>NZ_CP083952.1:1667500-2867500 GCF_006442545.2 Mesorhizobium sp. B2-1-8
GGTGGATGCCTTGGCATGCACAGGCGATGAAGGACGTGATACGCTGCGATAAGCTACGGGGAGGTGCGAATACCCTTTGATCCGTAGATTTCCGAATGGGGAAACCCACCTAAGGTACTTGGAAAATCAGAGCAGCAGGGTGACTGACGCAAAAATCCGCAAGGATTGCGCGTGAGGCGACGATCTCTTCGAGGTCGCGCAGGCTTGCTGCTGTGGTTTCCAAGTATCTGTTATAGGTAACTTATCCTGAATACATAGGGATAAAGTGGCGAACGCGGGGAACTGAAACATCTAAGTACCCGTAGGAAAGGACATCAACCGAGACTCCGGAAGTAGTGGCGAGCGAACCCGGACCAGGCCAGTGGCGATTGAGAGACAAGCGGAACCTTCTGGAAAGTAGGGCCATAGTGGGTGACAGCCCCGTACGCGTAATGCAATCAATCGTCCTCGAGTAAGGCGGGACACGTGAAATCCTGTCTGAAATTGGGGGGACCACCCTCCAAGCCTAAGTACTCGTGCATGACCGATAGCGAACTAGTACCGTGAGGGAAAGGTGAAAAGCACCCCGACAAGGGGAGTGAAAGAGTACCTGAAACCGATTGCCTACAAACAGTGGGAGCCCGCAAGGGTGACCACGTACCTTTTGTATAATGGGTCAGCGACTTAGTGTGACGAGCAAGCTTAAACCGGTAGGTGTAGGCGCAGCGAAAGCGAGTCTGAACAGGGCGTTCAGTTCGTCGCATTAGACCCGAAACCGAGTGATCTAGCCATGAGCAGGTTGAAGGTAAGGTAACACTTACTGGAGGACCGAACCCATAACTGTTGCAATAGTTCGGGATGACTTGTGGCTAGGGGTGAAAGGCCAATCAAACTCGGAAATAGCTGGTTCTCCGCGAAATCTATTTAGGTAGAGCGTCGACCGAATACCCCAGGGGGTAGAGCACTGGATGGGCTAGGGGTCCTCACCGGATTACCAAACCTAACCAAACTCCGAATACCTGGGAGTACTAGTCGGCAGACACACGGCGGGTGCTAACGTCCGTCGTGAAAAGGGAAACAACCCTGACCTACAGCTAAGGTCCCCAAGTTATGGCTAAGTGGGAAAGGATGTGAGGATCCCAAAACAACCAGGATGTTGGCTTAGAAGCAGCCATCATTTAAAGAAAGCGTAACAGCTCACTGGTCTAAATAAGGGTCTTTGCGCCGAAAATGTAACGGGGCTAAAGCCATACACCGAAGCTTAGGGTTTGGTCCGCAAGGGCCAAGCGGTAGCGGAGCGTTCTGTAAGCTGATGAAGCCATACCCGTGAGGGGTGGTGGAGGTATCAGAAGTGCGAATGCTGACATGAGTAACGTAAGGGGAGTGAGAGACTCCCCCGCCGAAAGACCAAGGGTTCCTGCTTAAAGCTAATCTGAGCAGGGTTAGCCGGCCCCTAAGACGAGGCGGAAACGCGTAGTCGATGGGAACCACGTTAATATTCGTGGGCTTGGAGGTAGTGACGGATCATTGAGGTAGTCCAATCTTATCGGATTGAACGGGCTGCTGCGTGGTTCCAGGAAATAGCTCCTCCTTATAAACCGTACCCGAAACCGACACTGGTGGTCTGGTAGAGTATACCAAGGCGCTTGAGAGAACTATGCTGAAGGAACTCGGCAAATTGCACGCGTAACTTCGGAAGAAGCGTGACCCTTTTCTACGCAAGTAGAGGAGGGTGGCACAGACCAGGGGGGTAGCGACTGTTTATCAAAAACACAGGGCTCTGCGAAGTCGCAAGACGACGTATAGGGTCTGACGCCTGCCCGGTGCTGGAAGGTTAAGAGGAGGGGTGCAAGCTCTGAATCGAAGCCCCAGTAAACGGCGGCCGTAACTATAACGGTCCTAAGGTAGCGAAATTCCTTGTCGGGTAAGTTCCGACCTGCACGAATGGCGTAACGACTTCCCCGCTGTCTCCAGCATAGACTCAGTGAAATTGAATTCCCCGTGAAGATGCGGGGTTCCTGCGGTTAGACGGAAAGACCCCGTGCACCTTTACTATAGCTTTACATTGGCATTCGTAGTGGCATGTGTAGGATAGGTGGTAGGCTTTGAAACCTGGGCGCCAGCTCAGGTGGAGCCACCCTTGAAATACCACCCTTATTACTATGGATGTCTAACCGCGGCCCGTTATCCGGGTCCGGGACAATGTATGGTGGGTAGTTTGACTGGGGCGGTCGCCTCCTAAAGAGTAACGGAGGCGCGCGATGGTGGGCTCAGAACGGTCGGAAATCGTTCGCTGAGTGCAATGGCATAAGCCTGCCTGACTGCGAGACTGACAAGTCGAGCAGAGACGAAAGTCGGTCATAGTGATCCGGTGGTCCCGCGTGGAAGGGCCATCGCTCAACGGATAAAAGGTACGCCGGGGATAACAGGCTGATGACCCCCAAGAGTCCATATCGACGGGGTTGTTTGGCACCTCGATGTCGACTCATCGCATCCTGGGGCTGGAGCAGGTCCCAAGGGTATGGCTGTTCGCCATTTAAAGCGGTACGTGAGTTGGGTTCAGAACGTCGTGAGACAGTTCGGTCCCTATCTGCCGTGGGTGTAGGAATATTGAAAGGATCTGTCCCTAGTACGAGAGGACCGGGATGGACGGATCTCTGGTGGACCTGTTGTGGCGCCAGCCGCATAGCAGGGTAGCTATATCCGGACGGGATAACCGCTGAAGGCATCTAAGCGGGAAACCCACCTTAAAACGAGTATTCCCTGAGAACCGTGGAAGACGACCACGTTGATAGGCCGGGTGTGGAAGAGCGGCAACGCTTGAAGCTTACCGGTACTAATAGTTCGATCGGCTTGATCGTTCTCATTCCTAATGTCCATTTCGGCGCAATCCAAAGGATTGTCGCCTGAAGTCAGATGTTTAGCCAGCGCTCACGCATGAGCGGCCCCTTCGGGGCCTATGCTCCGCGAGGGCGCCGGTAAACCGGCGACGCGCAGTCGTGCTTGCGGGCTTCGCCCGAAGGCAAACTGCAAACGTCGCCTTGGCACAGAAAACAGCTTCTCGAACAACGTGCGTTTTGCCGACCTGGTGGTTATGGCGGAGCGGCTGCACCCGATCCCATTCCGAACTCGGCCGTGAAACGCTCCAGCGCTGATGGTACTTCGTCTCAAGACGCGGGAGAGTAGGTCGCTGCCAGGTCTGCTAAACGCACGTTGAACTCACATCCAAGCGGATGGAGTGAAATCTTCTCTGCACATGGCCCGCCAACGGGAAACCTCGGGCCGCTCTAAGCGGCCCTTTCATTTGGTGGACATCCTTACTATCTGTAGGCCTCGGCTTACGTCCAACGGTTGACGCGGGGTGGAGCAGCCCGGTAGCTCGTCAGGCTCATAACCTGAAGGTCACAGGTTCAAATCCTGTCCCCGCAACCAATTCTGTCATAAATCAATAACCGTCCCGATCTAATCGGGGCGGTTTTTGCGTTTGAGGAACGCGGTTCTTCTTCTCGGCAGCCGCGTCGCGGCAGCACCAAGGCGGAGCCAAATGAAGGCGTCCGCACGGTCCCTCCGCCCCCCAATACAGTACAGCTGCCGCTCGAAGCAGTGAAGCAGTTGACGATCAGGACTTCGAGCAAATCTGCGTCGACATCGCCGAAAAGGAAAGCGGCGTTGCCCGGGCAGAATTGAAACGGGTTTCCGGCGTCGCGCAATTCGGCGTCGATGTCGCGGGCTTCTCGGACGCGCAGACGCGTTCGAGTCCCGCCCGGTCCGGCATCACGCTGCAGTGAAACAGAGCGTGCCGCAGATTGCTGGATCGCAGAATCGGTGTTTCCCGTGCGCTCGCAGAAAAGGCCCCAAGCAAGGAAGCTCGGGGCCGAGGTTCGATGGGCCGTCAAACTTGTGCGGCTCCGCCGTCAACGAAGACCTCACTACCGGTCATGAAGCTGCTTTCGTCCGAGGCAAGGAAGAGCGCCACAGCAGCAGTCTCCTCGGGGTGCCCGACACGGCCGAGCGGTATCTGCATGGCAAGGCCCTTCAGCAAGGCATCCTCCTCTCCAGCCTCTGCTAGACCCTTGAGGCCGGGTGTCTCAGTGGCGCCGGGAGAGAGCACGTTCACACGGATGCCTGCCCCCTTCAGGTCCAGCGCCCAGCTTCGGGCGAAATTGCGGATTGCAGCCTTGGTCGCGCTGTAGACGCTGAATGCAGGCGTTCCCGTCGAGCCGGTGGTCGAGCCGGTGAGGATGATGGATCCACCGGCCCGCATAAGCGGCAGCGCCTTCTGCACCGTGAAGAGCGTGCCTTTGACGTTGACGTCGAACGTCAAATCGAATGACGCTTCATCGATGGCGCCAAGCGGAGCCAGCTTTCCAAGCCCCGCATTGGCGAACAGAACGTCTATTCGTCCGCTCTTTGCACGCACTGCCGCGAACAGCCGATCAAGATCATCCAGACGCGAAACGTCGCCGTGCACCGCTGTCACTGCGGAGCCGATCTCTTCGACCGCCCTGTCCAGTTCCTCCTGACGACGGCCGGTAATAAAAATTTCTGCGCCTTCCGCCACAAACCGTTTGGCGGTAGCCAGACCGATGCCACTGTTGCCGCCAGTTATGACGACGATTTTACCTTCAAGCCTGCCCATCTCGATCTCCTGGAAAATGATGACCGCTTCGATCTAGAGGCTTGCTTTTCTTTCTTCCAGTATGCACATTTTGGTAAGTGACATTTTAGCAAGAACTAATTGGAGCATACGAAATGGCGACACCTAGCTTTATCTGCGGGCTGGACGCTGCGTTGGCTGTCATCGGTGGCAAGTGGAAGCCTTTGATCCTGTTCCACCTTGCTCACGAAGCCCGACGCTATGGTGACCTGAGGCGCGCCATCGGCAATGTCAGTGACAAGATGCTCATCCAGCAACTCAAGGAACTGGAGGCTGATGGGATCGTCGACCGGCTCGACTTCAAGGAAATTCCGCCGAAAGTCGAGTATTCCCTCACTGCGTTTGGCCAGACACTTGCCGGAGCCTTGAAGCCACTCTGCGCCTGGGGAACGGAACATATGATCGAAGTCGAGAAACTCATGTCACGCCGCGGCGCTTCCGAGGTGGAGAAAGTCGCCTGAATTTCAGAATATCCCGCAGGCAAGCTATAGGGTCTCGCAGGTGGCTATAGCGTGAAAATTGTGCCCATCTGCATCTTCCCGGACGGCTGGACGATTTGAACCGTAGCGGCATTTCTCCAAATCAGACGTAAGTTCGCTTTCCTGCCATCGCTCTCCAGAAGCGGACGGTCCCCTTCCAGCTCCGAGGACGAAGCCGCTCGCGCGACACCGGCGCCCGTGGTGACAGTGCGGCAATGATCTGAACGCCGTGCATTTTGTGGGTTTGTCGTCTTGGCTGAGGATTGGGGTCTTCTCAATCATCAGACAGGAGGTTCCCATGACGGAGGAGAAGACGGCCCCGCTGCGCGAGCGGATGATCGAAGACATGCGCATCCGCGGAATGGGCGACAAAGTCCGGCAAGCCCATATTCGGGCGATCAAGGATTTCGCCGGGTTTTCCTTCGAGGACTATGCGATTGCCATGGTCGACGAGATCGAGAAGCCGACGCATGTCAGGCAGCGCTTCACCGTCGGCTACTGATTGATGCCGGCTGCGAGGCTGGCGGTGATTTCGTGCTCATGGCCCGGCGTTACGGGCGACAGGCCTTGTCGTGCGAGCGCACCGGCAAGTTCCGCCTCGGCTTGCAGGCTTCAGGCTGGAAACAGGAACGCGGAAGCAGGATCGAAAAAAATCCGCCTGCCCGTGGCGCAATCCGCGCTATCCGGTTCCACCGCATCCGAAGTCGGCCTGACATCGATCTCATCGCCGACGGCGGTCCGCACCACGACGCGCTTGCGGTCGCCGAAGAAGGCGGTATCGACGATCTCGACGGTGAGCGCGGCGCTCGCCGGTCCAGGCGTGAGCCGGAACGCTTCGGGGCGCACCATCAGGCGGGCCTTCTGGCCGCGATCGAAGGCCTGTGTGGTCTTAACGCCGCTCACGACCGAACCGTCGGCCAGGCGCACGGTCGATGCGCCATTGGCGGTTTCCAGATGCTCGGCGGGCAGGAAATTCGAGTTGCCGATGAAGCCGGCGACGAACTCGCTGGCCGGTCTGAGATAAAGGTCCTCGCCGGTACCAATCTGTTCGATGCGCCCCTCCTTGAACAGGGCGATGCGGTCCGACAGGTGGAGCGCCTCTTCCTGATCGTGGGTGACATAGAGGATGGTGACGCCGGTCTCGCGGTGGATGCGGCGGATCTCGGCCTGGATCTCCTGGCGCAGTTTCTTGTCGAGCGCCGACAGCGGCTCGTCCATCAGCAGAATCGGCGGATCGTAGGCGAGCGCGCGGGCAAGCGCCACGCGCTGTTGCTGGCCGCCCGACAGCGCGCCGGGATAGCGGCCGGCGAAATTCTCCAGCCGCACCAGCGCCAGCATGTCGGCGACCTTCTTTTTCACTTCGGCGTCGGGGCGGCCGCGCACACGCAGCGGGAAGGCAACGTTCTCGGCAACGCTCAGATGCGGAAACAGCGTGTAGCGCTGGAAGACCATGCCGATGTTGCGCTTGTGCGACGGCACTGAAAGCAGCGACTTGTCCTCCAGCAGGACGTCGCCGGAGGACGGGTCCTGGAAACCGGCGATCGCGTAGAGCGTCGTCGATTTGCCGGAGCCGGACGGCCCGAGGAAGGTCAGGAATTCGCCCTTGGGCACATCGATGGTGACATCGTGGACGGCGACGAAGGCGCCGAACGTCTTTCTCACCGCGCGTATGGACAGGAATGGCCGGGTCATCTCGATAATTTTCTGCGAAGGAGTGCGGTCACGATCATCAGGCACAAGGTCAGGCCGACGAGCAGGCTGGAGGCGGCGGCGACGACCGGGCTGAGGTCGGCGCGCAAACTGCCCCAGATCTTCACCGGCAAGGTCTGCAAGGTCGGGCTCGCCATGAAGATCGCCACCACGACCTCGTCCCATGAGGCGAGGAAGGAGAAGATCGCCGCCGAAAAGATGCCGATCCGGATCGAGGGCAGGGTGATCCGCAGACGTGCCTGCAGCGGGCTGGCGCCGCAGACGATGGCCGCGTCCTCGATGGACTTGTCGAAACCCTCGAGCGCGGCGGTGATCGGAATGATGGCGAAGGGCAGTGCCAGGACGGTGTGCGCGATGACGAAGCCGATCGTGGTGCCGGCCAGCCCGATGCGCAGGAAGAAAGCGTACACGGCGATGGCGAACACGACCACCGGCAGCACCATGGGCGTCAGCAGCAGCCCGCGCAGGATTTGCCGCCCGCGAAATTCGCCCCGGACCAAAGCGAAGGACGCGAACAGCCCGATGACGACGGCGAGGATGGCGGCCATGGCGGCGATTTTTGCGCTGGTCAGCGCGGCATCGATCCAGGTCGGGTCGGCCAACAACTGCTCGTACCATTTCAGAGTCCAGCCGGGCGGTGGAAAGGCCAGCCAGCGCGAGGAGCCGAACGACAAGAGCACGATGAAGACCACCGGCAGCAGCAGGAAAGCCGCGACAAGCGCGGTGAAGCCGGCAAGCGCCACGCGCAGCCATCCGAGCCTGTCATAGTCGAGCAGCATGTCAGAGTCCTCCGGCGGGGCGCTTGGCGCCAACGAGGCGAAGCTGGAGCGCGTAGAGCGCCATAGTGGCGACCAGGAGCACGAAGGCGGCGGCACTGCCGAGCCCCCAGTTGAGCAGCGACTGCACCGTCTGGGCGATCATCTCGGCCAGCATCATGTTGGATGTGCCGCCGAGCAGGGCAGGCGTGACGAAATAGCCAAGCGACATGACGAAGACCATCAGCCCGCCGGCGGCGATGCCGGGAAGCGACAGCGGCAACAGGATGCGGCGGAAGGCCTGGTACGGGGTTGCCCCGCAAAGAGCGGCGGCGCGCAGCGTCATCGGGTCGATGGCGCGCAGCGTGCCGACCAGCGGCAGGATCATGAAGGGCAGCATGATGTAGACCATGCCGATGGTGACGCCGGTGAGATTGTTGATCAGCGGCAGGGGCTCCTGGATGATGCCCAGGCCCATCAGCGTCCTGTTGATCACCCCCGTGCGTTGCAGCAGCACCATCCACGCATAGGTGCGGGTGAGCAGGTTGGTCCACATCGACAGGATGATGACGCCGAAGACCAGCGAGCCGAAGGCCGGCGGCATGATCGCCAGCATCCAGGCGACCGGAAACGCCACCACGATCGTGACGGCGGTGACGACGGCGGCGACCAGGAAGGTGTTCAGGAACACCCGGGCATAGGTGCCGCTGCCAAGCAGCGCGGCGTAGTTCTGCAGACCGGGCTCGGGATCGGTGACGCTGCGCAGCAAAAGGGCGACGACCGGCACGATGAAGAACAGGCCGACCAGAACCAGGGCCGGCAAGGCACCACCGCTGCCGGCCGGCAGGCCGGCAATGGCGCCGCGTTTGAGAGAATTTCGTTGCATCGGCCGGTTCCCGTTGCCCGAACGGGGCGCGGTTCCCGCGCCCCGCCGGTTCCTGTGGCGCTACTTGGTCTGCCAGGCGTACCAGCGCGTGGCGATCTCGTCGCGATGCTCGGCCCAGTAGTTCATGTCGAGGTTGATCTGGCCGTCGACATGAGCGTCGGGCAAGGCCTTGACCGCATCGGCCGGCATCTCGGCCTTGGCCTTGGTATTGATCGGCGCATAGCCGCTGGCCTCGGCGAATTTCGCCTGGCCGGCCGGGCTGGTGGCAGCGGCCAGGAACTTCATGGCGCTATCCTTGTTCTTCGCCCCTTTCGGTACGACCAGAACGTCGGCGGCGGTGAGGTTCTGGTTCCAGGAGACACCGACATCGGTTCCGTCCTGCTGCAGCGCGAAGACGCGGCCGTTCCAGAGCTGGCCGAAGGCAGCCTCGCCGGAGGCGATCAGCTGCTGCGACTCCGCGCCACCGCCCCACCAGACAATATCAGACTTGATGGTGTCGAGCTTCTTGAAGGCACGGTCGAGGTCGAGCGGATAGAGCTTGTCCGCCGGCACGCCGTCGGCGAGCAGCGCGATCTCGATGACGCCCGGCGCCGACCATTTGTAGAAGGTCCGTTTGCCGGGGAACTTCTTGGTGTCGAACATGTCGGCCCAACTCGCCGGTTCACCGGAGACCGTGCCCTTGTTCCAGGCCAGCACGAAGGAATAGTAGAAGCTGCCAACGGCATGCTCGTTGCTGAAGCGGGGGTCGAGATCGGCCTTGGGCACGACCGCATAGTCGATAGGCTCCAGCAGGCCATCCTTGGCGGCCTTGATGGCGAAGTCCATCTCGACGTCGACGACGTCCCAGGTGACGTTCTTGGCGTCGACCATGGCCTTCAACTTGCCGTAGTCCGTTGGCCCGTCCTGCAGCACCTTGATGCCGGAGCTCGCCTCGAAGGGCACTGCCCAGGACTTGGTCTGTGCTTCCTGCGTTGTGCCACCCCAGCTGGTGAACGCCATCTCATCGGCCTTGGCGGCGGTCGCCGCGAGCAGTCCGGCCAGAATGCCGGTCAAAATCAGTTTCATGTCGTTCTCCTCTGTTGGTCTGTTCTTGTTTTTCTCAGTGCACCTTGGTCCTGCACTCCTCAGCGCATGACGAAGGGATCGGGAATCGGCTCGTCCGACGTCTTGATCCAGACGGATTTCGAGCGCGTGTAATCTCTGATGGCATCGAGGCCACCCTCGCGGCCAAGCCCGGAATGGCCGTAGCCGCCGAAGGGAACCAGCGGCGACACGGCGCGATAGGTGTTGACCCAGACCACGCCGGCATGGATGTCGCGCGCCATGCGGTGCGCCTTGCCGAGATTGCTGGTGAACACGCCGGAAGCCAGCCCGAAGGGCGTGTCGTTGGCGAGCGCCAGCGCTTCAGCCTCGGTGTCGAAGGCAAGCACGCTGAGCACAGGCCCGAACAATTCCTCGCGCACGCAGGGCAGATCGGTGCTGCCGGCATCGACGATGGTCGGCGCGTAGTAGAAACCGGGGCCGCCGGGACGTGTCCCACCGGTGATAAGCTTGCCGCCCTTGTCGAGGCTTTCCACGACGATCTTCTCGATCCAGTCGCGCTGCCGTTGCGTGGCGAGCGGACCCATTTCGGTGGCCGGGTCCCGCGGATCGCCGATCCTGATCGCCTCGGCCTTGCGCTTCAGCCGGGCGAGGAACTCGTCCTTCACCGAACCTTCGACCAGCAGGCGCGAGCCGGCGACGCAGCTCTGGCCGGTCGCGGCGAAAATGCCGGCGACCACCGCATTGGCGGCGCTGTCGAGATCGGCGTCGGCGAAGACCACGACCGGGCTCTTGCCGCCGAGTTCGAGCGTCGTATAGGCGAGATTTTCCGCCGTGTTCCTGACGATCGCACGCGCCGTGGACGGGCCGCCGGTGAAGGCGACGCGCGAGACCAGCGGGTGGCTGGTCAGGCGGCGGCCGCAATCCTGGCCGAAGCCGGTGAGAATGTTGACGGTGCCTTCGGGAAAGCCGGCCTGCTGGACGAGCTCGGCGAAGGCGAGCAACGGCGCCGGGCCGTCCTCGGAGGCCTTGAGCACGACCGTGCAGCCGGCGGCCAGCGCCGGGCCGAGCTTGACGGCGGAGAGGAAGAGCTGCGAATTCCATGGCACGACCGCGGCAACGACGCCGATCGGCTCGCGGCGGATGGTGACGTCGAGGTCCGCCTTGTCGATCGGCACATGCGCGCCTTCATGCTTGTCGGCGAGCCCGCCATAATAGCGGTAGTAGTCCCCGACATAGGCGATCTGGGCGCGGGTCTCGCGAATGATCTTGCCGGTGTCGCGCGTCTCGAGTTCGGCGAGACGTCCGGCATTGGCGGCGACGAGGTCACCGAGCTTGACCAGCAGTTTGCCGCGCGCGGTGGCGGTCGTCTTTCGCCACGCGTCGGACCGCAGCGCCCGGTGCGCCGCTTCGACGGCGCGGTCGACATCGGCTTCGCTCGCCGCCGGCATCCTGGCCCACGGCGTACCCGTCGACGGATCTACGCTGTCGAAGGTCGCGGACGGCTCGTCGAAGCGGCCGTCGATGTAGTTCCTGAAAAGTGCGTCGGTCATGGGCTCGCTATCAGAGGAAGGCCGGCATCACCCGGTCGATGAACAGTTGCAGCGATTTCTTCTTGCGTTCGTGCGAGAGCCCGCTGTCGATCCAGATCGAGTACTGGTCGTAGCCGAGCGCCTCATAGGCCTTCAGCCGGGCAATGACTTCGTCCGCTTCGCCGATCACCAGGTTCTGTCGGATCTTGTCTGGCGCATATTGCGGCATCGCGGCGATCTCATCCTCTGTGAGCGGCTCCAATACGCCTTGATGCACCGGCTTCTTGTTCTGGAACCAGGCGCCGAACTGGCAGTAGAAACTCGACAGGTCCCGGGCTAGCCGGTCGGCATCGGCCGCGTCCTCGGCGACGAATGTGTGCATCAAGAGCATGATTTCCGGCCGCGCGATGTCCGGATGTGCGTCGCAAGCGGCGTTGAAGCGCTGCATCAGGCTCGACACCTCGTCGTCGCCTGAAGCTAGCGGCGTCACCTGGATCTTGCATCCGTTGGCGACGGCAAAATCGTGCGAGTTCGGGTCGCGCGCCGCCACCCAGATCGGCGGATAGGGTTTCTGCAAGGGCTTGGGCGAGGAGGTGGTCGGCGGGAACGACCAGAACTCGCCGGAGAGTTCGAAGTCGCCGTCCCATAGGCCACGGATCGCCGGCACCATTTCGCGCATGCGCTGGCCGGCGCCCCAGGCGTCGAGCCCGGGGAACAGACGTTGATATTCGTAGCTATAGGCGCCGCGCGCGATACCGATGTCGAGCCGGCCGCTGCTGATGACGTCGGCCATGGCCGCTTCGCCGGCAAGCTTGATCGGATGCCAGAACGGCGCAACGATCGTGCCCGTGCCGAGACGGATGCGGCTCGTTTTGGCCGCCAGATAAGCGATGTTGATAAACGGGTTCGGCGAGATGGTGAATTCCATGCCGTGATGCTCGCCGATCCAGGCCGTCTCGAAGCCGGCCTGCTCCGCTTGCAGGACCAATTCCTCAAGCTCACTCACCAGCTCCGAATGCGGCTTGGCGAGATCCGACCGTTCCATATGCACGAAGAGCGAGAACTTCATCTGTGGTCACCTGTATAGGAGGCAGCGGACACAGGCGCTTTGCCTAGCGGCCTGACTTCGCCTTCCATCTCATTGCCGACATAGACGCCAAAGGCGTCCTGCGTGCATTCCCTGACATAGCGGGCAAGCATCGAGCGGACCGCCGGATCGACGATCTTCAAGTCGCCGATCGCGTCGATGTCGACCAGCCGGATGCCACGATCGCTGGAGGCGGGCACGTCGAACGTGCCGCGATAATAGACATGCGTGCGCGCCGAATTGCCAGCGTCGTCCCAGACGGCGAAGAGGAAGCCGAGCTGGGCCTCGATAGCCTTGGCGGCAAGCAGGCCCCGGAGACTTTTGGCATCGCCGGCCGAGCCCAGTCCCCGGCCGCTCGGCAGTTCGAAGCCGTCAGCCGTTTCCAGGAACAGGACCCTGCCGCCATTTTCGAGGATGGCGCCGACATCGGTGCCGGGCTGGGCGGCGGCAAGCGCGTCCTGGCTGAGGCCGGGTGCGATATAGGCGCCGCGGCAGTAGCCGAGAGGCTGCGAGGAGTTGTGCTCGAAATCGCGTACGCGGCCGATAAGGATCGAATGGTCGCCCGCGTCGACCAGCCGCTCCATGTCGCAGTCGAAGGACGCGACCGAGCCGTCCAGCAACGGACTGCCGGTCTGTCCCGGGCGCCAGGCCACGGAGGCGAACTTGTCGGCCGCTTTCGAGGCGAAGATGCCGGATGCCGCCTTCTGATCCTCGTTGAGGATGTTGATGGCGAAGCTCTTCGAGGTGGCGAAGACGGGATGGCCCGAGGCCTTATGCGCGACGCAGACGAGTACCAGCGGCGGATCGAGCGACACCGAGGTGAAAGAGTTGGCTGTGAAGCCGCGAGGCTCGCCTTCGGGCCCGATCGTGGTGACGATGGTGACGCCGGTGAGGAAGGAGCCGAGCGCGCGGCGGAACTCGCCGCTGTCGAAACCAGAAGTTACCATCCCATCCCCTTGCCCCGCCGCTTCGAGGAAGTCGCCGATGCGGTGTGTGGTGACGTCCGGCGCGGCCACCGCCATCATGTGCCGTTCGCCAGCAAGCACGATGCAGCGGCCATGCGGCGCCAGCCGTGCCATGGCGGCCGACATTGCCGGCGAGGAGTTCCTGTCCTCGGACCCGGTCATGAACAGGACCGGCACGGCTAGCGTCTGCAGGCGCTCGGCGTGGTCGCCGTCGGCGCGGGCGAACAGGCGATAGGTGCGGGCGTAGCCTTCCGGGTCGACCGCGCCAAGCGCGGATGCGGTCTTGCTTGCCGCCGCCTCGAGCTCGGCCGGCACTGGATCTCCGAACCAGCGGGTGATGGTCTGTGCCGTGCCGGCCGCGTCGCCACGGCCAGTGAGGGCGGCCGCGCGCTGGCGGACAGCCTCGGCCAATTCTGGTGGCCGCCGGAACACGGCATTCAGCGATACGATGCCGAGCACGCGCTGGGGTGCCCGCAACGCAAGCTCCTGGGCGACGAGCGCGCCCATCGAGTGGCCGACGACCGACACCTTGTCGAGGCCGAGATGGTCGAGCAGGCGAATGGCCTGATCGGCATAGTCGGCCAGTTCCGGGCTCGGTGGCGGCAGCGGCGACCGGCCATGGCCGAGCATGTCGATGGCGATCACATCCCATTTGCCGGCCATCCGTTCGATCTGCGGCTGCCAGATCGCGGCGTTCATGCCGACACCATGGATGAACAGCACCGGCGCGCCCGAGCCGGCTCGGATGAAGCCGGTGCCATCAGGCGCCGTATCCTGTCGAGCCCATGCCGATGCGGGTGCGTCAGCCATGCAGGTCGCCCACTTCCTTGAGGTCCTGGTAGCGGTCGCCGATACGATGGTGCGGCCGGCCGCCGATCGAGGCGCCGAGCGCCACCACCAACTCGTCCGGCGCCGGCGCGTCGCCGATCTGGAAATGCACCGTCAGGTAGTGCGAGCGCCGACCCTCGTCGTTCTTGTCCATCAGCGGGATCATGATGGGCGTGTTCGGGCCACCGCGCAGATTGGTGAAGGCAAGATAGGTCTTGGCGGCGACCGCGCGGCGGTAGTGATTGCCGAAATGCAGTGTGTGGATCAGTGCCGAGGCGTGTTCGATCTCGCCCGACGTACCGCAGATGGCGGCCTTGCCGTAGCCCTCGATGGCGTCGCCCGAACCGGCGATGGCGATGATCTCACGGGTCAGTGTCTCTCCCAGCACGGGCGCACAGGCGCGGATTTCGGGCGACAGATCCTCGGCGAAGCTGCGTCCGGCCCACGGATTGGTAAGCACCGCCGCGACGCCGATGAGGCGTAGCGGCCGAGGCGCTGCCTTGCCCCCTTCGATCAGCGTGTTCTCGGTGTAGGTGACGATCTTGCGAATGACGGGCTGCATGAAATCCTCGGTCGTGATGCCATATCATCTTATGGTATACCATGCTATGGAGCGCCAAGTAACTTGTCAACCGGCTATGGAATCTGTTTTCGTGGCGAGGCAGGAGACCGCCCATGTCAGACGACACGCTACGCATCGATCGCAGCGCCAAGACCTTGAGAACGCTGGCGCTGGAGCGCATGCGCGAGGCGATCATGGATTTCCATTTCCAGCCCGGCGAAAGGCTGGTCGAGCGGCCGCTTTGCGACCAGCTCGGCGTCAGCCGTTCGGTCGTGCGCGAGGTCTTGCGGCAGCTGGAGGCCGAAGGCCTGGTGCAGATGATACCGGGGCACGGGCCGGCGGTGGCCAAGCCGGACCTTGGCCGCACCGACGAGATCTATGAGCTCAGGGCCCTGCTCGAAGGCATAGCCGCGCGTGCCTGCGCCATGTCCGCGACGAATGCGCAACTGACCCTGCTCGACAGTGCGCTCGCCGATCTTTTCGAAGCCTGGGCATCCGGCAAGCCGGCCGAGGTGATGCGGGCGACGACAAAGTTTTACGAAGTGCTTTTCGACGCGGCCGACAAGCGCGTCGCCTGGGAGATCGTGACCGGGCTCAATGTGCGTATCAACCAGCTGCGTTCCATGACCATTCTCTCGGAAAATCGCCGCGTACCGGCGATTGCCGAGATGACCGAGATCATGGATGCCATCAGATCGCGCAAGCCCGACGAGGCCGAAGCGGCGGCGCGGCGGCATGTCGAATCCGCTTGGCAGATCGCTCGCACGACGCTTCGGCTGCCACCGGCGTAACTGGCACCGGCTCAGGCGCCACTGGCCAAGGCCGCGCGCAGCCATGCGGCGATGGCGTCGAAGTCGATCGGCTGCGTCGTATCGACGTCGAACAGCGGTCCGCGCCGTAGCGGTTCGGCGCGCTTGGCCAGTTCTATCAGTTCAGGGATGTAGGCAGCGCCGGGATGGCCGGGGAGACGCTGACCGAGCCGGGCGCCATAACGTTCGGCCAGAAGCTCGCCGGGCGCGTGGCACCAGATTTCGACGGTGTGTTCGACGCCGGCCTTGCGCAGATGATCTTCGAGCACTTGCCGCGGCTGGAAGCCGAACCAGGCATCGACGATGAAGGTGCTGTCGGCCGGAGCGTCGCCGACCACTGACCAGATTGCCTGGTAGCTGGCGCGGCCGAGCGTGCGATTGAATTCGCGGTCGGCGCCGCCGAGCACTTCGAGGAATGGGTTCTTGATCGTGTCGAGTGCAAGCAGCGGCCATCCCATGCGATCGGCGATGCCGCGCGACACCGTGCTCTTGCCGCTGGCCGGGATGCCGTTGACGAGCACGGCGCGTCTGGCGCGGCCAGGCTGAACGGCAAGCGATGTCGGCGCCGAAAGCGCCTGGAGCGCGGCGCCGATCACACCGGCATCGTCGCCGAGCTGCGCCGGCGCTACCGGGCATTGGTACCACGGCGCCAACGCCGGCGCGTGGTCGAGCGCTCTGTGTGCCGCCAGGCCAAGCCCACCGCCAAGCAGGACGAGATCGGGGTCGAACATGGCGACGGTGGTATCGATCGCCGCGCGCAGCGGTCTTGCCCAGGCTTCCAGTATGCCGCGCGCCTTGATATCGCCGGCCGCGTCACGGGCAAAGAGCTGGTCGACCGAAACGTCGGGACCCAAGCCGGCGCGCGCGATGTGGCGGCCAAGTGCCGTGCCGGAACTGGTGGTTTCGACACAGCCGCGCCGCTCGCAGGCGCAGACTTCGCCGTTAACGTCGACGGTGATGTGGCCAAGTTGCCCCGCCGTTGCCCGGCCGCGCATGATCCGTCGGTTCTGGATGACGGCGCCACCAATGCCGGTGCCGATGGTGAACATGACGATGTTGTCATGGCCCCTACCGGCGCCAAGGGCCATCTCGGCGGCCAGCGCCATGTTGCAGTCATTGTCGAGAATGACAGGCTTGCCGGTCATGCTTTCCAGCCGCTGCGCGAGCGCGACCGAGGCGAGATTGACATAGCCTCCCGACAGGACCGCGCCGCGGCGCGCGTCGACGCGGCCGGGAACGCCGACGCCGATGGCCGCCACATCAGGCGTATCGAGAAGGCGCACCATGTCAGCGATGCGGCCAAGCACCAGCTCCGGGTCGGGCGTGCTCTTCTCGGAAAGACGTTTGAGGATTTCACCTTTGCCCGAGATGCGGGCGGCACGCAAATTGGTGCCGCCGATATCGATCCCTATGGCCATCGACTTTTGTGGCATGACATCCTGCACGTGCCGGTGATCCAACAGGATATCAGGCCGCGACCTTCCGCCGATAGTGCCCGATCACAGCTTGGATCTCGCGTAGTCGCGGCACCGCGATAGTCTCAAGCCTTTCGCGCTGAATGTCACGATCGAGCGAGATGCAGTCCTTCCACAGCGAACGGCCGGCGATCACACCGGAGGCGCCATTCTGCATGGCGATCTCGACCTGGCCGAGGAAGGTGGCGTGATTGACGCCAGCCGAAAGTACGGCCCACGGCACTTCGCCGGCCATTTCCGTGATGGTGGCGCAGGCTTCCGGCGTTCCGGGGTAGGGAAGCTTCAACACCTTCGCGCCGCATTCCAGCGAAATCCTCGTACCTTCCTCTACCAGCCAGGGCGTCTTGGCCGCATAGTCCTCGGGGCTTTCCCCTTCGAGCTGGTAGGTCAGGAATTCGACGACGAGCAGCAAGTCCTCCTTGCCGAAATCGGCGATGCATTGGCGCAGGATGGCGATGTTGTGTTCGTTGGCTTGCGGCTTGTCGGCCCGCAGATAGACCATGATCTTGCCACCCGTGCCGCCGAGTTCGCGCACGCGCCGCGCATCGATGCCGGGAACCAGCCGCGACAGGCGGTAGCCTTCCGGCGAGACGTCGAAACCGGACGCGTCGAGGCCGATGAGGAGTGCGGTATCCCGGTTCAGCACGCCCTCGTCCACAACCCGCGGCACCGCGCAGAGCGGGTCGAGCAGTACACAGGAGGCCGCACTTGCGAGGTAGCGCGTGATGTCGGCCTTGGTGTCGCCGAGCATGTCGTTGGTGATCCTGGCCTGGTCCTCGGGGTCCGACGCCAGCAAGGTGCGCATGCCGCCGCGCTGGTCGCAGGCGATGGCCACCATGGCTCCATCCTTGCCGCATATCTGCTGGTAGCCGCGCAGTTCCGCGGTGGTCATCTTCGTCATGGTTTTCTTCTGTCCGATGTTGGCGCGCCGACGGCGCTGATCCCGTGGAACAATGGTCAGTTTGCCCGCCTGCCGGCAGGAAGATTTTGCCGCCTGATGCATCGCCGGCCGCTGGGATAAGCAGCCTTGCCGGCGTGGCCCTCAAAGTTGCGAGTTCGCCGGATTTGCGCGATAACTCCCATCGGCGTATACGTGTGTAACACGTTGCTGAAAGGAATTGCAAGCTGTCTGTTCCCTCCGTCCAGGACGCGACCGCATCGCGCACGATGCTGCACACGGTTGCCAAGCTGCACTACGTGGAGGAGATGTCGCAGGTCGATATAGCGCGGCAGCTCGGTGTCTCCACCGCGACGATTTCGCGCCTGCTGCAGCGGGCGCGAGCGGAGGGCATCGTGCGCATCGAGGTCATCGACCTGGCGACGCCGGAGGATATCACCAGGCAACTGGTCGACGGGTTGAAATTGCGGGACGCCGCCGTTGTCGAGACGCCGGCGGCGGGCGCGCTGACGGCGCTTTCCGCGCCGCTCGGCGCTTTGCTCAGGCAGGCGCAGATGGTGGCCGGTTCCGTCGTCGCCATCGGCTGGGGGCGCGCCGTGCGCGAGGTCATTCGAGCCGGCCTGCCGCGTATGCCGGGCGTGCTGACGGTGGCCGCAACCGGCGGCATGCAGCAGCACGCGGCGCATTTCCAGGTCAACGAATTCGTGCGGCTTGCCGCGGAGGAGTTCGGCGGCACACCGCACTTCATCCACGCTCCCTATCTGCCGTCGAGCGAGCTGCGTGAGGTCTTCCTCGGAGACGCCACCATCCGCGATGCCGTCGCGCTGTGGGAGAGGACCGATGTGGCGATCGTCGGCATTGGCCTGCCGCACGCCATCAACCCCCCCGAGGCGAGTGCCGCGACGCCGACCGAGCAGGCGCTGGTCCATGCGGCTGGCGACGTGCTGCGTCATTACTTCGATCCGGAAGGCGCGCTGATCGCCTGGGAAGGGGAGAGCCGGATGATCGCCATGTCGCCGGCGCAGCTTCGCGCCGTGCCGTTGGTTATCGGCGTCGCCGCCTCGCCGGAAAAAGCGACGGCCATTATTGGCGCCGCTCGCGCCCGGCTGATCAACGCGCTGGTAACGGATACCAAGACGGCGCAGGCTATCCTCGCGGTTCTTGCAACGCGATAGCGGCGGATATGCCGGACTGATGCCGCGCTGTCGCACGGAGAGAAGTCGTTGCGAAATCGATTGTGTCGCCGGAGAGTCGGGACGATAGTTCGCCGGGGCTCCGAGGAACAGTCATATGGTGTCTGGAAAAAGCCGGCGTTGCGGCCTCGGAAAAACCGAGTTGCAATTTATTTCTGCAAAGTGTTACAAAATGCGGACCCGACGTGCAGGCATGCCGGGCGCGGTGGTTCCCTGACCTTGCGGAGGCGAGGAAAGCGAGTACGGCGATTGTGCCGGTCGGCTGGACCGGCTGACATTTAGACTGGAGGGCGCTTGGGAGGAGCTGCCCGCGAAAGGCAACAGGCGTTCCCGGCCGTCGGCATCCTGCCTCCGCGCGGATGACGGCCATTCCAATGTCACCGAAAACGGCAGAACTGCCAACAATGAGGAGGATGTCATGAAGAAGATCGTTGCCGCGCTCGCGGCGCTTGCCGTCAGCGCGACGGTGCTGATGGCGCCCGCGCAGGCGCAGGACAAGAAATACACCATTGCGCTCATTCCGGGCCTCACCACCGACGGTTTTTACATCACCATGCGCAAGGGTGCCCAGGCAGCCGCCGACGCGCTCGGCGTGAATCTGGTCTTCCAAGGTGCTCCGGACTTCAACCCGGTCACCCAGGTGCCGGTGCTCGACGCGGTCATCGCCAAGAAGCCGGACGCGATCCTGATCGCGCCGACCGACAAGGTTCAGCTGGTCGAGCCGCTGCGCAAGGCCAATGACGCCGGCATCCCGGTCATAACAGTCGATACGTTCATCGGTAGCGGCGTCTACCAGACGGGTGCCGGCGATGCCGATTTCCCGCTGGCCTACATTGCCTCGGACAATGTGCTGGGTGGCGAGATCGCCGCGCGCGCGCTAGCCGCCGCCATCGGCGACAAGGGCAAGGTCTACGTGTCGAACGTCAAGCCGGGCATTTCGACCACCGACCAGCGCGAAGAGGGTTTCAAGAAGGAGATGGCCAAGCATACGGGCATCACCGTGCTGGAGACCCAATTCAATGACGACGACGCCAACAAGGCGGCCTCGCAGCTGCAGGCCGTCTTCGCGCGCAATCCCGATCTCGTCGGCGTG
Source organism: Mesorhizobium sp. B2-1-8 (assembly GCF_006442545.2). NCBI lineage: Bacteria > Pseudomonadati > Pseudomonadota > Alphaproteobacteria > Hyphomicrobiales > Phyllobacteriaceae > Mesorhizobium > Mesorhizobium sp. B2-1-8. Next base: position 1,687,450 of record NZ_CP083952.1, read on the forward strand.
TTCGGCGCCAACCTGTTCTCGGCACTGGGTGCCGCCAACGGCGTCAAGCAGGCGGGCCAGACGGGAACCGTCAAGGTCGTTGCCTTCGACGCGCCGACCAGCATCGTCGACAACATCAACACCGGCCTCGTGGATGTGGCAATCGCCCAGCATCCCGCCGAGATCGGTTATTTCGGGGTCGTTTCGGCCTATGCCCATCTGACCGGCCAGTCGATCCCGGTCACGATCGGCACCGGCTTCACGATCATGGACAAGTCCAACATCGCGGACCCGAAGATCTCGAAGTATCTCTACTCCGAGTAGGTCCAGACGAGCTTGGCTCCCCCCGGTTCGCCGGGGGGAGTTCGTGCCGGGTCCCGCAAAAGGCGGGGCCTGTTTGAAGGCAGCCGCGCCGCGGAGTACTCATGACCTCGACATCACCAGCCCAATCGGCCGAGAAGCATGTCGCCCCCCAGGCCGATCATGGCGATCCGGCCAGGACCCTGATCGGACGCATCGCCGAAGGGCGCGCCTGGCTGTTCCTCGCCGGCCTGATCATCTGTTTCGAGATATGGTCGAGGTTCGCCTTCGGCGCGACGTTCGTGCTCAACCCGTTCAATCTGCAATCCATCGCGATCTTCGCGATAGCGCCGCTGCTGCTGGCGACCGGACAGACCTTCGTCATCATTTCGGGCGGCATCGACCTGTCGCTCGGCTTCATCATGGGGCTTGCCGCCGTCGTTGCCGCGCATGCCACCAATCTGGCGGGCGCCGCCATTCCCTTGCCGCTGGCCATGCTGGCGGGCATTCTCGCCGCCGTGATCGTCGCTGGCTTGCCCGGGGTCATCAATGGTCTGCTGATCTCGCGTCTCAGGGTGCCGCCGTTCATCGGTACGCTCGGCATGTTCGGCGTCGCGCGCGGTGTCGCCTTCCTGCTTGCCGGCGGCACGACGGTGCCGGTGCAGAATTCCTGGTTCGCTCTGCTCGGCAACGGCAAGTTTTACGGCGTGCCTTATCTGGTCATGATCGCTGCCGTCTTCGTCATCGTGATGCACTATCTGCTCAGCCAGACGCGGTTCGGCCAGCACAATTATGCCATCGGCGCCAATGTGCAGGCGGCGCGGCGCGCCGGTATCGATATCAGGGGCCACATATTGCGGCTCTATGTGCTGTCGGCGATGTGCGCCGGCCTTGGCGGGGCGCTCTACGCGGCGCGCTTCACCGCCGGTGCGGCGCAAGCCGGCGAGCCTCTGCTGCTCGACAGCGTCGCTGCTGTGGTGATCGGCGGCGCCAGCCTGTTCGGCGGCTCCGGCACGATCCTGGGCACGGTCGCCGGCGCTCTGGTGATCGCGGTGATCCAGTACGGGCTGGTCTTCGTCAATGTCGAGCCGTTCTGGCAGTTCATCGCCGTCGGCGTCGTCATCATCATTTCCGTGCTCATAGACCAGGCGCAGCGCCGGTTCAGTGGAGGCCGCCAGGATGAATAGCACCGACCAGAACACTCCCTTGCTCGAAGTCCGCAACCTGTCCAAGCATTTCGGCGCCGTGCGTGCGCTCAGCGATTTCTCCATGGCCGTGCGGCCGGGCGAAGTGGTGGCGCTTGCCGGCGATAACGGCGCCGGCAAGACGACGCTGATCAAGGCGATCTCGGGCGTGTTCCAACCGACAGGCGGCGAAATACTGCTCGGTGGCCAACCGGTGGCTTTCGCGACGCCGCAGGAGGCGCGCGAAAAGGGTATCGAGACGATCTACCAGGATCTGGCTCTGGCCGACAATCTGTCGATCGGCGCCAACATCTTCCTTGGCCGCGAACCGATGCGCAAGGCGTTCGGCTTCCTGCCGGTACTCGACCGCAAGGCCATGGCAGACGCCGCCAGGGAAACGATGAAGCGGCTGGATTTCCACGTCAGCCGGATGAACGCCCCGGTCAGCAATTTCTCCGGCGGCCAGCGCCAGGCCGTCGCCATCGGCCGCGCCGTCTACTGGGACGCGCAGATCCTCATCATGGACGAACCGACGGCGGCATTGGGCGTGCCGGAGCAGCGCAAGGTGATTTCGCTGATCCACCAGCTCAAGGCGCAAGGACGCGGCGTGATCTTCATCTCGCATAATCTGCAGGATATCTTTGCTGTCTCCGACCGCATCGTCGTGCTGCGGCGCGGCGTCCAGGCCGGCGAGCGCAAGATCTCCGAGACCAACCATGATGAGGTCGTCCGGCTGATGGTCGGGGGATAGGGGGGTTCTCTCGGTGTGATCTTGTTCGAAGACCGGATCATGGTCTGTTTCTGTTCAATCTAGGCGCAGCCGCCACCAATGCCTTGCCGACGACCGATTGCGGTGCGTCGATGACGGTTTGGGCACCGCTCTCCGCAATCCGTCCGGCATCGAGTAGGATGACACGGTGGGCGACCGCCCGGACGACGCCGAGGTCATGTGAAATGAAGAGATAGGCGATCCGTTCCTCGCGCTGCAGGTCGAGCAGGAGGGCGAGGATCTGGCCGCGCACCGAGACATCGAGCGCCGACACCGCTTCGTCGAGTACGATCAGCGACGGTTTCGTGGCGATGGCGCGGGCAATCGCCACGCGCTGCCGCTGACCGCCGGAGATTTCATGGATGGCGCGCGGCGCGAGATCGGCCGCCAGGCCGACCCGCTCCAGCAAGGCAGCGATGCGGCGCGGGCGCTCGGAGCGTGGGGCGACGCCATGAATGCGCAAGGGGTCGTCGAGGACGCGCGCCACCGTGGCGCGCGGGTTGAAGGCGGCGAGCGGATCCTGAAACACCATCTGCAGGCGGGCGCGGCGCGCACGCAAGGCCGCGCCGCGCAAGGCAAGGAAATCATCGCCTTCGAATTCGAGGCGTCCGCCATCGGGCTCGATCAGTCGCAGCACCAGCCGCGCGATGGTCGACTTGCCGCTGCCGGAAGGGCCTGCCAGCGCCAGTGTTTCGCCGGGCTCGATATGAAAGGAGACATCGTCGACCGCGGCGAGTGCCTTGCCGCCGCGACTATAGCGTTTGGTGAGATTGGACACCGTCAGCAGGCTCATGCATTCAGCCTGCTTCGGTTCAGCAAGGGCTCGGCGTCGAGGCCGATATGGGCGTCGAGCAGCGCGCGTGTATAGGCTTGCGTCGGCGCATTGACGATTTGCCCGGTGCCGCCGAGTTCGACCAGGTCGCCATGACGAAATACGGCGATGCGTTCGGCAAGCTCGGCGGCGAGCGCTATGTCGTGGCTGATGAAGAGCAGCGTCATGCCGTCCTCGGCCACCAGTTGTCGGATCAGCGCGACGATCTCGGCCTGCACGATGGTGTCGAGCGCGCTGGTCGCCTCGTCGGCGATCAGCAGTTTCGGCCCGGCTGCAATCGCGGCTGCAATCGCCACACGCTGCTTCTGACCGCCGGAAAGCTGGTGCGGGAAGGCGCGCAGTGCGGAGTCCGGATCGGGCAGGCGGACGCGTTCGAGCAGTGTCTTTGCCCTGGCGTAAGATGCTGGCCAGCCGAGGCCAAGATGGGTGCGCACTACCTCCGCGATCTGTTTGCCGACGGTCATCACCGGGTCGAGGCTGGCGGATGGGTCCTGGAAAATGAAGCCGATGTCTCGGCCGCCGAGGGGGGTATGGTTTGGCTTGACGGCAGACTTTTGCCCCCCGCGCCCTACGAGGCCTCTCTCAGAGGGAGGCGCCTTGGCACCTAACGATGAAAGGGAGAACCATTCGATGCCGCCGCCAATCCTGGCAGACTTCGGTAACAACCCCGCGACCGCCAGCGCCAGCGTGCTCTTGCCCGATCCGCTTTCGCCGATAATCGCCAGCCGTTCGCCTACCTGGACATCGAGGCTGACGTTCTTCAGCGCCGCCACCTCGCTACCTTCGCGGCGGTAGGTCACCGCCAGATCGCGGATCGACGCCAGCACCGTCATGACAGGCCCCTGCGCACGGCCGTCGTCTCGACGATGCCTTCGCCGGCGAGATAGACGCCCAGTACCGTCAGCACCAGCGCGATGCCGGGGACGATCGACAGGAAGGGCGCGGTGCGCAAGACAGTGCGGCCTTCCGCGATCATGCCGCCCCAGGTGACGCGGTTGGGATCGCCGAGGCCTAGAAAGGACAATGCCGCTTCGGTGAGGATCGCGGCGGCGACGATCACCGATGACATCGCCAGCACCGGCGGCAAGGCGTTGGGCAGCACTTCGCGAAAGGCGATCTCCAGTGGATGCATGCCGATGACGCGGGCACCGGCGACATAGTCGCGCTCGCGGATCGACAACACTTCCGCGCGCGCAATGCGCGCCGGCCCCGTCCAGGTGCCGAGTGCTATCGCCACGACGACGACGCCGAGCGACGGGCCAACCACGCTGACGAAGGCCAGCGCCAGCAGGAAACCAGGCACGGTCTGGAACGCGTCGGTGATGCGCATCAGCACCTCGTCGACGAGGCCGCCGGCAAAGCCGGCCAGCGTCCCGACGACCGCGCCGATGACAAGGGCCGCGGCGGCCGCGGCGAGGCCGACAGCCAGCGAGGTGCGGGCGCCGTGGAACAATTCGGCCAGTACGTCGCGGCCGAGCCGGTCGGTGCCGAGCGGCAGCGACCAATCCTGGAATGGCGGCAGCAGCGCGGGGCCGGCAATGGCCTGTGGGTCCGCGGGAAACAGTAGCGAGGCCGACAGCGCCATGGCGAACAGCACCGTCAGAAGGATGGTGCCGGCAACCGCTTCGGGCGTGCGCAGGAAACGGCGCAGGCGGTTCATGCGCCCGCCTCGCTGGCGCCGACGCGTGGATCGAGAAAGGCATAGGCAATGTCGACGAGCAGGTTGATGAGGATGACGAGGATGGCGCTTGTGAGGATGATGCCAAGCAGCAAGGGGGTGTCGCGCGCGGCCACCGCTTCCTGCGCCAGCCGGCCGAGGCCGGGCATGGCAAAGACACTCTCGATGACGACGCTGCCGCCCAGCATCTGCGCCGATTGCAGACCGAGCATGGTGATCAGCGGCAGCAGTGCGTTGCGGGCGACATGGGCGAGCACGATGCGGCGGCGCGATAGCCCCCTGGCGCGCGCGGCCAGCACGAAATCCTGGCGCCAGACCTCGGCCATGCCGGCGCGCATCATGCGCAGATAGAGCGCCAGATAGATGAAGCCGAGTGCGCAAACCGGCAACGCCAGATGGATGGCGATGTCGGCGGAGCGGTCGAGACCGGTCTTGTCCGAGGCCAGGGTCTCGACACCGCCGATCGGCAACCAGCGCAGCTCGACGGCGAAGACTAGGATCAGCACCAGCCCGAGCCAGAAGCCGGGCACCGCGTAGAGCGCCAGCGAGGCGACGGAGAGAAAACGGTCGCGCAAACCGCCGGGCCTTGCGCCGGCATAGATGCCGAGCGCCGAGCCGAGGCCGAAGGAGAGCGCGGTGGCGCTGACCATCAGGATGAGCGTGGTCGGGAGGCGTTCGAGGATGACGTCGCGGATCGGCCTGGAGAAGGTGACGGACTGGCCGAGATCGAGATGCAGCAATGCCCAGAGGTAGTTGGCGAGCCGCGTCAGCTCCGACTGGTCAAGGCCCCAGCGGTGGCGCAACAGCTCGATCATGCCGGCGTCCCCGCCGGTCGAGACGATGTAGGCGTCGACTGCGTCGCCCTGGGCAGCTTCGAGCAAAAGGAAGGTGCCGACGACGACGATCAGCAGTACAAAGATGCTGCCGACGAGGCGGCGGCGGAGGAGGATGAGGGCGCGGGTCATGCGCGCCTTGGAGGTTTGGCGCGCGGCTGGCTATAAGAAATGCCGAGCCCAGGCACCCCCCTCTGTCCTGCCGGACATCTCCCCCGCAAGGGGGGAGATTGGCTATAATCAACGGTTTCGCCAATCGCCGACGTTGCGGAATTGGCGAGGCGGACAAGCTGCTGATCTCCCCCCTTGCGGGGGAGATGTCCGGCAGGACAGAGGGGGGTGTGAAGGAACTCGGCTTTTGCCCAAGCTCCCATTCTCTCGCGAACTCTCATCCGCGTGAGTGTGTCACGACTCCAAATACGTGTCCGCCCAGTTCGAAACCGCCCAGCGCGGGTTGTTGGCGATGTTGCCGAGCTTGTCACTGGCCACACTGATAAAACTCCATTCAGCGACGTTGATCAGGGGCAGGTCCGCGGCGACTTGCTTCTGGAACTCCTTATAGAGGTCGGTGCGCGCCGCTGTGTCCAGCGTTTCCGAGGCCTTGGTGATCAGCGCGTCGAGCGCAGGGTTTTTGTAGCCGCCCTGGTTGGAGAACGGCACGCCATCGGGGATGCCGCTCTGCACCAGGATGGTGGTCGAGATCGCCGGGTCGCCGCGGAAGACCGGCGGGCCGACCGCGAGGTCGAAGGCGTGGTCGGTGTAGACCGCCTTAATGTGCGCGGCAGAGTCGTTGTTGACCAGTTGCGCATCGATGCCTATTGCCGCGAGCGCCTGGCGCAGATAGTCGCCGAACTGTTTTGTTTCGTTGAAATAGGGGGCGGGCAAGAGCTTGAGCGAGAAGCGGTTGCCATCGGCGCCTTTCTTATAGCCGGCTTCGTCGAGCAGGGCGTTGGCCTTGGCGACATCGAAAGCATAGGTCGGCACGTCCGCGGTGTAGAATTGCGGATTGTTCTTCGGCACCGGGCCGGTGGCGGTGGCGGCATAGCCGAGGAACACCGTCTTGACGACGAAGTCCTTGTCGATGGCATGCGCGATGGCTTGGCGCACCTTGAGGTTGGCCAGTTCCTTGCGGCGATGGTTGATCTCGACCACGAGCTGGTAGGTCAGCCCCTCATAGCCCTTGGTGATGACCTTCAGGCCGGGAACCTTGGAAATGCGGTCGAGGTCGGCCAGCGGCACGGCGGAGAAAGCCGCGAGCTGGATTTCCTCGGCCTCCAGCGCGGCAGCGGCCGAGGTACGGTCGGGCAGGACCTGATAGATGATCTCATCGAGATAGGGCTCGTCCTTGCCCCAGTAGTCGGTGTTCTTCGTCAGCCGGTAATACTGGCCGGCCTTGTACTCGCCGAACTTGAACGGACCGGTACCGATCGGCGCGTTGTTGGCGGGGTTGTCCTCGATCTTGCCGACTTCGTAGACGTGCTTCGGCACGACGCTGGACAACGCCGGCAAGGCGTTTCGGATCAGCTGGAACGGCGTTGGCTTGGCGAACTTGAACACTGCGGTCAGATCGTCCGGTGTGTCGACCGCGCTGAGGTCCTCGAACACGGTGCGGCCGAGATTCTGCAGCGGCTTCCAGATCTGCAGCGCCGAGAAGGCGACGTCGGCCGAAGTGAATGGCTTGCCGTCATGCCATTTGACGCCTTCGCGCAGCTTGAACGTCGCCGAGAGCCCGTCGGCGGCCCCTTCCCAGCTCACCGCCAGCCGTGGCGCAAGCCCATCCTTGCCGTCGAAGGAGGCTTCGGCCAGCGTCTCGACGATCTTGCTGGAGATGAAGAAGACGCCGTTGGAGGCGACGATCGCTGGGTTGAGGTTGCGCGGCTCGGAATCGGCGGCAAGCACGAGCCGGCCGCCCTTCTTCGGCGTCTGTGCCCAGGCCAGTGCCGGCATGGACGTGGAGGCCAGCAGCATTGCCGAGCCGGTAAGCATGGTGCGTCTGGAAATGGTGAAACCTGACATGAACTCCGTCCTCTCCGCGCGACCCGACCGGGCGCGACCTCGAACGCCGGCGCGTGCATCGGCATCCTGCGGCGGGGATTATGAGCCTTGCCGAGGGTTTCGCCAGAGACGGAATTGGCGCATCATTGCTTGGCTTTGAAATTTCCGTCCGCTGGACCAGTTTGGCATAGGTTCATTCAATTCAGGTTTCTGGTAGGACCAGATTTGCGGATATGTGGACGAATAATGGCTTGGTACCGCCTGAATGCGGCCGTCGTCACGTTTCTGGCTAGACCAGAATGAGAAAAATGGTGCAGATTTGATCGCGGGCCAGCGGATCGGGTGCGAAACAGCGCCGATCCCGGGCAATTCAGGGAGAGAGTGATGAACGTTGCGCCGGGCAAGAATGCCGCCAGCAACATCCCGTTCGATCAGGCGAGGGTCGATCGGCTGATGGAGGAGGCCGGCATCGACGTGCTGCTCGCGACCTCCAAGCACAACACGCAATATCTGCTGGGCGGTTACAAGTTCATCTTCTTCGCGGCCATGGATGCGATCGGCCACAGCCGCTACTTGCCAATCGTCGTCTACGAGAAGGGCGGGCCGGATCATGCGGCCTATATCGGCAACCGCATGGAGGGGGGCGAGCACCAGAACCATCCGTTCTGGACGCCGACGCTGCATGCCGCCTGCTGGGGCACGCTCGACGCCGCCAATCTTGCCGTCGAGCATGTCAGAAAGATAGGCAAGGGCGATGCCCGCATCGGTATCGAGCCCGGTTTCCTGCCGTCGGACGCCTATGCGCTGATCCGCAAGGCGCTGCCCGACGCCAAGCTGATCGACGCGACCGACATGCTGGAGCGCATGCGTGCCATCAAGACCGAAGCCGAGCTCGAAAAGCTGCGCACGGCCTCCGAACTGATCACCGATTCCATGCTGGCGACCATCGCCTGGGCGCACGAGGGCACGACCAAAGCCGAGATGATCGAACAGCTCCGGCGCGAGGAGACCAATCGCGGCGCGCATTTCGAATATTGCCTGCTGACGCTGGGCTCGAGCCACAACCGCGCTTCATCAAGCCAGGCGTGGAAGAATGGCGAGGTGCTGTCGATCGATTCCGGCGGCAATTATCACGGCTATATCGGCGACCTCTGCAGGATGGGCATTCTAGGCGAACCGGACGCCGAGCTGGAAGATCTGCTGGCCGAGGTCGAGACAGTGCAGCAGGCGGCCTTCTCGAAGGTCAGGGCAGGCACGCTAGGCGGCGACATGATTTCCCACGCCGAGGGCGTGCTGAAGAAATCCAAGGTCGCGCCCTACACGGATTTCTTCGCCCACGGCATGGGCCTGATCACGCATGAGGCGCCGTTCCTGATGACCAACCATCCGGTGACTTATGAAGGCACCTACGCGGCCAAACCGCTGGAGAAAAACATGGTGCTGTCGGTGGAGACCACCATGCTTCACCCGACGCGCGGCTTCATCAAGCTGGAAGATACGCTTGCGGTGACCGAGAGCGGCTATGTGATGTTCGGGGATAGGGGCAGGGGCTGGAATAGGGGTGGGACGGCCTAATCCGGAGGTCAGCGCTGCCCCTCATCCGGCTGCCGCCACCTTCTCCCCGTATGGGGACGGGGAGAAGGGAGCTGTCGCAACCTCGGCGCTCGTCCTGCACCGTTGAAAATTGACGAAAGCATCGGTGGTAGCGTCTTTCTCCCCCGTCTCTATACGGGGAGAAATGTCCGGCAGGACAAATGAGGGGCGGCGCTGCCTCGACCAAGCTCATCACTGCCCCGCCGGGATCAGCCTGAAATCCGGCAGCTCCCGGAGCCCAAGCTCCGGCCCGGCCGGCGAATAAACGACGAACAGCTGCATCGGCTGATCACCAGTGTTGAGTGTCGAGTGGAACCGGCTTTCCGGCACATAGATGGTGCAGCCGGGACCGACTTTCTCGACCACCGGATTGCCCTTCTCGTCCTCGACCATCTGTTCGCCATGGCCGGAGATGACGAAGATGATTTCCTCGGCGCCCGGATGGTTGTGGCGGGTATGGCCCTTGCCCGAGGGCAGGTCGACGACGCCGCCGGAAAAGCGGATCGCGCCATTCACTTCAGGTGCCACCGTCAAAGATAGTTTTCCCCAGTCGAAACCGAAGGCGCTGACGTCCTTCGGGTAGACAAACACCTTGCTCTTGTCGGCCATCTCTCATCCCTTCGTTTTCTTGGCGGTCTTCTCACCGCCGAGCGTCACCGCCTTGAAATCCGCCGTCTGCCTGGCGATCGCGGCTTCCGCGGGCAGCCGTTCCATCGAGCTCGCGCCATAGAAGCCGTGCAGGCCCTTGGCATGGGAGAGGATGTAGCGCGCATCGTCGGGCATCGAGATCGGGCCGCCATGGCAAAGCAGGATGACGTCCTTGCGCACCGAGCGCGCCGCCTCGGCGATGGCGTCGATGGCAACGACGCAGTCGTCGAGCGACTTGGCCGACGTGGCGCCGATCGAGCCGCCGGTCGTCACGCCCATATGGGCGACGACGATATCGGCTCCGGCTTTGGTCATGGCGCGCGCTTCTTCGGGGTTGAAGACATAGGGCGTGGTCAAGAGGTCGAGCTTGTGCGCCTCGGCGATCATGTCGACCTCGAGGCCGAAGCCCATGCCGGTCTCCTCGAAGCTCTGCCGCATCTGGCCGTCGAACAGGCCGATGGTCGGAAAATTCTGCACGCCGGAAAAGCCCATCGTCTTAAGTTCCGCCAGCAGCAGCCGCATGATGACGAAGGGATCGGTGCCGTTGACGCCGGCCAGCACGGGGGTGTGTCTGACCACCGGCAAGACCTCATAGGCCATCTCCTTGACGATCTCGTTGGCATTGCCATAGGCGAGCAGGCCGGCTGCCGAGCCGCGCCCGGCCATGCGGTAGCGGCCGGAATTGTAGATGATGATGAGGTCGATGCCACCGGCTTCCTCGGCCTTGGCCGACAGGCCGGTGCCGGCGCCGCCGCCGACGATCGGCACGCCCTTGTCGATCATTCCCCGGAATTTCTTCAATATGTCCTTGCGCGGAATGGCTGGCATGTCTGGGTCTCACTGACTGGCGATATCGAGGAAGGCCGCGACCGCGGCCATGGCGAATTCCGGATCGTTGATGTGCAGTGGCAGGCGGGTGATGCGGCGTTTGCCATTCGGCTTGATGGTGTGCTCGATGGCATCGAACAGGACGGCGTCGGCTTCCGGATCGAAGAAGGCGCCGCCTTCGATGTCGAGTGCGGAAACGCCTTTTTCCGGGATCAGGAAATGCACCGGACCTTCGCAATTGGCGAGCCTGGTGCCGATCCATTCGCCGATCGCGCGGCATTCCTGCGCGCTCGTGCGCATCAGCGTGACGTTCGGGTTGTGCTCATAGAACAGCCTGCCGCGATAGCGCTCCGGAATGGTCGATGGTGCCCAGAAGTTGACCATGTCAAGTGCGCCGACCGAGCCGACGTAGGGCAGCTTGGTGCGGGCGATGGCACCGAAACGATCCTGCGTCGCCGGCAACACGCCGCCGCACAGGAGGTCGCAGACCTCAGTCGTGGTGATGTCGAGGATGCCAGAGAGCAGGCCGCTGTCGGCCAATTTCTCCATGCTGCGGCCGCCGGTGCCGGTGGCATGGAAGACCATGCAGTCGTAGATGTCGCGCAATTGATCGGCAATTGCGGTCACGCAAGGCGTGGTGACGCCGAACATGGTGAGGCCGATCGACGCCTTGCCGTCCGCTGCCGGCGCCGGATTGCCTGCCATGCCCGCTATCGCCTGGGCAGCGTTGTGCAGCACGACACGAGACAGCCGGTTGAGGCCGGCCATGTCGGTCACCGATGGCATCATGATGATGTCGGATACATCGACATAGGGAGCGGTGTCGCCGGAGGCCAGCGTCGAGACCATGATCTTGGGCAGGCCGAGCGGCAGTACGCGCATGCCCGCGGTGATGATCGAGGTGCCGCCCCCGCCGCCAATGCCGACCACGCCGGCAATATCATTTCGCGATTGGATGAAACGGGTAAAGGCGACGCCCATGGCGGCGACCGCCGCGCCACGGTCATTGCCGCCGAGTACGGCGGTGCTGCCGCCGGGATGATGCGCGGCGACATCCTTGGCAGCAATGTCGAGAGATATTGTCGCCTCGCGCGTTCCGACATCGACACGGCAAACGACGGCGCCTGTCGCGGCGATGGCATCGGCCAGGAAGCCGAGTTCCTCGCCCTTCGTGTCAGCCGTGCCCACCACATAGACGCGCTTCATCAAGGGTCCCCAATACTGGCGGCTGCGATGCGAGTGTCTCATCGCCAGGCCTAGCGGAGGCCCATTGCAATTTTTTGAGACGCGCGTATCGTATTGGTATGGATGTCTCACGTCAACAAGTTGCGGCGATCGAAGACACCGGTGAGAGAGCCGAGCGCGGACCTCGCGCGCGTACGAGACGGCTGATGCTGGAGACGGCGACAAGGCTGATGCAGGCGGGTGTCACGCCGTCGGTCAGCGAGGTCGCGGAGGCGGCGCAAGTGTCCCGCGCCACCGCCTATCGCTATTTTCCGAGCCAGGCAGCCCTGGTGCAGGCGGTCGTCGACGAGGGGCTCGGACCGATCCTCACCTGGAAATCGACCGCCGCCGATGCCGAGCGCCGCGTGGCCGAACTGTTTGATACGGCCATGCCGCGCATCGAGGCCTTCGAGGCGACATTCAAGGCAGCGTTGAAGCTGTCGCTCGATCAATGGGCGCGACGCCAGGCGGGTACGCTGGGCGGCGAGCCTGCCTTCACGCGCGGCCATCGCGTCGAATTGCTGAAGGAGGCGCTCGCGCCGCTCAAGGGCCGCTTGCCGCCGCGCGACTTCAAGCGGCTGGCGCAGGCGCTGTCGCTGATCTTCGGTGTGGAGGTGCTGATCGTGCTCAAGGATATATGGGGGCTGGACAGCCGCCGGATGATGTCGGTCGCGCAATGGGCAGCGAGTGCGTTGGTGCGCGCGGCGATCACGGAGTCGACCGTCGATACGGCTGGGATGAAGCTGGCGACGAGATAGAAATAGCGCTTATCTGGTTCTACCAGATTTGCATGCCGACGACTGACAATGCCCATGGTGCAAAAGTCCGCATGAGGTCAAGACGTATCAATGAGTAGGAAAATATAGAGAAAACAGTTGGATAAATCTGGAACTCGATGGCTTTGGCCGGCATCATGGCTCAAGAAAGGGCTTGACGGGCATTCATAATTGGTAATACCAGATGGGAAGAAAAGCGGATCGGAAATGGAGGGCTGAGATACGTTTTCCGGCAGGGCGAGGAGGCTCGGAACCGGAAAAGGTTCGATTACGGGAGGAACTACCAGGGCCGGCTCCGTCGCCGCCTCGCATGACAGGGTAGAACGCGCACAAGGGAGGAAATCATTATGCGCAAGTTAGTGACCAGCGTGCTCGCTGGTATCGGCCTGACGCTTGCCTACGGAACGTCCGTCCACGCGCAGGACAAGGAACTCACCATCTTCTGGGCGGAATGGGATCCGGCTAACTATCTGCAGGAACTCGTCAACGACTATACGGCCGAGACCGGCGTAAAGGTCACGGTACAGACCACGCCGTGGCCTGACTTCCAGACCAAGGCCTTTACCGAATTCAACGCGCATGGCGATGCCTACGACCTGGTGGTCGGCGACTCGCAATGGCTCGGCGCCGGTTCGACGCAGGGCCACTATGTCGACCTCACCGACTTCTTCAACAAGCACAAGCTCAAGGACGTGATGGCGCCCGCGACCATCAAATACTATGCCGAATACCCTGGCGGGTCCGGCAAGTACTGGGCGATTCCGCTGGAAGGCGATGCGATCGGCTGGTCCTATCGCAAGGACTGGTTCGAGGACCCGAAGGAGAAGGAAGCCTTCAAGGCGAAATACGGTTACGACCTCGATATTCCGAAGACCTATGCGCAACTGCGCGACATCGCCGAGTTCTTCTATCGTCCCGACCAGAAGCGCTACGGCGTCGCCATCTATACCGACAATTCCTATGACGCGATGGCGATGGGCGTCGAAAGCGCCATCTTCAGCTATGGCGGCGATCTCGGCGACTACGCAACCTACAAGGTCGACGGCATCACCAATTCCAAAGAGGCTGCCGCCGGCCTCGACATGTACAAGGAACTCTACAAGTTCACGCCTCCCGGCTGGGGCAAGACTTTCTTCGTGGAAGACAACCAGGCGATCACCGGCGGCCTCGCCGCGATGAGCATGAACTTCTTTGCCTTCTTCCCGCCGCTGGTGAACAAGGCCACCAACCCCTATGCCGACGTCACCGGCTTCTTCGCCAACCCTGCCGGCCCGGACGGCAAGCGCTTCGCCGCTCTCGGCGGCCAGGGTGTTTCGGTTATCTCGTATTCGAAGAACAAGGACGAGGCGATGAAGTTCCTTGAATGGTTCATCAAGGACGAGACCCAGAAGAAGTGGGCCGAGCTCGGCGGCTACACCTGCAGCCAGGCCGTGCTGAAGTCGGAAGCCTTCCAGAATGCCACCCCCTACAACAAGGCGTTCTACGACACAATGTTCATGGTCAAGGACTTCTGGGCGACGCCTGAATACGCCGAAGTGCTCGATCAGCTGAATCAGAACATCTATCCGTTCGTGGTTGGCGGCAAGGGCACCGCCCAGGAGGCGCTCGACAAGACCACCGCCGACTGGAAGGCGACGTTCACCAAGTACAACCGCTACAAGTAAGCATCACAGTCAGAATGCCGGAGGAGGGTTTCCCCTCCGGCATTCCTGTTTTCAGGAGACAACCGTTGGCTTCAGTAGCCCTCACCAATCTTGACCCTGCGTCCAGGGCCGCTGCCCGCGGCTGGTCCGATCTGACCATCCGCAACCTGTTCATCATCCCGACACTGGTCTTTCTGATCGTCTTCAACATCTTTCCGCTGATCTATTCGCTCGGCTATTCATTCACCAACTTCGCCGCGAACCGCAGCGAGCCCTGGCAGTTCGTCGGCTTGCAGAATTATCGCGAGCTGCTCAGCGACGACCATATCTGGTCGAACTTCGTCATCACGGCGAAATACGTGATCGTTTCGGTGGCCGGACAGATGATCGTCGGGTTCGGCCTTGCGCTTCTGCTCAACCGCAGCTTTCCGATGAAGGGCCTGATCACCACGCTCTTGCTGTTGCCGATGATGATGTCGGCGGCGGTCGTCGGGCTGTTCTGGCAGCTGCTCTATAGCCCGTCCTGGGGTCCGATCAACTATGTCTTCGGTCTGGGCGACTTCGCCTGGCTCTCCAATCCCGACAGCGCGCTCTACGCGGTCGCGATCACCGACATCTGGATGTGGTCCCCCTTCGTCATGCTGCTGTCGCTCGCCGGCCTTTCGGCCGTGCCGCAGCACCTCTACGAGGCCGCCGCGATCGACCGCGCCAGTTGGTGGTACACTTTCACCCGCATCACCTTGCCGCTGGTCTCGCCGATCCTTTTGATCGCGCTGATCTTCCGCACCATGGAAGCCTTCAAGACCTTCGACATCGCCTACACGATGACGACCCAGCCGACAGCTGAGCTAATTGCAATCCGGCTCTACAAGCAGGCCTTCCAGCAATGGGACACAGGCAAGTCCTGCGCGCTGGCCTACATCGTGCTGATCATGGTGCTGGCCATCACCAACCTCTACGTGAAGTACCTCAACAAGGTGAAGGAGCGCTGACATGGCCGCCGTCCGCACTTCTTCCGAGATCGCGTTCAACCGCATCGCCATCGCCGCGGTGCTGATCGCCACGCTGATGTTCCTGGCGCCGATCTACTGGATCGCCTCGACGGCGTTCAAGCCGAAGGAGTTGGCCGTCAGCGTGCCGCCTACCGTGCTGTTCGAGCCTGAGGTGACGCCGTTCATCAGGCTCTTCACCAAGCGCGTGCAGATGCAGAAAGCCGTTGACCCGCAAGTCTACGAGGCCGCGCCCTGGTGGGAAAAGCGCATCTATGATGGCGGCGAGAGGGTGCTGAAGGTCGGCAAGGACGTACAGCTTTCGCAATATCCCGACCGGTTCATGAACAGCCTGATCGTGGCGGTCATCAGCACCGTGCTTGCGGTGGGCATGGGAACCTTCACCGCCTACGGCTTCTCGCGCTTCAAGATCGCCGGCGAGGCGGACCTGCTCTTCTTTATTCTGTCGACACGCATGCTGCCGCCGGTGGTGGTCGCCATCCCTATGTTCCTGATGTACCGGGTGGTCGGCCTCAACGACTCGCATATCGGCCTGATCATCCTCTACGTCGCCTTCAACCTGTCCTTCTCGGTCTGGCTGATGAAGGGCTTCATGGACGAGATCCCGAAGGAGTATGAGGAGGCGGCGCTGGTAGACGGCTACACCCGCATGCAGGCCTTCTTCAAGATCGTGCTGCCGGAAGCGGCAACCGGCATCGCCGCCACCGCCGTGTTCTGCTTCATCACCGCTTGGAACGAATACGCTTTCGCGCTGATCATGACCAATCGCCGCGCACAGACGGCCCCGCCCTTCATCCCATCGCAGATCGGCTCCGGGCTGCCGGACTGGACCACGATCGCGGCGGGCACTTTCCTGTTCCTGCTGCCGGTCGCGATCTTCACCTTCCTGCTGCGCAACCATCTGCTTCGCGGCGTGACGTTCGGAGCGATCCGCAAATGAGTTTTCGCGCCATCAACGAGAAGTACCTGTTGCCGGCATCGCAGATCCTCATGGTTCTGGGCATCGTTGCGCTCTGCCAGCCATGGAGCCTCAACCTGCATTCCTACGGCGTGACGATCATTCTGGCCGGACTGATCGGCTTCAACATCACATCGAAGATTGCGCCGGAGCGCGGCGAGGAAACCGGCGCCGCGACGTATGAGGGAGCCCGGCAGTGACGCAGATCGAACTTCGTGGCATCGAGAAATTCTTCGGTGCCGTCCAGGTCATCCACAACTTGAACCTCGCCATCGCCGACAACGAGTTTATCGTGCTGCTCGGCCAGTCTGGCTGCGGCAAGACCACGACGCTGCGCGCGATAGCGGGGCTGGAGACGATCGATCAGGGCGACATCCTGATCGACGGCAAGGCGGTGCAGCACCTCAAGGCCGCCGACCGCGACATCGCCATGGTGTTCCAGTCCTTCTCGCTCTACCCGCACATGACAGTGTTCGAGAACATCGCCTTTCCGCTGCGCGCCACGCGCATGAGCAGCGGCGAGGTCGACAAGTCTGTGCGCGAGGTCGCCCGGGTCCTGCGCATCACCGACCTGCTCGACAAGAGGCCTTCTGCGCTCTCCGGCGGCGACATGCAGCGCGTGGCGATCGGCCGAGCGCTGGTGCGGCGCCCGAAGGCAATGCTGATGGACGAGCCGATCGGCGCGCTGGACGCCAAGCTGCGCGAAGAGATGCGCGCCGAGATCAAGCGCCTGCACGTCAAACAGGGGTCGACCACGATCTACGTCACCCACGACCAGATCGAGGCAATGAGCCTGGCCGACCGGATCGTCATCATGCATGAGGGTTTCATCCAGCAAGTCGGTACGCCGGACGATGTCTATTCGCACCCGGCGAACCTGTTCGTGGCGCAATTCGTCGGCAGCCCGGTGATGAACATCGCCGAGGCCAGCGTCACCGAACATGCCAGTGCCGCCGCCGTCACGGTCGGCGGCGCGCCGGCGGGCTTTGAGTTCCCGCGCCAGCTCCTGTCCAAGCTCAACGGGCATTCCAACGGTGGCTTGACGCTCGGCATCCGCCCGGAGGGCGTGCTCGTCCGGCGCGATGCAGCGCCAGGCTACATGCCGGTCGAGGCGAACATCATCGAGCCGCTGGGATCGTTCGACGTCGTCGACCTCAAGGTCGGCTCCGAGATGCTGCGCGCGCGCACCAAGGCCGGCTACGTTTCGGGTCCCGGCGAGAAGGTCCATGTCCGCATCGATCCGGAGCAGGCGCATTTCTTCGACACGGCAAGCGGCAAGTCGCTGGGGGTGAGGCTGTAATGGCCCATATCGAACTGAAGAACATCACCAAGAAGTTTGGCAGCCACACCGCGCTGATCGACCTCGACCTCGACATCGCCGATGGCGAGTTCTTCGTGCTGCTCGGCGAGACTGGCGCCGGCAAGACGACGACACTGAGGCTGATCGCCGGTCTCGAAAAGCCGACGGAAGGCCAAGTGTTCATCAACGGCACCGATGTCGCCGACTGGGGCGCGGCCGAGCGCGACGTGGCGCTGGTGCTGCAGCAATACTCGCTCTACCCGCGCTACACGGTGCGCGAGAATCTCGAATTTCCGCTGAAGCCGAAGATCCGCAGGCTGCCGGACGCCGAGATCAAGGACCGCGTCGACCGCGCCGCCCGCACGCTGCGGATCGACCACCTGCTCGACCGCAAGACCGACCGGCTGTCCGGCGGCGAGATGCAGCGCGTCTCCATCGGCCGCGCCATCGTGCGCAAGCCGCGCGTGTTCCTGATGGACGAGCCGCTGTCGGCGCTCGACGCCAAATTGCGCGAGGCGCTGCGTACCGAGTTGAAGAACCTGCAGATACAGCTCGGCGCCACCTTCCTGTTCGTCACTCACGACCAGATCGAGGCAATGTCGATGGGCGACAAGGTCGGCGTGCTCAACCACGGCCGCATCATCCAGACCGGCACGCCGCACGAGATCTACAACAATCCGCGCGACACCTATGTAGCGAGCTTCGTCGGCTCGCCGCCGATGAACCTCATCGACGGCAGGCTGGTGAACGGCCGCGCGGTGATGGCGCCATTGAATTTCGAACTGCCCTTTGCGGGGGCGGCCAAGACTTTTGCGGGGGCAGGGGCGCGTGCGACGACTGACGGTCGCCCGCTGGTCTTCGGCATCCGTCCGGAGGACGTCTATCTGGAGAGCGGCGCACCGGTCGAGGCACGCGTCCATGATGTCGAGAACCATGGCGTGGAGAAGATCCTGACGCTCCGCGTCGGCGACACCTTGTTGCGCGCCACGGTGCCGGCCAGGACCGATGTCGCGATCGAGCAACCGGTGCGCTTTGCCTGGAACCCCGACAAGGTGGTGCTGTTCGACAAGGGCAGTGGTGTCAGCTTGCGCCACGCGTCATAGGGCGCGGCTATTTCGGCAGATAGGTCTCGTATGGCGTGTCGTTGATCAACAGGATCACGCATTCCGTCTGCGAGAGGCAGGCGTCGTCATGCATCTCATTGGCCTTCTGGGTCCAGTAGGATCCAGGTGGCAGTTCGACCTTGGTTGCTTCACCGCCTTCCATCTGCCAATGCGCCCAAAGACCCTGGATGACCGCGGCACGATAGTCGGCGGTGTGCGCGTGAATAGGAGCGCGCCAGTTGCCCGGAACTTTCAGCAATGTTCCGGCAGGGCCCTTGGACCTTTCGCCCCACAACGGTCCGAGGCGCTGCGGCTGGTCAGGAGCCTCGGCGACGTAAGGGATCTTGCCTGCCGGTAGATAGCTGTCCTCGAGGGCAAAGGCGCGTCCGGGAACGACCGACAGGGCGGCAAGCGCGAGCGGTGCGAAATGATTGGCCATGGGATTTCCTCCACGGCCAGACTATCCGCCGGAAGCCGGCCGGCAATGACGCTGCGTCCAAAAGACTTGGCAATTCCTCCAGCCGCGAAGGATTGGAGCGATTTGGCTGCCTGACGTCAGGACGGCTCGTCGCCGGCACCAATGTGGCGCAGATGGCTCGGCGCCACACCCATCACCCGCTTGAAGGCGCGGCTGAAGGATGCTTCCGAATCATAGCCCAGTTTCGCCGCCGCCACCGATACCCTCATGCCATCCCGGGCCAACCATTGCCTAGCCTGGTGCATGCGCACGCGCAGCACATATTTGGCCGGTGTCTCTCCGACCACCGTGGCGAAGCGCTGGGCAAAGGCGGAGCGCGAGGCTCCCATCGTCCGCGCCAGCGCCTCGACGCTCCAATCGCGATCCGGCTGCAGGTGGATGGTTGCCAGCACCTTGCCGACGTCGGGATTGCGGACGGCGGCGATCCAGCCGGTCGCATCGCCACAGCCGTTCTCCACCCAGGAGCGGATGATCGTGGCGGCGAGCACATCGGCAAGGCGGGCAAGAATCCCGCCGGAGCCGACCCGGTCCATCGTCACCTCGCCGGCCATCGCGTCGAGCAGATGCTGGATACCCGGCGCGTTCGCCATCAGCTTATGCGCCTGCATCAGGTTGGGCATCATGTCGAGCAGCGGGTGCGAACCATCGAGATTGAAATGCATGCTGCCGCAAAACAGCAAGGTCTTGGGGCCGCCACACTCGTTGGAGACGTCGTAGATATTCTCGCACACCGGTTCGATCGTGTAGCGGCCGATCGGCACCGGGGGCACGCCGGGCGCGCTGGCCAGGACATGCTCGTCGCCGCGCGGGATCAGAAGCGCGTCACCCACGGAGAGTTCGATCCACTCCTTGGCCGGCGAGAACAGCCAGCAACCCTGCTGGCCGATGAAATGAAACCGCGCCGCCTTCTGTGCGGGAAAGGAAACGGCCCAGGGCTCGCCCAGCACGCAGCGGCCATAGTCGACGCCGTCGAGCCGTAACCCGCGCAGCATGTCGGTCAGCGGATCGCCAGAAGTCGGCTGTGTCATTTTGGACGAATTGTAATTCATTCTGGTGTTTCTAGCATGGAAACTCCAGCTCGTCACTCCCATGTTGCATTGCAGCCAATGCTGCGCTGCAAACAAACCGACGACTGGCCGCATAGCCAAGCCATGACGGCAAGGCATGTAACGGGTGGAGCCCGGGCCGGTCATTTTCTATGTGGCGCCGCAAACAGATCGGAGACTGACCATGGCCGAACCCGCGACGGGCGTCATCGACGCTGCCCTATTGAACCCCGCAGATCAGGAAGAGCGAACGGAGCCGGCATGGGGCGCCGTGGTCTCGCTCGCCCTTGGCGTATTCGGTCTGGTCACCGCCGAATTCCTGCCCGCCAGCCTTTTGACGCCGATGGCGCGCGATCTCGGCGTAAGCGAAGGCGTGGCCGGGCAGGCGGTGACGGCAACCGCCATCGTCGGCGCCATCGCCGCTCCCACCATGGCCATCATCACAAGGCGCATGGACCGCAGGCTGGTGATGTGGATGCTGACGGTGTTCCTCATCCTGTCCAACCTTCTTGCCACCTTTGCCTCGTCGCTGCCCATGCTTCTGCTTGCCCGTGTCGTGCTCGGCGTGGCCCTCGGCGGCTTCTGGGCGATGTCGGCGGCCATGGCGCTGCGGCTGGTTCCGATGCGGCTGATGCCCCGCGCCATGTCGATCATCCTCACCGGCGTGTCGCTGGCCACCGTCACCGCGGCTCCTGTCGGCGCCTATGTCGGCGACGTCTGGGGCTGGCGCACGGCATTCATGATCGCGACCATCGTCGGGGCGCTGGCGCTGCTGGTGCAATTGGCCACCATTCCGAAGCTGCCGCCGGTGGGCGTCGCGAGCTTCCGCACCTTGCTCGAAGTGCTGGAGCGACCGTCGATCAGGGTTGCCTTGCTGGTCGTGCTGCTGGTCGCCTCCGGGCACTTTGCCGGCTTCACCTATGTCCGTCCCTTCCTCGAGAAGGTGCCGGTGCTCGACATCGAGACGATCTCGCTGGTGCTGCTGGCCTACGGCATAGGCGGTTTCTTCGGCAACATCGCCGGCGGCATCCTGGCTGAGCGCAACCTCAAGGCCGCGGTGGCACTGGCGCCCTTGCTGATTGCATTGGCGGCCGCCTCGATGCTGATCCTTGGCGCTTCGCCCATGATCGCCGCCGCCGCCGTCGCGGCCTGGGGCTTTGCCTTCGGCGCGGTGCCGGTCGGGCTGCAGAGCTGGCTGGTGCGGGCAGCGCCCGACCAGGCTGAAAGCGCCGGCGGACTGATGGTGGCGACCTTCCAGGTCGCGATTGCCATGGGCGCCGTCTTCGGCGGCCTGCTGGTCGACCATGCCGGCGTCGCCAGCGCCTTTGCCTATTGCGGCGCGGCGACGTTGCTGGCAGCGATCGTGGTGTTCCTGCGCGGCCCGAAGCAGGCCGAATAGCCTCTCCCAACAGCCACGCAACGGCCCGAGAACCACTGCGGTTTTCGGGCCGTCGTTATTTTGAGGCCGCGTTGAACGAATAGTGGTCGACGGGGTCCTGGGAAGCTTAGACTGCCCGCCCGTCGAACTCGAAGATCGACAAGGCGGACGGGTCGAGACCGGTGACGCAATTGACGTTGACGTAGGCGCTTCGTTCGCCGCCTTCGCTGGTGTCTTCGGCAAAGGGATGGATGCCGCAGGATCGGCAGAAGCGGTGCGCTATTTTCGCCCCGCCGAATGTGTAGCGGCCCAGGTCATCGCCCCAGGCGACGAGGGTAAGCTTGTCATGTGGCACGGCCCATAGCAGCGCACCCTTGCGGGCGCAGATCGAGCAATTGCAGCGCACGACGCCCTCAAGCTCGCCCTCCACCTCGAACGCAACCTTGCCGCAGTGGCAACTGCCCTTGTACAGCATCAGTATCTTCCTATCGCTGGCAGGTGCAAAGGCACGCTGGCCGGGTTATCCCTTCGGCAGGCCTGGCGGCTGCTTGCCCCAAGGGCGTTCTATCCTGGCGGAGTCCGACATCGACATGCAATCAATCCGCGACCATCTCGAAATCATCCTGTCACGTCTTGCCAACCGTGCGGCCGACGAGAAGGTCTATACGAAGCTTTATGCCGAAGCCGCACGGGCCGCGGCTGACGCCAGCGATGCCCGCAGCCGAGCCGGCGTGACGCTTGGCCCGCTCGACGGCACCATTGTCTCGATCAAGGATCTGTTCGATGTCGCCGGCGAAGCGACCACGGCCGGTTCGCTGATGCGCAGGACCGCTGCGCCGGCTCAGCGCGACGCCGCCATCGTCGGCCGGTTGCGCCAGGCCGGCGCGGTTATCATCGGCAAGACCAACATGACCGAATTCGCCTTCACCGCGATCGGCGACAACATGCACTACGGCACGCCCGGCAATGCCGTCGATGCCAGCCGCATTCCAGGCGGGTCGTCGTCCGGCGCCGGCGTGTCTGTGGGCGAGGGGACGAGCGAAATCTCGATCGGCTCGGACACCGGGGGTTCGATCCGCATTCCAGCATCCTTGAACGGTGTCGTCGGTTTCAAGCCGACGGCGCGGCGTGTGCCGCTTTCTGGCGCCTTTCCGCTTTCGGGCACGTTGGACTCGGTCGGGCCGCTTGCCCGAACCGTCTCGCAATGCGCCGCCGCCGACGCGGTGATGGCCGGCGAGGTGCGGAACGAATTGGCGGCCATTCCACTCGCCGGGCTTCGCATCGGCGTTCCGCGCGGCGTTCTCTTCGGCGACACGGAAGGCGAGATTGCCGCGGCCTTCGAGCATTGTCTCGGCAAGATAGGGTCGACTGGCGCACGCATTGCGGATCTGTCGATTGACGACATGATCGCGGATTTGCGCGTGGCCACCAAGCGCGGTTCCATCGCGGCGATGGAAGGCGCGGAAGTGCATGCCGACTGGCTGGCGGCAGGGGCGTCGGTGTCGGTCGACCCGCATGTCAGCGGGCCATTGTCGCGGGCGGCGCTGCTGCCGACGCCGGTCTATATCAGGGCGCTCCGCCGCCGTGCCGCGCTGGCCGCCGCCATGGATGAGCGGCTGGCGTCGATCGATGTGCTGGCTTTACCGACCACGCCGGTGACGGCGCCGACCATCGCTTCCCTGGCTGAGGATGCCGAACTGCGTGATCGTATCGAAGGCCTGCTTTTGCGCAACACGCAGGTCGCCAACCAATTCGACCTCTGCGCGATCTCGCTGCCGATGCCGGGAACATCGCTGTCAATGGGGTTGATGCTGGTGGCGCGCAAAGGCCATGACAATCGTTTGCTGAGGATCGCCGCTGAAGTGGAGAGGCTGCTGGCTGGTTGATCGGCGTGAGTCGCAGCGACGGATCAGTGCGATGAACAGTGCTTGCGTTCGCCGTCCTTGGCGGTGCGCACGATACGGGTCGCGACCAGCCAGGGCAGGCTGTAGTTCTTGCCGGTGATGGTCTGCGTGCGCTGTTCGATCGAGCCCCTGACCACGATCTTTCCGCTATAAAGCACGTCAGACTGATCGGTTATCGCCTTGTCGGCCTGCGGCAATCCGCTGGTGTCGATCGACACATCCTTGATGATCGTGCCGGTGACAAGATCGCGCGCGCTGCCCGATGGACAGGGTGCCTTGAAGCAGCGCATTCCGTTGTCGCAATAGACATAGCTGCTCTCGGCTGCCGCGTATGCCGGCAAGATGCTGACAGAGGAAGTTGCGGCAATCAGAACTGCAAGGCGAAGACAGGACATCGCCTAAACGTCGCGGAGAATTGGGGCGAAACCGCGATGCTATATCTGCGCCGGAAACCGCCGCCGGTAATGATCGACCACTTCCGGATTGCGCAGATTGACCGGCAGTTTGCCCGCCAGCACCAGCAAGGCTTCGCCCGCCGCGCCGACGCCCATGCGCATCATCGATTCCTCGGTGATCCCCGCCATATGCGGGGTGATGATGACATTGTCGAAGCCGAAATAGGGATGATTTGGTGGCAGCGGCTGCGTCGAGAAAACGTCGAGCGCGGCCCCGCCGATGCGGCATTCCCGCAAGGCGTCGATCAGCGCGTCATCATCGACGACCGGCCCGCGCGACACGTTGATCAGCAATGCGTTGGGTTTCATGCGGGCGATGCGCTCTCGGCTGATCAGGCCGCGCGTCTCCGGGGTCAGCGGACAGCAGAGCACGACGATGTCGCTCTGCTCGACCAGCGCGTCGATCGACAGGAAGCCGACTTTTTCCGGCGCCGGCTGCATGCTGCGCGTCGTTGCCACCACTCTCAGGTCGAAGCCGTGCGCGGCGATATGGCCGACGGCTTGCCCGACGGCGCCGAGACCAACGATGCCGATGGTCTTGCCGGCGAGTTCGATGTTGGAGTTGGCATGCTCGCGTCCGGCAAGCCAACCCTTGGCGCGCAGGTCGCGGTCGACCCTGCGGAACTGCCGCAGCAGTGCAAGCGCGGTGAACATGACATGCTCGGCGACCGAGCGGGCATTGACCGCCGGCACGTTGGCCACGAGCACGCCGGCTGCCGCGGCCGCTTCCATCGGGATCATGTCGAGCCCGGCGCCATGGCGGATCGCGGCCCTAAGCTTCCAGGCGCCCTCGAACAATGCCGGCGGCAGTGGCGCGCGCACGATGACGATATCGGCGTCCTTGGCCTCCCTGGTCAAGGTGGCGGCATCGAGCGCGGAGGCGATGACGAGCTGACCAGCGCCCGCCAGCCTGGCCGAGGCGCGCGGGTGCAGCGGATGCGTCGACAGGATCTTTGGCATGGTCTGGGTCACGGTCAGGCCTTTTCGAGCGCCGCGCCCGCGGGCAAAGCCGCCATGCCACCTTCGATCAGGCCTTTCCAGTAGCTTTCCGCGCCTTGCAGATGGGCGCTCATCAGCGCCTGGGCGAGATTGCCGTCGCGGCGCAGCAGCGCCTCGTAGATCTGCACATGCTCGGCATGCGAACGCACGCTGCGTTCGGGATCGTTGAAATAGATCGGCAGGCGCTGCTCGCCCATCAGGTAGTAGACGCTGCAGATGTTGTGGAAAACGCCGTTCTTGGTGGCGCGCACGATTTCGAGGTGGAATTCGCGGTCCTCCTTGGCAAGGCCTTCGCCTGCGGCGATGCGTTCCTCGGAGGCCTTGAGGATCTCGCGCAGGCGCTCGAAATTCTCTTCGGTGGCGCGCGAACAGGCAAGCTCGGCGGCCTTGATCTCATGGATCTTGCGCAACTCGACCGTCTCATAGATCTGCAGGGGATCGAGCGGCAGGCCGGCGCGTGCAAACAGCGCCAGCGCCTCGACGCTCGCCTGTTTGGTGTCGATGTAGATGCCCGATTTGGCGCGGCGCTCGACGATGCGCATGGCTTCGAGGATGGCGAGCGCTTCGCGGATCTGGCCGCGGCTGACGCCGAAATGCTCAGCCAATTCGCGTTCGGAAGGCGTGCGGCCGCTCTCCTTGTCCGAGTGGGAGAACAGATAGGCGGCGAGTTCCGCTAGAAGGTTCTTTTCTTTCATAATCAATTGCGTTGCGCGTGCGCCTCCAGGAATCGCTCAGAAATGGTGAATCCCAATCCGGGCTTTTCCGGGATCGCTATCATACCGTCCTTGGCTTCGACAGTCTCTTCGACCAGATCGTGGATCAT
The DNA here is from genome assembly GCF_006442545.2 of Mesorhizobium sp. B2-1-8. Taxonomy (NCBI): domain Bacteria; kingdom Pseudomonadati; phylum Pseudomonadota; class Alphaproteobacteria; order Hyphomicrobiales; family Phyllobacteriaceae; genus Mesorhizobium; species Mesorhizobium sp. B2-1-8. The sequence continues at coordinate 1,713,186 of NZ_CP083952.1, forward strand.
CGGGTTGGCGCCGAGCGAATATTCGACCGTGAAACTCGAAGGCGACGCCGCGCAGACATGCAGCCCGGCGAAGAAGCATGGCGCGCCGGCCCATAGATGCGGTGCAAAACGCAGGTTGAAGGCGCTGGCAATGGTGCCGATCTTCATCGCCTCGCTGATGCCGCCGCAGAAGGCCGGGTCCGGCTGGAAGATGTCGGCGGCCTTGAGCACGGCGAGATCGCGGAAGGCATAGCGCGTCGCCTCGCTTTCGCCGGTGGCGATCGGAACCGCGCCGGTGGCTCGCACCTCTGCCATGCCCGGCTTGTCGTCGGCGATCACAGGCTCCTCGAACCAGGCGAGATCGAGATCGCCGACCAGATGGATGAAGCGCTTGGCCTCGGCCACCGTATAGGTGCCGTGGGCATCGACCATCAACTCGACGTCGGGGCCGAGCGCCTGGCGCGCGGCGCGCACGCGGGCGGCGGAGATGTGTGCCGCTCCATCCATGGCGCCGACCCGCATCTTCAGCGCCTTGAAGCCGCCCTTGGCGGCGTAGGATTTCAATTGCTCGCCGATGGCATCGGCCGACGCCCAGCCGCCGGAGGCATAGGCCTGCATGCGATCGGCCTTGCGGCCGCCGAGCAACCGCCAGACCGGCTGTCCCAGCGACTTGCCCAGGATGTCCCAGAGCGCGATGTCGACGGCACTGATGGCGGCGACGCTCATGCCGCGCCTCGCCAATTGCGGCATGGCGTGGCCGGCATGAGCGGCGGTCTCATGGCGTACGCCGTTGTAGAGCATCTCCCAGATGACGCCGATGTCGGCCGGATCTCGGCCGATCAACTGCGGCCCGACCTCGTGGTTCAGCATGTGGACGAGGGCGCCGTAGCTGCCGGCACTGCCGGCTGCGTTCTTGCCTTCGCCCCAGCCGACCAGCCCGTCATCGGTTTCGATGCGCAGGATGGCGGCGTCGAAGGTCGTCACCTGGCCGAAGTCGCTGCGGTGCTGCTTCGCGGCTTCGATCGGGACGCGGACCCACCAGGCCTGGACTGTCTTGATGCGCATATTCTTCCCCAGCCCTGCCGCCGGCCAGGGCGGAAGGGCAAATTCCCAGAGGCAATCGACTACTTGATCAGCGGCAGCAGCGTTTCGGCGGTGATGCGCATCTGGTCGGTGTAGAATTTTTCGGTGAGCACGCTGGAGCCATGATCCTGGATGAACTTCAGCTGCTCGGGCGAGATATCGACCGGGTGGCGCTCGACCATTTCGGGATAGGGTGCTGCCGGTGTGCGATCGACCGGGGCGACGAACTCATTGGTCAGCGCGCCGTCATAGCCGACTTCCTTCAGGGTCCCGACGATCCTTGGCCAGTCGATCTGGCCGAGGCCGGCGGCAAAGCGGTTGTTGTCGGCGACATGGAAGTCGAACAGGCGCTTTCCGACCTGCCGGATGGCGTCATGGACGTTAAATTCCTCCATGTGGATATGATACGCGTCAAGGCAGACGCCGCATTCGGGGCTGACCGCATCAGCCAGCGCCAGCGCCTGGGCGCCGCGGTTGAAGAGATAGGTTTCGAAGCGGTTGAGCGGTTCGACGGCAATCTTGACGCCGACCTTCTTGGCGTGGGTGAAACATTCCCGGGTCGCGTCGACCACCCACTTCCACTCCTCTTCCTCGGTGCCGTCCGGCACCACCTTGCCGACGGTTGCCGGAACCAGCGTGATGATCTCGCCGTCGAGTTCGCTGACCATCGTCAGCACATCCTTGACGTATTGCACGGAGCGCTCGCGCTGGCCCTGGTTCCTGGCGGCGAGGTTGCGTTCACCCAGCATCAAGGTCACCGCGCCCCAGCAGCGGATGCCATGCTCCTTCAGCAGCGCCCGCGTCTCCTTGGTCTTGTACTGCGCGGGCTCGCCGGAAATCTCGATCGACTCATAGCCGAATTTCTTGATGCGCTTGAGCGTCGTCTCGAGGGGTTCCGCGCGCATCCAGTTGTGCGTCGAGAGATGCATGGTCTGTCCTTCCCAGATTCGTCCGTATGGTTTGCCTGCGACATGCATCGCCGAAAGACGACGCAAGGGTTCCTCCCCAAGGCATCCCCAGCCTTTTCTTGCAAACTGGTTCGACCAATTGGGCCTGAAAAGAGGTCTACAGCAAATTCTTCGAGACGGCAACAACTGTGGCGGCGCAACTTCCATGGTGGATTAGTTTGTTGATTACATTGCGATATGTGCCGTTATTTTGCGTGTTCGGCGAGCCTTTTCGGCGCATTCCGAGACTTGACCAAATTGCCTTATTTGGTCATACCAGAATGGCAGTGTCGGCAGAGTGTCCGACGCGAAAAGACCAAAGTGACTGGCCCTGCTCCCCTCAGGCGCTATGCTTGGTCGTGACAAAACGAGGAGGATGCCGATGCCGACGACAATGAAGGGCCCTGGACTGTTTCTGGCGCAGTTCGCGGGCGATGCAGCACCGTTCAATTCGCTGGCGTCGATCACCAAATGGGCCGCCGGTCTCGGCTACAAGGGCGTGCAGATCCCGACCTGGGACGCGCGCCTGTTCGACCTCGAGAAGGCGGCGTCTTCCAAGGCCTATTGCGATGAGGTGAAGGGCATCTGCACCGATGCGGGCGTCGAGATCACCGAATTGTCGACGCATCTGCAGGGGCAACTGGTGGCGGTGCATCCGGCCTATGACGCGCAGATGGATGGGTTTGCGCCGCCATCGGTACACAACAACCCAAAGGCGCGGCAGGAATGGGCCGTCGAACAGATGAAGTTCGGTGCCAAGGCGTCGCGCAATCTCGGGCTGAATGCCTCGGTGTCGTTCACCGGCTCGCTGGCTTTCCCTTACCTCTATCCCTTCCCGCAGCGGCCCGCCGGTCTGATCGAGGAAGCCTTCGGCGAACTCGGCAAACGCTGGAAGCCGATCCTCGACACCTATGAGGACAATGGTGTCGATGTCGGCTACGAAATCCATCCCTCGGAGGACGTGTTCGACGGGGCGACCTTCGAGATGTTCCTCGACGCGGTCGGCGGCCACAAGCGCTGCAACATCAACTACGACCCTTCGCACTTCCTGCTGCAGCAGCTCGACTATCTCGAATTCATCGACATCTATCACGAGCGTATCAAGGCCTTCCACGTCAAGGACGCTGAGTTCAATCCAACCGGACGGCAGGGCGTGTACTCCGGGTACCAGAGCTGGACGAACCGCGCTGGTCGTTTCCGTTCGCTCGGTGATGGGCAAGTGGATTTCGGCGGCATCTTCTCCAAGCTGACGCAGTACAATTACGATTCCTGGGCGGTGCTGGAATGGGAATGCTGCCTGAAGCATCCGGAGGACGGTGCGGCCGAAGGGGCGCCCTTCATCCAGCACCACATCATCCGGGTAACGGAGAAGGCATTCGACGATTTCGCCGCCGGCACCACGGACAAGAAGCTGCTGCGCGCCATGATGGGAATTTGACACCGCTTTCGCTTCCCCTCGGGGGAGGGGCATCTCATACGAGGGAGAAAAACATGGTTGGCGCATCGAAGTCGGAAACGGGAGGCGGCCCGATCCGCTACGGCATGGTTGGCGGCGGACAAGGCGCCTTCATCGGTGCGGTGCACCGGATCGCGGCACGCATGGACAATGATTTCGTGCTGGTCGCGGGCGCCCTGTCGTCCGACCCGGCACGTGCGAAAGCCTCGGCCGCCGAACTTGGGCTCGATCCCTCACGCAGCTATGCGTCCTACGCCGAAATGGCCAAGGCCGAGGCGAAGCGCCCGGATGGCATCGAGGCGGTGGCCATCGTCACCCCCAACAACGTGCATGTGCCGGCGGCCAAGGCTTTCCTGGAGGCAGGCATCCACGTCATCTGCGACAAGCCGCTGGCGACCACGCTGGCCGAAGCCAAGAAGCTCGCGGCGATAGTCGAGAAGACCGGCAAGGTGTTCGTACTCACCCACAATTACACCGCCTACCCGATGGTGCGGCAGGCCCGCGAGATGGTGGCCAAGGGCGTCCTCGGCGACATCCGCATCGTGCAGTCGGAGTATCCGCAGGACTGGCTGACCGAGGACCTCGCCGCCACCGGCCAGAAGCAGGCTTCATGGCGGGGCGACCCCAAGCAGGCGGGTGCCGGCGGTGCGCTCGGGGATATCGGCACCCATGCTTACAACCTCGCCCGCTTCGTCTGCGGGCTCGAACTCGACTCCCTGTCGGCCGATCTCGATGCCTTCGTGCCGGGCAGGCTGCTCGACGACAACGTCAATGTCATGCTGCGTTTCAAGCCGACGGGAAAAACGCATCCGGCCAAGGGCATGATCTGGGCAAGCCAGGTGGCGCCCGGTCATGAGAACGGCCTGAAGCTGCGCATCTACGGTTCGAAGGGCGGGCTGGAATGGGTGCAGGCCGATCCCAACTATCTCTGGTACACGCCGTTCGGCCAGCCGAAACAATTGATCACCCGCAACGGCGCCGGTGCGCTGCCGGTGGCAGGCCGTGTCAGCCGCGTTCCCTCAGGCCATCCCGAGGGCTATCTCGAAGGTTTCGCCAACATCTATCAAGAAGCAGCACGCGCCATCCGCGCGGCACGCAAGAAGGGCGGCAAGCCGGCAAAGGATGTCGTCTTCCCGACCATCCAGGACGGCGTCGAAGGCATGGCTTTCATCGAAGCCTGTGTGAAGTCTTCGAAGAAGAATGGGGCGTGGACCAAGCTATAAGGGGCGCCTAGCCAGCGGGAATGGGGAGGGGTCGATGAAAATCGGCATGTGCATGTTCTTGTGGACGACGGCGGTATCGAAGAAGCACGAGCCGTTGCTTCGCGACATCAAGGCAACCGGCTTCGACGGTGTCGAGATCCCGATCTTCGCCGGCACGCCGGACGACTACAGGAAACTGGGCGAGTTGCTCGACCGTATCGGGCTGGAGCGGACCGCTGTTTCAGCGATGGGCGATCCGGCGATGAACCTGATTGCGGCCGATGCGGCAACGCGCAAGGCTGGCGTCGATTACATGAAATGGGCCATCGATTGCGCCGATGCGCTTGGCGCCAGCACGCTGAGCGGACCGCTGCATTCGACGCTTGGCGCCTTTTCCGGGTCCGGGCCGACCGCCGCCGAGAAAAAGCGCTCGATCGCCTCGCAGCGCGCCATCGGCGACCATGCCGGCAAGCGGAACATCACCATCGGGCTCGAGGCGCTGAACCGCTTCGAATGCTATCTCCTCAACACCATGGCCGACCTGTCGGAGCATGTCGACGCAATCGACCGGCCGCACATCAAGGCGATGTACGACACGTTTCATGCCAATATCGAGGAAGCCGACCCGATCGGCGCCTATACGAAGCACCGCAGGAATGTCGTTCATATCCACATATCGGAGAACGATCGCGGCGTGCCGGGACGCGGCAACATTCCGTGGAAAGAAACCTTCGCGGCGATCCGCGAGAGCGGCTACGACGACTGGCTGACCATCGAGGCGTTCGGGCGCTCGCTCAAGGATTTGGCCGCGGCGACCAAGGTGTGGCGCGATTTTTCCGAGACGCCGGAAGCGGTGTACCGGGAGGGGTATAGGCATATCAAGAACGGGTGGAAGAAGGCCGCGTAGGAAGCCGATCACGTTGCGGCGGCGATCCTTCGCGCCCCCCTCTGTCCTGCCGGACATCTCCCCCACGAGGGGGAGATTGGCAGCTTCGCGGCCGTCGCTTTCTTGCAACGCTGGTGATTGGCGAAAGCACGGATGACATCCGATCTCCCCCCTCGTGGGGGAGATGCCCGGTAGGGCGGAGGGGGGCGCTGTCCCGCCGGCCTCTCGTCCGTTTCTATATTACAAAGCTATCCCTGCTTGGCCTGCAGCCTGTTGTAGTCGTGGATCGTCCGGCTCAGCCTGCGGCGCAGGAAGTTGGATATGTTGTCGAAGATGAAGACGACGAGCAGGATCAGCAGCACCATGTAGAAGACATTGGCCCAGTTGGAGTTGGTGCGCATGGCTTCCCACAGTTTCAGGCCGATGCCGCCGGCGCCGACGGCGCCGATGATGGTGGCGCCGCGGGTGTTGGATTCCCACTGGTAGAGCGTCTGGCTGATGAAAATCGGGATCACTTCGGGCATCACGCCGTAGCGCTGCACGAGGAGGCCGTTGGCGCCGGTCGAAAGCACTCCCTCACGTGGCTTGTCATCGATGTTCTCCAGACCTTCCGAATAGACTTTGCCGAGGGTGCCGATCTCGGTGAAGAAGATCGCGGCACAGCCGGCCAGCGGTCCGGGGCCGAAGGCGCGGGTGAAGAACAGCGCCCAGATCAGCATGTCGACCGAGCGCATGAAATCGAAGAAGCGCTTGAGCACCTGGCTGAGCACGCCGCTCGGCGTGATGTTGCGCGCCGCGAAGAAGGCCAGCGGGAAGGCGACGATGCCGCCGAGCAGCGTGCCGAGGAACGCCATGACGATGGTCTGCAAGAGCTTCGTCCAGACGTCGCCGTGCTGCCATTGGGCGTTGTTCCAGATGTTGTCGCCGGCCAGCGCGAGGTTCGACGTGCCGGGCTTCAGTTCTGGTCCCGACATGACCAGCGAGATCACTTCCCCCGCTGATTTGCCGAAGAAGGGCGAGCGTGTGTCGAAGACGAAGTTCGCCCAGCCGAGGAAGCGCTTGCGCACCTTGACCCGGTCGACGGTGACGCGCACCTCGCCGACGAAGCCCATCTTGGCGACGATCTCATCGTCATGAACCGTCATCCAGTCGGGCACCAGGCCCGAGATTACAGGCTTGCCGCTTGTCAGGGCCACCGGCACTGTCTGTCCATGAGCGACAATCGTCGCATAGGTCTTGTCGAAGGTGATGGATTTGGCCTGGCCGTCGATCTGCACGGTGAAGGAACCGTCGGCATTCCTGATCACCCAATCCGGATTTGGATTGTCGCCCAACGCCGAGAAACGCGGATATTTGGGCGTGATCTCCGGCTGGTCGAGACGGAATTCCGGCTGCAGATCGTAGCTGATCCACTGCGTCAGGAAGAGCGGGAGGCGCTCCCAGTGCGATTCCCGCAACACCTGCGGCAGGCTGAAGAACCACAAGGCATAGACCAGGTAGAGGAGAGTGCCAACGAACAGGAGCAGCGGACCGAAGCGCTTGTACGCCGGGCGCTGGAACACCTGCGGATGGCGTGCCTCGATCGACAGAATCTCCTCGGCGGTCATGGTCGTCATGATTTACACCCCCATCATAAAGGCTTGTTCGCCGACCAGCTTGCGGCGAAGCCAGGCGGAAAACTGGTCGATGATGAAGATGGTGGTGAACAGCAGCAGCACCAGCGCCAGCGTCTTGGCGCCGAAGCCGCGGGAGATGGAGAGCTTGAGTTCTTCGCCGATGCCGCCGCCGCCGACGGCGCCAATGATGGTCGAGGCCCGCACGTTGATCTCCACCCGCAGAAGCGTATAGGACACGAAATTGGGCAACACCTGCGGCAGGTCGGCGAAGCGCACCCGCTCGAACCAGTTGGCGCCGACCGCCGTCAGGCCTTCCTCGGCACGCATGTCGATGTTCTCGTTGATCTCGTAGAACAGCTTGCCGAGCGCGCCGATCGAATGCAGGCCGATGGCGATGATGGCAGCGATCGGACCTGTCGAGACGATGGCCGCGAAGAGGCCGGCGATGACGATCTCGGGAAAGGCGCGCAGCAATTCCATGAAACGCTTGACCACCAGCCGCAGAGCCGGATGGGGCGTCAGGTTGCGCGCCGCGATGAAGGAAAAAGGTACCGCGAGGATGAAGCCGATGAAGGTCGAGACCAGCGCCACGTTCACCGTGGTCAGCATCAGCTCGAAATATTCGGGGACGTAGAAACCGCCCCACACATAGACACGGCCAAGCGGGAAGTTGAATTCCTGGGTGCCGGTATCATGCGGCGAGGCGATGTCGAACAGCGCCCGCCAGACGTCGTTCCAGTCCCTCGGGACCAGCCAACTCAGGAAATCCAGTATGTGCGGCAGCCGGTCGAAGAAATGCCCGGCATTGGCTTCGTCGGCGAACCACATGCTGGAGAGCATCGCGGCAAGCAGCAGTCCGACGCCGAGCACGGTATAGAACCGGCGCAGCGACGTCTGGCGTCGCCATGCATCGGCCGTCTGGTGGGTGGCGCCGGAGGGGGTTGTCACGGAAAGGGTCATGATCGGAGATGCAAAAAGGGGCGGTACTTCGAAGTACCGCCCCTTTGCAATTTCGCCGTTAGCCGCCGATGGCTGCCTTACGGGCTTCGACGATGACCTTGTAGAAGTCCGGCTTCACCGGAACGTAGCCGGTGAAGTCGCCGCCTTCGACGCCTTCGAAGCAAGCCTTGTCCTTCTTGGGCAGATCGGTGAAGAAGGCGGCCAGCTTGGCGGTCATGTCGTCGCCTATCGCGGTGCGCACGACGAGCGGGCCGTTCGGGATCAGGCCCGAGCGCCAGACTTCGACGAAGTCGTTGGGGTCGACGGCGCCCTTGGCGACTTCCTTGTGGAAGGTGCCGGAGGTGTAGCCGTTCTTGAAGTCGCCGATGCCCGAGGAATCGTCGACCGCGACGTCGACCTTGCCATCACGCACGGCCAGAACGTTGTTTTCGTGGCCGCCGTTGAACTGGGTCGAAGCGAAGAAGGCTTCGTTCGAGGCGCCGGTGGTCTTCGGAATCTGGGTCAGCGGGATCAGGTAACCGGAGGTCGAATCCGGATCGGCATAGCCGAGCTTCTTGCCCTTGGCCGACTTGATGTCGGTGATCCCGGAGGTCTTCAGCGCCAGGCCGATAGAATAATAGCCGGTGGCGCCGTCGGTCTGCTTGGTGGTGAGGATCGGGGTAACCGCCTTCGGATCCTTGAGATAGACGCTGGCATAGCCGGAAGCGCCGAGTTCGGCGAAGTCGAGCGTGCCGCCGAGCAGGCCCTGGATGACGCCGTCATAGTCGGCGGCGGGGAACAGCGAAACCTTCTCGAAGCCGAATTCCGTCTTCAGGTGATCGGCCAGGCACTGGTAGTTGCGCAGCCGGTCGGTTTCGTTTTCGCCACCGAGAATGCCGACGCGAAATTCCTTCATGTCGGCGGCGTGGGCCATGCTGGTGGCCATGGCGAGCACCGAAACGGCACCGAAAACCATCTTCCTGAACATTGATATCTCTCCTGTAAGTTCCGGCCCCGCGCCGGCAGCGTTCTTGATCTTGACAAGTGCCCTTGACGCGGGCGGACGATCCAGGCTGCTCGCTATGCCCGTAATGGGCTCAGTATCCCGGAAATGCGGGTTCGAGCGGTCCGGCGGATGCGGCGATCTTCTGCTTGAAGGCTACGCTGGTGGAGGTGATGACCTCCGATATCTCGCCGCCATTGCTGTCGGCGCCGTAGACAAGACGCACGGCGTCGCGGTCGAGCTCTTCGGGCGGCCCGTCGAAGACGACCTTGCCGGCGGCCATGCCGATGACGCGGTTGCAATAGGTACGAGCGGTATCGAGCGTATGCAGGTTGGTGACGACGGTGATGCCTTCGCGCAGATTGATGTCCTGCAGCGAATCCATCACCACCTTGGCGTTGAGCGGGTCGAGCGAGGCGATCGGCTCGTCGGCGAGGATCACCCTGGGCTGCTGCATCATGGCGCGGGCGATGGCGACGCGCTGCTGCTGGCCGCCAGACAAGGTGCCGGCCGGCTGAAGTGCCGTACGGGCGATGTCGAGCCGCTCGAGCGCGGCGACCGCCTCTGCGCACTCGGCGCGCGAGAACATGCCGAGAAGGTTGGACAGGGTCGAGCGGTGGTTCAGTTTGCCGAGCAGCACGTTGGTCAGCACGTCGAGGCGCGGCACCAGGTTGAACTGCTGGAAGATCATGGCGCAATCGCGCTGCCAGCGCCGCAAGGGCGAGCCGCGCAACTGGGAAACCTCCGCGCCGTCAAAAAAAATCGACCCCTGGCTGGGATCGACAAGACGGTTGATCATGCGAAGAAGAGTCGACTTGCCGGCGCCCGAACGGCCAATGACGCCAACCATCTGCCCCTGCGGGATCGAGATGTTGACGTCACTGACGGCGGTGTTCTTGCCAAATCGTCGGCTGACGCCGCGGATTTCGAGCGTGGCAGAGCTTGCTGACATGGGCTGGTTCCAGTCCGGTCCATATTGATCGTCAGGCTCTCGCCTAACGCAGCCACATGAACCTGCCGTGTCGCCGGCATGTCAGTTTTGTTACGCTCCACAGATACGACGGTCGGCGTCCTGCTGGCGATCAGCCAAGCACCAGCAATTCCTCGAAATGTTTCATGTCGCGGAATGCGCAGAAGGCGGGGGCCTTGATCTCGATCACCGGAGCCTGCCGCGCGAAAAGCGCCAGGCAATCGTCGAACAGTGCCTGCCATGCGGCAGCGCTGTCGTCGGCGAGACGCTGGATCTGGTAGGCGAAGGTGATGTGAAAGACGTAATTGTCGTGGTCGGGGTGCCGGTAGCCGAACGGCACAGTCAGAGCATCGCGCCATGCACGCATGATGCGCATGTCCTCGTCGGTCGCGCCGGCAACCGTGAGGCCGGTCGGCACGATCTCGAGCACCTCGATGTTGAACGGGCCGGCGCCCTCGAAACCCTTGAGGCGCTCCAGATAGAGCCGGGTCATGGCGTCGATGCTGGTGTCGAGCGGGACGTCCCGCGGCCAGTAAGGCAACCGGCGGCGATATTCGATGATGCCCTGGAACAGCGTCATGTGCAGGCTGGAGACCGGCGTGAAGGCGAGGCGATCGGCGTCCGGCATTGCCATCATCCGATTGCGTACAGTGAGCACCACCGCTTCGGATGGCGAGCCGCTGACCAGATGGCTGACGACGGTGTTGCCGGGCTCGAGGAGAAAATTGCCCGACGCGTCGTAGCGCGTGCCGAGATGCGTCGGCGGCGACGGATTGGAGCCGGCAAAGAATCCGGCGAGCGAGGGCCTGACAGTTTCGAGCATGGCGATCTCCTTGGGAGATGGCGTCCTGTCCGAATCTTATGTCAGGGATATGAACAGGCTCGCTCTACGACGATGATGTGAGGGCTCTGTCTCTTTGCCTGACGCAACCGGTTCCCAGTTTTCCTGGAATTGCGCTATCCTTCGTATTTCTCCAGGAACGCCTCGGCCGACAAATCCCGAAAATCGTCGAGCGAAGCGCGTAGCCTGGCATGGTCCCAGTCCCACCAGGCCAGTGCCTGGTAGCGCTCGGCGGTGCGCCGGTCGAAGCGCTCGCGGATCGGCTTGGCCGGCACGCCGGCGACGATGGTGTAGGGCGCGACGTCCCTCGAGACGACCGCGCCAGCGCCAACCGCGGCACCATCACCGACGGTGACGCCGGGCAGGACGGTCGAGCCGTGGCCGAGCCAGGTGTCGTGGCCTATGGTGACGCGCTTGGCGCGACGCTGAGCGAAGAATTCGCTCTCATGCTCAGCGTCGTCCCAATAGTCCGACGCGCGGTAAGTGAAGTGGTGCAGCGTCGGCCGCCATGTCGGATGGTTGGTGGCGTTGAGGCGCACGCTGGCCGCGATGTTGGCGAATTTGCCGATCGTCGCACACCAGACGGCGCAGTCCTGCATCATGTAGGAATAATCGCCGAGCTCGCTTTCCGAAACCCGGCTGCGGTCGGCGATCTCGGTCCAGCGGCCGAGCGTCGAGTTGTGCACCTCCGCCGTCGGGTGGACCAGCGGCGTCTCCGACAATTTCCTGGTCATGCGGCGAGCTTTCCCGGCGCGAAGGCGGTAACGTCGATGACGCGGTCGGCCACCGCCTCGCGCACTTCGTGGTCATGGAAGATGCCGAGCAAGGCGACGCCTGCCGCCTTCTTGGCGGCGATGAGTTCGATCACCACGTCGCGGTTGGTCGCGTCGAGCGATGCGGTCGGCTCGTCGAGCAGCAGGATCGGATGTTCGGTGATGAAACCGCGCGCGATGTTGACGCGCTGCTGCTCGCCGCCGGAGAAGGTTGCCGGCGGCAGCATCCAGAGCTTTTCCGGCAGATTGAGCTGGGCCAACAGGGCCCGTGCCTTACCCCTCGCGACCTCACGCTCCTCGCCGCGTTCGACCAGTGGTTCGGCGACGACATCGAGCGCCGAAACGCGCGGCACGGTGCGCAGGAACTGACTGACATAGCCGATCGTTTGCCGGCGAACGGAAAGCACCGTGCGCGGGCTGGCATGGGCGAGATCGATCAGCCCGTCCTCGTGCATGACGATGATCTGGCCCTCGTCGACGGCGTAGTTGCCGTAGAGCATCTTCAGGATCGAGCTCTTGCCGGCACCGGACGGGCCGCCGAGCACGGTGCATTCACCCGCCTTGATCGAGAACGAGACACCCGCAACGACAGGCAATTTGATGCCGTCGCGCAGATGCATGGTGAAGCTCTTGGCGACGTCGGAGACAACGAGAGGGGTCGGCATCAGAAGGTTCTCCAACCGTCAATCGTCGGCGGGACAGCGCCCCCCTCTGCCTTGCCAGGCATCTCCCCCTCAAGGGGGGAGATCGGCTGTCGCATTCGTCGTCGCCAATCTGCTGCATTGTAGAATAGGCGGGACATGGAAACTGCCAATCTCCCCCCTTGAGGGGGAGATGGCCGGCAGGCCAGAGGGGGGTGTTCAAGCGCCATCGTCAAACCTGTAGGATCGAGGAAACCAGCAATTGCGTGTAGGGCGCGCGCGGGTCATCGAGCACGCGGTCGGTGAGGCCGCTTTCGACGACGCGGCCGTCCTTCATCACCATCATGCGCTGCGACAGAAGCCGCGCCACGGCGAGGTCGTGGGTGACGACGATCGCGGCAAGGCCAAGGTCGGTGACCAGACCGCGCAGGAGGTCAAGCAGGCGCGCCTGCACGGAAACATCGAGGCCGCCGGTGGGCTCGTCCATGAACACCAGCCGTGGCCCGGTGACGAGGTTGCGGGCGATCTGCAGGCGCTGGCGCATGCCGCCGGAAAAGGCTCGCGGTTCGTCGTCGATGCGGTCTTCCTCGATCTCGACGCGCGACAGCCAGTCGACCGCCGTGGCGCGGATCTTGCCGTAGTGGCGCTCGCCGACCGCCATCAGACGCTCGCCGACATTGGCGCCGGCCGACACGGTCATGCGCAGCCCATCGGCCGGGTTCTGATGGACAAAACCCCAGTCGGTGCGCATCAGGAAGCGGCGCTCGGCCTCGCTCATGCGGTAGAGTTCGCGGAAGTGGCCGTCGCGCATGCGGTAGCTGGCGGTGCCGGAGGAGGGCAGCAGCCGCGTCGACAGGCAATTGAGCAGCGTCGTCTTGCCGGAGCCGGATTCGCCGACGACCGCCAGAACCTCGCCCGGCCACAGGTCGAAAGAGACGTTGTCGCAGCCGACGCGCGAGCCGTAGAATTTCGACAGCGCCGAGACGCGCAACAGCGGTTCGTCGGTCATTGCGCCGGCTCCATGTTTCCTGGGGCAAGATCGGTTTCGGGGGCAAGGTGGCCGCGATGGCCCTCTTCACGCCGCTTCTCGCAATAATCGGTGTCGGAGCAGACGAACATATGGCCGCCATGGTCGTCGAGGATGACCTCGTCGAGATAGACATTCTCGGCCGCGCACAGCGCGCAGGGCTGGTCGAAAGTCTGCACCTCGAACGGATGATCCTCGAAGTCGAGGCTGACGACATCGGTGAAGGGCGGCACCGCGTAGATACGCTTTTCGCGGCCGGCGCCGAACAGCTGCAGGGCCGGGGAGCGGTGCATCTTGGGATTGTCGAACTTCGGCGTCGGCGACGGGTCCATCACATAACGGCCCTCGACCTTGACCGGATAGGCATAGGTGGTGGCGATACGCCCGTGTTTGGCGATGTCCTCATAGAGTTTCACATGCATGAGGCCATATTCCTCCAGCGCATGCATCTTGCGTGTTTCGGTCTCGCGCGGCTCGAGGAAGCGCAGCGGTTCGGGAATCGGCACCTGGTAGACCAGCACCTGGCCAGCGGTGAGCGGATGTTCGGGGATGCGATGGCGGGTCTGGATGATGGTGGCGGCGGCAGTATCGGTCGTCACCGCGACGTTAGCGACTTTCTTGAAGAAGGCGCGGATCGAGACGGCATTGGTGGTGTCGTCGGCGCCCTGGTCGATGACCTTCAGCACGTCATCGGGGCCGATGATCGATGCCGTGACCTGGACGCCGCCGGTGCCCCAGCCATAGGGCATCGGCATTTCGCGCGACGCGAACGGCACCTGGTAGCCGGGGATGGCGATGCCCTTGAGGATCGCGCGGCGGATCATCCTTTTGGTCTGCTCGTCGAGATAGGCGAAGTTGTAGGTGGCGATGTCGGTCGGTTGCGCAGTCATTCCGCTGCCTCCTTCTTTTCTTCCGCCTTTGCTGGATTTTCGCGGGCCTCATACTCGGCGCGCATGCGGCGCACGAGGTCGAGCTCGGCCTGGAAGTCGACATAGTGCGGCAGCTTCAAATGCTCGACGAAGCCGGTGGCCTGGACATTGTCGGAGTGCGAGATGACGAACTCCTCGTCCTGCGCGGCAGCAAGGATGTCCTCGCCGAGTTCGGAGGCGCGCAGCGCCCGGTCGCAGAGCGCCATGGCCATCGCCTTGCGCTCGCTCTGGCCGAAGACGAGGCCGTAGCCACGGGTGAATTGCGGCGGCGCCTTGGCCGAACCCTTGAACTGGTTGACCATCTGGCATTCGGTGACCCGCACCGTGCCGAGCGGCACGGCGAACGGCAGTTCGGGCACGTCGAGCTCCAGCTCGACCTCGCCGATGCGGATCTCGCCGACGAAGGGATGGTTGCGGGCATAGCCGCGCTGCGTGGAATAGCCGAGCGCCAGCAGAAAACCCTCGTCACCGCGCGACAGCGCCTGCAGGCGGATGTCGCGCGCCATCGGGAATTCCAGCGGCTCGCGGGTGATGTCGCCGGGAACGTGGTCCTGAGGCATGTCGCCATCGGGCTCGATCAGGCCTTCGCGGGCGAGGATGGCCGAGACACGCGGCATGGCCTCGGCCTCGCCGGCGCGCTGCAACGGTTCGGCGACATCGGCGCCGGCGGCAAGCTCCGGGTCGAGCAGGCGGTGGGTGTAGTCGAAAGTCGGACCAAGCAACTGGCCGCCAGGCAGATCCTTGTAGGTCGCCGAGACGCGCCGTTCGGCCAGCATCGCGCTGGTGTCGATCGGGCTGGTGTAACCGAAGCGCGGCAGCGTGGTGCGGTAGGCGCGCACCAGGAAGATCGCCTCGATCATGTCGCCGCGGGCCTGGACGATGGCGAGTGCCGCCAATTCACGGTCATAGAGCGAGCCTTCGCTCATCACCCTGTCGACACCGAGCGCCAGTTGTTCGACAATCTGGTCAAGGCGCAGCGCTGGCACCGAGCGGTCGCCGCGCCGGCGGTCGGCAAGCAGGCTGTGAGCGTTGGCAATTGCGGCTTCGCCACCTTTGACCGCGACATACATCTTCAAGCCTCCATCGTCTCGATGCGCGTCGTGCGCGGCAGGCAGGCTATGCCGTCCGATGTGGCGAGGATGATGTCGACGCCACGAGGAAAGCGCTTGTTGTTTTGCTTCCACTGCTCGACGAAATGGCGCGGCATCTGGGCCGGTGCGATCGTGGCGCTGGTTTCGATGCCGGGGCCTTCCAGCAACAGCGGGGCCCCTGAAGCGAGGTCGCCGACCTGCAGGATCAGCGTCGTCGATCGGTCGGGATAGTCCTGCGTGCCCTGCGAAAAGCCATCGATCGCCATCATCTCGGCGGGCATGGCAATAAACGCGAAATGCGCGTCGGCTGATGTGTTGGCCAGCGGTGCGCCCGTGTGGAAACCAAGCCAGGAGCTGATCGCCGCGGATGCATGCAGTGCCGGGTCGAGCCAGAGCGGCGTGTCGTTGTCGCACAGCGCCAGGGCAATGGAGCCTGATGTTGCCGAAAGCGGCGCCGGCGGACGGGCCCGCGCCGGTAAGGGCTGGACGCTGCCCGGCCGCGCCATGGCATCCATGACGGCCCGAAACACGGCCTGGGCGTTGAAGACCGGGTCGGCGAAACCGCCTTCGATCGATTGCGCAGCGATATCCATCAGTCTTCTCCGCGAACCATGGTGAAGAAATCCACCTTCGTTGCCGCCGTCTCGGCGCGGCGTTTTTCGTGGGCAGCGGTCAGAGCGGAGCGCAAGGGCGCAATAAGCCTGGTCTCGACCTCGGTGCGGCGGGCAGGGTCCTGCCAGAGCGCGTCGGCGATGGCTGCCAGCTTCGCCTTCTGCTTATCGCGGCCAAGCGCGTAGCAATGACCGACCTGCCCGGATGGCAGCCGGACGGTGGCGCGAGTGACGGTCGCTTCGCCGACATTGAAGGGCGCGCCGCCGCCGCCGATGCGGCCACGCAGGGTGACCAGGCCGGTCTCGGGGCCGCGCAGCAATTCGGCTTGCGAAGGCAGGCCGGCCTCGTTCCAGAGCCGCACGATGTCGTCGCCGCTCGATTGCGCCAGCGTCGCCATGGCGGCCTTGCGCTCGGCCTGGTCCCGGGCTTCCTGTCCTCGCATCGCCAACTTTCCTCTTTGCTAAATTTGTCTATTGATATAGACAACTATACAAATTATACATACTACCTAACGCGAGTCCATGACGGGTGCGTGACAGGATTGGCCGGGGGGCAAAAACATGATCGGGCAGCAGGTGGTCGACAGCATCGAGCGGCGCAGCGGTGTTTCACTGTGGCGCCAGATCGCCGACAGGATCCTGCAATCGATTGCCACCGGTGATTTCGCCGAGAATGCCGCGCTGCCGCCCGAGGTCGCTCTGGCCGAGCGCTACGGCGTCAACCGTCACACCGTACGCAGCGCCATATCGGCCCTCGTGCAGGAGGGCGTGCTGCGGGCCGAGCAGGGGCGAGGCACCTTCGTCTTGTCGCGCAAGCGGCTGTCTTATCCGATTGGCGCGCGGACACGCTTTTCGACTGGCCTGCAGGGGCAGACGTCGGAACGGCACATCGTGCTGCTCTCCTCATCGATCGAGCCCGCCAGCCAGCGCGTTGCCGAAGGGCTCGGTCTGGCCCGTGGCACCGAGATGATACGGCTGGAGACACGCGGCGAGGCCGACGGGCGGCCGGTGTCGCGCGCCGCCGCTTGGTTCGAGGCGAGGCGCTTTGCAGGCATCGACAAAGCGATGGCGCAGACCGGTTCGATCACCGCGTCGCTCGCCCGTTTCGGTATAGACGATTATCTCAGGCAATCGACCGTGCTGTCGGCGCGCCACGCGGACGCCGCCGACCTTGCCGACCTCGACCTGCAGCCGGGCGCCATAGTCCTGGTCACGGTGGCGGTCAACGTCACGCCCGACGGCCAGCCGATCCAGTTTTCGGAGTCGCGTTTTCCTGCAGAGCGAGTGGAGCTGAAGCTCTCGGCGCTGTAGGCCCTGGCTATCCGATCTCGATAACGGCCTTGATCAGGCCCGACTTTTCGTGCGCCCAGCGTGCGAGATCCCTTGGCGTATCGGCCAGCGTGGTGCGGTGGGTGACGAGCTTGGCAAGCGGCACGGCACCATTCCGAATCGAGGCGGCGACATGATCGAAGTCGGCGCGCAACGCATTGCGGCTGCCGATCAATGTCATTTCGCGCTTGTGGAACTCAGGGTCGGAAAAGACGATGTCGTCCTTGACGACGCTGACCAGTACCAGCGTGCCGCCATGCGCGACATGGGCGAAGGCCGATTGCACCGACCGGGTGTTGCCGGTGGCGTCGAAGACCACGTCGAAGCCTTCGCCGTCGGTCGCATCACGCACCAGATCGGACACGGGTGCTTGCGAGCCGTCGAGAATCGAAAAGCCGAGCTCACTCGCGGCGAAGGTCAGTCTTTCGGTGCTCATGTCGAGAAGTGTCACCTCGAGCCCGGCAATGCGTGCGAAGATGGCGGTGCCAAGCCCGATCGGGCCGGCGCCGATGACCAGCGCGCGTCCACCGGGCTCGGAACGCGCACGGCGCACGGCATGCGCGCCGATGGCCAGGAATTCGACGGCGGCGGCGTCGGCAAGCGACAGCCCGTTTGTGGGATAAAGGTTCTGCGCCGGCACCAGGATCCGTTCGCACATGGCGCCGTCGCGATGCACGCCGAGCACTTCGATCCTGACACAGCAATTTGGCTTGCCGTGCCGGCAGGCGATGCATTTGCCGCAGGAGAGATAGGGGTTGATGATCACCGGTTCGCCGACCGCAAGACCGACTCCTTCGCCGACTTCGACGACGGTGCCGGAGACTTCGTGGCCCATGATGCGGGGGTAAGCGAGGAAAGGATGCTTGCCCTCGAAGATGTGATAGTCGGTGCCGCAGATGCCGACATGGCTGACCGCGACCAGCGCCCAGCCGGGAGGCGGCGAGCCGGGAGCAGGGCGGTCTTCCAGGATAAGCTCACCTGGCGAGCGGCAGATGACGGCTTTCATGCTTCAATCCACTCTGTCACGAAATCGCCGGCCCGTTTCCGACAGGGCCGGCGATCGATTTTGGTTTGCCGCTACTTGCCGCCGCGGCGGCGCAGGCCATCGAAATAGACGATGACGATGATCAGCGCGCCGGTGATGACACGCTGCCAGAAGGCGTTGACGTTGAGCAGGTTGGCGCCGTTGTTGATGGTCGCCAGGATGAAGGCGCCGAGCAGTGGCCCGTGCACCGAGCCGACCGCGCCGAACAGTGAGGTGCCCCCGATCACCGACGAGGCGATCGCCTGCAGTTCCCATCCTTCGGCCTGGGTCGGATTGCCGATGCCGATGCGCGAAGCCAAGAGCACGCCGACGAACGCCGCGCAGAGACCCGACAGCGTGTAGGCCATGAAGATGGTGCGTTGGACATTGACGCCGGACAGGCGCGAGGCCTCGGCGTTCGACCCGACCGAGAACAGGTACCGGCCCCAGCGGCTGTGATGCAGGAAGACATAGGCGGGTATGCCGACCAGCAGCACCATCCAGAACAGATTGGGGATGCCGACGAAGGAGTTGCGCGAGAATTCCTGGAAAGCATCATTGTTGATCGAAATCGAATTGCCGTTGGTCATCAAAAGGCCAATGCCGCGCAGCGAGGTCAGAGTCGCCAGCGTGATGATGAAGGGCGGCAGGCCCATCTTGACGATGCCAAACCCATGGAAAAGGCCGATGGCGACGCCGACCAGCAGGGTGAGCAGGATGGCGAGGAAGACCGGGAGGCCGGCATTAATCAGCATCGCGGCGATGACGGTTGCGAAGCCGACCACGGCGCCGACGGACAGATCGATGCCGCCGGTGATGATGACGAAGGTCTGGCCGACAGCCAAAATGGCGATCATCGAACCCTGACGCAGCAGATTCGAGATGTTGTTGGCCGACGCGAAGCTCGACGTGGAGAACGACAGAATGACCCACAGCAGCACCAGCAGCGCCAGCAGCGTCAGTCCGAACAGTGCGTTGTAATTGCGCTTCGGTTTTTCGGCAGGAATCGCCTCGGTGCTCATGTCTTTCCTCCCAGCTTTTCTTGTTTCTCGGCGAGCGCCTGTGTGAGAATGTCTTCGTGATCGGCGGTGTGGAACCCGTGCGTGGCCACCAGCTTGCCGCGGCGGAACACGTGCAGCGTGTCGGCCAGTTCATAGACTTCCGGCAAATAGGACGAGATCAGGATGATGCCCGCGCCCTTCGACAAGAGCGCGCTGAACAGGCGGTAGATCTCCGCCTTGGTGCCGACGTCGACGCCGACCGTCGGCTCGTCGAAGATGAACAGCTTGGCGCCGTGCGCCAGCCATTTGCCGATGACGATCTTCTGCTGATTGCCGCCCGACAGGCTGGAAGCCAACGCATGGCGCGTCGGCGTCTTGATCCTGAGGCCTGCGATCTGGCGTTCGGCCTCGGCCTTCTCTTTGGCGTTCGATATCAAGAGATTACTGGAGATGCGCTTGTAGATCGGCAGGTTGAGGTTGAGGCCGACCGGCAGGTTGAGACAAAGGCCCTGGTCGCGGCGGCTTTCCGGCGCCAGCGCCATGCCGAGCTTGATGGCGTCATGCTCGGAGTTGATCTGGACATCCTTGCCTTCCCACAGGACCTGGCCGGCCGACTTCTTGTGCCGGCCGTAGAGCGTGGTGACGAATTCGCTGCGTCCAGCGCCGATCAGGCCGTAGAGCCCGACGATCTCGCCGGCACGGACTGTCATCGACACGTTTTCGAAGCCCTTGCCCGAGAGGTTCCTGGCCTCGACGATCGCGGCACCGGGAGTGAAATGCTCCTTGTGATATATCTGCTCGATCGAACGGTTGATCATCAGCTTGACGAGTTCGGCGTCATTGGTCTCGCTGATGTTCCTGGTGCCGACCAGCGTGCCGTCGCGCAGCACCGAAACACGATCGGCGAGTTCGAACACTTCCTCCATGCGGTGACTGATGTAGATGATCGTCACGCCCTCGGACTTCAGGCGGCGGATCAGAGTGAAGAGCTGGTCGGCCTCCTTGCGAGTCAGGTAGGCGGTCGGCTCGTCGAAGATCAGGAATTTGGTGCCGCGCACGGTGGCGCGGGCGGCGGCGATCAACTGCTGCTGGCCGATGGTCAGATCGCCCAATGTGACATGCGCCGGCAAGTCGAAGCCGAGATCGTCGATGATCTTCTGCGCCTCCCTGACCATGACGCGCTGCTGCAGGATGCCGAAGCGCGAATTCTCCTCGCCGAGGAACATGTTGGCGGCGACGGTCAGATGACGACAGAGCACGACCTCCTGGTGGACGGCGTTGATGCCGAGGGCCATCGCCTCATGCGGGGTCGCCAGTGCAGCCGGTTGGCCCTCCCAGATCACTTCTCCGGAGGTGCGCGGCATGACGCCGGTCAAAAGCTTGATGAGCGTGGATTTGCCGGCGCCGTTCTCGCCGACGATGGCGTGGATCTCGCCTGCCTTGAAGGCAAGGTCCACCGGCTTCAAGGCGTGAGTGCCGGGATAGCGCTTTTCCAGCCCGCGCAATTCGAGGATGGTCCCTCCGGGCTCCAGCGCGGGAGCCGGATGCAGTTCGTGCGCCGTCGGCGTCATGGCGATCCTCCCAGATTTGCCTCGCGGCTGGCACCCGGCGAGGCTGTGATCGTCTTTTCAAACAGCCTAGCCAAAGCCAGCCGATTGCCAAGCCGCTCGTGGCGGCGGATGTTTCCGGGGCGCGATGCCCCGGAAACGGTTTTGAACACCGGCTGCTTAGAGCTTCGGATTGAGCAGCGCGTCGATCTTGGGGTCCTTCATATTGGCCTTGGTCACCAGATTGGCGCCAGTGTCGACATTTGCCTCCACCTTCTCGCCCTTCGAGGCGGCGAGCGCCGTCTTGATGCCGTCATAGCCCATCCGGTACGGATCCTGGACGACGAGGCCGGAAATGACGCCGTCATTGAGGAACTTGATCAGCTTCTCGTCGCTGTCGAAGCCGATCAACCCGACCTTGCCGGCAAGTTTGTTCTCGGCGATCGCCTGACCGACGCCTTGCGCCATGATCAGGTTTGACGCGAAGATGCCCTTCAGGTCCGGATTGGCGGTGATCAGGTCGGTCGCGATGTTGAGGCCGGTGGTGGCCTGGCCGTCGGCGTATTTGTCGGCGATCAGTTCGAGGCCGGGATATTTAGCCTTGAGCTGTTCCTTGAAGCCTTGCGCGCGCTGTTCGAGCGAGCCAGCGCCGGGGAGCGCGGTGATAAGCGCAACCTTGCCCTCGACCTTGCCGCCGTTGGCGGCGCCGATCGCGGCGGCGAGACCGTCAGCGGCGACGCGGCCGCCCTGCACGTTGTCGGTGGTCAGGAACGAGGTGAAGGCCTTGGAGTCGGCGCCCGAGTCGATGCCGATGACCTTGACCTTGGTCGCGGCTTCGTCGATCGGCTTGCCGAGCGCCTTGGCTTCGGTCGGCGCGATGACGACGGCGGCCGGGTTGCCGGCGACGGCGTTCTCGAGGATGGAGATCTGGCCGTTGACGTCGGTCTCAGCTTGGGCGCCGAGTTCCGGCACGTTGACGCCGAGGTCCTTGCCGGCCTTGCGGGCGCCGGCCAGAACGATCTGCCAGTAGAAGGACGTGGTATCCTTGACGATGATCGGAATGGTCACGTCCGCCGCCGAAACCGGTGCGGTATGCATGACGCCGGCGAGCATCGAGGCTGCCGCCAGGGCCATGACGGCGCGGCGGTTGAGAATGCTGGTCACGAATTTCATGGGATCCTCCCTAAGTCGCCTGGTGAACGTTACGGAAGCTCGGTTCGGATAGGCGTGGCCCAAACAGAACTTTATCAATAAAAAACAGTTGCACTGTTTTGATAGTGCATCGTTCCGGCCGATGCAAGCGGTGTTTCCAGTCAGTCCTCCCAAAGGCCTGACAACGATTCACCTACCGGCGCGGCTCCTCTCCAGTCTTAGTCAGGCGCTCCCGTTTCCGTTCTACGGAAGCATGGAATATTAATTCCATACAGCAGTCAACATGGAATGTTCATTCTTTTCTGAGGTCGCAACATTGTGAAGCCGACCCGCGACCCTGTGCACATTGCGACGGTGCGCGCTTCAAGACAGTTTCTGCACCACCGTGTAGGGACGATACTTGGCATATTCCGTCTCCGGCACGTCGATATCGAGCAGCTCGAGGTTGCGTGTCAGGTTCGCCAATCTTGCGGTACCGGTCAGCACGGTGGCAACTGCAGGTTCGTGCAAAGGAAACTGGAACGCGGCCGCCGCCAGCGGATAACCGCCTTCACCGGCGATCTTCTCCATGGCGTCGACACGGTCGAGAACGTCGCGGCTGGCGGGTTGGTAGTCGAAATGCGCGCCCTGCACCGGCCCGGTCGCCAATATGCCCGAGTTGAAAACGCCGCCGATGACCAGCGACGTCTGTTGCGCACGGCACAGCGGCAGCAGTTCGGCTTCCGCGCTGCGGTCGAGCAAGGAATAACGGCTGGCGAGCAGGATGCAGTCGAGCGGCGCCCGGCGCATCACGTCGAGGCAGATCTGGACTTCGTTGACGCCGAGCCCGTAGGCCGAAATCGTGCCGGCCCGCTTCAGCTCCTCGAGCGCCTTGAGCCCGCCGTCCATCAACTGGCGAAAGTGCAGTTTGGTCTTCTCGACACCATGCGTGTAAACGCCGATGTCGTGCACATACAGGATGTCTATCCTGTTTAGCCCAAGCCGCGCATAGCTGAAGTCGACCGACCGCATGATGCCGTCATAGGAATAGTCGTACTCGAGCGCGAAGGGTAGCGGATCGACATAGGAATGGTCCGGCACCTGGTCTTCCGGCACCGGGCGGAACAGGCGGCCGACCTTGGTCGACAGCACGTAGGAATCGCGTGGCTTGTAGCGCAGGAAATCGCCGAAGCGACGCTCCGACAGGCCGAAACCGTAGAAGGGCGCGGTGTCGAAATAGCGCAGGCCGGCTTCCCACGCGCCTTGCAGCGTTTCCATCGCCGCTTCGCGCGAACAGGCCCGGTAGAGGCCGCCGATCGCAGCGCCGCCGAAGCTGATCTCGGTGACCTCCAGTGCCGTCTGGCCGATGCGGCGTCTTTTCATGCATAACCTCCCCGTGGCCGACCGTTGTGCGGCTCGGCAAGTTTACCAGACATGCGTCGAAAACTAGAGCGTCGCGCCGAGATGCCAGGGCACGAACTCGTTATCGCCGTAGCCAAAATCCTCGCTCTTGGTCTTGCGGCCTGAAGCCGTCTCGACGATCAGTTCGAAGATCTCGCGACCCATGCCGGCAATGGTCTTTTCGCCGGAGGCGATGACGCCGCAATTGACGTCCATGTCCTCTTCCATCTGGTGATACATGGTCGAGTTGGTGGCGACCTTGATCGAGGGTGTCGGCCGGCAGCCGAAGCAGGAACCGCGACCGGTGGTGAAGACGATGACATTGGCGCCGCCCGCCACCTGACCGGTAGCCGAGACCGGGTCGTAACCGGGCGTGTCCATGAACACCAGCCCGTTGCCGGTGACCTTTTCGGCATAGCCGAACACGCCGTTGAGCGGCGTCTGGCCGCCCTTGGCAACCGCGCCGAGCGACTTTTCCAGGATGGTGGTGAGGCCGCCGCGCTTGTTGCCGGGCGACGGGTTGTTGTCGATCGAGGCGCCATGCTTGGCGACGTGATCTTCCCACCATTTCACATAGCCATCGAGTTTCTTGGCGATCTCGGGGCTTGCGGCGCGATAGGCGAGCAGGTGCTCGGCGCCGTAGATTTCCGTCGTCTCGGAAAGGATGCCGATGCCGCCGACGCCGGCCAGGATGTCGACGGCCGCGCCCAGCGCCGGATTGGCCGTGATACCCGACATACCGTCGGAGCCGCCGCATTGCAGGCCGACGACGATCTCGCTGACCGGAATCGGCTCGCGCTTCAACTGACCAACTTCCTCGGCGATCTCGGCCAGCACGCCCATCGCTTTTTCCACCGATTTGCGCGACCCGCCCGCATCCTGGATATTGAAGTGGCGCTTACCGGCGGCGGCACCCTTCTGGCCGTAGAGGGTAAGCTGGTTGACCTCGCAGCCGAGGCCGACCATCAGCACGCCGCCGAAGTTCGGGTGGCGGGCATAGCCGGCCAAGGTCCGGTGCAGCACCATCATGCCGTCGCCGGTGGCGCTCATGCCGCAACCCTGGCCATGGACGATCGGCACGAAGCCATCGATGCCGGGATATTTCGGCAGCAAGGTCCTGTTGGCGGTGTCGGCGATCGAATGGCAGACGGTGGCCGAGCAATTGACGCTGGCGATGATGCCGATGAAGTTGCGTGTGCCGGCGCGGCCGTCGGCGCGGCGATAGCCCATGAAGGTGCGGGCGCGGTCGGCTTCGGTTGCGTGCTCGGCCTCGCTCGGCGGCACCACCGGCAGGCGGCCGGCCTCGAAGACCAGATTGTGCGAATGGACATGCTCGCCCGGCGCGATGTCCTGTGTGGTGCGGCCGATCGCCTGGGCGTATTTGACCACGGCTTCACCCGCGGCAATCGGCTTGATCGCCACCTTGTGGCCAGGCTCGATGACGGCGGCAGCGAGCGCGCCGCCCGGCAGCGCGGTACCTATCTCGATACGGCCATTGGCAACGGCGACATTGTCGGCGGGAGACAGAAGAATGGTGTTCGAGACGTTCACGGGCGTTTCCTGGGTGATCCTGGGATGCGCGGATTGACACGCGCCTGTTAAGAGTTAATGTCTTTTATCGTGAAAAAACAGTTTTGCGTCAATTGTTTTTTCGCTGCGGTTCCGCCCTCGGCAAGTGGTGGCGCTGGAAACAATGAGCCGGACCCGGAGAAAGAGATTCCTGCTTTTCAGGGTTCTGGGAACGTCATATTGCGCTTCAAGCCGGCCGCTGCAAGCGCCGGCATGAATGGGTCAGGGGATGTCGAAGAGCAACAACGTCTACAAGGACGCCTACAACCGCTGCCTCAGGCTGCTCGACGAGACGCGCAGCCTGCCGTCGGAACCTGAGCTGGGTGCGCTGCTCGGCGTCAGCCGCACGACTGTGCGCAGCATCCTGGCGCGCATGGAGGAAACCGGGCTGATCGCCTGGAACAAGCGCGCCAAGACGGTGCTGCGCGATCCTCGTTCCGACGACTTCTTTCCCGAGGAAGAGACCGACACACTGGCCGAGATCATCGAGCGGTCGTTCATGCGCAGGCTGCTGGCCGGCGGCGCCGAGGCCGGCATGCAGATCAACGAGCTCGAACTGGCGCGCGAGATCGGCGTCGGCACCACCAGCGTGCGCGAGTTTCTGATCCGCTTCTCCCGTTTCGGCCTGATCGAAAAACGCCGCAACAGCCATTGGGTGCTGAAGGGTTTTACGCGGGCCTTCGCGCTGGAACTGACCGAGATCCGCGAAATGTTCGAATTGCGTTCGGCTGCCGCCTTCACCGCGCTGCCGCAGGACAGTCCGGTCTGGGGTGATCTCGACCGGCTGGAGGAGGAACACCGCGTTCTGGCACGCGAGATCGCGACGCGCTTCAATGAGTTCTCGGAACTGGACGAGCGCCTCCACCGGCTCATCCATCGCGCCTCGCGCAACCGCTTCATCGTCGATTTCTACGACGTCATCGCCATGATCTTCCACTACCACTACCAGTGGAACAAGGCGCAGGAGCGCGAGCGCAACGAAGTCGCGATCGGCGAGCATCTCGCCTATATCGAGGCACTCAAGTCGCGCGACCTCGGCAAGGTCGATGCAGCCTGCCGCAAGCACCTGAAGTCGGCACGCCAGACATTGCTGACCTCGATCCCGGAAAGCCGGCCGTCCTTGAGTGCCGCGTTGCCGCAGCATTGAATTGCCGATTTTCGACCTGCCGCTCCCGTGATAGGTATCCTTTCAGGATTGCTTTAGAGGCAGATGGTTTGAACAGCCCGGGGAGACCGTGGAGCATACCGGTCGCGCTTGTCGCGGCCTATCTGCTGTTGCTCCAGTCTACACTTGGCGCGTTCGCTTTCAGCACCGGGCCGAGTGCCGCGCAACTCGATGCCTTCGGCAACGTCATCTGTACCCACGACGGCGCCACCCAGCTTCCCGGCGGCGACCAGCATCCATCCCATCTGCCGGCCTGCTGCACACTCGGCTGCAGCATGTTTTCTCCAACCTATGCGCCGCCGCCCGATGCCGGGCTTGCGCTTGCGTCCCTTTCCTTCGAAGCCGTCGCCTTCGTCTTCCCGGCGACCACGCATCTCGACTTCGCCCGTGAACGGTCCCCGTCGAACCCGCGCGCGCCGCCACTGGCGGCTTGAGCCTGCTTGCTTGCGGAACCTTTCGCGAGCGTACTCATCCAAGATCAAACCATTCGTGACCGGCGACGGCGCGATCATCACGTCATGGAGCAATCATGTCCCATTCTTTCCGTATGTCGGCGGGCACTGTGTTCGGCCACGCCCTGTCTCGCTTCAGAGCCGATCTCGGCATTGCGGCGTTAGCCCTTGTGTTCCTTGGCGCCCAGGCAGTCCTGGCGCATGAATTCAAGGTCGGCGATCTCGAAATCGAACATCCCTGGTCGCGCGCCACACCGGCCGGCGCCAAGGTGGCCGGGGGCTATTTCACCATCCTCAACAAGGGCAGTGCCGCGGACCGGCTGCTGTCGATTTCCTCCGACGTCTCCGAAAAGGCCGAGCTGCATCAAATGGGCGTCAAGGACGGCGTCATGACCATGCGGCCAGTTGACGGTGGCCTGGAAATCCCGGCAGGCGGCAAAGTTGCCCTGGCGCCCGGCGGCTATCACCTGATGTTCATCGGCCTGAAGCGGCAACCCAAGCAGGGTGAAAAATTCGCCGCCACGCTGACCTTCGAGAAGGCCGGTACGGTCAGCGTCGAGTTCGCCGTCGAAGGCATGGGCGAAATGGGCGGCATGGACGACCACGCCAATTGATCGCGCCGATCCACCAATTTTGAAATCAGAGGGACCATCATGAACAAGTATCTTTTGGCGGCTGGCGCATTTCTCGTGCTGGGGACAAATGCCGCCTTGGCGCATATCACGCTCGAAACCCAGGAGGCGGCCGTCGGCTCGACCTACAAGGCCGTCTTGCGCGTGCCGCATGGCTGCGACGGCAAGGCGACGACCGCCGTGCGCGTGCAGATCCCGGAAGGGGTGATCGCGGTGAAGCCGATGCCGAAGCCCGGCTGGACGCTGCAGACCAAGAAGGGCAAGTACGAAAAATCCTACCAGCTCTATGGCCAGGCGGTGGCCGATGGGGTGAAGGAAGTCGATTGGAGCGGCGGCAATCTGCCGGATGAATTCTACGACGAGTTCGTCTTCCGGGCGACGCTGACGGCTGATCTGCCCGCCGGCAAGAAGCTCTACTTCCCGGTGGTGCAGGAATGCGGCGATGCCGCCGCCCGCTGGATCGAGATTCCGGCCGCCGGACAGGATGAGGACGCGCTGGAGACCCCGGCGCCCGGCATCAAGCTCACGCCGAAGAAATGATTTTCTGGCGGCGCGCCCGGTCCGCAAAGTGCGCCGCCAACTCCTTGGCGGCAGCATGAACGCGACATCCCCACTTCAAGGGCCTGCAAGGACCGGCAAGCGATTCGGCTGGGCTAGTGGGCTTTTCGCGGTGCTCATGGCGCTCATCGTCATGGCCTCGACAAGCCAGGCTTTTGCCCATGCAGCGCTGATCAAGACCGACCCGGCCGACGGCGCCGTGCTGGCGCAGGCGCCGGCTCAGTTCTCGCTGACTTTCGGCGAGCCGGTCTCGCCGCTGGTGCTGACGCTGGTGACGCCCGACGGCACGCCGGTTCCGCTGACTTCCTTCCGCCTGAGCGACCAGACCGTCGAGATCGACAATCCGCGGGCGCTCAAATCCGGCACGCATGTGCTGAGCTGGCGTGTCATTTCCGCCGATGGCCATCCGGTCGGCGGCTCGTTCCTGTTTTCGATCGGCGCGCCAAGCGAGCCGCCGGCCGTCTCCGAAGCGATTGACTGGCCGTTGCGGTCGGCGATCTGGATCGGCAAGGTTCTTCTCTATGCGGGCCTTTTCCTAGGCATTGGCGGCGCTTTCGCCCTTGCCTGGCTGGCCGGGGATGGCCGTGCCGGTCAGCGCTTTGTCACGGCCGCGATCCTGTGCGGGCTGGTGGCGGCACCCTTGTCGCTCGGCTTGCAAGGTCTCGATGCGCTAGGGACGCCGCTCTCCCATCTGGCGCAGCCGGTAGCCTGGCGCACCGGGCTCGGCACCAGCTTCGGCTGGACGGTGCTGATCGCCTTGATCGCGTTGGGGCTTGGCCTGCTGTCGCTGGCCGGACCGCGCGCGACCGCCAGGCCATTTTCTCTTGCGGCCCTCGCCGGCGTTGGCGTCGCGCTTGCCGCCAGTGGCCATGCCAGTGCGGCCGAACCGCAATGGCTGACACGGCCGCTGGTCTTCGTCCATGGCGTCGGCATCGCCTTCTGGGCCGGTGCTTTGGTGCCGCTCGGCCTCGCGCTGAAGCGTCAGGCGAACGGCGCCGTTGAATTCCTGCGCCGTTTCTCAGGGGCAATCCTGCCTGTGGTCGTCCTGCTTGCCGCGGCTGGCATCGTGTTGGCCGTGATCCAGGTGCAGACACCCTCGGCGCTGGTCGACACAGCCTATGGCCGGCTGCTGCTGCTGAAACTCGCGCTGCTGGTCTTCTTGTTCACGCTTGCCGGCGTCAATCGCTGGAAGCTCACCGCCTCGGCCGAGGCGGGAGCGACCGAGGCGCAACGCAGGCTCACCCGCTCGGTCGGCGTCGAAGTGTTGATCGTGCTGGCGATTTTCGGGGTCGCCGCCGGCTGGCGCTTCACGCCGCCACCACGGGCGCTGGCGATCGCGGCGGCGCAGCCGGTTTCGGTCCACATTCATGCGCTGCAGGCGATGGCCGATCTCAGCATCACGCCTGGCCATGCCGGGCCGGTCGCCGCCTCGATGATCATCATGACCGGCGATTTCGGGCCACTCGACGCCAAGGAAGTGACGCTGGTGCTGTCGAAACCCGATTCCGGCATCGAGCCGCTGAAGCGCGCGGCAACCAAGCCCGGCGACGGCAGCTGGCGTGTCGACAACCTCATCATCCCGGTTCCCGGCCGCTGGATGGCGCGCATAGACATCCTGGTCTCGGACTTCGACATGGTGAAGATCGAGGCGCCGATCGACATCAGGCCGTAACTCACGGATGTGATACCCGTTGTCGAACGGGAAACGTCAGCGTGCGACTATAACACAATTCGGCGAGGCGGTTGACGCGGCCCGAAACGCTCGTCAATCATCGCCCACAAAACACGGCCTCAACAAAGCGATCCGGAAACAGGGAAGAAACGATGGAAAAAGCCGAAATCGGCCTGATCGGCCTTGGCACGATGGGCTCCAACCTGGCGCTGAACATCGCCGAGCACGGGCACCGCATCGCCGTCTTCAACCGTACCAAGGCTCGCACGGACGCCTTCGTGGAGAATGCCGGTGCGCTCAGGGACATGGTCGTCCCCTGCTACAGCCTGGAGGAACTCGCGGCCGCGATCCGGCCGCCGCGCCCGATCGTCATCATGGTGCTGGCCGGCAAGCCGGTCGACGAGCAGATCGAAGCGTTGCGCGGCGTGCTGTCGGCCAACGACATCGTCATCGATGCCGGCAATGCCAATTTCCGCGATACGATGCGGCGCTTCTCCGAACTTTCCGGCTCGGGCTTGACCTTCATCGGCATGGGTGTCTCCGGCGGCGAGGAGGGCGCTCGCCACGGACCGTCGATCATGGTCGGTGGCACGGAGGATTCGTGGAAGCGTGTCGAGAAGGTGCTGACCGCCATCTCCGCCAAGTTCAAGGACGAGCCCTGTGCCGCCTGGCTCGGCACCGATGGTGCCGGCCATTTCGTCAAGACCATCCACAACGGCATCGAATACGCCGACATGCAGATGATCGCCGAGATCTACGGCATCCTGCGTGATGGAATGGGCATGGGGCCGAAGGACATCGGCACGGTGTTTTCCAACTGGAACAAGGGTCGGCTCAATTCCTACCTGATCGAGATCACCGCCAAGGTGCTCGCCGCCGATGATCCGAAGACCGGCAAGCCGGTGGTCGATATCATCCTCGATCGCGCCGGCCAGAAGGGCACCGGCAAATGGTCCGTCATCGAGGCACAGCAGCTCGGCATTCCGGCGACCGCGATCGAGGCGGCGGTGGCGGCACGCGTGCTGTCGTCGATCAAGGACGAGCGGCAGGCAGCCGAAAAAGCCTATGGCAATATCGGCGTGACGAAAATTTCTGGCGACAAGGAGGGGGTGCTGAAAGACCTCGAACTGGCGCTGTTCGCCGGCAAGATATCAGCTTATGCGCAGGGCTTTGCCGTGATGGCGGGCGCCTCGAAGGAGTTCAACTGGAACCTGCCGATGCCGACCATCGCCAAGATCTGGCGCGCCGGCTGCATCATCCGCTCGCAGATGCTCGACACGATGGCCGAGGCCTTCAGCAGTGGCGGCGCTTCGACCAACTTGCTGATGGCGCCGGCTTTCATCAGCTTGATGAAGGAGGCGCATCCGTCGCTGCGGCGCATCGTGGCGAGGGCTTCCGAAGCCGGCGCGCCGGTGCCGGCGCTGTCTTCGGCGCTTGCCTATTTCGACAGCTATCGCCAGGGCCGCGGTACCTCGAACCTGATCCAGGCGCAGCGCGACTTCTTCGGTGCGCATGGTTTCGAGCGCATCGGCGAGCAGGGTGCGTTCCACGGGCCGTGGGGCAGCGGCGCGGCTGGCTAATCGCCGGAGGGCCGATAGGCCACGACGCCCTTCGGCTCGCTCAGGCTCTGCAGCGTGCCGGGCGAGGCACCGCCGATCCAGCCGAGCACCGAGCGGGCGAGTTCGGAGCCGGCCAGCCGGAAGTCTTCGTTGACGACCAGCAATTCATGCCTGAACAGATGCAGCAGTTCCGACGACTGCTTCGACACCACGTCGACGTCGCGGCCGAGCTTCAGGCCGGCATCCTCGATGCCGGCGACGATGGCGAGCGTCGCCGCCGCGGCGCTGCTGATGATACCGTCCGGCCTGATGTCGCGCCGCATCAGCTGCGCGGTCCTCATCCTGATCTGTTCGATCGAATGGTCGATCGAAACGGTGTTGAACGGCACCTCGCTGGCGCCGACTTCGCTCAGAGCGTCGGCAAAGCCGTCAACCGTATGGCGGTAGTAGCTCAAACCGACCGGCGGCGTCACCAAGGCGAGCCGGCGGCGGCCCATGCCGGCGAGATGCCGCACCGCCTCGGCCGCGAAGGCGTAGTTGTCGAAATCATGATAGGGATGAACCAGCCCCATCTCGGTGCGGCCATGCGTGGCGAAGGGAATGCCGCGCTCCAGCATGTAGCGGGCCCTCGGATCGTTCGGCTGGGTGCGCGAGATGATGACGCCGTCGGCCGAGCCGGTCTCCACGAGATAGCGCACCGGATCCAGTGGATCCTGCGAGCGCGAATAGGGTGTGACGATCAGGTGGTAGGGCGTGTCGGCGATGACTTCCGTCACGCCGTAGATGATGTCGGAGACAAAGCTCATGAGTTCGTGCTCGGTGTTGAGCACGAGGCTGATGACATTGGTCTTGCCGGTCCGCAAACGCACGCCGGCACGGTTCGGCCGATAGCCGATCTGCTTGGCCACGAGCTGGACACGACGCCTGGTCTCGGCGCCGATCTCGGGCGCGTCCTTCAAGGCGCGCGAGACGGTGGTGACGCCAAGCCCGGTCATGAAGGCAAGCGTCTTCAGCGTCGGCCGTTCCTGTGCCGTCGCCTCGTCATCCTTGTCCGTGCGTTGTCTGTCCATCCGTCCCGCCCATCAGGCGCATAGCAGCCGCCGGGCAGCCCGGCAATGTTTGCGGCCGCTCCCCAGGGCGCGTCACCTGCATGGAAGCAGTATACTGAAACGTTACAGCTTGTCACGATCGGTG
This sequence comes from Mesorhizobium sp. B2-1-8, assembly GCF_006442545.2. NCBI lineage: Bacteria > Pseudomonadati > Pseudomonadota > Alphaproteobacteria > Hyphomicrobiales > Phyllobacteriaceae > Mesorhizobium > Mesorhizobium sp. B2-1-8. The sequence continues at coordinate 1,745,414 of NZ_CP083952.1, forward strand.
TAGAAACGGGTGCTGGCGACGCGGAAAACACGTCGTCGACCGTGTGGCGAAAAATCGTTGGGATTCAGTGGGAAGCATGCTGCCAGCAAGTTTTTTTGCTGTTTTTGCTCGTTGTGCGGCGCGCTCTTGCGCGTTGCGCCGCACAATGCCACCGCAGCGAAAGGATTTTGTTCGCGACTCGAAAAATGTCAAAGCGAGCTTGCCGGAAGGGGTTGCGCATGGTCCTCAATTGCCGTATCGAAAATCTGTAACGTTTCAGATTTCTGGGAGGAAGCCGAAATGCGATACAAATTCCTGACCGCTGCGTTTGCAGCGACGGTTGCGCTCAACTTCGCCGGCCCGGCGGCCGCGACCGATCTGGAAGTCACCCATTGGTGGACTTCCGGCGGCGAGGCGGCAGCGGTCGCCGAACTCGCCAAGGCATTCGACGCCACCGGCAACCACTGGGTCGACGGCGCCATCGCCGGGTCCGGCGGCACGGCACGGCCGATCATGATCAGCCGCATCACCGGCGGCGATCCGATGGGGGCCACCCAATTCAATCATGGAAGGCAAGCGGAAGAGCTGGTGCAGGCCGGCCTGATGCGCGACCTCACCGACGTCGCCACCAAGGGCAAGTGGACGGAGGTGGTACGGCCCAAGAGCCTGCTCGACTCGTGCACGATCGACGGCAAGATCTATTGCGTGCCGGTCAACATCCATTCCTGGCAGTGGCTGTGGCTGTCGAACGCGGCTTTCGAGAAGGCCGGCGTTCCGGTGCCGAAGAACTGGAATGAGTATGTGGCCGCGGCCCCGGCACTGGAGAAGGCAGGCATCGTGCCGCTCGCGGTCGGTGGGCAGGCCTGGCAGGCATCGGGCGCCTTCGACGTGCTGCTTGCCGCGGTCGGAGGAACCGACACCTTCCTCAAGGTCTACAAGGACAAGGACGCCAAGTTCGCCGCCGGTCCCGAAGTCGCCAAGGTCTTCAAGGCAGCCGACGACGCCCGCAAGATGGCCAAGAACACAAATGTGCAGGACTGGAACCAGGCCACCAACATGGTCATCACCGGCAAGGCCGGCGGCCAGATCATGGGTGACTGGGCGCAAGGCGAGTTCCAGGTCGCCGGCAAGACCGCCGGCAAGGACTATACCTGCCTTCCCGGCCTTGGCCTGAACGAGGTCATTGCCACGGGCGGCGACGCCTTCTACTTCCCACTGCTCAAGGATGCCGACAAGGCCAAGGCGCAGGAAGTGCTGGCCGAAACACTGCTCGATCCCAAGACCCAGGTTGCCTTCAACCTCAAGAAGGGTTCGCTGCCGGTGCGCGGCGACGTCGACCTCAACGCGGCCAACGACTGCATGAAGAAGGGCCTTGCCATCCTAGCCAAGGGCGCGGTCATCCCATGGACGGACCAGCTGCTCTCGCAGGACAGCCAGAAGCAGAAGGAGGATCTTTTCTCCGAATTCTTCGCCAAGCCCGACATGAGCCTCGAAGAGGCGCAGAAGCGCTTCGCCGACATCATCGCTTCGGCTGACTGACGACTGACGAGCCGCTTCGCTCCCGACCTTGCCAGGCAGGGCCGGGAGCCCAGGCGCGCTGACTTTCCGCCCTTATCCGATCCAGCACGGCTGTACCGATGAGCAAGAGCGAACGCCCGAGCCAACTCTTCCGCAATCTCAATGCGAAGGTCGCTTCGATCCCGATGGTCCTCACCGCAATGGTGGTCTTCGTCGGCGGCACCGCGTGGACGGTTCTCTATTCCTTCACCAATTCGAAGCTCCTGCCGCGGCTGAATTTCGTCGGGCTCGACCAGTACTACCGGCTGTGGGCGACGCCGCGCTGGCTGATCTCGATCGAGAATCTTTTGATCTACGGCGTGATCTCACTGGTATTCTCGCTGGTGATCGGTTTTCTGCTCGCGGCTCTGCTCGACCAGAAAATCCGTTTCGAGGATACGTTCCGCACCATCTTCCTCTATCCCTTCGCGCTGTCCTTCATCGTCACCGGCCTTGTCTGGCAATGGCTGCTCAATCCGGATTTCGGCGTCCAGGGCGTGGTGCGAAGCCTCGGCTGGACCAGCTTCGATTTCAATCCGCTCTACAACTCCAGCATCGTCATCTACGGCATATCGATCGCGGCGCTCTGGCAAGGCACGGGGCTGATCATGTGCCTGATGCTGGCGGGTCTGCGCGGCATCGACGAGGATATCTGGAAGGCTGCACGGGTGGACGGGATACCCATGTGGAAGACCTATCTCTTCATCATCATCCCGATGATGCGGCCGGTTTTCATCACCACGCTTGTGATCATCGCGTCCGGCATCGTCAAGGTCTACGATCTCGTCGTCGCGCAGACCAGCGGCGGGCCGGGCATCGCCTCCGAAGTGCCGGCCAAGTATGTCTACGACTACATGTTCTTCGCCCAGAACCTCGGCCAGGGCTTTGCCGCCTCGACCATGATGCTGCTGTCGGTGATGATCGTCATCGTGCCGTGGGCCTATCTCGAATTTGGAGGCCGCAAGCGTGTCTGACCATGCCGTCTCCTTGTCCGCCACGTCAAACCTGCGGGATGATGCCTCCGGACCGAGCGGGCCAAAGCCGCGGCACATGTTTTCGCGCCGCAACATTTTCCTCTACGGCACGCTCGTCGTGGTGGCGCTCTACTACCTCCTGCCGCTCTATGTGATGGTCGTCACCTCGCTCAAGGGCATGCCGGAGATCCGCCTCGGCAACATCTTCTCGCCGCCGCTCGAGATCACCTTCGAGCCTTGGGTCAAGGCATGGTCGCAGGCCTGCACCGGCCTCAATTGCGACGGACTTTCGCGTGGTTTCTGGAATTCGGTGCGCATCACCGTTCCCTCGGTAATCCTGTCGATCGCCATCGCTTCGGTGAACGGCTACGCGCTGGCCAACTGGCGCTTCAAAGGCGCCGACACGTTCTTCGTCATCCTGATCGTCGGCGCCTTCATTCCCTACCAGGTGATGATCTATCCGATCGTCATCATCCTGCGCGAGATCGGCCTCTATGGCAGCCTTACCGGTCTGGTGATCGTGCACTCCATTTTCGGCATGCCGATCCTGACGCTTCTGTTCCGCAATTATTTCACCTCCATGCCGGAGGAGCTGTTCCGGGCGGCGCGCGTCGACGGCGCCGGCTTCTGGGGCATTTACCTGCGCATCATGCTGCCGATGTCGCTGCCGATCTTCGTCGTCGCCATCATCCTGCAGGTGACCGGCATCTGGAACGACTTCCTGTTCGGCGTCGTCTACACCCGGCCCGACACCTACCCGATGACGGTGCAGCTCAACAACATCGTCAACTCGGTGCAGGGCGTGAAGGAATACAACGTCAACATGGCCGCCACCATCCTGACCGGGCTGGTGCCGCTGGTCGTCTACTTCATTTCCGGCAAATTGTTCGTGCGCGGCATCGCCGCCGGCGCGGTGAAAGGGTGATGGCGATGGCGGCGAACGGCACCAGTGTTTCGATCCAGGACCTGTCGCTGAACTTCGGCGCTATCTCGGTGCTGCAGACGCTCAACCTCGATGTCGCCGAAGGCGAGTTCATCGTGCTGCTCGGGCCCTCTGGCTGCGGCAAGTCGACCTTGCTCAACTGCATCGCCGGCCTGCTCGATATTTCGGAAGGCCGCATCTTCATCAAGGGCAAGAACGTCACCTGGGAAGAGCCCAAGGACCGCGGCATCGGCATGGTCTTCCAGTCCTATGCGCTCTACCCGCAGATGACGGTGGAGAAGAACCTGTCTTTTGGGCTGCGTGTCGCCGGCATCGCCAAGGACGAGATCGCCAAGCGCATCGCGCGAGCAGCCGAGATCCTGCAGATCGAGCCGCTGCTGCAGCGCAAGCCCGCCGCACTCTCCGGCGGCCAGCGCCAGCGCGTGGCGATCGGGCGGGCGCTGGTGCGCGATGTCGACGTCTTCCTGTTCGACGAACCGCTGTCCAACCTCGATGCCAAGCTGCGTTCGGAACTTCGCGTCGAGATCAAGCTTCTGCATCGTAAATTGCAGAACACCATGATCTACGTCACCCACGACCAGATCGAGGCGATGACGCTGGCCGATCGCATAGCGGTGATGAAGGGTGGCGTCATCCAGCAGCTCGACGCGCCGCAGACCATCTACAACCGTCCGGTCAACCGGTTCGTTGCAGGGTTCCTCGGCTCGCCGGCGATGAATTTCATCGAGGGCCGGCTGGAGAAGGACGGCGGGGACTGGCACTTCGCCGTCGAGAATGCCCGCGTCCCGCTTTCGACCTATGCTTTCGACAAGGAGCCGGTGACTGGGCCAGCCGTATTTGGCATCCGGCCGGAACATGTCGCCTTGAACAGCGGCACCGGCTGGCCGTTTACAGCGACGGCGAATGTCGAGGTCGTCGAGCCGATGGGCTCGGACACGCTGGTCTGGCTGAAGCTCGGCAAACAGAATTTCACCGTGCGGGTAACGGCCGAACGCACGCCGGGCAATGGCGATACCGTGAGCATCGGCTTCGATCCGATGCGGGCTTCGCTGTTCGAGTTGGCGAGCGGCAACCGCATGTAGCTTACCAGACCCTCCCCGAACCATTCTCCCCAAACCATCCTCCCAAGGACAATCCCAAGCAGAACGGACAGAGACGATGAACTGGTCATTCCAACTTTACAGCGCCCGCAATTTCTTGCCCTGGACCGATGTGCTCGAAATGCTCGGCAAGCTCGGTTACGCCGAGGTCGAAGGCTTCGGCGGCGTCTATGACGATCCCAAGGCCTTCCGCGCCGAACTCGACAAGAACGGTCTTGCCATGCCGACCGGGCATTTTTCCATCGACGCGCTGGAGAAGGATTTCGACGGTGTGCGCCGGATCGCCGAAACGCTCGGCGTCAAGCTCTTGATCTGCCCCTATCTGATGGCCGAGGACAGGCCGTCCGACGCCGCCGGCTGGCGCGGCTTCGGAGAGCGTCTGGCCAAGGTCGGCGAGGTGGCCTCGAAGGCCGGCTATGGCTTCGCCTGGCACAACCATGATTTCGAATTCAAGACACTCGCCGACGGCTCGGTGCCGCAGGATCATATCCTGTCGTCCGCCCCCAATATTGGCTGGGAAATGGACGTTGCCTGGGTGGTGCGCGGCGGCGCCGACCCGCTGCCCTGGATCGAAAAGCATGGCCAGCGCATCGTCGCCGTCCATGTCAAGGACATGGCGAAGCCAGGCGAGGGGCTGGATGAGGATGGCTGGTCGGATGTCGGGCATGGCACGATCGACTGGGCCGGCCTGATCAAGGTGCTGCGGGCCAAGAGCGCGGCAAAATACTTTGTCATGGAACAGGACAATCCCAACGACATCGAGCGTTTCGCCCGCCGCTCGATCGCAACCGTCAAGAGCTACTAGGAACAATCACCATGGCAAAGAAGCTGAGTAATGGGAAACTGGGTATTGGCGTCATCGGCTGCGGCAACATCTCGAAGGCGTACTTCTCGCTGGCGCCGCTGTTTCGCGGCATCGAGATGCGCGCATGCGCCGACATCAACATGGATGTGGCCAAGGCGCGGGCGAAGGAATTCAAGCTCCGTGCCGAGACCGTCGAGGATCTGCTCAAGGCTGACGATATCGACATCATCGTCAACCTGACCATTCCGGCCGTGCACTACGAGGTGTCGAAGCAGGTGCTCGATGCCGGCAAGCATGTCTATTCGGAAAAGCCGTTCGTGCTGTCGCTCAAGGAGGGCCAGGACCTCAAGGCACGGGCCGAGAAGAAGGGGTTGCGCATCGGCTCGGCGCCGGACACGTTCCTGGGCGGCGCGCACCAGCTGGTGCGTGACCTGATCGACGAGGGGAAGCTCGGCAGGATCACCAGCGGCACTTGCCATGTCATGGGCCACGGCATGGAACACTGGCACCCCAATCCGGATTTCTTCTTCCAGCCGGGCGCGGGACCGGTGCTCGACATCGGACCGTACTACATCACCAATTTGATCCAGCTGATCGGGCCGGTAAAGCAGGTGGCGGCTTTCGCGACGACTCCGGCCAAGGAGCGGACGATCAGCTCAAAGCCTCGCGCGGGGGAAAAAATCCCGGTCAACACGCCGACCACCATTCACGGCCTGCTGGAATTCGAGAACGGCGCCGTGGTGACGCTGAACACCAGCTGGGACGTCTGGGCCCACGGCCACGCGCCGATGGAACTCTATGGCGAGGCCGGCACGGTGTTCGTGCCGGATCCGAACTTCTTCGGCGGCGACGTGCGCTTCACCGAAGAAGGCAAGCCGGTCAAGAAGCTGCCGAAATGGAAGCATCCGCTTGGCATCCCCAATGAGATGCACAGCCAAGGCATGATGGCCAACTACCGCACGGCGGGCCTCGCCGACATGGCGCTGGCGATCGCCGAAGGGCGGCCGCACCGCTGCTCGATGGAACTCGCGCTGCATGCCGTCGATGTGATGACCGGCCTCCTGAGCTCAGGCGAAACCGGCAAGTTCGTCGCCATGCAGACCACTTGCGAGCGCCCGGCCGCGCTTGGCGTCAAGCAAGCCAAGGATCTTCTGGCCAAGAAGAAATAGGTCGCGGGGATTATCGATAATTTTGCCCGCCCCTCTCCCCGTTCCTCCGGGGAGGGGGTAAAGGATGGGTACGGGCATGCTCATCGCCTCTGCGATGACGGTGCCCCATCCGTTCAGATTCGAGGATTTTCCATGCCCTATATCGCCGCTGAAAACCGCTACGAGAAAATGATCTACAGCCGCTGCGGGCGGTCCGGCCTCAAGCTGCCGGCGATCTCGCTCGGGCTGTGGCACAATTTCGGCGACGACACGCCGCATCGGACCAAGCAGGCGATTGTGCGCAAGGCCTTCGACCTCGGCATCACCCATTTCGACCTGGCCAACAATTATGGGCCGCCGCCCGGCTCGGCCGAGACGGCTTTCGGCGAGATCCTGCGCACCGATTTTTCCGCCTATCGCGACGAACTGATCATCTCGACCAAGGCCGGCTACGAGATGTGGGCAGGCCCCTACGGCGAATGGGGCGGGCGCAAATACGTGCTGGCCAGCCTCGACCAGAGCTTGAAGCGGATGGGTCTCGACTATGTCGACATCTTCTATTCGCACCGCTTCGATCCCGACACGCCGCTCGAAGAAACCATGGGCGCGCTCGACCATGCGGTGCGTTCGGGCAAGGCGCTCTATGCCGGCATCTCGTCCTACAATTCGCAGCGCACCCGCGAGGCCGCCGACATATTGAGGCAACTCGGCACGCCCTGCGTCATCCACCAGCCGAGCTATTCGATGCTGAACCGCTGGGTCGAGGAAGACGGGCTGCTCGACACGCTCGAAGGGCTCGGCGTCGGTTCCATCGTGTTCTCGCCATTGGCGCAAGGCATGCTGACCGACAAATATCTTGGCGGCATTCCCGACGGCAGCCGGGCGTCCCAGGGCAAGTCGCTGAAGACTGCTTTCATCAATGACCGCACCATCGCCAACATCAAGGCGCTCAACGCGATCGCCGACAAGCGTGGCCAGACGCTGGCGCAGATGGCGCTGGCCTGGGTGCTGCGCAGGGGCAAGGTGACGTCGGCGCTGATCGGCGCCAGCCGGCCGGAGCAGGTCGAGGACTGCGTCGGCGCGCTCAAGGTGCTCGACTTCAGCGATGCCGAGCTGGCCGAAATCGACACTTACGCGCGCGAGTCCGACATCAATCTGTGGGCTGCCTCCGCCGAGCGCAAAGGCCCGCCGAGGAAATAGTCCGCCTCGCAAGGCGGCAAAGCAAAACGGCGGGACCTGTCCCGCCGTTTTGCATGGAAGCGGAACGTCGCTCCGCTATCAATCCTGCCGCCACCATTGTGCCGGCATGTCATCGACCGGCTCGGGATAGCAACAGAAGAGTAGCAAAGAAGGCGGTTCGTCGCTATCTGAATGGGATCAGGCCGTTTGCGTGAGCAAACAGCCCATGGATGGCGCAGGACAGGTTGGAACAGAGCCATGGCGGCAAGGGATGTGCTGACGAAAAACCAGCTGTGCGTGCTCGAGAAACTCGAGACCGCCAGCGGGCCGCTCAGCGCCTACACCTTGCTCGACCAACTGCGCGAGCGCGGTTTTCGCGCGCCATTGCAGGTCTATCGCGCGCTCGACACGCTGGTGAAGTCAGGCTTCGTGCATCGGCTGGAAAGCATCAACTCCTTCGTCGCCTGCGCCGAGCCGCACGACCACAGCCACTCGATGACTGCCTTCGCCATTTGCGACAGCTGCGGGCAAGTAACCGAAATGTCCGATCACGACGTCGACCACCGGTTGAACGAATGGGTCAACTCGACCGGCTTCGCCGCCAGGAAGGCGGTGATCGAATTTCGCGGGACGTGCGCGAAGTGTTCGGCGCAAGCAGCCTGAAGGCCTTCGCTACCGTCAGTGCGCCTCGTCCCAGTTGTTGGCGGCCCGTGCGTCGACATGCAGCGGCACCGACATCGACACCGCCGGCATCGCCGCGTTTTCCATGACGTGGCGCACGACGGGGATCGTCGCCTCGACTTCCGCCTCGACCGTCTCGAAGATCAGTTCGTCATGCACCTGCAAGAGCATGCGGGCGGACAGCTTGGCCTTGTCCAAGGCTTCCTCCATGCGGATCATGGCGCGGCGGATGATGTCGGCGGCGGTGCCTTGCAGGCGGGCGTTGATCGAGGCGCGTTCGTTGAACGCGCGGATCGAGGGGTTGGAGGACCTTATATCGGGATAGTGGATGCGGCGGCCGAAGATCGTCTCGACAAAGCCGTGCTCGCGAGCATAGGCCTTGGTCTCCTCGATATAGTCGCGGATGCCGGGGAAGCGCTCGAAATACTTCTTGATGTAGGCGCTCGCCTCCTCGCGCGGGATCGACAGCTGGTTGGCAAGGCCGAAAGCCGAAATGCCATAGATGATGCCGAAATTGATCGCCTTGGCGCGGCGGCGCACTTCCGACGGCATGCCCTGCACCGGCACGTTGAACATTTCGGACGCTGTGATGGCGTGGATGTCGGCGCCATCCGCAAAGGCCTGCCGCAATTGCGGAATTTCGGCGACATGGGCGAGCACGCGCAGTTCGATCTGGCTGTAGTCGGCCGACACCAGCCGGTGGCTCTTGTCGGTGATGAAGGCAGTCCTGATCTTGCGGCCTTCAGCCGTGCGCACGGGGATGTTCTGGAGGTTCGGGTCGGAAGACGACAGACGGCCGGTCGTCGTCGCGGCCAACGCGTAGGAGGTGTGGACGCGCTTGGTGTCGGGATTGACGAAGCCGGGCAGTGCGTCGGTGTAGGTCGATTTCAGCTTGGTCAGCTGGCGCCAGTCGACGATCTTGCGCGGCAGTTCGTGGCCTTCGGCGGCAAGGTCTTCGAGCAGTTGCGCCGAGGTCGACCACTGGCCGGTCTTGGTCTTGGAGCCGCCGGGCAGGCCCATGCGGCCGAACAGGATATCACCGAGCTGCTTGGGCGAGCCGATATTGATGCGCTCGCCGATGAGCAGGTAGATTTCCTCTTCGAGCCGGGCCGCACCTTGCGCCAGCTCGCCCGAAAGCCGCGACAGGATTTGGCGGTCGACCGAAATGCCGCGCTGTTCCATGCGCGCCAGCACCGGCACCAGCGGCCGCTCGAGGCGTTCATAGACCGAGACCAGGCCCTTGGCGGCAAGCCGCGGCTTCAGCACCAGCCACAGCCGCAGCGTCACGTCGGCATCCTCGGCGGCGTGAGCGGTCGCCTTGTCGATGTCGACCTGGTCGAAACCGACGGAGCTCTTGCCGGAACCGGTCACGTCCTTGAGCTGAAGAGGCGTATGGCCAAGCCATTTGTCGGCCAGGGCATCCATGCCGTGGCCGTGCGGAGTGCCGGCGTCGAGCACGTAGGAGATCAGCATGGTGTCGTCGAAGGGCGCGACATCGATGCCGTAGCGGCTCATGATGACCAGATCATATTTCAGGTTCTGCGCGATCTTGAGGACCGACCTGTCCTCAAGCAGCGGTTTCAGCACCGCCAGCGCCTCGCGAAGCGGTATCTGGTTTTCGAGCGTGCCGCCGCCGAGCAGGTCACCGTTGCCGCTCCTGTGGGTGAAGGGAATGTAGCCGGCGCGGCCGGGTGCCGTGGCCATTGCCATGCCGATCAGTTCGGCCTGCATCGGATCGGTGGAGGTGGCTCGGACGTCGAAGGCAGCGATACCCGCCTCGCGCGCCTCGGCGACCCAGGCTTTCAGCGTCGCGATATCGCGGATGCACTGATAGGCTGAGATATCGATCTTGCGTGTCGCCGCGCTCTCCAGCCGCAATGCAGCGAGCAGCGAAGGGGTGTCACCCTGTTTTGGCTTTTCCGCCGTCTCGGCTTCAGCAGTCTGGCCAGGCTCGGAGCCCGCCCCGTTTCGGACAACGGGCGGCGTTCCGGCGCCGACATCGGGGCCATGCGCGTTATCGGCGCGTTCGACGGCCACGGCGACGGCCTGGACGTCGCCGGCCTCGGTGCCGGTCGCTTCCGCGACGCGGCGGGTCAGCGAGGTGAATTCCATGGTCTTGAGGAAACCGATCAGCCTCGGCCCGTCGGGCGCATGCAGCACGAAATCGTCCAGCCCCTCGGCCACCGGCACATCGTTCTTCAGCGTCACCAGCTGGCGCGAGATGCGCGCCTTGTCGGCGTTGGCGATGATCGATTCCCGCCTTTTCTCCTGTTTGATCTCGCCGGCGCGGGCGAGCAATCCGTCGAGATCACCGAACTGCTCGAGCAGTTGCGCCGCGGTCTTTGGCCCGATGCCGGGCACTCCAGGCACATTGTCGACGGAGTCGCCGGTCAGCGCCTGGAGGTCGATCATCTTTTCCGGCGGCACGCCCCATTTCTCGACGACTTCGGGGATGCCGATCTGGCGATCCTTCATCGGGTCGTACATGCCGACCGTGTCGCCAACCAGCTGCATCAGGTCCTTGTCGGATGAGATGATGGTGGTGTCGCCACCGGCCTCGCAGGCCAGCCGGCAGTAAGTGGCGATGAGATCGTCGGCCTCGAAGCCTTCCATCTCGAGACAAGGGAGGTTGAAGGCCCTGGTTGCCTGGCGGATCAGGCCGAATTGCGGGATCAGGTCCTCGGGCGGCGCCGAACGGTTCGCCTTGTATTCGGGATAGAGGTCGTTGCGGAAGGTTTTCGAGGAATAATCGAAAATGACGGCGAAATGCGTCGGCACAATGCCCACATCGGTGTTGCGGGCATCCTGCATCAGCTTCCACAGCATGTTGCAGAAGCCGGAAACGGCGCCGACCGGCAGGCCGTCGGACTTGCGGGTCAGCGGCGGCAGTGCGTGATAGGCCCGGAAGATGTAGCCAGAGCCGTCAATGAGGAAGAGATGATCGCCTTTTTTCATGCCGGCAGGGATAGCGCGGCGCGATGGCTTGGTCCATGCCAAAGACATCGCCAGATACAGGTTCCGTCAACACCCTGGCAGATCGGGACCCTGACAGATCGGCCTATACAAGCCCGCTCACGGGCACGTTACAAAAGTGTAACGTTCGTGCCCTTGAATCGCCATGTTCAGAGACCCAAATACCGCTCATCGGCAATTTTCGCCGAAGTCCGGAGCAAGGCCCGTCCCCCGCCTATACCGGACACCTGCGGCAGCCTATCCCCCCTCTCCGGGCTGCCGCATCGTTTCGAGTAAAAGGCCGCCGTGGTTCCCCCTCCACCACGGCGGCTTTTTTTGTCTGCGGCGACCGTCCTGGGCCGTGGTCCAATCGTCCCGGCTTTTCGTTTCGCCGCTCTGCCTTTACGGTTCCGGCACTGAATCGAAAGGCTATGCAAATGTCCGCAGTTTCCCCCGTCCTCGACCGTCTCGACCAGAACCTCGACCAGAGCCTCGAACGGCTCTTCGGCCTGCTCGGGATCAAGTCGATCTCCACCGATCCAGCCTATGTCGCCGATTGCCGCAAAGCGGCGGAATGGCTGATGGCGGAACTCAAGCTGATCGGCTTCGACGCCAGCGTGCGCGACACGCCTGGACACCCGATGGTGGTTGCGCATCACGACGGGCCGGCCGGCGCGCCGCATGTGCTGTTCTACGGCCACTATGACGTTCAGCCGGTCGATCCGATCGAACTGTGGGAAAACGACCCCTTCGCCCCCGCGATCAAGGAGGTCGAAGCTGGTCGCAGGATCATCACCGGGCGCGGCTCGGCCGACGACAAGGGTCAGCTGATGACCTTCGTCGAGGCATGCCGTGCCTGGAAACAGGTGCATGGCGGTCTGCCATGCCGGGTCACCATCCTGTTCGAAGGCGAGGAGGAATCCGGCTCGCCCTCGCTGAAGCCGTTCCTCGAGGCCAATGCCGAGGAGCTCAAGGCCGACTTCGCGCTGGTCTGCGATACCAGCATGTGGGACCGCGACACGCCGTCGATCTGCGTCGGGCTGCGCGGCCTGGTCGGCGAGGAGATCACGGTGAAGGCCGCCGATCGCGACCTGCATTCGGGCCTCTATGGCGGCGCTGCCGCCAACCCGATCCGCATCCTGGCCAAGGTGCTTGCCGACATTCACGACAAGGACGGTCATATCACCATCCCGGGCTTCTATGACGGTGTCGAGGAAACGCCATCGCAGGTGCTGAAATCATGGGAGACGCTGGGCGAGACGGCCGAAACCTTCCTCGGACCTGTCGGACTGTCGATCCCATCGGGCGAAAAAGGCCGCTCGGTGCTGGAATTGACTTGGGCGCGGCCGACCGCCGAATTCAACGGCATCATCGGCGGCTACACCGGCAAAGGTTTCAAGACGGTGATCGCGGCGGAAGCCTCGGCAAAGGTGTCTTTCCGCCTCGTCCACAAGCAGGATCCGAAGAAGATCCGCGCAGCTTTCCAGAAATTCGTCAAGGAGCGCATCCCGGCCGATTGCTCGGTCGAATTCCATGCTCATGGCGGTTCACCGGCAATCCAGCTTTCCTACGACTCGCCGTTCCTGGCCAAGGCCAAGACCGCGCTTTCGGACGAATGGCCAAAGCCCGCGGTGACGACCGGCAGCGGCGGCTCCATTCCGGTGGTGGGCGACTTCCAGACGTATCTCGGCATGGAATCGCTGCTGGTCGGCTTCGGCCTCGACGACGACCGCATCCACTCGCCCAACGAGAAATACGAGCTCAGCTCCTTCCACAAGGGCCAGCGCTCCTGGGCGCGCATTCTGGACGCGCTGACACGGTAAGGCGGACAACCCTGGACGGCGGAAAACAACTTTCTGTTGATTTTTCCGCCGATCACGGCGAGGACGGGTCGACAGCGCAATGTGTCGGAGCGCGTGTGCGCTTCTTCGATGGATGCGCGACGCCGAAGGCCGCGACCCGGAGAAGACGATGAGCGATATCCGCTTCCATAAAAACGATCTGCCTGACCTCTCCCGCTACGATGTCGCGGCAGTGGCCATCGATACGGAAACGCTCGGCCTCAACCCACACCGTGACCGGCTCTGCGTGGTGCAGATTTCGCCTGGCGACGGCAGCGCCGATGTCATCCAGATCGCGCCGGGCCAGAAGAAGGCGCCGAACCTTGTCAGCCTGTTGAGGAACCGCACCATCACCAAGCTGTTCCACTACGGTCGCTTCGATCTCGCCGTGCTCTACAACGCGTTTGGCGTAATGTCCGAGCCGGTGTTCTGCACCAAGATCGCCTCACGGCTGACGCGCACCTACACCGACCGGCATGGGCTGAAGGACATCTGCTTCGAGCTTCTCGGCGTCGGCCTGTCCAAGGCGCAGCAATCGTCGGATTGGGCGGCCGAAACGCTGTCGCCCGAGCAGCTCGAATATGCGGCCTCGGACGTGCTCTATCTGCATCGGTTGCGCGACGTGCTGGCCGGGCGGCTGGCGCGCGAGGGGCGCACCAAGGAGGCGGACGCCTGTTTCCGCTTCCTGCCGACACGGGCCAAGCTTGACCTGATGGGCTGGGACGAAGAGGATATCTTCGCTCACAGCTGATGGCCCTCGTGGCGATCAACCGGCTGGAAGAAGGGGATGAGATGGCGGACAGAAAGCCGATATCGACCGCGCCGACCGACGGCTCCAAGGTCACCGTCACCTGGAAGGACAGTGATGGCGTCCTCAATGAATCCATAGCGCAATACCGCGACGGCGGCTGGTGGGTCTACACCGACAGCCACACGCAAAAGAAGGTCGAGCCGACCAGCTGGCGGCCCACCGCCGGCGACGACGACCAGTGAGCGCGCCCGCTGGCGAGGCTGGGGGCTTTCGCATAGGCTGAAGCCGTTGATATCGGGGCCGATTCGGACCCTTCCGCTCCGCACGCGCTCTTGCTCGGGGGAAACTGCTATGGGTGCCGAAAGCCTTCTCGTCTTCATCATCATTGGTGCCATCGCCGGCTGGCTCGCCGGTCTTATCGTTTCGGGTTTCGGCTTCGGGCTGATCGGCAACATTATCGTCGGCATCGTCGGCGCGTTCATCGCCGGCTGGCTGTTCCCGCGGATCGGCTTCTCCATCGGCGGCGGCATCATCGCCTCCATCATCCACGCAACGATCGGCGCCATCATCCTTTTGGTGCTGGTCAAGGTCCTGAAACGAGCCTGAGGCTCGGCACGGCAAAAGGCGCGCCATGAAGCAGAACACGCTCTATCTCATCATTGGCGGGCTCATCGTCGTGGTCATCGCGCTGGGCGTCTACGTCTATCGCGAGCAGACCAGGCCGAAAGGCGTCGAACTCAAAATCGACGACAAGGGCATTTCGATCCAGCAGAACTGAGCCTACGCCCGACTGGCATGTCGTTTGATTCTCCGGATGGCGGGCAGCCTTTGATCGACAAGCGCGAGGGCAAGGTCGGCCCGAAATCCAGGGGCTGTGCGGGGGTTCGTCCGTGGTCGAGGTCTGCAAGACGGATCTTCCAATGCCCGAGCTCGGTGGGGGTTGCATGACGATACCTCCCGTCGCATTCAGGGCCAGCCAAGCCGTTCGGGCAGCGCTTTCGGCTATGGGACGCACCGAGGATCTGCGCTTTTCGCCCGACAACCGGCTGCTGGCGATCGCGGCCTTCGCGCGCAAACGCTGCCTGCTCCTGCGTATCGATGTCGAGATGCGGCCTGATGGTCCTGACGTCACCATCCATGATTTCATGGAACTGAGATCGGACGGCATAGGCGAGGTCCATGGCCTCGATTTCATCGATGACAAGACCCTGGTGGTTGCCAACCGCGATGGGCAGCTTGCGATATTTGCCCTGCCCATGGAAAGCATGGCGGGCCAGCATCGGGAGATCACCGCGCTTCGGCGGATCGACGGCAAGCCTTTCTGCAAACTCAGGACACCGGGCTCGGTCGTCGTCCGGCGCGAGTCCGGCGGCCGCGTCAGCCTGCTGGTCTGCAACAACTACACGCATCTGGTCACCCGGCACGTGGCTATCCGCTGGCCGGGCCATCGGACAGTCAGGAACCAGCCATTGCTCAGGAACGGCCTCGACATACCCGACGGGATCGCAATCAGCCATGACGGCAAATGGATTGCCGTCAGCAGCCATGGCACGAGGGACGTGAAGCTTTACCGGATGTCCTCATCGCTTGGGCCGAAGAGCGAGCCTGTCGGCATCCTGCAAGATGCCGGCTTTCCACATGGCCTGCGCTTCACCAGGGATGACCGGCAAGTCCTCGTGGCCGATGCCGGCAGCCCGGCGGTGCATGTCTATGAATGCGGCGACGGCTGGACCGGGCGACGCGGCCCTGTGCGTTCGGTCGGCGTGCTCGACGAGGAGACCTTTCTGCGGGGCAGGGCCAGTGTCGAGGAAGGCGGCCCGAAGGGTCTCGACATCGACCGTTCGAACAGTGTCGTTGCGGTCACCTGCGAGGAGCAGGCGCTGGCCTTCTATCCGCTGGCGTCGATTGTCGGAAAGACAATGTCGGGGATCGAGCCAGGCGTGGCGCATCCTTAAGCGCCTGATCGAGCGGAACAAGGCACCAGAAAGTGGCCATGCCTACTTCCGCGACCTGGCAGCAAAGGCCTTCATCCCCTTCTTGATTGCCCTGTGCGCCTCATCGGCATCCTGCCAGCCTTTGAACTTGATGGTTTTGCCGGTCCCAAGCACCGACGACAGAAAGAACTGTTCGATCTCGCGCCTGAGACGCTCGGGCACATGGTCCGCAGCCACCGGCTCGTCCGCAGCGTCTTCCCGGTGAGGACAGAAGACGTAACGGTCGTTGCGCAGGGCCTCGCCGCCCTGATCCTTCTGCTTGACCCGCAGCGCACCCAAAAGGTCGCATTTGATGACGGTGCCGGAACCCGTGGCGGCCTGATGGATGACAAGTCCATCCAGGGGATCGCCATCGTCCCCCAATGTGGAGGGAATAAACCCCCAATCGTAGGGGTACGTCATTCCGACCGGCAAAGGGCGGACATAGCCGAATACCTGGGTAGCCGGCTCATAGGCTACCTTGGCCGCTGCACCGCGCGGGGTTTCGATGACGACTCTGACAAGGCCCTTCGTCGTCGTCGGCAGCTTGAGATAGTCGGGCATGAGGTGCCTCTGTCGCGTTCCGGCTGGTCCGGGATTGGAACTCCAAGGCGCAATGAATGTTCCGAGGAACAGGCCGAGGAGGTTCCAGGAGATGACAAAGGCTTCTTTGCACTTGCTCAAGGGCGTGGGTTATTTGATTTCAACTCTGAGCGTTGTGCTGCTGGCCATCGTCAGTTGGTCAAGCGCTTCCAAAAGCCCGCTGCTGACCACCTGTCTGCTTGTCGGCGCGGCGACGTCGATTGCCGGCATGTTCTGCCGATGGCTGACCTATGAGATCGAAAAACGCAGGGAAGACAATAAGGGCGCTCGTTGGGATCACCAGGTGACGGGAGAAGAGGATTAACAAATTCCTAACGGATTTCAACGGTTTGGCCGGAGGCCTGCTTAACCCGCCCTTAAATCGCCGCATCTACTCTTCAACCCAAGCGCCATTGGCACCGGGGACATCAAGCGCAGCGCATGGCGAACCGCAGAGACAGTCGCATCGAGCCCAGCTTCGAAGGGCCGCCACGAGCGAGATCCCAGACGGGTCTTTCGGTGAGCGAGGAGGACCGCGTCGTGCCGACCAATCGCAAAGCCTCCGCCAAACGCAAATCATCGAAGGGGAAATCGTCGCGGGGGAGGCGCGGCGGAAGCGGACGCGGCCTGTTCGGCGTGCTCGGCCGGCTGGTCTACTGGTGCTTCGTGCTCGCCATATGGGGCGGCATCGCGGTGGCGGGCGTCGTCATCTACTACGGCGCCAAGATGCCCGCGGCCACGACCTGGTCGATCCCCGACCGTGCACCCAACATCAAGATCGTCTCGGCCGACGGGCAGTTGCTGGCCAATCGCGGCATGAGCGGCGGTGAAGCCGTCGGCCTGCACGAAATGTCGCCTTATATTCCCGAGGCGGTGATCGCCATCGAGGACCGCCGTTTCTATTCGCATTTCGGCGTCGATCCTATCGGCCTGTCGCGCGCCATGGTGACCAACCTCATCGGCGGGCACTTCTCGCAAGGTGGTTCGACGCTGACGCAGCAATTGGCGAAGAACCTGTTCCTGAAGCCTGACCGCACGCTGGAACGCAAGGTGCAGGAGGTGCTGCTGGCGCTGTGGCTGGAGCACAAGCACACCAAGGACCAGATCCTCGAAATGTACCTCAACCGGGTCTATTTCGGCTCCGGCGCCTATGGTGTCGAGGCGGCCTCGCGGCGTTATTTCGGCAAGAGCGCGCGCGACGTCACTCTGTCGGAAGCCGCACTCCTGGCTGGCCTGCTGAAGGCACCGTCGCGGCTGTCGCCGGCGCGCGATCCCAAGGCCGCCGAAGAGCGCTCGCAACTGGTGCTCGCAGCGATGCGCGAGGAGGGCAAGATCAGCGAGAAGGAACTGAAGACGGCGCTCAGCGCGCCGGCGACGCGCTCGCCATCCTACTGGACCGGCTCGGAAAACTATGTCGCCGACACCATCATGGAAGAACTGCCCGACCTGATCGGCGACGTGCGCGGCGATATCGTCATCGACTCCACCGTCGACCTGAACCTGCAGAAACTCGCCGAACAGTCGATCCGCCGGCTGATCGACGACAGCGGCAAGAAGCTCAACGTCACCCAGGGCGCGCTGGTGTCGATCGACGATTCCGGCGCGGTGCGCGCCATGGTCGGCGGCTATGATTATTCGACCAGCCAGTTCGACCGCGCCTCGGAGGCGCGCCGGCAGCCAGGCTCCGCGTTTAAGCCGTTCGTCTACATGGCTGCGCTCGAGGCCGGCCGCACGCCCGATAGCATCCGCAACGATGCGCCGATCAAGATCGGCAACTGGACGCCGGACAATTACGGCGGCAAGTACTTTGGCAAGGTCACCCTGGCGACGGCGCTGGCCAAATCGCTGAACTCGGTTGCGGCGCAATTGACCATGGAGGTCGGGCCGAACGCGGTGGTCGAAGCCGCGCACCGCATGGGCATCCAGTCCGATTTGCAGGCCAATACCTCGATCGCGCTCGGCACGTCGGAAGTGACGCCGCTGGAACTGACCTCGGCCTATGTGCCTTTCGCCAATGGCGGTTACAAGCCCGATATCCATTTCATCCGCCGCATCACGACCGCCGAGGGTAAGGTGCTTTACGACGCCGCCGGCGGCGCCGCGCCACGTGTCGTAAAACCCGAGATCGTCGGCATGATGAACTCGATGATGACCGGCACGGTCGAGATCGGCACCGCCAAGAAGGCGGCCTTCGCCTGGCCGTCGGCCGGCAAGACCGGCACCAGCCAGAATTCGCGCGACGCCTGGTTCGTCGGCTACACCGCCAATCTCACCACCGGCGTGTGGTTCGGCAATGACGACGGCACGGCGATGAAGAAGGTCACCGGCGGTGCGTTGCCGGCACAGGCCTGGCATGAATTCATGGTCGCCGCGCATGAGGGCGTGCCGGTGCGGCCGCTGCCCGGCACCTGGAAGTCGACGCCGGCGGACACGATAGTACCCGACGACATTCCCTCGGCAGACAACAACCAGCCGGCACCGGTTCCATCGGCGTCGGTTGGCCAGCAAGCGCCGGCCGCGCAAGCGGCAGCACCAGCGACGCCAGCGCCGGTCCGTGCGGCGCGGCCTGCCCAGACCGTCGATGCCGATGGCTTCAACATGCCGGCGGATGGCGGCACCACCGCTTCGGTCGGGCATCCGGTGCCGCCAGGCAGCGTCGGCGGTCCGCTCAAGAAGCGGCAGACCTCGATCCTGGATATTCTTGGCGGCGGCTGAGCAACCGGCTAGCGGCGTCAATCCGCCTCTCGCCACCCCGGCTGCGTTCGGCTACATGTCCAGCCCGGAGACCGCGACATGACCGAAACCGACACCAGAAAGACCATCGTGCTGACCGGCGCCAGCCGCGGTATCGGCCATGCCACGGTCAAACGCTTTTCGCGCGAGGGCTGGCGCGTCATCACCTGTTCGCGCCAGGCCTTCGCCGAGGACTGCCCGTGGCCGGCCGGTCCCGAGGACCACATCAAGGTCGATCTCGCCGATCAGGAAGATGTCGGTATTGCGGTGTCCGAGATCCGTCATCGGCTCGAAGCGCATGGCGGGCAGTTGCACGCGCTGGTCAACAATGCCGGCATTTCGCCCAAGCTCGGGGATGGCAACAGCCGCATGGACTCGATCGACACGCCGATGCATGTCTGGCGCGACGTGTTCCAGGTCAATTTCTTCGCGCCGATCATGCTGGCGCGCGGCCTGTTCAAGGAATTGGCGGCGGCCAAGGGCTCGATCGTCAACGTGACGTCGATCGCCGGCACCCGCGTGCATCCCTTCGCCGGCACTGCCTATGCGACGTCGAAGGCGGCGCTCGGCTCGCTGACACGCGAGATGGCGCATGACTTCGGCCCGCACGGCATCCGCGTCAACGCCATCGCGCCGGGCGAGATCGATACCGCGATCCTATCGCCGGGCACGGAAAAGATCGTCGAGACCATCCCACTGCGGCGCCTGGGCACCACGGCGGAGGTCGCCGACATCATCTTTTTCCTCTGCTCAGGTCAGGCGTCCTACGTCACGGGCTCGGAAATCCACATCAATGGCGGCCAGCACGTTTGAACTGGTCGACTTCAGGCTGGGGCCGGCTCAACTGCCGATTGTGAGAACGGCCTTGCCGCTGATGCCGCGCTGGCGCAGTGCGTCCAGGGCCTGTCCGATGTCCGTCCATGGCACGGTCAAGGCGATGCGGGTATCCAGCCGGCCGGCGACGGCCAGGTCGAGCAGCGTGGCGATATCGGCGCCGATGGCCGAACCGGACGCGTAGTAGGCGAACGTCTGAAGCCTCGCCCCTTCGTGACCCGGAACGAACTGACGGAACCCAACCGGCGTGAGTTCGCCACTGCTCGAACCGAACATGACGATTGTGCCGCCAGGGGCGACGCGTTCGATGGCGTGTGCGAGGCTCTTGCCGCCGACCGACTCGGTGATCAGCGAAAACGGTCCCTCGGCGAACTCGATCGACTCGACGATCCGATCGGCGCCCAGTCCACGCAGCTCCTCGTGGTGCCGGGCGGCGGCGATGGCCGTCACCGACGCGCCTTGCTCGCGGGCGATCTGGATCTGGAAGCGACCGACGGCACCGCTTGCACCGGTGATCAGGATCTTTAGGCCGGCTAGGTCACCGCCATGGCGCAAGGTCCTGAGCGCCGTCGTGCCCGCCACCGGAAGCGTAGCTGCCGAGACGAAGCTGACCTCATCCGGCAGGACGGCGAGACGGTCGGTTGAAACGGCGACCCGTTCGGCCCAGCCTGCCTGGTCGACCAGAGCCGCGACCCGGGTGCCAGCGGCCGGCCCGGACCCATCGGCGGCCGCGCGTTCGACAATCCCAACGATATCCTGGCCGGGTATCCAGCCGTTCGAGCGGATGGTCAGCAGGCGCAGTTCCCCCCGATTCAACGAGCTTGCGTGCACCGAGACGAGCGCCTCGTCCTCAAGGGGCCGAGGTTCTTCCACCTCGGCGAGCCTCAATCCCGTGGCGCTGTCGGAAGATATGACTAAGGCGAGCATGGTTACGGACCTTCTTGCTGGAGGCCGGAACTTTATCGGCCTCCCCGCTTGAAGAATTTAGCTATCCTGGCATTTAATCGCTAAAAGCAGTCAATCATGAGACAGCCTCTTCGCTACCCATGGCCCAATTTCGATGTCGATGACGTGCTGGCGCCGGCCATCGCCGTGCGTGTCGACGTCACCGAGACCAGAGCGGAGGTACCCGCCCATTGGCACCGCAAGGGCCAGCTCGTCTTTGCGCTCGGAGGCGGCGTCACATGCCGCGTTCCGAGCGGCTTGTGGATGGTGCCGCCGCATTGCGGGGTATGGATCCCCGGCGCCATGGAGCACAGCAACATCGCGACGGCCAATGCCCGGATATTCTTCGTCTACATCGAGCCGGGAGCCGCCGAATTGCCGGACCGGTGCTGCACGCTTTCGATCTCGCCGCTGCTGCGCGAACTGATCGTCGAGCTGTCCGACAGCGTGCTGGACGATCAGGCAAGGGATGATCTCTTGACCAGGACCCTGCTTGCAGAACTGCCGCGCATGCCTGTCCAGCAGCTGCATCTGCCGATTTCATCCGAGCCGCGCTTGAGGCGGATCGCCGAGGCGCTGGCGCAAGACCCTGCCGATCGCAGTACGTTGGCACAATGGGCCAACCGCGTCGCGCTCAGCGAAAGCAGTCTGGCGCGTCTCATCGTCAAGGAGACTGGCTTGAGCTTCGGGCGCTGGCGCCAGCAATTGCACCTGATCGTCGCCATTCGGGAGCTGGCGTCCGGTGCCAGCGTGCAGCAAGTCTCGGGCGATCTCGGCTATGGCTCGGTTACTGCCTTCATCACCATGTTCAAGAAGGCGCTTGGCAAGCCCCCGGCAAAATACCTCGGCAGCGCCGCGCAAAACGGCGGTTCGGCATTCGTGGCATGATTGACCGGCCTGTGGGCACGTCGGCTCAGGCAGCGGACGGTTCCGCGACCCGCGGCTTGTGGCCAAGCACCTCTTCGACAATGCCGCGCGCGATCTCGCGTTCGCCCATGATCACGGTATCGGCGCCGAGCCCCTTCAGATGCTCGACCTCGGCGTCGGAATGGGCGCGGGCGATGACACTGATGTTGGGATTGGCAGTGCGTGCCCGCAGCACGATCTGGCCGGCCTCGAAGGCGTTGGGGATGGCAAGGCGATGGCGCGGCGACAAAATGCTGGACCGGCGACCGGGACGCCGCCGATCTGCTTGAGCCGGCTATGATATTCGCCTTGACGACCAATCCGTTGCTGGCGATCAGGCTGCCTGCAACAGCGCCTCGATCTCGGGGATGCCGTGGTTGGTCATGGTCTTCGGGATTTCGGCCGTCACCTTGTCAGCTACCTCCTTATGCAGCTTCTTGCGCATGGCGCCGAGCACCACTGGTGGGGCGACAAGCACAAGGCTGTCGAACTCGCCGTCATGGGCGAGTTTGTAGAGCCGGGCGGCAATCTCCTCGGCGAAGCGTTCCTTGCCTATGCGATGCCAGTCGGTATCCTCGACCGCGCTGCGGTGCATGGATGGGCCATCATTGTATCGGCCGGGGCTGTCGCTTCCCTGTTCGCGTGTGGGCGGGTTTTCCTGTTCAATCACCTGCACGACTTCAAGATTGGGAAACTTGGTGTCGCCGGCGTTCTTGAGCAGGAGCGCCTTTTCACCATCGGCCACCAGAACCCAAATGCCATGCTTCAGTTTGATCGTGTTCATGAGGACGCTCCTTGTTGCGTGGTGGCTATACCGGGAACGCGTTTCCGCCCGTCAACGTTCCAACCCCCGCCACGGACCGAATAGCGGTGCAGACCGGGCGCCGAACATGAAATCGTCATCAGACGACTTTAATCTACTAAATTGGTAGAAATTGGAAAAAACTGTTTTGCGGGACAGGTCGCAGGCAGCTAAAAGCGCCTGAAATCAAGGTCGATTTCGGCGACCCGGCCTGGCCAAAGGCATGGGCGTGGAATATTTTTCTCTTGCCCTTCGCGGTTGCGAAAAAGCGATTGCCTGCCATCACCGGATGCGCGAGTGCTTTGCTTCTGCTTTTTTTTGCCTGGGCGTAAAACTGCGAAACTGTTCCCGGATTGCTATTATCATGCCGCAAGCCACCACCAAGCTCAACGCCTTTCCCGTCTTCATGCGGGTCGAGGGCGAAGCCGTGGCCATTGTCGGCGGGGGCGAGGAGGCTCTGGCCAAGGCGCGGCTGATCGCCCAGTCGAGTGCCGTTCTGCACATCATCGCCAGCGATGCCGAGCCGGAGCTGTTGACCTTCATCGCCGAAACCGGCGCGAACCATGTGGCCCGCGCGTATGATGCCTCGCAACTCGAAGGCGCCGTGATGGTGTTCGCCGCCAGCGGCGACGAGGCGCTCGATCGGCGCGTAGCCGCCGACGCGCGCCGGCTGGGCATTCCGGTCAATGCCGTCGACCGGCCGGACCTCTGCGATTTCTTCACCCCGGCGCTGGTCAACCGCGCACCAGTCGCCATTGCCATCGGCACCGAAGGTGCGGGTCCGGTGCTGGCGCAGATGCTGCGCGGCCGCATAGACCGCATGCTGTCGCCGTCGCTTGGCGCGCTGGCGGCGCTTGCCGCGTCGTTCCGCAATGCCGCCGAGAGATTGCCCAGGGGCAATGTGCGCCGCCGTTTCTGGAGTGACTTCTTCGGCGGAGCGCCAGCGCGCGCCATCGAGGCCGGCGATTTTTCGCAGGCGCACGAAGCCGCCACCGATCTGCTGTTGTCCGACGCGCCCGTTCGCGGCCACATCGCCCTGGTGGGCGCCGGTCCCGGCGCCGAGGATCTCCTCACGCTGCGGGCGCATCGCCTGCTGATGGAGGCCGACGTCATCGTCCATGACGCGCTGGTGCCGGAGGCGGTCGTCGCCATGGGGCGCCGCGATGCCGAGCGCCTGCCGGTGGGAAAGCGCAAGGGCTGCCATACCAAGAGCCAGGCCGAAATCAACGCGCTGCTGGTGGAGCTTGGCCGTGAGGGCAAGCGCGTCGTGCG
Source organism: Mesorhizobium sp. B2-1-8 (assembly GCF_006442545.2). Taxonomy (NCBI): domain Bacteria; kingdom Pseudomonadati; phylum Pseudomonadota; class Alphaproteobacteria; order Hyphomicrobiales; family Phyllobacteriaceae; genus Mesorhizobium; species Mesorhizobium sp. B2-1-8. The sequence continues at coordinate 1,769,371 of NZ_CP083952.1, forward strand.
GCTGAAGTCGGGCGATCCGCTGGTGTTCGGCCGCGCCGGCGAGGAGATGGCGGCGCTTCGCGATGCCGGCATCGCCTATGAGGTGGTTCCGGGCGTCACCGCGGCCTTCGCCGCTGCCGCAGATTTCGAACTGCCATTGACGCTGCGCGGTGTGTCCTCCTCGATGGTGTTCACCACCGGCCACGATCTCAAGGGCAATTCGTTGCCAGACTGGGCCAAGCTCGCCATTTCCGGCGCCACCGTCGCCGTCTACATGGGCCGCTCGGTCGCGGCCGAAGTCGCCGGCCGGCTGATCGAGGCCGGCCTGTCGCCGGACACGGCGGTCGCCGTGGTCGAGAATGCCAGCCTGACCAATCGCCGACGCTTCCACGGAACGCTTGCCGACCTGCCGTCGCTGGAAGCGCGCGCCGATCTGTCGGGCCCGGTCATGACCATCATCGGCGACGCCGTCGCCGGTGCCAATTTCGAGCGATCCGAGCCGCTCGCGGCACACAGGCATGAGAGTGCGCCCGTAGCGGCCGCCGAGGGAGTCCAGCCATGAAGATACTGACCGCCAATCGCCTCGGCGACGGCATTGCCGTCTGGTACGCCGACGGCGGCTGGGCCGAAACGGTGGACCATGCGGACCTTGCCCACGACAAGGCGGCAGAGGATCGGCTGGAGGCGATCGGCGCCAAGGCCCACGCCGACAATGAAGTGGTCGACGTCAATCTGATCGATGCGGAAGTCGTCGACGGCGTCGTCGAGCCGGTGCGGCTGCGCGAGAAGATCCGCGCCGCCGGTCCCACCATCCGCAACGATCTCGGCAAGCAGGCTGCGCGGCCAGCCTAGCCAGACACGGGCGGACGCGCCCTGAAAGACGAAGCATGTACCGTTACGATGAGTTCGACCACGATTTTGTCCAGGCCCGCGTCGCCGAGTTCAGTGACCAGGTCGAGCGCCGGCTGTCCGGCGAGATCACCGAGGACCAGTTCCGGCCGCTCAGGCTGATGAATGGCGTCTATCTGCAGCTGCACGCCTATATGCTGCGCATCGCCGTGCCCTATGGCACGCTGAACGGCAAGCAGCTGCGCATGCTCGGCCACATCGCCCGCAAATACGACAAGGGCTACGGCCACTTCACCACGCGCCAGAACATCCAGTTCAACTGGCCGGCGCTGTCGGATATTCCAGCGATCCTGGCGGACCTGGCCAGCGTGGAGATGCACGCCATCCAGACCAGCGGCAATTGCATCCGCAATGTCACCGCCGACCATTTTGCCGGGGCGGCCGCCGACGAGGTCGCCGATCCGCGTCCCTATGCGGAAATCCTGCGGCAATGGTCCTCGGTGCATCCGGAATTCTCTTTCCTGCCGCGCAAATTCAAGATCGCGGTGACGGGAGCCGAGCGCGACCGCGCCGCCATACAGACGCACGACATCGGCCTGCACCTGAAAAAGAACGCCGCCGGCGAGCTCGGCTTCGCCGTCTATGTCGGTGGCGGCCAGGGCCGCACGCCGATGGTGGCGCGCAAGATCCGCGACTTCCTGCCGGAGGCCGACCTTCTGTCCTACTGCACGGCGATCCTGCGCGTTTACAATCTCTATGGCCGCCGCGACAACAAGTACAAGGCGCGCATCAAGATCCTGGTCCACGAGACCGGCGCCGAGGAAATCACCCGCCAGGTCGAGGCCGAGTGGCAGGAGTTGAAGGACGCGGAGCTGAAGTTGCCGGAGGCGGACATCCGCGCCATCGAGGCCTATTTCGCCCCGCCGGCGCTGGCCGGGCGGCCGGACGGCGATGCGGCCGTCAAGCTGGCGCGGCTGGATTCCAAGGGCTTCTCGGACTGGCTCGACCAGAACGTGGTGACGCACCGCCACCCCGACTACGCGGCGGTTACGATCTCGCTCAAGGGTATCGGCGAGGTGCCGGGCGATGCGACCGACAGCCAGATGGAAGCGGTCGCCGACATCGCCGAGAAGTATGCCTTCGACGAACTTCGCGTCAGCCACGAGCAGAACCTCATCCTGCCGCATGTGGCGCGCGCCGACCTCAAGGCGGTCTATGACGCGCTGGTCGACATCGGGCTGGCGACGGCCAATTCCAACCTGATCTCGGACATCATCTCGTGCCCGGGCCTCGATTATTGCGCGCTGGCGACCGCGCGCTCGATCCCGATCGCACAGGAAATCTCGCGTCGCTTCGCCTCGCTGGAGCGGCAGCGCGAGATCGGCGAGCTGAAGTTGAAAATCTCGGGCTGCATCAATGCCTGCGGCCACCACCATGTCGGCCATATCGGCATCCTCGGTGTCGAGAAGAAGGGCTCCGAACTCTATCAGGTGACACTGGGCGGTTCGGCCGACGAGAACACTTCGGTCGGCGAGATCATCGGCCGCGGCTTCTCTTCGGAAGAAATCACCGATGCCATCGAGCAGATCGTCGACACCTATCTCGGCCTTCGGCTCAACCCGCAGGAAAAATTCATCGACGCCTACCGCCGTGTCGGTCCCGCGCCGTTCAAGGAGGCGCTCTATGCTGGCGAAGCCAAGGCCGCTTGACCATATCGTCGACGTCGATGACGGCATCGCCGCCAAGGCGGCGGGGTTAGACGCACTCTACGGTCATCTCAGCCCGATCGAGATCATTGAACGATCGGCCAAGGAACTGTTTCACGACGAGATCGCCGCCGTGTCTTCGTTCGGCGCGGATTCGGCGGTGCTGCTGCACATGATCGCCAAGATCGACCGCACGCTGCCGGTCATCTTCCTCGATACCGGCAAGCATTTCGAGGAGACGCTCGGCTATCGCGACGCGTTGGTCGCCGATTTCGGGCTGACCAACATCCGGGTGATCAAGCCCGACGAAGCGGCGCTCGAACGGATCGACCCGACCGGCAATCTGCACCAGAACAACACCGACGCCTGCTGCGACGTGCGCAAGGTCGAGCCGCTGGCACGTGGCATCGCACCCTTCCGCGCCTGGTTCACAGGCCGCAAGCGCTTCCAGGCCTCGACACGGGCGGCACTCCCTGTGTTCGAGGCGGTCGGCCCGCGCATCCGCATCAATCCGCTGGCGCACTGGACGACATCGGACCAGGCCGACTACATGCGCGCGCATGCGCTGCGCGAAAATCCACTGGTCGCCTACGGCTATCTGTCGATCGGCTGCTTTCCCTGCACGCAGCCGGTGCAGCCGGGCGAGGACGCGCGCAGCGGCCGCTGGGCCGGGCACGCCAAGACCGAGTGCGGCATTCACCTGTCGGGACTGGAAGTGTCGCTGACCGACGCATCACTGTAGGGTATGTTGCAATTCAGGTGAGGCCGGCCCTGCAAACGGCAGTTTCCTGCGCTTCCGCTGCTCGCGTAGTTCAAGTACGCTCGGCTCCGGTTCTCGGAAGCAGCCGTTTTCGACGCGGCCTGACCTGAATTTCAACACACCCTCGAGCTCTTCGAATTTTAGGAATTTTGATGACTGAACCGACGACACCGGAGACCCGGCTCTGGACCCCAGAGGGTTTTCGCGAAGACGAGTGGACCCATGCCGAGAGCGCCGATGCGCTTTCCGGCAATGGCCGCTTCATCCTGCCGTTGCAGGCGTTCCTCGATCTCGACCCGGAGGTGCGCCACTCGGCGAAGGAGCGGCTCGGCGTCCTGCTGCAGCCCGGCGATCAGCTGGAGAAGATCGTCGACCTGCTCGACCAGCTGTCGCTGGTGGCGCTGGCCTTTCCGGCCTTCGGCGACGGCCGCTCTTTCTCCAAGGGCGAATTGCTGCGCGGCCGCTATCATTTCACGGGCGCGCTGCGTGCCACCGGGCAGGTTCTGGTCGATCCGTTGCCGCACATGCTGCGGCTTGGCTTCGACGAGTTCGAGATCTCGAATCCAGTGCTCTTGAAGCGCCTGGAAGAGGGACGTACCGGCGGGTTGGGGCTTTACTACCAGCCGGCCGCCATAGCGGAGCCCAAAGGCCCGAAATATTCCTGGCGCCGGGTTCGCGGCAACTGACTCAGTTCTGCACGCCTATACCGTAATCGATATGATGAGGGCTGACGCCTGATTGCGCTGCTGGTCGAACCAGTGGGACTATTTTCGTTTTTCTATGAAGGGCCCCAAGGCCCCTTCAATCGGGGACGGCGTAAACTGGTCGTACCAATTGTGCGATTTGCGCTTTTCCCCACGTGATCCCGCCTTTAGGATAATGCTGTTATTTCGCGGCCGAAAATAAATTGCCAAAAGGGAGGAACCGGAAATGGCTGGCAAGAAGATACTGATGCTCGTTGGCGAGTTCAGCGAGGAATATGAGATTTTCGTCTTCGAACAGGCCATGCATGCCGTCGGCCACACCGTGCATGTCGTCTGCCCGGACAAGAAGGCTGGCGATGTGCTGAAGACATCGCTGCACGATTTCGAAGGCCACCAGACCTACAGCGAAAAGCCCGGCCACGATTACATCCTCAACAAGACGTTTTCCGAGGTGGATCCGGCCCAGTACGATGCCGTCTACGCGGCGGGCGGGCGCGGCCCCGAATACATCCGAATCGACAAGCGCGTGCAGGCGCTGGTGCGGCACTTCCATGAAGCAGGCAAGCCCATCTTCACCATCTGCCATGGCGTGCAGATCCTGATCGCGGTCGACGGCGTGGTGCGGGGCAGGGAGGTGGCGGCGCTTCACTATTGCGAGCCGGAAGTCACGCTGGCGGGCGGCATCTATATCGACGTCGCGCCGAACGGGGCCCATGTCGACGGCAATCTCGTTTCGGCCAAGGGCTGGCCGGGCCTGTCCAATTTCATACGCGAATGCCTGAAGGTGCTGGGCACCGAGATCCGCCATGGCGAGATCCTGATGCGTGACGAGCGGCAAGCGGCCTGAGGCTCTGAGAACCGGCTGCTCGTCCACGCTTCTCAATTCAGGTTGGAAAGCTTGGTGCTGTTTCCACGCCGGCCCTTCGGGCGTTGTTCGAAAAGCCAAGCAATTGGCTTTTCGTCCGCTGTGCGGACCACGCCTCACCTCGTCCCCGCGAACCGGGAAAAGGCAGGCGCTACAGCGCCGCGTGCGCCTCGCGGAACGATATCAGCTTGCTGCGGCTTTCGTCCCACAAGGCCAGTTTGACGCAGCGCAGGCTCTCAAGCAGCGTGATGCGGCCGATGCCGCGCAGCTCGGGATAGTCCCGCAGCACTTCCTGCAGCCGGTAGCCGGGCACCCTGGCGGAGAGGTGGTGGACGTGGTGAACGCCGATATTGCCGGTGAGCCAGTTCAGCACCGGAGGCAGGTCGTAGTAGGACGAGCCGTGCAGAGCGGCGTGCTGGAACTCCCATTCCTCATCCTTCGCCCACTCGGTCTCCTCGAACTGGTGCTGGACATAGAACAGCCAGATGCCGGCCGAACCGGCGAGAATGACGATCGGCAGATGGACGATCAGGAACGCGCCGGGACCGATGACCCAGATGAGGATGGCCGCGGCAAGCGCGATGCCTAGATTGGTGGTCATCGACGACACCCAGGGCGTCAAGCCGCCGCGCATCATGCCGATGGGCAGCCTTTGCGAAAAGATGAACAGCCAGATCGGCCCCAGGCCGAACATCACCAGCGGATGGCGGTAGAGACGATAGGCCAGGCGACCCCGCCAGGACATCTGCCGGTACTCGGCGACGGTCAACGTCCTGATGTCGCCCATGCCGCGCTCGTCGAGATTGCCGGCGCTGGCATGATGCGTGGCGTGGGCACGCCGCCAGCAGTCGTAGGGCGTCAGCGTCAGGATGCCCAGCGCGCGGCCGATCCAGTCGTCGGCATGGCGATTGGCAAAGAAGGAGCCATGGCCGCAATCGTGCTGGATCATGAAAATCCGCACCAGGAATCCGGCCGCGGGCAGGATGAGGATCAGTCCCCACCAATGACCATAGGCATAGGCCGCGGAAGACAGAGCCCACAGCGTGGCGAAAGGAATGAGGGTGATGGCGAGTTCGAGTGCGCTGCGCCGCCTGTCAGGCTTCTTGTAGCGCGCCAGGACCTTGAGCCAGGCGCGCTTGCTCTTGGCCGCCTCTTCGGGGGAAATCATGTTCATCAGAAAGCATAGGCAGGGTGTGCCGCCACCGCAAGACGATGATCACGTAAAGTTACTGTGCGTAATTGTCGCGTAAGGCTAGTCGACCCTCACTGCCCGTCGCCAGCCGACGTCGCCATCCTCGACCCGGTCGAGGTGATCGAGCAATTGCCCGAAGCGGTCCGGGATGTCGGCTTCGGTGCGGAAGGCTGGCAAGGTGCGCAGAAAGCGCTTCATCGCCTCGGCGCCGATCTGGCGCCGAACCTCCGCAGCGAGCCTTTCTGTTTTTTCGAGCTTGTTGCGGGTCATGGGTTCAAATCCTGCGTCGGTTCCGAAACTCCTCCAGCGACGGAATGGTTCCCGCATCACGGCGTTGTGGCAAGCAAAGCCGGCAAGCACGGTAAAATTTGAATTAAAATCGAACTGCGGCGTTGGCGCCTTCCAGGTCCTGTCAAAAGGTCCTTGCGGTCGCTTTCCCCTTGATTTTTGGCCTGCGAACCTCGATATCGGGCACAAATCCACACCATTCGAGATGACGGGAAACGGCGATGAGCGACCAGGCAAAAGACGAACGCGCGCCCAGTGAAGCCGAGGCGGCCGAGGCAAATACCGAGCGTACGGAAGGCGGCATCGACGGCGACTATGAAGCGCTTGTGCGGCTGCTGAAGGAAAATGAAGAGCTGAAGGACCGCGCGCTGCGCGTAGCGGCCGAGATGGAGAACCTGCGCCGCCGCACCGCGCGCGATGTGCATGATGCGCGCACTTATGCGGTGGCGAATTTCGCCCGCGACATGCTGTCGGTGTCGGACAATCTGCGCCGCGCGCTGGATGCCATTCCCGCCGAGGCCAAGGCGTCGGGGGATGCTGGCTTCAAGGCACTGATCGAAGGCGTCGATCTGACCGAGCGTGCCATGCTGTCGGCGCTGGAACGGCATGGGGTCAAGAAACTCGCTCCGGAAGGCGAGAAGTTCGATCCCAATTTCCACCAGGCGATGTTCGAGGTACCCAATCCCGATGTCCCGGCCAACACGGTGGTCCAGGTCGTGCAGCCGGGCTATTCGATCGGCGAGCGGGTGCTGCGCCCGGCCATGGTCGGCGTCGCCAAGGGCGGCCCGAAAATTGCCGCCGACGCGCCGGTCGAGCCAGGGCCGGTCAATGAGCAGGCCGAGAAGGATGCGTGAGGATAGTGAGTAGTGAGTAGTGAATAGGGGCCTGACACTAAGCTGCGGCTTCGTGCTATTCCGCTACTCACTACTCACTACTCACTACTCACTCAGCCCATGAACCCCATCGCCCTTCTCGATTATGCCGGAGTTGCCGTCTTCGCGGCGACGGGGGCGTTGGCGGCTTCGCGCAAACAGCTCGACATTATCGGCTTCCTGTTCCTGGCCAGTGTCACCGGCATCGGCGGCGGCACGCTTCGCGACGTCATCCTCAATCTACCGGTTTTCTGGGTCGCCAACTCCAGCTACGTGCTGATCTGCGCGGCGGTCGCGGTGCTGGTGTTCTTTGCTGCGCACCGTGTCGAGTCCCGCTGGAAATGGCTGCTCTGGCTCGACGCCATCGGACTGGCCGCTTTTTCGGTGATGGGTGCTGCCAAGGGGCTGGCCATTACCGGTTCGCCGGTCGTGTCCGTCATTACCGGCGTGCTCACCGCCACGTCAGGCGGCATCCTGCGCGATCTGCTGGCCGGCGAACCCTCGGTGCTGCTGAGACCGGAAATCTATGTTACGGCCGCTCTCGCGGGCGCTGCAATCTTCACGGCTGGCGACGTCACAGGATTGCCGCCGATCGTTTCAGAGCTGGCCGGCTTCGCCGCGGCGTTCGCGGTGCGCGGCGGTGCGCTCCGTTTCGGCTGGACGTTTCCATCCTACAAGAGCCGGCCCGGCCGGCGGCCGGAAGACATTCCGTGAAAGAAGGGAGTAGGGAGTAGGGAAATAGTCAGTAGTCGCCGAAGCGTGAATCGTGGCGTCTTCACTACTGCCTACTGCCTACTGCCTACTGCCTACTCGCTCACGCGGCGAAGCGCTGCGCTTCCCCGCCATAATAGTTGACGTAACGGGCGCCGATCTCCTTGACCGGCATCACGACGAAAATGTCGACCGTGGAGAATTCGCGGTCGATGACGCAACCATCGCCTATGCGAGCGCCTACCCGCAGATATCCCTTGACCAGAGGCGGCATCGCCGCGATCGCCGCCTTGGTGTTGACCGCCTCGATCGGCATCAGGTCCATGGAGCAATAGCGCCCGGACACCGCGCGCACGTCCCAGGCCGAGTTGGTGCGGCAATGATGGGCGAGATAGGTGAGCGCCTCGGCATGCGCGGCCGGCACGGTGCCGTGGAATGAGGCACAGCCGGTCATCACGCCGATTTCGTAGTGATTGATATAGGCCCAGATGCCTTGCCATAGCGCCTCGATGGTGCGCTTCGAACGGTATTCGGGCAAGACACAGGAACGGCCGAGTTCGAGGAAACGCTGTCCGGGATGGCGGGCGATGAGCTTGGTCAGCTCGAATTCGCCTTCGGAATAGAAGCCGCCGGCGGTTGCCGCGATTTCTTGCCGCAGCAAGCGATAGGTGCCGACGATGCGGCGGTGCTCAGGGCCGGAAAGCGTGGTATCGAGGACGAGCAGATGGTCGCAGAGCGGGTCGAAGCGGTCGGCGTCGCGACGGTCATGCGCCTGGAACAGATCCTTCCTGGCGCCAAGCTCGTCATAGAATACACGGTAACGCACTTCCTGCGCAGCCGCGATCTCGGCCTCGTTGCGGGCGAGCCGCACTTCGAGGTTGCCGATACGGCCGAGCGCTGCGCCTTTTATGACGGAATCGACATTACGTCCTGCGAGCAAGGCGCTGCTGGCGTTCGGCCGAGTGTCACATTCCGGCATAACTGTATGCACGAGTGATTCTCCTTCGAGCCATCCCTCTTGGCACGGGGATACGGTGTAGGTGCAACAGGATTGTGACAGTACCGTGATACGGCGTCGCGGGCAATACTTCGTCGGCTGGCGAAAACGGTCAACCGGCTACGTTGCGTCACAAGTCCCTGGGCGCGTCGCCTTCGCGGGCGCCGAAACCGGGCTGCTTTTTTGGTGGTCTTCGTCAGCCACGCACCGGGAAAAGGCGGCTCAGGCGGCGACCTGGCCTTCGACGGCGCTGACCAGCGCATCGGGGTCGAGCGGCTTGGTGACGAAGCCGCTGGCGCCGTGGGCAAGCACCGCATGGCGGGTCTTTTCCTGGCTGTCGGCCGACAGCACCATGATCGGCACGGGCGGGACGGATGTCTCCTCTTCATGGCGGCGGATCGCGGCAATGGCGTCCAGCCCGTCCATGACCGGCATATGCAGATCCATCAGCACCACGTCGAAGCGGCGGTTGTGGCTGGCGCCGGTGACCGCCTCGACGGCGGCCTTGCCGTTGCCGACCACCTTGACGCGATGCCCGGCCTTCAGCAGCGTTGCGCGGGCCAGCATGGCATTGATGTCGTTGTCCTCGGCGATCAGCACTGACAGGCCCTGCTGGCGTCCGCCTGACGGACGAAGTGCCGGTGCGCGGCGTTTTTCCGGCTGCGGCGGGGCGAGGACCGGTGCGTGGCTGCTCAAAAGGACACGCAAAAGTGTTCCTCCGCGCACTGGCCGGGCAAGGAATGTCGCGTAGCCGCTGGCGCGAAACTCGCCAAGCATGCCGCGTTCGGTGGGGGCAATCAGCGTGATGGCTTCGCAATTGGAGAATCCATGCTGGCGAAGCCGCTTGAGCAGCCTTCCGTCACTCTCTTCCATGGCCGCGTCGACGAGAAGCACGTCGCAGCCGTCGGCAAAGGAAGCGGCCTGAGCCACGGTGGTGGCGATGCCGGCCACGCCGCCATTGGCGCGGATGGTGCGGGCGATGGCGTCGGCCTCGACGGTGTTCTTGGACAGGATCACGGCGCGCCGGCCGGCAAGCGCGTCCTGCCGGCCCTGCGGCGGCTCGGTGGCCGACATGGCCGGGATTTCGAAGACGAATTCCGATCCCTGGCCAAGCCGGCTGGAAACCGAAATCGTGCCGCCCATGGCGGTCACCAGGCGCTTGGAGATGGCAAGTCCCAATCCGGCCCCGCCATGCGTGCGCGTCGAGGTGCCGTCGGCCTGCTCGAACTCCTCGAAGATGCGCTCCATGTCCTCGTCGCGCAGGCCAGGACCGGTATCGGCGATGGTGAAGCAGATGCGGTCGCTGATCTCGGTGCGGGCGCGCGCGACGCTGACCAGCACGCCGCCGCCGTCGGTGAACTTGATGGCGTTGCCGATGAGGTTGAGCAGCACCTGCCTGACCCGGCCCGGATCGGCGGTGATCAATTGCGGCACGTCCGGTTCGACATGGCAGCCGAGGCCAATATTCTTGGCGAAGGCGCGCGCGGCCATCAGTTCGATGATGTTGTCGGCGATCTCGCGCACGGACATGGGCTGCGGTTCGGGATCGAAGCGTCCGGCCTCGATCTTGGAATAGTCGAGCAGGTCCTCGATCAGGGCAAGCAAGGCGCTGGCCGAGGTCGAGATGGCGCCGACATAGGTCTGCTGCTCCGGCGACAGGCTGGTGTCGGCGAGCAGCCTGGCCATGCCCATGATGCCGTTCATCGGCGTGCGGATCTCATGGCTGACGGTGGCGAGGAAGCGCGACTTTGCCTGGCTTGCGAACTCTGCCCGCTCGCGCGCGGTGATCATGGACGATTCGGCGCGCTTGCGTGCGGTGATGTCGCGGGCGATGGCGCGATGCGAGACGGCATTGCTGTCCTTGTCGCGCACCGATAGCTCGATCCACGAGAACCAGCGCGGGCCGGTCGGCGTGCGGATGGCAACGTCGGTGGAACTCAGGCATTCATGGTCGGAGAAAGCAGCATCGGGAACGAGGCCGACCTCGATGCCGAGCTCGGCAAGCGTCTTGCCGGCAAGGTCGCGTTGGTCGGTTTCGACGAGGTCGGCGAACACCTTGTTGGCATAGACGATGTAACCGTCGCGGTCGCGATGGATGACGAGATCGCCGAGCGCGTCGATGAGACCGCGAAAGCGCTCCTCGCTTTCCTGCATCTCCCACATGCGGTCGGCCAGCGTCTCGATCTCGGCGCGGTTGCGGGCGGTGGTTTCGTCGAGCAGCACCGTACTGCGGCGTACGCTGCGTCTGGCGTGCAGGTGCATGGCCAGGCCGGCAAGGCCGGTTACCAGCAACGCCAGACTGATGAAGGCCGGCGCCCCGGTCAGGTAGGAGAGGCCGGCCAGCACCAGAACGGCAACGAAGGTCAGTATCGGCAGGCCTTCGCGCTTGGCCGGCTGCTGATCGGGCACCAGCGGCGGCGCGGCGATAAACCGCCGCACGGATGCCGGCGCTTGCGCCGGCGCCGCATCGGTGTCGTCGCCAGCGTCGGCCTGCTGGCTGTCGGATTCCGCGATCATGCGAAATCCATTGCCAGACAGAGATTATGGAAAATTGCGGGGGATCGTTCGAATTTTAGCGGATCGGGCATTTTTGACCCGGCGGCGACGGATTTGCCAGCCGATGTGGCAATTCCGTCCGGCGCCTGCGATCCCTGTGTCGGTCACATGTCGACGACGACGCGACCGCGGATCTTGCCATCGACGATGTCGTGTGCCGCACCGATGATGCCGTCGAAGCCGATGGTCGTGGACAGGCTGGCAAGCTTGTCGACATCGAGATCGGCGCCGATGCGCCGCCAGGCCTCGAGGCGTACGGCCTTCGGCGCCATCACCGAATCGATGCCGAGCAGCGAGACACCGCGCAGGATGAAGGGAGCGACGCTCGACGGCAGATCCATGCCGCCGGCCAGGCCGCAGGCGGCGACCGCCCCGCCATAGGAGGTCATCGACAGAACGTTGGCCAGCGTGTGACTGCCGACCGAATCGATGCCGCCGGCCCAGCGCTCCTTGGAGAGCGGCTTGGCAGGCTGGTTGAGCTCGTCGCGCGATATCACCTCGGCGGCGCCAAGGTTGATCAGATAAGGGCTTTCGGCATTGCGGCCGGTCGAGGCGATAACATGGTAGCCGAGGCTGGACAGGATCGAGACCGCGACCGAACCGACGCCGCCGGCGGCGCCCGTCACCACGACAGGGCCGCGATCGGGCAGGATGCCGTGCCGCTCCAGCGCCATGACACAGAGCATGGCCGTGTAGCCGGCGGTGCCGACCGCCATGGCATCATGCGCGCTCATGCCTTCCGGCAGAGGCACCAGCCAGTCGCCTTTGACGCGGGCGCGCCCGGCATAGGCGCCGAAATGGATTTCGCCGACGCCCCAGCCGTTCAGGATGACCTTGTCGCCCTTGCGCCACTCGGGATTGGAAGAGGAGATGACGGTGCCGGCGAGGTCGATGCCCGGCACCAGCGGCCATCGGCGGATCACCGGCGCCTTGCCCGATATGGCCAGTCCATCCTTGTAGTTCACCGTCGTCGCCTCGACCGCGACGGTGACGTCGCCCTCCATCAGATCGGCGTCGGTGAGATCGGTCACGGCGACCGACTGTTTTTTTTCGGCATCGCGCGAAACGAGGATGGCTTTGAAGGTTTCGGTCATCTTTCTCTCCGCGAACTTGCTTGGCGTCTGACTGTGCGGCGATGGCCGCTTGGGGTCAATCTTTGGAAGGCTTGGCGTTCGAAGGTTTCGGTTCACGCCGCCAGCCGATGAGTTCGTCGAAGACGACCAGTGCCGCGCCCACGGAAATGAAGGCATCCGCAAGGTTGAAGACGGCGAAGGACCAGACCGGCGTGTGGAACAGGATGTAATCGATGACATGGCCGTAGACGGCACGGTCGATCAGATTGCCCACCGCGCCGCCGATGATCAGCGCAAAGCCGATGCGGGTGATGACGTGGCCCGATGGCGTCCGCGTGGCAAGGTAAAGCACGAAAGCCACGACCAGCACGGCGATGACCACGAGGCCGGTGTCGCCGAAGGAGGAGAACATCGAGAAGGCGATGCCCGTATTATAGGTGCGAAACAGCGCCAGGAAGGGCAGGAGGTCGAGCTTTTCCTGGAAGGGCAGGCCGGCCTCGACCAGTGCCTTTATCCATTGGTCGAGCGCGATGGCGACGATGACGAGCAGCGCGTAGGGAGACCATGATTTCACGATTGGGCAACCCTCATTGCTGGTCCGGGATTGGTTCGAGCTTCAGCGCGCCGCGCCGGATCTCGAACAGCATGATGCCGGTGGCGACCGCGAGATTGAGCGAATCGGCACGGCCCGCCTGCGGAATCCTGAGCAGCCTGTCGCAGCTTGCCGTCAGGCTTTCGGGCAGGCCCTGTTGCTCATTGCCCATCATCAAAAGTACTGGCCCGCGGGAAAAATCGACCGAGCGGTAATCGACCGCGCCCATCAGATGCGTGCCGGCGACGAGACCTGAAAAGCCGCCGCGCCAGGCAAGGAATGCTTCGGTCGTTGCCTTCGCCACTGGCACGGCGAAGATCGATCCCATGGTGGCGCGTACCGTCTCGACGGAAAACGGATCGGTGGTGTCGCCGACCAGAATGACGCCCTTGGCGCCGACGGCATCGACCGTGCGAATGACGGTGCCGAGATTGCCGGGATCGCGCACCCGGTCGAGCGCCACCCAGACGTCGCCATTGTCGGCACGGATGTCCTTCAGGGCCAGGAATTTTTGCGAAAAGACGCCGACCACCATTTGCGGATTGTCACGGCGGGTGATGGCGACAAGCACCTTTTCCGACACTTCGAGCACGGTACCCCCGGCTGCAACCGTGCGCGCCGCGACTTTTTCCACGGCCGCGTTGCCGCGTCCGGCCTTGGCGAAAACAAGCGTCCTGATCTGCCAGCCCAAGTCGAGCGCGTCGATGACCAGCTTCAGCCCCTCGGCCATGAAGGCGTTCTGCTGGTCGCGGAATTTCTTCAAGGCGAGCGCCTTGATGTCCTTGACCAGCGGGTTGGCGAGGCTGGTGACTTCCTTCACCTGGCCAGGCGCGCCGGCGTGCCGTTCGTTCATGTCAAGCCACCCAGCGCGAAAACAGTGAAGTCGAAAGCGCCCGGCCGGCGGACTTTTCACGGATGATCAACTCACCCGATTCGACCTTGCCGCCCATGCCGGCGAAGGTGTCGCGCATCAGAGCGTGGATGGCGAAGAAGGAGGCGCGGATCGAATAGGCGGTCAGTACCACGGCAAGCGGCTTCGGGGTCAGGATCGAGCGACAGAGGTCCGTCAGATCAGGCAGGTCCTCGAACAACTGCCAGACCTCGCCCTTGGGGCCGCGGCCATAGGCCGGCGGATCGAACAGGATGATGTCGTAGCGGCTGCCGCGACGCTCCTCGCGCTCGGCGAACTTCACCGCGTCGTCGACGATCCAGCGGATCGGCTTGGCGCCAAGGCCGGCCATCTCCTGGTTCTCCCGCGCCCAGCCGATCGCCTTCTTCGAGGCGTCGACATGAGTGACCTCCGCGCCCGCGCGCGCGGCCACCAGCGAGGCAAGGCCGGTATAGCCGAACAGGTTGAGCACCTTGACCGGCCGCCTGGCCGCCACGATCAAGCCCGCCATATGGTCCCAGTGCGAGGCCTGCTCGGGAAAGACGCCGACATGGCGAAACGAGGTGAAACGGCCGAGATAGTCGATGCCGTCATGCTTCATCGGCCAGGTTTCGCCTAGCGGTGTCTTGGGAAAACGCCAGCGGCCGATGCCTTCCTCGTCGGTGTCGCCGGTGAAGATCGCGTCGGCGCGCTCCCAGTCCCTTGCCGGCAGGGCCTTCTGCCAGATCGCCTGGCCCTCGGGGCGCACGATGCGGTAGGGGCCGTATTGTTCGAGCTTTTGGCCGGCGCCGCTGTCGAGCAGCGCGTAGTCCGCGTTGGGAGCTACCTCGAGGATTACCGGAAGTTGCTCAGCGGGCAGCGCGCCTTCGCGGCGGGCGAGGATGCGCGGCGCGGATTTCGGCTGGTTTTCCGGTTTCACATTGTGCTGTTCGCGCGGCCTGGGATCTGGCTTGACCGCGGACCGATTCTCGGCGGGGCGCGGCTCTACGGTCCCGCTCTTCGCTGGGTGCGGTCGGCCGTCGCGGCGTTTGTCGCGAAAAGACTTCAAGAGGCAGCTTCTCCGGCGGTTCGGCCCGCTTCTGCCACAGCTATGCCCATCGGCGCAACAAACCCGCGCAACATTGCGATTGCGAACGGCTCAGCCACGCCCGATCGAAAGCAGGGCGACAAGCAGCGAAACGAAACCGGCAGCCTTGGCCGCCGTGACCGCCATGTGGCCGGTCTCCCAGCGCAGCCGTATGGCTTCGAAATTGTCGGGAATCGGGCCTGGCACCCAGGTGGCGAGAACGTTATTGGCCGCTTTGACGAGAACGAACCAAAGCACGAGGGACAGCGCATAGAGCAAGGTGGCGGCGAGTGCGAACGAGAACGCCGACCGATCCTCGCGCAGCAGCCATGCCAGCAGTCCCGGGCAGGCGACCGCCGCGACATCCAGCGGCGCGCCAACGATTGCGAAGAGCAGGAACTGGCCATTGAAAACGGTCGCCTCGCGCCAAAGCGCCGGGGACCACCGGGTGAGCCGGGGCGCCGATTCCAGGACATGGGCGAAGGACGGTCCGAGGCTGAGCGCAGCGATGGTGGCGGTCAAGACAGACCAGAACAGCAGGAAGCCATGTATTCGCATGACGCAACAACGGTTCCGGGCCGAAGCCGTTCCTAACCGTCGCCACTTGCCGTTGCCTCAGCCCTGGCCCTTATCGTCGTCCATGTCCCGTTCCGAACGCCTGCTCGATCTGATCAAGTCGCTGCGCCGGCACCGCTGGCCGGTGAGCGGGCGGGTGCTGGCCGATGATCTCGGGATTTCGGTCCGCACCTTTGTGGCGCGGCCGATTTCGCCCTGATCGCAGGGGCGATGGGCGCCAAACTCGCTTGAGCTAGCCTCTGAGCGCCTTGTAGACGGCAATGCCGGCGGCCAAGTCCTCGAGTGCTGCGCCAACCGACTTGAACAGCGTAATCTCGTCAGGGCTACCGCGGCCTTGCTTCTGGCCGCGCGTCAGTTCGTGCAGGTCGGCGACGATGGCTTCCGGTTTCAGCACGCCGGAGGCCAGTGGCTGGACGATGTCGCCGGCCTCCTTGGTGGCGCCGGCGCGGGTGTCGACATAGACGCGGGCGCGCAAGATCGCCTCGTCATCGCTTTCGCGCATCGTCGGGGTAAAGCCGCCAACCAGATCGACATGGGTCCCTGGCCGCAGCAGTGCGCCCTTGATCAGCGGCGTGGTGGTGATTGTCGCCGAGGAGACGATGTCGGCCTGGCCAAGCTCGGCATCGAGATCGGTCGCGGCGCTGGCTGCGAAGCCCTCGGCGCGCAGCTCGGCCGCGACTTTCTCGGCGTTGGCCGGGGTACGGTTCCAGATGCGGATGGTCTTGATTGGCCGCACGGCGCTGTGCGCCTTGGCCAGGAAGGGTGACAGCGCGCCGGCGCCGACCACCAGCAGCCGCGAGGCATCGTCACGGGCGAGATAGGATGCCGCGAGCGCCGAGGCGCAGGCCGTGCGCCACTGCGTCAGCCGCTGGCCGTCGATCAGCGCTTCCGGTTCGCCGGTGCCGCCATCGAGCAGGAGGTAGAGCCCCATCACGGCGGGCTTGCCGATCGCGTTGTTGTCGGGCGAGACGGTGACGATCTTGACGCCGATATGGCCGCCGGCGGAACCGCCCGCGGCGTGAAAATCGGTCCAGGCCGGCATCAGCAGCAGGGTCGACGCCGCACCGTCGGGCCTTTCGACCGCATGATGATGCCTGACTGGCTGCACCGCGCCCTCGCGAAAAGCCGCGCGCAGCGTCTCGACCAGTCCAGGAAAGGTCAGTGCACGATCGACCTCCGCCGCCGAAATGGTCAGCATGAAAAGCTCCGTGAAAAGAAATGCGCCGGCCGGCGCTTCAATTGGTGGGCTTCGGCAATGCTGACCCCTGGGCTGACCCCTGGGCTGATCCTTGGACCGGGGCTTGCGGCATTGAAGGCGCGCGGACCGCCTGGCGCAGGTTTTCGGCCTCGACGCCACGCTGGCGCGCCAGCTTGCGGTAGCGGCCCTGCTTGACCCAGGTCGCCAGGCTGCCGACGATCATGCCGATGGCGAGCGCCAGGAACAGGAAGATGAACAGAGGCAAGGTCAGCGTCAGCTTGGGATTGCCGGGGTTGAACGGGTCCAGCGTGAAGGCGACGAGTTCGCGGTTGGCGACGGCCAAGGCGATCAGGATGATCGCCAGGGGCACGAAGACCACGATGAGCATGAAACGATTGAGCATGATAATTTCCGTCGCAAGCCGGCCGGGACAAGGTCGTCCGGCTACTTGCCGCCGTTCAGCCTTTCACGCAGTTCCTTGCCGGTCTTGAAGAACGGCACCCATTTCTCCTCGACCTCGACGGATTCGCCGGTGCGCGGGTTGCGGCCGGTGCGGGCGGGTCGGTTCTTCACCGAAAAAGCGCCGAAACCGCGCAATTCGACCCGGTTGCCCTCGGCAAGCGCGTCGGTGATTTCATCGAAGATCGCGCCGACGATGTTTTCGACGTCGCGCAGGAAAAGATGCGGATTGCGCGTGGCAATAATCTGCACAAGCTCGGACTTGATCATCAGACGGGTCCCCGTGAAAGCAGTTCGGCCAAAATTATCAGGATGATTTTATTTGCTTTTTCAGCTGTCCCAACGCGTCTCAAGGGTGCCAGACGGAAACGAGACCGTCAAGAAACAAGCGGTCGGCGCCAAGTTCGTGGATGACGTCGCCGCCGGAGTCCGGCAGGCCGAGCGCGCCGGCGATGGTGTGTGCCATCGCCTTCGAGAACAGGAAACCGCCGCGCCGTTCCGTGTCCTTCCACTCGACCACCTTGAGCTTGGCATCGACACCCTTGGTCGCCAGCCAGTCGATCGCCACGGATTCGCCGCCGACGGCGTCGATCAGCCCGTTGGCAACACCCTGGCGGCCGGTGAAGATCGAACCGTCGGCGAGCGCCAGCGCCTGTTCGTGGGTCATCTTGCGGCGTTCCGCGACGATGCCGACGAACCAGTCGTAGCTGTCGAGGATGAGCTTGCGGACCATGGCGCGCTCGTCGTCATTGGTCGGCTTGAAGGGCGAGGGTGAGGCTTTGAGCGGCGAGGATTTAACCTCCTCCAGCTTGACGCCGAGCTTGTCCATCAGGCCGCTGACGTCAGGATACTGGATCAGCACGCCGATCGAGCCGACGATCGAGGTCTTGCGGGCGACAATATGGTCGGCGGCGCTGGCGATCATGTAGCCCGCCGACGCGGCGAGCGTGCCGACCTCGGCCACGACAGGCTTGTCGGCGGCGAGCTTGCGCACCTCCTCGTAGATCGATTCCCCGCCGACGGTCGTGCCGCCAGGAGAATCGACCACCAGGATCACGCCCTTTACTTTCGGCGACAGGCGGATGGTCTCCAGCCGCTTGATCAGTTCGTCGTCCTCGGTGATGGTGCCTTCGATCCTGACCTTGGCGATGTGGTCGACGGCGGAGCCGCCGAAATCGTCGCCATAGAACCATGCCGACAGCGCAATCACCCCGAGCGCCACGATGCCAAAGGCCGCAACGCGCCAGAAAGTCAGCTTGCGCCGCAAGCGGCGGCGGTCGATCAGGTCGTCGGCTCTCAATGCCATCGTCAGCCTCACACTCAGCGGGAAGAGACGCTTTTAGACCATGATGTCTTCATCGGGAAGCAGTTCCGTCCGCACATGGCGCGGCAATCCGCGCACGACGGTCCACATGTTGTCTGTTTTGTGACTGGCCTGTACGAGCGACGCAAGGTAAGTGGGAAGAACTTCGGTGATGAAAAAAGACGCAAGCACGTCTATTTCTGCTATGAAGCACTGGCTGTTGCGCCGACCCGGGTTTCGTTTGTGCAATGGCAGCTGTCACATTTTTGCGGTTTTCGTCGGCTTGTGCTTGCGTGAGGGCGCTGGCGTCCCACCTATAGGCGGTGCTCCCGGGGCAGGGTTTTAGAAGAAAGCAGTCATGTTAGCGCGACCGAATGAACCGACCAGCCCGGAGACGGAGTTGGCTCTCCCGGCGGATGGCTGGACGCGGGGCGAGGCTTTCAATCGCGCCCAGCGCCATTCGCGCCGCGTGCGCGTGCTCAAATTCGCCGTGCCCTTGGCCGCCGCGTTGATCGCCGTCGCTTTCCCGGTCTATTCCTATTTCGCCGCCCCTGTTTCCGTCGCGGTACAGGCCGAAGGTACCGCCTTCTCCAACGGCAAGCTGGTGATGGCCAATCCCAAACTCAATGGTTTCACCAAGCTGAAGCAGCCCTATTCGATGACGGCGCTGCGGGCGATACAGGATGTGAGCACGCAAGGCATCATCGAACTCGAAGGCATCGACGCCAAGGTGCCGATCGCTCCCGACAATGTCGCGGCTGTAAAAGCTTCGCGCGGTACCTACGATCGCGACGGCAACACGATGAAACTGAACAGCGACGTCACCATCACCACGACCGACGGCATGCAGGCGAAGTTCAAATCGGTCTTCCTCGACATGGGCAAAGGCACTATGAAGACGGATGATCCCGTCGATGTCAGCCGTGGCGGGTCGCAGATCACGGCGGATTCGATGTCGGTCCAGGACAATGGCAAGATCCTGGTGTTCGAGAACAAAGTTCGTGTCAATATCGATCCCGCCGTTCTGAAGGCGGCTGAGGCAAAGGGCGAAGAAGCGAATGTGGCTCACTAGTTCGACACGGCTTGCGGCCGCGACTTCGGCGCTGTTCCTGCTCAGCCTGGCGCCGTCGCTGGCGCAGTCGGGGGCGGCCAGCCAGGTGTCGGGTCTCAAACTGGCCGGCGACAAGCCGATCCAGATCGAAAGCGACAAGCTGGAAGTCCACCAGGCCGACAGTGTCGCCATCTTCACGGGCAATGTCACCGTCGTTCAGGGGCCGACGCTGATGAAGGCCGGCAAGATGATGGTCTACTACGTCAAGGATCCCAACGCGGGTACGAAGGGTACCGAAGCCGCCGGGGCGGCAGCCATGACCGGTTCGGCCAACATCGATCACCTGGAGATTTCCGACAAGGTCTACATCAAGTCGGATCAGCAGGTTGCGACCGGCGATCAGGGCAGCTTCGACATGAAGAGCCAGGTGCTGGTGCTTTCGGGCAAAAAGGTCGTCCTGTCGCAAAACGACAATGTCCTGGTCGGCTGCAAGCTCACCGTGCAGATGAAAAGCGGGCTCGCCCAGGTCGATCCATGCGCTGGGCAGCGTGTCCAGATGTCGATCACACCTCCGCCGAAATCGGATGCGTCGAAATCGGGAGCGACGAACCCCTGATGGTCAGCCTGTCGTCGCTGACGGCGCGTCTCCCGGGACGGGCCGCAGGCAAGCTTTCGGCTCCGGCCACCGTCACTGTCGACAAGGCGAAGTTCAAGGGAACCTTGATCGCCAAGGGTCTGACCAAGAGTTACAAGGGCCGCAAGGTCGTCAGCGGCGTCACGCTGGGCGTGCGCGCCGGCGAGGCCGTCGGGCTGCTCGGCCCCAACGGCGCCGGCAAGACGACCTGTTTCTACATGGTCACCGGCCTGGTGCCGGTGGATGAGGGCACGATCGAGATCGACGGCTTCGACGTCACCTCGATGCCGATGTATCGGCGCGCGCGCCTCGGCATCGGCTATCTGCCCCAGGAGGCCTCGATCTTCCGCGGCCTCAATGTCGAGCAGAACATCCGCGCCGTGCTCGAAGTGGTCGAAAGGGATCGAAAGGTCCGCGAGCGCAACCTCGACGAACTGCTCGAGGAATTTCACATCAGCCATCTGCGCAAGGCACCGTCCATGTCGCTCTCGGGCGGCGAAAGGCGGCGCCTGGAAATCGCGCGCGCGCTGGCGACGCGCCCGGCCTACATGCTGCTCGACGAACCCTTCGCCGGCATCGATCCGATCGCCGTCGCCGACATCCAGCAATTGGTGCGTCACCTGACGGCGCGGGGCATCGGTGTCCTCATCACCGACCACAATGTGCGTGAGACGCTCGGCCTGATCGACCGTGCCTATATCATCCATGCCGGCCAGGTGCTGACCCATGGCCGCGCCGACGAAGTGGTGGCAAATCCGGATGTGCGGCGGCTTTATCTCGGCGAGGGTTTCACGCTCTGAGACCTTCACCGTCTGAGACGGCGAACCGCCCCGTCTCTTTTTTCACGGAATTCCGATCGGAAAGCCATTCTTTCCCGGCTCCTGGAATCGCTCTCAGCGTGAAATTTGTTTCCTGACACGATTTTTTACGCGCCGACGACCTGTTTTCCGCGATTTTGATCCGGAATAACGCTCCGGTAAGCGAGTTTTGCTAGGCTTTGCCTTGACAAGCAAAAGCCGGGCCAGTTTCTATGGCAGGCTGGGAAATTCATTCCGGAAGTCCGGACGCGTAGAGGAGGCGTTTGAAACCGAATCATGGCATTAGCGGCGAAACTACAGCTCCGACAGTCGCAGTCGCTGGTGATGACGCCGCAGCTGATGCAGTCGATTCGGCTGCTGCAGTTCACCCATGCCGAGCTCGAGCATTTCATCGACGAGGAGATCGAGCGCAACCCGCTCCTGGAGCGCGCCGAGCCGCAGGACGATGCCGCGAGCGATCAGGCGCAGAAGCCCGAGGCAGAGCCGCAAGCGGCCCCCGATGGCGACTGGTTCGAGAACGAGACGGCATGGAGCGCAGAGGCGATCTCGGAAAAGCTCGATGCGTCCCTGGAAAACCTGTTTCCCGATGATCCCGGCACCAGCGAGCGGCTCGGACCCGACCTGACGGCGCAATGGAAATCGGCTTCGGGCAGTGGCGGCGGCTCCTCGTCCGAGGGGCTCGATGCCGGCGATATGGCGGCGAGCGCGATCACGCTGCGCGACCATGTCGGCGAGCAGATCGCACTTGCCTTCACCGATCCCGTAGGGCGGCTGATCGCCGGAGAGCTGACCGACGGGCTCGACGAGACCGGCTATGTCCGGGCCGATCTGGCGGAGATCGCCGCGCGGCTTGGCATCGACGGCGTGGCGGTGGGCAAGGTGCTGGCCGTATGCCAGACCTTCGAACCGGCCGGCCTGTTTGCCCGCGATCTCGCGGAATGCCTCTCCCTGCAGCTTGCCGTGCGTGACCGGCTCGATCCGGCGATGAAGGCGCTGGTCGCCAATCTGGAACTGCTGGCGCGGCGCGATTTCCAGACGCTGAAACGGCTCTGCGGCGTCGACGAGGAGGATTTGCTCGACATGCTGGCCGAAATCCGGGCGCTCGACCCGCGGCCGGGCATGGCGTTTTCGGGCGGCGCCAGCGACTCGATCGTCGCCGATGTCGAGGTCCGGGCTGCCAATGACGGCAGCTGGACCGTCGAGCTCAATGCCGAAACGCTGCCGCGCGTGCTGGTCGACCATATCTATTTCGCCCATGTGTCGCCGCACGCGAAAAACCAGGCGGAGAAGGACTTCTTGGCCGAGTGCCTGCAGAACGCCAACTGGCTGACACGCAGCCTCGACCAGCGAGCAAAGACGATCCTCAAAGTGGCCTCGGAAATCGTGCGCCAACAGGACGCTTTCCTCGTCCATGGCGTACGCCATCTGAAGCCGCTCAACCTGCGCACGGTGGCAGACGCCATCGGCATGCACGAATCGACGGTCAGCCGAGTCACCGCGAACAAATACATGCTCACCCCGCGCGGCGTGTTCGAGCTGCGCTATTTCTTCACCGCCTCGATCGCGGCCTCGGGCGGCGGCGACGCGCATTCCTCCGAAGCGGTGCGTGATCGCATCAGGCAAATGATCGACGAGGAGAAGCCCGTCGATGTGTTGTCGGACGACGCTATCGTCGACATGCTGAGGGAAAGCGGCGTCGATATCGCCCGGCGCACGGTCGCCAAGTACCGGGAAGGCATGAATATTCCCTCGTCGGTGCAACGCCGGCGCGAGAAGCGGGCGCTCGCCAGCGCCGGCCGCTAGGCGTTCGCGATTTCCACAGTTTTCGAGTTTCATTGACAAGCCACGGTGAAGTGGCTAGAAGCCCGCCCGCATGAGATGGGCTTGATGCCCGCTAGCGGATGGTCCGTCACGACAATGACCCGGGACGGTCAAGAAGGCGGCTTGTGATCAACCGGAAAGTTCGGATTTAAATCGGCGCGAGTGACGCCGCAAAGCTTGTGCGCACGGATCACGAGTATAAACTCGGGCCAGTTTGAAGCCTGAGCAAGGAAGGTCAGTTTTCAGATGAATCTGCGCATATCGGGAAAGCACATGGATATCGGCGATGCGTTCCGCACACGCATCAACGATCGTGTCGGCGAAGCGATCGGCAAATATTTCGATCGCGGCTTCGCGGGACACGTCACCGTCATCAAGTCGGGCTCGCGCTATTCGGCGGATTGCATGATTCGGCTGGATTCCGGCGCCTCGCTGCAGGCCACGGGCGATGCCCAGGATCCGACGCTCGCCTTCGAGGCCGCCGCCGATCGGCTGGAGACCCGGCTTCGGCGCTACAAGCGCCGTCTGAAATCGCACAATTCGGGCAATGCCAATGGCGAGTTGACCGACATTGCCTATACCGTGATGGCACCGCTTGCCGATGACGATGAGGAGATCCCGGAGGATTTCGCACCGGCCATCGTCGCAGAATCGACCATGACGCTGAAGACCATGTCGGTGGCGTCGGCGGTCATCGAGCTCGATACCAAGGACAGTCCGGTGGTTGTTTTTCGCAATGCCGGAACCGACCATCTCAACATCGTCTATCGCCGGCCCGACGGAAACATCGGCTGGATCGATCCGTCCACGACCAAAGTCGCACAGGGATAAAAGCCGGCCGCACGAGGGGTGGGGACTGGCGCGGCAGGCGAACAAGGATTTTCAAGCATGGATCTGAGCGATCTTATCAGCGTTCCGGCGATTTTGCCGGCGTTGAAGGCGAACTCCAAGAAGCAGCTTCTGCAATTGCTGTCCGAGCGGGCAGCGGCGATTTCGGGCATTCCGGAACGGGAGGTGTTCGACACCATCCTGCAGCGCGAACGCCTGGGTTCGACGGGCGTCGGCAACGGCATCGCCATCCCGCATGGCAAGCTCGCCGGCGTGAAGCGCATCGCCGGCGTTTTCGCCCGGCTGGAGACGCCGGTCGATTTCGAATCGCTGGATGACCAACCGGTCGATCTGGTGTTCCTGCTGCTGGCGCCTGAAGGGGCGGGTGCCGATCACCTCAAGGCGCTGTCGCGCATCGCGCGCGTGCTGCGCGACGCCGACACGGTGGCCAAGATCAGAGGGACGCGTGATGCCGCGGCGATCCACGCGCTTTTGTCGGATACGCAGGCCTCGCACGCGGCCTGAAGCCATCTTTTTTAAGGTATCGCCCCAAGGGCCGCCGTGAGCGGCCCTTTCGTTTCCGTCAACCGCCCGCCTTAGTGAATGGCGACGGTGGTCAGGTCGTTTTCCATGGCGCCGGCCAGTGCGCGGTCACGCGCATCGGAAAGCAGGATCGGCTGGCCGTTGGCGCCAAACAAGGCCCACAGCTCCATGCCGGGCGCGATTTCGCCGATGTTGGGGAAGCGGCCGAGCAGTTCGTCGCTCGAGACCTTGCGCAGATAGGCGACCGAGCCCTCGCCGAGATGGGCGAATTCGCCGCTGGTCATGGTGATGGTTTCGTCAGTTCTGGTCATTTCAAGCCTCCTTGGCGCGAGGACGCCGCTCAAGGCCATCCCGCATAAGAGCCATCAGTGAAGATCAGTCTTTCACCGATATATTTATTTTTCGTACCAGCCGTTCGGACTCCGGCCGATCGAGATCGATCGACAAAAGGCCGTTCTTCAACTCTGCCGCGATCACGCGCATGCCGTCGGCCAGCACGAAGCAGCGCTGGAACTGGCGTGCGGCAATGCCGCGATGCAGGAATTCGCGTTCGGTGTCGTCGGTTTGACGGCCGCGCACGACCAACTGGTTTTCCTCCGTTGTCACATCGAGATCGCTTTCGGCGAAACCGGCGACGGCGAGCGTAATGCGTAGCCTCTCGGCCTTGCCGTCGGCACCGCTGAGGCGCTCGATGTTGTAGGGAGGGTAGCTGTCGCCGGACTTCGCCAGACGCTCCAGGGTCTTTTCCATGGCGTCGAAACCCAGAAGAAGCGGGCTGGAGAAAGGCGTCATTCGGCTCATGTTACACTGTCCTCTCAAGAGCGACATAAACTGGAAAAACCCAAATGGCATTTTTCCCGATGGCCTTGATATGGTCCGCCCCGCGGCGAACTTCAAGCCACCAAAAGACCCGCCCAAAAAGACCAATCGTGGACTCACAGGAATATTCGACATGGCGCTTGAAACGACGCGCGGATGCAAGGAGAAGCGCGCAGGCCGGGACCGTTCCCCGTCAAGCGGTTCGGCGGCTTGCAGCTGGTTGGCGTCTTTCGGGCGCATGATTGGCCCGGTGAGCTGATGGCCAGCCAAACAAGGAATTGAAATGCCCCAACCACGCAAGATCATCATCGACACCGATCCCGGCCAGGACGATGCCGTCGCCATTCTGTTGGCGCTCGGCAGCAGCGAACTGGACATCATCGGCATTACCGCCGTTGCCGGCAACGTGCCGCTGAAACTGACCGAAAAGAACGCCCGCAAGATCTGCGAACTGGCCGGCCGGCCCGATATCAAGGTCTATGCCGGCGCCATCCGTCCGCTGGCGCGCGAATTGGTCACCGCCGAGGAAGTGCATGGCAAGACCGGTCTCAACGGGCCGCAACTGCCGGAACCGACGATGAAGCTGCAGGAGCAGCATGCCGTCGATTTCATTGTCCAGACGCTGATGAAGGAGGAGAGCGGCACTATCACGCTTTGCCCGCTCGGGCCGCTCACCAACATAGCGCTGGCATTGATCCGCGAACCGCGCATTGGACCGCGCATCAAGGAAATCGTGCTGATGGGTGGCGGCTTCTTCGAAGGCGGCAACGTCACGCCGACCGCCGAATTCAACATCTATGTCGATCCACAGGCCGCCGATCTGGTCTTCAAGTCCGGCATCCCGATCGTGATGATGCCGCTCGACGTCACCCACAAGGCGCTGACCACGTCCAAGCGCATCGCGGCCTTCCGCAAGCTTGGCAGCAAGGTCGGCATCGCCACGGCGGACATGCTCGAATTCTTCGAGCGTTACGACGAGGAGAAGTACGGCACCGACGGCGGGCCGCTGCACGACCCCTGCGTCATCGCCTACCTGTTGAGGCCGGACCTGTTCAAGGGCCGCAACTGCAACGTCAGCATCGAGACGGCCTCGGAACTGACCATGGGCATGACCGTGATCGACTGGTGGGGCGTGACCAAGCGGGCAAAGAACGCCATGGTGATGCGCGACATCGACCATGACGGGTTTTTTGCCTTGCTGGTGGAGAGGCTGGGGCGGCTTAACTGACGTTTTGGACAGGCGACAAGCGCGCCTTGTCACTAGCGCGCGTTGTCACCCACTGAGCAATCGATAAGTGTCGACGCCGTGTTTGTGGTGTTGTCGTTCAATAGGAACGAGGGAGCCAATAAGATGCGGTTGCTCGACGTCGTCGTCTATCGATATCCGCGTGTTGTCGTCATCAAGGCGCACATCGTAGGTGTAGTATAGATTGTGACCTACCATAGCGTACGGGCTGATAGGCTTCACTCTGATGTATTCGACCACGGCCATCACGCGTTGGGTTGCGACGACCGGATTGGCCTGAAGCCCCACAATCGCAATGGATTTCATCAGCGCAAAGGCGCAGAAGAAAGCGACGCCGATCACGGCGTCGCTGTATTCGTATTGCCAAATAAGCAAGCGATCCCGAAAGGAAACGTTTGATTTGCGCATGTTGAAGAGTTGTGCAGCAGCGTACAATTCTTCAATATGTCTCTGCAAAAATTTATGAAGAAGGCGCTTTCATGGTTACTTCGCCTTCGAGAACGCCAGCCACAGGCCGCCGCCGACCATGAAGCTGCCGCTGATCCGCGACAGGAGCTTGACGCGGCCGGCCGACAACAGGCGACCGGCGCGGCCGGCGGCGAGCGCGTAGGTCGAATCCGACATGGCGGCGAAGATCATGGCGGTCAGGCCCATGACGACGATCTGCAGCGAATAATTGCCCTGCGGCGCGATGAACTGCGGGAAGAAGGCGCCGAAGAAGATCAGCGTCTTGGGATTGCTGAGCGCCACCAGCAGGCCCTGCAGGAAGAAGCCACCGCGTGGTTTGCGGGCGGTTCCGTCGGCGTTCAGCGTGCCCTTGGAACGGAACATCTGTACGCCCATCCAGATCAGATAGGCGGCGCCGATCAACCTGACCCACTCGAACCAGTGGCCCATGCCCGAGATCAGCGTGTTGAGGCCGATGCCGACGATGGCGATCATGACGGCGAGCCCGGCCTGCGTGCCGGCGACATTGGCGAGACCGGCACGAGTTCCGTGGCGGATGCTGTTTGCGATGATCAGCGTGACCGTCGGACCGGGCACCAGGATGATGACGACACAGGCAAGAACATAGGCGGCGTAGAGTTCCAGCGACATGACCATCCCTCGTAATGCCGCTATCGCGGCCTGTCAGACGACAATCAATGCATGGCGGCAAGGACGACGCAAGCCGGCGCGCGGCAAGCTTGGCTCAGGCGCCGGCCGGCCAGGGCAACGTCGTCTCATAGGCGGCCGCGGCCTTCAGTACGGCGAGATCGCCGCGTGGCCGGCCGATCAGCTGCATGCCCATGGGTCGGCCCCTGTCGTCGAAGCCGACCGGCACATTGACCGCCGGGCAACCGCCCAAGGTGGCAAAGGCTGAAACCTGCATCCAGCGATGGTAGCTATCCATCGCTTGGCCCGCGACCTCGCGGGGCCAATGAATGCCGACCTCGAAGGGAAAGACCTGCGCGGTCGGCAGCGCAATGAGGTCGAAGCGGTCGAAGATCGACAGCAGCGCCCGGTGCCAGGAGGTGCGGACGACCGAGGCCGCGCGGATTTGCGGCGCCGTCAGCCGCATGGCGTTCTCCACCTCCCAGACGGCTTCCGGCTTCAGCAGGCCGCGCCTGGCAGGATCGTCATAGTGCACTTTGAGGGCGCAGCCGCTGCTGGCCTGGCGCAGCGTCACGAAGGCCTGCCAGAGTGCCTCGAAATCGAAATCCGGCAACAGCGGTTCCGTCAGGAAGGAGGCATCCGCGAATCGGTTGAGTGCTGCCTCGCACAGATCGAGGATGCCGGGTTCAATCGGCAGATGGCCGCCGAGGTCGCCGAGCCAGGCGATGCGGCCGCCGGCCGCCGCCGCGAGTCCTTCGAGGAAGGAGCCTTGCTTCTCATAGGATAGGGGCGCCTGCGGATGGTAACCGGCCTGCACGTCGAGCAACAGCGCCATGTCGGCGACGTTGCGGCCCATCGGCCCCTCGACGCCCATCTGCGCGTGGAAGACCTCCAAGTCGGGACCGCTGGGCACGAGCCCCTGCGATGGCCGAAAGCCGTAGACATTGTTCCAGGCCGCCGGGTTGCGCAGCGAGCCGCCGAAATCGCTGCCGTCGGCGATGGGCACCATGTCCAGTGCCAGCGCCACCGCCGCACCGCCGCTCGAGCCGCCGGCGGTGAGCGCCGGATCGAAAGCGTTCAGCGTCGGTCCGAACACGTTGTTGTAGGTGTTGGAGCCCAGCCCGAATTCGGGAACGTTGGTCTTGCCGATGATGATGGCGCCGGCCTTGCGGATGCGTTCGACGAAGAAATCGTCTTCTTGCGGTACGAAATCGGCGAAGATCGGCGAGCCGAACGAGGTCCTGAGGCCGGTGGTCGAGGCAAGGTCCTTGATGGCGATGGGGAGGCCAAAAAGGGAGCCGGTTCCGTCCGTCCGACTGACATCGGCGGCGTCGGCCTCGCGCAGGATGTCGACGCGGTCGCGCAACGAGACGATGGCGGTGACCTGCGGATTGACCGCATCGATGCGATCGAGGAACGCCGTCACCACCTCGCGTACGGAGAGCTTCTTTCGGCGGATCGCGTCGGCGAGTTCGACAGCCGACAGGCGGCAGATCTCGCTGGCCGCGGGTACGGCATGTCTGGTGCGGGGGCGCATCATTTCAACGGGTTTCCTGCAAGGCCTGGTCGACGTCTTTCGCCAGCGGGATCGCCGGCTGGGCGCCGGGCTTGAGGCAGGCCAGCGAGCCGGCGGCGCCGGCTCGCGCCAGTGCCTGTTCGAGCGTGAAGCCCGACGCCAGGCCGGCCGCGAAATAGCCGCAGAAAGTGTCGCCGGCCCCGACCGTGTCGACCGGCGTGATCTTCAACGCGGGAACGGTCAGGAAATCGCTCGGCGTCGCCGCCATCACGCCTTCGCCGCCAAGCGTGACGACGATGGCGCGTCCGGTTTTCCCCGCAAAATCGCGCATGCGCGCCGCACGATCGCGACCCTTCAAAGCCAGCGCTTCACCATAGAGGTCGAACTCGGTCTCGTTGGCGACGACGTAGTCAGCCTTGCCGAGGAAGTCGGCCGCTTCGGCGTGGAACGGGGCCGTGTTGAGCACCGTGACCGCGCCGGCCGTCCTTGCCCGGTCGAGTGCCACATCGATCGTCGCGAGCGGAATCTCATGCTGCAGCAGCACGACGTCGCCCTTTTTCAGAAAAGCCTTGGAGAGGTCGCCGGGCACCACGGAAGCATTGGCGCCGGGAACCACGGCGATGATGTTCTCGCCGTCGTCGCCGACCATGATCAGCGCCGTGCCGGTCGAGGCAAAGGTTTCTCCCACGCCTGACAGGTCGACCTTGGCCTCGCGCAGCAACGCCAGCGCTTCGGCTGCGAAAGTGTCCTTGCCGACGGCACCGACCATGCGCACCTGAGCGCCGGCACGTGCGGCGGCGAGCGCCTGGTTGGCGCCCTTGCCGCCGGGCGCCGTCGTGAAACCGGAACCGCTCACCGTCTCACCGGGGCTCGGCAAGCGGTCGACATTGGCGATAAGGTCGAGGTTGATCGAGCCGATGACGATAATCAAGAAATGCCTCCTGCTGAATGAGCCGGAAGCTATCCTGTAAGATCATGGCTTTCCAGAGGATGCTGTTATGGCAGGCGCCAACGTGCTGCGCCATTTGCAGGTCAGCAGGGCGATATCGTTTGTCCGTAGATGAAGGCATCCGCCGGTGTTGCCGCATCAGTGTCCTTCAAGATGAAATCTGCCCCGCCTCCCAGCCCAGGATGGCGCGCTTGCGGGTCAGGCCCCAGTGATAGCCGGTGAGATCGCCCGATTTGCCGATGGCGCGGTGACAAGGCACCACGAAAGAGAGCGGGTTGGCGCCGTTGGCGGCGCCGACCGCCCGGCTGGCGCTCGGCGCGCCGATGCTGGCGGCGATCGAGGAATAGGTGCGGGCCTTGCCCATCGGGATCCGCAGCAAGGCTTCCCAGACGCGGACCTGGAAATCGGTGCCGATCATGACGACGTGCAGCGGCTGGTCGGCGCGCCACAGCGTCGGCTCGAAGATGCGCGCGGCATAGGGGCCTGTCGCTTCCCTGTCCTCGACATAGAGGGCGTTGGGCCAGCGGCCGGACATGTCGGCGAAGGCGGCGCGCTCCTCGCCGGCGTCGCAGAAGGCGAGGCCGGCAAGCCCGCGGTCCGTGGCCATGATCAGGGCGGTGCCGAAGGGAGAGGGATGATAGCCGTAGCGGATG
This sequence comes from Mesorhizobium sp. B2-1-8, assembly GCF_006442545.2. Lineage (NCBI taxonomy): Bacteria > Pseudomonadati > Pseudomonadota > Alphaproteobacteria > Hyphomicrobiales > Phyllobacteriaceae > Mesorhizobium > Mesorhizobium sp. B2-1-8. The sequence continues at coordinate 1,799,979 of NZ_CP083952.1, forward strand.
GTGAGGCCAGCGCCGCGCGTCTTATAGTCGCCCGGCGACATCGCCTCATGGGTGACGAACAGGTCGTGCAGCCGGCCGGGACCGGACATGCCCAGCTCGAATGAGGTTTCGAGCAGCGGCATGCCGGAATCGAGCAGCTTGCGCGCATGGTTCAGCGTCACCGCCTGCAGGAAGGCCTTGGGCGACAGGCCGGCCCAGCGGGTGAAGAGTTTTTGCAAGCCGGTCGGCGTCTCGCCGACCTCTGCGGCGAGTTCCTCCAGCGATGGCTGTTCGCGATAGTCGAGGCTGATCTTCTCGATGGCGCGGCGCACGATTTCGTAGTCGCTGCCTTCGGGCGTGATGTCCTTCTCGAGGACTGCCGTGTGTGTGCTCATGGACCTGTCTCCTTGGGCTGGAATATCGCCCCTTGGGGCGCCGATCGCCACCCGAAACTTGCCTTCTTGCAGCACTTGTCCAGATAGACTCGGGATTCGAGCCAGGGAGCCGCTCATGGCTGGCGAAAAAGTACATCTGACGGGAGCAAAAGAGACCTTGCTCATGACGCTCTACGGCAAGGCGCTGGAGAGCCGGATGCCGGATTCGCTGCTTGGGGATCATTTCGCCGACGCGGCGCTGCGCAAGATCGACTATGATTTCGCCAGGCTCAAGGTCGACGAGAATCTCGGCATCGGCCTGGCGATCCGGGCCAAGACATTGGACGTCCGTGTCGAGGATTTCCTGGCCAGAAATCCTGACGCCATCGTGCTGCATCTGGGCTGCGGGCTTGATACCCGCATCTTCCGGGTCGATCCCCCACCAGGGGTGGACTGGTTCGATGTCGACTATCCCGAAGTGATCGAACTCAGGCGCAAGCTCTACCCGTTCCGCGACCATTACCACCCCATCGCTTCGTCGGTGACCGAGCCCGGCTGGTTGGCTGAAGTGCCCCGCAACCGCCCGGCCATGGTGGTGGCGGAAGGGCTGACGCCCTATCTCCCGGCGGACGATGGGCTGCGCCTGCTTTCACGGCTTGTCTCGCATCTTGCCGGGGGCGAACTGATGTTCGACGCCTACAGCCGTTTCGGGCTGATGCTGCTTCGGCTCAACCCGACCATCAAGGCGACGGGCGCCGAGGTCCACTGGGCGATCGACGACCCGCACGAGCTGGAAAGGGCGATTCCGAAGCTGCGCTTTGTCGAGAATATCTCAGCCTATAAGCCTGAGCACGCTGCTCGCATGGGCTGGTCCGCCAAGCTGTTCGTCCGCCTTTGGAAGTACATTCCGGCGCTGCGCAAGATCGGCAGGCTGCTGCGTTATCGCTTCTGACGGAAAACCGCTTCACACTTTTGCTGGAGTTGCTTCTAGCGCGCCTTGGCGGTCGCCAGCGCGCGCGAGAAGGCGGTGGCAAAGCTCTCGCGGGAATCGGGGTCGAGGAAGCCGCCGATCGGCACGTTCTGCCCCTGTGCTTCCACGGTCATTCCGGTGATGCCGATCTCGGCGTGACGGGCGACCGAAAACCGTGCCCAGAACGGATTGAAGCGATGCGCTTCCGACTTTCCCGAGGGGGCCGTCTTGCGGATGTCGAGGCTGGTGCGCGAGACCGACACTTCCTCGCGGGCGCGGGCAGCCCGATAATTGACGCGGAAGGCGATATAGACTGCAACCACGTCGAGGCCGAAGAAGCCGAACACCGGCCAGGCGCCACGCGACAGGAAAAACGCACCCGTCACCAGCCAGCCGAAGAGCAGCGCGCCCATCAGGATCACGAAGCCCGTCCTGCCCAGCGACCGATGTGGGGTCAGCAATGCGTGAAAGAAGGGCTCGTCAGCCTGGAACGAGGCGTTTGTATCGCTCATGACAGACTATTATAGGAGGGAAATGGCGCGCCCCAAGTCCAAAGAATCATCCATGTCCGAAAAAGAGCCGCCGCCCGGACGGCGCGATGGCTCCAACGCCAAGCCGCGTCCACGGCCCGTGCGGCGGACTTCGCGCTACAGCCCGGCTGAAGTGCATGAAATATTCCGGCGCTTTTCGGTGCAGCGGCCGGAGCCGAAAGGCGAGCTCGAACACGTCAACGCCTTCACGCTGCTGGTTGCGGTGGTGCTGTCGGCGCAAGCGACCGATGCCGGCGTCAACAAGGCGACGCGTGCCTTGTTCAAGACCGCCGATACGCCGCAAAAGATGCTGGCGCTGGGTGAAGCCAAGGTCGGCGACTACATCAGGACCATCGGGCTCTGGCGCAACAAGGCCAAGAACGTCATGGCACTATCGGAGGCGTTGATCCGCGACCATGGCGGCGAGGTGCCGGATGACCGCGATGAGCTGGTCAAGCTGCCTGGTGTCGGGCGCAAGACCGCCAATGTCGTGCTCAACATGGCCTTCGGCCAGCATACGATGGCGGTCGACACCCACATCTTGCGCATCGGCAACCGGCTTGGCCTGGCGCCCGGCAAGACTCCGGAACAGGTCGAGCAGGGACTTTTGGAGATCATCCCGGACGAATATATGCGCCACGCGCATCACTGGCTGATCCTGCATGGTCGCTATGTCTGCAAGGCGCGCAAGCCGGATTGCCCGGCCTGCGTCATCGCCGATATCTGCAAGGCGGAGGTGAAGACGACCAGCATTCCGGCACCGCTGGTGCCGATCGCTCCGCTCGAAACGGTTGCCGCTGACGATCAGGTGCCGTAGCCACGCGCCATCGCCGCCGCGAAGACCGGGATCAGCAGGAATACGAACGCCTCGGCGCGGATAAAGGTCTTTACCGAGGCCAGTTCGCTCGAGGGCACGCCGAAGGAAGGATTGGCGCTGGCCTGCCTGTTCCAGGAAATGAAACGGACGGTCGGGACGATCGACAGCAGGCCGACGATGCCGAACGCCGCCATCTTGGCCCAGAACACCCAGTTGTGGACGTAGAACTCCCAACCCTTGAGGCCCCAGACGACACGGCCGATGCCGACGATGATGATGAGCGCGGCGATGATGCCGTAGTGGCGGTCGATGCCGGCGAGCCGCTTGAGCGTGGCGGCCGGCATATCGCCACGGATCAGCACGAATTCGGCGCCGATGATCCCGGCCAGCGAGAACACCAGCACATGGTGGAGGATGGCGAGCATGAGGTCGGTGGTGTCCATGCGGTTTTCCTTGGATCGGCGGCACCGGCCGGCGCCTGAATGAATGGGACGCGCTGAATCAGCCCATGTCGAAAATAACACCGCCGCGCGAAAATCCCATAGCGCGGCCCGGATGTCATCAAGGCTGCCGGACGTTGCGGCTTTGTCCTGGATGACGGTTCCTGGTTCCCTGGCTCTTGCACCGCGCCGGCGATTTGCTAACCGCAGGCCGTAACGCGAGGCAAAATGCAATGAACACGACGCAAGCGACCATCGCTCCGGTCATCGAGACGCCGCGAACCATTCTGCGGGCACACCGGCTCGGTGATTTCGATGCCTATGCCGCGATGTGGGCTGATCCGGTCGTCACCCGTTTCATCGGCGGCAAGCCCCGCACACGCGAAGAAAGCTGGATGCGCTTCCTGCGTCACGCAGGCCTGTGGTCGCTGCTGGGCTACGGATTCTGGGCCATCGAAGAAAAGGCCACCGGCCATTTTATCGGTGAAGCCGGTTTTCATGATCTGAAGCGTGAGATGCAGCCGTCGATTGAAGGCATTCCGGAGGCCGGATGGGCGCTGGCGGCGGCCGCGCACGGGGCGGGTCTTGCCTCGGAGGTCGTCGGCCGCGTCCTGGCATGGGGCGAAGAGACGTTCGGGTCTGTCAGAACCGTCTGCATCATCGATCCCGAGAACACCGCCTCCTTGAACGTCGCAACGAAATGCGGCTACCGGGAAGCGGTGCGAACCGTCTATCACGACGCCCCGACAATCCTGCTGGAGCGGCTGTCCTGAGGCAGTTCTAGCCCCTTTCGCCGCCGACATAGGCGCGAACCGCCGAAAGCGTATGGAGGCTCGGGCTGGCGACCAGCGCCTGAACGAGGACTTCGAAATTTAGCGGCCCTTTTCAAGAGCCGCGGGAGCTAAGACAGAGTCTCCGCCGCGAGGCTCGGGCGCTTTCACACGTTGCAGGAAAGCCGCATCGACGGGCTTATGCCTGCTCGAGCGGCGCAGGTCCGGGAAGCTTCAAGGTGTTCACCAGCGTCGCGAGATCGGGCTCGTCGATGAGCATCGCGGCGTCGGCCGGCGCCAGCCAAGCCCGCTGCCGCCGTTTGGCTTCCTGCCAGTCGGCAAGCTCTTCCGTCACTTCCAGCAGAAACACGACGACGTCGACGCGGACAAAGCGGTTGGCCAAGCGTTTCCAGTAGGAATACGTGCCCGCCGGCTGCTTCAGCGTCTTGCCAACCACGCCGGCTTCTTCCAGCGCCTCGATGGTGGCTGCCTTGCGCCCGTTCTTGCCTTTCATAGGCCACCCCTTGGGCACGATGAAGCGTCTCGTCGTTCTCGATGTGACCAGCATCACCTCGATGTCACCGTGAGTGTTCAGCCGAAAGGGAATCGCCGCCACCTGGCGGATCCTTTGGCCATTCTCGGCCTGGCGTACGGCCTTTTTCTTGGTGGCTGCCATCTCAACAATCCAGTCGCTGTAATGCCCCTTAGCGTGATGCGACGCCTTTGCAAAATCCAAACTACCGCAGGGGCACCCAAAGTGCCCTATCATGTAAGTCGGCTAAATAAAAGAAGGTTGCCCGGCTGTCAGCGGCAGGTGCTGACGGCGGTATTGCCGATTATCTGCATCTGGCAGCTCGGCCTGACCTGCGGAACGACAGGCGGAGGCTGCTGGACGATGACGCGATCCTGGGCACGATATTGCTGTTGCTGCTGCTGAAATTGCTGCCGCTGAATCCGGTTCTGCAAGGCTTGCAGATCATCCTGCTGGATGAGCATATTGTTTCTGACGGCTGGATTGAGCACCTGCGCGGAAGCGGGCGACGTAATGCCGGCGGCACCAGCCAGCATTGCCAGTACGAAAATCATCGGCGAACGACGCGTGTACATCCGCTCATTCCTGCAAAAAAATCTCATCACACCAGATATATAGGGTGTTTGTCCGGCGATGCCATGGCGGGAATGTTGACCGCCCTCACTCCAACCGCGACGTGGACCTCAACAACCAGATCGCGACGCCCTGGCGCTGACAGGTGCGTGCAAGGCTTGGCTTCACGCAACAGATGGGCGCGTTCTACCTGCAGCCGACCTTGCAGTTCGACGCGCGCTGGCTGCGTGTTTCCGGAAAGGAAGAAGGGTCGGTTGCCGGTTTCAACTTCGATGGATCGGCAGACACCTTCTATGCGGCGACGCCGGCGCTCGAAATCGGAACCGACATCGCACTCAGCGATATTGCCAGTCTTCGCTTCTATGAAAAGGCCGGGGTGGAGTTTTCCACCAAGCAGTGGGAGATCGAAGGCCGCTTTGCGGCTGCGGAGAATCTGCCCGGCAACCCGGCATTGCACTTGACGGAAGCGATCGATTCGCCGCTCTATCGGGTCGGCGCCGGCCTCCAGTTGAATGGCGTCAATGGTGTCGGCATGTCCGTCAGGTATAATGGCGCCTTCGGGGAAACGGTCAAACAGAATGCAGTCAGCGCGTCTCTCAAGGTCAGTTTCTAGGCTGGCTCAGGGCCGGGCCGGGCGAGAGAGATCTTGATGAGGAAATACGCGTATTTCGCAGCAGTGCTGGGTGCTGCCTGTATCGCCGGCCTGCCGGCCATGGCGGCGCAAACCAAGAGCGACAAGGTGGCGGCAACACCGCCCGCCGCAGTCGCCGCGCCGCAGCTGCCCGGCGGTGCATCGGCCTTGTCCGAAACCCATGGCGACTGGACGGTCAATTGCCAGATATCGGGCACGAACAAGGTCTGCAGCCTGTCGCATCAGCAATTCAACAAGCAAAGCAACCAGCGACTGCTGGCGATCGAACTGTCGAGCAAGACCGGCGAGGATGCGAGCGGAACCCTTGCCCTGCCGTTCGGCCTGGCGCTTGCCAAGGGTGTCGCGCTGACCATAGACGACCAGAAGCTCGACGGCAGCCTTCCATTCAACACCTGCCAGGTGGTCGGCTGCCTGGTGCCGGTGGCGTTCGACGCCAATGTCACGCCGCTGCTGAAGAACGGCACCACGCTGAAGATCGACGCGTTCGCGGCCGATACCGGGCAAGTCGTAAGCTTTTCCATTCCGCTCAACGGCTTCGGCGGGGCGCTTGCCCGCACGGCGGAGCTTTTGGCCAACTGACGGCTTAGAGCGGTTCAGCGTTTGATAGAATCGCTGGACCGCTCTAACTATTTGTTTTCACGCAATTCCGGACGGAAAACCGCTACGCACTTTCCTGGAATTCTTCTAGCTCACCGCGGGCGACGGGGTGTTGGCGGCTTCCGCCAACACTTGTCAGACAACGATCGTCTTCAACCGCTCGGCGATGAGCGCGGCGAGTCGCGCCGCCACTTCGTCCTTGGTCATTTCAGGCCATTCCTCGACGCCGGACTTCGACACGATCCGCACCCGATTGCGATCGCCGCCCATCACGCCTGAAGGACCGATGCCGCTGGCCTGCGACACATCGTTGGCGACGATGAGATCGGCACCTTTCTTCGCGAGCTTGGCCTCGGCGTTGCGCAAGAGATCCTGCGTCTCGGCTGCAAAGCCGACGACCAGGCCGGGTCGCTGCTCGTGGTGGCCAACGCCCGCCATGATGTCGGGGTTTTCGAGCATGCGCAGCACCGGCGGGCCTTCGCCCGCGACCTTCTTGATCTTCTCACCGGCTGAATTCTCGGTGCGCCAGTCGGCAACGGCGGCGACGAATACCGCAGCGTCGGCGGGCAGAAGGCGTTCCACTACGTCGCGCATTTCCTGCGCTCGCTCGACATGGATGGTTTTCACACCGGCTGGGTCGGCAATGCTCACGGGACCCGAGACAAGGCGGACATCGGCGCCAAGCCTTGCCAGTGCCGCGGCAATGGCGTGGCCCTGCTTGCCGGAAGACCGGTTGGCGATATAGCGCACGGGATCGATCGGCTCGTGCGTCGGGCCTGACGTGACGATGATCTTGCGCCCCGCCAGCGGCTTGGGGCCGGCATCGAGCAGCGCCTCTACCGCGGCGACGATCTCGAGCGGTTCGGCCATGCGGCCTTCGCCGGCCTCGTTGCTCTCGGCCATTTCACCCTTGGCGGGGCCGACGAAGGCGATGCCGTCCTTGCTCAACGTCGCGCGGTTGCGGCGGGTGGCGGGATGCGACCACATCTTCGGGTTCATCGCCGGGACCATCAGCACCGGCTTGTCGGTGGCGATGAGCACGGTCGAGGCCAGATCGTTGGCATGGCCATTGGCGAGCTTGGCCATCAGGTCGGCGGTGGCGGGCGCCACCACCAGGAGGTCCGCCTCGCGCGACAGCCTGATGTGGCCGACATCGTGTTCATCGTCGCGGTCGAACAGGTCGGTGAAGACATGGTCGGCGGAAAGCGCCCCGACCGACAGCGTCGTCACGAATTCCTGCGCCGCCGACGTCATGACCACCCGCACCGCCGCGCCACGCTCGCGCAACCGGCGGATCAGGTCGAGCGCCTTGTAGGCGGCGATGCCGCCGCCGATGATGAGCAGGATGCGTCTGTTGGAAAGTGAGCCTAGGAGCAAGCTGTTGCCTGCCAAGGCTGACGCCGGGGTCGGGGCGCCTTGCGAACCGGCCAGTTCGCGGAGGGCTTTCTCTATCTGGTCGAGACGGCCGACCGGGCCGATCTGACCGTCGACAGCGGCCCGGATCATCACCCGCGCCTGTTCTTCCATGGAACGATCGTTTTCCGCCGCGAGCCGGCGCAGCAGTTCCTTGACCTCATCATCCAGGTTGCGGATCGTGATGCTGGCCATATGATTGCACTCCACCCCAATCCTGCCTGATAGCGATGATAGCAATGCAATCAAATTGCCGCAAGCCGCGGGCCTCGCCTCGAAGGCAGGGCCTAAAATATCTTCCAGGCGATATAGACCAGCGTCAGCGCGATCACCCACAACGCCACACGGCCGGAACGGCTGTAGCGCGCCTCGGCCTTACCTATGGCGCGGGCGGTCGCCTCATCGAAGCGCAGGCCGTGCTCGGCCATCAGGTCGATCTCTCGCGACAGCCGTTCCGTACGGAGCGCGAGTTCCGGCGCCTGGCGGATCAGCGCCAGCATCGCCTTGCCGCCGTCGCGCGCGTCGGTCAGCAAGCCGCGCGGCCCGAGATTCCCGGCTATCCAGCCACTGACCACCGGCTCGGCTGTCTTCCACATGTTGAAGGCCGGATCGAGCGTGCGCGCCACGCCCTCGACAACCACCATCGTCTTCTGCAGCAGGATGAGTTCAGGCCGCGTCGCCATGTCGAACAGTTCGGTCACCTCGAACAGCAACGTCAGAAGCTTGGCCATCGAAATGGTTTCGGCGGGCTGGCCGTGGATCGGCTCGCCGATGGCACGGATCGCCTGCGCGAAGGCAGAGACATTGTGCTGGCGCGGCACATAGCCGGCTTCGAAATGCACCTCTGCGACGCGCAGATAGTCGCGTGTGATGAAGCCGTAGAGGATCTCGGCGAGGAAGCGGCGCTCCTTCTTGCCGAGGCGTCCGGCAATGCCGAGATCCACGGCGACGATGGTGCCGTTTGCCTCGACGAACAAATTGCCCGGATGCATGTCGGCGTGGAAGAAGCCATCGCGCAGCGTATGGCGCAGGAAGGACTGGATGAGATTGGCGGCGATCGCCTTCAGGTCATGGCCGGCGCTTTGCAGGCTGGCGATGTCGTTCATCTTGACACCATCGACCCATTCCATGGTCAGCACGTCGCGGCCGGTGCGTTCCCAGTCCACCGAAGGGACGCGAAAGCCAGGGTCTTCCCTGGTGTTCTCGCCGAGTTCGGAGAGTGCCGCCGCCTCAAGGCGCAGGTCCATCTCGATCTTCGTGGTCTGGGCCAGCGTCTCGGTCACCTCGACCGGCCGCAGCCGGCGCGAGGAAGGGATGTATTTCTCCTGCAGGCGGGCGGCGAGAAAATAGCTTTCGAGATCGTGGAAGAAGCGGCGGCGAACGCCCGGCCGGATCACTTTCACCGCCACCTGGGTGGTCACGCCATCATGCATGGTGTCGGCGGTATGCACCTGGGCGATGGAGGCAGCCGCGACGGGATCGCCGAACCGCGCGTAGAGATCGCCCACCTTGCGGCCGAGCGAGGCCTCGACGGCCGCGATCGCTTCGGCCTTCGGAAATGTGTGCATCTTGTCCTGCAGCATGGCGAGATCGAGCGCCATGTCGTTGCCGACGACGTCGGGCCGCGTCGCCAGGAACTGGCCAAGCTTGACGTAGGATGGGCCGAGCCGGACCACTGCCTTGGCCAGCCGATCGCTGCGCTCATAGGCGAGCGCGCGGCGGCGGGTGAACAGCCGCGCCAGCCGCCAGCCGAGTTTCGGCAGGCCGGACAGTTCCTCGCCGGGCAAGGCCGCGACGACGCCCTCGCGCACCAGCACCCAACCGGCCCGTACGAGCCGGAATCCCGCGCTGACGGTGCTCATGGCCGCGTCCGCCCCACCGGTTCATCGAACTGGCGCAAGGCACGTCGCGTGTTGGAGATGGGCGACGGCGTCAAAGCTTCCAGCCCGAATGCAGGGCCGCTATGCCGCCTGAATAGTTGCGGAAGGAGACGCGGTCGAAGCCGGCGCGGGAAATCATCGCCGCGAAGTTTTGCTGATTGGGGAATTTCGCGATCGATTCGACCAGATAGGAATAGGGCTCGCCGTCGCCCGTGACCAACTTGCCGATCCTGGGAATGGCATTGAACGACCAGGCTTCGTAGACCTTGTCGAGCAACGGCATCTCGACCTCGGAAAACTCCAGGCACAGGAAGCGGCCGCCGGGTTTCAGCACGCGGAACGCCTCGCCCAGGGCCACGTCGATATGCGGGACGTTGCGAATGCCGAACGCGATGGTGTAGGCGTCGAAGCTGGCGTCAGCGAAGGGCAGTTCCTCGGCGTTGGCCTCGACGAAATCGGTGTTGCCGGACAGGCCCTTCTTTTCAGCCCGGTCGCGGCCGACGGCGAGCATCGAGCCGTTGATGTCGAGCACGGTGGCATGGGCATGGCCATGGCTGGCAGCGACGATGTGGAAGGCGATGTCGCCGGTGCCACCGGCAACATCGAGCACACGCCAGCCTGCCCGCTTTGGCGGATTGAGCCAGGCGACCATGGCATCCTTCCACAGCCGGTGCAGGCCGCCAGACATCAGGTCGTTCATCAGGTCGTAGCGATTGGCGACCTTGTGGAAAACATCGTTGACCAGGGATTGCTTCTGGCCTTCCCCTACACGCTTGAAACCATAGGAGGTTTCCATGCCGCCGGCGGCCGTGGTTCTCTCAACTGACATTTTTTTTTTGATCCGTCATAAAACCGGCGGGACCATAGCCGATCGATGGTGCGGGCGCTATTGTTTAAGGCGCGGTGTTCAGCCGCGCTTCTAGGTGGTGGGTTTTCGAGACCTGGACTGACAGACGGGATGTTTGAATGCCTCTGAAAGCGGAACTGCACTGCCACATCGAAGGGGCAGCGGCGCCCGATCTCGTCATCCGCCAGGCGCAGAAATACGGCAAGGATACCTCGCCCTACATCCAGAACGGGTCCTTCGTCTGGCACGATTTCACCTCCTTTCTCGCGGCTTACGACTTTTCCGCCGACCTGTTCCGGACCGAGGAGGATTATGCGCGGCTGGCCGACCATTATCTGACCAGCCTGGCACGCGACGGGGCAATCTACTCCGAGGTGTTCACCTCGCCGGACCACGCGACGAAAGCCGGGCTGTCACCCAAGGCTTACACCGACGCGCTCGGCGAAGGCATGCTGCGCGCCAAGGCCAAGACCGGCATCGAGGGACGCATGATCGTCACCGGTGTCCGCCATGTCGGCGTCGAATCGATCGAACGGGCGGCACGCTTCGCGGCACGTTGCGGGCACCCGCTGGTCACCGGTTTCGGCGTCGCCGGCGACGAGCGCATAGGCGACATGGAAGACTATGTCAGGGCTTTCGAGATCGCGCGCGAGGCCGGGCTCGGCATCACCGTCCATGCCGGCGAACTGACGGGCTGGCAGACTGTCCAGGCGGCACTCGACCATATTCGCCCGTCGCGCATCGGCCATGGTGTGCGCGCCATCGAAAACCCGGACCTTGTCCGACGCATCGCCGACGAGGGCGTCGTGCTGGAGTGCTGCCCCGGTTCCAACATCGCGCTCAAGGTGTTCGACAGTTTCGCCGATCATCCGTTTCCGGCCCTGCAGGCGGCCGGCTGCAAGGTGACACTCAACTCCGACGACCCGCCTTATTTTTGGACCTCGCTGAAGCGGGAGTACGACATTGCGGCGGAGCATTTCGCGATGAGCGAGAAAGCGCTCGTCGCGGTCACTAGGACGGCGATCGAGGCGGCTTTCGTCGACCGCAAGACCAAAGCGGCGCTTCTTGTCCGGCTGAACAGCGCCGCTCGCTGATTCTTCCGACAAAGCTGTGGTCGGTGCGGGCCAAGCGGTTCCTTGGCCGGTCCAATATCGCTAGGGTTCTCCCAAGCAGCTTGAAGCGCGGCACGTCCGAAGGGATCCAGGCGCGGTTTCGGGCGACATGCATCAGGAGAACATCATGAAGGGCGTCACCGTCGTCGACCATCCGCTTGTCCAGCACAAGCTGACTATCATGCGCAAGAAGGAGACCTCGACGGCCGGCTTCCGGCGCCTGCTGCGCGAGATTTCGCTGCTGCTCGGCTATGAGGTGACCCGCAATCTCGAGCTGACGACGACAACGATCGAAACGCCTATGGAGACGATGGAGGCTCCGACGCTGGAGGGCAAGAAGCTGGTCTTCGCCTCGGTGCTGCGCGCCGGCAACGGCTTGCTCGAAGGCTTGCTCGACCTGGTGCCGGCGGCCCGCGTGGCCCATGTCGGCCTCTACCGCGACCATGAAACGCTGGAGGCTGTCGAGTATTTCTTCAAGGCGCCGAGCGACCTCGCCGACCGGCTGGTGATCGTCGTCGACCCGATGCTGGCGACCGCCAATTCGGCGATCGCGGCGATCGACAAATTGAAAGAGCGCGGCGCCACCAATATCCGCTTCCTGTGCCTGCTGGCGGCGCCCGAAGGTATCGAGCGCTTCACCAAGGCGCATCCGGATGTTCCGGTCTTCACCGCGTCCATCGACCGCCAGCTTAATGAGAAGGGCTACATCATGCCTGGCCTTGGCGACGCCGGCGATCGCATGTACGGGACGAAGTAACATCAGGCAAAATGCTGGTGTGATTTACCAAATGTTTACGCAAAGACGCGGTTTCGACGCGCATTAAAGCGGCGAACACCATACGGGGCTAAAAAGGATCGGCCATCACAAAGGCCGATCCATGCTGCGCAAGCTTCTTATCCTCAGCGTCTTTGCCGGTGCGTCGGCATCGATCCCGGTTGTCTACCAGTCGAATCCGCGAATATTCGAAAACCTGCTGAAATCGGCGGTGACAACCAAGCCTGGGGCCGAGACGCAACCCGAGGTCAGCCTGGCGTCCGTTCCCGACAAGCCGGTGGCGCCGCTGCCGACCGGCCGCAAGGTCGTGGTCGCGGCGGACGGGCGTGGACACTTCTCGTCCACCTTCAAGCTCAACGGCCGTCAGATCGACGGCATGATCGACACCGGCGCGACGCTGGTGGCGGTCAATACGTCGACGGCGCGCCGGATCGGGCTGTCGCTCAATCCCGCCGATTTCAGCCACGAGGTCAACACCGCCAACGGCACCATCAAGGCAGCCGTGGTGATGATCGACCGCCTGCAGATCGGCAGCATCAGCGTCGACAGTGTGCAGGCGATCGTGCTCGACGACAAGGCACTGCGCACCAACCTGATCGGCATGAGCTTCCTCAGTCGGCTCGGCAAATACCAGGCCGAGAACGGCACATTGCTATTGGTTCAGTAGTGTCCACTCAGCCGCGCGGCAGAATCCGCCGGATGACAGACTTGTCGGCGGCCGGCTTCGAAGCACCGATCGCATAGGCTGAAAGCACGGTCGCGGCGGCCGCCTCGGCATCGGATTGTGAGCGGGCGTGGATCAGCGCCAGCGCATCTCCGGCGCTTACTTCCGCGCCTATGGGCAGCAACCTGGTGATGCCGACCGCGGGGTCGACCTTGTCGTCGGGCCGTGCGCGCCCGCCGCCCAGCCCGACCACCGCGAGGCCGATGTCGCGGGTGGCTATGCCGGTAACGAAGCCGTCCGTCGTCGCCTTGATCGCGAATTCCGTTGCCGCCTCGGGCAGGTATTTTTCCGGCTTTTCGATGAAATCCGCGGGGCCGCCAAGCACTGTCACCATGCGCGCGAACGTGGCGGCGGCGCGGCCGCTGGCGAGCGTCTCGGTGGCGCGGCGCATGCCGTCCTGGTTGGACGATACCAGCCCCGCCGACTGCAGCATTTCGGCGGCAAGCGCCAGCGTCACGTCCTCCAGCCGCCGGTCGCGCAAGCGGCCGGTCAGGAAATCGACGGCATTGCGCACCTCGACCGCATTGCCGGCGGCCGAGGCCAGCGGTTCGTTCATGCCGGTGATCAGCGCCGAGACCTTCAGTCCGGCGCCGCCGGCGACCTCGACCAGGCTGTTGGCGAGCGCGGTCGCATCACGGGATTTCTCCATGAAGGCGCCATTGCCGACCTTGACGTCGAGCACCAGCGATTGCAGGCCTGCCGCGAGCTTCTTCGACAGGATCGATGCGGTGATCAGCGGCACCGATTCCACGGTTCCGGTGACGTCGCGGATGGCGTAGAGCCGGCGATCGGCAGGTGCCAGATCGGCGGTCTGGCCGATGATGGCGCAGCCTGTTTCCAGCACCGCCTTGCGGAACAGCGCGATGTCGGGCTGGCTGGTGTAGCCGGGAATGGAGTCCATCTTGTCCAGCGTGCCGCCGGTATGGCCGAGACCTCGGCCCGAGATCATCGGCACATAGGCACCGCAGGCGGCGACGATCGGCGCCAGCATCAGCGAGACATTGTCGCCGACACCGCCCGTCGAATGCTTGTCTGTGACGGGGCCCGGCAAATCCGACCAGTCGAGCACGTCGCCGGAATCGCGCATGGCAAGCGTCATCGCCACGGCCTCATCGCGGTTCATGCCGTTGAAGAACACCGCCATGGCGAAGGCCGCGACCTGGCCGTCGGTCACGGCGCCCGACGTCACGCCGTCGATGAAGGCGGCGATCTCGTGAGACGCCAGCCTATGGCCGTCGCGCTTGTGGCGGATGATTTCCTGTGGAAGCATCAGCTCTCCAGCAGCCCGTCACGAAACACGCGCTGCAGCACTGTTGCCAGCCGCGATCCGCCAACCGGCGCCATGTCCTTGGTTTCCTGGTGCGAAAGCTCGGCTCCGGTCATGCCGGCGGCCAGGTTGGTGATGACCGAGCAGGCGGCGACGCGCAGGCCGAGGAAACGGGCGAGAATGACTTCCGGCACGGTCGACATGCCGACGGCGTTGGCGCCCATGACGCGCGCCATGCGGATTTCGGCCGGGGTCTCGAAGCAGGGGCCCGAGAACCACATATAGACGCCCTTGTGCAGCGCTGTGCCGGTCGCCTTGGCCGCGCGTTCGATCGCGTCGCGGATGCCGGCATCATAAGCTTCGGTGAGGCCGACGAAACGGCGGTCGCTCGGCTCGCCGATCAGCGGATTGGTGCCGGAGAAGTTGATGTGGTCGGTGAGCAGCATCACCGAGCCCGGCGGCATATCCGGATCGACCGAGCCGGCTGCGTTGGTGAGGATCAGTTTCGTGATGCCGATGCCGGCAAGCACTTCGAGCACCGGACGCATCGCCGCGGCGTTACCATGCTCGTAGTAGTGGGCGCGGCCGGACAGCATCAGCACCGGAACGCCGGCAAACAGCCCGGCCACCACTTCGCCGGCATGGCCGCTGACGCCGCTCATGGGAAAGCCGGGCAGGTCGGCATAGGAGACGCGGATCGGATTCTCGATCCGGTCGACCAGGCCTCCCAAGCCCGAACCCAGCACCAGCGCGGTCGACGGCGCCAGGCCGTCCAGCCTTTCGATAAGATGGTCCAGCGCCTTTTCCGTCATCTCGGCCTACGCTTCATTTGAGCCAGCTTTTCATTTGAGCCAGCTTTTCATTTGAGCCAGCTTTTCATTTGAGAAGGTCACCGCGAAAACCATAGGGCAGCATGTCGCCCATGGTCACGGTCTCGGCGACGCCCGAGGCGTCGCAGAGATAGAGTTTGGTTTCCGGACGGCAGAATTCGGCCAGCCGCTGGCGGCAGCCGCCGCAAGGCGAACATTTGGCCATGCGTTCGGCAAGGACGGCGATTTCCACGATCTTGCCGCCGCCGCCCATGATGTAGTGGCCAAGCGCGGTGGTCTCGGCGCACCAGCCCTCCGGATACGAGGCGACCTCGATGTTGGCGCCGGTGAAGACGCGTCCGTCCTCGGTGCGCAAAGCGGCACCCACCGGGAAATTCGAGTAGGGCGCATAGGCCTTGGCCATGGCGGCCTTGGCCGCTTCGAACAGATCATGCGACATTCAGTTATTCTCTCCGATGTGCTCTCGACCCTCAGCGTTCCTTCACATAAGGCACGCCGCCAGCACGCGGCGGGATGGCCTTGCCGATGAAGCCAGCGAGCAGGATGACGGTGAGGATATAGGGCAGGGCCTGCATGAACTGCACCGACACCTTGCCGACAATGGGCAGCGGTGTCCCCTGCAGGCGGATCGACGCCGCGTCGAGGAAGCCGAACAGCAGGCAGGCGAACATGGCGTTGACCGGCTTCCATTTGGCGAAGATCAGCGCGGCCAGCGCGATGTAGCCCTTGCCCGCCGTCATGTCCTTCACGAAGCCACCATTCTGCACCATCGACAGATAGGCGCCGGCGACGCCGGTGAGGATGCCGGTGCAGATCAGCGCGCGGTAGCGCAGCCAGGCGACCGAGATGCCGGCGGTGTCGACCGCGGCCGGGTTTTCGCCGACCGCGCGCAGCCTGAGACCGAAGCGCGTGCGAAACAGCACCCACCAGGTGAACGGCACCATCGCAAAGGCGAAATAGACGAGGATCGAATGGCCGGAGATCAATTCGGCATAGATCGGGCCGATGATCGGCACGTCCCTGGCCGCGTCGGCGCCAGGCCAGATGATCGCCTCGAACCGCTCGCCCGGTTGCAGCGCCGGCGTGCGGCCACCCTGCTGGAACCAGGCCTGGCCGAGGATGATGGTCGATCCGGCGGCGACGAAGTTGATCGCCACGCCCGAAACGATCTGGTTGCCGCGATGGGTGATCGAGGCAAAGCCGTGCACCAACGCGAAGGCGACAGAGATCAGGATCGCCATACCGAGGCCGAGAAGCGCCGAATGGAAAACGGATGCCGCGGCGGCACCCGCGAAGGCGCCGACCAGCATCTTGCCTTCGAGGCCGATGTCGAAAATGCCGGCCCGCTCCGAATAGAGGCCGGCGAGGCAGGCAAGCAGCAGCGGCACCGACAGGCGGATGGTCGAGTCCAGCACCTGGATGATTGCGTCGAAGATATCCATCTCAGGCGCCCTTTCCGTTGACCGCCTGCATGCCCGCCGATTTCGGGCTGAACGAAGCGAACAGAGCCTGGATATAGGGCCTGAACATGTGCTCCAGCGCGCCGGCGAAGAGGATGACCAACCCTTGAATGATGACGATCATGTCGCGGCTGATCGCCGGCATCTCGAAGGCGAGTTCGGCGCCGCCCTGGTAGAGCATGCCGAACAGGATCGCGGCCAGCACGATGCCGACCGGATGCAGGCGGCCCATCAGCGCCACGGCGATGCCGACGAAACCGGCGCCCGAAACGAAGTCGATCGCGACATTGTGCTGATCGCCCATCACCGGGTTGAGCGCCATCATGCCGGCCAGCGCGCCCGAGATCATCATCGCGGTGATGATGATGCGCGTTTCCGAAATGCCGGCATAGCGGGCCGCCTTGGGGCTGTGGCCATAGGTGCGCATCTCGTAGCCGAGCCTGGTGCGCCAGATCAGCAGCCAGACCAGGAAGGCCATCACCAGCGCCAGCAGGAAGCAGATGTTGAGCGGCGCCGAGCGGATCTTGGCGCCGAACAGTTCGATGATCCAGTTGAGCTTCGGCAGTTCCGCGCCGGCGAGGAAGTTGCGCGTTTGCGGCGCCTGCGACCCGGCCGGCTTCAACGGACCGACCAGCAGGTAGACCATGATCGAGGCGGCGATGAAGTTGAACATGATCGTCGTGATGACGATGTGCGAGCCGCGCCTGGCCTGCAGGTAGGCGGGGATCAACGCCCACAACGCGCCCACAAGCGCCGAGGCGACGATGGCCAGCGGAAATGTCAGCCACCAGGGCAGTGTGCTGTCGAAGGAAAGACAGACGATGGCGATGCCGAGGCCGGCGATGTAGGCCTGTCCCTCGGTGCCGATGTTGAACAGGCCGCAATGCGCCGCCACCGCCACCGAAAGCCCGGTGAATATGAAGGTCGTGGCATAGAACAGGGTGAAGGCGATGCCTGTTCCCTTGCCGAAGGCGCCTTCGACCAGGATGACGGCGGCGCGGAACGGGTTTTCGCCGACCAGCATGACGACGAAGCCAGCGACGATGAAGGCGACCGACAGGTTGATCAGCGGGATCAGCCCGTAGTCGGCCCAGGCCGGCAATTTGGCGTAAGGCGTGCTCATTGCGCTGCCTCCTGATGCTCGACACCAGCCATCAGCAGGCCAAGCTCGCCTTCGGTCGCGTCGGGGCCGCGCTCGCCGACGATGCGGCCGGCAAACATTACCAGGATGCGGTCGGAGAGCGAGCGGATCTCGTCGAGTTCGACCGAGACCACCAGCACCGCCTTGCCCTGGTCGCGCATGGCGATCAGGCGCTTGTGGATGAATTCAATCGCGCCGACATCGACGCCGCGCGTCGGCTGGCCGACGATGAGCACGCCGGGATCCTGTTCGATTTCGCGCGCGAGCACGATCTTCTGCTGGTTGCCGCCGGAGAAATTGGCGGTCTTCAGGCGCGGATTGCCGGGACGGATGTCGTATTTCTCGATCTTGTCCCTGGCATCGGCCATGATGGCGTCGACGTTGAGGAACGGCCCTTTGAGATAGCGGGGATCGTCGTGGTAACCGAGGATGGAATTCTCGTTTTCCTCGAAGGCCAGCACCAGCCCGACATGGTGGCGATCTTCCGGCACATGGGCGAGGCCGCGGTCGCGCAATTCGCCGGGATCGGCCTTGCCGGTGAGATCGATCGGCTTGCCCTCGAGCATCACGGAACCGGAAACGGCATGCCTGATGCCGGAAATCGCCTCGAGCAATTCGGATTGCCCGTTGCCGGCGACGCCGGCGATGCCGACGATCTCGCCGGCCCGCAAATCGAAGGAGACGTCGTCGACCATGGTGACGCCGCGGGAATCCCTGACCGTCAGGTTCTTGACCGCGAGTTTGACGGCGCCGGCTTCGGCCTCGCCCTTTTCGACCCTCAGCAGCACACGGCGCCCGACCATCAGTTCCGCCAGCTCCTCGACGGTGGTTTTCCTGGTCTCCCGGGTTGCCACCATCGTGCCCTGACGCATCACCGACACGGTGTCCGTGATGGCCATGATCTCGCGCAGCTTATGGGTGATCAGCACCACCGTCTTTCCCTGTTCCTTCAACTGCCTGAGGATGCGGAACAGGTGGTCGGCCTCGGCCGGCGTCAAAACGCCCGTCGGCTCGTCGAGGATCAGGATTTCGGCGCCGCGATAGAGCGCCTTAAGGATTTCGACGCGCTGCTGCAGGCCGACCGGCAGTTCTTCGATGATCGCATCGGGATCGACTTCCAGCCCGTATTCGCGTTCCAGCCGGTCAAGCTCGGAGCGCGCTTTGGCGATGCTGCTCTTCAGAAGCGCGTCGGTTTCGGCGCCGAGGATGATGTTCTCCAGCACCGAGAAATTGTCGACCAGCATGAAATGCTGGTGCACCATGCCGATGCCGAGCGCGATCGCGTCGTTGGGTGTCTTGATCGACGCCGGTTGGCCGCCGACACGGATCTCGCCGCTGTCGGCCTGGTAGAAACCGTAGAGGATCGACATCAGCGTCGACTTGCCGGCGCCATTCTCGCCGACGATGCCGTGGATGGTGCCGCGCGCGATCTCCAGATTGATGTCGCGGTTGGCGCGCACCGCGCCGAAACTCTTGTTGATGCCGATCAGTTCGATTGCGGCTTGCGCCATGCAGCCCGTCCCACTCTTAATTTTTTATCGCTTGGTCAAGACGCCTAGCATGACGCTCCGCCCGTGCCAATTGTCCGGAGCAGCGTCCACTCTCGACAAATCCGCGCGCGCTTGTCAATTTCGAACGTGGCCGAAGCTCTCGCCTTCGCTAATATGCCGAGGTCGATTTGACGTTGCGGCGCAAGGTGTCGCGGTACAAAACTGAGGACTTTGCATGATCATGCCCGCCGACCGGTTGACGACGTTGGAAATCCGCGCCGCCGAGCAGGAGAAGACCATCGAGGAGCTGTCGGGCCAGATCGCCGAGCAGTGGAAGGTGATCGAACGCATGCAGCGCAAGCTCGACGCGCTGACCGACCGCTTCCTGGCGCTTGAAGAGCAGGCGGCACCGGATGTGCCGGTGACCAAACCGCCACACTGGTGAGGAAAAAGGGAGGGGCCTGGCCATGGCCGGTGAAAGCGACCGCATCGCAAGGGCCGGCGACTATGTGCTGGGCCTGATGAACGATGCCGAGCGCGAGCGGGCCGAGCGCGATCTCGAAATCGATCCTGCCTTCCGCGACGCGGTGGTGCAGCTTGCCGAACGCATGCATGTTTTCGACCGCGCCGAAAAACCAGCGGGCGCCAATCATTGGGCGCTGGTTACGCAACGCCTCTCCGAATTGCCGCAAATGCGCAGCGTCGGCCTGGGCGGCAACGATGCCAGGTCACCGACGGTGATCCGAAGCCTGTCCCGGCCACCACATGGCGTTGGCGTGCACGCGCTTGGCGGCCGGCTTGGACTTGTCATTGCCATCGGGCTGATGGCGGTCTTCGCGCTCGGTTACTTGGCCGGCAAGCTATAGGCCGATGCAAAAACCGCCGGGCAACGCCCGGCGGTTCCAGTCATTGCCGTATGGCCACCGATCAATAGGGGCAGGCGTTGTCAGCGGTGTAGTCGTGCACCTGGATCTTGCCGGCGATGATGTCGGCTTTGGCCTTTTCGACGGCCGCCTTCATTTCGTCGGTCACCAGCGCCTTGTTGTTGTCGTCCATGGCGTAGTCGACGCCGCCTTCCTTGAGGCCGAGATTCTCGACGCCGCCCTTGAAGGTGCCGTTCTTGCCATCCATGAAGGCGGTGTAGACGGCAACGTCGACGCGCTTCAGCATCGAGGTCAGCACCTTGCCGGGCTGCAGCCCGTTCTGGTTGGAATCGACGCCGATGCCAAGCTTGCCGGCATCCGCCGCCGCCTGCAACACACCAACGCCGGTGCCGCCGGCGGCCGCGTAGACCACGTCGGAGCCCTGGTCGATCTGGGTCTTGGCGATTTCGCCGCCCTTGGCCGGATCATTCCAGGCCGCCGGCGTGTCGCCGGTCATGTTCTGGATGACTTCGGTCGCGCCGGCCGACTTGGCGCCGCCGACATAGCCGCATTCGAACTTGCGGATCAGCGGGATGTCCATGCCGCCGACGAAGGAAACCTTCTTCGACTTCGACGCCATCGCCGCCATGATGCCGACGAGATAGGAGCCTTCATTCTCCTTGAACACCAGCGAGCGGACGTTGGGCAGGTCGACGGCATCGTCGATGATCGCGAAGTTGAGGTCCGGATATTCGGCCGCGATCTTCTTCAGCGCATCCTCCCAGGCAAAGCCGGCCATGACGATCGGGTTGTGGCCGTCCTCGGCGAAGCGGCGCAGCGCCTGCTCGCGCTGCGAGGCGTTCGACACTTCGAACTCGACATAGGGGGTGCCGGTCTCGGTCTTGAACTTCTCGGCGCCGTGGTAGGCAGCCTCGTTGAAGGATTTGTCGAACTTGCCGCCCAGATCATAGAGGATGGCCGGCTGGACATCCGCGGCGAAAGCCGGAAGAACCATTGCGGTTGCGGCCAGGAGGCCGAGAACGATACGTTTCATGTGATCCACACCCTGTCGGTTATTTTTTCCGTTACGCACCGCCTGCCTGCCCGGTTCTCCGGCCGGCAAACGACGTCAGCCAGGAGTGTATTCCCCTCCCGCTCCCGGGCAATCTGGCACGGCCCGAAACAAAATTCACGCGGAATTTTGACCTTTTGGAAAAGCGTGCCACGGGCAAACCACGACGTGATCCGATCTTGCGCGCAAGCCGTTGGCAGGCGGCCGGAATGGCGCCGACGATGGGTCAGTTCGCGGCGAACTGTCCCGTGCGCCGCTGCCGCCGGTAGCCGATGGCGTAAAGCAGGAAGGCCAGCACCGCGAAGACGGCAAAGCCCGGCTGGTTGAGCACCCAGGCGATGACGCCATCCCACAGCAGCGGACTGGCCTTGGCGCGCACGAAGCTTTCGAAGGCGGCCCGCGTGTCCGGCGAGACGGCCAGCCAGCTCGCGTTGAGCGGGGTCAGCACAAGGGCCGAAGCCGCCACCGTGCGCGTCGTGTCGAGCACCGCCATGATGACGGAAACCGACAGCGCGATCATGGCCGCAAGACGAAAGACGAAGCGAAACATCAAGGCTCTCCCCCGGCTGATCCTGGACGCTAACCAGGAGACCTCCGGCACATGTCCCGAAACCAGAAATAGAATGCGTGCGGTTTGTCCGCAATCGCGATACGCGAATTTGAAGGCGGTGCCTTCTGAACCCTATGCGACTGGCTTGCGCCCGCGGCGGTGAACGAGCAAGACGGCAAGAATGCCTCCGGCAATGGCGCCGACCACCAGCCCGGCCAGTCCGATGAAGGCCGCAAAGTAGCCGCAGCCGCCCTCGAAGCAACTGACCTCGGCGACATCGGCGATCACCGAGCCAGCCAGGAAGCCGCCAACGGCGCCGATGACCGCGCCCAGGATGATGCCGAGCAAGGCAGCGACGACGGAAACGAAGACCGACGGCGCTTCGGTCGACGGCCTGGAATAGACGCCTTCGGCGCCGGAGCCGCGGCGCAGCAGATAGATGCAGAGCAGGCCGATGGCGATCTCGGCGCCGGCTATGAGCAAGCTCCTGGCCGAGAAGACGAAATCGGGCACGGCCAGCACATAGGCCAGCCTCGCCAGCACCCAGACGATGGTCGCCACCTGCCAGATGATGAAGTGGCGCGGGAAGCGCGCCGAGCGGCCAAAGGCAAGGCCGAGCAGGTAAAGCCCCCACAGGATGGTGATGACGTCGACGGCAAGCCCGCCAAGGAGGAAATAGAAGATCCTGTCCGGCAGGCCGGAATTGCCGGTCAGCCACCAGGCCGAGGCCAGGCCATAGACCGACCACGCCATGACGAAGATGAGCCAGCCCACCGGGACATAAGACAGGTCGCTGCCTGGGCGCCCGACTGGCGGCTGCCCACTGGCCGGTTGTTCATTGCTTGATGTCATGTCCGGACGATGCCCCCGCAAAGCCTACGTTCCACTCGACAGGTGGCACGTGGCGAAGTCAAGCGCGGCCGGCCTTACGGCCATGGCTGTGCACATCATTCGTGGTGGCGGCCTGAAAGACGGGCGCGAGCGCGCCCTGGCGGAGCGGTGTGTGGCCGGCAAAGCGAATAGACTGCCGTTATGGCTTGGCATTCGGCGCGGGATCGACTAGATGAGCCCCGCGCCTGTTGCTTCGACGGCTCAGGTGCGGTGGGAAGGTGTTCGCTGGTTGGCGGCACCCACGGCGCGGATATCGCGTACCGGCCTCCCTGAAGGGACTGCATTGTCCCCAACCCGCGCGGCGAAACCGGCCATCGCGAAAAATGCAAGGACGGAGAGGTGGCCGAGTGGTTGAAGGCGCACGCCTGGAAAGTGTGTTTACGGGAGACCGTAACGCGGGTTCGAATCCCGCTCTCTCCGCCAGTTCATCAACAAAATCAATAACTTATAGAGAATTTCAGAACTTACCCGCCAAAAAGCCCATCATGCAGAATGCTATTGATTTAGACAGCATGCGACGGCATGAGACATCCAGCCGGGGTTCCATTCCCATCGTAAAACGTTACCCCATCGAGATCGGTGAGCGGCTACTCTCAAAGCACCAGATCATGCCCAGGGATGACCGCGAGCGCGTAGCGATCAAGGTGATTAGCCTTTTCGGACGGGGCATAATCGACCCAGATCAGCTATCGGCAGAGCTCGAACGGGGCTAGCGGACTTGGCCTCGCTGTGATCCTGTCCATCGCCCTGGCAGTGACGCCGTTCGGCAGGGGCAAGCGGGAAGCGGTCCAGTTCGGCACGGACGATGACCCGGCCAACTCGCGCGGTACAATTGTGCCGTGTGTGATCAGCAGTTTCGAGTCGGTGTTTGATTGTTGGCGTCCGGTTGCCCCGCGAGGCCCGTCTCTCGAAAGGGAGGCGGGCTAAATATATGGTAGGTAGTGAGGGGCGGCTATGCGCTATCGAGGGGTCTTGGGCGGCTTCCCAGACGCGGATGCTTGTGGTGGGACGATGGGCGCGTTGAGCGATGGCTTCAAGGTCTTTGCAAATATCGACCAGCCCGCCTGTCCGCGGAGCACATCATCTAGGCCAAAGACAACGACGCCTTTGGAGCGAGCAAGATGCCTCGCCGCTAGCTCAGCAGCGGCCTCGCTCGTGTAGGGTGCGTTCTTCATCACCACGTTCATCTTGCCAAATAGGAGATCTTCGCCATAGCGCGTTGGTATCTCCTTGATCTCGGCCAATCTCCGCGCCAATGCTTCAGCCAAGAACGTCTCGTCCATCAGCCTCTCACGGAGGACTTCAGGCGATCCCTCGCGCTTTTCGACGGCGTCTGTCGCTGCGGACTTCTCCTTCCCGGCTGCGGCGTTCAGTCCTTCAGCCCGAAACTTTGACAGCTTCTCTCTGAACGCGGCCTCCTCGGCTCGCTGCTCCTCCATGCTTTTGTGGAAACTTCTCTTTTGCAGATAGGCGAAGCCGACGACGATGACGCCGGCGACGATGAAAAACAAAATCATCATTTTAGCGCGTCCTCTAGGGTTTCCCTCCCGTATAGATGTAGGACGATCGAGACGACTAGGCAAACGCCCAGCACGACAAAGAGCTTACCCCAGTCACTCAGCGTTAAAGCCTGGGCGCGCAAATAGGCGCTAACCGAAGGAGTAATCAGGCCAGCGGCGACAAATGCTGTCGAGAGTCTGTCCGACGCTGCGGCGTTATATTTGCCCTTTTCTCGCTTGATCTCCCGGTTCAGAGTTATTCTAGCCTCTTCCAGGGCCAGTGCATCAACCTTCTCGTCTTCGGTGACTGGATCGCCCGCCATCTATCACTCCCTGCTCACCCAATAGTCTGATTACGCAAAGGAAACCACTGACGCAAGGGTGAGGGCCAGATGTCGGCGGCTTGCCAGCTGGGTGTTGCCTGTTCATGGCTGTTCGCAGAGACGAATCTGGCGATCGAGATAGGCGATCTTGTCGGCCGCGCGGCGGGCCGCCACTAAATTCCAAAAGCGGGGAGAGCGGGGAAAGTTCCCGACTTTCGCCAAAAATACAACGAAATCAATGATTGTTGGCTCCCCGGGCCGAATGAAACCGCGAACTACGAGCTGCCGGTCCCCTCGAAACTACGCCAGAACCTTCCGTCAAGACTCGCAAGCGTGACCGAGAGCGCGCGGAGCGCATCAAATTGGCCGGCGGGCCTGGGCCATCCCTTCGAGACCGCGCTGTCGCATTTGCCCGTGAAAAGGGTGAAGTGCGAACGCGCGAGCTGACTGAGATGGGAATTCCCCGCTGCTATCTGGCCCGGATGTGCGACGAGGGGCTGCTCAGCAAGGTTGGCTATGGAATCTACCGCGCCACAGATCGAGAGGTGGTATCATCAGATTTTGGCCAAGCCGTGGTTTGCCGGGAGCATTCTTGACGTCCTTCAACACACGGGAAGAGGCGCGAGCTCCTGCACGTCCGCCCGGCCTATGGTGGCGAAAAGGTTCGCCCGGTCACCCTCGGGTCCGGGCAGGATGGTTACCTTTGCGCCGCAGCCGAGGCCGTTGTCGATCATCGCGAAGGCCCCGATGATAGCTTCAGGCGCTGGCGATAGGTGCCTGAGACGTGTTCGCCGGCTATCGCCGCCCGCTAGGAAAAGACCGGCGCCCTCGCTGGGAGGTTGCCCGAATGGCACCGGCCAGACGGTCTTTTCAGGTCCGCCACTCTTCAAACATAGCTGAGTCTTTCCGCAGCGTCAGGTGGTGACGGACTAGGCTTTGGCTTTCCGCTTCGCAGGTGCCTTCTTGTTTGCTGCGAGGGGTTCAGCCTTGCGGCCAAGCCCGATGGATTTCGCCAGTTGCGAGCGCTGAGCGGCGTAATTCGGAGCTGTCATAGGGTAGTCGTGCGGCAAGTTCCATTTGGCGCGATAGGCGTCCGGTGTCAGGCCGAAGTCGGTGCTAAGATGGCGCTTCAGGGATTTGAATTTCTTGCCGTCTTCGAGGCAGATAATGAAGTCCGGCGTCACCGACCTCTTCGGGTTGACCGCGGGAGTTTGCGGTTCAACGACAGGCGGGATCGGAGTGCCAAGTCCGGACAGCGAAGCATGAACCGATGCTATCACGTCCGGCAAGCCAGACACCGGCAATGGATTGTTGCTGACATATGCTGAGACAATGTCGGCTGTTAACTCAGCAAGTTCGGCAGGGCGGCTGTCGGACACGTTGGTCATTGGTAGTCCTTTTGTCTGATTTATCCCCTCTCTATTGGTTGATGATCAACGACGCAACCGCTCACCTAGATCAGCCGTCACGGCTTCGTTTTGATCACTCAAGTATTCGCTCCTGGTATGGGGTCAAATCCGCATCGCCCATTTTCCGTATATCGCAATTTTGAGCGATGCCGAGATAAATCTACCAGTCGCTTCTTTCCCCCGTCAGGCCAAAGCTCAGCTCAACGATCCTTAGAGTGTGAGTTCGTAAAAGGTCCCAGTTCACCGTCACAATGAGTGCAGGCGGTTACCGTCTTCGCACTACGCTCGCCGGTTCAGTGTGCTTGCAGTCTGGAAACTGATTGCATCCACGAAACATCGATCCGTCTTTGTTGCGCCGCTCCACCAATTGGCCGACGAGGCAAGCTGGGCATTGGCTCAATTCGGCTCCCTCAACCGTCTCGAAGCGGACTTCGTCGCCGGCTATCTCGCAAAGCTCCTGAATATAGCGGGATGGCTGTCGGCGATTGGTCAACATGTAGACCCCTCGGCTGGCACGCGTCAGCGCCACGTAGAACAGGCGCCGTTCTTCCGCGTAAGCGAAGGTCTCGGGGCGGGGAATGACCAGGTTCAGCAGCTCATCACCTTCGATGCGGCTTGGCACGCCGTAGTTGCCCTCGCTGATATCGAGCAGGACCGTGTAGTCGGCCTCAAGGCCCTTTGACCGGTGAAACGACAGCCCGGTCACCTCGATGTTGGCAAAGGACGGCGGCCTTCCTTCGAAAGTATCGAGGACGTTGTATCGCCACAAGACCAGAACCTTGAGCTTGTCGCGCTTTTCGTCGCGCCACCGGTTGGCGATGCCACCCAGAGCGGCATCAAGCCGTTCGAGTAGCCGCTGACAGGCCTCCGCGAAGTCCGGCTTGTCGCGTTTATCGTCGATGGGAATGACACGGATCGATCGCGAGACGGCCGGGCGCGTCGAGCGAACGGACTTCTTGATCTGTTCGGGGTTGCGCTGGACAAACTTGGCGGCCGTTTCGGCAATGAGCTGGTTACAGCGATACGTCTGCTCCAGGCGCCCCTGCCAACTGGTCCCGAAATTCGCTTCGAACCGTGTGAAGATCGTGATGTCCGATCCCGCAAAGCGATAGATCGACTGCCAGTCGTCTCCAACCGCGAACACCTTGCTGAACGCTTTCTGCAGTTTGAGCGCCTTGATGAGGTTAGCGCGGGGTTCGGAAATGTCCTGGAACTCATCCACGAGAATGAGGGAATAGGGGCTTCGATATCGACCTGTCTCGACCAGCCGGACCGCATCCGCGATCATCGAATCGAAGTCGATCCGTTTTGTTTCCTCGAGCTTCCGGGAATATCCCTGAGTGATCATCAAGACCACGCGCGCGAATAGCTTCGCGCGCTCCTTGTCATGCAAGGTCTTGGCACGTTCGAGCAGCATGTCGAGCGTAAGATGGCTGGCGCGAATATGCTTCAAGCAGGTGGATATCAGCTGGTGATAATGCTTGATAATCACCGGATCGAGCGCCTTGGTGATTTCGGCGTAGCTCTTGCGCTTGAAAGGTATGGAGCGCCGCGCCAGTTCGGATTCGAGCGTGCCAAGCAGCGTCTCGTTGCTTGCCTGGGCGGAAGTCGTCTCGAAGAAATCGATCTCATTGCGGCGATATGCCAGCCGTTTGTTCTCGGCGTGCTGGGTATAGTCCGCAAAGGGTGAGCTTCCGTCCGCATTGAGCGCGAAATGCTCGTGTACAGTTGCGGTCTGCGGATAGTAGAAATCGGGATGCAGATGGCGGACCGCGTCACCGTCTTCCGCTACTGCAATCTGCCGTTCGTATTCGAAGGTGACGGAATGCAGCCAAAGCCAGTTGGCGATCTTCTGCTCCTGCATGGACTTTACGATCACGCCGGACAGGGAACCGATCGTGGCGCTACCCTTTCGAAGGCTGTCCGACACGTAGCGCCGATAGTCGACCTGGCCGTCAAATACCTCGATGGGGATGTCGGCCTTGGGATGCACAACGAGAAGCTCGGCCCACATGCGGGCGAATTCCGGGTTGCCCTCGATAAGGTTCTGGATGATCGCCTCAATGACCTTGGTTTCGCCGGCGGGATGATCCACCCAGTTGGCGAGCTGGGGCGGCCGGCCCTCGACCTCCTTTATGATTCCGCGCCCGAGCGCATGAAACGTCGTGACGCGACACTCCAGGGCGGCGTCCTCAGCGACCTGCAGCTGGGCGGCGATCCTCGTCCTGAGTTCATCGGCTGCGTTTTTGTTGAAGGCCAAGAGCAGGATCTCGTCGGGCCGATAGAGCTGCTTCTCCAGGACGTAGGCGACCTTCCCGACCATCGTCGCGGATTTGCCCGACCCTGCCGAGGCGACGAGCAGGTTGTTGTCCTCCAGGCGGATGCAGGCCTCGCGCTGCTGGTCGGAAAAAGAGCGCCGGTCGAGGTCGTCGAAGAACGGCCGGAACTTGATCAATTCCGAGCGGACGAAAGCCTCGTTGTAGGCGTGTCGAACCCTTGGGTCGGTTATCATGGCGAATGAAGCCGGGAGGGATGCCTTGAGCCCCGCAGGCATCAAGCTTGGGTCGAGAAGTGGATGAGAGAGGGCCGCTGCTGCGGCGCCTGGAACACTGGCAATGGCTCTGCTGAGATCGGCCTGGGCGAGATACTGTCTATTGCCCTCGGTGATCTCCCGAAGCCTGCCGTCGACCTCAAGCAGGCGCCCCTTCTCGATGGCGATCAGCCCGAAAAGGTGAGTGTTAATGAAGGCATGAAGGTCCGCGGCCAACTGTGTGGCCGCGTCACCCGATAGTGCCGACAGCGTGTCTGTTCTGCCGCGAGCGCGTATCTCGACTGTGTGCCACAAGAGGGCCTTGCTGGTCGAAATCGACACGACATCAAGGCAGCTAAGCTCGACTTCGCTATCTTGAGCCAGCTGGAAATGTCCCGACAGTTTGGGGTCCAGGGTCAGCTTCCATTTTCCCGCCGGAAACAACCGCGCAAAGAAGCCAGGGCGGTAGGTGCGCGAGCGGCCAGATAGCAATTTGGTCAAAGCCACGATTCGTGCGCCCAGCATGCAAATGGTGCGGAGGAGCCGACTATCATGAACAGATTGAGATGTTCCAAATTATCCCGGTACTTATGCTGAATAGTGCCTGGGTATCTCTCAGCGGTCGCTGGAGCGTGATCCGTTGCAACGGGCGCGCATTTGTCATGTCCGTCGGATTCGGCGCTTGCAAGCATGTCATCGAGTTGGCGATGGATTCGGATACGCGATTTGCGAGGCGCCCACACGACTGTCATTCACGTTGGCCGTGCCCCAACACTTCGCCGGTCTCGCGCAGATCGATGTAACGATCACACCAAGGGGGGCCGGCTCGCACTTGGATTTCCAAGCGAGCGGGGCTGGGCCGCCTGACGCGCAACAGCTTTGGGAGAAAATGATAGGGAACCTGGCCCAGGTGCTCAACGGTCGTTGATCATAGGCGCGAGGCTTTGGTCGGCGACGTCGGCTGCTATTGGCCTTAGCCGCTCTGGTGGACCGATGGATCCCGCGGTAGTAGTTCCTGCCAATAGGCCTGGTCAGCGTCGGGGAGGCGTAGCCTGCGCGACGCCGGCAAGGTAGACTATCAGATCCCGAACATAGTCATCGTTTGCCCGAGACCGATCTCACCGAATTTGACCTCCTGGCCGGCCGGCTGTCGCGAGAAGCGAATCTCACGGAAGCACAGGCTCGTGATCTGATTGAGCGTTTCGGCACGGACTGGGAAAAGCTGCTCAACGAAGCTCATTTCACCAAAGAGCTTGAAGGCAGGCTTAGCGAGGAATAAATCCCTAGACGGTGCGGGTGATCCTTCAGCACGAGGATCGCCATGGGCAAGGAATACCCCTTTTCGGAAGGCACGCTCGGCGGCAAGCTTGCGGCCGGTACAGGCCTATCAGTCTACTGCCTCACATGCAGGCGCAGGGCGGTGCTGGACTTGGCCGCGCTGGCCAAGCGGTTCGGGCCGGATCAGCCCTGCCTCCACTGGGATCTGTCGAAAATCATCTATTGCAGCGAGTGCCGCAGCGCCGGCCGCGATGATGATCGGAACCATGCGGTGACACCGGACAAGCGGAGACGCTGATGCGCGATAGTGAGGACGCCCGCGGCGCCCACCGCACCGCTCCGACCCTTAGCCAGGCAGGGGCTGGACGCCCATCGCGTCCAGCCCTTGCTAGGGGGTTCGATAATCTCTGCACTATCTTGGGGACGCTGATCTCAAGCCACTCTATCTGACCCTCCCTCAAAGTTCCGACTGCTTTTCTTTGCGATTGAATACAAGCAGCAGCTAATATACTCTGCTTAGCCGGTGGGGGATCGATAATGCTCAATCCGAGACGAAAACTTGCGAGCAGTGAGGCTCGAAGATGAGAACGGTCGAGGCATTGCTTCTTTCTTACTTGCTCGCCATTCCGGCGCACGCTGCCGATATGCTCAAGGACACTATCACCTGCAAGTGCGGACCGGAGACGTTCGACTGGTCAACCATTAGGACGATCTACGAAAAAAAGAGCAGCAACGGCGGCGGCTACGATGACCCCGCACCGATGGACGGCCTTTGCAGATTTCAGGCTCAACTCTTCAATGAGCAACACTGCACCAGCGGCGCTCTCTGCTTTCCAAAGATCAAACTGAAAGCGACGAAAGATCTTCAAGTCGTCGGGGTAAGGGCGAAACCGGAGTGCAGATCGAGCCTTTTCAAGCCACATCCAAACCCGTTTGTGAGAGTAAGACTCGGTCCCTATCGCCCTGGGGACAATGTGGATCAGATGTGGGGCGGGCTGTTTGGCGACAACGCGAAAGACTTCACCGTCTTGGTGCTGACCTATCTCAAGATCTCTCGCTACCCAGCAGGAACGGACGGCTTCAAATTCGAAGGACGAGTACCCAAGGGGACAGTGCCAGCGACTTACTACGGCCAAATAGAGGCTACCAATAAGAATGGCTCTGCTGTCATGGACTTCCAAATGGAAGTTACCGGTCCTTAGCCTCTGGGGCGCCGAGACCTGCTCAATGCGACAGCGCTTATGAGGATGGCGGCCAGCACCGCCGCGGCGTCGCCCGAATACATGAACGAAGTAAGTCTAATATTAAACTGGAGAGGAAAGGGAGGGAACGGCGAAATGAGAATAGCGATTGTTTTTTTCGCAATATTGGCTTGTTTACTGTCGCCCGCAAATGCCAAAT
Source organism: Mesorhizobium sp. B2-1-8 (assembly GCF_006442545.2). Lineage (NCBI taxonomy): Bacteria > Pseudomonadati > Pseudomonadota > Alphaproteobacteria > Hyphomicrobiales > Phyllobacteriaceae > Mesorhizobium > Mesorhizobium sp. B2-1-8. The sequence goes on from NZ_CP083952.1 coordinate 1,830,968, forward strand.
CAAGCAACCGGTCCATCGTGAAGATGTATCGCGTCAATTCCATCATGCAGCCCAAGAGCTTACCAGATACGTTTTTTGAGTGCATGCGAGACCCTGTCTGCAAGGCTGTTCTGGGCAGCGCCACAGACGCGCTCGGCATCCCTTCAGAGGCGGTGGAGATAGCCGGATTAGCCGCACCCTCTAAACGGAAGGGAGAAGATACAAGCTATGCGTTTTACCCGCCCAAAGGGTACCTTATATGCGCAGCGAAAGTGAGAACAATGTCTGTGGTCCCGGCCAGTGGTTCGAGGGCGACGACGGCTGGATTTAACGCCCACAGCACCGGGTTCGGCGTCTACACGTGGACGCCCCGGCGTCCGCTCTTTGAAGGTCGAAGCTTCTATGATGGCTATCTGACAATCAAGTACGTGAGGGCATCACGATACCCCCAACTTCTTGTCGACGGCGAGTGCACAGTAACTTCTAAGCCGCGCAGGATAGGGTGCAAAGGGCGCTGCGGGAACTACGACTTCTAGAGCCTCGAAGGACCAGCGAAGCGCCTTAAAGGCACAAGCCCAATGCGCGATAGCAAACTGATCGAACGGCCCGTTCGAGGCTGGACACCATGGAAGAACGGCGCCGGCGAGCACGACATCGGCTCGCTTCCTGCATTTCCCCAAGCTGAATGTGACTTGCTAGTTCGATGGCTCGGAACTCGTCGCGATCGAGCACTGGGGATATCGCCGGCCGCAATGGTGCATGAAGCTCAAGCCGAAAAACTGGCAACCGCTACCCGAGGAATTCAGGCTCGAGCGGGAGAGGGTGCGGGAGGAGAAGCTTGCCGTCGCCAAGGCAGAGGCCGAAGCACGCTTCCTTGCCGCCTACCAGAGGCGCCAGGATGCGCGGGGCGCATCGCCGGCGTAGGACGGCGGCGAGAGCAAACGCGCGCTGGCGGGCGTCTATTCCTTAAGGTGGCCGATAAGGCTGCGCGAGATCGACACGCAGAACGCGCTGATGAATGCGCCAAAGATCAACGGAAGAAACGTCGAAATCTCGAATGGCTTTCCGGCCAGGTTCAGCGTCAAGATCGGAACGATCGCGCCGGTGGCAAGGGAAATGGCAGCTAGGCTGTTGAAGAACGTCGCTGCCAGCTTCACGCGTTCGTTGTGAACCAGTTTGCTTTCCGTCATGTCGATCACCCCGTGTGAGGTAGAAACAGCCCCACAGCGCCAGCGTAGCCATCAGCGCGCTTGCCGCCATGCTGCCGGTAGCGCCAGACAACGCTGGCAACCATCGCAGCGGCGATTGCAGCGATGTAGAGCGGGACCATTCTATGGCTTGTTGCCTTGGTAGCAGGCCAGCTGAACTTGATTGGAGAAATCCAAGATCGTCTTCTGCTTGAACTCCTCGCCGTTAAAGCGGGGCATTGAATACGCCATCATTACCATCGACCTTGCTATCGGCTTGAAGGACTCAACGTCGAATCTGTCGACAACAGACATCATGGCGGACATATCAGTCCCGTCTTGGCGCTTCTCCATAATCGAACGCGCTAGTGAGCCCAGGGCGGTGCAATTCGCTGTCAGGGTTTTTGTCCCTTCCACCGTCTCCCCGCTTGCAGGAGTGTTTGTCCGATCGAGCGGATAGCCGTTTTCAGCCATGCAACTCCGCATCCGGCTCCCTGTGAGTTCGTTTGGTTTCGGTCCCATACATTTAGTCATCACGCCCAAGCACTTCGGTACATCGGGACTCGACTGGCATATGGTTGCTGAAATTAGGAGGGCTTCCTCTCGGTCTCGCGCTTGTGCGATCACCTCCGGGTCAGCCACGGTGTTGATTTTCAACGCAGGACCGATTGCAACGTCTGCTCCCGCAAGGTCAAATGTTGCGTCTATGAAATTGCCCGCGTCAAAAAAGAACCGGATTTCCAGCACTTTGCCGTCCAACATATTCCGTAGAGTCCCACGCGTCGGCGAAGGGTCTTGGCCATGCCAAAGAATGTCTCTAATCGACCTACCTTCAACCACAATTGGTTGCTCAAGATTCAGTGGGTCTTTCTGAGAATCTATGTTGTAATCAATTGATTCATTATCATCGACTCGAAGCGTTGCGACCCTTCCTAATGCCTTGATCCTGTCAAGTGAGCTTCGAGGCAGCGACAGTACCCATCTAACCTTGGTGTCATTGCTTCGAAATATGTAGATCGAATAACCTTGGGTATTCGTAGTTGTCGCTGCTGACACTGGTTCGGCCGTGACGGGATCTCGGAATTCCGCAACTGACCAAGTGTCCGCATATGCCGTTGGGACTGACGCGAAAGCGTTCAACAAAACTGCCGAAACGAAGAAAATAAGGCGCACAAACACCTCCCCCTCCCTCTTTTGCCCTAAATGAACATCGCGCAACTGTGGAGCGCACGCAAGCGGGCTCCCCGAAGGGAGCGGCTTGACGATTCCAGCGAAGTGCGGCTGCGGGGGTTATTTCCTAGCCATCAACCGCTGCACTAAGATGGTTGAGACGCGCCCGACCAGGATCGCAACGCCTATAACGACGGGCACATAGACGTGCCTGTTCCATCCTTCAGCTTTGCAGAACGTCACAAGCAAGAGTGCCACCGGAAGGCCAATCAGAATTATGCCAAGGGCCTGCGGTCGCCTCTTTTGAGGCGCTCGATATTTGCCTCTTGTACCGGGGTCATTTCTTCAGCCTCACCCCAGCGCCGCCGCCGTTCTCGGGAATGAACTCGACGCCGGCCGCGATCAGTGTCTCCTGCAGGCGCGCTAATGTGGTGGCATAGGGCGCACGCTTCCCCGCTTCGAAGTCGGCGATCGTCGCGCGCCCCACATCAGCCTTCTCTGCGAGATCCTGTTGCGACCATCCTATTAGGCCGCGGGCCGCCCTCAACTGACCTGCAGATATCGTCATGCGCTCCTACTTCATGCAAATTGTATTGACTTGCAGTCGAAGTCATTTAATTTGCATGATGTTACAGCAACCATGCTCATGGGGCAATATCATGCCGAACATCCATGTTCCGGCAGCCGGCGGAGCTATGACCGCTGACCGGATAGCTATCATCGGCCGCTTTTCCGGCCGCATCCTCCTCGTGCCACGGAGGTCGTCATGACCTTCGCGCCGCAGCTCCAGAAACCCTGCTTGTCCCACTTACTAATCGGAAGGCGATCGCCGACTCCATTGAAAAGTTGATCGACATGCTGGACGAGCTCGACCCGGATCCCGACCTCGAGCCCTGGCTCGGCTGGCCCGAAAGCGGCGGACTGGAAGCCGGCGGCATTTCCGACGATCGCGAGGCCGAAGACGAGCACGGCGGCGATATCAACGACGAGCCGCAGGCCGGCGCCGGCGGCGGAACATGGGAGGGCGACGACGAACACAGCCTTGGCTGGACTGAAGCACAGTGACAGACGGGCTCGCTGGGCTGTTTCGGCCGTGAGGGTGACCTGGAGGACCAGGGCGACAGCGATCCTTCCTTGGGCTGGGGCAACGTCACCGGGCAGACCGGCGTTGGCCTGGATCGATGGGGCGATGACGCCGACAGCGGAGGCAGCGAAGGCGCTCTCGTCTTCACAGGCGAGGGACACGAAATCGCGCGGGAACTGGTCCGTAAGCACAGGCAGAAGCGGCCCGAGCCATCGCTGAAGATTATCGGGCCAGTCGTCACGGCGCCGGGCTGGAATGGTCCACTATCGCAAGCCGACGTCGATAGCCCGGATACCCGCGCGCACTACTGGACGGCGAAGGGGTTCTGAGCAAAATTCCAGTCTGGAATTATGCCCGGTTGCTCAGGTGGCCGGGGATGCCCGGAATTTCAGTAGTCAGTTGAAGCGCCATGCGACGGTTTTACAGGACGCCACCAAGACTCAAGGCTAGGAGGCACGGTGCCCGTACTAGCCCACTTGTCGAACTCTTCATCGGGAATCTCGACACCCGAGTAACGTGACAGGGCCCTAAGAGCGAATTTTCTCCCAGGCAATGATGTGTCCTTGTTCTCGCCTGCCAGAATTGAAAGCGACACCCGTACCATTTCGATGTCCAGTTCGCGGTTTTTATTCCAGTATCCGAAGGCGCCTGTCCATACCGTAGCTATGGCCCCGACGACGGCCCCGATGACGCCCCCGGCAAAAGCCCAGCCAGCTTCTCGACTTGCCATGTCACCTCCCCCAAAAAGCCGTGGCTCCTTTTATTTCAGCCATCGCAACACCGAGCACAAGAGATCTGCAAGAGAGATTTGTTACGCGGTTGGATTCGTCTCAGCCTCAGAAACCGGGACAGTTTGGACCGGTGGCCGAGCTAACCCCCATGCCACCAACAGCATCATGTATACGATTTTCGATACCTCGAAAAAGGCAGCACACGCTTCGAAATAGGCCGACTCGTCACGCTTGGCGTCAATACCGGAAAGTGCGAACTGAACCGTTCGGGCTTCATCGTCAACGCCACCGATTGCCGTCCAGAGATGCCGAAACGAGAGATGAACAAAGTCCGATGTCTCGGTGTAGACATTGTCGATCCAGGGGTAGGTCGCTGAGAGGTGTTTGCGCAGGTAGGCGTCGGTGAGTCGCACCTGTTTCCCATTCTCCATCGTGGTCAGCCTGTCGAATTGCACTTGGCCAGCTATCATTCGCTTCATGCTCTCCTCTCGGTCCTGGATGAGTGGGAGACCATGAATTCGCATAGCGGTGTCGATTTGTGTACGGAGTAAAATCGTGGCGGATGGAAAGTTCCTTGCTTTGATCATCTGGCGAAAGCCGCGCGATTGCGACAAGGTCCGCTGACCGGCGCCCAGAAGAAACATGTGAGTAAGGTACATCGAGCCAGGCGTGAAGTGGCTATTTGCCTTCTTTACGAACTCGCGTTCCAACTTTTCGATGATTCCAAGCCATTCCTTCAATGTCTTCATATCCGTGTCCCTCCGCCAACGGCGGCTGCTTACATTGTGCTTACATGGGCAAAGAGCTGCCCGGCTATGTCAGTAGGGAAATCCGGAAAACAACAGTTTTTCAGGAACTTAATGGCGCGAGTGACGGGGCTCGAACCCGCGACCTCCGGCGTGACAGGCCGACGGGATAACCTTTGCGATCAAAGGCTTCAAACTTTTCCACATGTTTCGAGCGGGTGTGGACAAATCGAGAAAGTTTGAACTCGAAGGGATGCCTTTGCATATGCTGCGCAGGCTATGACGGCAGCAGATGAGGACGTTTCTAACAATCTATCACTGTTCGCTCTAAGGCGAAGGCGAGATCGATTCCGAAAGGAATTGCGTGATCTTCTAAGCATCGGCGGCCCGAGCGAGTTTCTTAATTTGATTTGGTCGCTCGCCGCGCTGCACGAGGGTGAGTTTGCGCTCGCGCGCCGGTTTGGACCAGACTTTAGCTCTGAGGAGATGCAGCAAGCGAGGGAACGTTTCCGCTTTGCGCCGTGGCTCCTCGAGACTCTTGTCAACGAATACCTGACCACCTCACAAAAATCCGGCCCGCGAAGGCTGAACGTCAAAAACCACAATGCGGCGAACGCGCTGATCTCCAAGCTCGTTGAGTTGGAGAACGCCGAGGACGGCGTTTGGCTGAACTCTGGTAATATTCTTCACCTGATCGGCCATCTTGCGCAGCGACAATTCCCTTGGCAGCGCGGATATGACTATTTCTTTCAACTCTACCGCTCCCTTTTTATTTTTGATTTCCCCGACGCGCTCGCCCGCTTCGAGGAGAACGTTGGGATTCCTGTCGATCGATTTGCATTTTGTGGCTTTGCCCTCCGCTCACATCTGATGTCGCGCCCCTTCGCCTCGATGACCGTCGATCTGAGTGCGGTCAAAATCAGCGAGAAAGAAAGAGAAATCACGTTCAAGAAGCTCTCTCTACCGCTTCTTCAAGCCAGGAGAGCGGCATCAACATTGAGAGGGGAATCGGGCCTCACCGCCTACAAGAAAAGCGCCCTTCGCATCAGCCCATGTATCGTCATTCCGGCCGGCACTCATCTGATCGCGCCACTACCTCAGTTGATATCGCTGCGGATAAGCAATGGCATCTACTACGATATCGTCGGCCCCGGGGGCATCAACGAGCAGATGGGCAAGCGCTTCGAGGACTACGTTGCTATGCTTATCGATGCGTTCCTGCCTGAGATCGCGATCATCCGGGAAAAGCCATATGCGCCGAAAAAGGGCATAAACTATAGATCGTCGGATCTCGCCCTGCTGTCCGACGGCTCCGTGTCCTTGCTGATAGAATGTAAAGCGAAGAGAGCTTCCCATGCGTCGAAATTCGCCGAATCCGCCTCCGAAGCTGAGGGTTTAGCGGACCTCGCTTACGGGATCTTTCAGATATGGCGCCACGTCGCCCATCATCGGCTTGGTCATGTGGACCGTGACGTCGAATTTTCGCCGACGATCAAGGGCGTTCTGCTGACCTTGGATACGTGGGCAGATATGTCTTCGACCATGCAAGGAGAGATTCTTAGGCTGGCGCACGAAATCCGGCAGGTCAAAGGATTGGAGATTGTCGACAACGATCTAATCCCCGTCGGGTTCGTGCACATTCAGGACTTTGAGGGTCTCCTCGCGACCGCAACGCCATCGTCGCTCATTTCAGCGACAGAGCTTTGGTTCCACGATCCGCAATACAAGGGTTGGAGCCTCTGGTCGGTGCATGAAAAGCACCCCGGGCGTGCGCCTATCGATCAGCGGCCGCTCTACGATAGGTTTCCGACACCTTCCGGTATGAGGTGGCTGACGCGCAAGGCGATTGACGGGCTTGCCGAAGAGCAGGGAACCCCGGGGGAGCCGCCCGAGCAACCTGCGTTGTTTTGACAGGCGTCTTTGGGGCTTTCAGTGCGATGGGTGTCTTATTCACCCCAACCAATCGCGAGGGTTACGCCCCCTCGGGTGGTCTTCGATCGAAAAAGATCGCTGTCGATCTGCCGCAAAAGTGCCAATTACTGCCTGCAACTCGACCGCGTCGCTGGGATCGCCGGCTGTTCTCAGCGCTGCGATGCCGGCGACGATCGACACTGGGCCGGGATTTTCACCCAGCAGCTTTTCGAGCACAGGCATCAGCTCCGCGATCGTCAACATGATATATGCTCGACGCTCCGGTCGCGCGGCGCCGGCCGGACCAGGATTCTGACGAACCTGACAGGGCGAACGCCGCCGGCTGCGTCAAAGGCCAGTACGGAATTCTGCCGCAATAAAGTAATGCGATCAGTCAGGTCGGAGTACGCGATTGAGCAAGCCAAACCTGAGATTCTTCGTTGCTGGCGTAGCGTGCTTCGGCATGGCTGCGCCAACCTTGGCAGAGGGAAAATGTCTCGGCCCGAATGGAGAGTTCGAGCTGGGCCAGTATTCTTGCCTGGCGCCAGGTCCCGATATCTATCTGGCTCGCTGCGAAACCAACCAGAACGTCTTTTCCTGGAACAGGATCGCCGGCTACTGTCCGGGCGGCGCGATCCCGGTGCGGACGGATGCTCTGAGCGCTTCATGTCTGAGTGACGGCGAACAGTTTCCGTTGGGAAGCTTCGCGTGTTTGGGTGTCGGGGGGCAGAGGCGCCTCGCGCGCTGCGACATGGTGCTTAACAGTCCCTCGTGGACGAAAATGCTGGAGAGCTGCTCGGCCCTGCCATCCCCGACAGCCGTCGCGAGTCCGCTGCGCCCTTGGATCAAGAAGGCGTTGGATCTTCCTCGAGGACTGCTCAATCACTTCTGATCTTTCAAGGTTCGTCGCAACGAGCCTTACGGCCTCAGCTGCGGCTGCCAGGCAAGGTGAGATTTCCGCGGCTCAGTTCACGACCTAAAGGCTCTTCAGCTCGTGACCGACTGACCGACGACCCAGTGGGCAGATGTATCGGTACCCTTGCACCTTGGTAGCGGCCCATCGAGACATTCAGACATCTGCGAACGATAGGCGTTTTTGGGGAAGCGCAGGTCCGCGTGCTGTTCGGCCTTTGCGCCGCCCCGCTTGCGTCAACCATTGCTACGTTTGCGCCGCCTTCTGCACTTCATGTGGTTTCAAATCGAAAGCCTCCTTTCCCTTCCCGGCCCATAGGTTCCGCGCATGCTCGGCCTCACGGCTCTGCAGCTTGGCGGCGATCCAGAGCATCGCTCCGTAGATGATGGCGCGATCGTCGTTGGTCAGCTCGACAATGCCTGCTTTGACGACGAGACCGCCGAGTTCAATCAGATGTCGGGTGCGCTTGCGGCGCTCGACGTGCCAGGTGCGCATGTCATTGCGAGCCAGATGCGCTTGCCGGCGATTGTGCGCTGCCTGGTTGTGCTGGAGTGCCGCGGAGGTTGCGCCCAGTTGTCGGAGGAGTTCTCCTGGAACCGCTCTCGAAAAACATCGCTCCACGCTTGGCCCATGCCTCGAGCTTTGCGGGATCTTTCGTTTCGGAGATTGCGACCAGCGCGCCAGCCAGTTCGTCGGTGCTGAGTTGATCGGCGCCGGTGGCGATCACCAATTCGCCAAGCTGCTGAACCTTTCGCGTCTTGAGCTCCCGCGCCTTGTCTTCCAGCGCCCTCAGCTCCACGTCAAAGTCGCGTGGTTTTCGCATGGCTGTCTCCATCGGTTGTTGATGCGGCCATGATACGGAACCCTCTGTCGGAAAGCTTCAGGGTTGCCGAGACAGCCCGGGACGGGCTGGTCCATCCCGAGAATTTTTCGAGGGAGGGCGCGCTTATACGTCGTGCCGACGTGCGCTTTGACGTGCAAATGATCTGGTCGCGATGGCGATCTATCATCTTCACGTCAAGGTCATTGGCCGCAAGGCTGGCTCGAGTGCTGTGGCGTCGGCCGCCTATCGCTCCGCCTCGCGGCTGCGCGACGAGCGCATTGATCGAAGCCATGATTTCTCGGCCAAGCGTGGCGTCGTCCATTCCGAGGTCTTGCTGCCGGAGAATGCACCGGAAGCCTGGAGCGACCGTGAACGGCTGTGGAACGATATCGAGGCCTTCGAGGTTCGCAAGGACGCCCAGCTTGCCCGCGAGGTGGAGTTTGCTCTTCCACGCGAACTGACCCAGGCGCAGGGCATCGAACTGGCGCGCGACTTTGTTCAGGCCGAGTTTGTCAGCCGGGGCATGGTCGCCGATCTCAATGTGCATTGGGACAGGGCTGAGGATGGAAGCATCAAGCCGCATGCCCATGTCATGCTCACAATGCGGTCCGTGGATGAGAATGGTTTTGGGGCAAAGGTGCGCGACTGGAACCAAACGGAGCTGGTTGAGCGCTGGCGCGAACGGTGGGCCGAGCTTGCCAATGAGCGCCTTGCCGAACTCGACATAGACGCCCGCATCGATCATCGCAGTCTGGAGGCGCAGGGCATTGCCCTGGAGCCGCAGACCCAGATTGGTGCGCCGGCCCAACGCATCGAGGGCGGTGGCCTCGACGCTGCCGGTATTGAAGCAGATCGCGCCGAACTGCACCGCGAGATCGCGCGCAACAACGGCGCGCGCATCATTGCCGATCCATCTGTAGCGCTCGATGCCATCACGCATCAGCAATCGACCTTCACCCGAAAGGACATCGCGAAGTTCGCGCATCGGCACAGCGATGGCATCGAGCAGTTCAACGAGGTCATTGGAGCGATCGGCAACGCACACGATCTGGTCGAGCTGGGCAAGGACGGACGCGGCGAAGATCGCTTTACCACCCGGCAAATGATCGAGACCGAACAGCGCCTGCATCGCGCGGCGGAATTGATGGCCGGACAAGAGCACCACACGGTGAGTGACGCACATCGCGAGACAGCTCTCGCGCGCGCAGCGCGACGCGGGCTTGTTCTGTCAGGCGAGCAGGCCGAAGCGCTTGCGCATATCACGGACGGCCGCGGTCTTGATGTCGTTGTCGGGTTTGCCGGAACCGGCAAGAGCGCCATGCTTGGCGTTGCGCGCCAGGCATGGGCGGCAGCGGGCTATGAGGTTCGAGGCGCCGCACTCTCCGGCATTGCCGCTGAAAATCTCGAGAGCGGTTCAGGAATTGCTTCGCGCACAATCGCCAGTTTGGAACACAGCTGGGAACAGGGCCGCGATCTTCTCACCGCGCGTGATGTCCTGGTGATCGACGAAACCGGCATGGTCGGCACGCGCCAGTTGGAGCGCGTGCTCTCCCATGCCGCAGGCGTCGGCGCAAAGGTTGTGCTGGTCGGCGATCCGCAGCAGTTGCAGGCGATCGAAGCCGGCGCCGCATTCCGTTCGATCCGCGAACGACATGGCGGCGTCGAGATTGGTCAGGTGCGCCGGCAGCGCGAGGACTGGCAGCGTGACGCAACACGCGATCTGGCAACTGGCAGGATCGGCGCTGCGATCAGCGCATATGAAGCGCAAGGCATGGTGCATCAGGCTGCGACGCGCGACCAGGCGCGCCGAGATCTGGTCGAGCGCTGGGAGCGCGACAGGCAGGCAAATCCTGAAGCAAGCCGGATCATTCTCACCCACACAAACGACGAAGTGCGCGCGCTCAACCAGGCGGCGCGCGAACGCATGGGTGCTGCCGGCGATCTCGGCGACGATGTTCAGGTCCGTGTCGAACGCGGCGCAAGAAGCTTCGCAACCGGCGACCGCATCATGTTCCTGCGCAACGAACGCGGACTCGGCGTGAAGAACGGCACGCTGGCCATGATTGAAGACGTCAGCGGGCAGAGCATGACCGTGCGCACTGACGACGGCAGGTTGGTGAGCTTCGACCTGAAAGACTATGCCCACATCGACCACGGCTATGCCGCGACCATTCACAAGGCGCAGGGCATGACGGTTGACGGCACCTATGTGCTCGCTACGCCGGGGATGGATGCGCATGGCAGCTACGTCGCGCTGTCCCGGCATCGCGATGGGACCGAGCTGCATTACGGCGGCGATGACTTCGCGACACGGGACCGGCTTGTCCGTACGCTGTCACGTGATCGCGCCAAGGACATGGCGTTGGACTACGAGCAGATCGATCCGGCGCAGAGCTATGCCGAGCGGCGCGGCATCACCTTTCGCGAGCGTGTCGCAGAGATCGTGCGCAAGGTCGTGCCTGAAAGGCTACGCAACATGTTCGACGGCCGGCGCCCTTCGGCAGATGGCGCACCCGACTTCGACGCCATGCGCAGGCCGGAAAGAGAGGAAGTGCGCCTCGAACCCGCAGCGCCCGCCAGAGAGATCGCCGAGGACGGGCAAGCGGCGTTGCGGAAAGCCCGAACCGATGCGCTCGTGCGTCATGCCCGCGCCATGGACGCGATATTCAGCGACGAGGGCGCGGGAAACAAGGCCAGCCCGATGCGGTTGCGCGAACTGGCTGACGCCCGAAAAGCCTTCGACGAGGTGCGGCCCCATGGCTGGCGCGATGCCGAGGCCGCTTATGTCAAGAGCCCGGAACTTGTCGCCGAGGCCGCCGGCGGACGGATCAACCGCGCCATCCGCGCCCTCCAGCTTGAAACCGAAATCCGCACCGGACTGGACAACGATCCGGGCCGCCGCGCAGACCATTTCGTGGAGCGTTGGCACAAACTCGACCGGACCAGCCAGCACCAGTATCAGGCGGGTGACATGTCCGGCTACAAGGCCACGCGATCGGCGATGGGTGACATGGCCAAAAGCCTCGAGCGCGATCCGCAGCTTGAATCCATCCTCGCCAACCGCAAGCACGACCTTGGCATCAGCGTCGATTCTGGTCGGCGCCTTGGTGCGGAACTCGCATTCACCCACGGCATCGACCTCGGTCGGGGCCGGGGCATTGGACTCTAGACAGTCCTATCTGCCGCCGTCTCTACGCCGGGGTGCGATGACGCGGAAAACCTCTTGCGCGCCCGCAAGTGTCTGTCCTCTCTTGATCAAGAGCAGTCAAAAACAACCAGCAGGAGGCAGTGCGTCCATGCGCGAACCAGACCGTATCATCCGCCTGAAAACCGTCGTCTCCCGGACAGGTCTGTCCCGGTCCACCATCTATCGCAAGATCGCCGACGGCACCTTCCCACGCCAGATCCAGATCAGTATCCACGGTGCAGGCTGGCATGAATCCGACATCAGTCGCTGGATCACCAATCCCGTTTCGTGGCGTCCGCAAGACGAGGGCGACAAGTTGTGATGAGGGTGATGCACACTGCGCGGAAAGCTGGCCTTCATCGAGACGCAGCGGTCACGGCGGCAGGGTTACTGCCATGTCCGTCAGGAGCGCCGCCGAGGCGAGCGAAAACGGCAAACCGAAATGATGGTCGGCCTCGCGCCGATCAAGATGGCTTGCTCAAGCAGGGCAACTTTGGCGCGAAGCGGCCGTGACGGGCTGCCTCCGATCCGGCTTCCTTCGAAGCAGGCTGCATCCTCACCGCCCTATAAGGTCCGTCGGCTAACGATTGCCCGATCGATCGCGATCATCGCCGGATCGATATTTATGGTGGCGGCCGAGGTCATCCAGCACCGACCGGATATGAGGCCAAGGGAAATCGGCGGGACGTTCCCAATGCTCACCGTCATGCAAGATAACGAGCAGCTTGGCTAAAATGCCCTCCATGGAGGTAGCCGCTGTATGCGGTAGATTATCCAGAAGTTCGCGTTCGGCTATTTCGGATTGCCGTATCAGTTCGTCTGCTCTCGAATAGCCGATCTCAGCATCGGCGGCATCCCAACGCGCCTGGTGTGCCGCGAAGTCGGCAACCGCCCTGCCCCATTCGACTTCAATTTCGGGAGAGTAGGCATCGTTCATGCCTTCCATGGAATGGAGCGTTAATTCCGTACCATCGGCAAGCCGTACCTTGGCGCAGGGAAAGCCGACCGTCCTGGCGAGGTGTGTCTCCAACCTTTGCTGTTCGCGGCACAGCGCAAGTGTCTCGTTGTGGATGTTTTGCCAGTTCCCACACAGACGAAGAGCAGGATCAGCCGCGCTGCTGCCGTCCGTCAGTTCGGCGGCCCGCGACTTTACCTGGAAGGGCCATGCCACGGCGGCCGTGGCCGTGCCCGCCAGCAAGCGCCGCCGGGTGACGAAAGACAAACTCATGCTATTGTCGGAATCATCCATGATCCGAGCTCCATGAAAGCTGGGGTTGTGGTTAGGTTGGACGGGTGTGACCGCACCTGTCCAACCGCTTAAGATGCTTGTCGGCATCAACGGTAGTATCAGTGTTACTATCTATGGCCAGCAAATGCAACAACTTAGTAACAGGATTACTACGGATGGCAATAACTTCGGCCCAGTGTCGGATGGCGCGGGCAGCTCTCCATCTAGGCATTCGGGAGCTTGCTGCCCTCGCCAAGGTCTCTCCCAACACTATCGCGCGATTGGAGCGCGGCGAGGTTTTGTTCGACAACACACTGCAGGCGGTACAAGGTGCCCTGGAGAACGCTGGCATCGAATTCATTCCAGAGAACGGTGGTGGGCCCGGCGTGCGCTTAGCCAGGCGAAATTAGAGGTGGCGTCACGCAGCGCCCATCGAACCGAGCGGAAACATCTCAGCGACACCGCTGATAATTCCGGTTCGCCCGATGCGATCAGCAATCGATATTGCTGAACAGCTTAGCGTTCCGTTTTGCTCGCGAGCTTATCGTCTTCGGTCGGCGTTGCCGAGGCTCACGTCATAGAGCTTGGTGTCTTCCCGCCCCGCAAAAATGCAGCCCAATCGCTCATCATGGCGCGGCGCTTCTCAATCATGGTTTCGCGCCGATATGCGGCCTCAACGTCGCTGCTGATGGCGTGGGCGAGCGCAAACTCCCGCATGTCTCGGGGATAGTCGGACAACTCCCCTGCCCAATCAGAAAACGTTGACCGCAGCCCATGGGGCACGGCTGGACGCTTCGAGTTCTTGTCCACCCAGCCCGTGCGGCTCGCCTCGATCTCGCTTTCGTGCATCCGTCTCATGGTGGCGCTCAACGTCATGTCGGACAGCATGCCGCCACGGATCGCCGGAAACACATATTCTGTGTCGGCGGTCGCGGCCTCTTTCATCGCAGTCAGGATTGTCATTGCCGCGTCGGATAGCGCCACAACGTGCGGGCGCCTCATTTTCATTCGCGATGCCGGCACCGTCCACAATTCGGCGTGCCAATCGATTTCAGGCCATTCCATGCCGCGCACTTCGCCAGATCGCGCAGCGGTCAATGTCGCGAATTCCAATGCCCGCGCACCCGTGCCTCCGCGTTTGCGCAATGCTGCGAACCAGGTGGGCGCGTCTTTCAACTGAACGGCGGGCTGATTATCGACTGTCGCAACCTTGCTTGGCTTGGACAACATGGCATTGAGATTGCCCTTCCACTCTGCCGGATTGTCGCCCTCGCGGTGTCCGGGTGCCTTTGCCCAATCAAGCACGCGTTCGCAACGTTGCCGGAGACGCGTGGCCGTCTCCGTCTTGGTCGTCCAGATCGGCTTAAGGATTTCAACCATGTGATGTTTGGTGACTTCGGAAACGGCAAGATTGCCGACGACCGGCATTGCATACGTGTCCAGCGTGGATTGCCATTGCTTCCGATGCTTTTCGTTTCTGAATTCCGCCAGCGTGTCGGCAAGGAATTTGTCAACGGCATCGCGGAATGTGAGACGCCGCTTTGCGGCCTCGATCGCGGCTTTGCGACGCTCGCGCTTCTCTTGAAGCGGATTGATGCCGTTGCGGATTTTGTCTTTGGTTGCCCTCGCCCGCTCGCGGGCTTCGCCCAATGATACGTCATGCCCGCCAAGGCCCATTTCGCAACGCCGGCCATTGACGTTTGTTGTGCGCAATAGCCATGATCGCCCGCCTCCCGGCGTGATTTGGAGCATGAGCCCGGCAACACCGCCAACAGCAAACACGGCGTTGCTCGCTGTGGTCGATCCGGGGTGTTTCAAGTTCTTGACCGCTAGTGCTGAAAGTTCCTTCGCGATCTTCGGCATTTCTCTATCCCATCATCTTACCCGCCAAAAATAATGGCATTGGATGATGCGGATTGCAACGGCGCGAGACAGCCATTTTAGGTTAAAGCATTGATATTGCCTTGTGATTTTCGTTGATTGAGACGACATGAGACAGCAATATGGCTGTCGCTCTCTCCGCCATAAATCCTCGGAATGCCATTGGATGCGACTGGGTGCAACGGCATCCTATAGCGCGTCACTGCGTCTAGGGTGGCCCGCCGCCCACCCCGAAAACCTTTATAAAATTCCTATTTCTTTCCCATCCGCCCCGTCTCGAACCTTTATGGCGATCGGGTCCATATAACACGCCACAGAAGCTTTGAATGCCGTCGCCATCGAGGCGACGAGCAAGCGCGAACGGTTTTTGGCCTCTTCCATCGTGGCCGAAAGACAAAAGTAGAAGCAAGGAAGGCAATCATGGACGTCATTGTTGTCGGGATCGGGGTTTTGTTCTTCGCTCTATCCCTCGTCTACGTCAAAGCCTGCGACAGAATCTGAGCGGAAGGATCGAATCATGCTTTTCGATTACATCCTCGGTGGAGGCGTAACCTTGTTCTTGCTTGCTTACCTCACCTACGCCCTCATTCGTCCAGAACGCTTCTGAAGGCGCGGAAAGCCACAGCCATGACACTGAACGGGTGGATACAGATCCTCCTCTATTGCGGGATCCTCGCTTTGCTGGTGAAGCCGCTTGGCTTCTACATGCACCGCGTCTTCAAAGGCGATCGCACGCCGCTTTCGCCAGTCTTCCGCCCGCTCGAGCGGGGGCTCTACCGCATTTGCGGAACCAGCGAGCGCGAGGAACAGCATTGGACCACCTATGCGGTGGCCCTGCTGCTGTTCAACCTGGCGGGCTTCCTGGTGCTCTATGTCCTGCAGCGTCTGCAAGGCAGCCTGCCCTACAATCCAGCCGGCATGAGCGCGGTCGACCCGGCGCTCGCCTTCAACACCGCCGCCAGCTTCATGACCAACACCAACTGGCAGAACTACGGCGGCGAAAGCACGATGTCCTACCTCGTGCAGATGGCCGGCCTGACGGTCCAGAATTTCGTTTCGGCCGCTACCGGCATCGCCATTGCGATTGCGCTGATCCGCGGATTTGCCCGCTCCTCCGGAAGATCGATCGGTAATTTCTGGGTCGATATGACGCGCGCCACGCTCTATGTACTTTTGCCGCTCTGCGTCGTGCTCACCCTTGTCTATGTCTGGCTCGGCATACCGCAGACGCTCGGGCCTTACGTCGATGCCGTCACGCTCGAGGGCGCCAGGCAGACGATCGCGCTCGGCCCGGTCGCCTCGCAGGTCGCCATCAAGATGCTCGGCACCAATGGCGGCGGGTTCTTCAATGCCAACGCGGCACATCCCTTCGAGAATCCCGACGCCATCTCCAACCTGATCCAGATGCTGTCGATCTTCGCTGTCGGCGCCGCCCTGACCAACGTCTTCGGCCGCATGGTCGGTAACCAGCGTCAGGGCTGGGCGATCCTGGCCGCCATGGGCGTGCTGTTCATCGCCGGCGTCGCCGTCTGCTACTGGGCGGAAGCCGCGGGCAATCCGCTGGTCCATGCGCTCGGCATCGACGGCGGCAACATGGAAGGCAAGGAGACCCGTTTCGGCTTCGCGCTCTCGGCTTTGTTCGCGGTCATCACCACGGCTGCCTCATGTGGCGCGGTCAACGCCATGCATGACTCGTTCACCGCGCTCGGCGGCATGATCCCGCTCATGAACATGCAGCTTGGCGAGGTCATCGTCGGCGGCGTCGGCGCCGGTTTCTACGGCATGCTGATGTTCATCCTGATCGCCGTCTTCGTCGCCGGCCTGATGGTCGGCCGCACGCCTGAATATCTCGGCAAGAAGATCGAGGCCAAGGAGGTCAAGATGGCGATGCTGGCCATCCTGTGCCTGCCGCTGGCGATGCTGGTCTTCACGGCCATCGCGGTGGTGCTGCCGAGCGCGGTGGCCTCGATCGCCAATGGCGGGCCGCACGGCTTCTCCGAAATCCTCTATGCCTACACCTCGGCGGCGGCGAACAACGGCTCGGCCTTCGGCGGCCTCGGCGGCAACACGCCCTGGTACAACATCACGCTCGGCATCGGCATGCTGATGGGCCGTTTCCTGGTCATCATCCCAGCGCTCGCCATCGCCGGCGCGCTGGCGGCGAAGAAGACCGTGCCCGCCTCGGCCGGCACCTTCCCGACCGACGGCCCGCTGTTCGTCGGGCTGCTGGTCGGCGTCATCGTCATCGTCGGCGGCCTGACCTTCTTCCCGGCGCTCGCCGTCGGGCCTGTCGTCGAGCACCTGGCGATGATCCATGGACAGGCATTCTGAGGCGGATATGTCCTGGTTCAGCAACAAGCGCCGCAATGTCAGGCATCGGGCCGATCCGGAGAAGGAGGGAATGCCGCCTCCTTTCCCGACCCTGTCGACATTTCTTGGGCTTGCCGCCGCCATGATCGCGCTCTGGCTGCTGGCCTACGAGCTTCCACACCTTTTTCCGGCATCCGACCAATCGGTGCCGCACACCAACATTGAAGCCGGAGCTTCAAAATGAGCCACTCAAAATCGGCCAGCATCATGGATGCCGGCATCCTGTGGCCCGCCATTGGCGGTGCCTTCCGCAAACTCGATCCGCGCACGCTGGCCCGCAACCCGGTGATGTTCGTCGTCGCCGTCGTCTCGGCACTGACATCGGTGCTGTTCGTCAAGGACCTCGTCACCGGAGGCGGCGATCCGCGCTTCACGCTGCAGATCATCATCTGGCTGTGGTTCACCGTGCTGTTCGCCAATTTCGCCGAAGCCGTTGCTGAAGGGCGCGGCAAGGCGCAGGCGGTTTCGCTGCGCAAGGCGCGCACCGAAACCCAGGCCAAGCTGTTGGCCGGCGAGGACCGGACGAAATTCAAGCTGGTGCCCGGCACCAGTTTGAAGGTCGGCGACATCGTTCTCGTCGAGGCCGGCGACATCATCCCGTCCGACGGCGAGGTGGTGGAGGGCGTGGCCTCGGTCAACGAGGCGGCGATAACGGGCGAGTCCGCGCCGGTGATCCGCGAATCCGGCGGCGACCGCTCGGCGGTCACCGGCGGCACGCAGGTGCTGTCCGACTGGATCCGGGTACGCATCACCGCCGCTGCCGGCCATACTTTCCTCGACCGCATGATCTCGTTGGTCGAGGGCGCCGAGCGCCAAAAGACGCCGAACGAGATCGCGCTCAACATCCTGCTCGTCGGCATGACGCTGATCTTCGTGCTGGCCACCGCCACCATCCCCAGCTTTGCCTCCTACTCGGGCGGCTACATCTCGGTGACCGTGCTCGTCGCGCTGTTCGTGACGCTGATCCCGACCACGATCGGCGCGCTGCTGTCGGCCATCGGCATCGCCGGCATGGACCGCCTGGTGCGCTTCAACGTGCTGGCCATGTCGGGCCGTGCCGTGGAGGCCGCCGGCGACGTCGACACGCTGCTGCTCGACAAGACCGGCACGATCACGCTCGGCAATCGCCAGGCGACCGAGTTCCGCCCGGTCAAGGGCGTCAGCGAGCAGGAACTGGCCGACGCTGCACAGCTTGCCTCGCTCGCCGACGAGACGCCGGAAGGCCGCTCGATCGTGGTGCTGGCCAAGGAGAAATATGCCATCCGTGCCCGCGACATGGCGACGTTGCACGCCACTTTCGTGCCCTTCACGGCGCAGACCCGCATGAGCGGCGTCGACATAGACGGCTCCTCGGTACGCAAGGGCGCGGTCGATTCGATCCTGACCTATGTCAGCCAGCCGACATCGGCCACGCATGGCACACGGCCCGGAAGCGATACCGTGCGCGACCTGCAGGCGATCGCCGACGAGGTCGCCAAATCAGGCGGCACGCCGCTGGCGGTCGAGAGGGACGGGCGGCTGCTCGGCGTCGTCCACCTCAAGGACATCGTCAAGGGCGGTATCCGCGAGCGTTTCGCCGAGCTGCGCAGCATGGGCATCCGCACGGTGATGATCACCGGCGACAATCCGATGACGGCGGCAGCCATCGCGGCGGAAGCCGGCGTCGACGACTTCCTCGCCCAGGCAACGCCGGAGGACAAGCTGAGGCTGATCCGCGACGAGCAGGCCAAGGGCAAGCTGGTCGCCATGTGCGGCGACGGCACCAACGATGCGCCAGCCCTTGCACAGGCCGATGTCGGCGTCGCCATGAACACCGGCACGGTCGCCGCCCGCGAGGCCGGCAACATGGTCGATCTCGACAGCGATCCGACCAAGCTGATCGAGATTGTCGAGATCGGCAAGGCGCTGTTGATGACGCGCGGTTCGCTGACCACCTTCTCGATCGCCAATGACGTCGCCAAGTACTTCGCCATCATCCCGGCCATGTTCGCCGTCTTCTACGTCGCGCCCGGCCAGACCACTGGCCCGTTGCAGGCGCTCAACATCATGCACCTTGCAACACCGCAGAGCGCCATCCTGTCGGCCATCATCTTCAACGCGCTGATCATCATCGCGCTGATCCCGCTGTCGCTGCGCGGGGTGAAGTACCGGGCGATCGGCGCCGGCGCGCTGCTCAGCCGCAACCTTCTCGTCTACGGCCTCGGCGGCATCGTCGTGCCGTTCGTCGGCATCAAGACAATCGACATGGCCGTCACGGCCCTCGGCCTTGCATAAGGATCATTCCGATGCTCAAGCAAATCAGACCCGCGATCATCATGATCGTCTTCTTCACCGTGCTGACCGGGCTCATCTATCCCTTGGGCATGACCGGCATCGCCCAGGTACTGTTCCCGCGCCAGGCCAATGGCAGCCTGATCGAGAAGGACGGTAAGGTGATCGGTTCTGAACTGATCGGCCAGGCCTTCGCCAGCGACAAGTATTTCCACGGACGACCTTCAGCCGCGGGCAATGGCTATGATGCCGGCGCCTCGGGTGGCTCCAATCTCGGCCCGACCAACCCGAAGCTGATCGAACGCATCAAGGGCGATGCGGAGAAGCTGACGGCGGAGAACTCGAACCAGCCGGTGCCGATGGACCTTGTGACCACATCCGGCAGCGGCCTCGACCCGCAGATCAGCCCGCAGGCCGCTTATTTCCAGGTTCCGCGCGTGGCCAAGGCCAGGGGCATCGACGAAGCCAAGCTCAAGGCGCTCGTCGACAGCCAGGTCGAGGACCGGGAACTGGGCGTGCTTGGCGAGCCGGCGGTCAATGTGCTAGCGCTCAACCTGGCGCTGGATGCCGCGAAATAGGTGATGGCCGGCGCCGGGGATCGACATGGTTCCCGGCGCCATTCATGATCGAATCCGATGCCGAACGACAGAAGCAACGTCGAAAACAGACCATCCCCCGACGCGCTGCTCGAGCATGCGGGGCGGGAAGGGCGCGGCCGTCTGCGCATATTCCTCGGCGCGGCACCTGGTGTCGGCAAGACTTACGAGATGTTGATGTCGGGCCGTGCCAGGCTGGCCGACGGTGTCGACGTGGTAATCGGCGTGGTCGAGACGCATGGCCGCAAAGAAACCCAGGCCCTGGTGGAAGGCTATGAAGTCATTGCCCGCCGCAAGGTCGATTACAGGGGGCGTGTCCTCGACGAGATGGATATCGACGCCATCCTTGCCCGGCACCCGGCGCTGGTCCTGGTCGACGAACTCGCCCACACCAACGCGCCCGGCAGCCGCCACCCCAAGCGCTATCTCGACGTCCAGGAAATCCTGGCGCGGGGCATCGACGTCTATACGACGCTCAACATCCAGCACGTCGAAAGCCTGAACGACGTCGTCGCCCAGATCACGCGGGTCAGGGTGCGCGAGACGGTGCCCGATTCCATCATCGACCAAGCCGATGACGTCGAAATCATCGATCTGACGCCCGACGACCTGATCAAGCGGCTGGAGGAGGGGAAGGTCTATTTCCCCAACACGGCGCAGCGTGCCGTCGAGAACTATTTTTCGCCGGGCAATCTGACGGCGTTGCGGGAACTGGCGCTGCGCCGTACCGCCCAGCGCGTCGACGAGCAGTTGCTCAACCACATGCAGTCCCACGCCATCCAGGGTCCGTGGGCTGCCGGGGAACGGGTTCTCGTCTGCGTCGATGCGCGTCCGGGCGGTGCAGCCCGCATTCGCTATGCACGCAGGCTGGCCGACAGGCTTCGTGCGCCGTGGACGGCGCTTCATGTCGACACGCCTCGCTCGGCCGGCATGTCCGAGGACGACAAGGACAGGCTCGCTACACTCCTGCGCCTCGCCGAGCAGCTCGGCGCCGAGGTGACGACCATCCCAGGCCAGAACCTGGCACAGGATATCGTGCGCCACGCGACGGCGAACAATTTTACCCACATCGTGGTCGGCAGGCCGACCCGGTCGCGCTGGCGGGAACTGATCGAGGGGTCGCTCACCTACGATCTGATCCGCAATGCCGGCGACATCAGCGTCCATGTCATCTCCGGAACGGAGCGGGACACCGAGACGCCTTCCAGGAGAGTGAGCGCGGCCGCCGAGCAGAGGCAGTTCCAGCCCAAGCCGTATTTGCTGGCTACCGCTTACGTTGCCGGATCATTGGCCGTCAGCTCCGCCCTCGACCAATTTCTCGACGTTCGCAACCTGGCGATCGTCTTCCTGCTCTCCGTGCTGACATCGGCGGTGGCCGGGGGTCTCTGGCCGGCGCTCTACGCCTGTTTCCTGAGCACACTTGCCTTCAACTATTTCTTCCTCGAGCCGCGCTACACGCTGACGATCCGGGATCCGGAGAGCATCGTTGCGATTGCCGTCTTCTTCGCCGTTGCCGTCATCGCCAGCAACCTGACGGCGCGCGTGCAGCGTCAGGCCGCCGCCGCCCGCTCGCGGGCGCGGGCAACCGAAGACATCTATCTGTTCTCCAAGAAGCTCGCCGGCGCCGGCACGCTCGATGACGTGCTCTGGGCCACCGCCTTCCAGATCGCCTCGATGCTGAAGCTGCGCGTGGTGCTGCTTCTGCCGGAAGATGGCACCATCACCGTCAAGGCAGGCTATCCGCCCGACGATACGCTGGCAGAAGCCGACATCGCCGCTGCCCGCTGGGCCTGGGAGCACAACCGCGCCGCAGGACGCGGCGCGGACACGCTGCCTGGCGCCAAGCGCCTCTATCTCCCCTTGCGTACGGGGCGCACGGCGATCGGCGTCGTCGGCCTCGACAATGACAAGCAGGGCCCGCTGCTGACGCCCGAGCAGCAGCGGCTGCTCGACGCGCTGGCCGACCAGGCGGCGGTGGCGATCGAACGCGTCCAGCTCGTCGCCGATGTCGACCGCGCCAAGCTCGCCGCCGAAGCCGACCGGCTGCGCTCGGCGCTGCTGACCTCGATTTCGCATGACCTGAAAACGCCGCTTTCGGCCATCATGGGCGCGGCCGGCACACTCAAGGAGTTCGCGCCCGACCTGCCCGAGCAGGACAGGGTGGAGCTTCTGTCGACGGTGATCGACGAATCGGAGCGGCTGAACCGCTTCATCGCCAACCTGCTCGACATGACCAAGATCGAGTCCGGGGCGATGGAGCCTAACTACGCCCTCCACTATCTCGGAGATATTGTCGGCACGGCACTCGACCGCGCCCGCAAGATCACAAGCGAACACGAGATCGAGGTCGATATTCCGTCCGACTTGCCGATGCTGAGGCTCGATCCCGTGCTGTTCGAGCAGGTCCTGTTCAACCTTCTCGACAATGCCTCGAAATATTCGCCGCCCGGTTCGACGATCCGCGTCCAGGGATGGACCGACAATGGGTCCGTCGTCGTGCAGATGATGGACGAGGGGCCGGGCATTCCGGCGCAGGACCTGGACCGTGTGTTCGACACCTTCTACCGCGTCCGCAAGGGCGATCAGGTGCGCGCCGGCACCGGGCTCGGCCTGTCGATCTGCCGTGGCTTCGTCGAGGCGATGGGCGGCACGATCGCGGCCGCCAACCGGACCGACCGTCCCGGTGCCGCTTTCACCATCAGGATGCCGGTGCCGGTGCAAGCGCGCGATGTCGACAACCGCGGCGACGGGCCCGGCGTGGACCAGCCCCGATGACCAATTCGAATGTCAGGATACTGGTTGTCGATGACGAGCCGCCGATCCGCAAGCTGCTTCGGGTCGGCCTCGCCAGCCAGGGCTACACGGTCAGCGAGGCGCCGAACGCCAAGGTGGCTATCGAGCTGATGGAACAGGAAAAGCCGGATCTGGTGTTGCTCGATCTCGGTCTGCCCGGCATGGGGGGCCATGAGCTCCTGCGCAAATGGCGTGACGACGGCGTCGACATTCCCGCCGTCATCCTCTCCAGCCGCACCGACGAGGCCGGCATCGTCAGCGCGCTCGAACTCGGCGCCGACGATTATGTCACCAAGCCGTTCGGCATGAACGAACTGGTGGCGCGCATCCGCGTGGCGCTGCGCCACAAGTTCCAGCAACAGGGCGAGAAGCCGGTTTTCCAGAGCGGCGACCTGAGCGTCGATCTGGTCAAGCGCATCGTCAAGGTCGAGGACAGGGAGGTGAAGCTCTCGCCGAAGGAGTACGACATACTGCGCATCCTGGTGCAGCATGCCGGCAAGGTACTGACCCACCACTACATCCTGAAGCAGATCTGGGACGATTCGACCGACGTACAGTATCTCAGGGTCTATGTGCGCCAACTCAGGCAGAAGATCGAAAAAACCCCCGACCAGCCGCGCTACATCACCACCGAAACCGGCGTCGGCTACCGCCTGCGCGTCGAGTGAAATAACCCGCCCGATAGAACCCGCGTCAGCCGATGACTGCGAGCGGCCGATTTGCCGCCGCCGATGTCCGCAAGGCGGCGAGACAGCCGAGAATGCCGAGCGGCACGAAGGCAAGGAACAGCCAGCTCGCGACACCAGCGGCCGCGTCATGGTTCAGCCCTTGCGAAAAACCGCTGGCATTGGCAACGATGCCGGCAAGGGCGGCACCCACGGCATAGCCGATGCGCTGCATGGTCGGCACCGCGGCCGAAGCGATGGTCTGCTCGTCGTCCGGCGCGGAGGCGACGATGACGCGGGTCAGGAACGGCCAGGCAATGCCGAAACCGCCGCCCTGCAGCAGGGCACAGACCAGGATCAGCGGGATAGAGCCCAGCGGTATGGTGTAGGCGAAGCCGGCGATGCCCGTCGCGATCATCAGTGCGCCGCAGACGATGATCATACGTTCACGCCGTGGCGGCGCGTTGGCGACGAGGATCGACAGGATCGACCAGGCGATCGATTCGGCGGCGATGATATAGCCGGTGGTCAGCAGCGGAATGTCGTGCAGGCTGGTCAGCAGCAGCGGCCCGTAGACGCCGAAGGAGCAGGTCGCGATGGAAAAGGCGGCGACCATGGTCATGCCGGCGCCGACCGGCGTGCGCCATGAGAACAGCCGCGCCGGGAACAGCCGGGAACGCGGTTTTAGCGCGTCGATGTAGAAGAACAGCGCCAGGCTTGCCAGGCCCAGCACGATCAGCAGCGAGGAACGCAGCAGGGCGATGTCAACGCCGGCCGAGGCAATCAGCACCACGGCAATGGCTAGGCAGCCAAGCGCCGTGAACGGGAAGGGCGGCGCCTTGCCATTGCTCGCGCTGGGTCTTGTCGCTTCCGGCGTGTCGAGTACGAGGAAGCTTGCCAGCGCCATGGCGGTGCCGCCGAGGGTGAAGACGCCGAAGGCCCAGCGCCAGGACAGCAATTCGGTAGTGATCGCGCCGAGTAGCGGACCGCTGAAGGCAGCGACGCCCCAGATCGCCGACATGATGCCGAAAAGCTGCGGCCAGATGGCACGCGAGAACAGCCGTTCGACCGAGACGAAGGCCAGCGACACCAGCGCGCCGCCGCCAAGACCCTCGATCAGCCGGCCGGCCAGGAACAATTGCATGGACGGCGAGGTGGCGCAGATCAGCGCCCCGGCCGCGTAGAGCAGGGCCGCGACCACCATGTTGGTGCGCAGCGCCACATAGCTCACCAGCCGTCCGGCCGCGGCACCGGCGACGATGGCGCCGAGTTCGTAGATCGCCAGCGACCAGCCGACGAGCTGCACGCCGGCCAGTTCGCCGACCATGGCCGGCATGACGGTGGCCACCATAGTCTCATTGGTGGCGTGCAGCAGGATGCCGAGGCTGATGAAGCAGAAGCGCGCCAGGTCGCCGCTCGCCCACAATGCGCGCCAATCAACCCTGTTTGTGCTGATTTCAGTCATGTCCATCCCCTGCATTTGCATATCGCGATGCAGCCGCACGGCGCCAGGAGCCAGCGCGAGGCTTCCGGCAGGACCATGCGCGCGGCGTCGAGACGCGGCCTTGCTCGGGGCGGGTTTGTAGAACCTCAACCTCGGTTGAGCTCAAGGGATTTTTCAAGATATGTTTGAGCCAGCGTCGACCTGGATGGACTGCTTGCCGGCAGGTTGCAGTGATGGCAGCGGCTATGGCTGTCCTCGTCCGCCAAAAATCAAACGGCGCGGAACCATCTGTCCGGTTCCGCGCCGCAGAGTGAAGGGCCTGGAGCCGAGGCTCCAAACCACTTATTTGAGCGAGTGGATCAGCTCCAGCGAAGTCACCGCCACGGCGAGATTGACGCCGGTCTGCGCCTGGACGCTGAGCGGCTCCAGCATGAAGGCGCTGTCGAAGCCACCGACCAGCAGGTTGGCGCCGCCGCCGGTCACGACGCTCGCCTCGGCGTTGACGCCGTAGTAGCTGCCGGCAAGGTCGCCCGCGTCACGGTCGCGGGTCGCGGCAAAAACCGCCCAGATGAGCTGGCCCTGATGCGTCTTGCCGACATCGACGCCGAGCTTGGAGATGACGCCGGTATAAATTTCCGACGGCCCGTGATGATGGGGCCGGAAGACGCAGGACACGCCCTTGTTGGAGGTCACGATATAGCCGGTGCCGCCATCGATGGTGCAGTCGAGCGTGCCGAGTTGCAACCTGCCGGCGCTGGCCGGGGCGGCAGCGAAAACGGTCGTTGCAAGGGCGGCGGCGCAGGCGAGTTTCTTGATCATGGGGAGGGTCCTTTCGCAAATCGCTTCGTGATAACGGCTTGAATGGTCAGACCGTTCCGCCGAAAACTTGGCGCGAACAAGGCGAGGGTTAACGGCTTGTCGTGGGGGTTAACACAGGGTTGCCGGATTGGCGGCGATCTTCGGCGCCGCGTGTCCTTTCGGACACGCACACGATGCAGTGGGGCGCTTTGGCGCGGGCCTGACGAAGCCGATGTCAGCTGACGCGGGCGAGGCCGTCCTTGGCCGGCTGGTAGCTGGGGTTGAGGCGCACGGCCTCGCGATAGGCCTTCGCCGCCTTTGCCTTGTCGCCGCGCCGTTCGTAGATCAGCGCCTGGTTGGCCCAGGCCTCGGCGTTCTGGCCGTCGAGCTTGATGGCCATGTTGAAGTCAGAGAAGGCATTGTCCTCGTCGCCCGTCGCCAGATAGGAGAGGCCACGGCCGTTGTAGGGCTCGGCGGCGTCAGGCGCCAGCGAGATGGCGGTCGAGAAATCCTCGATGGCGAATTTGTGCTGGCCCTGGCTCTGATAGATCAGGCCGCGATTGTGGTAGGCGCGGGCGTCCGTGGTATCGAGCTGGATCGCTTTCTGGAAGTCGTTGAAGGCATCCTGGGTGCGGCCGGCCTTGCGGTAGAGATTGCCGCGGCCGATATAGGCGGCGTCATAATTGCCGTTGATCTGGATCGAGCGGTTATAGTCGGCGAGTGCGGCTTCCTGGTTGCCGAGGAAGCGCTGGATGAGGGCCCGATTCGAATAAGCCTGGTAGAAATTCGGGTTGAGCTGGATGGCCTGGTTGAAATCCTTGAGCGCCTGCTGGTACTGGCCGCCGCGGCCATAGGCCGAACCGCGCACATTGTAGCCTTCGGGATCCTGGGGATTGCGCTGGATGACCGCCGACAGCGAGGAGATGTTCTCGCTCGAGCCTTGCGCCTTGTCGATGTTGTTGAATTCGCCGGCCGGGCCCGATGTCTGGCAGCCCGCAAGCACCAGTCCGGAAAGCAGGGCCGCTGTCAGGGCGAAACCACGCAATGCGGTTCCGCGCTCCACGCTTGTTGCGTTCATGTCTGCCCTGTCCTCACTTGCGCCGTCGTTCAGGTCCGGTTCCCCCTCCGGGCCGGGTCACAATCAAAATAAAAGGGTGGCGGCGATTCCGCATCGCGCCACCCTGGTATCCTTCGAAAAGGACGAAATATTGGCAATAATCAGCGCGGCGGACGCGCTGCACCGGCGGCACCGCCAGCAGCGACCGGACGCGGGGTCATCGGCAGCAGGCCTTCGCGCTGTGCGCGCTTGCGGGCCAGCTTGCGGGCGCGGCGAACGGCTTCGGCCTTTTCACGGGCGCGCTTCTCGGAAGGCTTCTCGTAGTGGCCGCGCATCTTCATTTCGCGGAAAATGCCTTCGCGCTGCATCTTCTTCTTCAGCGCGCGAAGCGCCTGATCAACGTTATTGTCGCGGACGAGTACCTGCACGGGCAATCCTGTCTTTCGGGTTTGATATCAACAGGCAAGCAGCCATAGCCACAAGCCTCCGCGGCGCTCGACACCACGAATTGTGGCGGCTGATAGCAGAATCAAGCCTCGCTGTCCACAGTCGAAATGACGGACGACAGCCAAATGCCACGCTCGCCTGGAGACTGGAGATAGGTCCCAGTTACGCCGTGGCCAGGTGTAGCCGCTCGAAATCCTCGAAGAACTCGCCGTAATCGCAGGTGATCTCCTCGCCGACGGCGATATCCCGGGTCGCGATGGCGCCGCCATATTGCGAAAAATCGGTGTTCGGGGTCGCCGAATGGTTCATGAAGCGGCCATTGTCGACCTCATAGACCATGAACCCGGGCTTGTCCGGGCTCGGATAGGCATAACGGTCGAGCAATTCCTTCAGGGGCTGCGGCGCCGTCTCGTATTTGTCCATCGGGATCAGCCGATCGAAATCCGGCTCCAGGCGCCAGATCGAGGCGCCCTTGCGGATGGGCTCGGCGGCGAACATGCCGACGCCTTCGATTGCGCTCTGGGCGACATAGGTTCGGATCAGCATCATGGTTCCAGGACCCGTCTTGGCAAGAAGACCCGTTTCGACAGAAACGGAATCGCCAAATCGCGCCGAAAAAGCAAGACCGGCGGCCTGCGTCACAACGACGAACAGGCCTGATCCCCGTAAAAATCCTTCACGTCCGGTTGATCGACACGCCGCCATCTGCAAACAGCGCGGTTCCCGTGGTGAAGCTCGAGGCGTCGGAGGCAAGGTAGAGCGCGGAGCGGGCGATCTCTTGCGGCTGGGCCATCCGCTTCAGGAGCAGCCACCCGATACCTGCAGAGGTTCGCACCAACTATTGCCGCAGCAGCCATGCCAGACGGTCTAGCGAGAACGCGTAGGTGATGACGATCAGCACGGCCATGATGATGCCCATAGCGGTATGGCCTGCCACATGGAAACCCGCGGCACCGCCGAACAGGACGACGAATTCCAGCGCCAGCCTGACAGCTCCAGGCACCGGCACCGGAGCCCGGCCTGACCGGCTCGGATCATTGAGGACCGCGAAGGTACCCCATGCCGCGGCTGAGGCGAGCGGCAACGCGATGGCGAGGACCCAACGCCACGCTCCGTCCGAGAGGCTCCAGCCTGCCATGCCGAGGCCAAGCAAGGCGGCAAGCTCCAGCAGGAAGCGCAATGTAAGATTCCACCAGGCGTTGCCCACCATCGTCCTCCGAATCCCCGACGCCGAGGAGTGTGACTGAAGGCAATCATCGGGGCCAGACCGGATACCTCTTTTTCAACGCGGCGCAAAACGGCAAGCGCCGTCGCAAACAGCGCAAGGATGGCAGCGCTGTTTCGCTAGTGATACACCTCGCGCGCCGGGGCTTGATGATGAACGCCCGGCTGCCATTTGCGAGGCTGGACCGTGAAGAAATACTCTGTATTCGCCATCGCCCGCGAGGCCATGCGCGGCCACAAGGGCTGGGAGGAACAATGGTCCTCGCCGGAGCCGAAGAAGGAGTACGATGTCATCATCGTCGGCGCCGGCGGCCACGGCCTGGCGACGGCCTATTATCTGGCCACCGTGCACGGCATCACCAATGTCGCGGTCCTGGAAAAGGGCTGGCTGGGTGGCGGAAACACCGGCCGCAACACCACCATCATCCGCTCCAACTATCTCTATGACGAGAGCGCCGGCATCTACGACCACGCTTTGAAACTGTGGGACGGGCTGAGCCAGGAACTCAACTACAACGTCATGTATTCGGCTCGCGGCGTCATGATGCTGGCGCACAATGTGCACGACATCCAGGTGCTGAAGCGCCATGTCCACGCCAACCGGCTGAACGGCATCGACAATGAATGGCTGACGCCGGAACAGGCCAAGGAATTCTGCCCGCCGCTCAACACCTCGAAAGACGCGCGCTATCCGGTCGTCGGGGCTGCCTTGCAGCGCCGCGGCGGCACGGCGCGCCATGACGCGGTCGCCTGGGGTTATGCGCGCGGGGCTTCGGCGCGCGGCGTCCACATCATCCAGAACTGCGAGGTCACTGGCGTCAAGCGGGCTGCCAACGGCGCGGTGACCGGCGTCGACACGACGCGCGGCTTCATCGGCGCCAAGAAGGTCGGCGTCGTCGCCGCCGGACACTCCTCCGTCAT
This sequence comes from Mesorhizobium sp. B2-1-8, assembly GCF_006442545.2. Lineage (NCBI taxonomy): Bacteria > Pseudomonadati > Pseudomonadota > Alphaproteobacteria > Hyphomicrobiales > Phyllobacteriaceae > Mesorhizobium > Mesorhizobium sp. B2-1-8. Next base: position 1,860,394 of record NZ_CP083952.1, read on the forward strand.
CATGAACATGGCAGGCGTGCGCATGCCGCTGGAGAGCTATCCGCTGCAGGCGCTGGTGTCGGAGCCGGTCAAGCCGGTCGTGCCCTGCGTTGTGATGTCGAACACGGTCCACGCCTATATCTCGCAGTCCGACAAGGGCGAACTGGTGATCGGCGCCGGCACCGACCAGTATGTTTCCTATTCGCAGACCGGCGGGCTTCACATCTTGCAGCATACGCTGGACGCCATCTGCGAGATGTTCCCGGTCTTCACGCGCATGAAGATGCTGCGCTCGTGGGGCGGCATCGTCGACGTGACGCCCGACCGCTCGCCGATCCTGGCCAAGACGCCGGTGCCAGGCCTCTATGTCAATTGCGGCTGGGGCACGGGCGGCTTCAAGGCCACGCCTGGCTCGGGCCATGTCTTTGCACACACCATCGCCAAGGACGATCCGCATCCGATCAACGCGCCCTTCACCATCGAACGCTTCCGCACCGGCCGCCTCATCGACGAGGCTGCTGCGGCGGCGGTGGCGCACTGATGATGACCGAGATGGCTGTGGCGATGCCGCTGATGCTGGCGGGGCTCCATTGATGACCATGGGCCAGAAGCTTTGCGATCAACCCGCCGGCGCGCGCGTCGGCCACGGCGAATTGTAGGAACAAACAGAATGCTTCTCATCCGCTGCCCCTATTGCGAGGAAGAGCGCCCGGAACTCGAATTCCGCAACGCCGGCGAGGCGCATATAGCGCGCTCGGCCAACATGGCCGGCGAGAGCGACGACGATTTCGAGAAGTTCTTCTTCATCCGCTCCAATCCCAAGGGCATCATCTATGAACGCTGGCGGCACATGCATGGCTGCGCGCGCTTCTTCAACGCGGTGCGCGACACCGTCACCGACAAGTTCGTCATGACCTACAAGGCCGGCGAGCCGAAACCTTCCAAGCTGCCCAATAACTCCAACGAAGGGCTTGCCAAATGAGCGGCGCGTTGCGTATTCCGGGCGCCGGACGCCTCAGCCAGGCCAAGGCCGCCCGCTTCAGCTTCGACGGCCAGGCCTATGCCGGCATCGAGGGCGACACATTGGCCTCGGCGCTGCTTGCCAATGGCGTGCATCTGGTCGGCCGTTCGTTCAAGTACCACCGCCCGCGCGGCATCCTGTCGGCCGGCGCGGAAGAGCCCAACGCTCTGGTGCAGATCGTGCGTGATGACGCGCGCAAGACGCCGAACGTGCGCGCGACGGTGCAGGAACTCTATGACGGGCTCGCCGCCAATTCGCAGAACCGCTGGCCGTCGCTGTCCTTCGATGTCGGTGCGGTCAACGATTTGGCATCGCCGCTGTTTTCGGCCGGTTTCTACTACAAGACCTTCATGTGGCCGAAGGCGGCCTGGAAGAGCCTCTACGAACCGAAGATCCGCGAAGCCGCCGGCCTTGGCGTCTCTCCCGACAGGCCGGATCCAGACCATTATTCCTCGCGCTACGCCCATTGCGACGTTCTGGTGCTGGGCGGTGGTGCCGCCGGCATCGCGGCGGCACTTGCCGCGGCAGAGACCGGCGTGCGCGTCATCCTCGCGGACGAGCAGGCCGAGTTCGGCGGCAGCCTGCGCTTCGAGTCTGGTGCGAAAATCGACGGCCAGGGCGGCTTTGCCTGGGCGCAAGCGGCGATCGCCAGGCTGAGTGCGATGGACAATGTCCGCGTGCTGCCGCGCACCACGGCGTTCGGCTATTACGCGCAGAATTTCGTCGGCCTGGTCGAGCGCGTCAGCGATCACCTGAAGGCTCCCGGTCACGACCTGCCGCGCGAGCGGCTCTGGCAGGTCCGCGCCAAGCGCGTGGTGCTGGCCTCCGGCGCCATCGAGCGCCACATGGTGTTCGCCAACAACGACCGGCCAGGCGTCATGCTGGCCGGCGCGGCGCGCACCTTCCTCAATCACTATGGTGTCGCGGTCGGAAAAAATGTCGGTGTCTACACCGCCAATGACTCGGCCTACGGCGCCGCGATCGACCTGAAGAAGGCCGGCGTCAACGTGGCGGCGATCGTCGATCTGCGTGACAACCCGACCGGCCCGGTGATCGACGAGGCGAGGGCGCTCGGCATCGAGATCAATTTCGGCCGTGCTGTGATCCGCGCCGGCGGCAAGCTGCGCGTGTCGTCGATGACGGTGCAGCCGAAGAATGGCGGCGGCGAACGCACCATCGCGGTCGATGCGATCCTGATGTCGGCCGGCTGGACGCCGTCGGTGCATCTGTTCTCGCAGTCGCGCGGCAAGGTCGCCTTCAACGACGAGACCAAGCGCTTCGTGCCGGGCACCTATGCGCAGGACTGCGTCTCGGTCGGCGCCTGCAACGGCACTGACGGCCTGTCGGCAACGGTTGACGAAGCCTATGCGGCGGGCGCCAAGGCGGCCAAGGATGCTGGCGCGAAAGCCGCCAAAGGTGTGAAGCCGAAGGTGGACGCCTCGGAGAGCTGGTCGCGCGGCATGCTGGGTGCGGCACCCGGCGCCGGGCCGGACACGACGGTGAAAGCCTTCGTCGATTTCCAGAACGACGTCACCGCCAAGGATATCCGCCAGGCGGTGCATGAAGGCATGCGCTCGATCGAGCATGTCAAGCGCTTCACCACCAACGGCATGGCGACCGACCAGGGCAAGACGTCCAACATGCACGGGCTGGCGATTGCCGCCGAGACGCTGGGCAAGCCGATCCCCGAGGTCGGCCTGACCACGTTCCGCGCGCCGTACACGCCGGTCACCTTCGGCGCGATCGTCAGCCACGCGCGTGGGCCGCTGTTCGACCCGACCCGCAAGACGGCAATCCATCCCTGGGCCGAGGCGCAAGGCGCGGTGTTCGAGGATGTCGGCCAATGGAAGCGCGCCTGGTATTTCCCGAAAGCCGGCGAGGACATGCATGCGGCGGTCGACCGCGAATGCGTCGCCGTCCGCAACCAGGCCGGCCTGTTCGATGCCTCGACGCTGGGCAAGATAGAAGTGGTCGGGCCGGATGCGGCCAAATTCATGGAACTGCTCTACACCAACCCGTGGGAGAAGCTGGAGCCAGGCCGCTGCCGCTATGGCATCATGCTGCGCGAGGACGGCTTCATCTATGATGACGGTGTCGTCGGCAGGCTGGCGCCGGACCGTTTCCATGTCACCACGACGACGGGCGGCGCGCCGCGCGTCATGAACCACATGGAGGATTACCTCCAGACCGAGTTCCCGCATCTCAATGTCTGGCTGACCTCGATCACCGAGCAGTGGGCGGTCATCGCCGTGCAGGGTCCGAAATCCCGCGACATCATCGCGCCGCTGGTCGAAGGCATCGACATGTCCGATGAAGCGCTGCCGCATATGTCGGTGCGCGAGGGCAAGATCTGCGGCGTGCCGACACGGCTGTTTCGCATGTCGTTCACCGGCGAGCGCGGTTTCGAGGTCAATGTGCCGGCCGACCATGGCCAGGCGGTCTGGGAAGCGCTGTGGGCCGAGGGCCAGAAGCATGGCGCCACCGCGTACGGCACCGAGGCGATGCACGTGTTGCGCGCCGAGAAGGGCTATATCATCGTCGGCCAGGATACGGACGGCACGGTGACGCCCAACGATGCCGGTCTCGACTGGGCGGTCGGCAAGAAGAAGGCCGACTTCGTCGGCATTCGCGGCCTGACGCGGCCTGACCTCGTGGCCAAAGGCCGCAAGCAACTGGTCGGCCTCAAAACCAAGGACCCCAAGGTGGTGCTGGAAGAAGGCGCGCAGATCGTCGAGGATCCGAAGCAGGCGATTCCGATGAAGATGATCGGCCATGTCACATCGAGTTATTGGTCGCAAAATTGCGGCCGTTCGATCGCGCTGGCGCTGGTCGCCGGCGGGCGTGACCGGATGGGCGATACGCTCTACGTGCCGATGCCGAACGGGGTGATCGAAGTGGAGGTTACCGGCATGGTGTTCTTCGACGAGACGGGAGGGCGCCTCAATGGCTAAGGCTGCTGCAAAGACGGCCGCGACGGCTTCGCCCTCGGCAGAGCGGCGTCCGGCACTGGCCGGGCGCACCGTCTCCGCAACGGGTGTCAAGGTCGAGGTGCTGCCGCCGGCCGAGCGCGTCTCGCTGCGCGCGCCGGAAGCTTCGGTCGCCGCACTGTCGAAGGCGCTCGGCCTGACCTTGCCGAAGAAGCCGAAAACATCAGTGTCGAAGGGCGGGCGTACGGCGCTGTGGCTTGGGCCGGACGAATGGCTTGTCATCGACGAGGCCGGCAAGGACCCACTCGCCGATTGCGCAAAGGTTTCAGCCTTGCACTCGTCGGTCGGTATCTCGCATCGCAACATCGCGATTTCAGTCACCGGTCCGGCGGCGGAAGCCGCGATCAATTCGGGCTGCCCGCAGGATCTGTCGCTCGAAGCCTTCCCGGTGGGCGCCGCTTCGCGCACCATCCTGGGCAAGGCCGAGATCGTGCTGTTGCGCACGGCCGACGAAGGCTTCCGGGTCGAGTGCTGGCGTTCCTTCTCGGACTATGTCTTTACTTTCCTGTCCGAAGGAGCCCGCGACGCCGCTGGCTGACCCCGGAACGTTTGCCGCTCGCGTCCGTTGTGCGGCGACAGGTCGAGGAGAATTGCCGATGCCGTCGAAGTCCGCGCCGAAATCGCCGAAAACCGCGGCAGTCCGCTCGCTAGAACTTGAGCGGCGCCAGGAAGCCGACGCCGAAGAAGAGCTCGAGGAAGGCCTCGAGGATACGTTCCCGGCCAGCGATCCCGTGTCGATTACGGGGTCGTCCATTTCCGGCGCGCCGGCCAAAGCCGGCAAGGCCAAGACAGTTCCTGGCCGCAAGACCCGCAAGCCCTGAAATTTTTGGCTGAAGGCGTCTTCCCAATGCTTCGGTGGATGCGGTATTCAAAGCGCTTTGGAGAGGAAAAATGCCAATAGAAGCCGTTGTCTGGGGCGAGAACGTCCATGAACAGACCAATGCCGCCGTGCGCGACCTCTATCCGCTGGGCATGCACGGCACCATTGCCGCCGCGCTCAACCAGGACAAGCGCATTGAGGCGACCACCGCCACCTTGCAGGAACCCGAACACGGCCTGAGCGAGACGCGCCTGGCGGCCACCGACGTGCTTCTATGGTGGGGCCATGCCGCCCATGGCGAGGTCAAGGACGAGATCGTCGAGCGCGTGCAGAAGCGGGTCTGGGAAGGCATGGGGCTGATCGTGCTTCATTCCGGCCATTACTCGAAAATATTCAAGCGGCTTATGGGCACGCCTTGTTCGCTGAAATGGCGCGAGGCGGGCGAGCGCGAGCGGGTCTGGGCGATCAACCGCGGCCACCCGATCGCCCAAGGCATCGGCGAATGCCTGGAGATCGGCGAGACGGAAATGTATGGCGAGCCGTTCGCGGTGCCGGAGCCGCTGGAGACGGTGTTTATCTCCTGGTACGAGGGCGGCGAGGTGTTCCGATCGGGGCTGACCTACCAGCGCGGCGCGGGAAAAATCTTCTACTTCTCGCCCGGCCACGAGACCTATCCGATCTATCACAATGAAGGCGTTCAGCAGGTGCTGCGCAACGCCGTGCATTGGGCACACAACCCGGCCCCGGCCTGGGCCGGCATCACCAATGCGCCGAATGTACCGACGGACAAGGCCAAGGAGAAGATTGTCCAGAAAGGCCTGCGCCTGCATGCCGACGGTGATAAGGGGTTGAGCTGATGCATCGCTTGCTTTTGCTCGGCACCGGCTGGATCGCGGCGCATCATATCGAGGAGTTCGGTCAGGTTCCGGGCTGCAGCATCGTCGCCTGCGTCGATTCTCTGCCGGGCCGCGCGGCGGCGTTCGCTGCCGCCAACAAGATAGGCAATTTCTTCGAAAGCCTCGAAGCGGCGATCGCCTGGGGTGAGTTCGATGCCGCCATCAACGCGACGCCGGACGGCGTCCACAAGGCGACGACGCTCTCCCTGCTTGCCGCCGGGAAACATGTGTTCTGCGAAAAGCCGCTGGCGCCCAACCATGCCGATGCGCTTGCGATGAGCGAAGCCGCCGAGGCGGCCGGGCTCGTCAACATGGTCAACCTGACCTATCGCAACTCACCCGTGATCCACGAGGCCCGACGCATGGTGCAGGCCGGCGAGATCGGCGAGCTGCGCCATGTCGAGGCGGGCTACAGGCAAAGCTGGCTGGTCAGCAAGTTTTGGGGCGACTGGCGGATCGACGACAAATGGCTGTGGCGCCTGTCGAGCCGACACGGTTCGACAGGTGTTCTGGGTGATGTCGGCATCCACATCCTGGATTTCGCCAGCTATGGCGCGGCCCAGGATATCGTCGGTCTGCATGCCGACCTGGTGACGTTTCCGAAAGCGGAGGGCGATCGCATCGGCGACTATGTGCTCGACGCCAATGACAGCGTGGCGATGACGGCGCGGCTCAAATCCGGGGCGCTGGCCACGATCATGGCCAGCCGCTACACGACAGGTCACGGCAACGATTTGTCGCTGGCCTTGCATGGCACCAAGGGCGCGATCAAGGTCGAGACCGACGGCAAGGTTTCGCACCTGTCCGCCTGCCTTGGCGAGGATGTCGACCACCAGCGCTGGCGGACGCTGATGCCGCCCGAAGTCAAGCGCAACGCCCGGCGCTTTGCCGATGCGCTCGATACCGGACAGAACGGCGATCCGTCGTTCCGGCGGGCCGCAGACATGCAGAAGCTGATCGACGCGGCCTTCGAAAGTTCAGCGACCAAGCTGCCGGTCTCGGTCGCCTGAAATCACCATCTGGCCGGTTGAGCCGGCCAGAACCGACTTTCCGAAAATCTCAGTAGGCGCTCGGCATGATCCACGGGTTCACCGTGATTCCGAGCCGCGGACCCTTGCCGTCGGTCGTGGCTTGCTTGGAAGCCTTCTTATCGACCGAGCCGGTCGAAGCGCAATCGAGCTTCACATTGGTCCTGATGTCGACGCAGGTCGCTGCAGTCGGGTGCTTGACCGGGTGAGCGGAGCCGGCGGCAAAAGCCGAGCCCGAAAGTGCCAGCACGGCGGCGAGGGTGAGAAGTGTCTTTTTCATGGTCGGTCTCCGTTTTCGACGGTGAATTTGTTTCCGTACACGTACGTTGTTTCGTACAAATACGTCCGACGATCGGGGAGTTCAAGGGAGAATCGTACGCGTACGGTAAACTTTTGTTAACCAAGAAATTCGCCTACAGCGTGTCGCGGCGAATAAGATTCGCCCGACCTGCTGTAAGCTTCTGATTTTATGCATGTCGTTATCCCGGAACCGAGGACACTTCCGGGCGACATGCATTAGCTAGACTTGGCTGCGAGGGCGGTGAGGAAACGGGAAGACGAAAGGGCTGGCGCTCAGCAGTTGACCGGTGTCTCGGTCAACGGCGGCACATCTTGCGTGCTGAGCGTGGCAAGGGTGAAATCGCACATGCGTTTGACGAAAGCCTGCGGGTCGCCGAACGGATAAAAGGGGAAGGTGATCAACAGCGAGATCGTGCCATGGCCGACCGCCCACAGCATGGTGGCAATGGCGCGCGGATCGCCATGCAATTTGCCGGCGGCGACACAGGCCTCGACCCTGCTGATCAGCGCCTTCATCGCCGGGTTGCCTTCCTCCATGTCCTCGTAACTCCTGCCTTCCGGCAGCTTGGTCTTTTCGGTCATGAAGACGGTGCGGTATTCGTTGGGATTGCCGAGCCCGAAGGCGGCATATTCGGTCATGACCGCCTGCAAGGCCTCGATCGGATCGTCCGATGGGTGCTCCTCGATGCGACGGGCGAGCGTTTCGAACGCGTCCTCGGCCAGCGCGAACAGGATGTCCTGCTTGTCGGCGAAGTAGGAATAGACCGACATAGGCGCATACCCGACCCGCTTGGCCAGCTTGCGGATGGTCAGGCCTTCGTAGCCTTCTTCCTGGACGAGCTTGTGCGCGGCCGCGACAAGCTCCGAGCGCAGTTCGGCCTTTTGTTTCTCGCGGCGTTTCTGGACGCTCAGCGGCAAGTCTGTTGCCCTTTTCTGGTCGGTGCCTGGCTAAATTATATACGCTGTACGGAAACGAACAAGGGTGCCGCGGGTTCCCAAGCGGCAGGCGTCAGAAGCTACCCATGACGTTTCCCCCTTAGGTCTGCTCGTCGATCAGTTTGGCGGCGAGGTGCGAGAGCAATTTGACCGCCTCGCCATAGGTTTTGGCCTTCTCCGGGTTGGAAGCGTTGCCGTCGAGCGCCCGCTTGTAGACACCCTGGCAGATTGCCGCCAACCGAAAGAAGGAGAAGGCGAGGAAGAACGTCCAGTTGTCGATGCCGGCGAGCCCACGCCGCTGGCAATAGGCGGTGACATAATCTTCTTCGCCGGGCAGGCCAAGTGCCGAGCGATCGACGCCGCCCAGGCCGCGAAAGCCGGAATCATGCGGCAGGCGCCATTGCATGCACTGATAGGCGATGTCGGCGAAGGAGTGGCCAAGCGTCGACAATTCCCAGTCGAGCACCGCCAGTACCCTCGGCTGGTCCGGCGCGAAGATCAGATTGTCCAGCCGGTAGTCGCCATGCACCAGCGACACCCTGATATCATCGGCCGGCATATGGGTTTCCAGCCAGGCAATCAGGTGATCCATGTCAGCAATGGTGCCGGTCTCGGAGGCACGGTACTGGCTGGTCCAGCGTGCCAGCTGCCGCTCGAAGTAACTGCCGGGGCGGCCGAAATCGCCGAGACCCACGGCCTCGACATCGACATCGCGCAGGGCGGCGAGCGTCGCGTTCATGGCGTCGTAGATCGCGGCGCGCTCACCGTTGTCGCGGGCGTCAGGCAGCGCCGGATCCCAGAAGATGCGGCCATCGAGGAAATCCATGACGTAGAACATGCGGCCGATCGGCGAATCCTCGGCCGACAGATGCAGCATTTCTGGGACAGGCACGGCGGTGCCCAAAAGCGCCTTCATCACCCGGAATTCGCGGTCGACCTGGTGCGCCGATTTCAGGAGTTGGCCTGGCGGCTTGGCGCGCAGCACGTAACGGCCGCTTGCCGCCGTCAGGAGATAGGTCGGGTTGGATTGGCCGGATTTGAATTTTTCGATTGCCGTGAGCCCGGAAAAGCCCGGGATGTGCGCCTCGAGGTAAGGCGCAAGCGCCGCCTGGTCAAGCGCGTTCGGGTCGCTCATGCAGTCTCGGGCTGACGTTCAATCAAGGTCAGCGTCAGCCAGCGGGCGGTCAGCGCCGGTTTCTTCGAACCTTCGATCTCGATGGTCACGTCGTGCGCCGTCTGCACCCAGCCCGATGGCCTGACCTTGACGTCGGCCAGCACGAAACGGGTGCGGATGCGCGCGCCGGTCTTCACCGGCGCCAGGAAGCGCAGCGAATCGAAGCCATGGTTGACGCCCATCTTGCCGTTTTCCAGCGGTGGCATGGTCTCGAACGTCATCGCCGATAGCAGCGACAGCGACAGGAAACCATGCGCGATGGTGCCGCCGAACGGCGTTTCGCGCTTGGCCCGCTCTGGATCGCAGTGGATGAACTGGTGGTCGTCGGTGGCGTCGGCGAACTGGTCGATCATGCGCTGCGTAACCACACGCCAGGGCGAAACGCCGACCTCCTTGCCGACGCTGGCCAGAAGCACATCGAGACTTATCGGTTCCACGCTCATGTCCTCCTGTTTCACCCCCGGCTTCTGCGGCCGGAAAATGTCATTCCTTGAACAAGGTCAACCCATGCTGCACCGACTGCCCGCCGTCGATCGGCAGGATGGCGCCGGTGACATAGCTGCCTGCACGGCTGCACAAATAGAGCGTTGCGCCGGCAATGTCATCCGGTGTGCCGATGCGGCCGATCGGGACATGGCTGCCGACATGCCTGGCCTGTTCGTCCGTGCCGGTGGCGAATGCGGTCATGCGGCTCTGGAACGGGCCTAGGGCGAAGGCGTTGACGGTGATGCGGCGGCCAGCGAATTCGATCGCCAGCGTGCGTGTCAGGTGGTGCACCGCGGCCTTTGAGGCAGTGTAGGAGTAGGCGTCATCGGCCAGCGGCTGCGTGCCCATCACCGAGCCCAGATTGATCACCCGGGCCGGATCGGCGTCGCTTGCAGCAGCATCGAGCAGCGGCAGCAATTCGCGTGTCAGATGGAAGACCGCGGTGACATTGACGCCGAACACCTTGGCCCATGCCGAATAAGGGAAGCTCTCCAGCGGCGCGCCCCAGGACACGCCGGCATTGTTGACCAGAATATGCAGTCTTTCGGTCCGCGCCTTGACTTCGCCGGCCAGAGCGGCAATGCCAGCCTCACTGGAGACATCGCCGGCAAAGCCTTCCGCCCGGCCCGGGGCGCCAAGTCCGTTCAATTCGCCGGCGACCTTGATGCAGTCCTCGCCTTTGCGCGAGGCGATCATCACGCTGGCACCGGCCTTGACCAGCGCGGTTGCCGCCATACGGCCGATGCCGGTCGCCGCTCCCGTCACCAGCGCGGTCTTGCCGGCAACCGAAAACAGCTCATCCAGATAGCTCATCCAAATTCTCCGCGCCTTTGCCTCGCCTGCCGGCAAAACAGTTCGCGTTGACAAGGCTATCCGAAGTACGGTCATCCTTGCCACGGATAAAATGCCCGGCCTGCATGAAGGGTTAGCGACCGATGACGCAGATGAATCTCGGCATGACCGAGCGGCTGAAGCCGATCCACGCACGCGTCGCGGCCATGGTGCGCGACGAGATCATGCCGCTCGACAAGGAATTTCTGGGCGAAGTCGGCAAGGCCGGCGACCGCTGGGTCTACAGCAAGCGACAGAGCGAGATCCTCGAAGGGCTGAAGAAGACCGCCTGGGAACGAGGGCTGTGGAACTTCTGGCTGACCGGCTCGGAACGCGGCTACGGCCTGTCCACCGTCGAATACGCCTATCTGGCAGAGGAGATGGGCAAGGCCCATCTCGGCGCCGAAACCTTCAACTGCTCCGCGCCCGACACCGGCAACATGGAGGTTCTGGAACGCTACGGCTCGGCCGAGCATAAGCGGGAATGGCTCGAGCCGCTGTTGGACGGAAAAATCCGCTCGGCCTATCTGATGACGGAGCCGGATGTCGCTTCCTCCGACGCCACTAACATTTCCATGCGCTGCGAGCGGCAGGGCGGCGACTATGTGCTCAATGGCGAGAAATGGTGGGCGTCGGGCGCCGGCGATCCGCGCTGCGCCATCTACATCGTCATGGTGCGAACCGGCGGCGATGACGAGCCACGGCATCGCCGTCATTCGATGATCCTGGTTCCCTCGGACACGAAAGGCGTGACCAAGGTTCGCGCCATGCAGGTCTATGGCGACGATGATGCGCCGCACGGCCACATGCATCTTCGCTTCGACAATGTGCTGATATCAGCCTCGAACCTGATCCTCGGCGAGGGCAGGGGTTTCGAGATCGCGCAGGGCCGTCTCGGCCCCGGCCGCATCCACCACTGCATGCGCGCCATCGGCCAGGCCGAGATGGCGCTGGAGATGCTGTGCCAGCGTTCCATGCGCCGCGAGGCCTTCGGCCAGAAGCTGGCGAAGCTAGGCGCCAATTTCGACATCATCGCCGAATGCCGCATGGAGATCGAGATGGCCCGGCTGCTCTGCCTCAAGGCGGCGTGGATGATCGACCAGGGCGACGCGCGTGCCGCGGCCCCCTGGATCAGCCAGATCAAAGTCATCGCACCGCGTGTCGCGCTGAAGGTCACAGACGAGGCGGTGCAGATGTTCGGCGCGCAAGGCATCAGCCAGGACACGCCGCTGGCGCGCTCGTGGACGCACCTCAGGACGCTGCGCCTCGCCGACGGGCCGGATGCCGTGCATCGGCGGCAGGTGGCGCGGACGGAACTGAAGAAATACACGCAGGAGAAGGTCTGAGCGCTGCCGGCCGCCTTGCCGCCGACAAACAAGGAATACCACCAATGACGATCCCCTCCGAAATGAAGGCGCTGCTCTTGGTCGGTGACGGCTATACCAAGACGCCGAGCGGCAGTGCGCTCGAGGCGATGGAGCCGTATCTCGAACCAGGCAGCATCGCCGTACCTGTGCCCGGACCGGGCCAGGTGCTGATCAAGGTCAGCCTGGCTTCGATCAATCCATCGGATGTCGCCTTCATCAAGGGCCAGTATGGCCAGCCGCGCGCCAAGGGCCAGCCGGCCGGCTTCGAGGGCGTCGGCACGGTCGTCGCGGGTGGCGGGGAGCCCTATCCCAAGAGCCTCGTCGGCAAGCGTGTCGCCTTCGCCACCGGCCTTAGCAATTGGGGCTCGTGGGCTGAATATGCCATCGCCGAGGCGGCAGCCTGCATTCAACTGCTCGATACGGTGCGCGACGAGGATGGCGCGGCGATGATCGTCAATCCGCTGACCGCGATCGCCATGTTCGACATCGTCAAACAGGAAGGCGAAAAGGCCTTCGTCATGACCGCCGGCGCCAGCCAGCTCTGCAAGCTGATCATCGGCCTGGCCAGGGAGGAAGGGTTTCGGCCTGTCGTCACCGTGCGTCGCGACGAGCAGATCGCGTTGCTGAAAGAGCTTGGCGCGGCGCATGTCCTCAACGAGAAGGCACCGGATTTCGAGGCCACGCTGCGCGAGGTGATGAGGGCCGAACAGCCGCGCATCTTCCTCGATGCGGTCACCGGCCCGCTGGCGTCAGCCATCTTCAATGCGATGCCGAAACGGGCGCGCTGGATCATCTACGGCCGGCTCGATCCCGAGGCCACCATCATCCGCGAGCCCGGCCAGCTGATCTTCCAGCACAAGCGCATAGAGGGCTTCTGGCTGAGCGAATGGATGCGGCAATCTAGGGATCGGCGTGGTCCGGCGATCCTCGAGGCGCAGAAGCGGTTTTCCGACGGGCGCTGGTCGACAGACGTGACGGCGGTCATTCCGCTGGCCGAGGCAATGGCGCGCGTGCCGGGGGAACTGGCCAAGCCCAACGGCAAGGTATTGATCCGGCCTTAAGCGGTGACCTTGCTCTCGACGCTCGACACAATCACGTGTCCAGCTGCCATCGGAACGGCGGGATCGCCGCTTACGCCATTGAGCCCCCTATGCCTCGTCGCTTTGTCCGTGATATGTCGCCGCCATCGAATGCCGGGAAGGCGCTAGGCTGAGGCGTCTTCCGCGATGGCGTGCGGGGTGTATTGATGACGATTTCCAAGCCGGTTTTCGACCGTTTGGGGCTGGGTATGTGGGTCGGGGCATTCCTGGTCGTTCTCGGCCTGGTGTTATGGTCGCCCTACACGCGCACGGTGATGCAGGCCTACGGATATGGCAGCGAGGCATTCCTCAGCGGCCAGCCACTGTACAATCTCCAGTCGGAGATGGGCTATCTCTACGCGCCGGCCTTCGCCGCGCTCTACATTCCGGTGCTGAAGCTTGGACCGTATCTGGGCGGCGTGGTGTGGCATGCGGTGGGCTTCGCGGCGCTCACCTTCGCGGCGATGCGGCAGGTGCGCAAGCTCGGCGGTGAAGAATTGCCGTGGCTGCTTTCCTTCGGGCTCTTCCTTGCCTTGCCGATGGCGCTGGGTGCCGTCCGCAACGGCCAGGCGACGATCCTCCTGACCGGTGCCTGCTGGCTCCTGACCCTGTCTGCGCTCGAAGGGCGGCGCGCCGAGACCTTCTTCTGGGCTTCGGTCGCCATCATCGCCAAACCAACCGCGATCATCATGCTGTTGCTGGTGGGGGCCTTGCGCCTGCGGCTGATACCCGTGCTCGCGCTGGCGGTGTTGTTCGTGCTCGCCATACCATATGCCTTCGCACCTGCAGGCTACGTCAACGAGCAGTACGGTGATTTCGCCCGCATGCTGACTTCTATGGCCGTCGACAAGTCCGGCCGCTTCGTCCCCAGCGACTTCACGGCGCCTTTCACCTCGGTGGGAGTGCCCATGCCTGAATTCGCCGCCACGATCGTGCGCGTCGTCGTGGCACTGCTCACGCTATCGATCGTCCTCTGGTTCGACCGCAAGCTGCGGCCTGGAATGGCCGGACTGGCGATCTTCCTGACGGCCGCCTTCTACATGTGCGTCTTCAATCCGCGCGTCGAGCCAAATACCTATGCCATGATCGCCGTGCCTGCCGGTCTCGCCATCGCCATACTGTGGCGGGAGGAGCGTGGCGGTGTCCTGGCTTCGGTGCTGTCGACGGTATTGTTCCTCACAGGTTTGACCGGCGTCGAGCGCCACATGCATGATTTCTTCTACCCCTGGTTCCGGCCGCTCGCGGTCACCTTCATCGCCTGTTCGCTGATCTGGTGGTTCTGGGCCAAGGCGCGCCAAAAGACACTGAATGTCGGACCCGTTGCACATGGCTGAGTTGCGTCAGAAACTCGATATCGTGGCGCCCTTCTTCAACGAGGCGCAATCGGCGTCGGCCTTTGCCGCGCTGCTCGAGAGACTCGAGGAGGCGGTATCAAGCCGTTTCGGCATGGCCGTCCACAAGATCCTGGTCGACGACGGCAGCCGCGACGATGGCGCTGGGCGATTTTCGCAGGCCCTGTCGGGATCGTGGGAGATCGTCCGCCTCAGCCGCAATTTCGGCAAGGAGGTCGCGGTGCTTGCCGGCCTCGACCACTCGCGCGGCGACATGGTGCTGATCATGGATTCAGACCTGCAGCATTCCATGGACATCAGCCTGCAGATGATTGCCGAGTTGGTGGAGCACCCCGATATAGACGTCGTCTACGCCCAGAACGACCGGCGCGAGGCCAGCTGGCGGCGCAGCCAGTTGGCGAAGCTGTTTTATAGCCTGATCAACAGCAGCCAGCGTTTCGACATCCCCGAGAACGCGGGAGACTTTCGTGTCATGCGCGGTGCCGTCGCGCGCGCGCTGACCAGCCTGCGCGACAAGCGGCGCTTCAACAAGGGCCTGTTCGCCTGGGCAGGCTTCCGCCAGAAAGCCATACCCTATTCGCCGGAAAACCGCGCCATCGGCACATCGAAATGGAGCCGGCTCAACCTGATCGCCTTTTCGCTGGAAGGCTTTACGTCATTTTCGGTCATCCCTCTGCGCATCATCAGCCTGAGCGGGATGCTGGCGGCGCTGGCGGGAGGCGTTTACGGCGCCAAGGTGTTCTTCGAAGTGATGTTCTACGGGATCGCCGTGCCTGGCTATCCCAGCCTGATGGTCGCCGTCGTCCTGCTCGGTGGCCTCAACCTCACCTTGCTCGGCCTGATCGGCGAATATGTCTGGGTTACACTCTCGGAAAGCAAGGACCGGCCAGTCTATCTCGTGCGCGATGTCCTGCGCAGCGACGTGTCGGACAGGCCGGCAGGCGCGTCCCGGACATGACGCGGCGTATTCGCCTGATCGCCGACGACTACGGCCTGGCGCCAGGGGTTTGCGCCGGGATTCTAGACCTGCTCGACCGGCGACGCCTTACCGGCACCAGTTGCATGACCGGTTTTCCGGAATGGACCGAGGCGGCAGCGCGCATAAAGCCACTGTGCGGCCGCGCGGCGATCGGGCTGCACCTGACCCTCACGGACCAGCCAGCCGTCACGGGCAAATCGAGCCTGGCGCCTGATGGCCGGCTGCCGCCGCTTCGTTCTCTGGCCCTGCCGGTCCTGCGCGGCCGGATCGACAAACGCGACGTCCATGCCGAACTCGACGCGCAGTACAGTCGTTTCGTCGAGGCGCTGGGCCGTAAGCCCGACTTCATCGACGGTCATCAGCACGTGCATTTCCTGCCCGTCGTGCGCGGATGGCTGCGGGCGCATTTTCGCGAAGCTGCCGGCAGGCCGGTGTTGCGCGGCGCTCCGGCGCTCAGCGATGCCGCCGCCGCACCGAAGATCGCCGCGATCGCTGCCGTGGCCGCCGGCTTCAACCAATCGATGCAGCGCGCCGGCTTTGCCGTTTGGAAGCCGCTCGCAGGCATCTATGACTGGCGGCAGCCCGAAAAGTTTGCCCCATTGCTGGAGGCTGCGGTCGAAGCGTTGCCGGATCGTGGGTTGTTCATGTGCCACCCCGGCCATGTCGACGACACGCTGCGCGCGCGCGACCCGATGCAAGGCGTGCGCGAAGTGGAGTTCGGGGTACTGGCCTCGGATGCGTTCGGCGCACGCCTGGCCCGCGCCGGTGTCGAGATCATGGACGGCAAGGGATGAGCGGCGCCGAACAGCCCCGGCGTTCGACCGGCAGCAAGATCGTCCGTTTTGCGCTTGTCGGACTGGCGAATACGGCCATCGATCTTGCCGGCTTTTCCCTGCTGCTCAAGCTGCATGTCCCGCCGCTATCCGCCAATGTCGTCTCGTGGTCGATCGCCGTGATCTTCTCTTTCGTGGCGAATGGCTTCTGGTCGTTCGAGCGCAATCACGCCATCCGGCTGCATGACGCCTTCCTGCGGTTCGTCTCGCTCGGAGCGCTGATTTCGCTCGGCGTCTCCAGCCTGTCGATCGCACTCTTCGCCGGTATCGCGGGCGTGTGGCCGGCAAAGATCGGCGGCGTCATCGTGGCGGCTGTGCTGAACTTTATTGCCGCGCGCTGGTCGATCGAAGGCCGGCTGCTGAAATAGCTATCTCTATTGCGCCGGTTCCACATTGGTGTAGGCGGCTTCCTCGAGTTCGTGCTTCAGCCGTGCTTGCTCATGGATCTTCGGCGTGACGAAACGGCCAAGCAGGAGATAGGCGACCGGTGTCAGGAACAGCGTCGAGACGGTGGCCAGGCCAAGCCCGCCGACGATGACCCAGCCGAGCGCCACGCGTGCCTCGGCGCCCGCGCCGGCGGCCAGCACGAGCGGCACACCGCCGAGGATTGTGCAGATCATCGTCATCATCACCGGCCGCAGGCGGATGGTGGAGGCCTGCTCGATCGCTTCGCGCACGCCGAGGCCGTGGTCGCGCAATTGGTTGGCGAATTCGACGATCAGGATGCCGTTCTTGGCCATGACGCCGACCAGAAGCACCAGGCCGATCTGGCTGTAGGCATTGAGGCTGGTGCCGGACAACAGCAGCGCGAAAATGGCGCAAGCAAGGCCGAGCGGCACCGTCGCCATGATGATGACGGCACTGACGAAACTCTCGAACTGGGCGGCCAGCACCAAGAGGATGATGACCAGCGCGAAGCCGAAGATGGTGATCATGGCGCTGTTGGTCTCGCCCAAAGTCGCGGCCTCGGCCAGCGGCAGGATGCGGCTGCCGGGCGGCAGAAGCGGCGTGGCGATTTCCTGCGCGCGCGCCAGCGCATCGCCGAGCGCGAAATTGCCCGAGAGGTTCGAGGTGATCGCCACCGAAGGCTGCTGCTGCTCGCGCGACAGCGACGGCGGCACGGCGCGTTCGGTCAGCGTGGCGATGGTCGACATCGGCACGAAGCGGCCATCCGCCGTCTTGAGGAAGACATTTTCCAGATCGGTCGGGTCGTTGATCGGATTGGTGGTCGAGACCAGCTTCACGCCGTAGCTGCGGTCGGCGATGTAGACATCGACGACGTCATTGCCGTCGAGCATGGCTTGCATGGTGTTGGCAAGCCCTGATATGTCGATGCCGAGATCGGAAGCGCGCTCCCGGTCGATGGCGACGGAGAGCTGCGGCTGGGTCGGGTCGATCGACAGGCGTGGCGTCTGGAAGCGCGGATCCTTCTGCATCTCGGCGATGATCTTGACCGCGGCATCGCCAAGCGCCTTGCGGTCGTTGCCGACCAGCGCGAACTGCAGGCCGTTGCCGGCGCCGCGGATGCCGAGGCTGTTGGGTTGGACCGGGAAGATGCGCACGTTGGGCACCTCCTTGGTCAACTGTCTGATCTCGGCCATGATCTGCTGCTGGCTGCGGCTGCGCTCGTCCCACGGCGCCAGCGTCATCACCATGAAGCCTGAGTTGTAGGCGCCATTCCTGCCGGCGCTCTCGAAGGTGCTGATGATCTCACCGGAATCGCGCAGCGGCTGGATCAGCCGCTCGATCTTCTGCATCTGCTGCGTCGTGTAGTCGAGGCTGACGCCTTGCGGGGCACTGATGCGCAACAGCACGGCGGCGCGGTCCTCGGTCGGCGTCAGCTCCTGGCGGATGGTGCCGAACAGCGTGAAGGCGACGCCGGCAAACAGCACCGCGACAAGAACCACGATCCACGGCGCGTCGAGACATGCATGGAGCGCGCGCTTGTAGCCGGCATTCAGGACACCGCCGATGCGCGCGCCGATGCCGTGGCCGCCTTCGTGGTGGAGCGACGCGCTGGTTAGCATGCGCGAGGCGAGCATCGGACAAAGCGTCAGTGCCACCACGCAGGACAGAAGCACCGACATCGCAAGCACGAAGCCGAATTCGCGGAACAGGCCGCCGGTCTGGCCGGGCAGGAACGAGATCGGCACGAAGACGGCGACCAGCGTCAGCGTCGTGGCGACGACGGCGAAGAACACTTCCTGTGCGCCGAGCACGGCGGCTGCGCGCGGGCCCATGCCTTCGTTGCGCCGTCGCACGATGTTTTCCAGCGCCACGATGGCGTCATCGACGACAAGGCCGGTGGCCAGAACCAGGGCAAGCAGCGTCAGGATGTTGACGGAGAAGCCGGCCAGATAGATGGCGGCGATGGTGCCGATCATGGCGACCGGCATCGACAGGCCGGGGATGAGCGTGGCGCGCCAGTCGAGCAGGAAGACATAGATGACGATCAGCACCATGGTGACCGACAGGCCGAGCGCGATCTCGACCTCGTGCACCGCGCCCTTTACGAAGACCGCGTCGTCGCTGGTGATCTTGATCGCCATGCCCTTGGGCAGGTTCTCCTGCAGCTTGGCGACGGCGGCCTGGACGCCGGTCGAAATGTCCAGCGTGTTTGATTCCGCCTGGCGGATGATGCCGATGCCAATGCCGGTCTTGCCGTCCGAACGCAGCGTTGTCTGGCCGACATCGGGGCCGAGCGTGACGGTCGCGACATCGCGGATGCGCGTCGTGCCGCCGATGATGATGCTTTCGAATTCCTCGGGCGTCGTCACGTCGGCCGTGGTGCGCACGATCAGATCCTGGTTGGTCGTGGTGATCGACCCGGCCGGGGAATCGAAGGCGACGGAGGCGAGCGCCGCCCGGAGATCGGCGACCGTGAAGCCAAGGCTGGCGAGCTTGTTCTGGTCGACATCGATGCGGAAGATCTTGTCGCGATCGCCATAGACCTGGACGTCGGCGACGCCGGGCACGGCTGCCAGCTCGTCCTCGATCTGGTCCTGGACCACGACCGTCATGTCCTGGATCGACATGCTGTCGGAGGTCACCGCCAGCCGCATCACCGCGTCGGAATTGGCGTCGGCCTTGACGATGCGTGGCGGATCGGCCGTGTCCGGCATCTGGTTGGCGACGCGGCCAACGGCATCACGGACATCCGAGGCGGCGACGTTGAGATCGACACCGTCGTTGAACTCGATGGTGACGCGGCTCGAGCCGAAGGAAGAGGAAGACGAGATCGACTTGACGCCGGAGACGCGGGCTACCGCGCCCTCGATCGTGTCGGTCAATTCGCGGTCGACGGTTTCGGCCGCGGCCCCTTCGAAAGTGGTGGAGACCGTGACGACGGCGCGGTCGACGTCGGGCAGTTCGCGGACCTCGACACCGTAGAAGGCAGCGAGGCCGGCAACGGCAATGAGGGTGTTCAGCACGAAGGCCATGACCGGCCGGCGGATGAACAGCGCGGTGAAGCCTGTATCGCTGGCGGCGTTGACGGTGCCGGTCATGAGCCTTCCGCGGCGTCGACGGCGCGTTGCTCCTGGCCAGCGATGCGAACCTCGCCGCCTTCGCTGACACTTTGGGTGCCTTCGGTGACCACCATGTCGCCGCTGCCGATCTCCGCGTCGATCAGCACGGTTTCGGTGTTGCGCTGGATGATGCGAACCGGCAACCGCCTGGCCTTGCCGTCCTCAATCCGCCAGACATAGGCGCCGTCCGATCCCCACAGGATCGCCAGCGGGCTGACGGCGGGATAGGTCTCGCCGGGGAACTTCACGGTGATTCCGAACGACATGCCGGCGCGCAGCGAATCGGCCGGGTTGGCGATCTTGGCCTTGACCAGCAGGGTGCGGCTCTTTTCGTCGATGTGGTTGTCGATGGCGGAAACCGTGCCGGTATAGGCGTTGCTCGGATTGGCAATCGGCGTCGCCGTCAATTGCGCGCCGACCTTGACGGCGGCGGCGAAGCGCTCGGGCACCTGGAAATCGACCAGGATGGAGGACCGGTCATCAAGCGTGGCGATCGCCGACTGGTTGGTCACGTAGTTGCCGGCCGAGATCGGCAGGATGCCGACGGTGCCGGCGATCGGCGCCAGGATCGAGCGGCGCCGCAGCGCAAGCTCGGCATCCTGAAGCGCCAGCTTGGCTCCGGCCAGCACCACTTCGGCATCGGCCACCGCGACCGGCGTGGCGGCGTTGGAGGCGCGCAGCGACTTGACGCGGTCGAGCTTGGCTTGCGCGTCCTGCAAGGCGAGCTTGGCCCGGTTCTGGGCGATGATCTCCGTCTCGGAATCGAGCGTCGCGATGATCTGCCCCTTGTCGACACGGCTGCCGGATTCGACCAGCAACTCGGCAAGGCGGCCGGAACTGTAGGGATTGACGGTCACCGAGGCGTTCGCACGGCCGGTGCCGATCGCCTGCAGGCGATCGTTGATGGTGGCCATGCTGGCTGGCGACGCGACGATCGTGGCAATCCGAGTGCGCCCCACCTGCCGGGCGCCAACCGCCGCGGTTTCCTTCGCTGGAGGCGTCGCGCCATACGCCCAGTCCCAGCGTGCCAGCACTTCAGGAGCGCCGGGGTAGAAACGCGCCCACGCAGCCACGGCGGCGACCACGATCACAAATGCAAGAACAATCTGTTTCCAGCTCGACATCGATACCCCAGCGGCAACAATCGTCCGCTGGGTTCCAGGTGGAAGCGGATGCAGCGACGATGCGGGCTGGCGGCAACAACCGGCCGCGCCCGATTATCATCGGTTTATGGCAATTATCACGCAATCGTGCACATTAAATCTCGGTAACGTGAATTCGGGACGCTGTAGCGGAACTGATGCGATGGCCGGGGAATCTGCTTATCGCAGGCCTTCCATCTCGCGGATGCGCCGGGCGCCGTCGGCCTCGAGTTGTCTTGTGACGGCGCCGATCAGCGTTTCGGCGACGACGAAAAGCGCCGCCGAAGAATCCCATGCGGAGGGCACGGCGGTTCGTCCGGCGATGACATGGCGGGCAAAGCGGGCGATCGGCGACAGCCACTGGTCGGTGAAGAGCACGATCTGAACGCCGCGCTGATGCGCCTTCTCGGCGAAGCGGACTAGGCTATCCTGGTAGCGCCTGATGTCGAAGATCACCAGCACGTCGCGCTTGCCCATGTCGATCAGCCTGTCGCGCCACATGCTCTCTTGGCCGGCGAGGTGAAAGACATCGGGCTGGATGACGGCCAGGTGGGCGGCCATGTAGCGCGCCAGCGGATCGGTGAAGCGGCCGCCGATGAGGAATGTCTTGCCGCGCCGCTCGGCCAGCCTGGTGGCAATGTCGGCAAGCTGCTTGTCGGACAGATGGCGGAAGGTCTCTCGCATATTGTCGAGCGTCGCCTCCAGCATCGGAGACGCCATACCGCCGCTGGGCGAAGGCGGGTTGAGTGTTCGTATCGCCGGAGACTGCAGTTGCGCCGCCAGTTCGTCCTGCAGGCTCGACTGGAACTCCGGGTAGTTCTGGAAGCCGAGCCGGGCGACAAAACGCAGGATCGTCGGCGAGGAGACGCCGGCCGCGGCCGAGAATTCGGCGACCGTCTTCAGGCCGATCATGGGATAGCTCGCGATCAGAGTCTGCGCCGCGCGTCGTTCACCAGCAGGCATCGCGCCGATACGGTCGGCGATCAATTCGGCAATGTTGGAAATCATCTTTTCCCCACCTTGGCCCGCAGACGGTCTTTTCCTCAGATCGCATTTGACAAAGCCAAGCAAACTGTATGAAATCATCCATAGGGACGCAATGAGGCAAAATACGTAACATTCGATACAGCGCTCCCCGGGGACTGCAGACTATGGAGAAAGCACGGCCCGCCAGCCTTGCATCGTCTGATACCGTGCGGGTGACGAACCCCGGCGGATCGTGCCCTTTCGTATTGACCTGCGACCACGCTTCCAATTTCCTGCCGGCCGAATTCGGCAGGCTCGGCCTTGCCGCCGAGGACCTGTCGCGTCACATCGCCTGGGATCCCGGCGCGCTGCCGGTGGCGCTGCGCATGGCGCAGGCGCTCGATGCGACGCTGGTCGAAACTCGCATTTCGCGGCTGGTCATCGACTGCAATCGGCCGCTCGACGCGCCGGATCTGGTGCCGCCGGTCAGCGAAAGCACGGCAATACCGGGCAATACCGGCCTGTCCGAAAAGCAGCGCGCGGCGCGGGTCGCTCTGTCATGGCAGCCATTTCACAGCACCATCGAGCGCATCGTCGAGGAACGGTTGGCGCGCGGGCAAGAGACCCGGCTGGTTTCTGTGCATTCCTTCACGCCGGTCTACAAGGGCCGCAACCGGCCGTGGCATATCGGCATCATCCATGACGAGGATCGCCGCCTGGCGGCGCCGCTGATCGGCGCGCTGCAGCGGTTGGCCGGGGTTGCGGTCGGGGTCAACGAACCCTATTCGCCTGCCGACCGCGTCTATTTCACGCTGGAACGGCATGCGCGTTCGCGTGGCTTGCCCTGTGCGATGATCGAAATCCGCAACGATGAAATCTCCGGTGAAACCGGGCAGCGGAAATGGGCGGATCTGCTTACGGGCATTTTTTTGAATCTGGAGCCAGAGGAGGCCAAGGGCTCTCGACGAAGCGCAGTCGGAAAGTCAGTTCAATCGGCCAGCTAAGAACCAACAGGGGAATTCTGACATGACAACACCTGATCACTCCGACAAGTCGGAGGACACAAAAATCCTTCACAGTATGGGCTACGCCCAGGAATTGGCTCGCCGCATGAGCGGCTTCTCCAACTTCGCCATTTCCTTCTCGATTATCTGCATTCTGGCGGGCGGCATTACGTCTTTCCCGCTGGCGATGGCCACCGGCAGTGGTTTCGAGGCGACCATCGGCTGGGTCATCGGGGGCGTCTTCGCCCTTGTCGTTGCTGCTTCGTTGGGCCAGATCGGCTCGGCCTATCCTACCGCCGGCGGCCTCTATCACTGGTCGTCGATCCTGGGCGGACGCGGTTGGGGCTGGGCCACGGCCTGGATCAACCTGCTCGGCCTGATCTTCGTGGTCGCCTCGGTGAATGTCGGCGTCTACCTGCTTTTTCAAGGGCTCGTCGCGGGCCCGATCTTCGGCTGGGACACATCGACCTGGGGCTTCTGGCAGCAGACGGTGGCTGTCGTGATCATTACCGTCACCCAAGGTCTGTTCAATCATCTCGGCATCAAGACGACAACGAGATTGACCGACTTTTCCGGCTACCTCATCCTCGTCGTTGCGGTCGTGCTGACGCTGACTTTCCTGATCTGGGGCGCGCATGGTTTCGACCTTTCGCGACTGACGACCTTCGTCAACACGACCGGCGATCTCGGTGGTGGCTATGTTCCGACGGCCCGCACTGCACTCGTGGCCTTCCTGATCGGCCTTCTCTACCCGCTTTACACGATCACCGGTTTCGACGCCTCGGCGCATACCGCCGAGGAAACGCACAATGCCCGCGTTGCGGTGCCCAGAGGTATGATCCACGCGGTTCTCTGGTCTCTCGTCTTCGGTTTCGTGATGGCGGTCTCCTTCGTCCTCGCGAGCCCCGATCTCGTGGCGACCGCCAAGGACGGCGGCAATGCCTGGTTCAATCTCTTCAACAACCTGCCGGCGCCGACCTGGCTCAAGGATCTGCTCGGCATCTGCATCGTGCTGTCGAACTATCTGTGCGCGCTGGCCGGCCTTACTTCGACCTCGCGCATGATCTTCGCCTTTTCACGTGACGGAGGTCTGCCGGGATCGTCCTTGTGGAAGCAGGTTTCGCCGACCTGGCGCACGCCGGTCCCGGCTATCTGGCTAGGTGTCGTGCTGTCGATCGCCGCCACGCTCTATTCGCCGGCTTTCGCGGCGCTTGCAGCCGGCTGCGCTCTCTTCCTCTACGTCTCCTATGCCATGCCGATAGCGGCCGGACTTTTTGCGGAAGGAAAGACCTGGACCGAATTCGGACCGTTCCGGCTCGGCATCTGGTCAAAGCCGTTCGCCATCATCACCGTGATTGGTGTCATGGTGCTGATGTATGCCGGCATCCAACCGCCCTTCGACATCCTGATCAATTATGCGATCGGATTGATCATTCTGCTCGTCGTTTTGTGGTTCGCCGTTGAAAATCGCCGCTTCCAGGGGCCGCCTATCGGCGAGGCGGCAATCGCCAAGCGCAGGGCGATCATCGCAGCGGCCGAAAAGGCCGTCGGCGAATCCGCCTGAACAGCCAATCAAACCGTGGCGGGTTCGCTCGCCACGGTTTTCTAGTTCCGTCAACATGACAAGCCCGAAACGACCAAGCACTGGAGTGCCAAAGGAATGGCCGGAAATTTCTCGTTCGATCAGTTGAAGAAAGCGGTCTCCAATGGCGAGATCGACACGGTGCTGGCATGCATTGTCGACATGCAGGGCCGGCTGGCGGGAAAACGGTTCCTGGCGCAGTACTTCGTCGATTCCGCGCATGACGAAACGCATGGCTGCAACTACCTGCTCGCGGCCGACATCGATATGGAACCGGTGCCGGGCTACAAGGCGGCAAGCTGGTCGAAGGGCTATGGCGATTTCGTCATGAAGCCGGACCTCGCGACGCTGCGGCGCATTCCCTGGCTGGAAAAGACCGCGCTGGTGATCTGCGACGTGCTCGACCACCACACCCATGACGACCTGCCGCACTCACCGCGCGCCATCCTGAAGAAGCAGGTCAAGCGGCTGACGGAGCGTGGCTACATCGGGTATTTCGCTTCCGAGCTCGAATTCTATCTTTTCAACGAGACCTACGATTCCGCCCGCAAGAAGCACTGGCAAGGTCTCGACACCGCATCGCCTTATATCGGCGACTACCAGATCGGCATCACCACCAAGGAAGAAGGCGTCATGCGCCGGCTTCGCAACGAGATGGAAGCGGCCGGCATTCCGATCGAGAATTCCAAGGGCGAGTGGGGTCCGGGCCAGGAGGAGATCAATGTGCGCTATGCCGAAGCGCTCGACATGGCCGACCGCCATGTCATCCTGAAGAACGGCGCCAAGGAGATCGCCGAGTCCGAAGGCAAGGCGATTTCCTTCATGTCCAAATACAATTACGGGCTCGCCGGCAATTCCAGCCACATCCACAATTCGCTGTGGAGCGCCGACGGCAAGACGCCGCTGTTCTTCGACAAAAAGGCCGACTGGACCTTGTCGACACTCGGTCAGCAATGGGCGGCCGGGCAGTTGAAATACGCCAAGGAATTCACCTGGTTCCTGGCGCCCTACATCAACTCCTACAAGCGCTTCCAGGCCGGCACCTTCGCGCCGACCAAGATCATGTGGAGCGAGGACAACCGTACTGCCGGCTTCCGCCTGTGCGGTGAGGGCACCAAGGGCATCCGCATGGAATGCCGCATCGGCGGCGCCGACCTCAATCCCTATCTGGCTTTTGCCGCGCTGATCGCCGCCGGCCTTGCCGGCATCGATGAAAAGCTCGAGTTGCAGAAACCCTTCGTCGGCGATGCCTATCAGGCATCTCGTTTGCCGGAGATTCCAAAGACGCTGCGCGATGCCACCGAGACGCTGGCCAAGTCGAAGATGCTGAAGCAGGCGCTCGGCGAGGATGTGCTCGAACACTATGTCCACACGGCGAAGTGGGAACAGTTCGAATACGACCGCCGGATCACGGATTGGGAACTGCACAGAGGGTTCGAGCGATATTAAACCAAGCCACCGCTGCCCTCCGGCCATCGCTCGAAGGCGGCGGCGCCAATCAAGATTTCATGAAGTGCGAGGACTGAACGAATGACCGAAACGGTCAAGTTAAAATCTCCGATCGACGGCTCGATCTACGCCGAGCGTCCGATCGCCACGGACCAGGCGATCAACGCCGCGGTCGAACGCGCCAAGGCGGCGCAGGAGAGGTGGGCGCAGGTGTCGATCGTCGAGCGCGGCAAGTACATGCTGGCGATGCTCGAAGCGCTGGTCGCGATGACCGACGAGATCGTGCCGGAGATTGCCTGGCAGATGGGGCGGCCGGTTCGCTATGGCGGCGAGTTCGGCGGCGTCAAGGAACGTACCAACTATATGGTCGAGATCGCCGAGCAGGCGCTCAAGCCCGTGCCGGCCTCGAATCCCAAGGATGGGTTCCGCCGCTATGTGAAGAAAGATCCGCTCGGCGTGGTCATGGTGATCGCCCCTTGGAACTATCCTTATCTCACTGCCGTCAACACAATCGTGCCGGCGCTGATGGCCGGCAATGCCGTCATCCTGAAACACGCCGCGCAGACACTGCTGGTCGGCGAGCGCTTCAGCCAAGCCTTCGACAAGGCCGGCCTGCCCAAGGGCGTGTTCCAGAATGTGGTTCTCAACCACGCCCAGACCGAAAAACTGCTGGGTTCCGGCAAGATCGATCATGTCAATTTCACCGGATCGGTCGGCGGCGGCCGTGCCATCGAAAAGGCGGCGGCCGGCACCTTCATGACGCTTGGCCTCGAACTCGGCGGCAAGGACCCGGCCTACGTGCTGTCCGACGCAAAGATGGATCACGCGGTCGCCAACCTCGTCGACGGCGCCTTCTTCAATTCCGGCCAGTGCTGCTGCGGCATCGAACGCATCTATGTGCACGAGAAGGTCTATGACGAGTTCGTCGAAGGCTTCATCGCCGAGACCAGAAACTATGTCGTTGGCAATCCACTGGAGCAGGCGACGACAATGGGGCCGATGGCGCAGGCGCGTTTCGCCGACCTGATCCGCGAGCAGAAGGCCGAGGCGTTGCGCAAGGGTGCGGTGGCGCACATCAATATGAAGGTGGCTAACGACAAGGCCGGCTCCCCCTATCTGGCGCCGGAGGTGTTGACGGGAGTCGACCACCAGATGAGTGTCATGCGCGAGGAAAGTTTTGGCCCGATCGTCGGCATCATGAAGGTGCGCAACGACGAGGAAGCGATCGCGCTGATGAACGACAGCCCCTACGGACTGACAGCCTCGATCTGGACGCGCGACACCGAGCATGCGGTGGCGATCGGCGACCGGGTCGAGACCGGCACGGTGTTCATGAACCGCTGCGACTATCTCGATCCGGCGCTGGTCTGGACCGGCGTCAAGGACACCGGCAAGGGCGTTGCCCTGTCGGCGCTCGGCTACGACAATCTGACCCGGCCGAAATCCTTCCATCTGCGTGAAGCCATCTAATTTTCGAAAGACAAGCAATGTCCAAGCTCATCTCCAAATGGAACTATCCCACCACCGTCCGCTTCGGCGCCGGGCGCATCAAGGAATTGCCGGAGGTGCTCGCGGCCACCGGCATCAAGCGGCCGCTTTTCGTGACCGATCCGGGATTGGCGAAACTGCCGGTGGTCGCCTCGACGCTGAAGATCCTGGATGAGGCGAAGGTGCCCTATGGCGTGTTCTCCGAGGTGAAGCCGAACCCGGTGGACTCCAATCTCACCGCCGGCATCGCGGTGTTCAAGAAGGGCAAACATGACGGCGTCATCGCTTTCGGCGGCGGCTCGGCGCTCGACCTCGGCAAGCTGATCGCCTTCCAGGCCGGCCAGACGCGGCCGGTGTGGGATTTCGAGGATGTCGGCGACTGGTGGACGCGCGCCGACTCCGACGCCATTGCCCCGATCATCGCCGTGCCGACCACGGCCGGCACCGGCTCGGAGGTCGGTCGCGCCGGTGTCATCACCAATGAGGCAACGCACACCAAGAAGGTGATCTTTCACCCGAAACTTTTGCCGGCGATCGTCATTGCCGATCCGGAACTGTCGGTCGGCATGCCGGGCTTCATCACCGCCGGTACCGGCATGGACGCGCTCGCCCATTGCCTCGAAGCCTATTGTGCACCAGGGTACCATCCGATGGCCGACGGCATTGCCGTGGAAGGCGTGCGCCTGGTGTTCGAGAACCTGCCGAAGGCTTATGCCAACGGCAAGGACCTTGTCGCCCGCGCCCATATGATGAGCGCGGCCGCCATGGGCGCTGCCGCCTTCCAGAAGGGACTGGGGGCCATCCACTCGCTGTCGCATCCTATCGGCGCGCTCTACGACACCCATCACGGCATGACCAATGCGGTGTTCATGCCCTATGTGCTGGCCTTCAACCGGGACTCCATCGAGGAGCGTATTGCCAGGCTCGCCGCTTATTGCGGCATCAAGGGCGGGTTCGACGGCTTCGCCAAGGCGATCATCAAATTGCGCAAGGAATTGAAGGTGCCGCACGCGCTGCCGGGCCTGATCAAGGGGCTCGACATGGACAAGAAGCGCAAGGCGCTGATCGCCGACATGGCGGTGGTCGATCCGACGGCCGGCGGCAATCCGGTCAAGCTGACCAAGAAGGCCGCGCTGACGCTGCTCGAAAACGCTATCGCCGGGACGGTCTAAGGCCGGTTCCGGGGTGCGGAAGTTGATTGGGAAACGAAGGGAAAGGAAAGGGGAAGGGGCAATATAGGACGGATTAATGATTAGCCGGAAAATAAAGTGATGGCTAATTGCTACAGCCCGTTAAAAAGAGTTAACTTTTCACGCTGCGAGGCGCCGGTTTCACAAAGCTTTCATCTGGCTGTCACACGGAAACGATACCGCATCGCAGACGTCCAACGGCGTCAGTTTAATGGAGAGAACACATGTTCAAACTCACGGGGAAAGTGCTTTCCCTTTCGGCCGCGACCCTCATGGTGTCGTCGGTGATTTCGTCCGCCGCTTCGATGGACGATCTCATCAAGGCCGCGAAGGCCGAAGGCCAGCTCACCACGATCGCCTTGCCGCATGACTGGTGTGGTTACGGCGAGGTCATCGCCGGCTTCAAGGCGAAATATCCGGAAATCACCGTCAATGAACTCAACCCCGACGCCGGTTCCGGCGACGAAGTCGAGGCGATCAAGGCCAACAAGGACAACAAGGGCCCGCAGGCTCCTGATGTCATCGACGTCGGCCTCTCGTTCGGCCCGACCGCCAAGGCCGATGGCCTGTTGATGCCCTACAAGGTGTCGACCTGGGACTCGATCCCGGACAGCGCCAAGGATGCCGACGGCGCCTGGTACGGCGACTATTACGGCGTGCTCGCCTTCGAAGTGAACAAGGATCTGGTCAAGGAAGCTCCGACCGACTGGGCCGACCTGCTGAAGCCGGAATTCGCAAACTCGGTCGCCCTTGCCGGTGATCCACGCGCTTCGAACCAGGCCATCCAGGCCGTCTACGCCGCGGGCCTTTCCGGTGGCGCGGCAGCTGGTGAAGCCGCCGGCACCGCTGGCCTCGACTTCTTCAAGAAGCTCAACGCCGCCGGCAATTTCGTCCCGGTCATCGGCAAGACGGCGACGCTCGCACAGGGCCAGACGCCGATCCTCGTCACCTGGGACTACAACGCGCTTTCGGGCCGCGACACGCTGAAGGGCAACCCGCCCGTCGACGTCATCGTGCCGAAGACCGGCGTCGTCGCCGGTGTCTACGTGCAGGCGATCAGCGCTTTCGCGCCGCATCCGAATGCAGCCAAGCTGTGGATGGAATACCTCTATTCCGACGAAGGCCAGATCGGCTGGCTGAAGGGCTATTGCCACCCGATCCGCTTCAACGATCTTGCCAAGAACGGCAAGGTCCCGGCTGATGTGCTGGCCAAGCTGCCGCCGGCGGAATCCTATGCCGCCGCCGCGTTCCCGACGCTCGACGAACAGGGCAAGGCCAAGGAAGCCATCACCAAGAACTGGGACGCTGTCGTCGGCGCCAACGTCAAGTAAAAACTTGAAATCCACCGGGCGGCCACGTGTCCGCCCGGTCTTTCCTCGAAGACGGTAGCCGGCGCATGACCGATCTTACGCTTTCCAGTCAGGCCATTGCGGGAAAGACCGCGCCCCCAGGAGAAGCGCGCGCCTTGCGGTTTCCGACGCAGTGGCTCGGCGTGACGCCGTTCTTCATCTTCGCCATCATGTTCCTGATTTTGCCGACGCTCTATCTGATGCTTGGCGCATTTCAGAACGATGCCGGCGAATTCACGCTGGAAAACATCTTCGCGCTATCGCAGGCGAACATCGTTGCCGCCTATTGGATATCGATCAAGGTAAGCCTGGCCTCGTCGCTGATCGGCGCCTTTGCAGGCCTTGCCATCGCGATTGCCATCGTGCGCGGCGGTCTGCCGAACTGGATACGGTCGACAACGCTGACCTTTTCCGGGGTGGCTTCCAATTTCGCCGGCGTGCCTCTTGCCTTCGCCTTCATCGCTACGCTTGGCCGCCTTGGACTGGTTACCGTTCTGCTCAATACGCTGGTTGGGCTGAATATCTATGCGCATGGTTTCAACCTGCTGTCGTTCTGGGGGCTGACGCTCACCTATATCTACTTCCAGATCCCGCTCATGGTGGTCATCATCGTGCCGGCGATCGACGGGCTGAAGAAAGAATGGGGAGAGGCCGCGGCGACGCTCGGCGCGACACAGTCGCAGTACTGGCGGATGGTTGTGATACCCGTGCTATGGCCGAGTTTCCTGGGCACCGTGATCTTGCTTTTCGCCAATGCCTTCGGCGCCATCGCCACCGCCTACGCGCTAACGGGCTCTTCGCTCAACATCGTGCCCATCCTGCTCTACGCACAAATACGCGGCGACGTGCTGCACAATGCCCACCTCGGCTATGCGATTGCGTTCGGCATGATCTTCATCACCGGGCTGGCCAACATCTTCTACATCTGGTTCCGGACCCGTTCCGAGAGGTGGCTCAAATGAAGGCTGGCAGATTCTGGGCCTGGGTCGTCTTCATCCTCGGCGCGGCCTATTTCTTCATACCGCTCATCGCGACGATCGAGTTTTCGCTGCGCATGCGCCGCGGCGTCTATTCCTTCGACGCCTACAAGGTCGTGCTCGGCGATAGCCAGTTCCAGACAACTTTCATGTATTCGGTGATCGTGGCGGTCTTCACCATCCTTCTTGGTGTTCTGATCGTTGTGCCCACGGCCTATTGGATCCGGCTGCGTCTGCCTCAGCTTCGCCCGGTGGTCGAGTTCATCACCTTGTTGCCGCTGGTCATCCCGGCCATCGTCATCGTCTTCGGCTATATCAGGATGTATGGCTCGAATTCGCCCCTGCCGTTCCTGTCAAACAATTTGGCCACAAATGCTCTGCTGGTCATCGGCTACGCGGCGCTGGCGCTGCCCTATATGTACAGGGCAGTCGACACCGGACTTCGGACCATCGACGTGCGGACGCTGACGGAAGCGGCTCAGATACTCGGTGCCGGCTGGGGTACGATCGTCACCCGCGTGATCCTTCCCAACGTGTTGATCGCCGTGCTCTCCGGTGCCTTCCTGACGTTCGCGATCGTCATCGGCGAGTTCACCATGGCAAGCCTGCTCAATCGGCCCGCTTTCGGTCCATATTTGCAGAACCTGGTTGCCAACCGGGCCTATGAACCGGCGGCGCTGTCCATTATCGCCTTCGTAATCACCTGGGGGTGCATGTCGCTGATCCAGGTCCTGTCGCGGTTTGCGCCGAAGTCCGCCAACCGTCCGAATTGATCGAAAGAAAGAACCATGGCCGAGCCATTCCTCTCCATCCAGCACGTCCGAAAATCCTTCGGCGCCACCACGGTCGTGGAGGATTTCAATCTCGACGTCGAGCCGGGTGAATTCGTCTCGTTTCTTGGGCCGTCCGGCTGTGGCAAAACCACTGTGCTGCGCATGGTCGCCGGCTTCGAGGAGCCATCAGCCGGCAAGATCGTCGTAGCCGGCAAGGACATCACCCGGTTGAAGCCCAACCAGCGCAATGTCGGCATGGTGTTCCAGGCCTATGCGCTATTCCCGAACCTAACGGTGGCGCAGAACATCGGCTTCGGCCTGAAGGTCGCCGGCATGCCCAGGGCTGATATCGATGCCCGCGTCGCCGAGATGCTCGACATGATCAAGCTGCCGCAGATGGCCGACCGCTATCCCTACCAACTCTCCGGGGGCCAGCAGCAGCGCATCGCGCTGGGGCGCGCCATCGCGCCAAAGCCCAAGCTGTTGCTCCTGGACGAGCCGCTGTCGGCGCTCGACGCCAAGGTGCGCGTGTCGCTGCGCGAGGAAATCCGCTCAATCCAGAAGAAACTCGGCATCACCACCATCTTCGTCACGCATGACCAGGAAGAGGCGCTGTCGATCTCCGACCGCATCGCCGTCATGTATGGCGGCAAGGCCGAGCAGGTCGGCACACCGTTCGAGATCTACAACCGGCCGGCGACCAAATTCGTCGCCAATTTCGTCGGTACGCTGAACGTGCTCGAAGGCAAGGTTACCGACGCCGCGTCCGGCACGGTGCAGGTCGACACGCAGGAAGTCTCGCTCAAGGGCAAGCTCAACGGCTCGAAGTCCGGCGACATGCTGTCGCTGGCGCTGCGGCCCGAGGCAATTTCGCTCGGCCGCCAGCCCGGCCGTGATTCCAGCCTTTCGGGCGAGATTTCCGAAGTGCACTTCCTCGGCTCGGTGATCCGTGTTCGCGTGGGCATCGGCGGCAACACGGTGTCGCTCGACACGTTCAACAGCCCGGCGACGCCACCACCCGCGGTCGGTGAAAAGGCCGAGATTTCGTTCTCGTCGAGCGATATGCTGGTGCTGCATTAGGTAGTCCACCGTCGGTTGGCGCTCCCAACGGGTGCTCCAGCGTTCCGGATTCCTCGTGCCGGCGGCGACACAACCCGTGCCAGAGGTGTTATCCTGTTGTTTCACGCCATGACTTTGGCACTGCCCATCGTTTCATTCGGCCGCTACGATAGCGCATGGCTCTTTTCGAACTGACGCTTGTCCTGCTTTTGGCCGCCGTCGCGCTGACGGCGCTGTCGCGGCGGCTGGAGATTCCCTATCCTTCCCTTCTGGCCCTGGCGGGCGTCGCGATTGCCTTCGTACCCGGTGCGCCGGTGATCGAGATCGATCCGGAACTGGCTCTTGCCCTGTTCATCGCGCCGGTGCTTCTCGATGCGGCCTATGACATGTCGCTGCGTGACCTGAAGCGTTACAGGCTGTCGCTGGTGCTGCTGGCGCTCGGCGCCGTGGTCTTCACCACCGTGGTCGTTGCCTTCGTCGGCTGGAAAATGGCCGGGCTGCCGGTCGCAGCGGCGGTCGCGCTTGGCGCCATCGTCGCACCGCCTGATGCGGTGGCGGCGAGCGCCGTGCTCGGCCAGTTCAGGGTGCCGTACCGCCTCACCGCCATCCTGCAGGGCGAGAGCCTGCTCAACGATGCCACCGCGCTGCTGATCTACCGGCTGGCGGTTTCGGCCGCGCTCGGTTCGATCATGCTGAGCAACGCCATTCCGGTGATCTTGCTGTCCACGATCGGCAGTTTGGTCGCGGGTTATGTGCTTGGCCGCGTCTCGCTGCTGACGCTTACCCGGATCGACGACGCCGCAAGCAGCACCGTGGTGCAGTTCGCCGGGACATTCGGGGTGTGGATCCTGGCCGACAGGCTCGGTCTTTCCGCCATCATCACCATCGTCGTCTATGCCATCACCATTGCGCGCAGCGCGCCGCGCCGCATGTCGGCGAGACGCCGCGTCAGCACCTATTCGGTCTGGGAGTCGGCGGTGTTCGTGCTCAATGTGCTGGCTTTCGTGCTGATGGGCCTTCAGGCCCGGTCGATCGTCGGCCGGCTCTCCGGCGACGGGCAGGGCGGAGTCTTTGTCTTTGCCGCGACCGTGCTGGTCGTCGTCATTCTGGCACGCCTCGTCTGGGTGGCGAGTTACGTTGCGATCATACGATGGTTCGCCCGCGACGGCGAAGGCCAACAGGGAGACGCGCCGACATTTCGCGGCGCCGTGCTGGTCGGCTGGTGCGGCATGCGGGGGCTGGTGACGCTGGTGGTCGCCATTGCGCTGCCGGCGGGCTTCCCCGGCCGCGATCCGATCGTGCTTGCCGCCTTTGCGGTGGTTCTGGGCACACTGGTGTTGCAAGGCATGACCTTGAAGCCCTTGCTGCGGATACTCAACTTCGAACGGGACACGAGTATCGATCGCGAAGTGGCTCAGGCGCGCGTTGCAGTCATGCAGGCCGCCCTTGACGTGTTGAGCCGTAAGACCTCGGGCGCGGCGGCCGTCGTGCGCGAGCAGTACGAGGCTCAGCGGCAGATCGCGGAAAACCCGGAGGATGCGCAGGCGGCGACCGAATACGACCGGCTGCGGCTCTACGCCATCAACCGCCAGCGCGACACGCTGGAGGAACTTCGCAGCAACGGCACGATCGGCGATGAAGCCTATCACCGGCTGGAGGAAGAAATCGACTGGGCGGAATTGGCGGCGTCGCCCGCCGGCCGGTTCCAACCGCTGACCACCGACTAGCAGATACCGCGTCTCGACCTCTGCCCTGCTGGCCCAAGCCCCGTCCGTCTTCCTGCACATTGCAAGCGATCGACCGAACCGTTACTGCCAATGCCGAGAAGTGAGCCGGATAAGCAATGAAGCTGGTCAGCTACAACATCCAGTACGGCTTCGGCGGCGACGGGCGCTACGATCTTTCGCGCGCGGCGCGCCTCGTCGCGGGCGCCGACATCATCGCCCTGCAGGAGGTCGAGCGGCACTGGCAGCGCAGCAATTTCGACGACCAGCCGGAACTGCTTTCACGCCTTTTGCCTGGTTATCACTGGGTATATGGCCCCGCCTTCGACATGGACGCCAGCGAGTGGCGGGACGGCCATCTGGTCAACCGGCGCCGGCAATTCGGCACCATGGTCCTGTCGAGGCTGCCGATCGTCTGGTCGCGGCTGCACGTGCTGCCGATGCGCCGCACGTTGCGTCCGCTCAACACCCGCAATGCCGCGCTCGAATGCATGATCCGCACACCGGCCGGGCCGGTCAGGGTGCTTTCGCTGCATCTCGCGCACATCGCGGCTGAAGAGCGGTTGGAGCAGATCGACTATCTCTTGGCCGCGCATCGCCGGGCGCCGCGGGAAGGGGGACCATGGAGCGGCGTGGATGACGAACCTTCGCGTAACTGGACACATGGGGAAGCCGAGCCGGAAAACCCGCTGGCTGCGATCTGGCTGGGCGATTTCAACATGGAACCCGGCAGCGCCGAATATCGGCGCATCGTCGGTAGCACGCCTTATCATCGTGGGGCGGCCTATCTCGACGGCTTCGTCGATGCCGCCGCCATGGCGGTTGAACCGGCTGGTGATTTTCACACGCATGAGAAGATCATAGACGGCAGACTGGCAAAGCGCCGGCTTGACCATTGCTTTGTCGGCGGCATGTTCGCCGGACGTGTGCGCTCGGTCACCGCCGACATCGGCGAGCTTGCGTCCGATCACTTCCCCGTCCGGGTCGACATCGATCTTGAAACGCCCTTCGGCTGGGGAGGTCGATGAGCTCCATATGACGCTTTTCGTTTTCTTCGCGGTGCTTGCCGCCGCCGCCATGCATGCGATCTGGAACGCGTTGGTCAAGGTGCATCTCGACCGCTTCCTGTCGATCACTTTGATGACGTTCGGCATGGGGGTCGCTGGCCTCGTGGTGCTGCCTTTCGTCGAGGTGCCCAAGGCGGAAGTCTGGCCCTACATCACCGCTTCGGTGATCTTCCACATGGGCTACCGCACTTTTCTGATCGGCGCCTACCAGGCCGGCGATTTCGCCCAGACCTATCCGTTGGCGCGCGGTACGGCACCTCTGCTGGCCGCGCTTGGCGGCATGTTCGTGGTCGCCGAGGTGCCGGCGCCGCTCGCCATTGTCGGCATCCTGCTGTTGTCGGCTGGAACGCTGGTGATGTCGTTTCGCGGCGGGGCGCATCTGGAGAAGCTGAACCTGCGCGCGGTCGCATTTGCGTTGGGCACGTCGATCTTCATTGCCAGCTACACGCTGTCCGACGGCAGCGGCGCGCGGCTGGCGGCAACCGCGCAAAGCTATGCCGCCTGGCTGTTCATCTGCGATGCGCTCGGAGCGCTGGTGCTGTGCCTCGTTTTCCGAGGGCCCAAGGCGCTGCCGGTGTTGGCGCGCGACTGGAAGACCGGGCTGTTCACCGGCGTGCTTTCCGGCGCCGCCTACTGGATCGTGATGTGGGCGATGACCAAGGCGCCGATCGCCTCGGTGGCGTCACTGCGCGAGACCTCGATCCTGTTCGCCATGATGATCTCGGTCTACGCGCTCGGCGAGAAGATGACGGGCTGGCGCGGTGCCGCCGCGCTCAGCATCGTCGCGGGCGTCATCGCGCTGAGGATGGCTTGATCTCTCAGCCCAGCACGGTCATCACCTGGCCACGCCGCTCCGGACTGAAGCGATGATGCAGACGGCGACCACGCCGGCAAAAAGCGCCAGCGCGTAGCCATAGCTCCCTCCGGGTGCTTCGGCGATCCCGCCTGATACGGACCGCCATAGGACGCGGCGAGATTGCCGGCCTGGTAGATGACGCCGGGCAAGGTCGCGCGCATGAAGCGGGTCGCCAAAGTCAGGAACGGTGCTTCGAGACAGCGGAGACTGTGTCGGCCCGCCGGTAAAGGAGAACAGCGGTCAGCCGGCTTTCGAAAGGCCGGCGGTTCACGTTTTCGTAAGGTCGAGATCGAAGACCATCAGCCCGTCCGTGCCGCCTTCGACGGCCGCGACAAGCCGGGCGCCGGCACGCTGATGCGCCTCATGCACGAGATAGGCGTCGCGTGCCGCGGCATCGCGGAAGTCGATGGTGAAGCCATGGCTGAACCCGCGCGCGAACGGCTCCGGACTGACATTGACGCTGAAATGAACCGTCTCCATGCCTTCGATCACCTGTCGCAACGCCTCGAGGTCGGCGTGGATGGCCGTGCGCTCGGTCGGGGATACATCGCTACGAAATCTAGCGAAAACACAGTGCCTGATCATTTTTCACTCCCTAAGCAGCGCGATTGCCGGAAAATACCGCCGGCGCCAGCGGCTCGCGGCCAAGGATCAGATCCGCGCCCTTTTCGCCAACCATGATTGTTGGCGCGTTGGTGTTGGAAGAAGGCACACGCGGCATCACCGAGGCGTCGCAGACGCGCAGGCCTTCTATCCCGCGCAGCCTGAGGTCCGGCGTCACCACCGCCATCTCGTCATGGCCCATGCGGCAGGTGCCGACCGGGTGGTGGTCGGTCTTGGACGTGCGGCAGGCATAGTCGATCAACTCGTCGTCGCTGGCGAGCGACGGACCCGGCAGCACCTCGCGCAGCACGTAGGGGACAAGTGCCTTCTGCCGCATGATCTCTCGCGCTAGCCGCAGCCCCTTCAGCGACATGGCGCGGTCATAGGGATCGGACCAGTAGTTCGGGTCGATCAGCGGATGGTCGGCGGGATCAGCGCTTTTCAGGCGTACCGTGCCGCGGGAGCGCGGGCGCAGGAAGGCCGAGTTCAAGGTGACCCCCGGGTTTTTCAGCTTCTCGACGCCGGCCTCGATGCCGGAGCCGAGACCCAGATGGAACTGAATGTCGGGCGAGGCGGCGGTCGGATCGGCGTACCAGAAGCCGCCGGTCTCGAACAAGCTGGAGGCGACCGGTCCGTTCTTCAAGAGCAGATATTGCAGGCCGGCCCAGGCGGTGCGGTGCAGCTTGGCATAATTGTCGTAGGTGTGATCGCCGGTGCATTCGGCGATGACGAACAGGTCGAGATGGTCCTGCATGTTGGAGCCGACGCCGGGCAGGTCGCGGACGGGCGTGACTCCAACCGACTTTAGATGGTCGGCCGGGCCGATGCCGGACTGCATCAGCAGCTTCGGCGAGCCGATGGCGCCGGACGAGACGATCACCTCGCGGTCGGCGCGCAGGATTGTTGTCTGGCCGCCCGGCTTGTCGACGATCTCGACGCCGATGGCACGGCCCTTCTCGACGACGATGCGGGTGACCAGCACATCGGTCCTGACGGTCAGGTTCTTGCGATCGCGGATCGGCTTCAAATAGGCGACCGAAGCGGAGGAGCGCCGGGCGTCTTTCTGGGTCAGCTGGTAGTAGCCGACGCCTTCCTGGCTGGCGCCGTTGAAATCAGGGTTGAAGGGAATGCCCATCTCCTGGCCGGCGCGGAAATAGGCTTCGCAGATCGGCAGCGGCGCAATCGGGTTGGAGACGCCGAGCGGGCCCTGGTCGCCGTGAAAATCGTTGGCATAGCGCTGGTTGTTCTCGGCGCGCTTGAAATAGGGCAGGACGTCGCGGTAGCTCCACCCGGTCAGCCCTTCCTCCTTCTCCCAGGCGTCGTAGTCGCGCGCATTGCCGCGCGTGTAGATCTGCGCGTTGATCGACGAACCGCCGCCGACGACCTTGGCCTGCGTGTACCAGAAGACGCGATCCTTCATGTGCTTCTGCGGCACGGTCGACCAGCCCCAGGAGGCGATGCCCTTGGTCATCTTGGCGAAGCCCGCCGGCATGTGGATCAGTGGGTGCCAGTCCTTGCCGCCTGCTTCCAGCAGCAGCACGGAATTGGAGGGATCCTCGCTCAGCCGGTTGGCCAGCACGCAGCCGGCCGGGCCGGCGCCCACGATGATGTAGTCGGTCATTGTCTCATCCGTTCACAGCCGGGGCACGGAAAGCGCGCCGTCGACATTGATGATCGAGCCGGTCGAAAAGCCCAGTCTGCCGGCAGCAAGTGCGGCCACCATGGCGCCGATGTCGGAGGCTTCGCCCCAGCGTTTCGCCGGTACCAGGCCGCTGTCTATCAAAGCGTCATATTTGGCGCTGACGCCTGCCGTCATCTCGGTGCGGATGATGCCCGGCCGCAGTTCGAACACGCCGATATCTTCCGGGGCGAGCCTGAGCGCCAGGTTCTTCACCCACATGGAAAGCCCGGCTTTCGACATGCAATATTCGGAACGCTCCGGAGAGGCCATCTCGGCGCTGACCGAGGTGATGGTGATGATCGATCTTGCATGATCGCTGGGCTGGCGGAGCATCGCCCTGGCGACGGCCTGGCTGAGGAAGACGGTGCCGCGCAGGTTGACGCCGAGGGCGCGGTCGAAATTGTCGGGTTTGAGGTCCAGCAGGTCGCCGCGCTCCGCAGCGCCGACGCCGGCATTGTTGACCAGGCAATCGATGCGGCCGAACGCGCGCAGGGTAGCGTCGACAAGTGTGGTGTGAGCGGAAAGATCAGCGATGTCGCAGGGATGGTAAGCGAAGGCCGCGCCACGCTCTATAATATTTTCTGTTAGCCCTTTGACGGGGCTATCGGCAAGATCGGCGACCAGGATGTCGAAGCCGGCATCGGCCAGCGCCTCGGCGCAGGCAAGCCCAATGCCGCGCGCGCCGCCGGTGACGATGGCTGCGGGACGGGTCATTGGATACCTATCCGTATGCTAGCGCCGCCCCTCATCGCCCTGCCGGGCACTTCTCCCCGTATAGTGACGGGGAGAAGGAGGCCGTCGCGGCCGCTTTCGCTAATCGCCAGCGTGGCAAGAAGAGCGCCGGGGTTGCGGCGAGCTGTCTTCTCCCCGCTTACGGGGAGAAGGTGCCGGCAGGCGGATGAGGGGCGGCGCGAACCTATCATTGAAATTCGCTCTTACGGATGTGGTCCGCTACCCGCAGCGCCTGGGCGGCGATCGACAGCGCCGGGTTCACGGCGGCTGAGTTCGGCAGGAAACTGGCGTCGACGACGAAGAGGTTCCGGTGATCGAAGGCGCGGCAGAACGGATCGAGCGGCGACGTCGCCGGATCGTCGCCCATTTTCACCGTGCCGCACTGGTGCGAGGGCGTGCGCTTGTCGAAAGGGCGCGACAGCACGAGGGGATAACCGCAGGCGCGGAAATTCTCGCGCATCACCTTGGTCAGGCCTTCCAGCGACTGCATGTTGGAGCGTCGCCATTGCATGACGATGTCCTTGCCGTCGACCATGATGCGGCTTTCGGGATCTGGCAGGTCCTCGCACATCAGGTACCAGTCGACGGCATGGCCGGCCATGAAGTCGAGCGCGAATTTCGGCACCCGCTTCACATTGGCCTTGAGCATGTTGCCGTCGATCTTGCCGAGAAGCTGGACATTGCCGAGCGGTTTGCCGCCCTTGCCGTCCGAGAGATAGTAGTCGTTCAGCATCAGCGTCTTCTGGTAGACGGCATCGTTCCTGCGGCGCGGATCGATCGCCAGCATGGCGCTCGAATTGTGGTTCATGAAGTTGCGGCCGACCTGGTCGGAGCGGTTGGCCAAGCCCTTGCCGCCTCCCTTGCCATTACCGGGTGAGGGCGAGCGCAGCAGGATGACCGCTGAATTGACCGCGCCGGCCGACAGGATCACCAGCTTCGGCGCGACCTTCCTCGGCTCGCCGTTCTGGCGATAGTGAACGGCCGAGATGGTTTTGCCGTCCGGGGCTGTCTCGAGACATTCGACATAGGCGCCGGTTTCGAGCTTGATGTTCTCGTCCTTGAGCGCCGCCGCCAGCGGTGCCGTCTGGGCGTCCATCTTTCCCTGACCAGTGTTGGGGAAGGCGTCCCAGCCGGTCCTGCCCTCCTTCTGCCATGTCTCTATGTCGACGCCGAGCGGCAGTGAGGCTGGATGCAGGCCCAGCCCCTTGAGTTCGGCACGGGCGCGCGCGATCGGCGCTTCGTCAGGCACCGGCTTGAAGGCATAGGGAATGGAGTGGAACGGCTCGGTCGGGTCCTCGCCAAGCGTGCCGCGCACCCGGAAAAGCTGTTCTGCCCTGGAATACCAAGGCTCGAATTCGTCATAGGAGAACGGCCATGCGGGCGAGACGCCGCCAAAGTGTTCCATGTCGGAAAAATCTTCCTTGCGGTAACGGATCAGCACCGCGCCGAAGAATTTCGAGTTGCCGCCGACGTAATAATAGTTGCCTGGGTTGAAGGACGCACCGCCAGCCTCGCGCCACATTTCCTTCGGCCGGTAATGGCCGTCAACGAAGATGGCGCGCGTGTCGCGCGCGTGCGGCGTCGACGGCAACGGCTCGCCGCGCTCCAGCATCAGGATGGAAGCGCCGCTGCCGGCCAGACCGGAGGCAATCGTGGCGCCGCCGATCCCGGAACCGATGATGACGATATCGGGCTTTGCCATCGCCTAAAGCGCGCCGCGTTTGAATTGACACATGCCGCCCGCTTTAGTTCTTTTGTTTCGATGCATGTCGTTGCCCCAAAACCGGATCCACTTTTGGACGACACGCATCAGCGAATACGGCTCTCGGTCGCCGGATCGAAGAACACCGCCTTGGTGAGGTTGAAGGCGAGCGGCGTGTTGGTGCCCGGCTGGATGTTGGCATCGGCGCGCAGCCGCGCCACCACGCCCTTGCCGCCGAGATTGGTAACGGCGAAAGTGTCGGAGCCGGCCGGCTCCACAACCTCGATATGGCAATCGGCGGTGGCGATTTGCGAGGCGTTGCGCTCCGCGCCTTCCGGATCGGTGAGCGCCTCCGGGCGAACGCCGAAGATGACCGGCTTGCCCTTGAACGCCGACAATCCGGCCGGAGCGTTGGCCATCGGCAAGGTGATCGGCTGGCGTGCCTCGCGATCGAGCACGACGGCCAGGTCGCCGCCGTTGCCGTCGATGGTGGCCGGGATCAGGTTCATCGCCGGCGACCCCATGAAGTCGGCGACGAAGACGTTGGCGGGGTTGTTGTAGATCTCGGCCGGCGTGCCGAACTGTTGCACCTCGCCGT
This sequence comes from Mesorhizobium sp. B2-1-8, assembly GCF_006442545.2. Taxonomy (NCBI): domain Bacteria; kingdom Pseudomonadati; phylum Pseudomonadota; class Alphaproteobacteria; order Hyphomicrobiales; family Phyllobacteriaceae; genus Mesorhizobium; species Mesorhizobium sp. B2-1-8. Next base: position 1,901,931 of record NZ_CP083952.1, read on the forward strand.
CACGCATGACGGCGATCTTGGTCGCCAGCGTCATCGCCTCGATCTGGTCGTGGGTCACGTAGACGATGGTCGTGCCGGTGGTGGCATGCAGGCGCTTGATCTCGATGCGCATGTCGACGCGCAGCTTGGCGTCGAGGTTGGACAGCGGCTCGTCGAACAGGAACAGCTTGGGGTCGCGCACCAGTGCCCGGCCCATGGCGACGCGCTGGCGCTGGCCGCCGGAGAGCTGGCTCGGCTTGCGCTGCAGGAGATGGCCGATCTGCAGCACCTTGGCCACCTTGTCGATCGCCTTCTGGCGTTCGTCGGCAGGCACGCCGCGCATCTCCATGCCGAAGGAGATGTTCCCGGCGACCGTCATATTCGGGTAGAGCGCGTAGCTCTGGAACACCATGGCGATGTCGCGCTTCGACGGATGCAGATCGGTGATGGTGCGACCATCGACGCGGATATCGCCAGAGGTGATCGTCTCCAGTCCGGCAATGGTGTTGAGCAAGGTCGACTTGCCGCAGCCGGACGGACCGACCAGCACCAGGAAGCCGCCCTTTTCCAGCTCGAGGTTAATCCCTTTCAGGATCTCGACCTGGCCAAAACGCTTCCTCAGACCATCAATTTCCAGAAAAGCCATTGGGTTATCCTTTGACCGCGCCGGCCATCAGACCGCGCACGAAATAGCGGCCGGCGAGCACATAGACGAGAAGGGTGGGCAGCGCGGCGATCATCGCCGCCGCCATGTTGACGTTGTATTCGACGACGCCGGTCGAGGTGTTGACGACGTTGTTGAGGGCCACCGTCATCGGCATCGCGTCACCGGTGCCGGCATAGGCGGAGGCGAACAGGAAGTCGTTCCAGATGTTGGTGAACTGGTAGATGACGGTGACGACGAAGATCGGCATCGAGTTCGGCAGCATGATGCGCCGGAAGATCTGAAAGAAGGAAGCGCCGTCCACTTGCGCGGCCTTGACCAGTTCGCTCGGGAACGCCTCGTAATAGTTGCGGAAGAACAGCGTGGTGAAACCGATGCCGTAGACGACATGAACGAAGACCAGGTTGACCGTCGAATTGCCGAGGCCGAAGCTGGTTCCGATCGTGTTCTGCAGCGTCACACCGAACCGTCCGAGGCTGCCGAGGATCGTCGCCATCGGCAGCAGCACCGACTGAAACGGAATGAAGCAGGCAAACAGCATCAGCCCGAACACCAGGGTTGCGCCGCGAAAACGCCATTTGGTCAGCACGTAGCCATTGAGCGCGCCGAGCATGGTCGAGATCAGCACGGCCGGGACCACCATCTTGATGGAATTCCAGAAATAACCCTTGATGCCGGCGCAGGTGAGGCCGACGCAGGTCTCGCCCCAGGCCTTCAGCCAGGGCTCGAAGGTCGGCGCCGTGGGCAGGGCCAGCATGTTGCCATTCTGGATCTCGTCCATGGTCTTGAACGAGGTCACCAGCATGACGAATAGCGGCATCAGATAGAACAGCGCAAACAGCGCCAGAAGCCCGTAGATGACGATGCGGTTGACGATCTTGACGTTGACGCCACGGCTGGCCTGGCGGGCGGGAGCGGTGACGGCGCTCATCGCGACTTCTCCCTAAGTTCCGAATAGAGGTAGGGCACGATGATGGCGACGATGGTCATCAACATGATCACCGCACTTGCCGAACCGACGGCCATTTCGTTGCGCTTGAAGGTGTATTCATACATGAAGTTGGACGGCAGCCAGGCCGAGCCGCCGGGACCGCCGCTGGTCAGAGCCACCACCAGATCGTAGGATTTGATGGCAAGGTGCGCGAGCACGATGAAGGCCGACAGGAAGATCGGCCGCAAGAGCGGAATGACGATGCGGCGATAGAGCTGGAAGGTGGTGGCGCCGTCGATCTGCGCCGCTTTCATGATCTCGCCGTCGATGCCGCGCAGGCCGGCCAGGAACATCGCCATGATGAAGCCGGAAGCCTGCCAGACGCCGGCGATGACCACCGTGTAGATGACGAAATCCTTGTTCTTGATCCAGTCGAAATGGAAGCTCGTCCAGCCCCATTGATGCAGCGTCTGCTCAAGACCGAGGCCGGGGTCGAGGAACCATTTCCAGGCGACGCCGGTGACGATGAAGGAGAGCGCCATCGGGTAGAGATAGATGGGACGCAAAACGCCTTCGCCGCGGATCTTCTGGTCGAGCAGGATGGCCAGGAACAGGCCGAGCGCCAGGCAGATCAAGATGTAGAGAAAACCGAAAATGCCCATATTTGTGATCGACGTGTACCAGCTCGATGGCGGGTCGGTGTCGAAGGTCCAGCCCCACAGTCGCTGATAGGCGCGCCCGCCCGTTATGGCGTAGGACGGGAAGGTCTTGGAGTTGGTGAAGGACAGATAGATCGTCCACAGGATGAAGCCGTAGACGAAAACGATGGTGATGGCGAAGCTCGGCGCCAGCACGATTTTCGGCAAGGCATCCTGCAGGCGCGAGCGCACGGAGGCGCGCGGGCGGGCATGCTCCGGCGTCAGCTTGATCTGGGTTGTCGCGACTGTGCTCATGGGTTCCTCCCGTCGGCGTCCGGCCGACCGGCCTCACGGACCGGGGACCCTTCCCCGCCGGAGCGGGGAAGGTGTTTTCGTGCGTAGCACTTACTTGGCGTCGTCGATCGCCTTGACCAGTTCGGTCACCGCCTCGTCCGAGGTCTTGATCTGACCGTGGACGAATTTGGAGACGACGTCCTTGTAGGCATTGGCGACCGCCGGAGGCGCGCCATAGCCCTGGGCGAGCGAGCCGAACAGCGTGCCGCCTTCGTTGGCCTTCTTCAGGTCGGCGATACCCTTCTTGCCGCAAGCGTCGAAGTCGGTGTCTGGCACGTCGGTCCGGGCCGGAACCGAACCCTTGACGACGTTGAAGGCCGACTGGAAGCTCTTCGACAAAGTGGCGGTGGCCAGAGCGATCTGGGCGGCCTTGCGGTCCTCCGGAACGTTGAACATGCCGAACATGTCGGAGTTGTAGATCACCGAGCCGTCGGTGCCCGGGAAGCGGTAGCAGAGGAAGTCGGTGCCCGGGGTCTTTTTGGCGGCGTGGAACTCGCCCTTGGCCCAGTCGCCCATGACCTGCACCAGCGCATCGCCCTTGATGACCATGGCGGTGGCGAGGTTCCAGTCGCGGCCCGAGAAGTTCGGGTCGACATAGGTGACGAGCTTGGCGAGATTGTCGAACGACTTCTTCATCGTGTCGGACTTAAGCGACGCGTCGTCGAGGTCGTTCATCGCCTTCTTGTAGAATTCCGGCCCGCCGGTCGACAACACGACGGAATCGAACATGGTGGCTTCCTGCCAGTTCTGGCCGCCAAGCGCGAGCGGAGTGACACCGGCCGCCTTGGCCTTGTCGAGCAATGCCACGAAGTCGTCGAAGGTCTTCGGCTCGGTGCCGCCGATCTTGTCCATCACCGCCTTGTTGATCCACAGCCAGTTGACGGAGTGGACGTTGACCGGAGCGGCGACCCACTTGCCGTCATAGACGGCGAATTTCTGCAGGGCGGTCGGAACCGATTTGTCCCAACCTTCCTTCTTGGCCGTCTCGGTGAGGTCGCCCATGACGCCGGCCGCGGCATAGTCGAGCACGGTGTAGCCGAGCATCTGCGAGGCGGTCGGATAGTTGCCGGCCGCGACCATCGCCTTCAGCGCGGTCATGGCGGCATCGCCGCCGCCGCCGGCCACCGGCACGTCCTTCCAGGCATAGCCTTCCTTGGCCAGATCCTGCTTGAGCACGTTGAGGGCCGCCGCTTCGCCGCCCGACGTCCACCAATGCAGCATCTGCACTTCCTTGACGTCCGCGGCGTGGGCCGAGAACACAAAGCTTGTCGCAAGAGCCGTTCCGATAAGCAGTTTGCGCAACATGTACTTCCTCCCTTGTTGCATTACACGACCGGTGGCAGGCCACCGGGTTCTTCCCAACTCAGCCGACCCACCAACCGGTGCGCTGGCCGCGATGAAACTGGATTGTCTTTTCCTCGGTATAGTCCTCGACGGCGCGCTTGCCGAGTTCGCGGCCCAAGCCCGATTGCTTATAGCCGCCGAACGGCAGTTCTGGATAACCTTCCATGAACGTGTTCACCCAGACCGTCCCCGAACGCACGCCCCGCGCCACCGACATGCAGGTGTCGATGCTGGCGCTCCACACACCCGCCGACAGACCATAGGGCGTGTTGTTGGCGATGTGCAACGCCTTCTCAATCGATTCAAAGGTCAGCACCGAGAGCACCGGCCCGAACACTTCCTCGCGGGCGACGGCCATGTTTTCGGTGACGTCGCGCAAGATCGTCGGATCGAGATATTGGCCGGCATTGGAGGGGAGCTGCCGACCGCCGCTGAAGATGCTGCCGCCGTCACTCGCGGCCGCCGCCACGTAATCGGTCACCTTGGCAAGATGGTCGGACGAAATCATCGCGCCGACCTTGGTCCTGTCATCGAGCGGATCGCCCACCGTTACCTTGGCGGTCAATGCCTTCACAGCGGCCAGGAAATCATCGGCGATCGCCTCGTGCACGATCAGCCGGCTGCCGGCATTGCAGCATTCGCCGGCATTGAAGAAGCCGCCGAACACCGCCGCGTCGGCGGCCGCCTCGAGATCGGCATCGGGGAACACGATCTGGCCGTTCTTGCCGCCGAGCTCCATCGAGACCTTCTTCAGGGAATTCGAGGCCGCCGCCATGGTCATCTTGCCGACGCGGGTGGAACCGGTGAACGAAACCATCTCGACCAGGGGATGGCTGACCATCGGCGCGCCGACATCGGCGCCGAGGCCGGCGAGGATGTTGACGACGCCCGCGGGAACGCCGGCTTCGAGCAGGATGTCGCCAAGCAGGAAGGTCGAGGCCGAGGTCATCTCGCTCGGCTTGACCACCGCCGTGCAGCCGGCTGCGAGCGCGAAAGGCAATTTCTGGCTGACGATGAGGAACGGGAAGTTCCACGGCGTGATGATCGAGACGACACCGATCGGCTCGCGCAGCACGACGCCCAGCATGGCGTCGCCGAGATTGGCGTAGCTTTCGCCGTGCAACGTTCGGGCGAGCGAAGCTGCATAGCGCCAGATGTCGACGGCGCCGCCGATCTCGCCGCGCGCTTGGGCGATCGGCTTGCCGGATTCCAGTGCATCGAGCCGCGCTATGTCTTCCAGCCGGGCCTCGATCAGGTCGGCCGTCTTGAGCAGGATCGCGGCACGCTCGGCCGCCTTCATGCGCGGCCAGGGACCGGTCTCGAACGCCCTGTGCGCCGCCTGCATCGCGGCTTCCACTTCGGCGGCACCTGCCTGCGCATAGTGTGAAACGGTGAAGCCGTGACCGGGGCTCTTGCGTTTCAGCATGCGGCCATCGCGGGCATCGACGTGCTTGCCGTCGATCAGCAGCTTGTATGCCTTGGGGGCCGCGGAGGCCTCGGCAGGCATGGAAATCTTGAGAGGTGCATTCATGTGATTTCCACTCTGTCCTAGGAACGCGAAAACACGGGCTTCTGCTTGGTCTTGAAGGAGCCGACACCGGCCTTGAGATCGCTGGTTAGCGCTATGAAGCCGCTGGCCAAGGCTTCCGTTGCAGCTGCACTTTCCTCGCCTTCCGCCACCGCGATCATCAGCTTGGCGGCTTCGGTCGCCAGCGGTCCGCGTTCGGCGATTTTTTCAGCCCATGTCTTGGCTTCATCCGACGCTTTGCCGGTTTCGACGACGCGATCGACGATACCCAGCGCAAGTGCTTCCGCCGCCAGAAAAATCTCGCCGCCAAGCGCCATGCGACGCACCGTCTGGGCGCCGAAGCGACGCACGGCGCGCTGCGTGCCGGACCAGCCGGGGACAACGCCGATCGAGGTTTCGGGGAAGCCGAGCTTCACCTGCGTTTCCGCGACGCGAAAATCACAAGCGACAGCCAGTTCCAGCCCGCCGCCGAGCGCATGGCCCGACAGCACGGCGATGGTCGGCTGCCGGAGCCTGGCCAGCCGGTCGAAGACACGGTGGCCGTAGCGCACCCATTGCACCTGGAAATCGGCGGCGTTCATGCCGCCCCAGGCCTCGACATCGCCGCCGGCGCAAAAACCCTTGCCTTCGCCGCGTATGAGCACGACGCGCACATCCTCGGCGCTTTCCGCCTCATCGAGCGCCGCTTCCAGCGCGCGCAGCATCGGAATGTCGAGCGCGTTGAACTTTTCGGGCCGGCGCAAGGTGACGATGCCGATCGCGCCATCCTGCTCGAAGGTGACGAGGCGCTCAGCCATGCGCGCCTCCGAGCGACGCGCCACCATTGAGCGACAGGCCGATCGGCCGATCCTGGTAGAGCACGGCCGGCGTGACCTTGAGGTCGTTGGCTACATTGAGCGGGATCTCGGCTTGACCAAGCACATCGCGCTCGAGGTCGATGCCCGGCGCCAGTTCCGTCACCATCAGCCCATCTGATGTCAGCTTCATGACGCAGCGCTCGGTGACGTAGGTGATGTCCTGTCCTTGCGCGACCGCGCGCTTGCCGGAGAAGGAGATGTGCTCGACCGCCTCGACGACTTTCTTGACCTTGCCTTCCGCATCGATGCGGATGCCGCCATTGGCGAGCGACAGCTTGGCCCCGGCATTGAAGAAGCCGGAAAAGACGATCTTCTTCGCCCGCGAGGTGATGTCGACGAAGCCGCCGGCCCCGGCGGTGACGTGCGGCCGCGCCGAAAGCTTCGACACGTTGACCGAGCCGTGGCGGTCGATCTGCAGGAAGGAGAGCAGCGAAGCGTCGAAGCCGCCGGCCTGGAAATAGATGAACTGGTGCGGCGAGGGCATGATCGCCTCGGCATTGGAGGCGCAGCCGAACTTGAAGTCGAGAAGCGGCACGCCGCCGACTGCGCCCTGTTCGATCACCCAGGTGACCTTGCCGTGCTGGCCTTCTTCCAGAAGGATGCGCGGCACGTTGGCCGAGATGCCGAAGCCGATGTTGACGGCCATGCCGTCGCGGAGCTCCATGGCGACACGGCGCGCGATCACCTTCTGAACGTTCATCTCGGCATTGCGGAAGCTCGACAGCGGCCGGAAGATTTCACCAGAAATCGCCGGATCGTAAGGCGTCAGCGTCGTCTGCAATTGGTCCGGCGCGACGACGATATGGTCGACCAGCACGCCGGGCACGCGCACATCATGCGGCTTCAGCGTGCCATTCTCGACGACGCGCTTGACCTGCGCGATGACGATGCCGCCATTGTTGCGGGCGGCGAGCGCCTGTTCCAGGCCGCCGAGATAGGCGCCCTCGTGCTCATAGGTCAGGTTACCGCGCTCGTCCGCCGTGGTGGCGCGGATGATCGAGACCTGGGGCACAATGGCGCGGAAATAGAGCCATTCCTCGCCGTCGAATTGCTGCACCGACACGATCGGCTCGCCGGCGGCGGCGTTCATGGCGCAACCCTGGTGGCGCGGGTCGGCGAAAGTGTCGAGGCCGACCTTGGTCAGCACGCCCGGCCGCTTGGCGGCGGCTTCGCGGTGCATGTCGAACAGGATGCCGGATGGCACGTTATAGGCGGCAACTGAATTGTCGCCGATCATCTTCCAGATCCGCGGCGGCTCGGCGGAGGAGGGGCCGGACGGATAGGAGCCGCACAGCGTACGCTTCAAAAGGCCCGGCTTGGCCAGATGATCGATGCCCTTGATGCCATACATGTCGCCGGCGGCGATCGGGTGTAGCGTGGTGATGTCCTTGGGATGGCCCTCGCTGTCGAAGCGTTCGCCGATGGCGGCGAGCACGGCATCCGGACAGCCGAGGCCGCTCGACGAGGACACCGAGACGACCATGCCGTCCTTGATCAGGCTGGCTGCCTGCGCCGGTGAAACGACCTTGCTCAATTCATGCTCCCGAGTTTCGGGTCGATCTTGACGACTCTGCCGGAATTGGCCGATTGCAATGCCGCCTCGGCTGATGCGAGCGACCAGATGCCGTCTTCTCCGGTGGCGGAGGGCTGGTCATCGCCACGGATCGCGGCATGGAACCGGTCCACCGACCTGACATAGAGGTTCTCGCGGTCGAAGCTCAATTCTTCCTCGCCGCTGGCGGTGCGCAGAAGGACTGAGCCCACCGGCTTTTGCGTCATGACATTGCGGGCGATGAGCGACCCTTGCGAGCCGTGCACCTCGAAGCCGGTATCGGCAAATCTGGTGGTGAATCCCTCATGCGATTGCGCGATGAGGCCCGACTTGAAGCGCCAGATGCACATGGCGCCGTCTTCCAGCCCGCTGCCGGCCATACCGGCGGATTGCGTAAAAGCGGAAACCTCGACCGGATCGTCGCCAAGCACGAAGCGCAGCGTGTCGGCATCGTGTACGGTGATGTCGAGCACCACGCCGCCGCCCGCCTCAGGCCTGGCGATGCGCCAACCCTGCAGGTTTTCGGCCAGGTAGACGGCGTGGAAAACCCGCGCGGCAATCGGCTGGCCGATGCGACCTGCGGTAACAGCCTCGCGCATGGCGCGGTGAGCACCGGAATTGCGCAGATGATGATTGGTTCCAAGCACGACGCCCGCGGCCTTGGCCGCAACGACCATCCTGCGCGCGTCGTCGCTGGTCAGCGCCAGCGGCTTCTCACACAGCACATGTTTTCCCGCCTTGATCGCGGCCAGTGCCTGTTCGAGATGCAGTTCGTTGGTGGTCGAGATGTAGACCGCGTCGATACCGGATCCGAGCAAGGCATCGAGATTCGATACGGCGGCCGGAATGCCATTTTCCCTTGCATAGGCCGCGGCGCGGTCCGGGTTGGAACTCATCACCGCTGATATCTCGCCATCGGCTTGCGCGCGAATGGCGTCGATCATGAATTGCCGGCCGATCGTGCTGGCGCCGATCAGCCCCCATTTGACACTCATGTCGCGGCTCCCGTTGCCGTAGGCCTGTTTCGCGTGCGGCGATCTGGGCCGCAGCTTTCCCTGACCACGAGATTGACGGCGCCGATATGGTCCTCAGCGCGCGTGGTGCGCGACTGGATCAACTTGATCATGACGTGGGCCGCGCGTTCGCCGAGACCGGCGGAGTCCACCGCGACGCTGGTCAGCGGCGGCATATAGTGCTCGGCCTCGACCACATCGTCGAAGCCGACGACGGCGAAATCCGGGCCGGGCTCGAGCCTGCGCTTGCGCAGCGCCAGCATGACGCCGAAGGCGACGGCATCGTTGAAGCAGAGCGCCGCGGTTGGCGGCTCGACCATTGCGAGCGACGTTTCCAGGCAGGCCATGCCGCCCTTGCGGTTGGTCTCGCCCTCGATGATGAGCGCGTCGCGGGCGTCGATGCCGAGCGTTTCGCAGGCTTCGCGAAAGCCGCCCAGCCGCTCATGATAGACCACCAGGTCGGACGAGCCGCCGAAGAACGCCAGCCGGCGGTGCCCCTTGCCAATGAGATGAGCGGTGGCGAGATAGGCGCCGCGATGATTGTCGGGAGCAATCACCGGAATGCGGCTTTCAGGCAGCCGGCGCATGGCGAAGACAATCGGCAGACCGGCTATTTCCAGCCGCCGGAACGCTCCTGGCGTGGTGCCGCGCGCCGGGGAAACGATGAGCCCGGCGACGCCCTGTTCCATCAGCGACTTCAGTACTTCTTCCTGGCGCACCGGATTTTCGGCCGTGTTGGCGATGAAGGGCACGATGCCGGCCGATTGGAAAACACGCTCCATGCCCACCGCCAGTTCCGCGAAGAACGGGTTGGTGAGATCGTTGATGACCATGCCGATGACGTTGGAATGGGCCTTGCGCAGATTGGCGGCGCCGCGATTGTAGACATAGCCGACATCCTCGATCGCCTTGCGCACCTTGACCGCGGTCTCGGGACGGATCAGTCCGCTGCCCTGGAGCACGAGCGACACGGTCGATTTGGACACGCCCGCCTCGCGGGCAATGTCGAAGATCGTCGCCTTGGCCCGGCTGGCCATCCAGATATCCTCCCCGGCTTTCTCAATCGAATTTATTGGAACGTTCTAATCTCTGCTCCATGGATGAGTCAATCGGGATTTTTCCTCAATCAGACGACGCGGTCATACGTGGTCCAACAGTTTGCCATCCAAGGGGTCTTGTGTTGCAACGCAGCATTGGTTGGGGGGTCACTTCGAATCCTAAAGGTTCTTGATTTATTGGAACGTTCCATTTAATAAGCGCTGCGATAGGGAGAGATCGATGGACATTGCCTTGCCGGGTGAGGGTGCCCGCAGCACCCGTTACGCGCTTGTCGGAAAGCCCGTCCAACCGGTAATCGGCGCACGGTTTTCGCGGATCGCCTATGCCGCCGCGCATGTCGTCGCCGACCCCCTAAATATGACCGATCCATGGTCGCGGCCGGTTGTCGACTGGGACAGGACGATGGCGTTTCGTCATCATCTATGGCGGCTCGGCTTCCGCATCGCCGAGGCGATGGACACGTCGCAGCGCGGCATGGGCTTCGATTGGGCGAGCGCCAGGGAATTGATCCGCCGTTCCATCGCGGAGGCGCGGACCGTCGCTGGCGATCTCGCCTCGGGCGCCGGAACCGACCACCTCGCGCCGGCGTCGGCCAGGACACTCGACGATGTGATCGCCGCCTATGAGGAGCAGTTCGCTTTCATCGAAGGACAGGGCGGCAAGGCGATCATGATGGCCAGCCGCGCGCTGGCGGCCGTGGCGAAGGGGCCGGACGACTACGCCTTGGTTTACGACCGCATATTGGGCCAGGCCTCCGGCAAGGTCATCCTGCACTGGCTGGGCGATATGTTCGACCCGGCCTTGAAGGGCTATTGGGGCAGCGACGACTTCGAGGCAGCGCTCGATACGGTGGTCGCCATCATCGAGCGCCATGCCGGCAAGGTCGAAGGCATCAAGATATCGCTGCTCGACGCCGGCAGGGAGGTGGCGCTCAGGAACCGGCTGCCGGACGGTGTGTTGATGTTCACCGGCGACGACTTCAATTATCCCGAACTGATTGCCGGAGACGGCAAGCGGCACTCGCACGCACTGCTCGGCATTTTCGACGCGATCGCGCCGGTTGCCAATGCCGCGCTGGCGAAGCTGGCTGATGGCGATCGTGCCGGCTATGACGCGCTGATGGCGCCGACCGTGCCTCTGTCACGAAAAATCTTCGAGGCGCCGACCGAACATTACAAGGCCGGCATTGTCTTCATGGCCTGGCTCAACGGCCATCAGGACCATTTCGCGATGGTCGGCGGCATGCAGTCGGCGCGCGGCATCCGCCATTATGCCGAAGTCTTTCGCCTCGCCGACCAGGCCGGATTGCTGGCTGATCCCGACCTTGCCATGTCGCGGATGAAAAGCCTGTGTGCCGTCGCGGGCGTCTAAACGAGTTTCGCGATCGAATCTGCCGTCGTCCATTCCGGTGAGCGCCAAGACGGGAGCGCCGTGATGCAAGGGCCGAATGTCTGGGTTGGATGGTGGGCGTGACAGGGATTGAACCTGTGACCCCTGCAATGTCAATGCAGTGCTCTCCCGCTGAGCTACACGCCCATCCGAAGCCGCGCATACACCATTTTTGGTCCGGCGCGTCAATAGCAGGAAAAGAGGAAAAACACGTCGTCTCGCCGCGGCTGTGGAACTGACGCCGGCGGCTTGCGGAAGGTGGCTCAGGCCGCCTGCAGCATCTTCTCGACCTCGTTGACGAGATCGCGCAGGTGGAAGGGCTTGGACAGAACCTTGGCGTCTTTCGGCGCCTTGGAATCCGGGTTCAGCGCGACGGCGGCGAAACCGGTGATGAACATGACCTTGAGGTCGGGGTCGATCTCGGTGGCGCGGCGTGCCAATTCGATGCCGTCCATCTCCGGCATGACGATGTCGGTCAGAAGCAGCGAGAACGGTTCCTCGCGCAGCCGCTCATAGGCGCTGGCGCCGTTGTCGAAATCGCTGACCTGGTAGCCGGCGCGCTCCAGCGCCTTGACGAGGAACCGACGCATATCGTCATCGTCTTCCGCCAGAAGAATGCGTGCCATGATATCCTGTCCGAATCACCCGCCAGAGACTGCCGTGGGGCAGTCCCGTTAACCATCCTGTATATGAGGAGGTGAGAGTAAACATCAAGTGAACGCGGACGCGCTTGGCCCACATTTGCCCAGCGGCACGACCGCTGAAATGCTGGACATGCGGCCGGCAAGGTGGCAGTTTCGTGTCATGATGCACTGGTGTTTTCGGGTTCGTTCAAATTGAAGACGGCAGCCGAGGATTTTTCGGTCTTTCCCCCCTTCGAAATCCGTTCGGGCGCCGAGCAGCGCGTCCCCTTCCTCTTCAATTCACCGCATAGCGGCCGCTACTATCCCGAACGCTTCCTTGCCATGGCAAGGCTCGATCGCAATGCCATCCGCCGCTCGGAGGATTGCTATGTCGACGAGTTGTTCGGCGGCGCCGTGGCGCTGGGCGCGCCGATGCTGGCGGCGAATTTCCCGCGTGCCTATCTCGACGTCAACCGCGAGCCTTGGGAACTCGACCCGCGCATGTTCGCCGAGCCGGTGCCGTCCTTCTGCAACATCCGCTCCGCGCGTGTCGCCGGCGGGCTCGGTACCGTGCCTAAGCTGGTGGGCGAGGGGCTCGACATCTATGCGGGCCGCTTGCCGCTCGCCGAGGCGGTTGCCCGCATCGAGGCCGTCTACAAGCCCTATCACGAAACGCTGAAGCGGCTTTTGACCAGGACCCACGCCCGTTTCGGCTTTGCCGTGCTGATCGATTGCCATTCGATGCCGGCGAGCATCCGCGTCGGCGACAACGGGCTGCGGCCGGATTTCATCATCGGCGACCGTTTCGGCATCTCGGCCACCTCGGCCTTGACCGAAACCGCGATCGGGCTGCTGACCGCGATGGGCTATACCGTTGCTCACAACAAGCCTTATGCCGGCGGTTTCATCACGGAACATTATGGCCGCCCGGCGCGTCACCTGCATGCGCTGCAGATTGAGGTCAATCGCGGGCTCTACATGAATGAGCGAACATTCGAGAAGGCCGCCGGCTTCGACGCGCTGGCCGACGATCTGACGCGGTTTTCAGCCGACCTGATGGCGATGCCGGACCATCATTTCATCGACCTGCCGCTGGCCGCGGAGTGAAGATCACGCCTTGTCTCATGCGTGCCCAAGACACTTTGCCGTTTTTTGGGCGGCAGGCTCCGGAGCGGTGAAAAAAAGACCGCATCGTTTGCACGATACGGTCGAAGTCTAGGGAGGAAACGCCCAAGGAGGGCATGGACAGGAAACCCTGTCCGAGGATGAGGGTATTGTGCAGCGCACAAATGTCAAGGGACGTTCAGGCTTTTTTAATTCACAGTGATGTGGAAATTGCCTCCCGATGGCGTTGGAGTGACATTCCGGCAACAGCTATCGCGGCGATAAATCGATAAACATGCTTGTTTTGACGGGCGGCAGAGCCGGTTCGGGCATGCTGCAATGCGGGAGAATCAGTTGGACATCAGCATCGATTTCATGCGCCGCATTGCGCAAGCGGCAGCGGCGGAGACCTTGCCGCGCTTTCGCGCCCAAGGCGCGGTCGCCAACAAAGAGAAGGGCAGTTTCGACCCGGTCACCGAGGCCGACCGCGAGGCCGAGCGCGCCATCCGGGCGCTGATATCGGCCGAGTATCCCGACCATGGCATCCTGGGCGAAGAGCACGGCAGCGAGAACATCTCCAGCCGGCATGTCTGGGTGATCGATCCGATCGACGGCACGCGCGCCTTCATCTCCGGCCTGCCGGTATGGGGGACATTGGTCGGGCTGACGGTCGATGGCGATGCGGTCGCTGGCATGATGGCGCAGCCCTTCACCGGCGAGCTGTTCTACGCCAACGAGTCCGGCTCGCATTACGAGGGACCGGGGGGGCCGCGAAAACTGTCGACCCGCAAGACGACAAAACTCGATGAGGCGACGCTGTTCACCACCACGCCGGCGCTGTTCAAGGGCGAGGCACGCACGCGCTACGACGCATTCGAGAAGCAGATACAGCTCGCCCGTTATGGCGCCGATTGCTATGCCTTCGCCATGATCGCCTCGGGGAGCGTTGACATCGTCGCCGATCCTGGATTGAAGCCCTACGACATCGTGGCGCTGATCCCGATCATCGAGAAAGCCGGCGGGGTCGTCACCACTTTCGATGGCGGGCCGGCGGAGAATGGCGGCGATGTTCTTGCGGCGGCGACACCGGAGCTTCATGCCGCCGCGATGGCCGCCCTGCGCGGCTGATAGGCTTCTTTGTTGACGCTAGAGCGGTTCAGCGTTTGATAGAATCGCCAAACCGCTCTAACTCTTTGTTTTCACGCAATTCCCTGGGGAAAGCGCTACGCGCTTTTCCCGGGAAAACCGCTACACACTTTTCCTGGAATTGCTCTAGCCTTGCCCTGGAAGGGCCGCGGTGCCCGTCAGGCCGTCGGGTCGTCGGAACCGGGGACGAAGGCGTCGAAGGCAGCGAGGAATTGTTCGCGGTAGAGGTCGACTTCCTGCAGGATTTCGTGTTTGGCGCCGTCGATCATCAACAGCGAACCGAGTCGCAGGTTTCTCGCATATTTTTCCACCGCCTTGGTCGAGACGACCTGGTCGGCGCCGGCGGCGATGATCAGCAGCGGCACCTGAATGCGGGCCATGAAGTCGGGGTCGCTGATGGCTTCCGACGCCTTCGCCGCCGCCTGCAGCCAGCGGACCGTCGGGCCGCCAAGCGCCAGTTGCGGATATTCTTCATAGATGCGCGTGTTGCGGCGATAGCGCTGCGGATCTGATGTCACCTTGTTGACCTCGAAGGGCAGCGTGTGTCTCGGCCGTGGACCCCAGGCGGCGTAGAGCCGGCCGAGCCCCAGGGCGCAGAAAATCGAACAGGCCCGGCGGACCGTCCCTATCGAGACCGGCAGGTCGGGCAATGTCAGGAATGGCGCGATCAGCACCATGCGCCGCACGCGGTTCACCATCGATGGCGCGGCAAGCAGCGTGATTACCGCCCCGGCGGAATGAGCGAGGATGTAATAGGGTCCACGGCAGTCCGGCAGCACGATCTCCTCGAAGAACTGCTCCAGATCGGCCGTATAGTCGCGGAACGACCTGACATAGCCGCGCTGGCGATCGCGGATCAGCCGGTCGGAATCGCCCTGGCCGCGCCAGTCGAAGGTGGCGACGCCGAAGCCCCGCGCGGCAAGATCGCGGATGGTCTCGAAATATTTCTCGATGCACTCGTTGCGGCCGCCGAGCAGCACCACGGTGCCGCGGATTGGACGCGCCACCGCTGCGAACAGGCCATAACGTATCTTCTTGCCGTCGCGCGTGGTGAAAAAGCCACCCGTGGCGTTTTCCGGTCGCGGATTGCCCTCAACTTCGTGAAAAAGGGGTGTGTCGTGGAGGAGATCCGTCATTCGGCGCTTTGTGCTCGGCGTCTTGGCGCGCCAGCCCTTCGCGGCTGGCCTCAAGGTGATAGACGCCCACACATCAAAAGCAAAGCAAATCCGGGTTATGGAGGCCTGCAGCGGGGAGGGCCGGAAGCGGCTTTGAGCGCGCTTCCGGCCCCTGTCGATCCGGGAGGAAGGGACGTTAACACCCGGTTCGGCCTCGATGCGGCACCTCTGCAAATCCGGCGCCGCCAATCCTTGATCTTGAAAGTCACTTTAGCGGCGGCTGTCTGAACGGGCGCCGAAGCGCCGGTTCATCTGCCGTTCATCAAAGGCACGCGGCCTCAATTTTTTTGCCGTCAATCGAAACTTGAAATGCTCTTGAGCGCTCCCCAGATGTGTATTGCGGCCGCCAATGTCGGGGTCGCTGGTCCTCCCGAAACGCCGCTCACGGGTTTCGCACCGGCCATACGCAAACCATGTTGCTCAACAGGAGAACACATCATGCGTCACGTTGATTTTTCCCCGCTTTACCGTTCGACCGTCGGCTTCGACCGTCTCTTCACGATGCTCGATTCGCTTGCGCAGCCCGATGGCGCGCAGACCTATCCGCCCTACAACATCGAGCGCACCGGTGAGGATTCCTACCGCATCTCGATGGCGGTTGCCGGCTTCTCGGATGACGAGATCTCCATCGAAGCCCATCGCAACGTGCTGACCGTGAAGGGTGAGCGCAAGGACGAGGGCACCGGCGAAGGCTCCGAGCTGCTCTATCGCGGCATTGCCTCCAGGGCCTTCGAGCGCCGCTTCCAGCTTGCCGATCACGTTGAAGTCGTCGGCGCCGCGCTGAAGAACGGCCTGCTCTTCGTCGACCTCAAGCGCAACATTCCCGAAGAGCTGAAGCCGCGCAAGATCGCGATCACCTCGGCTCCGGCCAAGGCCAAGCAGATCGAGGCCAAGACCGCTGCCTAAAGTCTAAAGTCTCCTCCCGAGACGGAAAGCGGCGCCGAAAGGCGCCGCTTTTTTGTTGTCGCGAAGGCTGATTATCCGGCGATCAGCTGGCCAAAGCGGTCGACTTCCTCCGAGGTCGTGGCAAAGCTGGTGACGAAGCGATAGAGCAGTTCGTCCTCGCCGATATGGCCTTCAAAGCCGTGCGGCCTGTGCCAGTCGTAGAAGGTCGCGCCGGCCGCCTGCAGCTTCTCGGCTTCCGCTTTCTTGATCACCGCGAAAACTTCGTTGGCCTGTGGCAGCCAGGCCAGCTTGGCCGTGGCCGAATCCTCGATGGCCGCCGCCAGGCGCGCTGCCATGGCGTTGGCATGCCTGGCGGTGTCGAGCCACAGCCCGTCCTTGAAATAGGCTTCGAACTGCGCCGCGACGAAACGTGACTTCGAAAACAGCTGTGCGGCGCGCTTGCGCAGAAAGGCCAATTCGTTGGCGCGGTCGAGATCGAACAGCACGATCGCCTCGGCGCACCAGCAGCCATTCTTGGTGCCGCCGAAGGACAGGATGTCGACGCCGCGTTTCCAGGTCATTTCTGCCGGCGTGGTGTCGAGCGCGGCCAGCGCGTTGGCAAAGCGGGCGCCGTCCATGTGCAGCGGCACGGAATGGTGTTTGGCGATGGCCGCAATCGCGTCGATGTCGTCCAGGCCATAGATAGTGCCGACCTCGGTCGACTGGGTGATCGAGACGGCCATCGGCCGGCCCCAATGGACCACCTCGCCGGCGAAACGGCCGATCGCCCTGTCCAGATTGTGTGGCTCGATCTTGCCCAGCGGGCCGTCGACGGCGTGAAGCCGCGAGCCGCCTGAAAAATATTCCGGCGCGCCGCACTCGTCCTCGATGACATGCGATTCGCGGTGGGCAAAGGAAATGCCGCCGGGCTTGTTATAGGCAGTCAGCGACAGCGAATTGGCGGCGGTGCCTGTCGCCACGAAGAACACGGCCACCTCGCGTTCGAAAATCTCGCTGAAGCGCTGATAGACGGCCTGGTCGAGGGCACCATCGCCATAGGCGGCCGAAATGCCGGCGGTATGGGCCGAAAGGCCGGCTGCAATGCTTGGGTGGGCGCCTGCCCAATTGTCGGAAGCGAAGAACATGCGTCTGCCTGTGCTGGGGAAATTGCTGGACCTTGACCGGTTTCATGACCCGCCCGCAAGAGCCAGACACAAGAAAACGGGTAAAGCCAGTGTCGGGCTGGCGGCGCCTCCAGAGACCGAAGCTTACGTTTTGCGATCGCGTCACGAAATTTTGTGTCGCGGCGCGGCCAAGTTTTTTGTGAATCGGTCTTGTATGGGTTCTGGATTTCTGTCATAAAAATTTAGGACAGTAGTGCTGTCTTATTTTGTCGCACAAAACAGACTGGATTGGCGTATCCTTTAGGCCACTCCGGCTTTTGCCGCGAGCGACAGGTGGACGGACCGGCTCTGGCCTGTACGATACCGGATGTGAACCAGCGGCGTGCCGCCTGGTTCGGCGATTTCGCAAGACGTGCCGCAAGGATGAAGGGCGAGCCCAAGTGCTCGCCAAGGCAAACCAGCGCCCACAGGCTGACCAATGCCAAGTGGCGCGGAACGGAGGATAGGACGATGACGGAATTGACGCTCTCTGCGACGAACGGCCAGGCCGCGCAGACGGAAGCGGCCGCCGTCAAAAATACCTCCACCAAAAATCGTGCGCCCACCGGCGGCCCGACCGCCCAGGGTCTCTACGATCCGCGCAACGAGCATGACGCCTGCGGCGTCGGCTTCATCGTCAACATGAAGGGCGTGAAGTCGCATCAGATCGTCAAGGACGGGCTTGCCGTGCTCGAGAACCTGACGCACCGCGGCGCCGTCGGCGCCGATCCGCTGGTCGGCGATGGCGCCGGCGTGCTGGTGCAGCTTCCGGATCTTTTTTTCCGTGAGGAGATGGCGGCCCAAAGTATCGAACTGCCACCGGTAGGCCAGTATGGCGTCGGACACTGGTTCATGCCGCAAGATGCCATCCTTCGCGCCCATGTCGAAGAAATCATCGCGGAATCGGCGCAGTCCGAAGGGCTGCCGCTGCTGGGATTCCGTGACGTGCCGGTCGACAATTCGTCGCTGTCGAAGGCGGCTGACATCGTCGCGTCCGAGCCGTTCCACCGCCAGGTCTTCATCGGCCGCACGGCTGACATCACCGAGGACGAGGAATACGAGGCCAGGCTCTACCTGCTGCGCAAGGTCATATCGGGCCGCATCTACGCGGAGAACGACAACAAGGACATCGGCGCCTATTGCGTGTCGCTGTCGGCGCGCACGATCGTCTACAAGGGCATGTTCCTGGCCTATCAGGTCGGGGCCTACTACAAGGACCTGACCGATCCGCGCTTCGAGACCGCGCTGATCCTCGTCCACCAGCGCTTCTCGACCAACACCTTCCCGTCGTGGAAGCTGGCGCATCCCTATCGCATGGTCGCGCACAATGGCGAAATCAACACCGTGCGCGGCAACAACAACTGGATGGCGGCGCGCCAGGCGTCTGTCGATTCCGAACTGTTCGGCAACAACATTTCGAAGCTCTGGCCGATCTCCTATGATGGCCAGTCGGATACGGCGTGCTTCGACAATGCGCTCGAGTTCCTGTTCCAGGGCGGCTACAGCCTCAGCCACGCGATGATGATGCTGATCCCGGAAGCCTGGGCCGGCAACAAGCTCATGGATGCCGACCGCAAGGCTTTCTACGAATACCATGCGGCGTTGATGGAACCTTGGGACGGGCCGGCGGCGGTCGCATTCACCGACGGACGCCAGATCGGCGCCACGCTCGACCGCAACGGATTGCGCCCGGCGCGCTACATCGTCACCGATGACGACCGCGTCATCATGGCTTCGGAAGCCGGCGTGCTGCCGGTGCCGGAGGAGAAGATCGTGCAGAAGTGGCGGCTGCAGCCCGGCCGCATGCTTCTGATCGACCTGGCCAAGGGCCGCATCGTCCCCGACGAGGAGATCAAGTCGGAGATCGCGACCAAGCATCCCTACAAGACCTGGCTTGGCAATACGCAGCTCATCCTTGAAGATTTGAAGCCGGTCGAGCCGCGCGCGCTGCGCAAGGATGTCAGCCTGCTCGATCGCCAGCAGGCGTTCGGCTACACCCAGGAAGACACCAAGCTGCTGATGTCGCCGATGGCGACCACCGGTCAGGAAGCGGTGGGCTCGATGGGCACCGACACGCCGATCTCGGCGATGTCGGACAAGTCGAAGCTGCTCTACACCTATTTCAAGCAGAATTTCGCCCAGGTCACCAACCCACCAATCGACCCGATCCGCGAGGAACTGGTGATGAGCCTGGTGTCCTTCATCGGACCGCGGCCGAACATCTTCGACTTGGTCGGCAATTCGCGCCGCAAGCGGCTCGAGGTGCGCCAGCCGATCCTGACCAATGGCGACCTTGAGAAGATCCGCTCCATCGGCCACACCGAGGACCGTTTCGACACCAAGACGATCGACATCACCTATGGGTCGAGCGAGGGTGCCGCCGGCATGCAAGGGGCCATCGACCGGCTGTGCGAGCGCGCGGAGGCGGCGGTCGCCGGCGGCTACAACATCATCATCCTCTCCGATCGCCAGCTTGGACCGGACCGCATCGCCATCCCGGCGTTGCTGGCAACGGCCGCCGTGCACCACCACCTGATCCGCAAGGGGCTGCGCACCGCGGTCGGCCTGGTCGTCGAAACCGGCGAGCCGCGCGAGGTGCATCATTTCTGCTGCCTTGCCGGCTACGGCGCGGAAGCGATCAATCCCTATCTCGCCTTCGACACGCTGCTCGACATGCACAAGCGCGGCGAATTGCCTGAAGAGGTCGACGCCTACGAAGTGGTGTCGCGCTACATCAAGTCGATCGGCAAGGGCATCCTCAAGGTGATGTCCAAGATGGGCATCTCGACCTACCAATCCTATTGCGGCGCGCAGATCTTCGACGCCATCGGGCTGAAGACCGATTTCGTGCAGCAATACTTCACCGGCACCGCCACGCTGATCGAAGGCGTCGGACTGGATGAGGTCGCGGGCGAAACCGTCAGCCGCCACACGGACGGTTTCGGTAGCGATCCGGTGCTGCGCAACAGCCTTGAGGTCGGTGGCGAATATCTGTTCCGCATGCGCGGCGAGGCGCATATGTGGTCGCCCGACGCGGTCGCCACCTTGCAGCATGCCGTGCGCCAGGGATCGTGGGAGACGTTCAAGGATTATTCGGCGCAAATCGACAGCGAGACGGCGCGCGCCCAGACCATCCGCGGCCTGTTCAAGATCAGGCTGGCGGATGAGACCGGCCGCAAGAAGGTCGCACTCGACGACGTGATGCCGGCGGCCGACATCGTCAAGCGCTTCTCGACCGGGGCGATGTCGTTCGGTTCGATCTCGCGCGAGGCTCACACGACGCTGGCGCGGGCCATGAACCAGATCGGCGGCAAGTCGAACACCGGCGAAGGCGGTGAAGAGGCCGACCGTTACCTGCCGCTGCCCGGCGGCGGCAAGAACCCTGAGCGCTCGGCGATCAAGCAGGTCGCCTCGGGACGGTTCGGCGTGACGGCCGAGTATCTCGTCAATTCCGACGTCATGCAGATCAAGGTGGCTCAGGGCGCCAAGCCCGGCGAAGGCGGCCAGTTGCCAGGTCACAAGGTCGACGCCACCATCGCCAAGGTTCGGCATTCGACGCCGGGCGTCGGCCTGATCTCGCCGCCGCCGCACCATGATATCTACTCGATCGAGGACCTGGCGCAGTTGATCTACGATCTGAAGAACGTCAATCCAGCGGCCGACGTGTCGGTCAAGCTGGTGTCGGAAGTCGGTGTCGGCACGGTCGCGGCGGGCGTTGCCAAGGCGCGCGCCGACCACATCACCATCTCGGGCTATGATGGCGGCACCGGTGCCTCGCCGCTGACCTCGCTCAAGCATGCCGGCAGCCCGTGGGAAATGGGTCTTGCCGAAACGCATCAGACGCTGGTGCTGAACGGCCTGCGCTCACGCGTCGCGCTGCAGGTCGATGGCGGCCTGCGCACCGGGCGCGACGTCATCATCGGCGCGCTGCTCGGTGCCGACGAGTTCGGCTTCTCGACCGCGCCGCTGATCGCGGCCGGCTGCATCATGATGCGCAAGTGCCATCTCAATACCTGTCCGGTCGGTGTGGCGACGCAGGACCCGGTGCTGCGCAAGCGCTTCAAGGGCACGCCCGAGCACGTCATCAACTTCTTCTTCTACGTGGCGGAAGAGGTGCGGGCGCTGCTCGCCGAGATGGGCTTCACCCATATCGACCAGATCATCGGCGACGCCGACCTTCTGGAAAAGCGCGACGTGATCAAGCACTGGAAGGCGCGCGGTCTCGACTTCTCGAAGATGTTCTACAAGCCCGATGCGCCGCATGAAGCGGTGCACTGGACCGAACGGCAGAAGCACCCGATCGACGACGTGCTCGACCGCAAGCTGATCGAACTGGCCAAGCCCGCACTCGAGGCCAAGCAACCGGTCAAGATCGAAGTGGACATCCGCAATGTCGACCGCTCGACGGGCGCCATGCTGTCGGGTGAGGTGGCCAAGCGCTTCAAGCACAAGGGCCTGCGCGAGGACACGATCCAGGTCAAGCTCACCGGAACCGCAGGCCAGTCCTTCGGCGCCTTCCTGGCGCGCGGCATCTCGTTCGAGCTCGTCGGCGCCGGCAACGACTATGTCGGCAAAGGCCTGTCGGGCGGGCGCATCGTCATCCGGCCGCCGCAAGAGGCCAAGATCGTCGCGGCCGACTCCATCATCGTCGGCAACACGGTGCTCTATGGCGCCACCGAGGGCGAGGCCTATTTCTCCGGCGTCGCCGGCGAGCGCTTCGCGGTGCGCAATTCGGGCGTGGCCGCCGTCGTCGAAGGTGTCGGCGACCATGGCTGCGAATACATGACCGGCGGCGTCGTCGTCGTCATCGGCAAGACCGGCCGTAACTTCGCCGCCGGCATGTCGGGCGGTGTCGCCTATGTGCTGGACGAGGCGGGTGATTTCGCCGAGCGCTGCAACATGGCCATGGTCGAGCTGGAGCCGGTGCCGGAAGAAGACGACCTGATGGAAAAGCTGCTGCACCATGGCGGCGACCTCGACCACAAGGGCCGCGTCGACGTGTCCGGCGACATGACCAGCCATGACGAGGAACGACTCTACCAGCTGATCTCGAACCACGTGCACTATACGGGTTCGGTGCGCGGCCGCGAGATCCTCGACGACTGGACGACTTTCCGGCCGAAATTCCGCAAGATCATGCCGGTCGAATACCGCCGGGCCCTGATCGAGATGGAACGCATGCGCATGGGCGTCGCGGCCGAATAGATTTTTGAGAATTGCCGGGGAGCCCAGGCTTCCCGGCCCCTTCATCGTCAGTTTGACCTCGGGTGCAAGGTTGCCATGGCTGCCTCAAGAGGTTAACGGGTGCGGCGAAAACCGCACCATCTGGACAGCAGGAACTGGACTATGGGCAAGGTAACAGGCTTTCTCGAAATCGACCGGCAGGTGCACAAGTACCAGCCTGCTTCCGACCGCATCCGGCACTTTCGCGAGTTCACGCTGCCGATGTCGGACAAGGAGGTCGAGAAACAGGCCGCGCGCTGCATGGATTGCGGCATTCCGTTCTGCCATGGGCCGACGGGCTGCCCGATCCACAACCAGATTCCGGACTGGAACGATCTCGTCTACAACAGGGATTGGGATAACGCGATCCGCAACCTGCACTCGACCAACAATTTCCCGGAGTTCACCGGCCGCATCTGTCCGGCACCTTGCGAGGAAGCCTGCACGCTGAACCTCGAGGACATTCCGGTCGCCATCAAGACAGTGGAGCAGGCGATCGCGGACAAGGCCTATGAGACCGGCCATATCAGGCCCTATCCGCCGGAGAAGAAGACCGGCAAGCGTGTCGCCATCATCGGCTCCGGCCCGGCCGGCATGGCGGCCGCCCAGCAGCTTGGCCGCGCCGGCCACGACGTGCATGTCTATGAGCGCGAGAGCCGCCCCGGCGGGCTGATGCGTTACGGCATTCCGGACTTCAAGATCGAGAAGCACTATATCGACCGGCGCATCGAACAGATGCAGGGCGAGGGCGTCATCTTCCATTGCGGTGTCAATGTCGGCGTCGACAAGCCCGTCGCGGAACTCCTCGCCGAACATGATGCGGTGCTCTATTGCGGCGGTTCGGAAACACCGCGCGCGGCCGGCATTCCAGGCGACGATCTCGGCGGCGTGCATGACGCGATGCCTTATCTGGTCCAGCAGAACCGCCGCGTCGGCGGCGAGCCGATCCAGTCCGTGGCATGGCCGTCGCATCCGATCATCGCCAGTGGCCAGCATGTCGTCGTCGTCGGTGGCGGCGATACCGCGTCCGACTGCGTCGGCACCGCCTTCCGCCAGGGCGCGGTGCGCGTCACCCAACTCGACATCCGTCCGCAGCCGCCCGAGAAGGAAGACAAGCTCTCCGTCTGGCCCTACTGGGCGACCAAGATGCGCACCTCGTCCTCGCAGGCCGAGGGCGCCGAACGCGAATTCCAGGTGGCGACGCTCGAATTCATCGGCGAGGAAGGCCAGCTTACGGGCGTCAAGTGCTGCGAGGTCGACGAGAAGCGCAAGCCGATCCCCGGCACGGAATTCGTCATCCGCGCCGATCTCGCCTTCATCGCCATCGGCTTTGCCGGCCCGGCTATGGCGGGCGTTGCGGCGGAACTGGAGGGTGAGATGAAGATCACCACCGACAGCCGCCGTTCCAGGAATGTCGAGGCCAACGACCGCGACTACAAGACCAGCGTCGACCGGCTCTATGCGGCGGGCGATGTGCGCCGCGGCCAGTCGCTGGTCGTCTGGGCGATCCGCGAAGGTCGCCAGGCGGCACGCTCGATCGACGAGGCGCTGATGGGGACGAGCGTTCTGCCGCGTTAAGGGCTGATCGCCGTCGTGGTATCGGCCGCCGCAGCGGCTGCCGAACTTGCCTTCGGTGGCCAGGAGAAATCATCGGCGCGGCCAGGCGAAGCCTCCGGCGCCTTGCCCTCGATCATCAGCCTTTCCCCGGGAAGAGCTGGATTGGCCTTCGGCGGCGGGGCGGCGCCGAGCAATTCCGTGCCGCCGTCGAGCGCGGGATCGCTGAGCAGCATGGGCTGGGTGCGATCGATGACGATGGGCGCGGCCGCCGGAGCAGGTGCTTCGACGGGTGCGCCCGCCGGCGCGACGGCCGGCGCCACGCTTCCTGGCGCGGCCAATCCAAGGATCTTCAGCAGCGGCTTTTCGGTGTAGAAGGCGAGTTTGCGCTTGCCGGCCTTGGACACGTTGATGCCGTCATCGGCGCGCAGCCGCACGGGCTGGCCGTTCATGTCGGGGCCGTTGGTGATGAAGGCGCCGTTCTCGTCGACGAAGCCGTCCCAGACATCGACGAACTCGCCGCCGTGGCTTTCGGCCGCCTTGTGGTAGATGTCGTTGAAGGCCAGCATGTCCGAGGTCATCTTCGGCACCCGGAAGGCCGGCATGCCGACCCACAGGAAAGGCACCTTGGCGGTGGCGATTGCCTTGCCGAACTCATCGGTGCGGCGTTCGTATTCCTTGGTCCAGTTCTCGGAGCGGGGCTGCTCGCGCACGTCGCCGACCTTCATTTGCTGGCGGTCGTTAGACCCCAGCATGACGACCACCGCGGCGGGTTTTTCGGTTTCGATCAGCGATTTGATCTGTTCGGGCCAGTTGTAGAAATCATCGCGCACGAAGCCTGACGAGCCATTGCTGCGGACAACGATCCTGACACCGGTATTCTCGGCGAAGGCGTCGTCCAGACCCTCGGCGAGGCCCGCCGCCATGAAGTCGCCGACCACCAGCACGGTGCGGGCGTCCGGCGCTTTTTCGACCACGGGCGTTGCCGGCTCCGCTGGCGGGCGAGGCGCACGCGGTTTTTTCTTCGGCTTAGGCGTCGCCTGCTGAATGTCCTGCGGCGGCTCGACCCGCTCGCTGCGGCGCGGAAACAGGAGGTCGCGCAACGACCAGCCGCGGCTCTGCTGCGGCTGCTCCTGCGCCATGGCTGGGGCATGGACGGCGCCGGCCACGGCAATGGCGAGCACGGCGAAGGCCAGGACCAGCACCGGCATGCGACGAACGAACGCCCCGATGCGCGCAGGCCACACCAATCGTTCCCTCCCTACTCAATACGTCAGACTCTATTTCCGCCTGAGCCATTTCAGCACTTCCAAGCTCGGATAGCCATCCTGGGTCAAGCCGACCTTTGCCTGATAGGCCATGATGGCCGTCTTCGAGCCGTCGCCGATCTTGCCGTCGAATTTGCCATCATAAAGGCCATGCTGGGAAAGTCGCTTCTGCAACTCCTGCCGTTCGTCGAAGCTGAGCTTGGTGAAAGGCCGGTTCCAATCCTGCACCAGGCCGTTGCCGCCGGCAATCTCATCGGCAAGCAGACCGACGGCGAGCGCGTATTTGTCGGCATTGTTGTAGGCCTTGATGACCGAGAAATTCCTGATCATCAGGAAGGCCGGCCCGCCACGGCCATCCGGCACTTTCAGCGTCGCCTTGTCGGCGAGGCTCTTGAACGGCTTGCCGCTGGCGCGGACCACGCCGAGCGCCTGCCATTGCGCCAGCGTCTTGGATCCGGCCGGCAATTTGCCTGCCGGCAACGTGACTTCGTAGCCCCAGGTCTTTCCGGCCTGCCAGCCATTCTTCTTGAGCAGGTTGGCTGATGTCGCCAGCGCATCGGGAATGGAATTCCAGATGTCGCGTTTGCCGTTACCGTCCATGTCGACGGCATAATGCTGGTAGCTGGTCGGGATGAACTGGGTCTGGCCCATGGCGCCCGCCCAGGAGCCCATCAGATGGCTCTCGTCGATGTCGCCGGTTTGCAGGATCTTCAGGGCCGCGACCAACTGGGTGCGAGCGTATTTCGAACGTTTCGCGTCGCCATAACCCAAAGTCGCCAGCGAACGGATGACGTTGCGCATGATGTCGTCGCGCTTGAGGATCTCGCCATAGTTGGATTCCATCGACCAGATGGCCAGGAGAACGTAGCGGTCGACGCCGAACCTTGCCTCGATCCTGTCCAGCCAAGGCTTCCACTTTTTCGCCATCTGCTGCCCGACGGCGACGGACTGGTCATGGACGCGGTTGTCGAAATAATCCCAGGCGGGGGCGGTGAATTCGGGCTGCGTGCGAGCCTTTTCCAACACTACCGGGTCGGCTTCTTTGATGCCGCTGAATGCTTGGTCGTAAATAGCGCCGGAAACGCCGCCCGCCACGGCGGTGGCGCGGAAGCCGGCGACCCATTGCCGGAACCCGGCGTCGGCGAAAGCCGGCCCGGTGGGGATGAGCAAAGTGAGCGAGAGGCTGGCTGCCGTCATGGCGCTGGTAAAACGTTTTGCGGCATTGCGAACGGACATCTTTTCCTCCTTCTCTGTCTCAGGAAAGACCATTCATCGCCGAACCGGGTTAGGAATTGGTTTACCATAGGTGTCGCCTGGAACGAAAAGACACCTCGATGCTTTAACCGGTGGAAGTTTCCCTCACCCGCCCAGTAATCTTCGATTCCGGCGTGAAAATGTCGCGAGACGGGATTGCGGTGCGGGCCAGCAAACGGATAATTGAAAGTATGAAGAGAGTTCGCAAGGCAGTTTTCCCGGTCGCCGGTCTCGGCACGCGGTTTCTCCCAGCCACCAAGGCTGTTCCCAAGGAGATGCTGACCGTCGTCGACAGGCCGGTCATCCAGTATGTCGTCGATGAGGCGCGCGAGGCGGGCATCGAGCATTTCATTTTCGTGACCGGCCGCAACAAGGCGGTCATCGAGGACCATTTCGATATCCAGTTCGAGCTCTATGACACACTGGCACAGCGCGGCAAGGACGAGCAGCTTGCCCGACTGCAACGACTGCAGCCGTTGCCGGGCCAGACCAGCTTCACCCGCCAGCAGGTACCGATGGGTCTCGGCCATGCCGTCTGGTGCGCGCGCGAACTGGTCGGCGACGAACCTTTCGCCCTGTTGTTGCCGGACATGATCATGCAGTCGGAGAAGAGCTGCACGAAAGCAATGGTCGAGCTCTACGAGGAAACCGGCAACAACATCATCGCCGTGCAGGAATGCGATCCGGCGGAGGCCCATAAATACGGCATCGTCGGGCGCGGCGAAGACACGCATCACGGGTTCCGCATCACCGAAATGGTGGAAAAGCCGAAGACCGGCACGGCGCCGTCCAACCTCTACATCAACGGCCGCTACATCCTGCAGCCGGAAATATTTGGGATTCTGGAAGGACAGGAGAAGGGCGCCGGCAACGAGATCCAGCTCACCGACGCGATGCTGAAGCTGGAGAAGCAGCAGGCCTTCTACGGCTACCACTATCAGGGCCGTACCTTCGATTGCGGTTCGCCGGAAGGTTTTGTCGAGGCCAATGTCGCCTTCGCGCTGTGGCGCAACGACATGAACCAGAGCATGGCCGGCGTCATTCGCACGCTGCTCGACGAGATGCAGCCATCGGAGCGCCGCGGGGCGGCATTTTAGGCCCCATTTTCGTCGTCCTCGGGCAAAGCAGGAGCGTAGCGACGTCGCGGAGACCCGAGGATCCATTCCGTTACATAGACCCAGAGTGTAGCGGTCCGGAACGATGTCCCCAGGCCTGCCATCGCGGAGGCGACCCATAAGTCGCGGCATGGATCCCGGGGCCTGCGCCGCGTCGCTTCGCTCCTTGCTACGCCCCAGGATGACGAAGCTCATACGCCTTCAGCGCTGCACCTTCACGCCGAGGTAGATGCTGTTGGCGGTGTAGTCGCGGCCGGGTAGGTTGCTGGTCAGTTTTTCGGTTCTCACCCGGCTGGTGAGACCGGCATAGCGGTTCAGCCACCAGGTCAGCCCGGCCTCGGCGCTCAATATCCTGTCGTGGCCGTCGATGCCGACATAGTCGCGCCAATCCAGGCCCAGAGCCGCATTCGCGGTGAGATTGGATCGGATCACGCGTTCGCCGGTCAGGCGTCCGGAGTAGAGGATATCGCCGCTTTCGCCCGACGTGGTCGTGGTCTCGACGGTGGTCTTGCCGGTCAGGCCGATCGTGGTGCCGCGCTGCGGCGACCATTTGAGATCGGCATTGACGGTGGCCCCCGAAATCGCTTCCAGGCTTTTGTCGTCGATCGCCTCCCTGAGCCAGCCGGCCGAGAATTCACCCGACAGCTTCTCACCCATGTCGAGTTGCAGGCCGGCGCGGGCGCCGAGGCGCGTCGAGGAGCGCTCGAAGCCTTCATTGTCGATGCGCTGGTCATAGGCCCGGCGGCCGACCTCGATTTCGGTGAAGGGGGTGAGCGCCGGGGAGATCTCGTAGCCGGTGCGCAAGGTTGCGGTGTAGAGCGTGTTGTCCTGGTCTTTCTGCGACAGCGAGGTGCCGTCCGAGAGCTTGGCGTCGCCATAGAAGTCGTGTGAGACCGCCCCGGTCAACGTGTACTGCATCTTGCCGACCGCCTTCTCGACGCCGATGCTGCCGTCGATCGTCTGCCGCAGCGGCTGGGTGCTGACGCCGGCAATGGCATCGGGCGAAGACGAGGATTCCGGCACGGCTTCGTAGCCGAGCTTGGCGATGGCGCGCAATTCCTTGTCGAGGTCGACATTGAGCTGGCCTTCGATGCGGCCCTGCGCATCGTGAACCGGGTAGCCCGACACGGTTTCGCGGAAAATGCCATAGCCGTCGATGGTCGCGGAGTTTTCGCGCCAGTCGGAAGCGGCGGTAAAGCGCAGCGCCGTCTCGGACAGCAGCGCCGATGTACCGGCACTGCTCGAATCGCCGTTGGTGGTGGCGGTCAGCCCCTGTTCGATGGTCGGCCGGATGACGAAGGAGCCCCATTTGACGCCGGTGGCGGAAAACGGATCATCCTCTGGTTTCTTGTTCTGGCCCTCGATTGCGGCGGTGCGCTCGGCGCCGGCATCGAGTTTCTGCCTGTCCACACTGTCGATCGTGAGTGCACGGCGGTTGGCCGCTTCCTTGTCCGCCGCGCTGCTGTCGGTGTCGTCCGTCGTCGCCGTGGTGGCAGTCCTGGCGGTGGTGGTTGGATCTGTAGCCGCCTTGGTGGTCTTTTTCTTCTTCGACTTGTCGGCTGCCTTGTCCTTTGCCTTGTCAGCCGCATTCTGCCTGGCGGTCGAAGTGCGGCGTGGCTTGGGCGGCGCTGGCGTGTCGGCGGAGGCCTCCTCGACCGCCTGGGGCGGGTCGAAGACGCTGGTGGTCGAGTTCGCGGCGTCCGTGTCGTCAGGCACGGCCCCGGCGCTGGCCGGCAGATAGGTACGCGCCGGCGCATCGTCCTGCGCGGCAGCGTTGGCCGCCGCTTGCTGGGCGAGAACCAGGCTTCTCGCCTTGCGCTGCTGGTCGGACAGGATCGCCGATTCGGACACTTCTCCACGCAGTTCCGTTTCCTGGGCATGGAGCGGCGCGGGACGCAGCAAGGCAAGGATGCTGGTCGCCAGCAGCAACGCGCAGACCGCCTTGCCCTGTCGTCCTCTCAATTTTTCTGGCTGGACCCCGGACATCGCCACCACTGCTTGCGCGGCGCATGCGCGCCATACTTACCGAACCGTAAATGCGGATGGTTAACGGAGGGTTGAGGCCGTGCGCGCCATGGGCCTCGAACGCCGATTTGGGAGTCTTACGACCGTCGTTGAGCTTCCTGTTCTTGCGCTTGTCGTTGTCCCAATCGATCGCACGGCGTTTGAGCAACAGACGCGGGGCCATTTCCGTTGGACAGGCGGGCGGCAAAGCGCTAATCGCATCATCCATGCATGCGAAATCCCTGGAAAAGAAGCCCTTGGACAGGCAAGCGTCGATCGAATCGGCGCTGAGAACCGTGGCAACCGAACAGGCCGGGATCGCGGCCCTTGCCGACGCGCTCGAGAACGGACTGGCAGCACCCTTTGCCCAGGCCGTCGAAATGATCTCGAAGATTGAGGGCCGGCTCATCGTCACCGGTGTCGGCAAAAGCGGCCATATCGGTTCGAAGGTCGCGGCGACGCTGGCCTCGACCGGCACGCCGGCCTTCTTCGTCCACCCCGTCGAGGCCAATCATGGCGATCTCGGCATGATCGCCAGGGACGACGCCATCATCGCCATCTCATGGTCGGGCGAGAGCAAGGAGATGATGGGCATCGTCGCCTATTCCCGGCGCTTCTCCATTCCGCTCATCGCCGTGACCTCCGGGGAGACGTCGGCGCTGGCGCGCGCGGCCGACGTGGTATTGCTCTTGCCACGCGCCCCCGAGGCTTGCCCGCATGGCCTGGCACCGACGACATCGACGCTGCTGCAGCTGGTCATCGGCGATGCGCTGGCGATTGCGCTGCTCGAGGCGCGCGGCTTCACGCCGGACCATTTCCGCACTTTCCATCCCGGCGGCCAGCTCGGCGCCAACCTGACCATGGTGTCCGAGATCATGCGGGTCGGCGACCAGATGCCGCTGGCCGCGCTCGGCACCAAGATGCCGGAAGCGGTGATGACGCTGTCACAGAAGAAGGTCGGCTGCGTGCTGATCGTCGAGGCGAATGGGGAACTGGCGGGGATCATCACCGACGGCGATGTCGCGCGCAACCTGCACCGCAACCTAGCCGATGTCATCGTCGACGAGGTAATGACCCGCACGCCCAAGACGGTCGACCCGCAGACGCTCGCAGGCACGGCGATCGCGCTGCTCAACGAGCACAATGTCGGCGCGCTGGTGGTGACCAGGAACAACATGCCGCTGGGCGTGGTGCATTTCCATGACCTGTTGCGCATCGGCGCAGCCTAAGGTGCGCTGATATTCAGGTGAAGCCGGCCTGCGAACGGCGGCTTTCTGCGCTTCCGGCCTTCGCCGGCCGAAGCACTCATGAGGGATCGTGGCAAGGCTTCGGCCGGCGTAGGCCGGTGCTCACCTACTGAAGTACACGCCGCTCCGGTTCTCGAGAGCCGTCGTTCTCGACTCGGCCTGACCTGAATCTCAACACATCTTGTGCCGGTGCTATTCAGGTATTGGCGGCCTGGAAACTCAGACCCGTTCCACCGTCAGTTCCAGATCGGTGTCGGCAGCGGCGGTGACGCGCACCTGGGTGCCGGCGGGCAGATCCGGGCCGGAGACGCGCCACAGCGTGTCGCCGAGCTTGATGCGGCCGCGGCCGTCGCGGATCGGTTCGGCAAGAGTCGCCATCTTCCCGATCATCTGCGCACCACGGCGGTTGAGCAGCGGCTGGTCGCTTGGCTGGTCGCGTCCGCCCATGAGTTTCTTGCCGACAAAGGCTGAAACCAGTGACAGCACGAGGAATAGCAGCACCTGGACCTGCCATGTCCAGATGGCGGCATCCCCGATCAGCAGCGACATCCCGCCGATGACCAGGGCGGCGATGCCGATCCAAAGCATGAAGAAGCCCGGCGCGATGACCTCTACCACCAGCAGCACGAAGCCCAGGACCATCCAGTTCCACGGCCCGAGTTCAGAAACGATGCGATCGAGCATGGGAGTAACCTCCTACGATCTCAATTCTCGCTCGGGCGGACTACCGGCGGACGTGCCGCCTGCCGCTGCGCGCCGGTCGTGCCTTCGCTGCGGAACACTTCCTTGGCGATTTCGCCGATACCGCCAAGCGTGCCGATCAGCGACGAGGCTTCCAGCGGCATCAGCACGACCTTGCTGTTGGTGGCCGAACCGATCCTGGTCAGGGCCTCGGTGTATTTCTGGGCGACGAAGTAGTTAAGCGCCTGCACGTCGCCCTTGGAAATCGCTTCCGACACCACCTGGGTGGCGCGGGCTTCGGCTTCGGCGGAGCGTTCGCGCGCCTCGGCGTCGCGGAAGGCGGCTTCCTTGCGGCCCTCGGCTTCGAGGATCTGCGACTGCTTGAGGCCCTCGGCGGCCAGAATCTGCGCGCGCTTGTTGCGCTCGGCGGTCATCTGGCGGCCCATCGATTCGATCAGGTTGGCTGGCGGGTTGATGTCCTTGATCTCGACGCGGGTGATCTTGATGCCCCATGGGTGTGCCGCCTCGTCGACGACGCGCAGCAGGCGCTCGTTGATGGCGTCGCGGTTGGACAACAGCTCATCGAGGTCCATCGAACCCATGACGGTACGGATGTTGGTCATCGTCAGGTTGAGGATGGCGTTCTGCAGGCCGGCAACCTGATAGGCGGCCTGCGCCGCATTGAGGATCTGGTAGAAAGCAATGCCGTCGACACCGACGATGGCGTTGTCGCGGGTGATGATCTCCTGGCTCGGAACGTCGAGCACCTGCTCCATCATGTTCATCTTGGCGCCGATCCGGTCAACGAAGGGCGTGATGAGGTTGAGGCCGGGGCTCAGTGTCTTGGTATAACGACCAAAACGTTCGACGGTATAGTTGTATCCTTGCGGAATTGTCTTGATGCCCTTGAACAGCACCAGCACGACAAGCGCGACCAAAACAACGACCGCAATATCGAAACCACTGAAATCCATTTGGCTCTCCCTCAGAAGCAGGCCGCGCAAGCCATTCCCGCACAGCCGACTTCGCCAAAGACTTAAGTGTATTTCAGTAGCGTTACAATCAGGTGATGAGGGATTGTTTGCGGTTACACACTCAGTGGTTGAAGGCAAACAGGCTTGCATCCGTGTCTTCAAGCCCGTCGATCGATGCCGAGACGATCTCGGCAGCGATCCGCGAGAAGGTGATGCCGTTGCCGCCATATCCCAACACGGCATGGATGCGAGGATGCCCCGGAATGGCGCCGATATAGGGCAGCCCTGACGTCGTGGTGCCGAAGGAGCCGGTCCAGGAAAAATCGGGGCTGACGTCCAGATGCGGAAATATCAGGTTTAGTTTTGCGGCGATGCGTGCGCTCTTGTCGCCGATCAGGTCATCGCGCTGCGTCTCGTCGATGAAATCCTCGTCCTCGCCGCCGCATATGACCCGGCCATCGGCCGTTGCCCTGACGTAGAGATAGGGATCGGAAGCTTCCCAGACAAACGCCGCACCCGGCCAGAGCTTTCGCGGTTGCGGGCGGGTCGCGATCGCCCATGTCGATATGACCCGATGGGCGGCCGCCGGCACGATGTCGACCAGTTCGTAACCGGTGGCCAGGACAACGTGCCATGCCGTGATGGCGGGGCCGTCCCTCGTTGCCACGACCACCTCGTCGGCGCTGTCCTTGATCGCTGCCGATTCGACCGGCGCATAGAGACGTGCCTTGCGCTCCCGAGCCCTGAGCAGCAACCCGGCCGTCAGCTTGCGCGGGTCGAGCGCGATATTGCCATGGCTGAGGATGGCGCCGCTGCGGTCGATGCCGAACGCCTCGGCGAGCGGCCGAGGGGTCAGATAGGTCGCGGCGATGCCGGCTCGCCGTCGCGCCTCGGCTTCCTCGCGCAATCCCGATGGGTCGAGCACGGTACCGGCCAGATAAAGCGATGCGGTGCGGCTCATGCCGCAGTTGATGCCGAGCTCTTCGATGCGGGCGGCGAGATTGGAAATGGCCAGCCTCGAACGTCGCCAGGCCTGCCGTGCCTGGGCCTTGCCAATCATCCTCGAGAGAACCGAAAGCGGCTGGTCGATTTCGAACTGCACCAGCGCCGTGGTTGCCGCTGTCGATCCTTTCAGCGGCCCACGCCGGTCGATGCAGATTACGGAGTGACCGTCCGCTGTCAGCGTCTCGGCCATCATGGCGCCGCTGATGCCCATGCCGATGATCAGCACATCGGTCTTGACGTCCCGAGTGAGACTGGCAATCGGCACCGCGGGCGCGCGATAGGCGGACCAGACGGGCTGGCCGGTCCTGAGGTCGAGTTTGCGGAGCATCGAATTCTCCGGAGGCGCTGCTCAACGCCCCGGAGCTTGTGTTGTTCCGGTGTCAGGCCCAGCCTGACAGTTCGCGGCGTACCATCGCTTCGATCACCGCCATGCCCTCGGGGCTGTCGTTGAGGCATGGGATGTGGGCGAAGTTTTCGCCACCGGCATGATGGAAGGTCTCGGCCGCCTCGCGGCCGATCTCGTCCAGCGTCTCGATGCAGTCGACGGAAAAGCCGGGATTGACGATGGCAATCGATTTGACGCCGTCCTTGGCCAGCTTCTCCACCGTCTTGTCGGTATATGGCTGCAGCCATTCCTGCGCGCCGAAGCGCGACTGGAAGGTGGTGATCAGCTTGTTCTCGTCCCAGCCGAGTTTTTCGCGCAGCAGCCGCGTCGTCTCCAGGCAATGCGCCCGATAGGGATCGCCCTTGTCGGAATAGGGTTTCGGGATTCCGTGATAGGAGGTGATGACCAACTCCGGCTCGAAATCGAGCGTCGCCAGCTGCCGTTCGATCGAACTGGCGAGCGCCTCGATGTAGACCGGCTCGGCATAGTAGGGCGGCACACTGCGGACGGCAGGTGCCGCGCGCATCTTCATCAGCGCCCGGAACAGCTGGTCGTTGGCGGTGGCGGTCGTCGTCGCCGAATATTGCGGATAGAGCGGGAATGAAAGGATGCGGTCGCAGCCTTGCGCCACCAGCCTTTCGGCGACGCTCGATGTCGAAGGGTTGCCGTAACGCATCGCCCAGTCGACGACGACATCGGGCAGGTCTCGTAGCGCCTCGGCCAGTTTTTCACCTTGTGCGCGGGTGTAGGTGCGCAGAGGCGACTCGTTCTTCTCCCGGTTCCAGATCCGGGCATAGTTGGCGCCCGACTTCTTAGGTCGCCTGGTCAGCACCAGCCCATAGAGGATCGGATACCAGATCGCCTTGTTGAGCTCTATGACGCGCGGATCGGACAGGAATTCCCGGAGATACCGCCACATCGGCTTGAATTCGGTACCGTCGGGCGTGCCGAGATTGAGCAGCATGACGCCAACCTTGCCGGCCCTGGCCGGCGCGTATCCCGCCGTCGGGCCGACCGGCTTGATCGTCTTGGGGTCGACAACATTGGCAGGCGTCATAAGGGCTCTCCGGACACGGCGTGAAACTAGCGATGGCGCGCCGGTTTTCAATGCCGCGTCTGGCCGCACCATACCGCCTTTCCGGCCGGAAACAGAACACCCGCCAGGTTTCCCCGGCGGGTGTTTCTGCTGAAAGCGAAATGACGTTACTTCGCCGGGATGGTCAGGGTCGCGCCCGGCACAAGCCGATGCGGCCTTTGATCCTTGTTCGCCTCATAGATGAGTTTCCACTTGGTCGCGTCGCCATAGGCTTTCTTCGCCAGATCCCAGTAGGTATCGCCGTTAACGATGACATGGCTGCCTGTGGCCGGTGCGGCTTCAGCGGGCTTTGCCGGCTCGGCGGGCGCGGGTGTCGCCGCGGCGGGAGCGACCGGCGCGGGAGCGGTCTCGGCAGGCTTTGCCGGCTCGGCAGGTGCCGGTGGCGGGTTTTCCGTCGATATGGCTGGCGGCGTGTTGGCGATATCGCCTGAGTTGGCAGGCAGTTCAGGCATCGCCGGCGCAGCTTCGGCGGGCGTTGCGGGTTCGGCAGGCTTGGCCGGCTCGGCGGCGGGAGCTGCCGCAGTCGTCGCGGCGATCTCAGTGATGCGGCCGTCGAGCTTCGGCGTATAGGGCCGGTGGGCGCCGAGATAGTCGGCAACGACCTGTTCGAGGCCAGGGCCATAATCATAGGCGTTCCTGGCCTTTTCGGCGAAGACCTTGTAGCCGTCGCCGCCCTGGCGGACATAGTTGTTGGTGGCGACCAGATAGTCCTTGTCGGGATTGATCGGCGTCCAGGCGCCGTTTTCCATCACCTCCACCGACTTCACACGGCCGGTATTGGGCGCGACCGACCTGTCGAAGGAATATTTGAGACCCGCCACCTGCGGGAAGCGGCCGGCACCGTCCTCGATCTGGCTGAGACCGCCTTCGAGCCCGGCGACCAGATCCTTGCCGGAAATCTGGAAGGTCGCCAGCGTGTTCTGGAACGGCAGCACGGTCAGCACCTCGCCCATGCCCTTGTCGATCGAGGCGCGCAGGCCACCACCGTTGGAGATGACGATCTCGACGCCTTGTCCCTTGACGCGGTCGAGGATGGCGTCGGAGACGAGGTTGCCCATCGCGCATTCCTTGGCGCGGCAACTCTCACGGCTGCCGTCGATGACGTCGGTGGTCTCGGCCACTTCCTTGTTCTTCAAGGCCTCGATCGGTGCGCCGAGTTCCTTGATGCGAGCGAGCACCGCGGGATCGGGCGTGATCGACTTGTCGAGATAGATCGGGTCGCCGCTTGCCGATTTGACGACGCCATTGTCGTCGAACACCACCTTGAACTCGCCGAGATATTTCGAATAGGACGCCGCCTGCACCACCGGCACCTTGTAGCCGCCGGGATTGTCGACCATCGTCGGGTAGGGGCCAGCCGCCTTCGAATCGGTGTTGGAAAGAAGCGTGTGGCTGTGGCCGCCGACCACGACATCGATGCCGGGGATCTTGGCAATGACGTCGCGTTCCCTGTTGTAGCCGATATGGGTCACGGCGATGATCTTGTTGATGCCTTCTCCCTTGAGCTTCTCGACCTCGGCCGTGATCGATTTGACGTCGTCCTCAATCGTGATGTTGGGGCCGGGCGAGGCGAGTTCGGGCGTGTCGTTGGTGACGGCCCCGATGATGCCGATCTTCTGGCCGCCGACCTCGACGACGATAGATGGCTTGACGCGGTCGCCGAGCTTGGACTGCGCGTTTGCCTTGACGTTGGCGCCGAGCACCGGGAATTTGATCATGTCGAGAAAGGGCGCAAGGGCGGCTTCGCCGTCGTCGAATTCATGGTTGCCGAGCGCCATGGCGTCGAACTTCATGTCGTTGAGGAACTCGCCTTCGACCTTGCCCTTGTAGGTCGTGTAGAACAGCGAACCCTGGAAATTGTCGCCGGCGCTGAGCAAGAGCACGTTCTGGCCTTCCAGCTTCTTGCGTTCCTGGGCGATGGCGGTGATCAGCCGGCCGGCGCCGCCGATGCATTCGCCCTTGGTCTCCTCCTCGGCAGAGCAGGTCGATTCATATTTGTTGTTGCCTTCGATGCGGCTGTGCCAGTCATTGATATGCAGGATGTTCAGTGTGTAGTCGGCAAAGGATGCGCCGGCCGACAGGCCAAGTGTCGACACGGAAAGGGCGGCAATGGCGGCAAGCTTCTTCATCTTCGTCTCCCGGTAGGCTGATCAGAGGCGGTTAACGCCTTGCTTGACTGGGATATTGCAGCCAGCGTTTCGATCATGTTCCCATCGCGTTCGGGCCGACGCAAGCGGAAATGCCGGTGGTATTTGCTGGCGCAAAACCCGGGGTATTTCCGGGTGCAAAAGGCGAGGGATTGCCGGCACAAAAACGGCGACCAAGCGGCCGCCGTTCTTTGTGACTGGAACGTTCGCCAGGTTCAGGTGCGCCGCGTCAGCACGAAATTCTGGCCGGCGGAACTGGTGCAGTTGAGCTGGCTGGTCGACACCATCAGGCAATTGAAGCTCACCGGGGTTTGGCGGATCAGCGAGGTGCCGTTGATCTGCACCGACGTGGCGCCGGTCATCGTGTAACTGCCATCGGCAAGCTTCTGTCCCGTGTCCGTGGCGACGGTCGTGAAGGTGCCGCCGGTGAAGGTCGACAGGCCAGTACCCTTGGCATCGATCCACGAACCTTCGACGCCTTTCGGCGCGGCAGCCATCGGCGGCTGGTCGGGGCCGCTGGTGGCACAGGCAGCAAGCATCGAGGCGAGGGCACCCGCCATGCCCATCGAAAGAACTTTGCGCGCAATCGTCATATGAAATCCTCTCCAAACGCGTCGGTCCAAAAATCGGGTCGATTTCTGGAAGCGCGACGCGAACGTCCAAAGTGCTGGAATATGCTTTAGCGTCCGACGGACGCACATCGCCACCCCAGGCCGCACCCTTCAATCGCCCGATTTCCGGGCGATTGCAAGGCAATGGCGCATGGTCCGGGTGATGCTATCGGACGAGGATGTTGCGGAATTGCCACGGGTCGCTGCGGTCGAGGTCCTCCGGGAAGAGACCCGGGCGTCTGTCGAGCGGCGTCCAGTCGGTATAATAGCCCTTGACCGGTCCGAGATAGGGCGACTGCACGTCCAGGCAGCGCTTGTAGTCCATCTCGTCGGCCTCGACGATGCCGGCGGCCGGATTTTCCAGCGCCCAGACCATGCCGGCCAGAACCGCCGAGGTAACCTGCATGCCGGTGGCGTTCTGATAGGGGGCCAGCTTGCGCGCCTCGGCGAGCGACAGCTGGGAACCGTACCAGTAGGCATTCTTGTCGTGGCCGTAGAGCAGGACGCCGAGTTCGTCGACACCGTCGACCAGTTCGTTCTCGTCGAGCACGTGGTGCACCGGCTGCGGCTTGCCGGCGGCACCGAACATCTCGTCCAGCGACAGCATCGCATCGTTGCAGGGATGGTAGGCGTAGTGGCAGGTCGGGCGGTACTGAACCTTCCCCTTCTTGGAATGCACGGTGAAGAAATCGGCGATCGAGATAGCCTCGTTGTGCGTCACCAGCAGACCATATTGCGGTCCGGGCGTCGGGCACCAGGAGCGCACGCGGGTGTTGGCGCCCGGTTGCTCCAGGTAGATCGCGGCCTTGGAACCGTGCTTGTGCTTCTTGCCGTTCTTCGGCATCCAGGTCTCGTGCGTGCCCCAGCCGAGCTCGGCCGGCTGCAATCCTTCCGAGATGAAGCCCTCGACCGACCAGGTGTTCCAGAACACATCCATGGGCTTGGGCTTCTTGGTGCGCTGGGTGTCGCGCTCGGCGATGTGGATGCCCTTGACGCCAGCCTTCTTCATGAGCTTGGCCCAGCCCTCGCGGTCTTCCTGCGCGGGCTCGGAGAACTCCATGCCTAGATCGGTGGCGAGATTGACCAGCGCCTGCTTGACGAACCAGGACACCATGCCGGGATTGGCACCGCAGGTGGAGACGGCGGTGGCGCCGCCCGGCTTGTCGTACTTTTCCTTGAGCAGCGCCTCGCGCAACGCATAGTTGGTGCGGCTGGCATTGTCGGCCTTGGCGTCGAAATAGAAGCCAAGCCAGGGCTCGACGACGGTGTCGATGTAAAGCACGCCGAGCTTGCGGCAGAGCCGCATCAGGTCCACCGAGCCGGTGTCGACCGACAGGTTGACGCAAAAGCCCTGGCCACCACCATTGGTCAGCAGCGGCGTCAAAAGCTTTTTGTAATTCTTCTCGGTCACCGCTTCCTGGACGAAGGTGATGCCGCGCTCGTCGAGCAGCTTGCGATCGGTATCGCGCGGGTCGATGACCGTCATGCGCGACTTGTCGAACTTGAAATGGCGTTCGATGAGCGGCAGCGTTCCGTGTCCGATCGAACCAAAGCCGATCATCACCACGGGGCCGGTGATCTCACCGTAAACGGGCCAGTTTTCATTCGCCATTTTATCGAGCACTCCTTCAACTGCGTGCAAAAGCTGGGCAACTACGTGCAAAAGCCGAACAACCACGTGCAAAAGCCGGGCATTTTCGCCCAACGGCCATGCGCTACATCACAGATCATTGTCATAAACCAGCGAAAACCGCCAACCCGCGACTACGCGTCTTTGGCCATGTGGTTAAGGACAGCGGTCAGCCGATCGCGATCCGACGTCAGGCCCTTGTAGTCGAGTTGGGCGATGTCGAGCGCTTCGAGCTGGGCAGCGAAGGACGCAGCCAGCGTCGCCCGGTCCGGATGCCGCGCCAGCACGGCGAGCGGGTCGAGGTGGATGCGGATGGTGAACAGGATATCGCGCGAGGCGGGCAGTTTGCGCAGCGTTTGACGCTCGACGCGGATGAAGGCGTGCGCCTTCACGTCACCGTCGGGGAAACGCGTCGGCCGGCTGGTGGCGCGGTCGATGCGCTCGACATTGGACAGCGGGTGGTAGAGCGCATCGCCTGACTGGATCGACCAGTTGTAACGTTCGACGGCCTGGCCCTGCAGGCCATCGAACATCCGGTTGATGAGATCGGCCGGTCTCGTGCCCGGGCCGAAGCCCGGCACCGGCTGATGGATCTGCTGCAACGGCTTGCCGAATTTCTCGGTGAGCGACCAGGATGAGGGGAAGCACAGTGAACCCGCGGCCAGACGCCAGCCGTCTTCGCCCCGGCGCATGAGGATCAGGTCTTCCTGGACCAGCAGCGAGGCCGCGACCAAGGGAGCGCCGGCGAGGCTGGACGGGACTGCCGGATGGCTCGTCGCGCCCATGACCGCAACGCCCGCATCGCTGCGCCGGTGAGTGTCGGGAAATCTTTCCGGGAGGTAAGCGCCGAGCAAGTCGAGCACCTCTTGCTGGGCAGCGCGCGTGCCGTCCTCCTCGACGAAGACGCGCTCGGGGATTTCGTCATAGAGCCGGCGCTTCTCGGCGAGATAGGGCAGCAGGTGACCGTCCACCTCGATCCAGTTCACGGATTCCAGCGGCTTCAGACCGACGGTGAAGAGTTTCGACGAGCCGTCATAGGGCGTATGGGTGGGTTGCCGGAAACTCATGCCTCTTTGAACGAGCCCAAGCCGGCGGCGGTCATCCGCGCCGCGAATTCGGTGATGTCGTAGTCGGCGGCGCCCGCCTGGGCGAAAGGATCGGCTGCCAACCTGGCATCGAGCACTTCGCGGGGGCAGCGTGCGATGATGATGCCGCCGGTTCTTGGTCGCTTGGGCCCGGACGCAACGAAGATGCCTTCGGCGTAGCAGGCTTCCAGCCACTCGATATGGCCTGGCGCCAAGCGGTCGATCTCGGTGAGCGGCACCTTGTAGTTCAGCGACACGACGAACATTGTATTCTCCGGGCTTGGGTCACGACAGCCTGGCGGGGATCAGCCCGCGCAGCGAATTGCCGACGAACAGCGCCTTGGCGGATTTGAGGTCATCCAAGCTGTAGATCGCTTCATTGGCGCGGCCTTCATCCAGAAGCACGGCGCGCAATACGCCAGGCAGCAGGCCGCAATCGAGCCGAGGCGTCGCCAGGATGCCATCGCCGAAATCGGCGAAGACATTGGTGATCGTGCCTTCGCAGATCTCGCCGCGCTCATTGGCCAGCAGCACCTCGTCGGCCTGGGTGATGAGATATTCGGAGCGGGCATGGGTGTAGAGCTGCCGCCGGCTGGTCTTGTGGCGCAGCAGCATGTCGCTCGAATCGAGCCTCGTCCGTGCCAGCCGCAGCGCCCACACCTTGTCGGCGGCAAGGGGTTCATAGGGCTGCGCCGAGGCGTTGGCCTCGCCGTTGCGCGACAGAGCGAGCCGCGTGCGCATGGCGATGGGTGATCGATCGACCGCGCCGCTCAGGGCTTCGCCGACTTCTTGCGGATCATAGCTGAACCCCAGTTCCGCCGCCGAGCCATAAAGGCGCGCGAGATGGCGATCGAGTCGCAGGAAGCCCGAGGCGGGTTCCCAGCGCATGGTCTCGATCAGCTCGAAACCGGCGGCGTCCCCGTCGCGAAGCGGGCTTTGAGCAGACACTCCTGATACTCCTCTTGTGCGACCGAATCGAAGACGATGCCGCCGCCGACATTGTAGACGGCCTCGCCGCTGGCAAAGAGCGAGATGGTCCGGATCGCGACGGAAAAGCGCATCGTGCCGCCGGGTGCGATCCAGCCGATGGCGCCGCAATAGACGTCGCGGGGCGTGCCTTCCAGATCATGCAGGATCTCCATGGCACGGATCTTCGGCGCGCCGGTGATCGAGCCGCAGGGAAACAGCGCCGCGAAAACCTGGCGTATGCCGAGGCCGGGCAGCAGCTTGGCCCTGACGTCGCTCACCATCTGGTGGACGGTCGGGTAGGTCTCGATGCGGAACAATTCCGGCACCTCCAGCGTGCCGACCTCACTGATCAGCGATATGTCGTTGCGCAGGAGGTCGACGATCATCCGGTTCTCGGCCTGGTTCTTCTCGTCATTGCGCAGGAAATTCTTCTGCCGTTCGTCCTCGTCCCTGGTTGCGCCGCGCGGTGCGGTACCCTTCATCGGATGCGTTTCGATCATCCCCGCGACATCGATCTCGAAGAACAGTTCGGGCGAGCGCGACAGAACGATCGGGTCGCCGAGCGCGACCAGCGCGCCATATTTCACCGGCTGGCGTTCGGTCAGCGCGTCGAAGGCGGCGAGCGGATCGCCGGACCATTGCGCGTGCACCGGAAAAGTTAGATTGCCCTGGTAGCAATCGCCTCGCCTGATGTGCCGGTGCAGCCGCGAGAACCGCTTCTGGTAATCCTCGAACGACCACGTCGCCCTTGCGTCGAAGATCGGGCCGTTGGTGGGCGTGCTTCGCGGCGGCACCGCCTCTTCATCGGGGGCATCGAAGACCCCTAGGCAGACCAGCGGGGCCCGGCGCCGGCCCGGCAGCAGGGGAACCAGTTTCGGCTCGAGCAGGTAACCGGCCTCGTAGGAGAAATAGCCGGCCAGCCATTTGCCGGCGTCGTGCGCGGCTTGCGCCGCTTGCAACGCGGCCGGGAAGTCCTTGGCCTCATGCGCGACGATGATATCGGCCGGCCGCTCGAAAACGAGCTGGCGCGCGCTTTCGTCGTTGCGGAAAATTGCGGCGGGCAGGGACATGGGAACCGGGATCGATGTAGCCGACGATCGCTCTATATGGGGGACCGGGCGCGCGCAATCGAGAGAACGGCACCCTGTCCCTCAAAGCCGACCTTGGCCGGATCCAACCTTGCCGGCAAAAGAGAAGCGGCGGCGCCAAGGCCGCCGCCGCTCACAAGGTCTCTGTGCCATCGTTCAGGTGTTGCTGGCGGTTCCGGCCGTCGGAAACTGCTTGGCGAATTCGGCCTCGTTGCCGGCGGCGAGCAGCTTGGCCTGCTCGATCCAGCGTTCGCGCGCGATGCGGCCGTCGAAGTTCATCACATCCTCGATCCGCTTGATGTCGGTTGATGTCCAGGCCGCGATCTGGGCGAAGGTGGTGACGCCTTGCGCCTTGAGCAGCTTTTCGTTGACGGGGCCGATGCCAATCAGCCGGCGCAGATTGTCGGGCTTGCCCGACGCCGGTTTGGCTGCTGCCGTTGCGGCCTTCCTGGCGGCGGGCGCTGTCTTGGGAGCGGCCGAGGTCTTCGCTGGAGTTTTGGCCGCCGCGGGCTTCGGCGCCGCCTTTGCCGGGGCGGCCTTCGCCGCAGCCGGCTTGGCTGCAGCCGGAGTGGATTCGGCAGCGGCAGGCGTCGACATCAGGGCTGCCGGTGCCGGACTTGACGCCTTTGCTCCGCCGGCGCCCGACGAGGCCTGCGCCTCACGCAACTGGCGCTCGAGGTCGGAGCGGGTCTTGCCGCATGCATTGAGTTCGCCGGTCAGGCGATCACTGTCGGCGCGCAGCTTGTCGCGCTCGCCGCGGGTGCGATCGAGGTCGCCTCGAAGACCGTCGAGCTCACCGCGCAAACGCCCCCAGATGAACCAGCCAACCAACACGCCTACC
Source organism: Mesorhizobium sp. B2-1-8 (assembly GCF_006442545.2). NCBI lineage: Bacteria > Pseudomonadati > Pseudomonadota > Alphaproteobacteria > Hyphomicrobiales > Phyllobacteriaceae > Mesorhizobium > Mesorhizobium sp. B2-1-8. Next base: position 1,945,512 of record NZ_CP083952.1, read on the forward strand.
AGGAACGCCAGCAGCATGTAGAAAAAAGTGCCCATTATCTCTCTCCAGTCAGATCCGTCTGCCGCGGGGTCATGACCTTCGGCGATGGACTACTCGATGGTTCCGCGGATTCGCGAAACAGCCGGCTTCGGTTCGAGCTGTCGGCGATCGGCTTTGCCTGCCCATGGCCAACGGCCGTTGTCGCGTTCGCCTGAACGCACGGCCGGCCGGGACTTTCCCTCGCCGATCCGCATGCGCTCCGGCTGAGCTTGAAGGGAAAGCTACCATAGAGCTTGCCGAAAGCTATGGGAAAACGTCCGTGCAGAGTTCTTCAAGAACAAATATTTAGGGCAAGAATAGCACGGTCCATACATGCATTCGGGCTAAACTGTTCTTGCCGGGCGAGAGGCGTCTCAATCGTCCAGCGTTTCCAATTCGTCGATCAGGCCGCCGATCACGCCGAGCCCGATCTGCCAGAAGGCAGGGTCGGTGGCGTCGAGGCCGAAAGGCGCCAGAAGCTGCGAATGATGCTTGGTGCCACCGGCACGCAGCATCTCGAAATATTTGTCCTGAAAGCCGCGCTCGGCATTCTGGTAGACCGCATAGAGCGAGTTCACCAGGCAGTCGCCGAACGCATAGGCATAGACGTAGAAGGGCGAGTGGATGAAATGAGGGATGTAGGTCCAGAACACCTCGTAGCCCTCGCGCAACTTGATCGCCGGTCCGAGGCTTTCGGCCTGCACTTCCAGCCAGAACTGGCCGAGCCTGTCGGAGGTCAGTTCGCCGTTGCGGCGCTCGGCATGAACCTTGCGCTCGAATTCATAGAAGGCGATCTGGCGCACCACCGTGTTGATCATGTCCTCGACCTTCTGGGCGAGCATGGCTTTGCGCTCGCGCCGGTCGGTGGTCCGCTCGAGCAGCGAACGGAAGGTCAGCATTTCGCCGAAGACGGATGCCGTCTCCGCCAGCGTCAGCGGCGTCGGGGCCATCAGTGCGCCCTGGCCGGCGGCCAGCACCTGATGCACGCCGTGCCCGAGTTCATGCGCCAGCGTCATCACGTCGCGCGGCTTGCCCATGTAGTTGAGCAGCACATAGGGATGAACCGATGGTACGGTCGGGTGGGCAAAGGCACCCGGCGACTTGCCTGGGCGCACCGGCGCGTCGATCCAGTTGCGGTCGAAGAAGGTGCGCGCGATCTCGGCCATCTCAGGCGAGAAGCGGTGATAGGCCGACAGCACGGTGTTCCTGGCCTCGTCCCAGCCGATCACCGCCTGCGGCGTCTCCGGCAAGGGCGCGTTGCGGTCCCAGTGGTTCATCACCTCCATGCCGAGCCAGCGCGCCTTCATGGCGTAGTAGCGGTGCGACAAGCGCGGATAGGCCTCGCGCACCGCGGTGGCGAGCGCATCGACCACGCCGCGCTCGAGGCGGTTGGCGAGGTGGCGTGAATCGGCAATGTCCTCGAAGCCGCGCCAGCGGTCCGAAATTTCCTTATCCTTGGCCAGCGTGTTGGTGATCAGCGTGAAGGTGCGCAAATTCTTGCGGAAGGTCGTGGCCAGCGCCTCCGAGGCACGCCGGCGGACCTCGCCATCGGCATCCTGAAGGCGGTTGAGGGCCGGCTCCAGCGTCAGTTCCTCGCCATCGATATCGAAGCGAAGATCGGTCATCGTCTCGTCGAACAAGCGGTTCCAGGCGCCGCGCCCGGTGATCGACTTTTCGTGGAAAAGCTGCTCGACGCGGTCCTCGAGCTGATAAGGCTTGTCCATGCGCAGATCGAGCACCCACGGGCGGTAATGCCCGAAGGCGGGGTCGCCGGCCAGCGCGCCTTCGATCGCCGCATCCTCGATCAGGTTCAGTTCGAGCGCGAAGAACAGGAGATGCGCGCTGGCGTCGGTCATCTTCTCCTGGACGTCGCCATAGAGCTTGGCGCGCTGCGGATCGGCGGTGTTGCCGGCATAGACGAGGCCGGCATAGGAGACGATGCGGCCGATCAGTTCCTCGAGCGCCTCGTAGGCGGCAAGGGCCCCGCCCAGCCTGCCGGCACTGCCGCGCCCGGCCTCGGCGGCGAGCGTGCCTTTCCAGCGGGCCTCGAATGCGATGGCGTCGGCAGCCGCTTTGGCAATGTCGCGCTTCAGTTCCGGCGCGTCCATGCCGGCATAAAGGTCGGCGAGGTTCCATTCCGGCAGATCGCCAAGCCCGGCCGCGCCCTGACCGGACGCTGGCGCCGCAATCCGCCGATCAAACATCATGCGCATCGACATACCTTCTTTTTGGATCAAGAAACCGGCTTTTTGAATCGAGTGGCCGGCTTTGAATCAAGTGGCCGCAATTGGGAAGCCAGGATCAAGGGAATGGAGAAGCCGGTCAAATCCTAAGGAATTCGTTCACCGGGTTTTTTGAAACCTTATTTAGAACCCTGTGCCAAGATGATCCATGGGGATTTCGGGCGCGGGCAAACCAAGACAGTCATGACAGGTTCCATACTCATAGTCGATGACGATCCCGTGCAGCGCCGGCTGCTCGAGGCGGCGGTGACGCGGTTCGGCCATACCGCGATCGTCGCCGATGGCGGTGCTGCCGGCCTCGAAGTTCTCGACGGGCGTGGCGCCCGCGACGTCTCGGTTGTGATTCTCGACCTGGTCATGCCCGGTCTCGACGGCATCGGCGTGCTGAAGGCGATGCGCGAGCGCGACATCAGCGTGCCGGTCATCGTGCAGACCGCCCAGGGCGGTATCGAAACCGTGGTTTCGGCGATGCGCCACGGTGCTTTCGATTTCGTCGTCAAGCCGGCCTCGCCCGACAGGCTGCAGGCCTCGATTTCCAATGCGCTCAAGGTCGAGGCCGTCGAGGGTGAGGTCAAGCGCACGTCGCGCAAACGCGGCGGGCTGCTGACCTTTAGGGACATGATCACCCACAGTCCGGCCATGGACAGGGTGATACGCCTCGGCCAGAAAGCGGCGGCCTCCAATATCCCGATCCTGATCGAGGGCGAATCCGGCGTCGGCAAGGAACTGGTGGCGCGTGCCATCCAAGGAAGCGGCGACCGTCGCTCGAAACCGTTCGTCACGGTCAATTGTGGCGCCATCCCCGACAATCTGGTGGAGTCCATCCTGTTCGGCCACGAGAAAGGGTCGTTCACCGGCGCCACTGACAAGCACACCGGCAAATTCGTCGAGGCGCATTCCGGCACGCTGTTCCTCGACGAGATCGGCGACCTGCCGCTCGACGTGCAGGTCAAGCTGTTGCGCGCCGTCCAGGAGGGCGAGGTCGATCCCGTGGGCGGCCGCTCGACCGTCAAGGTCGACATCCGGCTGATTTCGGCGACGCATCGCAACCTCCTGCAGCAGGTCAAGGACGGCAAGTTCCGCGAGGATCTGTTCTACCGGCTGAACGTCTACCCGATCTTTGTGCCGCCGCTGCGCGATCGCCGCGACGACATTCCCCATCTGGTCACGCATTTCATGGAAAAGGTGGCGCCGGCCGACCCGCGCCATCGGCTGAAGGGCATTTCGGCGGCGGCGCTCGCGGTGCTGCAGGCCTATGACTGGCCCGGAAACATCCGGCAGCTCGAAAACGCCGTCTTCCGCGCCTCGGTGCTGTGCGAAGGCGATGTGCTGACCGCCGACGATTTTCCGCAGATCCGGGCGCAGGTGGAAGGCACCGTCAATCTTGACGCGGACGACACGTTCGAAGCAGGCGGCGCCGCGCCGCCGCTGGCGCCGCGCGATGAGGACGTCGTGTCCGACGAGACCGTTCCCGTGCGCGAGCAGCCGGCCGGGGCGCAGCCCCGCTTCGGCATGCTGCGGGCACTCGACGAGCGCGGCAATGTGCGTGCGCTGGCCGATGTCGAACTCGAAATGATCAAGCTCGCCATCGATCACTACAATGGCCAAATGAGCGAGGTCGCCCGCCGGCTCGGCATCGGTCGCTCGACGCTCTACCGCAAGCTCAAGGAATACGGCATCGACCCGGAAACCGGCCGCGTCGACAGGCTTGCTTCCTGAGCCGCAAGGCCGGGACCAGTTTCCCTCGTCACTATATCAGCTGACAGAGCGCCTCCCCGGACTATGGCGGGCCGGAGGCGGCGCTCGATGGGGCAGTGTTCACGCATTAAGGCTAACGGTAACAGATCGTGTTCGGCCAAAGCCGGAAAACATGATCTAAACCAGCGGTTTACCAAGAAACCTTGCGGATAATTTTTGACGGGATATCGCCACCGTGTTACCGCATTTCGGCTTCAATAAGCGATGATTAACCATTAGGATCGATATTCGGATGTGATAACGACACGTCCGTTTGGGCAAATCCGGGGACAAACGGCAGCCTGCAAGGCCTTTTGATTTGAACAGAATCGAACGACTCACAAACGGGCGGCACTATCATTTGAGCGTCTGGCCGAGATGGTTGGCGGCGGTGATTGTCGCGTTTGGTTTTGTCGCCGCGGCCGCCTCGGGCGCCCAGGCCGAAGTTCGTTCGCTGAAGCTCTACCACCTCCACACGCACGAGAAGGCGGAGATCGTCTACAAGCGCAATGGCCGCTACGTTCCCGAGGGCCTGAGGAAGATCAACATCATCCTGCGCGACTGGCGCCGCAACGAGCCGACCAAGATGGACCCGCGTCTGCTGGATCTGGTCTGGGAAGCGTATCGCGAAAGCGGCTCAACCGACTATATCCAGGTCGTCTGCGGCTATCGTTCGCCATCGACCAATTCGATGCTGCGCAGCCGCAGCCGCGGCGTCGCCGAGAAGAGCCAGCATATGCTTGGCAAGGCGATGGATTTCTATATTCCCGGCGTGCCGCTGAAGAAGCTGCGCAATATCGGCCTCAAGATGCAGGGCGGTGGCGTCGGCTATTATCCGACCTCCGGTTCGCCATTCGTCCACATGGATGTCGGCAATGTGCGCCATTGGCCCGGCATCAGCCGCCAGGAACTGGTCAGCCTGTTCCCCAATGGCAAGACGCTGCATGTGCCGAGCGACGGCCGGCCGCTGCCCGGCTATGAACAGGCGCTGGCCTCCTATCAATCGCGCAAGGGTTCCGGCACTCCGAATATCGAAATGGCCAGCGCCGGCGGCAGCGGCAAGAAATCCGGCGGGTTCCTCTCTGCCTTGTTCGGCGGCGGTGGCGCCGACGAGGCCGACGACAGCGCCGACGTGGAAACCGCTTCGGCCGCACCTGCGCCCAAGGCTAGAAATCTGAAGCCGGCCGCGACCGCGAAGAGCAGCAACCTGCCTGGTATCGCCATCGTGGCCCCGGAGAATGCCCAGCGCGCCGACATTCCTCAGGTTGCCGACGAGCAAGCCCCAGAGCCGGAGAAGAACACGCCGGAGACGATCATCGCGGCGCTGCCGGCCAAGGAAATCCCGCTGCCCGATTTCGCGCCGCGGCCGAAGGCCGATGTCGGCGCACAGCCTGAGAATGTTCCCTTCGCCATGGCGGATGCGACGGCCACCACCGAACAGGCGGTGGCGACCGCGCAGGCACCGGCGAACATGCCTTTCGGCAAGTCCGATCCGGCAGCCATCGCGCAAGCCGCCGCCGCCGATCAGGCGCAGGTTGCCGTCAACAACATTCCCCTGCCGACATGGCGCCCCGAGCACTCGCTGCCAGCGGACCTCGCCCCGCCGCCCAGCAAGGATGTGCTGATGGCGCTGGCCGAAACGGCTGACCAGGACAAGACCGCGACGGATGCGTTCTCCGTGCTGCCGACAGCGCGTCCAGAGCCAACCAGGCCCGACGCCGTCAAGGCCGTGCTCGACGAAGCCAATGCCCAGGTCGGCACCGCCGCCGAATATCAGGTGGCTTCGTTGTCCGAAGAGCCGCGTTCGGCCTTCAACGATCCGTCGGGTGTCGATGCGGCGTCGCCGCGCCAAGCTGTTGCCGCCCGTCCTGCCGGTTCCGATCCGGTCGCCGCGATCGGCGCCGGCGTGAAGACGACCCGCAAGGAGGCCAGGGCCACCGCCCGCGATCAGAAACCCGGCCCCAGGGCCGTGGTGGTTGCCGCGGCGCCGCAGGCCGCCCGCTGGGCACTGACCAGCGGCGAGAACGTCGCTACCGTTTCGAGCGCGACGACCGCGCCGGGCTACGCCTACAACATCGTGCATACGCCGCCGAGCGAGGTCTATACGGCCGGCTTCCAGCCGAGCAACCAGATGGCCGACGCCAGCCGCTTCACCGGCAATGCCGTCAAGTTCCTGTCGGTCGCCCGCTTCCAGACGAAGTAACGAACAGACCACAATATTGCTGAAGCCGCGCCGGGCGACCCGCGCGGCTTTTTGCTGTCCAGAGGTGCGACGCGTGCGGCACTGGCGGTAGCATCGGCCGCGAAAGGTTATTTCATTTCGCGAGTTTGCTCGCGGCGCGTGCGAGCGCTTCGATCTCGTCCCACTTGCCGGCCTTGACCATGTCGTCGGGCGCCACCCACGAGCCGCCGACGCAGACGACATTGGACAGGCCGAGATAATCGGCCGCGTTCTTGCCGGTGATGCCGCCGGTCGGGCAGAACTTGACGTCCGCCAGTGGCGAGGCAAAAGCCTTGAGCGAAGCGATGCCGCCGGACTGTTCGGCCGGGAAGAATTTCAGGAAGCGCAGGCCGGCTTCGCGCGCGGCCATGATCTCGCCGGGCGTGATGGCGCCGGGCAGCAACGGAACCTCGCTGTCGGCGGCGGCAGCCAGAAGCTCGCGGGTGATGCCGGGGCTGACGATGAAGCGCGAACCGGCGCCGGCTGCCTCGTCGAACTGCTTGCTGTCAAGAATGGTGCCGGCGCCGACGATGGCCTCCTCGACCTCGCCCGCCACACGACGGATCGCTTCGAGCGCATCCGCGGTCCTGAGCGTAATCTCGATCGCAGGCAAGCCGCCGCGCGCCAGAGCACGGGCCAGCGGCACCGCATCGGCGACGTTGGCGATCTTCAACACCGGAATGACTGGCTGGCCATTGAGGAGCGACAGGAGTTTCTCGGTCTTGCTGGGCATCTGTCTCTCCTTGTCAGGCCGCATCGAAGGGAATTTCAACCGATTAGCAGACGGGTATTGCCCTGTCCACGAAACCGGTCGCGGCGCGATGTCACGCGCTGCCATCAAGCTTAAAGGTTCTTTCTCGACAAGGCCATGACAGGCAGCCCGACCCGTTTCGCCTTGAATCGGCTTCCACGAGCGTCTAGTTGCTCAGGCAATGACAACACCGCCCGCGCCATCCCAGCCAGTTCGCGTCGCCGCGCTCTACCGTTTTGCCCGGCTCGACGCCTTCGAGGCGTTGCGCGCGCCGCTTGCAGCCTTCTGCTGCGGCCGCGGCATCAAGGGTACGCTGCTCCTGGCTCACGAGGGCATCAACGGAACCGTAGCCGGCAGCGAGGAAGCGATCGCCGCGCTGATCGAACATATCCAAGCCATCGACGGCCTGGCGGGCCTCGAGGTCAAGTACAGCAGTGCCGCGGCCATGCCGTTCCACCGCATGAAGGTGCGGCTGAAGCGCGAGATCGTCACCATGGGCGTCGAGACTATCGACCCGGCGGCAAGCGCGGGCACCTATGTCGAACCGGGCGACTGGAATGCGCTGATCTCGCAACCCGACACGATCGTCATCGATACGCGCAACGCCTATGAGGTCTCGATCGGCACCTTCAAGGGCGCCGTCGATCCGGCGACGGCGAGCTTTCGCGAGTTCCCGGCCTGGGTGGAAGCGCATCGGGCGGATCTCGAAGGCCGCAAGGTGGCGATGTTCTGCACCGGCGGCATACGCTGCGAAAAGGCGACCGCCTATGTGAAGTCGCTCGGCTTCGAGGACGTGTTCCACCTCAGGGGCGGCATTCTCAAATACCTCGAGGAGGTTCCATCCGAACAGAGCCTCTGGCAAGGCGAATGCTTCGTCTTCGACGAGCGGGTTTCGGTGTCGCAAGGCCTCGCGGAGGGCGCAGCGGAATTGTGCCGCGCGTGCCGCCATCCGCTGACGGAGAGCGACCTGATGTCGCCGAAATATGCCGCCGGGGTTTCGTGCCCGCATTGCTTCGACGCCCGCTCGGATGAGGACCGCAAGCGCTACGCAGAGCGCCAGCGGCAGGTCGAGCTCGCGCAAGCCCGGGGCAGGGGACCGCATATCGGATCCTGATCGAGGCGCCGGGGCCGGGCAAACCGGGGCCGCCTGTCATTGCAATGTCAAGCTTCGGGACCTACGTCTTCGGCGTTCGAAACCTGCCCGTTCGGGCGGGCAAATCCTGGAGGCATTGATGTTCGATCCCAAGAAGCTTCTCGACGATCTGCTCGGCTCGCAAGTTCCCGGCACCAGCGGCACGGTCCGCGACAAGGCCGGCCAGGCGGTGCAGATGGCCAGGGACAATCCGCTGGCCGCCGGTGCGCTGGCGGCCGTGCTGCTTGGGACCGGTGCCGGCCGGCAGGTGACGGGTGCCGCGGTGAAGCTCGGCGGGTTGGCCGCCATCGGTGGCCTCGCCTACAAGGCCTACCAGAACTACAAGGCCGGCAACGCACCGGAACAGGCGCCCGCCGCCGGCGAGCCGGAATTGCTGCCGCCACCCAAGGACACTGCCTTCCACCCGTCGCAGGCGCCGCAAGGCGAGGATGAGTTCACGCTAACCCTGGTGCGGGCGATGATCTCGGCGGCCAAGGCCGACGGCCATGTCGACGACGAGGAACGCCAGAAGATCGCCGGCAAGCTCAGCCTCGCCGGGATCGGCACCGATGCTGAAAAATTCCTGATGGCGGAGCTGGAGAGCCCGCTCGACCTCGACACGCTGGTGGCCGGCGCCAGGACCGATGCGCAGAAGCTCGAGCTTTATACGGCGTCGCGCCTCACCATCGACCCCGATACGCGTGCCGAGCGCGGTTACCTCGACCTGCTTGCCGGGCGGCTTGGCCTGCCGGATGCCCTGATCGACCATGTCGAGGCAACGGTTTCGGCGGCGAAAGTGCCCACCGCCAAGGGTACTTCACTCAATCCGCGCTGGTAACCCGGATTGGCACAGAGGGCCCCGGAGGCGTTTACCTTTCGTTAACTCAGGAAGCGCATGATTCTACACAGTCGGATCGGCTTTTCCTCCTCCCAAGCCCGGTTCAGATCAGGGCGGTCGCCAATGACCGCCCTTTTTGTCGGTGCTCGCCGGGTTCTCTCCCAAGAAACGCGTTTCACTTTTCGAGGGCATGCCCCGGTGGCCGCGCTTGCCATCGCTGCCATCATTTGCGATGCCTTCTCCACTCGAACCAAACTTGTGGATCGGGCGAGCACGCACAGCGCTGCCGGAGGACAACTGCCATGACCGAGCAAAAAACCGCCATCGTCACCGGCGCCGGCACCGGGATCGGCAAGAGCGTCGCCACGGCATTGCTCAAGGCGGGCTGGAACACGGTGTTCTGCGGGCGCCGCAAGCCGGTGCTGGATGCCGCGATCGCCAAGATCGGCCCGACCGAGGCCGGGGCATTGGCGGTTGCCTGCGACATCAGCAAGGCCGGCGAGGTCGACGATCTGTTCGAGACTGTGGCGGAGGCGTTCGGCCGCGTCGACCTGCTCTTCAACAATGCCGGCATGGGCTACAAGTCGACGCCGATCGACGAGATCCCGGTCGAGGTGTGGAACGATATTGTCGGCGTCAATCTTACCGGTTCGTTCCTGTGCGCGCGCGCTGCCTTCGGCGCCATGCGCAAGCAGAAGCCGATGGGCGGCCGCATCATCAACAACGGCTCGGTGTCGGCCTATGCGCCGCGTCCGGGCTCCGTGCCCTATACGGCGACCAAGCACGCCATCACCGGTCTCACCAAGACGCTGGCGCTCGACGGCCGTCCCTTCGACATCGCTTGCGGCCAGATCGACATCGGCAATGCGCTGACCGAGATGGCGCAGCCGATGACGGTAGGCGTGCCGCAGGCCAATGGCTCGATCGCCGCCGAAGCGGTGATGGATGTCCAGCGCGTTGCCGACGCGGTGCTTCACATGGCGAGCTTGCCGCTCGACGCCAATGTGCTGTTCATGACCGTGATGGCGACGAAGATGCCGTTTGTCGGCCGCGGATAGCCGCCAAGCATTGGTCGAGCGAAGCACCTACCGCATGTCGCGCTGAGACGGGTTCAGACGACGCGCTTCAGGTTTTTGTCTCGATGCATTCGCCGAAGCCGCTGCCCACTTTGGGCGATGTGCATCAATCGCCGAGCACTCGCCGTCGCCCCTCGAACTCGTTCTTGTCGATTTCGCCGCGCGCGAAGCGCTCCTTGAGAATGTCAACAGGCGTGCGACCCGGCAGCGCGTGGTGATGAGGTGGCATTACAACCGCCCCGCCCAGCCAGCGAGTGAGAGGCAGAACGGCAGCAGCCACCAACACGACGAAAAAGAGGATCATGAACAACGGACCGAAAATCATCGCCCAACCTCCGCCCCACCACATCATGCGGGGACCATAGGCATACCTGTCGGCATCCGGCAGTGCCTGTGCCCATGCAGCGCCGGGCGCAAGGGCCAGGATCGCGCTGATTGCCGTAGGTGACTTCATCAAAGCTTTCCGCATGGGATTGTCCTATCGCTGACGATTGTCATCCTACACGTCAGGCAGCCCGGCATTTTGCGCTGGATCAAACGCCTGCTTTTTTGCTCCGGGTCATCATGCGGCGGCGATGCTTGCGACGCCGAGACTGCGACTGGACCGTCGCGAAGACGCGCTTGATAACAACAAGGCTTGGAGCGCGTCGCTCGAGCTCACTTTGTCAGGAACGCTCCGATCCGCTCCAGCGCGCGCAGGATGTTCTCCTCGGAATTGGCGTAGGAGAGCCTGATATAGCCTTCGCCGAGAATGCCGAAATCGGGGCCGCCGATCAGCGCCACGCCGGCCTCGTCGAGCAGGGCCGAGGCGAGCTTCTTGGCCTTCCAGCCGGTCTTCGATACATTGGGGAAGGCATAGAAGGCGCCCTTGGGCGTGATGCAGGAGACGTTTGGCAGGGCGTTCAGGCCTTCGACCACGATCTTCCGGCGGTTGTCGAAGGCGCGCATCATCTTGTCGACGTCGTCCTGCGGGCCGTCGATCGCAGCGATGCCGGCGAACTGGCTCGGCGCGTTGACGCAGGACCAGCAATTGACCGCCAGCTTGCGCACCTTGTCGTAGAGATGGGCGCCCTTGTCGCCGTTCGGCCAGATCGACCAGCCCATGCGCCAGCCGGTCATTGCCCAGGTCTTCGACCAGCCATTGAGTACGATCAGCCGGTCGCGGATCTCGGGAAAGCCGAGCAGCGAGCAATGCGTCTCGCCGTCATAGGTCATGACGTCGTAGATCTCGTCGGAGAGGATGGCGACGTCGGGGTGCTTCTCCAGCCCCTTGACCAGTTTTTCGATCTCGGCCCGGGGCGTGACGCCGCCGGTCGGGTTGGCCGGCGAGTTGAGGATCAGGAGTCTGGTCTTCGGCGTGATCAGCGCCAGCGTCTCTTGCGCCGAGAAGGCGAAGCCGTTCTCCTCGCGCATCGGCACGGGAATGGGGGTTGCACCGGTGAATTCGATCATCGAGCGGTAGATGGGAAAGCCGGGGTCGGGATAGAGGATCTCCGCGCCGGGTTCGCCAAACATCAGGATGGCGGCGAACATGGTCGGCTTGCCGCCGGGCATGATCATCACCGCCTCGGGCGAGACCTCGACGCCGGTGGTGGTCAGCGTGCGCCGCACCACCGCCTCGCGCGTTGCCAGAAGGCCGTTGGCCGGCGTGTAGCCATGATGGCCGTCACGCAGCGCCTTGATCGCCGCCTCGACGATGTGCTGCGGCGTCTTGAAGTCGGGTTGGCCGATGCCGAGATTGACGATGTCGCGGCCCTGTTGGGCAAGTGCCGTTGCTCGCGCCAGCACGGCAAAGGCGTTTTCCTCGCCGAGACGGTCGAAGGCCGAAATCGTGTGGAGCATTTTTCCCGTCCCTGTGGTTCTTACTCTGCGGCAGCGTTTTTGTGAGCGTCCGCTCGCAAAAGTCAAACGGATTGGAGTTTCTGGTGTCGGAAAATCTTGAAAATTGGCAGCCGCGCCCGCGGCCCGAGCGCAAGGTGCTGGAGGGCCGCTATGTCAGGCTCGAGCCGCTGAGTGCCGCAACACATGGCGACGGCCTCTATGAAGCGTCGTCCGTAGCCGATGTCGACGGCCGCTTCGCCTGGCTGCCCGATTATCCGCCGGAAACCCGCACCGCCTTCCAGCCCTGGCTGGACAAGGTGGAGGCGAGCGAGGATCCACTGTTCTTCGCGGTCATCGACAAGGCCGGCGGCAAGATAGCGGGACGCCAGACGCTGATGCGCATCGATCCGGCCTATGGCGTCATCGAGATCGGCAACATCTACTGGGGACCGCTCATTTCGCGCAAGCCGGCGGCGACGGAAGCGCAGTTCCTGTTCATGAAATACATCTTCGACGAACTCGGCTATCGCCGCTACGAGTGGAAGTGCAACAACCGCAACGAGCCGTCGAAGCGCGCGGCGGAACGGTTCGGCTTCAAGTTCGAGGGCATTTTCCGCCAGCATCTCATCGTCAAGGGTGAAAACCGCGACACCGCGTGGTATTCGATCATCGACAAGGAATGGCCGGCTCTGCGCAAGGCCTATGAAGCATGGCTCGATCCGGCCAACTTCGACGCCGATGGCCAGCAAAAACGCCGCCTGGAGGATTTTCGCGCGGAATTCGGCGCGTAACGGGAGTTTGCCATTTGGCGCATACCCACGATCACAGCGGGCACGATCACGGCGGGCATGACCACGGCGCCGGCCATATGCATGGCTCGACCGACAAGAAGCGCGTCCTGATCGCGGCCTGCCTGACCGCGGGCTTCATGGTGGCGGAGGCGCTCGGCGGCCTGTTTACGGGGTCGCTGGCGCTGCTGGCCGATGCCGGCCACATGCTCGCCGACGCCATTGCGCTCGGCCTGGCCTGGTATGCCTTCCATCTGGCAGGCCGGCCGGCGACCGGCCAGCTCACCTATGGGTTCGGCCGGGTCAAGACGCTGGTAGCCTACACCAACGGCATCGCCATCTTCGTCATCGCGCTGTGGATCGTCTACGAGGCATGGAATCGCCTGCTGACACCGGCGCCGGTGCTGGGCGGACCGATGCTGGTGGTGGCGATCCTCGGCCTGCTGGTCAATATAGGTTCCTTCCTGGTGCTGCATGGCGGCGATCGAGACAACCTCAACATGCGTGGCGCCATCCTGCATGTGCTTGGCGATCTGCTCGGCTCGGCCGCCGCGATCGTGGCGGCACTGGTCATCGTGGCGACCGGCTGGACGCCGATCGACCCGATCCTGTCCGTGCTGGTCTCGCTGCTGATCCTGTCCACCGCCTGGTCGCTGATGCGCGCCGCCGCCCACGTCCTGCTCGAAGGCGTGCCGCCAAGCCTCGACCGCGACCTGATCGCCGGGGATATCCAGACAACAGTCAAGGGCGTGCGCGAAGTGCACCATATGCATATCTGGTCGATCGACGGCACGAGCAGCATGGCGACACTGCACGCCTGCCTTGACGAGGGCGTCGATGCGCATCAGGCGGTCAGTGCCATCAAGAAGCGGCTTGCCAGCGAGCACGGCATCAGCCATGCCACCGTGGAATCGGAATTCGGCCAGTGCGCCGACGATGGCGACGACCACGAGCATGAGCATGAGCACGATGCGGCCCCGCATCATGGCCACTATCACTAGGTCCGATCGATGACCATCAATCGGATCTGCCTCAGGAGTTCTCCAGCCTTGAAACTCAGCCCGATGAACGACCGGCGCTCCGGTGGTGCGGCATGATGGACCGTGACACGCGCAATGCGGCCATCGCGGCGGTCTGGATCATGCTTCTGTTCGGCATTGCCGTTTTCTACCTGCCGACCGTGATGTTGGCACTCGGCAACTATTCTACCGTGCTGGCGGGTATCTTCGGCACCGCCTTCGTGCTGGCGTTTTTCTTGGTGTTCTGGCTGCGCGCGCGCACCCAGCGCAAAAATCGGGACAAGTAAGGGGTATCGGACATGCGCATTCTGATCACTGGCGCCGCGGGCATGGTCGGCCGCAAGCTCATCGCCCGGCTGGCCAAGGACGGCACGTTGCGCGGCAAGAAGATCACCGCGCTCGATCTGCACGACATCGTGCCGCCGCAGGCGCCAGCCATGGACGGCGTCGGCGTCGCACTGCACACGGGTGACCTTGCCGAAGCAGGCGCCGCAGAAGGTCTTGTTGCGTCGCGCCCCGATGTCGTCTTCCACCTCGCCGGCATCGTGTCGGGTGAGGCGGAAGCGAATTTCGAACTCGGCTACCGCGTCAACCTCGACGGCACGCGCGCGCTTTTCGAGGCCATCCGCCTGGCGGGGTTCGCGCCGCGCGTCGTGTTCACCTCGTCGATCGCGGTGTTCGGCGCGCCGTTCCCGGATGTCATACCCGACGAATTCCACCCGACGCCGCTGACCTCCTACGGCACCCAGAAGCAGATGAGCGAAGCGCTGCTGGCCGACTATTCCAGGCGCGGCTTCTTCGATGGCATCGGCATCCGGCTGCCGACGATCTGCGTGCGGCCGGGCAAGCCGAACAAGGCGGCCTCCGGCTTCTTCTCCGGCATCATCCGCGAACCGCTGAGCGGGCAGGAGGCGATCCTGCCGGTGCCGCGCTCGGTCGTGCACACCCACGCCAGCCCGCGCTCGGCGGTGAATTTCCTGATCCATGCGGCTGGCATCGACGGCAATGCTGTCGGGCCGCGCCGCAACCTGACGATGCCGGGCGTCGCCGTCACCGTCGGTGAGCAGATCGAGGCGCTGGAACGCATCGCCGGATCGAAGGCGGTAAGCCTGATCCGCGAGGTGCCCGACGAGACGATCTGGGCGATCGTCAAGGGCTGGCCGACGCGGTTCGAGGCGCGGCGGTCAAGGGAGCTTGGCTTCAGCGCCGAGAAGAGTTTTGACGAAATCATCCGAGCCTATATCGAGGATGAGCTCGGCGGCAAGATTCCCAGTTAGGAGTTGCGGCGCGCCTTGCCCATTCCAACGGAATGGGGCAGCTCTACACGGTGCCTGTCAGGCTCGCCGACAGCAACAACAACCCGAACAGGAACACAAAGGCGGCGCCGCCGATCTCGACGATCGAATGAATGCGGTTGCCCATGCGGCCATCACCGGCGAAATAGACCGCCCAGTTCTTGGCGGTCACGGCAAGCGTCGCCAGCGCCGAAACGGTGATGGCGGTTCCAATCGACATCGCCAGCACCGACAGCAAGCCGCCGAGCCAGAGCCCGTTGAGAAGCGCGAAGCTCAGCACTATCAGCGCGCCGGAGCAGGGGCGGATGCCGACCGCCGCCACCGCCGACCATGCGGTACGCCAATCGAAGCGGTCGCCCGACAGCAGCGCCGGATCGGGCGCATGCGAATGGCCGCAGGTTTCGCAGACCTCGCCGCTGGCGTGGTCGTGATGCGCATGATCGTGCGCGCCATGGTCATGATGGTGGCCATGCGCGCCGTGGTCGTGATGATCGTGCGAATGGCCATGCGCATGGTCGTGGTCCCCATGCGTGTGAAGTGCATGGGAATGTGCATGCGCGGTATGGTCGTGAGCGCCATGCGAATGGCCCGCATGGGAATGACCGGCGTGAGCCGCCGAGAGGCTGTAGGCCGGCCCCTTGCCAAACAGGCGCAGGACGGCTGGACCCAGCTTGCGCCACAAAAGCCAGGCGCCAAAGAGGGTGACCAGGGCAAAGCTCATGATCTCCATGAACCAGGCCGCATCGGTCATCGAGATGGTGGTGCCGCGCAGGACGAAATAGGCAAGCAGCATGACCAGGATCGCCGTCAGGCCCTGCAGCAGCGCCGAGACGAAGGACAACAGGATGCCGCGCTTCAGCGCCACTTCGTTTGCCACCATGTAGGACGAGATCACCGCCTTGCCGTGGCCGGGGCCGGCGGCGTGGAAAATGCCGTAGGCGAAGGACAGTCCGACGAGTATCCAGATCTTGCTGTTGTCCTGGCGCATCGCCTTCATGGCTGTCGCCAGCGCGCGATAGAATTCCTGCTGCCTGAGATTGATCCACATCAGGATATGGGCGAACGGACCGGTGGTCGGCGCCATGCCGTCATTGACGCCGATGCCGAGCGAACTCTGGGCGTGCGCGGCATTGGCGAAATGCATCATGGCAAAGGTGAGGGCCAACAGGCCGAATGCCAGACGCAGGGACGGTTTCGAGCAGTTCCCGATCAGGTTCACCGGATCTATCCTTCTGGCTGACAGGTCAGTTCGAGCTTGGTGGCAAAGATCTTGCTCATGTCGGTGCCTGTCGGATCGTTGAAGAAAGCATCCGTCAGGGTCTTCTGGTTTTCCTTGATCGCCTCGTCCGGGTCCGGCCGGACGACTTTGCTCGTGCAGTTCGACGGCAGCCCCTCGACGGTGATGTTGGAATCCTCGGTGAAGTCGATCGCCGTGTAAAAGGTCGGATCGTAGACGCCTATGTCGATCGTACCGGTCAGCTTGATCGGCACCTTGGGTTCGGACTCGAACAGGATGATCAACTGGTCGTTGTCGAAATTGGCCATCAGATGCGGCGGCGGCACCATCGTCACGTCCTTGCCGTTCTGCGTGACGAGTTGGAAATAATTGAACTCGGCCAGCGAGGCATGGACGGTATCGGCGACCTCCTTCAGCTCCTTGTCGTCAAGCTTCAGGTCGGAGTTCTTGTCGAACTCCATCATCACAGTACTCGAAAACAGGTCGTCGAAGCGCCACAGGTGACGCAACGCTTTCACACTTTGGTGATCCGGGGACAGGATGACGTCGAGGCGTGCCTCGGCGAAGACGTGCGGATGCACCTCGGCGGGTCCCGTCGCGGCAAAGGTCGCCGCCAAGGCCGAAGCCAGCATGATTGCGTGCCGTTTCAAATGCATTCGCGGTCGCGATTCCCTTGGCTTTCGGAGAGAGTTGTCGAAGGTTACCAGAAAGGGGGCGAAAATGGGACCGCCGGCGCATGTCACCCAAAAGTGCGAAGCGGTTTCGGGACAACGACACGCACACTGAGGCTGGTCAGGCGTTCTCGCGCGTCCTGAACCACTGCACCAGGAAGTCGACGAAAACGCGCACCTTCGCCGGCAGATAGCGGCGATGCGGGTAGACGGCGAAGATGCCGCCGCCGGGCAGGATGCGGTCATCCAGCACCGCCACCAATTGGCCGCTCTTGAGGTCGGGCGCGGCGATGAAATCCGGCAGGATGCAGAATCCAAGCCCCGACAAGGCCGCGGCGCGCGCCGCCATCGGGCTGTTGACCTCGATCGGACCCGACACGGCGATGCTCACCGGATCGCCATTGTCGCCCTTGAACGGCCAGTTGTTCAGGCCGCGGCCATTGGTGTCGACGATGCAGGGCATGTGGCCGAGATCCTGGGGCCGTGTCGGCATGCCGTGCCTGGCGATCAGGTCGGGAGAGCCGCAGAGCTTGATCGAAAACGGCGCCAGCCGTCTGGCGATCAGCGACGAGTTCTCCAGCCGCGAGATGCGCACCGCGAGGTCGAAGCCTTCCTCGACCAGATCGACGAAGCGGTCGTCGAGCTGGATGTCGAGGACAATATCGGGATATTGCTTGGCGAAGTCGATCAGCGACTGGCCGATCGGCGCGTCGGCGAAAGTGCGCGGCGCCGACAGCTTGATCCGGCCGCGCACGTCGCCGGAGGATTCGCGCACGGCGTCGGCCAGGCTGTCGACCTCGCGCACGATCTCCGAGGCGCGGCGGTAGTAGGTGTGGCCGGCCTCGGTCATCGAGAACTGGCGCGTGGTGCGGTTCAGCAGCAGCGCGCCGAGCTCGTCCTCCAGCTCGCGCACATATTTCGACAGCAGTGCCTTGGAGCGGCCGATCTTGCGCGCCGCCGCCGAAAAGCCCTCGGCCTCGACGACGTCGATGAAGGCGCGCATGCGCGTCAATGTGTCCATGAATCAAGCCTTTCGTGCGGCATCGAGAAGTCTTCGGCCGAGCCGTATCAGGGCTATGTCGCTGCCGGAAGGGCCAAGCAGCGACAGGCCGAAAGGAGCGCCAGCGACCGAGCCGATCGGCAAGGTGATTTGGGGAAAGCCGGAGAGCCCGGCTAGGCACAGAAGATGCAAGGCGCGCTCGCGATAGGCCTGGAACTGCTCGGATGTGCTGTCGACGTATGGCGCCGGGCCTGGCACCGTCGGCAGGACAAGGAAGCCGTCCTTGCCGAGCAGGGCGCTCAATTCACCGCGAAAGGTCAGCCGGCGCACTTTTTCGGCCTGTGCCGTCCGGTCGTCGACCGCACGGCCGAAGCCGAAACGCTCCTCGACCCCAGGCCCAAGGTCACGTTCGCCGCTGGTGATCCATTCGCCATGCACCGTCCAGGCCTCCCTGGCCTGCAGCCGGCGAAAGCACCAATAGAGTTCATCCGGCGGAGAGCTGAAGCGCGTCGTCGGCGTCGCCGGCGTGCCGAACACCGCGCCGGCCAGCGCCTTCATTCCCGCATATTCGGCGAGTGCCGGCCGGGCGACCATTTCGTCCAGCCAGCCGAGCGTCAGCGGGCGGTCGAGCGGATGCTGGTGCGGGTCGCGGCCAAGCAGCAGCTTGCCGACGGTCTCGTAGGTTTCGATGTCGTCGGCGAACCAGCCGAACGTGTCGAAACTGGGCGCCAACGGCATGGTGCCTTCGAGGGAAATGCGGCCATGCGTGGTGCGCAGCCCGATCAGCCCGCAGAAACTCGCCGGAGCGCGGATCGAACCACCGGTGTCGGAGCCCGTGGCGATGTCGACCAGCCTGCCCGCCACCGCCGCCGCCGACCCCGACGAGGAGCCTCCGGTGACGCGGTCGGGAGCCGCGGGATTCATTGGAAACGGAAAATGCGCGTTCTGGCCAAACAGAGCGAAGGCGAGCTCGTCGGTCTGGGTCTTGCCGACGAAACGCGCGCCGGCGTCGAGAATCATCTGCACGGCGGGCGCCGTGCGCGACGCCGCGTGGCCTTCGGCGAATTTCTGCAAATTGCCGCAACCGGTACGGTAGCCGGCAACGTCGTAAATGTCCTTGACCGCCAGCCGCAGCCCGGCCAGCGGCCCAAGCTCGGCATGCGCCACCGGCATCTGGCGAAGGTCGAGAAAGGCATTGAAGGGGCCGTGCGTGCCTGTCATCGTTCGATATCCGGATACGGTTGCGCCAACATTGTTCGATGCCAGAAATTTTTCAACCTGGGATACGATTTTTATTGATTGTGAAATGCTTCGCTCTTATATCGCGCTTGCCCAAAGTCGCACGTGCCTGTGGGTGTCCGCCGGTCCTCGAATGGTGAGGAATTCGGTAAGGTAACTGGAGCCAACCCCTCCAGTCGGTTTAGCGGCCAACCGCCAGACCGAGGACACCTTGAAGCAACGACGGTGCGGGCCTTTCTGGTTCTCTGCCGGTTGTCCAAAGACCGGGGTTACTGAAGAGGCACACCTTCATTGCCGGCAGTGCGGAACGGGGTTCTCCCAATCCAAGCCAAGGCAGACAAAGCGAACCGAAGCCGGGCAAGGCCAAGGTTCATCGCCGCGAGACGGCGTTTCATGGTTCCGGGGTCTCCACCGGCTGGTTCCATGGATTTTCCGTCCCGCCTTTGTTTGACCGCGTGTTCGCGAGGCCGAAAGCCCGTGTCCGCACCCTTGTGCGCGCCGAAAGGCGCGATGGAGAAACCCGATGGCTACACAGCGCATCCTCGACTTCCTCGCCACCCGACGCCCGTCCGGCCCCTGCCTCGTCGTCGACCTCGATGTCGTGCGCGACAATTTCCGCGCCTTCGAGAAGGCTCTGCCCGATTCCAGGATCTACTATGCGGTGAAAGCAAACCCGGCGCCGGAAATCCTGCGCCTGCTTGCTGCGATGGGCTCGTCCTTCGACACCGCTTCCGTTGCCGAAGTCGAGATGGCGATGGACGCCGGTGCGCCGGCGGACCGCATCTCCTTCGGCAACACCATCAAGAAGGAGCGTGACATCGCACGCGCCTTTCAGCTCGGCATCAAGCTGTTCGCGGTCGACTGCGTCGAAGAGGTCGAGAAAATCGCCCGCGTCGCTCCCGGCGCCCGGGTGTTCTGTCGTGTGCTGACCGATGGCGAAGGCGCCGAATGGCCGCTGTCGCGCAAATTCGGCTGCGTGCCAGCGATGGCCGTCGACGTGCTGCGCCATGCCAAGGGCCTCGGCCTCGACGCCTATGGTGTGTCGTTCCATGTCGGCTCGCAGCAGACCGACCTGACCGCATGGGACCGTGCGCTGGCCGACGCCAAGAAGGTGTTCGCGACGCTCGCCGAAGAAGGCATCGTGCTCAAGATGGTCAATATGGGCGGCGGCTTTCCGACGCGCTATTTGCGTGACGTGCCGGCGGCGCAGGCCTATGGCCAGGCGATCTTCTCGGCGCTGCGCAAGCATTTCGGCAACGCCATTCCCGAGACCATCATCGAGCCGGGCCGCGGCATGGTCGGCAACGCCGGAGTCATCAAGTCGGAAGTCGTGCTGATCTCGAAGAAGGCCGACAACGACAATGTGCGCTGGGTGTTCCTCGACATCGGCAAGTTCGGCGGTCTGGCCGAGACGATGGACGAGGCGATCCGCTACCCGATCGTCACCGCGCATGACGGCACCGAGACCGCGCCTTGCGTGCTCGCCGGCCCGACCTGCGATTCGGCCGACGTGATGTACGAGAAGACGCCGTATCCGCTGCCTTTGTCGCTGACCATCGGCGACGAGGTGCTGATCGAAGGCACCGGCGCCTACACGACCACCTACTCGGCTGTCGCCTTCAACGGCTTCGAGCCTCTCCGATCCTACGTGATCTGACGGCTCGCTAGAGCTGTTCAGATCACCCCTGGTGGGCGCCCGTCGCCCGCTTGGGCTCGCCTGTGGAACAGATCTCCGCTCGCCAAGGATTGCGGAAATGGAAATGTCAGTTGAAATCGTGGCTCATGCGCCGGCCTTCGTAATGGTCGCCGAAACCGTTGCCGACGTGGCGGCGCGCGAAGCCTTGCTCGATCGTGCCATGGGCCCGAAGCGCAAGACCAAATCGTCGGAGAAGCTGCGGCGCGGCCGCCGGCCCTCGGAGGGTCTTGCCTTCGTCGCGCGCGATGCCTCGGGCGGCGTGGCCGGCACGGTGCGGCTATGGGACGTCACGCTGGGTGAGGGTGGTCCGGCAGCGCTGCTGCTCGGCCCGCTCGCCGTCGATCCCTCGCTCAAGAGTGCCGGCATCGGTTCGGCGCTGATGCGCCATGCGATCGCGGAAGCCGCGCGCCTCGGCCACGCGGCGATCCTGCTGGTCGGCGACGAGCCCTATTATGGCCGCTTCGGCTTTTCGGCCGCCAGGACCGGTGCGCTCGCCATGCCGGGACCTTACGAGCGGCACCGCCTGCTGGCGCTGGAACTGGTGGACGGCGCGCTTGATGGCGCCAAGGGCACGCTGAAGGCATCCGGCCGCAAGCTCAAGGCACAGGCGCCGATCCTGGCGCGTGAGGCTTAAGCGCAACTTGCCCTTCATAACAAAACGCCGCCTGAAAAGGCGGCGTTTTGTTATCTCAAAGCCGCTTCTGGCGGCCGCGTCCGTTCAGCCGATCAACTGGCTCAGCGCCATGGCGACGGTCATGTCGCCTTCGACCTTTATCTTGCCGGTCATGAACGCCATTGTCGGGTTCAGGTCGCCCGCGATCAGCGAATCCAGATCGTCGAGCGACAGCTTGATGGTGCAGTCGGCGGGAGCATCGGTGGTCGAGACGGTTGCGCCGTCGATGACGATGACGCCGTCGCTGCCGGTGTCGAATTTCACGGAACGATCGAACCCGCTGCTGGCCACGCGCGACTTGATCTTCTCGGCAATCTCCTGAACGCTCACGCTGTTCTCCTGTCTGGTTGCATTCTGTCGCGCAACGGCACTTCGGTCCAGCCGTGCGGCATCACTGGCGATCACGATCGCTGCCGCATATAGCTTTGGATTGACGTTTACGTCAACGCGAATTGCAGGAATCGGCCCCGACCCCGACTGCTATCAGGGCGACCGGAACCGGGCCGATAGCTCAATGCGCGCTGACCGGCTTGGGAGTCTCGGGCGCCGGGGTGCCGGCGTCCTGCCGCCGGCGCAGCCAGTTGTCGCGGATCTCATCCTTGCTGAGGAAATTGACCTGGTCGATCAGGACCTCATGGACCAGGGTCGCGCCGACACGGGTGTTGATCGTGTGGCGGATGGCGCCGCGAAAGGCATCGAGGTCGACCGTCGCCTTCTTGCTGAAGTCGATCTGGGGGTGGGCGTAGAGATAGGTGTAGACCTCGTCTGTAATCAGCGCCTCGGCTGGGATCGACAGCTTCTTTATCTGTTCCGGCTCGACGGTATAGACGAGCTTGGCCAGGAAGTAGCCGTCGATCTTCGAATCGTGGATCAGCGGCACCGAAATGACGTCGGTCTTGACGTAGTCCAACCCGCCCAGCATCGGCTTGGGTTTTTCGCCGACGCCGCGTTCGCCGGCGGCCTGGAACGAATAGAACACCGCGCCGAGCGTGGCGGCGCAGATCCAGACCGCTATGGCGATGACCTTGATCATGTTGATCCCGAGCCCGGCATCGCCGCGCTCTAACCTTTTTGCCTGCCGAACTCGCCGGCGGAGTAGGTGCCGTCGGTTTCGGCGCGCTGGATGGCGCTGCGCAGCAGGCCGGCGACTTCGTTGACGGCGCTCAGATGCGCCAGGATGGCGGCCTCGTTCTTCGCCAGCTTCTGGCGCAGCCGGGTCAGGCCCTCGCGGTGCTGCTCGAGGAATTCGGCCTCGCTGCCGCCCTTCATGGCACGGGTCAGCTCGTAGAGATAACGGCTCTTGCGGGCGTTCGACGCCTTGAGGTCATAGCCGGTGTCGGTGCGGATGCCGGCGGTCTCTTCCTCGACCACCTCCTCGATGCGGCCGATGATGGCAGCAAGGTTTCCAGGCCGTGCAAAGGCGGTCGGTGCGTCCGACGCGCTCGCGCGCGCTGGCAGGTTGGCGGTCAATTCGGAAGAGTCGGCCATGGTGTTTCCCAGTCTAGATCTTGATGTCTGTTTTTATGGTTGTCTCGTCGCCGGTCATCGACTTGGCGGCCTTGCGCTGCAATTCCTGGACGAGCGAGGTCGACAGACGGGTCTGCTGATCGATCTCGGTCTTTTCCGGTCCGTTCGAAACCGGGCCGATCGGCACCTTGCGCTTGCCGTCCATGTAGTGGTCGGCGAGCAGCGACTTGGCGATGCCGATGCCGCCGCGATCGGCCATGACGTCGGCGACGCGCTCGGCGAGCTGCGATTTCCACATGTCGCCGGCGAGACCCGTGCCGTAGACGCCCTCGGTATCCTTGGGCAGCATGTTCTGGATGAAGGTCTGCAAGACCATCGCCTCGAACTTCTTGAATTTCTTGGCAGGATCGGCTGTCGCCGCAGCCTTGTCAGCCGTCGCGCGCGACAGGATCGAGCCGGCATCGACCGAGGCCGCGGTGTCGACCGAAAACGTGCCGGCGACGCTCCCGGCGCGCTTGGTCAGCGCGGCGCGGGCAGCCTCTATATCCATCGGATCGGCAGCTCGGGCGACATCCATCACGATGTCGCTGGGTGGAGAGATCGCCAAGAAGGTCCGCCTTTTGCCGGGTTTCCTTAGCCCGGACCATGCCTCAACAAGCTTGTGGCAGGCTTGCGGGGAGTGGGAGGCGCAGGGGCGGGAATCGGGTCTGCCAAGTGCCAGAAGCAGAACATGAGGGGATGACGCTAGTCGATATGCAATCAGCTTGTTCGGAGCGGATCGCTCAAGACTTTCGTCAACCCCCCCAAATCAGCGCACCGTGCTCGGCACAGGCGTGTTGAGAAGCTGCTGCTCCCAAAGATACGCGATGCCGCTTCCGCCGAAGTGCTGGATGAGAATCTCGGTCAACTCCTCGACATGCTCGGTGCGCGCCCAATCGCGTTGCCATTCGCCAGCGAGCGCCATCACGGTCATCACGTTCGCGCCGGCCGTGATCATTCGCTGGATGGCAACTTCGTGAGACTCCTTCGAAATGCCGCCCGACGCGTCGGCGATCACGGTCACGTCCCAGCCTTCGCCGGCCGCCTGGATCACAGGCATTGCGACGCAGACCTCGGTCCACAGGCCGGCGATGATCAGCTGCTTGCGGCCGGTCGCCTTGACGACGTTCACCACATTCTCGTCCTGCCAGGTGTTCACCCAGGTGCGATCGATGACTTCCTGGTCCGGAAATACGTCGGTGATCTGCTTAAAGAGAAGTCCACCGCGCGCCGCGATCACGCTGGTGAGAATGGTCGGAACATTGAAGGCTTTTGCTAGCTTCGCCAGCGCGGTCGTGTTGTTGACCACCATATGCGGATCGTGGCTGTTCAGGTTTGCGAGCTGATAAGGTTGGTGATCGATCAGAACGAGGACCGAGTCTTCAGGACGAAGAAGCGAATCAAGGCCGTTGCGAGGGGTCATCAAGACTTCCTTTCTCTGCTGCCATGGACGGCAATGGGTTCAGGGGAGACATGCGCCAGCGGGCGGCGTTGCCTGGACGCAATTTGCTGTTCCTCTTGGTGATGCGGTAGTGCCATAGTGAGGCAAGCTGTGTTGCGAAACGAGGAACGCCGGAATGGACATTGAAGATCTACAGACATTCGTCGTAGTGGCCGATGCAGGGGGCGTATCGGCCGCCGCGCGCCGGCTCGGCGTCTCCAAATCGATCGTCAGTCGGCGGCTCTTTCGGGTTGAAGCGGAGCTTGGCGTCCAGCTTCTGGCACGAACGACCCGTGGCGCTGCGCTCACGGAAGCGGGCATGACGTTCAGGGACCATGCGGCCCGAGCCAGCGCCGAGATCGACACGGCCAGGGAAACGATCCTCCCCACTGGTGAGTTGCGCGGCCGCCTGCGGGTTGCGATGCCGCTTTCTTTCGGCCCGACCCACTTCGCCCCCGTTCTTGCGGAAATGGCGCAACATCACCCGCAGCTCCACATCCATACCTCCTACAGCGATCGCTTCGTCGATCTGATCTCCGAAGGTTTCGATTGCGCGATCCGGGTCGGTTATCTTCAGGACTCCTACCTGATCGCGAAGCGCATCGGGCCGATCTACGGAAAGCTTGTCGCAAGCCCGGCTTATATCAAAGCGCACGGTTCACCTGAGACGGTAGAGCAACTCGTCGACCATCAGGCCCTCATGCAGGGAACGGAAGCCTGGCAGTTCATGGATGGCGACAAGATCGTCACGGTTCAGCCGCAGGGCAGGTTCAAGGCCGACAACGCTACGGCGCTTGCCGTTGCCGCCGCGGCAGGACTCGGCATCGCCTGGCTCCCCGATTGCATCACATACGAATATGTGGCCTCCGGCGCGCTGGTTCCGGTGATGACACGCTATCCCCCACCTTCGGCAGGCGCTTATGTCGTCCGACCGCCGGGTCGGCACCCCGCGCGAAAGGTCCGGGTCCTCATCGAAATGCTGATCGAGTACTTCGCACGAAATCCGGACGTTTGGGGTGTCGACCGTTAAACACAATTTCCGCGGCAGGCGGATGGGCTGTCTTCGCAACATTGATGAATTCGGGCCAATGATCGAGCCCCGCACTATTCCTCGCCCCGCTTCTGCGCGATCAGGTCCAGGCGCTCGCGGTCTGATCTCTCGCGTTCGTCGCGGTTGCGGACGTCCTTGTAGGCGCGCTCGACCATGTTGGTGCGGGCGCTTGCCGCGGCGATGAGGCCGGCTTCTTGCCTTGCGCTTTCCAGGCTCTCCTCCTGGCGCACGACGGCCTGGGCGATGCGGCGATGATAGAGATCGGGGAACAGGCTGGAGAGGGAATTGTCCTGGTCGAAATGGCCGATCAATTCGCGGGCTTCGGTCTCGGCGGCGTTTGCCGCGGCGACGAAGGTGGCGTGGCGGGTTTCGTGCAGGTCTTTCAGCTGCTCCTGCACCTTGACCAGTTTTCTCAAGCGATCCTTGCGCGTGCTCATGTCACCTCGCCAGCGTGAGGTCGACGAAGCCGTCGACGAACAGCGAAAGCATGGTGCCGATGGCGAAATAGAAGATCAGCATGCCGCCGGCGATGACGAAGGGCTGGGAGATGAAGTAGATCGGGATCTGCGGGGTCAGCTTGTTGACGAAGCCGATCGTCAGGTTGACGAGAATGGCATAGGCGACGAACGGGCTGCCGAGGCGGATGACCAGGAAGAACGTGTCCGACACGGTGTCGGTGATGTCGACCAGCGCTGCCTGCGGGTTGAAGAAGACGTTGACCGGCGCGACCGTGTAGGACGTCACCAGGGCGCGGACGATCTCATGGTCGAAGTCGAAGACGAACAGCATCAGCAGCGCCGAGAACGAAATGATGGCGGCAAGCGCCGCCTGCGGTTCCGGCTCCTCGATCGCCGGTCCGCCGGAGCCGCCATAGCCGATCAGCATGGCGATGGCCGAGCCCATGAAGCGAAGCGATTCCATGTAGAGCCTGGTCATGGCGCCGATCAGTCCGCCGACCAGCAGCTCCGAGACGATCATCGGCACCAGGATCTGCGGGCGCGGATCGACGAAGGGAAAGATCTTGTCCCACAGGAAGGCGAGCAGGCCGCCGGTAGCGGCGACCGCGACGAACAGCCTGACCTGAACCGGGATGCGGGCGCTGGACAGGCCCGGCATCAGCATGAAACAGGCACCGATGCGGCAGAAGGCGAGAAACGCCGCGATGACGACGGCCTGCGAGAGAACGCTCACGATATGGTCCCGAGCACCCTGATCTCGACGCCCTTGGCGATTTCGACATGGGAGAGCACCGGCAGCGTGGTGAACAGGCGCTCGATGATCATGCGCACATAGGGGCGGGCGTCGGGCGCCGTGACCAGCACGAAGCGCTCGCCGGCTTCCAGATGTTTCTTGATCGCCTTGGTGGCGTCCTGGCCGAACTCCTCGAGCTGGCGCGGATCGATGTCGAACTCGCGCACCTCGCCCTTGGCGTCGCGCTTGAGGCTCTGGTGGAAGGCGAGGTCCCAGCGGTTGCCGAGGCGCAGCACCTTGAGCACGCCGCCTTCCGAGAGATCGCCGCAGATCTGCTGGGCCATGCGGATGCGCACATGTTCGACGATCTGCTCGGTGCGGCGCACATGCGGCGCGATCTCGGCGATAGCCTCGATGATGAGATGCAGATTGCGGATCGAGACGCGTTCGGCAAGCAAAAGCTTCAGCACCGCCTGCAAGCCAGGATAGGAGATGTGGGTGGTGCAGATCTCGTCGGCGAGCTTGCGGTATTCCTGGTCCTGGCGTTCGAGCAGCGCCTTCATGTCCTTGTAGGAGAGGAGCTGCGGCAGGTTGTTGCGGATGACTTCCGAGAGATGCGTGAGCAGCACCGACATGTTGTCGGCGAAGGTGAAGTTCTCGCGCTTCAAATCCTCGGCGAAGGTTTCCATGACGGAGTAGGCGCGCATGCCGAAGGCGGGCTCGCGGATTTCCTCGCCGGGGATTTCGGGTATGTCGCGGTTGCCGAGCAGCACCATGATCTCGCCGACGCGCATCGAATATTCGGCGACCACGGTGCCATGCACCTTGATCTGATAACTTTTCGGCGGGATGGCGAAGTCGTCGGCGACACGGACTTCAGGAACGACGAAGCCGTATTGCTGGGCGAATTTCTTGCGCATCTTGGACATGCGGAAGACCAGTTCCTGATGCGAGACCAGGAGCCGGGTCGAAAGCTGCTTGCCGATCAGGAGTTCGATCTCGGCGGTGGCGAGCGAGGCCTTGACCGAGTTCTTTTCTTCCTCGGCCTTGGTCGCCTTCTCCTGGCTCTTCTGTGCCTCGGCCTCGGCGACGGCCCGGTTGTGGCGCATCGGTATGACGTAACCGAGGCCGGCCATGCCGGCGGCGAGCGCGAAGAACGGGAACAGTGGCAGGCCGGGCATCAGGCCGAGCAGCACCAGCAGTGCGGCCGCCACGTAGAGCGCGCGCGGATGGGCGCCGAGCTGACCGAACACGGCCTGGTTGGTCGAGCCGCGCGTGCCGCCCTTGGAGACCAGCAGGCCGGCGGCGAGCGAGACGATCAGCGCCGGGATCTGGGTGACCAGACCGTCGCCGACAGACAGCTTGATGAACACGTCGGCGGCTTCGCCCATGCCCATGCCGTGCCTGATGTAGCCGATGGCGATGCCGCCGACGATGTTGATGGCGGTGATGATGAGGCCGGCGATGGCGTCGCCGCGCACGAATTTCGAGGCGCCGTCCATCGAGCCGAAGAAGGACGATTCCTCTTCCAGTTCGCGGCGGCGCAACTGCGCGGTCTTGTCGTCGATCATCCCGGCGGAGAGGTCGGCGTCGATCGACATCTGCTTGCCGGGAATGGCGTCGAGGGTGAAGCGCGCGCCGACCTCGGCGATACGGGTGGCGCCCTTGGTGATGACGATGAAGTTCACCACGATCAGGATCATGAAGACGATGAGGCCGATGACGAAGTCGCTGGCCATGACCAGCTTGGAGAAGCCGGCGATGACATAGCCGGCGGCGTGCGTGCCCTCATTGCCGTGCGACAGGATCATGCGCGTGGTGGCGATGTTGAGCGACAGGCGCAGCATGGTGGCGATGAGCAGCACGGTCGGGAACGAGGAGAAATCGAGCGGCCGCTGGATCCACAGCGCCACCATCAGGATCAGCACCGAAAGCGCGATCGAGAAGGCGAGGCCGATGTCGATGAGGAAAGCCGGGATCGGCAGGAACAGCACGGCCAGGATGATGACGATGCCAAGCGCGAAGAAGATATCGCGGCCGTTCTTGGCCACCGCGCCGGGCTGGATGCTTTCGCTGATCGCCATTCTCGTCCTCGAACCCATGGGCTGCCGAGCATGCGACAGCCCGGCGAGGGTAGCTGGCCAAGCTTGCGCGAGGGTGGGAGAGTGGCCGGATCGACTCTCTCGCGAAGGACAATCCATGCTGCTGATCATCGGTACGATCCGCCTGCCACCCGACAGGCTCGACGAGGCAAGGCCGGTGATGGAGCGCATGGTTCGCGCCAGCCGGGCCGAGGACGGTTGCCTTGAATATTCCTATGCGCAGGATGTGCTTGATCCCGGTTTGATCCGGGTCACCGAGGCATGGCGCGACAGGCCGGCGCTCGATGCGCATTTCCGCTCGCCGCATATCGCCGACTGGCGTGCGACCTGGCCGGAGCTCGGCATCGGCGAGCGCAATCTCGTGCTCCACGAGGCCGGCGAAGCCATGCCGACTTGAGCGGTCCGGCGCCCCGATCCTTGCCGGCCGCCAGCAAGCAATCAGGTCCCGGCGGTGTCGGCGGTGGCAACGCCGACCAGCCACCGCCTGACGACCCGTTCCTCCGCCGCCGACAGGCCGGCGGCCAATTGCCTCTCGATCGCATGCACACGGTCCCGGCATCGCCGCAGCAGTGCCTGTCCGCTGGCGCTGAGCTTGATATGCTGGATGCGGCCATGAACAGCGTGCGGCTTGCGCACCAGCGAGCCGGCCCGCTCCAGATTGGTGACGATCACGCTGAGCGTTTGCGGGGTGAGCAGCGCCAGCCGGGCAAGATCGGCGTTGGAGAGGCCTGGATAGGCCGCCAGCATGGTCAAAGTGACGAATTGCGGCTGGGTCACGCCGAGGTCGGCCAGCGCCCGGTCGACTCTCAGCCGATGCGCGCCGGCCGCCTGCCGCAGGAGATAGCCGAGATAACCTTCCTCGCCGCGTTTGCCTTCGCCCGGAGCTGGAACCGACGGAGGCTGATTTGGCTTGCGCATGATGTAAGAGCTCTTATATGTAATTCGAACACTGATATTAAAGCAGAGCGAGGACGAAGACGATGGCCTATCGGATTTTTCTCGCCGGCGCCTCCGGCGCCATCGGGCAGCGGCTGGTCCCGCAACTCCTGGCCGCTGGCCATCAGGTGACGGGCACCACGCGCAATGCCGACAAGGCCGCCAGATTGGAGGCCCTTGGCGTCGAGCCGGCGGTTGTGGATGTATTCGATGCCGAAGCACTGATGCAGGCGATGCTTGCTGCCCGACCCGACATCGTCGTCCACCAGTTGACCGACCTGCCGGCGGGCCTGGACCCGAGCCGCATGGCCGAGGCTGTCGTGCGTAACGCCCGCATTCGCGACGAGGGCACAGGCAATCTGGTCGCCGCGGCCGCCGCCGCTGGCGTCAGGCGCATGGTCGCGCAAAGCATCGCCTGGGCCTATGCATCAGGTCCCGAGCCGCATGCCGAGGCCGATCCCCTGGATGGCGGGGCAAGCGGCAATCGCGGCATCAGCGTCGGCGGGGTCATCGCGCTCGAAACGGCCGTCCTCGACGCACCATTCGCCGGCATCGTCCTGCGGTATGGCCAGCTCTATGGCCCGGGAACGGGAGCGAATACGGCTGCCGGCGCGTCGCCGCTGCATGTCGATGCGGCCGCCCATGCGGCGCTGCTCGCGTTGGACAATGGCGCGCCCGGCATCTTCAACGTTGCCGAACCCAACGGGGCCGTCTCGACGCGAAAGGCGGCCGAGGAGCTCGGCTGGCGCGCCGATTTCCGCTTGCCCGCCTGAACCAATCCGCTCGGAGACATCGACATGATCAGCAATCATGCCCGTTTGCGCACTGGCCAGTCTCTGATCGCTATCAGTGCCGTCGCGGTTCTGTTCGCGCTGGCGGCGAAATGGACCGGTCCGGGTTTGACGGGTGTCGAGCCGGTTGGCATGGAAACGCATATGAACATGGAAGGCGCTGCCGAGGGCAGCCCCGCCGCCGCGCGGCCCAAGACGGTGGTCACGCCTGTCTCCTGCGAAAGGCTGCCTAACGTGCCCGGCAAGTCGATCACCACGGTCGTCGTCGCATTTCCTCCAAATGCCTATACGCCCCGACACCGGCATCCGGGCTCGGTCAGCGCTTTTGTGCTGAAGGGCACGCTGCGTTCGCAACTGGCGGGCGGCCCCGTCGGCACCTATACGGAGGGACAAACCTGGTTCGAGCCACCCGGAGCGATCCATCTCTTTGCCGAGAATGCCAGCACCACCGAGCCGGCCGAACTGCTGGCGACCTTTGTTGCCGACGACGATTGCGGCCCGCTGACGATACCGGACTGACCGCACGACGCCGGTGGCTTTCCGCTCCCAGGGCGAGAAAAGCCGGATCGGGCGGTATCGCGGCCATATTGGCGCCTTTGATGTCGGCATTGTGGTTGTCACGACGTGCCGCCCGGCGTATCAGGCGGGTCTTCCTTTGCCTTTGATATCGGCGAGCCGTCCCGGTGCTTTCCAGAAACCAACCCCAAGTCTACGCCCGCCGGCTGCGCGCGGTGCTTTTGAGGTCAGTCCCTCTCCTGGAGGCGCGCGGCATCGCCGTGGTCATCATGGCGGGCGTTGTCGGCGTCATGGCCGGCATACTGGTTACCTCGATGAGCCAGATCGTGCAGGACCTGCACGGGCTGCTGTTCGGTGTCCAACCCGGCGGGCGGCTGTCGGGCATGTTCTCGCTTGCCAATCCGATGCAGGCGCTGATCCCCGCGATCGGAGGCATCCTGCTCGGGATATCGGTGGTCTGGCTGAGGCTTCGGAAATTCCGCACGCCGGTCGACCCGATCGAGGCCAACGCGCTCTATGGCGGGCGCATGTCGCTGACCGACACCTTCATCATCGTCGTGCAGACGATGATTTCCAGCGGCTTCGGCGCCTCCGTAGGCCTGGAGGCCGGCTATACGCAGGTTGGCTCCGGTGTCGCCTCGCGGATGGCGCGCGCCTTCCGGTTGCGCCGCAACGATGTCCGCATCCTGGTCGGCTGTGGCGCCGCCGGCGCCATATCAGCCGCCTTCGATGCGCCGCTGACCGGCGCCTTCTACGGTTTCGAGCTGGTCATCGGCATCTACTCGGTCGCCAATGTCGCGCCTGTCATGACGGCCGCGGTCTCGGCGTCGCTGACGGCGGAAGTGTTCGGCGGCGTCCCGTTCCCGCTCGAGCTTTCAGGGTTGCCGCAACTCACCGCCAGCCAATATGTGCCATTCCTTCTGCTCGGCCTGCTCGGCGGCGCGGCCTCGATCGCCATCATGCAACTGGTGACGCTGATCGAGCGCGGTTTCAACAGGCTTTCGATCGATGCCTCGCTGCGGCCCGTCATCGGCGGTGTCCTGGTCGGCCTCCTCGGCCTGATCACGCCGCAGGTCCTGTCCAGCGGCCACGGTGCGCTGCACCGCGAGTTCGCCATGAATTACGGGCTGGCGGTGGTAGCCAGCGTCTTCGTGCTGAAGCTGGCGGCGTCGGCTATCTCGCTGGGCTCGGGTTTTCGCGGCGGACTGTTCTTCGCCTCACTGTTCCTCGGCGCGCTGCTCGGAAAGGCGTTCGCCGGTGTCATGGCGCTCGTCTCGCCGGCGACCGGCATCGACCCCTCCGTCGCCGCCGTCGTCGGCATGACGTCGCTTGCCGTCGGTGTCGTCGGCGGTCCGCTGACCATGACCTTCCTGGCGCTGGAATCGACCCGCGACCTGACGCTCACCGGCGTGGTGCTGGCCGCTTCGATCATGGCGGCGATCCTGGTGCGCGAAACCTTCGGCTATTCGTTCTCTACCTGGCGCTTCCACCTGCGCGGCGAGACGATCCGCAGCGCCCACGATGTCGGCTGGATGCGCAGCCTGACCGTCGACTCGATGATGCGCGAGGACATCAAGACCATCGATGCGTCGACGACGCTGGCCGCCTTCCGCAAGGAGTTCCCGCTGGGGTCGGCCCAGCGCGTGATCGCCGTCGACCCGGGGGACGAATATGTCGGCATGCTGATCGTGGCCGAACTGCACAGCGATCCTTCCGGCGGCGAGGTGCCGGTGCGCGATCTTACCCAGTACAAGGATGCCGTTCTGGTGCCCAGCATGAACGTGCAGACCGCCGCCGAGACCTTCCAGCGCGCCGGCGCCGAGGAACTGGCCGTGGTCGAGGACTTCGCCGACCACATCGTGCTCGGTCTGCTGACCGAGGGGCATTTGATGCGGCGCTATGCGGAGGAACTCGAAAAGGCGCGCCGAGACCTGTCGGGCGAGGGATAGGCGCCCGCGGTTTCCGAACTCGTCAGTGCTCGATCGGTCCCTTGGCAGGCACCAACGCCGTGCCGGCGGTTGTCGGGCGCTCGATCACGCGTCGCACGCGCGGCGGCTCATCGCCTGAGTGCAGCGCCCGCAAGCGTTCGCCGACAATGGCGTCGGCATGGGTGATGCGGCCGTTGTGCCTGACATATTCGAGCCAAGTCGGCGTGTGGTAATGCTCGATCCAGATCGACGGATTTTCGAGATCGCGCGCCAGCGTCCAGTTGCGGGCACCGTCACGGCGGCGGATGCGGCCACGTTCGGCCATGGTGGCGAGGAATTCCGCCTCGTCCTCGTGCCGGATCACATATTCGATCATGATGGCGATCGGGCCGCTGCGCGGCTTGAGGTCGAGGGCGAGATGCGGTTCCTTGAAGCGATTGAGCGGGTCGAGGTTGAGCACCTGCTGTTGCGGCAGCGGCAGCACAAGGCCGAGGGCGCCGCCGGCGAGCATTGCGATGGCCGCGGCGATCAGCGCGGTCCCGGCACCATGCGCATCGGCGACGACACCCCAGATCCAGCTGCCCAGCGCGATGCCGCCGAAGGTGGCGGTCTGGTAGACCGAGAGAACCCGGCCGACCACCCAACGCGGCGTCGCCATCTGCACCGTGACGTTGAAATGGGATAGCGCGATCACCCAGCAGGCGCCGCCGACAAGCAGGCCGAGCGAGGTCTGCCAGGCATGCTGGCTGATAGCGGCGTTCAAGGCGCAGGCAGCGAAACCGCCGAAGGCGCAGCGCACCATCGTCTCGCTGGAGAGCAACTGCCGCAGCCGCACGCTGATCAGCGCGCCGCCGACCGCGCCGATGCCGAAGGCGCCCAGCATGATGCCGTAGGTCAGCGCGTCGCCCTTGACGAGATCGCGGGCCACCAGCGGCAGCAGCGCGAGCACCGCGCCGGCGCTGAAGCCAAAGGCCGCGCCCCTGACCAGCACCTTGCCGATGTTGGGCGACATGGCGACGTAGCGCAGGCCCGCGCCCATGGCGGCTCCCAATGACTCGCGCGGCAGGGCCGAGACCGGTACATCCGGCTTCCAGCGTGCCAGCACGACGATGAGGCCGACATAGCTCACCGCGTTCGCCGCGAAGGCGGCGGCCGCACCGGCAGCCGCGACGATGATGCCGCCGATCGCCGGTCCGACGCTGCGGGTCAGGTTGAAGCCCATGGAATTCAGCGCCACGGCGGCGGGCACCTTGTTGCGCGGAACGATGTCGCCGACGGAGGCCTGCCATGACGGGCTGTTGAGCGCCGTGCCGCTGTCGATCAGGAAGGTGAAGGCCAGCAGCGTCCACGGCGTGATCAGGTCCAAATAGGTGAAGGCGGTCAGAAGCGCCGAAACGACCAGCATGAATGCCTGGGCGACCAGCATCACCTTGCGGCGGTCGAAACTGTCGGCGATGGCGCCGGCGACAAGCGCGAACAGCATGATAGGCAAGGTGGTCGAGGCCTGGACCAGGGCGACCTGATACGGCGAGGTGGCGATGGTGGTCATCATCCAGGCGGCGCCGACACCCTGGATCAAGCCGCCGAAATTGGAGACGAGGCTTGCGCCCCACACGGCGCGGAAGATGCCATGCCGGAACGGCGCCAGCGCCGAGACGCTTTCGCTATCCGGCTTTTCGTCAATCATGGGCGGTTCCTGCCACGGCGCGCTGATCCTTGCGGTGATCCGTTTCCCCGCATGATTTGCCGAAACTATGGCATCACGGCGCAAAGGGCGAATGCCTTGCGGGCAAGATCATGGTCCAACAAGGGGATAGCGGAGGGCCACACGCTTGTGGCGGAAGGCACCGAGCATCCTTTCTGGAATCGCTCAGAAACCGTTCTGGATGCGCTCGAAGATGACATTGGTGAAGGCCGATATCTGGCCGCCGATGAATGGGCCAGTAAGCGCCACCACCAGCATGATGGCGACGATCTTGGGCACGAAGGTCAAGGTGATTTCCTGGACCTGTGTCAATGCCTGGATCAAGGCGATGCCGATGCCGACGGCCATTGCGACCAGCACCACCGGCGCGGATGCCGTCAGCACCGTCCACACCGCGTACTGGACGATATCGAGTGCGTCGGCCTCGTTCATGTCGGCGGTCGGCCTAGCTCGCCGGCTTGATCGATACGCCCGCGCCGACGGGGACCGTGGTGCCATCCTGCAGCACTGCGATCAGGCCGTTGCTGCCAAGCGTCACCGACGCCACCGTGCCCGTGGTCTTACCATCGGCCGAGGTGATGTTGCGGCCTATGAGAGCGTCGGCCTGCGACAGCGCCGAGGACTGCATGATCTGGTCGAGCTTGGTGTTGGTCTGTACCGACTGCTCGACCTGGGAGAAGGTGGCGAGCTGGGCGACGTACTGCGTCGAATCCATCGGCTTGGTCGGATCCTGGTTCTTCATCTCGGCGATCAGAAGTTTCAGGAACGAGTTATAGTCGACAGCGGTCTTGGCGGTCTGCGTGGTGGTCTGGTTGGCGCCAACCGGTACCGTCGTCGTCATATCCACGGTCATTAGTATCGTGCTCCCACGGCCAGCGGGCGCGCGGCGCCCGGAATATCGTCATTGCCGCCAAGCGCGCGGCGTTCGAGAGGATAAAGCGAACGGATCGCCTTCAAGGCCTCGTAGATGTGATCCTCGCCGACCATGCGGTCGACCTGTTTCAGCGCGCTGCCGATCTCGGCGTCTTCGAAACTTGCAATAAGCAGCGGCAGCGAGCGGCGGAACATCTCGCGGGCTTCATCGGCACCAGCGGGGTTCATCAGCATGACCTGCACGATGAAATAGAGCTGCCGCAATGGCGTCGACGCCTCGTCGGCCTGGATCACATGGCTTTCGAGCAGGAACTGCACGTCGTTCATCAGCTCGACGGTGACCTTGCGGTCGACGCGGATGACGGCGCCGTTGATGTAGATCTTCTCGTTGGGTTTCAGCGAGATCTTCAGCGTGTTGGTCATTGAATGCCGTCGCGGATGATCTGGGACACTTCGATCAGCCCCTCGAAATTGTCGGTGCGGCCCTGGCGGATGTCCTCGGCCTCGCGCAACAGCCACAGGCCGATGGAAATCAGGTTGGCGCGCAATTCCTTTGGGAGTGCGTTGTCGCTGGAGCCAAGATCCTCGACGAAGGTGGTCCAGACGCGATTGGTGAAATGCAGCGCCTCCACGGCCTCCATCGAAGCCTGACCGGCCGCGGCGGCGGCCGACAGCATGTCGATCGAGCGGGTCAGCAGCTCCCGTTCGCGGTCCTTGGCGTCCGCGACGGAGGTGCTCTGAACGTCGGCGTAGGAGAATTGGTACATTGTTGGCTCTACCGTTCCGCTAGAGGTGTCAGGTCAGGTAATTCAACAGGCTGAGCTGCTGCAGGCGCGCCGTCAGAGCGAAAGACGTCTCGATATGCTGCGTCAGGTCGGCGACGCGGGTCGCTGCTTCCGCCGGATCGACTGCTTCGAGATCCAGAATGTGCCGTTCGAACAGGTCGATCTGCGTCTTCATACGGTCGCTGGCGTCGGAGACGCGCTTCTGGACGATGCCGGTCTGGGATTGCACCTGCGCGATGCCGCTCAGCGCCTCGCCGACCAGTTTCTGCGAATGGTCGACGATGCTGTCCTTCGCCGCCTGGCTGATATTGGTGGACATCAGGCTGGAGACCAAGGCGGCCGCCATGGCAAGCTTCCTGATACCGTCGCTGTTGGCGCCGGTCGAGGTCTCGGTGGTTTCGTTGAGCGCGATGCGGCTGACGATCTGCTGGTCGGTCGCGTTCGACATGTTGGTCTGCCAGCCCGCGCCGAGGAACTGCGGCGTGACATCGTTGGTGATGAAATCATCCATCTGGGCCGCGGTGATGTTGGCTGCGGCCGGGTCATTGGGCGTGAAGCCGAACTTGGCGACGAAGGAGGCGTCAAAGGCGGCCTTGGCGGGAGAGCCGGCGGCCGTGAAATCGTTGATGGGCTTGACGTCGGTGTTTGTGCCGGCGAACAGATATTCGCCGTTGACGCTGGTGTTGAGGATCGACGTAAGCTGCTGGATGGTTGTCTGGCCGGTCGATTGGGTCAGGCTGTCGGTGTTGTCGCCCGACGATGCGGTGGTCAGGCTGGACAGGAAAGTCTGCGCGACGTTGGAGAGTTGGCCGAGCGAGGTCTGGGTCGATGAGAGCCGGGCGGCCACCAGTCCGTTGGAATCGACAATGACGTTGAGCCGGTCGAGGTCGCGCGAAAAGGTGACGGACTGTGCGGTACGCCCACCGAGTGCCAGACCGACATCGGCGACCTTGCCGGTCGAGGACTCCTTCGTGGCTTTGACGAGATCGGCCTGCATACGCATTTGCTGATAGCGCATGGCATTCGTAAGGGCAGCAGAGGAGACAAAGGTCATGGCTTATCCCACCGCGTTCAACAGAGCCGTCATCATGTCGTCGACGGTCTTCATCATCCGGGCGGATGCCTGATAGGTGTGCTCGAGATCGAGCATCAGCGACATCTCCTGATCGACATTGACGCCCGTTGCGTTGGACAAGGCATCGGCGCTGCGCTGTGCCAGGGCTTCCTTGGCGTCGGCTGCGGTCGAAGCCTGCTGACGAACGCCCTGCAACCAGCCGATCGAATTGGCGGCGTAGTCGGCAACGCTGGAGGTTGCCGAAATCCCGGCCGAGGGATCGAACGTCATCGGCTTGTCGAGCTGGTCGCCATAGGCGACCAGAAGGTTGGAGTATGAGGCTCCGCCAGTGTTGGCGACGTATGCGGCGCCATTGGCGCCGCCGTCACGCAGCAATGTCGGGTTGCCGCCAGCGCTGGGATCCATCGCGGCGTTGATCTTGATCGTTCCAGCAAGGCCATCGACGAGCGTGCCCGCGGCTGGCACCGCCGGTGCGCCCGACCAGGTGAACAGGCCCGCCGCGTTGGGCATCGACGGTGCGGTTTCGGCAAAGGCGGTGATAAGGCCGCGGGCGGTTTCGTCGAGCTGGCTCTGCATGGTCGAGGCGACGCCGTCGCGCAATTGCAGCAGGCCGGCAATCGTGCCGCTGGCGGTGGTGTTGCCGCCGCTGCCCGCCGAGACCGGTACGTTGTCGATGTAGACAGCGTTGCCGGCCGCACCCGCGGCATAGCCCGTAGATGGGGCGAAGCTGACGGCGCGTGGGATCGTCTCGAACAACGTCGTGCCGTCACCCGTGGTGATGACCATGTCGTTGTCGCCACGCGTGAAGGTCGATACCGGAATGTAATTGGCGATCTTCTTCAACAATGCGTCGCGTTGGTCGAGCGCATCGGAAACGTCGGTGCCGGAACGGGTTCCGGACATGACCGCCGTGTTGGCGTCCTGGAACTGGTTGAGCAGGGAGTTGAGATCCTTGACGGCGGTATCGATCTGGCCGTCGGTCTGGGTACGAAAATCCTGAATGGCCTTGGAGCCCTCATTCAGGGACCGCACGACCTGTTTGGCCGCGTCGATGACGCTCGAGCCAAGATTCTGGTTGGACGGCGAGGTGGCGTATAGCTGCAGCGCCTGCTGCAGGTTGGCGATGGCGGTCGAAGGTGAGGAGGCGTTGTCGACGCCATTCACTGAAACGTCGAGCTGGTCCATGCCGCCGTAGAGCGCGTTCTGGCCGGCGTAGGCGGACAGAGCGCCGAGGTTCTGGCGAAACAGCAGGTCGTTGGCTGCACGCTGGACATCAACCGAACGCGCGCCGGGCGTCGTGCTGGTGACCAGCGCGATGCGGCGCGAATAGTTCGGATTGTCGGCGTCTGCCACGTTGCGCGTGACGACGCTTGTCTGCCGCGAGGTGGCCAGAAGCGCCGATTGGGCGATGCTCAGTGCGGAGGAAAGCGACATGCTGGTCTTTCACGGGCGGAGCCCGGTTTATCTCTTCAGGTTGACGAGGACGTCCATCAGATCGGACCCGGTCTGGAAGACTTTGGAATTGGCGGTGTAACTGCGCTGAGCCGCGATCATGTCGGTCAATTCCTCCGCGATATCGACGTTGGAATTTTCGAGTGCGCCGGAAATGATCGAACCAAGCTTGCCTTCGTTGGCAAAGCCGACACGGATCGCACCGGAGTCGGTGCCTTGGGCGTAGACATTGCCAGGCAGCGCCTTGAGCTGGTCGGGGCTCTGCACGTCGGCCAGCGGAATCTTGTAGAGCGGCTTGGAGGTGCCGTCCTTGTACTGGGCGTAGATGGTGCCGTCCTTGCTGATCTGCACCTTGTCGATGGTGCTCGGCGCGTTGCCGTTGACCTGTGCGTCGGAGACGGTGAAGCCGGTGCCGAGCTGGGTCAGCTTCGACAGATCGAGGTCGAGGCTGGCGCCGCCCGGTACTGTGAATGAAACGTCGGTCGGGGTGCCGGTGAGCTTGCCGGTCGTGGTATCGAAGGTCAGGTTGGCCGTGCCCAGGGCACCGCCGGTAGCGTA
Organism: Mesorhizobium sp. B2-1-8; assembly: GCF_006442545.2. Lineage (NCBI taxonomy): Bacteria > Pseudomonadati > Pseudomonadota > Alphaproteobacteria > Hyphomicrobiales > Phyllobacteriaceae > Mesorhizobium > Mesorhizobium sp. B2-1-8. The sequence continues at coordinate 1,984,877 of NZ_CP083952.1, forward strand.
GGGGAAGCCAGTTCCGGCCGTCGCCTTCGATTGGTCGAAGACCGCCACCTCCCAGGTGCCGGCACCGGTATTGGTGAAATAGACGTCGAGCAGCTTCTTGTTGCCGAGATTGTCATAGGCGACCATCGACGATTTCGAAGTGTACTGCGCGCCCGCCGAGTTCGTGCTGGGCAGGTTGCCGGCGGCGACCGGCGTCGCACCTGCCGGCAGATTGCCGCTGAAATTACCCTGGGTGCTCGGCGTCGCGGTCAGTCCCTGGTCGGAGATGACAACCGGCTCGAGACCTTCGAAGCCGTTGACCGTCGCCGCCGGCGTGCCGTTGGCATAGCTGTAGGCCATCAGCTGGAAACCGGCGGCATTGACCAGCCGGCCCTGGGCATCGGGAACGAAGGCGCCGGCGCGGGTCAGGAAAGGCGTGCCGCTCGGGTCCTGGACGACAAAGAAGCCATCGCCGCTGACGGCAAGGTCGGAGACCGAGGTCGTGTATTGAAGCACGCCCGGATCGCTCACCGCCTGGCGGATCGTCGTGGTGACGCCGCCGGAATTATAGGCGCCGCCGGTCGACGGCATGATCAGCGTCGAAAATTCGGCCGAAGACCGCTTGTAGCCGGTGGTGTCGGAGTTGGCGATGTTGTCGGCCGTCGTCGACAGGCGGTTTGCCTGGGCATTCATGCCGGAAACGCCGGTCCGCATCATTCCGTAGAGGCTCATCGAGATGTCTCCGCAATATCCATGCCGCTGGCTTCGAGGCTACGCGTCCTGTCTTGCGCGAGGCTGGCGCGGTGCCGCATCAGAACACGAGCCGGTAGCCGAGGAAGCGCTTGGAATCGATCGGGTCAGTGCCGAGCTTCTCGCGCAGTTTCTTGCGCAACTTGCTGATGTGGCTTTCCACCACGTTCTCCTCGACCTCTTCGTCGAAGATGCCGTAGATGGCGTTGAACACCTGGGTCTTGGTGACGCGGCGGCCGCGATTGCTCGCCAGATATTCCAGGATACGGCGCTCACGGCGCGGCAAGGGCAGCGGCTGGCCGTCGATCTCGGGATCGCGGCCGTCCATGAAGATGCGCATGGCGCCGATCTCGGTATAGGCGACGTCCTCGCTGGCGCGTCGGCGGATGGCGGTGATGCGGGCCAGGATTTCGCGGATGTGCACCGGCTTGCGGATGACGTCGTCGACGCCACTCTCGAACAACCGCAGCGTGTTTTCCAGCGAATGCTGCTCGCTGAGCGCAATGACCGGAGCTCCGGTGCGGTCGCGGATCTGGCGCGGCGAGATCGCGCCGTCACGGCAGTCGCCGATCAGGAAGGCCCGGACCGAACGCAGATCGGTGTCGGCGGCCGAGTTGACCCACTCGCCGAATTCGCCCGGCGCGAAACCGGCGCAGGCGATCCCCTCGCGGTCGAAAAGTGAATTATAGCCCTCTGTCACGAGCTCTCGCTCGTCAACGATAACGATCATCGGCCCCGCCTCCGAATCAGCACATCTGCCCCGTGGGGAAAGGCGTATCCGCTGGCGGGAATCCTGAACAACCATCATTTCTTGTAACTAGTTTCTTGGGAGTCTGGAATCGCATCGGTTGCATTAGCATGCCGCCAGATATGCTTACCGGTCCAACTCGTGACGAAGTCGTACTACCCGCTTCGTGTCAGGGGATCGATGTATTAGCAGGAGAAAATGCGCTTAGGGGTTGCAGAAGGCGCGGGCGTTCGCGGTCCATTTGCCAAAGCCGGTGGCCACCATGTTGGCGATCACCCTGCAGACATAGACCTTCTGCGCCGGATCGTTGTCGGGACCGGCATGATAGCGGGCGACGGCCATCGACCACGTCTCGTGGCGGGCATGGAGGCTGGCCAGGAAGCGGGCCGCGTAGTCGACGTTCTGGCGTGGGTCGAGCATGTCCTCGACGCTGCGGAAATGCGAGGCATGGTAGTGATGGTTGATCTGCATGCAGCCGAGATCGATCAGCGTCTTGCCCTCGCGCTGGGCGTTGGCGAAGGCGGCAAGGGCTTCGGTCCGGCTTGTCGGGAAGACTGCTTTCCCCTCTATATTCAATGCGTTGGGCTGAAGACTGCCTTTGTTGCCGGTTTCCGTCAACCCGACGGCATAGAGGATACCGGCGGGCACGCCATAGCGGTCGGCGGCACGCAGGATCTCGGGTTCGCAAGGATTGGTGGCGGCGCCAGCGCTGCTCGCGAGGCTAGATAAAGATATCGCCGCCAACGCGCTCGCGAGAAGGCGAAGCGGCGCGGCCGTGTGCTTGCGCTTCATGATGGTTACCCCTTGCGGATTGCTGACCCGACTGCTGGCCGCCGGCTCCGCTATTGCCGCCGCCGGAATTTCCAGGCTGGAAGGATGATGGATCGCGGCCCGGTGCAGCGCTGACGGAGGCGGTTGTATCCGTCCGGGTTGCAGAGGGAGCTGCTACCGAAGGTTGCAGGATGGTGACCTTATCAACCTCGAAGCCCAGTCCGCGCAGCGACTTGCCGATCGCCTCGCTGTCGCTGGAAAGCCGGCGATAGGCATCGTGTGTTTCGGGCTTCAATTCAATCGACAGTTGTTCTCCAGAGAGCCGAAGATGGGCGGTGACCATACCCAGTTCGGCCGGGTGAAGTTCGATCTTCAACACATGTGTCGGAACGGCAACAGAGGCCGTCAGTTGAGCGGTCGCGGAAGCCGTGGAAAGCGCCTGGTTCGGGCCGCCATCGGCTGAAATGGCGCCGATCACGTTGAGGGCTGCCTGGCTCATCGGCGCCTGCGGCGGCGCGGGAAAGCTGCGTTCGGAAACCACGTCGATGCGTGCCGCCGCCGACTGTTGTCTTCCCGGCTCGGACCGCAATGAGGACTGAAGGTCGGCGATGGATTTCAGCTGCGGCGGCGCGTGTTCCGTCTTCACGCCCGGCACCTCCGCGGGCGCCTCGGGCAGGGGGCCGGCCGCGATGGTATTGTCGTGTTTCGGCGCGACGGGGGTGTCGCGGACGAACTGACCGTCGAGTTTGGTCAACGGTCCGTCGACGAGCGATACCCGCTCAGGCTTGGATATGGGTTCGAGACCGTCAGCGGCGGATTTCTGCCGATAGGCCTTCGGCGGAAGCTGTCCAACGACAGCCGCGCCCTGTCCTGCTTCGCTCGGGTCGGCCGATTTGGCCGATGTCGAGAAATGGCGCAGGTCATGAAACGCCATCAGCAGCGACAGATGCTCGTCGAGCGCCGTCGCGCCCGGTTCGGCGACCGGCGCGTCGGCATCGGCATCCTTGTCCGCCCTGGCGTCCTTGCCGTCCTTCATGGATTTCGCGGCAGACGATCCGCTTGGCGTGGTCCTTGTCTTGCCCGTGGGCATCGGCTCGTCCTTGCCTTCCTTTGCAGCAAGGTCCGCAGCAAGTCTGCTCCAACGCGGATCGCGAGAGCCTGCCTCGGCCGGTGGCTGCTTTTCCGAATGAGTAGGGTTCGCACCGCCGTGCACCATCTCGCCGAAGCTGGCGTCGTCCTTCTTTCCAGACGCGGCCGGCTGCTCGGCCGTGCGCGCGGCGGTAAATCCTGGCAGGGCCGGGCCGAGGCTGGGGGTCATTTCGGGGCGGCTCCAAGCATCTGGTCGATCAGGTCTAGCTGTCGACGGGTTTTCGTCATGGCGGCGTCGGTCGGGTCTGTGGTGTCGGCGCTGGCCGAGGTCGCCGGTGCAGATGCCGGCAGGACGGTTGCCGCGTCGGTTGCGGGCGTGGGTGCGCTCGGCGCAGCCGCTGCCGCTTCCAGGGATGGCGCGACGGCCGGCTGTTCGGAGACGGCGCCCTCGACAGGCGGCAATCCGGCGGCATCGGTGGGCGACGCGGCCGCAATCTCGGGTTCGGGCGATGGCGCGACCGGGGCGGGCGCCGGATCTGCGGCCGGAGGGGAGGCAGGCGGCGCCACCACTTCGCCGGCGATGGTCTGGGCCGCGTCGAGCAAGGCGCGGTCGCCATCCGACAATTTGCTGCGGTCGATCTTGCCCAGTTTGGCGCGCACATCCTCGATGGTATCGGAGGTCACCGTGGACAGGCTGGAATAGAGCAGGGCGCGCGGATCGCCCTGATTGGTGTTGCCGTCGCGACCCTGTTCGGCCCGTGCCGAGGCGAAGGCCGACAAGTCGCTCATGCCGTCAATCGCAGCGCGGCGAGCGATGCGCAGATAGATCACCTTCTCGCGCTCGGGATCCATCATAGAGGTGATGTCGACAAGCTTGTCCTGGCTGATCGACATGTGCAGTGCGATGACGCCGGAGACGAAGGAGTCGGCGAACTGGCTGGCATAGGGCGAATAGAGATAGCGCTCGACATATTGGGTGGAGGCAAGCGCGAACCGCGCCGCGTCGCCTTGCGTCACGGCAATGCCGACCGAGCGCCGCAACGCCGCCTCCTCGACCAGAGTGCCGGGGCTGAGCAGCTTGGCCTCATCGAGCAGGGTGAGCGCGAGCGCCGGCTGTTCCGTGGCAAGCAGCGACCCTTTGACCAAGGCGAGGAACGCGCCGAGATCGCCCGGCAGGGCCATCGGGTCGATCGGCCCCAGGGCTTCGATCGCCTGGCCGGGCCGGCCGTTCAGATAGTCGATCACACCCTTGGCTATGGCAAGGTTCCGTGGATCGGAGGCGGCGCGCGATACGGCCGCCTCGACGGTCACCGGATTGCCGCCGCTCATGCCGTAGACCAGGAGCGCGCGAAAATTCCTGGGATCCTTGAAATCGTCGGCATCCGCCGCGCGCAAGCGCGCATCGGTCATCTCGAGCAGCTTGGCCTGCATCGGCATCGCGGCGTGGTCGCCGGCCGCGATGCGGTCCTGGACAAGCTGCAACGAGCGTACCAGCTGATAAGGCTGCAGCGTATCCTGGGCGAAGCCCGCCGACGGATACGCCGCGGCCAGCAGCAGCAACAGGCCCGTCAGGCGGCTGGTCAGCGCCGCCCGCTTCATCCGCCGGTCGCCATCAGGATTTCGATGCGGCGGTTGGCCGCCGACATTGGGTCTGCCGGATCCTTGGGCTGGCGATCCGCGAAGCCTGCAACCTCGGTGATGCGGCGTTCATCGACACCGCCACGCACGAGCATGTAGTAGGCGGAGTGCGCGCGCGCCGTCGACAGCCGCCAATTGTCGTAGCTGGCGCTGCGGAAAGGGCGCGCATCGGTGTGGCCGTTGATGCTGATGGTGCCTTTCTGGCCGTTGACGATGCGGCCGATCTTTTCCATCGCCAACACCAGTTCACGGCTCGGCACCGCCGACCCGACCTCGAACATGCCGAAGTCGAGCTGATCGGTGATGGAGATGACGACACCCTTGTCGGTGGCTTCGACCGAGACACCGTCATGCAGCTTGTCACCGGGCTTGAAGGCATCGGCGAGCTGCTGCTTGACGTTGGCTGCCGCCTTCACAGCGGCGGCGGTCGGAGCCTTGTCCGCCGCCTCGGGTTTTGTGGCCTCCTGCTTCGCGACGGCCGTGCCCGCCTTGGCCGTATCCGCGGCCTTGTCGTCTCCAGCGTCGGCGTTGCCGGCCTTGGCATCGCCAGTCTTGGCATCGCCGGTCTTGACAATTGTCGCGGCGGCGTCCTTGCCATCCCCGGCCAGGGGCTCGAGCGGTGCGTCCTTGATGGGTGGTGCCGGCGGCACGGCCTTGACCTTGGCGACCTGTGTCTCGGCCGCCTTGTCACCGGACTTGAGCGGATCGCCCTCGATCCGGGGACGCTGGGCGCTGGCCTCGGCGCCCGGCACGGCGACCTGCTGCGACCAGAAGTCAGGCTCGAAGGGATCGCGGTAGGACGCGCCGCCCGAGGCGCCCGTCGCCGGGCCGGAATTCTGCGCGCCGCCATCGCCTTTCTGGCTGACATTTTGCATGACGCCGGTGTCAGTGGCAATCTCGGAGAGCACCGCATAAGGGTCGGCGAACAGATGATCGTCTGACTGTTGGGACTGCTCTGGCTCTTGCTTGTCCTGCTTGCGATCAGATGAACCCGCCTCACCATTGCCGCCCTGATCGGCCTTGTCTTTCGCCTGTTGCGGGTTTTGCGCCGTCGTGCCGATCGCGTGCGGCCCGTCGCCAAGGTCCTCCAGACCTTTGCGGCTCGAATTGCGGTCGACCAGCTTGACGGGGTTGAAGTAGCTGGCGACGGCCGCCTTGGTCTGTTCGTTGGCGGCATTGATCAGCCACATGACCAGGAAGAAGCACATCATGGCGGTCATGAAGTCGGCGAAGGCGATCTTCCAGACGCCGCCATGGTGACCTTCGTCGTGGTCGTCATGCCCGCGCCGCACGATGATGATCTCGTGCCTACCATGATCGGCATCGGCGACGCTCATGACAACACCTCGGAAAGTGCTGCCGACCATTCGGCCATGCGCGTCTCGAACACGGCTTCGTCGATGGTGACCGTCAGGTCGAAGCCGGGCGCCTCGATGAAGTCGAGATTTTCGGCGCGCGGCCCAAGCGATGCCTTCAGCGTTTCGAACAGCGGGAGCGGCCCGCGGACGGCGATGCGCACGGCTTCGCCATCTCCAACGGCGTCGCGGACCGCGCCGGCGAGCGCTTCAAGCGAGCGCTTCCGCAGATCGTCGCTGACAACGCCGCCGATGATGCGGGCGACCGTGGCGCCGACAAGATCCGTCACGCGCGCCTCCATGGCGTCGAGCCGCGACGAGACCGCCTTGCCGACATCGCCACCGAAGCTGTCGAGAAAGGCCTTCGCTTCCTCGACATTTGCCTGGCGTTCCGCTTCCAGCGCTGCCTCATGGGCCGCGGCAAGCCGTTCGCCGAGCGTTGCCTCCGCCTGGGCAACCGCTTCGGCGATCAGCGTACCGATATCGGCCGGCGGTGCAGCCGCGTCGGGCTTTTGCTCGGCGGCGGCCTGGGGCTGGCGGGCACGTTGCGCGCGGGTGCCGAAATCCGGGAGAAGATCGAAGAGGGCTGCTGAGGGCATGGTCTAGGCCGCGACTTCCTGGGCCGCCCATTTGCGCAGGATCTGCGCGGTGCGTTCCTCGTTGATGTCGACCATGCGGGCAAGCCGCTCCTGCGGGGCCGGCCTGATCTTCTGGCGCAGATCGTCGAGCGGGGTGGCGCCGGCACGGGTGCCGGGCAGGGCACCGATGGGCGCACCCGCATCGGCGGAAGCGGCTGCCTCCGGCGTCGGCAGAGAGCGCTGGACTTCATCGAAATTGGGGCCTGCTATGGCGGGCGTCGCCTTTGCCGTCAACGCGGCCGCCATCGGCCGCAAGCCGAAGAAGGCGACCAGGAACACCACGACGATGATGGCGCCGGCATTGATCAGCGTGCCGGCATGCTGGCCGATGGAATCGAGCATTCCCGCCTGGGGCACCGCCTCGCCGTCCAGCCCGTCTATGAACTCGACGGCCGAGACGTCGATGACGTCGCCGCGCTTGTCGTCGAAGCCGGTGGCGGAGCTCACCATCTTCTGGATGTCGGCGACACGCTTGGCGATCTGTTCCGGTGTCGCGTCCTTGCCCAGGATCGTCTTCAGCCGGTCCTGGTTGACGACGACGGCAATCGACATCTTGGTCACGGTATAGCCGTTGGAGACGGTGGCGATCTTCTTGGAGTTGATCTCGTAGTTGGTGATCTCTTCCTTGCGGTCGTTCGCCGACGAGGTTTGCGGGCCCTCGGTCGCGGTAGCCTGGGTCTCCGGCAGATTCTGCTCGACACTGGCGGGGGTCGAAGCCTGTTTCTGGTTGCTGTTCTCATTGGCGCGCACCGACTGCACGGAACGTTCGACACGGGAATTCGGATCGAAGATGGTCTCCTCCGTTTGACGGGTGTCCGTGTTGACATCGGCCTTGACGCTGGCACGGAAATTGTCGGGACCGAGATAGGGCGTCAGCGCGCGGCGGATGTTGTCGCCGATCTGCGCTTCGACGGTCTGTTCGACGCCGAGCGTGCGGGCGGCACTGGTGTTGGAGGGATCGTCACCGGCGGCCAGCAGATTGCCGTTGGAATCGAGCACCGTCACCTTGTCGGCCGCCAGGCCGGGGACGGCGGCGGCGACGAGGTGGCGGATCGACATGGCGCTTTTCTCCGCGTCGATGCCGGCGTAACGGATGACGACCGAGGCGGAAGGCTGCTGTTCGTCACGGCGGAAATTGGCGCGCTCGGACATGACGATGTGGACGCGTGCCGCCTTGATGCCTGATATGGACTGGATGGTGCGGGCGATCTCGCCTTCGAGCGCACGCACGCGGGTGATCTGCTGCATGAAGGAGGTGAGGCCCATCGCACCGACATTGTCGAACAGCTCGTAGCCGGCATTGGCGCTGGTCGGCAGGCCCTTCTCGGCAAGCAGCATGCGTGCCTGCGCCGTGGTGCCGGCCGGCACCAGCACGGAGGTTCCGTCGGCGCCGACGTCGAAGCCGATGCCGGCCTCGCCCAGCACCAGGCCGATCTGGTTCACGTCGGAGCGGTCGAGTCCGACATAGAGCGTGTCGTAGGCCGGTCGGTTGAGGTAGACCGAGGCTATGCCGATGACACCCATCACCAGGACGGCGATGCCCGCCAGCATGGCCAGGCGCCTGACGCCAAAGCCGCGGAGATTCGAGATGATGCTCTGGATCTGTTCCGGCACGATTGAGCGACTCCCAGCATGACTGTCCGCCGGAACACTAGCCCTCGAAGCTTGTGCGAAAATGAAATCGGGCCGCGCTTGCGGCGCGGCCCGTGAATTCGAAGTAGAAGTAACCCGTCAGCTAAGGCTGGACTAGCCGTTCTTGAACAGCGACAGGATCGACTGCGAGGAGCTGTTGGCGATCGACAGCGCCTGGATGCCAAGCTGCTGCTGCACCTGCAGCGCCTGGAGGCGGGTCGATTCCTTGTTCATGTCGGCATCGACGAGCTGGCCGACGCCGCGGTCGATGGAATCCATCAGGCTCTGCGTGAAGGTCTTCTGCAGGTCGATGCTGCTCTTGGCAGAACCGAGAATGGTGGCCTGGTCGGTCAACTGGGCCATGACCTTGTCGATCTTGCCGATCATCTGGGTGATGATGTCGTCGGTCACGCCCGTCGCGGTGATGTCGAGATTGTAGGCGGAGACATTGTCGATCTTCGTGGCAGCCGGGCTTACCGCGGCCTGGCCCGCGGTGTTGGCGGCAATGTCCGTGGCGCCGCCAGCGAGCGCGGTCGCATAAGCGGTGTCATATTGGCTCTGTGCCGCCGCTGTCGAGTAGACAGAGGTTTGGCGATCGAGCGTGCCCTGGTTCTTGACGTCGGTGGCGAGGCCGGAATCGAACAGCTTGGTGCTCTCGACATTGATGTCGATCGTTCCAAGCGAAATGGCGCCCGAGGATGAGCGGTTGAAGGACGAGACGATCTTGGCGTCGGCCTGGACGCCATCATTCGGCGCGGCGACCTGCTTGGACGTCACCGAAAGGTAATTCGAACCCGAAAAGGTGGCGGCATCGGCAAAGGACTTCATCTGCGCCTGGAGCGCCGTGATCTCGGTCTGCGTCTTTGCCTTGGCGGCGTCCGTCTGGCCGACGGTGGAAAGCAGCTTGGTCTTGATCTGGCCGATCGACGTCAGAACATTGTTCATGCCGGTATAGGCGGTGTCGACTTTCGAGGCGCCGAGGCCGAGGGCGTCCTGCACGGTCGAGAGCGCCTGGTTGTCGGAGCGCATCGTCGTGGCGATCGACCAGTAGGCGGCGTTGTCGGAGGCCTGAGAGACGCGGTAACCCGTCGAGATGCGGGCCTGTGTCTGCTCGAGCGACTTGTTGGTGGCGTTGAGGCTTTGAAGTGCGGTCAACGCCGCAGCGTTCGTCATGATGCTCGCCAAGAAACTCGCTCCTTTTTCCAGACCGGTCTTCTCAAAAACCGGCGTTGCCCTCGCGAGCCGCTCGACCCGCCCGTGGATTGCCGCCGCCCCGATCGGGCCGATTCGGCAATCCGTTGTAAGTCATTGGTTAACCATGACTAGCGCGTTATGGTTAACGGCCTGTTAAAAGCTGACTTTGGAGGGTTAAGGAACGAGGGTTGCGCGGGGCTGGAGCAAACGCAAAACGGGCCGCGCTTTTGGCGCGGCCCGTCGGTCTAATGTAGCCGGTTGAGTGTGATCAGCCGCGGAAGAGCGACAGGATCGACTGCGAGGAGCCGTTGGCGATCGACAGCGCCTGGACGCCGAGCTGCTGCTGAACCTGCAGCGCCTGGAGGCGGGTCGATTCCTTGTTCATGTCGGCATCGACGAGCTGGCCGACGCCGCGATCGATGGAGTCCATCAGGCTCGAGGTGAAGGTCTTCTGCAGGTCGATGGAGCTCTTGGCGGCGCCGAGCTTGGTGGCGGCGGTCGTCATGTCCTTGAGCGCGGCGTCGACAACCGTCATCATCTGCGAGATCTGGCTGTCGCTGGCGGCCGTGGTGCCCGAGAAGATGGCCAAGCTGGCGACCGAATAGGTGTCGGTGCCCGCTGCGGCAGCGCCCAGGGTCGGGGCCGAGGCCGATGTAACCGCTGCGCCAGTGGCGCCGAGGCGGTCTGTGTCCAGAATGCCCTTGGCGGTCGGTGCGGCGCCGGCGTCATAGAGCTTGATGCTTTCGACATTGACGTCGATCGTCGAAATCGAAACAGCGCCGGCGGCGCTACGGTTGAAAGCCGAAACCACTTTGACGTCGGCTGCCGTGCCCGAAGCCGTCGACACCGAAAGCATGTTGGTGCCCGAGAAGGTCGCGCCATCGGCGTAGGCCTTCAACTGATCCTGAAGCGCCTTGATTTCGACCTGGGTCTTTTCCTTGGAGGCGTCGGTCTGGCCGTAGGATGCGGTCAGCTTCTGCTGGATCGAGTTGATGGTGGTGATCGCGCTGCTCATGCCGGTGTAGGCGGTGTCGACCTTCGAGGCGCCGAGGCCGAGCGAGTCCGAAACGGTGGACATGGCCTGGTTGTCGGAGCGCATCGTGGTCGCGATCGACCAGTAGGCGGCGTTGTCCGAAGCCTGGGAGACGCGATAGCCCGTCGAAATGCGGGACTGGGTGGTGGCGAGGCTGTTCTGCGTGGCATTAAGGCTCTGCAGCGCCGTCAACGCGGCGGTGTTGGTCATGATACTGGCCATGGCTACTCGTACCTTGTTTTTACAGGTGTTTTTTGCATACCGGTTTGTCCGGTATGACGGAGCGGCATCATGCCAATGACCGTTGCGTTTGGGTCACCCGCCATCTGCGAGCGACTATGGCGGCGAGTCCCTACCAAAGGACTAAACTGGACGGTTAATCGAAAATAATTCGGAGAAAATTCGATGATGCTCGCGCCACCCGGTTCCTCGGGCGAGCGGTGCCTGATGTCGAGCGTGGGAGATCAGGTGAAAGAGCGCACCAGGCTCCCGACGAGCAGGTTCCAGCCGTCGATCAGGACGAAGAACAGGATTTTGAACGGCAGCGACACGACCGTGGGCGGGAGCATCATCATGCCCATCGCCATGGTGATGGTGGCCACGATCAGGTCGATGACCAGGAATGGCAGCACGATCAGGAAGCCGATCTCGAAACCGCGCCGGATTTCGGAGATCATGAAGGCAGGCACCAGGATGCGCAGGTCGACCGTCTTCTTGGCAACAACCTGGCCGCGCTCGCGGGCGAGGTCGGCGAAAAGATCGAAGTCCTTGTCGCGCACATTGTGCAGCATGAAGGTGCGGAACGGATCGGAGATCTTCTCGAAGGCCTCGGTCTGGCTGATCTGGTTGTCCATCAGCGGCTTGACGCCGGTGTTCCACGCCTGATCGAAGGTCGGTGCCATGACATAGAAGGTCATGAACAGCGACAGCGAAATGAGGATGAGGTTCGCCGGTGTCGATTGCAGGCCAATGCCGGCACGCAGGATCGAGAAGGCGATGACGAAACGGGTGAAACTGGTCACCATGATCAGCAGGCCCGGCGCCACCGACAGGACGGTAAGCAGGCCGAACATCTGAATGATGTAGCCGACGGTGGTGCCATCGGCTTTGCCGATGCCGCCAAGGTCCAGTTGCTGGGCCGCCGCGACGGAGGTGGCGGCACCGATCAGTACCGCGGCAAGAAGGAATTTTCTCATTCGAGCAGCAATGTCCTGATAAGAATCTGTTTGACGTGCCCCTGACTGCGGATGGAGGCGCGTTCGTCGAGGTCGGCCTTCAGATGCTGGTAGCCGCTGGCACCTTCGATCTGGTGCATCTTCAGGGTACGCACGAAAGCCAGAAGATCCTGCTGAATGTCCTCCGCCATGGTCGGCGGCTGCGGCGCGTCATAGACCACGGATACTTCCATCCTGATCCATGTATCCGCGGGCGAGGCGATATTGGTGGTGATCGGCGCCAGTGCGACCAGCGTCGGGCCTGTGCCCGGCTGTTGTGCGGCGGGCTGGGCGACCTTGCCCTCATTTTCAGGCGCAGCCGGCACCGATGGTGGTGCATCGACGCCTTTGAGATAGCCGCCTGACATCCAGCCCATGCCGATGGCGGCGGCCGTCACCACGAGCAGCATGGCGCCTTGGATGGCAAGGGAAGGACCCTTGCGAGGCTGAACCTGTTCGACGTTGGCCACGGTGTTTTGCTCTCCAATCCCCACAAGGCCAAGAACTAGAACGGAAGAACCTGGTCGAGGACCTGCTGGCCATAGGCCGGTTGCTGGATCTCGGTGATGCGGCCGCGTCCGCCGTAGGAAATGCGCGCTTCGGCGATGCGTTCGTAGGGGATCGTGTTCTCGGCGCCGATATCGGCTGGGCGCACGATGCCGGCGATGGTCAGCACCCGGAGCTCGGCATTGACGCGCACTTCCTGCGACCCGGTGATCATCAGATTGCCGTTGGGCAAGACATCGGTGACGATGGCTGCCACATTGAGCTCAAGCGTTTCCGACCGCTTGATCTCACCATCGGCGGTCGTGTCCGTCTGGGAGTTGAGCGCTCCAGAGCCCTTGCCGGCGGTGCTGAGCTTGTCCCATTGCGCGCTGATGTCATAGCCAAGCTGCCGACTGGCGGTGCGGCTTCTGTCATTCTGGTTCTTGAAGTTGGCGCGGTCGTTGATGCTGATTTTGACGGTCAGGATGTCGCCTTGCGACAGCGCCCGCGGGTCGGTGAACAGTCGGCTCTGGCGGTCGTTCCACAGCGAGAACTTCTTTACCGGCTGCCGCGGCGTTTCCGGGTATTTATACAGCGAGCCGGTGTTGCCGACATCTATGCCGGAGCCGACCGGGGACAATGCCGGTTCCTTGCCGACGTCCTTGAGGTTGGTTCCGCAGCCGGACAGTGCTGCGACCGCGCACAGGATGAGCATTCTGCGGATCATGACGGATCTACCCTTCGGGCTGCGCTGGCCATGATGCCGGTAAGCGTCGCCGCCGCCTTCTGGTCCATTTCGTTGAGGATGACGCTGGCCTTGCGTGAATCGAGCTTCATCAGGATGGCCGCAGCGAGGTCGGCGTTGACGATCGCCAAGCGTTCGGCCGCCGCATCGGGCTTCATGCCGGCATAGATCTTGACGACGCCGTCCTCGGCCCGGGCCAGGAACACTTCACGCCGCTTCAGCCAGGTCTCGTATTCGGCCTTCTTTGCGTCCAGCGCCTTCATGCGCTCGTCGATGCCGGCCTGGAGCTGCTTCAACTCCTCGGCCTGCAGGGCATAGCGGCGATCGCGGGCGGCGTCGGCGATATTGGAGCAGAAGCGCTCGATCTCACTCTGGTCCGGCGTTTTCTCGCGCGTCAATTGCTGCGGCGCCACGGCGGGCTGTGCTCCGGGCAGAACCTGGCGAACCGCGTCCTCGCCGTGAGCGCGGCCGCCGAAGACGGACACGGCCGCGAGAGCCGCGGCCGCGAACAGGATGGCGCGAGCCCGGCGTCTTTCGTTGGGTGAGAGGGAAAGCATCATCGGCATCGCCTATTGGAGAACCAGATCGGCTTGCAGGGCGCCGGCCGACTTGATGCCTTGCAGGATGGCAATGATCCCGTCCGGCTTGACGCCGAGACGGTTGAGGCCGGAAACGAGGGTTTGCAGGTCGGGCCCGTCGAGCACGGCGACGCGGGCGTCGGGCCGGCTGGCATCGATGGCGGTGAACGGCTCGACGGCGGTTTCGCCCTTGGAGAAGGGTTCGGGCTGCACGACGCGCGGCGCTTCCGTGATGCGCACCGTCAGCGTGCCGTGACTGATGGCGACACGTGAGATCTTGACGTCGTTGCCGATGACGATGGTGCCGGTGCGCTCGTCGATGACGACGCGGGCCGGCGTGTCGGACTCGACCACCAGATTCTCGATCTCGGCATAGAAGCGGGCAGCCGAAACGCTCTTCGGCCGCCTGATCTGCACGGTTCGGGAATCGCGCTCGGCCGCCACGCGCATGCCGAAGCGCTGGGCAGTGTAGTCGTTGATCGCGTCGGCGATGCGGATGGCGGTCGAAAAATCGGGATTGCGCAATTGCAGCGTCAGCGTCGACTGGTCGTCGAACTCGGCCTTTACCTGCCGCTCGACTATGGCCCCGTTCGGCACGCGGCCGGCGGTCGGCACGCCTTGCGTCAATTGCTGGGCCTGACCCTGGGCGGTGAAACCGGAAACGATGACCGCGCCCTGGCCGACGGCGTATATCTCGCCGTCCGCCGCCTTCAGCGGCGTCATGATCAGCGTGCCGCCGGCAAGCGATGTGGCGTCGCCCATTGACGAAACATCGATGTCGATGCGGGCGCCCGATTGCACATAGGGCGGCATGTTGGCGGTGACGATGACGGCGGCGACATTCTTGGCGCGCGCGCTGCCGCCTTCGGTGGCGATGCCGAGATTTTCGAGCATGGCACGGATCGATTGTTCAGTGAACGGCGAATTGCGCAGGCTGTCGCCGGATCCGGCCAGCCCGATGACAAGTCCGTAGCCGACGAGCTGGTTGTCGCGCGAGCTCTGTAGTTGCGCGATGTCCTTGATGCGCGAGGCGACCTGGCCTGGCGGCAGCGAACTCGGCCCCGGCGAAACGCGGAACATGCGCGTGGTGGTGGCCGGATCATATTCCGGATCGTCGTAGACACCGCCACTCCTGGCGGCGAGCTCTCGCTTGGCCTTGGGCGTCAAGCCATCGGCCAGCGCCGGCTGCAGGCCAAGTGCCGCCGCGAGCAGAAGGGCAAATGGGCGCATCATGAAGCGCCGACCTGGATGGTGCCGTCGGCCATCACCGTGCCGGAGAGGATCTTGCCGCTGTCGCTGTTGCGAACCTTGATGAAGTCGCCGGCCGAGCCCGGCTGCAAGGTCACGGCGGTGGCCGTTATCGTCAGCCCGCCGGCGACGAAGAAGACCTGCACGGCGGCACCCTGTTCGACCAGCCAGGCCTCGCGGATGGCGGCGGAAGGAATATAGCGGCCCGGCAGCAGCGTGCGCTTGGCAATCTTGCCCTGGAGTTCCTCGGAACGGGTCGCCACGGCATCCGGCTTGTGCTTGCCGGGGAGGAGGGTCACCTGCTTCAGGGCGCCGAGTTCGATCGTCTCGCCGGGATAGATGACGCGGTTGGGGATCAGCACGACCTCGCCGGCAGGCTGGTTGCTGGCGATCTGGGAGGTCGATTGGCCCGTCGATTGGCTTGCCGATTGACTCGTCGATTCCTGGGCGAAAGCCGGCATGCCGCCGGCCACCAGCGCAAGGGTCAGCGCGGCGCGGCGGAATGCTGAACAGGAGATCGGCATGGCCATCATCCGTTATCTGATGTTCTTGGAGACGACTGAGGCCATGTCGTCGGCGGCCTGGATTACCTTGGAGTTCATCTCATAGGCGCGCTGCGCCGAGATCAGCTCGGTGATTTCCTTGACCGGATCGACATTGGAAGCCTCGAGATAGCCTTGCTGGATGGTGGCGAAGCCGGGATCGCCGGGCACGCCGACATTGGCCGGGCCGGAAGCCGTCGTTTCCTGGAACAGATTGTCGCCAAGCGGCGCGAGGCCGGCCTCGTTGGCGAAGTTGGCGATCTGAAGTTGGCCGAGCGTCTGCAGGTTGGTCTGGCCGTCGATGCGGGCGAAGACCTGACCGGTCTTGTTGACGATGACCTCGACCGCATTAGTCGGCACGGTGATGGCCGGAATGACACTGGCGCCGTCCACGGTCACCAACTGGCCGGTGGCGTTGGTGTTGAAGGCACCGGCGCGGCTGTAGAGCGTGCCGCCGTCGGCGCCTTCGATCTGGAACCAGCCCCTGCCGGTCAACGCCATGTCGAAACTGTTGCCGGTGCTGGTCAGCTCGCCCTGTGTGTGAACGTTGCGCACGGCGGTCGTCTTGACGCCGAGGCCGATCGAAACGCCTTCCGGCACCAGCGAGGCGTTGGAACGGTTCGGCACGCCTTGCGTGCGATCGACCTGGTAAAGCAGGTCGGAGAATTCGGCGCGCGCGCGCTTGTAGCCGGTGGTGTTGATGTTGGCGATGTTGTTGGCGATGACTTCCAGATTGGTCTGCTGGGCATTCATGCCGGTGGCTGCGATGGCGAGTGCTTTCATGGCCTGCTCCTCAGATGCCCATGCGACTGACTTCGAGATAGGCCGAGACGACCTTGTCGCGGATGGCGACGGCGGTCTGCAGCGCCTGCTGGGCGCTCATCACGGCATCGACCACCTGGCGGGCGTCGGCGTCGCCCTTGAGCGCCTGCATCGATACCTGCTCGGCATTCTGCATGGTGCTGACGGTGTTGGAAGCAGCCTGGCTCACCGCTTCGGCGAAGGAGGTGCCGAGGTTGCCCGATGCCGCCGACGCAACACCGCCCTGCAGCAGGTCGGTGGCTGTATCGCCCAGCCCAGGCTTCAGGTTAAGCGCGCCGATGCCGTTGACGATCATTGGTTCCTCATCAGGTCGATGGTCATTGAAATGAGGTCGCGCGCCTGCTTCACGACTTGCAGGTTGGCCTCGTAGGAGCGGTTGGCCTCGGTCATGTCGGCCATTTCGATCAGCACGTTGACATTGGGCATCTTGACGTAGCCCTTGTCGTCGGCGGCCTCGTTGCCGGGCTGGAATTCGATGGGAAAGTCGCTCGGGTCGCGGTCGATCGAGTTCACCTCAACCGTTGAGCTGCCGGAGGCCCGGTCGAGTTCGGAAACGAAGCTGATGGTCTTGCGGCGATACGGGTCGGCGCCCGGCGTGGTGCCTGTCGACTGGGCGTTGGCGAGGTTTTCCGAAACCACGCGCAGGCGCTCGGACTGAGCGCCGAGGCCTGATGCTGCGACTTTGAGGGCTGCGGTCAGTGCGTCCATGGTCAGCTCTTCACCGCCATCATCATCATTGAGTGGAATGCCTTGACGATGGCCGTGTTGAGCTCGAAGGAGCGGCGTACTTCGCCGGCCTTGAGAAGCTGGTCTTCAAGCACGACCGTGTTCTTGGACGGCATGATCACGCCATCGTCTTCCTGCGGCTTGATGGTGAAGCCGGCATTGGTGGCAGCACTGCCGAGATGGCCGGGCTCGGTGATCTGGAGCGACACCGCGGTGCGGTCGAGCACCTTCTCGAACGGCTCGACATCGTTTGCCGTGTAGCCCGGCGTGTTGGCATTTGCGATGTTGCCGGCGACCGCCGACTGACGCACAGACAGCCACTGCGCTTGCTTGGCGGCGAGATCGAAAAGGGAAACGGGCTCCATGGGAATCTCCGGGCATGTGCCCAAAGACTAGGCCGCCAGTCTTGCGCGGACCTTGCGGACGGTCGCTAGAGTATGACAGCGAAAAATATGAGGCGGTTTTCGGACGGCATCTTGCTCCGTCTTTTTGGACTTGGATCCGGCTCGGGGCAAAGCCGAAACAGCCTTACCTGGAAAGCTCGATCACCTGGTTGGCGCTGGTGAGCATGACCCATTTGCCATTGCGCTGCTCGATCGCCGATACCTTGCTGGAATCCGGCAGCGTCGAACCCCGCTGGACCATCCACAGGCCGGTGTCGTCCTCGATCATGGCGCGGCCGTTGGCGACATGGACCATGCGGAACTTCGCGATGTCGGCGGGGAAGGGCTGATCGCCGGGCGGCTCCGTTCTGGAATCGTCCTGCACCGTGCCGGTGGCAAGCAGGTCGACGTTGGTGTTGGGAACGTCCTTGGCTGTCAGTGGCGCGCTGCGCGCGGAAACCACGCCGCCGCCCGCACGTCCCGAATTGGTGCCTGTGCCGCCGAACTTGATCGCCTGCACGCCGAACTGGTCCTGATTGAAGAAAATGTACCAGGGAAACAGGGCGCAGGTCAGGCCGAGCGTGATGCCGAGCGCGGCGATGACGACGTCGGCGCGACGGTCCGCCTTCTTGCCCAGTCTGGGGAATTGCGGCTTTGGCGGCTGCGGCCATTCGGTGGCGGCGAACAGGCCATCGATCAGCGATTCGCGGCTTGCCTGCGTCATCTCGGGAGCATCGACGCCGGGAACCACATGCGTTGAGGAAAGGGCGGTCCGACCAAGAACAGTTTCGGATCTGGGGAGAGCCGGTTTGACGGCCCTGGCCAGAACAGCCGCGGTCCTGGCAGCCATGGCGCCAACGGCGTTTGCCTTGGCGACCCTGGCCTCCTCCGCTCGAGCCTGCTCCGCGGCGTTCGCCTCGGCGATCATCTCGTTCAGGAGGCGCTCGGTGTACTGGCGTTCAGTCTCCTGGTTCGGCATTCTGCTTTCCCTTGAGGTGGCGGGCAAGGTCGGAGAACGGATCGGCGGACGGGCGGTCCCTCGGCGATTGCGCCAGCGCCTCATAGATCAGGGGCACCTGGCGCACGGCCATGTCGAGTTCGGCGTCGACGCCGCCCTGATAGGCGCCGAGCAGGCGGATATCGCGCGTGTCCTCGAAACGGGAGATCATCGACTTCAGCCGCGTCACAAGGGCTCGCTGCTCGACGCTCCAGGCCTTGCCTGCAAGTCGCGATATGGACGACAGTGGATTGACGGGCGGATAGCGGCCCTGTTCGGCAATCGCGCGGTCGAGCACGACATGGCCGTCGAGGATGCCGCGCACGGAATCTGCGACCGGATCATTGTGATCGTCGCCGTCGACCAGCACGGAAATGATGGCGGTGATCGAGCCTTTACCTTCGGCTCCAGGCCCGGCGCGCTCGAGCAGCTTGGGCAATTCGGTGAAGACAGAGGCGGGATAGCCGCGGGCGACCGGCGGCTCGCCGGTTCCCGTCGCCACCTCGCGCAGCGCATGAGCGAAGCGGGTGATGGAATCCAGCACCAGCAGGACACGGTGGCCCTGGTCGCGGAAGTGTTCGGCCACGCGCATGGCGGTGTCGGGCGCGCGCCGGCGCATCATGGCGCTCTCGTCGCTTGTGGCGACGACGGCGACGGTTTTGGCCATGCTGTCGCCGATCGTGTCCTCGAGGAATTCGCGGACCTCGCGGCCGCGTTCACCGATCAGCGCCACGACGACGGTGTCGAACGCGTCGGCGCCGGCGAGCATGGCAAGCAGCGTCGACTTGCCGACGCCGGAGCCGGCGAAGACACCCATGCGCTGGCCGAAGCAGAGCGGCGTGAAGATATCGATGACCTTGACGCCGGTCATGAAGGCGGTGCCGACACGCTGCCGCGCCATGGCGCCGGGTGTCGCGGCCGCCGCCGACATGTCGTCGCCCCTTACCAAAGGTGGACCCCCATCGATCGTCCGGGTGAGCGCATCGATGGCGCGACCGCGCCACGAGGCATGCGGCGCCACCGCGAGTGGACCCCTGCGGAACACGGCATCGCCGATGCCGGTGTCGGCGCTGCGTTCGAAGGGGGCGATCACAACCTCGTCACGGCTGATTTTGACAATCTCGCCGCGGCGCGCGCCGGCCTGGCCGCGCTGCTCGACAATGTCACCCAGCCTGGTGAAATCGGAAAGGCCGTGCACCTTGTAGTGCGTGGGCGTGACTTCCGTGACGAGGCCTCCGCGCTTGACCAGCCCGTCGCTGTCGCCGAAGCGCCTGACAATCCGCTCCAAAGCGGCAAGCCTATCCTGCGGCGCCGGCTGGAGCTGTCTTTCGGGTGCGCGGATGGATGGCTGCTCTGACGACATGCTATGACTTCGAGCCGAGCGTCTTTATCGCCTCGTCGGTGGAGGAATCGGTCTGCCGCATCAGCGCGGCGGTGTTCTCGAAGGCGCGCTGGACCATGATCAGCCGGGTCATTTCCAGCACCGGATTGACGTTGGATTCCTCGACGAAACCCTGCGCGACGCCGATGTCGGAGCGGTCGGTGACCGGTTCGGGCGTGCGTGCGGGCACAATGCCGGAATTGCCGTAGCGCACGAAATTCTCGCCCGGGTCGAAATTGTAGAGGCCGATCGAGCCGACGAGCTGTTCGTTCTGGCGCAGCGAGCCGTCGGCGCCGGCCTTGGGCGGACCGTTGCGGGGATCGAGCTGGATCGGCGCGCCGCCGGCGTCGAGCACCGGATGGCCCTCGACCGACATCAGCTCGCCATTCTCGTTCATCGAGAAACGACCGTCGCGGGTCATGACGGTGCCGGCCGGCGTGTCGATGGCGAACCAAGCGTTGCCCTGGATGGCGAAATCGAATGGATTGCCGGTCTCCGTCATGGAGCCGTGAGCTCCCGACAGAAAGGTCTTGCCGGAGGAGGCGAACGAAACCGACTTCTGCCCGGTACCCGACACCACGTCCGCGAACTTCACCCCCGTGGCGCGAAAGCCGACGGTGTTGGCGTTGGCGACATTGTCGGCGATCGTGTCGAGTCGGCGCTCGAGGGCCATCTGCGCGGAGAGGGCGACGTAGAGACTGTCTCGCATGATCAGAACTTCAGTTTCTGCATGGCCATCATCAGGTCGGTGGAGATGCCCGATGCGACCGGTTGGGCGAAAAGCACGCTGATCGATGTCACGGCCGGCGAGGTCGGGTTGTTGATCTCGTACATGCTGGTGAAGCGGGTCAGGAACTTGTTCAGTTTCACGGGATCCGTGAAATCCGAGATGTCGAGCTTCTGCCCGAACAGTTGCGCCTGCTTGTCGATGTCGGCGGTGGCGAAGGAATCGGGCAGCCCCAGCGCGGTGCGCACGACGCTGGCCAGCGCGGTGTCGGCCAGCACGTCGTACCAACTTGTGATGTCGGGTGCCTTGCGCTGGAAATAGAGCGCCAGCCGCACGCCCTCATTAGTCTGGCCGGCATCCTCTTCCAGTGTCTGGCGCATGTATTTGTCGACGGTCGGCTGCTGCGCTGGATTGATGGTGGTGGCATTCTCGCCGTATTGTTCGAAGTTGAGGGCCGTAGCCAGTCCCGCGTAGGCCGGATCCGTCTGCTTGTTGGCGACGCTGTCGGGATCGCGCACGCCGCCTTGCAGGACCTGCTTGATAAGGTCCTTGTCCTCCGTCGCCGAATCGAGGCCGTACGCGGCCAGCGCGTAAGTGTAGAGGCGGCTGTTCGACATGAGGTCGTCGACCGACTTCACCTTGGTGATGTTGGCGAGATAATACGTCGTCTCGCCCTTCACATAGTCCGAATTCGGATCGAGACCGGCGATTTGCGCCTGTATGGCGTAGTTCTTCGTCACCAGTTGCTGGGCCTTGTTGTAGATCGTCGCATCGGCGCCGTTGGCAGCGAAGTTGAAGGCGCTGACGAAGGCGGCGTAGCGCTTGTCGGTCAGCTTGTTGGCGAAACTGTTGGAATCGGTAACGCCTTCCTTGAGCGCCTTGACCATGAACGCCTTGGCGTAGTCCATGTTCTCCAGCCCGTAGGCCTTCATGGCATATTTGAACAAGCGGTCGTTCTTGACGAAATCGTCGATCGATTTCACCTTGGTGATGTTGGCGAGATAATATTGGGTGTCGCGATCGACCGTCGGCTGCTGCTCGATGCGGTCGATCGACTTGTTGATGTCTTTGGTGATCAACTGGTAGCTGGTATAGGTACTGAGCAAGGACGCGCCTCCGGCCGAAGCTATGCCGGCACAATAAGCTCACTTCCTTGCGCGAAACTGAATCGCCAATTTTCGGCTTCATGGCGGCCCGGATTCAAGCCTCACACAAGGCACGGGGACTATCCCTTGTCCGACGTGAAATGCGGAAGGACCGGTCGTGGGCATTCTGATTGGACTTGTGGTGACGCTTGGCTGCGTCCTTGGCGGCTTCATGGCCATGGGCGGGCATCTGCACGTGCTGGTCCAGCCATGGGAAGCCGTGGTCATCTGCGGCGCCGCGCTCGGCACCTTCCTGGTCGCCAATCCGATGAAGACGGTCAAGGATACCGGCAATGGCATTCTCGAAGCTTTCAAGCAGGCTGTGCCGAAGGAGCAGGACTATCTGGAAACGCTCGGCGTGCTGCACAGCCTGATGCGCGAGCTGCGCTCCAAGTCGCGCAGCGAGGTCGAGGCGCATATCGACAATCCGGAGGAGTCGGCGATCTTCCAGGCCTTTCCGACCGTGCTCAAGAACCACGATTTGATGAATTTCATCTGCGACTACTGCCGCATCATCATCATCGGCAATGCCCGCTCGCACGAGATCGAGGCGCTGATGGACGAGGAAATCCAGACCATTAAGTCCGACAAGATGAAGGCTTATCACGCGCTGGTCGCGGTCGGCGACGGCCTGCCGGCGCTCGGCATCGTCGCCGCCGTGCTCGGCGTGGTCAAGGCGATGGGTGCGCTTGACCAGTCGCCGGAAATCCTCGGCGGCCTGATCGGCGCGGCGTTGGTCGGCACCTTCCTCGGCATCTTCCTGTCCTACGCGGTGGTCGGGCCTGTCGCCACCAAGATCAAGACGGTGCGCGAGAAGAAAAACCGCCTCTACATCATCGTCAAGCAGACGCTGCTCGCCTACATGAACGGTGCGCTGCCGCAGGTGGCGATCGAGTTCGGCCGCAAAACCATCTCCTCCTATGAACGGCCGACTATCGACGCCGTCGAGCAGAGCACGATGAACACCGGCGGCGCCGAGAAGAAGGCCGCCTGAGCGATGCGCGACAGACCGGTGCCAAAACTGTCATGACCAGTCCGGGCAGCCCCTCGCAAACGCGTTCGCTGATCATTGAGCGCCTGGTCGGCGACAGCGGCGAGGCCGACCAGGTCATCGACGCCGGCCGCGCCATGGCCGAACGGGCCGTACCGCTGCTGCAGAAGGCGCTCTCGAGCGAGCTGGGTGCTCCCGTGATCGTCGACCTCAGGGCCGTGGAGGTCAGCCGTGTCCCCGAGGCGCGTTCGCGCGCCGGCGACACCTTCGCCATGACCGTTATCGGCTCGCCGGCATCCTCGGACGCGATGACCCTCGTCATCGACGCTCCGGCGATCGCGATCATCGTCTCGACGCTGTTCGGCGGCGACCCGGATATGCCGGTGTCGCCGATCGAGCGCGACCTGTCGCCGATCGAGGCCGATGTCTCGACCATGGTGTTCCAGGAGGTGGCGCAGGCGCTGAACGGATCGGGACGGCGCTCGCTCGAATTGCGGCTGCCCGCGCCGCGCGCCATGTCGGGCATCGAGGCCAGGCGGCACGTGTTGCGCGACGGCGCCGCGATCCGCATCGTCCTCGGCATCTCGACGCCGGTCGACAGCGGCTCGATCACGGTGACGATGCCGCAGCGTATCGTGCTGGCCGGGCGCGACGGCACGGCCAGCGTCAGCGAGGACGATCACGGCACCAACTGGCGGGCACGCTTTTCGGAAGAGGTGATGCGCTCGACCGTGGCGCTCGAAGCCACCATGCCGCTGGCGCGGCTGACGCTCGGAGACCTCGCCAATCTCGAAGTGGGCCAGGTGATCGACTTCGACGAAACGGCGCAATCACGGGCGCGCCTCGGCGCGCGCGGCCAGACGCTGTTCGTATGTGAGTTCGGCAAACTGGGGCAGAATTACACCGTCCGAATCAAGCATCCTTTCGATGCCGGGCAGGATTTCATCGATGGGCTCATGCCGGCTGTTGCCGGGCGCGCCTGAGCTTTTGGAGACGACGCATGGCCAAGACCAAGGTAGAACCAGAGCTCGACCAGCCGGACGAGCGGCTCGATCGTGCCATCGAGGAATTGCGCGGGGTCCTGCACGAAGAAGAGCAGCGCCCCGAGATGGCGGCAAGGGCCGCGGCATCGGCCAATTCAAGCGTCATCATGAACATCCCCGTCGATGTCCAGATCATCCTCGGCAGCACCGAGATGGCGGTTGCCGATCTGATGGCGCTGCAGAAGGGTTCGACGGTCGCGCTCAACCGCCGCATCGGCGAACCGGTCGATGTCGTGGTGAACGGCCGCAAAATAGCGCGCGGCGAGATCACCGTGCTCGAAAGCGACCCTTCGCGCTTCGGCATCAGGCTGACCGAAATCATCGCCGGCACGAAGGGCGCCTAGACATGGCTGGCGGGGCTTGCCGATGGCAGCGGAGGCGAGAGGCATGACGACGCCGCTGACGACCCTGACACGCGCACAGAAGGCGGCCGCCATACTGGTGGCGATGGGCAAGCCGTCGGCCAGCCGCCTGTTGAAATTCTTCAAGCAGGAAGAGCTTAAGGCGCTGATCGAGGGCGCCCGGCTGCTCCGGACCATTCCGCAAAGCGATCTCGAGCGCATCGTCGCCGAATTCGAGGCCGAATTCACCGAGGGCGCGGGCCTGCTCGATTCCGCCGACAGGATGGACACGATCCTCAACGAGTCGCTCTCGCCCGAAGAGATGAGCGCCATCATGGGCAACAAGAAGCCGGAGGCGGCGCCCGAAGGGCCGCCGCCGATCTGGCCCGATCTCGAAAAGCTCGAACCCTCGCGGCTGGGCGCCTTCCTCGCGGGCGAACATCCGCAGACGGCGGCCATGGTGCTGTCGAAACTGGCGCCGCAGACGGCGGCGAGCGTGCTCTTGACGCTGACGAAGCCGATGCGCGGCGAGATCATCAAGCGCATGGTGACGATGGCCAATGTTCCGGCCGCCGCCACCAGGATCGTCGAGAACCGGCTGCGCGCCAGCGTGCTGTCGGACACCACGACCAAGGATACTTCGGCCGGGCAGGCGCGCGTCGCCAGCGTGCTCAACGAGCTGGAGAAGCCCCTGCTCGATGAGGTCATGCAGGATCTCGAAGCCGCCGGCACGCCCGACCTCGACGGTGTCCGAGCCCGGCTGTTCGCTTTCGATGACCTGCCGCTGCTCACCCAGAAGGCGCGGGTGCTTCTGTTCGACGGGCTGTCGACCGAGCTTGTCACGCTGGCGCTGCGCGGCACGTCGGCAGCACTGGCCGAAGCGGTGCTGTCGGCGATCGGCGCCCGCTCCCGGCGCATGATCGAGGCCGAACTCGGGCAAGGGTCGGAGGGTGTTCCCGCCGCCGACATCATGGCGGCACGCAAGACGATCGTGACGACCACAATCCGGCTGTCGCGCGAAGGCGCGTTCGAACTTCCCTCGACGCAGAACGCCGCCTAAGGCATGTCCGACGCCGCCGACAAGGATTCGAAAACCGAAGAGGCGACGGAAAAGAAGATCCGCGACACAATCGAACAGGGCAAGCTGCCCCATTCGAGGGAGACCGCGCTCTTCGCCTCCTTCGTCGCCATATTGGTGTTCACCGTCTTCTATGCCAAGGATGCGATCGTTGACCTCGGCATGTTCCTGTCGATGTTCCTCGAGAAGCCGGAAGCCTGGCCGATGAACACCGAGACCGACGTCATCGCGCTCTACAAGCTCGTCATGCTGGAAGTCGGCCGCGCCGTACTCAGTCTGCTGGTGCTGCTCTCCGTTGCCGGCATTGGCGCCTCGGTGCTGCAGAACATGCCGCAATTCGTCGGCGAGCGCATCAGGCCGCAGTTTTCGCGGATCTCGATCGTCAAGGGCTGGAGCCGGATGTTCGGCGCCCAGGGCTGGGTCGAATTCCTGAAGTCGCTTGCAAAGGTCGGTTTTGCCATCGCCGTGCTCACCTTCACGCTGTCGGAAGATCACCGCAAGCTGCTTGCCGGGATGATCACCAATCCGGTCGCTTTCGGTCTCGTCATCCGCGGCATCGCCGTCGACATACTGGTGGCGATCGTCTTCGTGATGGGACTGATCGCGGCGATCGACGTCGTCTGGTCGCGCTTCCACTGGAAGCAGGACCTGCGCATGAGCAAGCAGGAGGTCAAGGACGAGTTCAAGCAGGCCGAGGGTGACCCGATCGTCAAGTCGCGGCTGCGCTCGCTGGCGCGAGACCGGGCGCGCAAGCGGATGATGACGGCGGTGCCGCGCGCGACGCTTGTCATCGCCAACCCGACCCACTTCTCGATCGCACTGAAATATGTGCGCGACGAGGATTCGGCGCCGCTCGTGGTGGCGAAGGGGCAGGACCTCGTGGCGCTGAAAATCCGCGAGATCGCCAAGGAGCACAACATCCCGATCTTCGAGGACGTGGCGCTCGCCCGCTCCATGTACAAGCAAGTTTCGGTCGATAATGTGATCCCGTCGCAATTCTACCAGGCCGTCGCCGAACTGGTGCGGATCGTCTATTCGAAAAAGGCTGAGCGCAGACAGATTTCATGAACCGGCAACCGCACGCAAAATCCCGTGAGATCATCGTCGCCAGCGCCATCGAACAGGTGGTCGGCGAACTGAGGTTGATCGATGTCGCCGACTATATCGCCTTCATCCGGCTGGAGCATTTCGCCTGCCTGTCGGACTTGGTCGATTCAGCGGTGGAGCTGTTCTTCATGCCGGGTACGCTGAGGCTCGGCCATGGCGGCGAGGCGCATGTCGACTGGAGCGGCAGCCCGCGCATCGTGCTCGACCTGGAGCTCAGGCCACCCGGCGTGACCGTCTATTTCCAGCTGACGCTGAGCGAGGCCGGCAACACGGTCGTGGTCAATTACGTGTCGTTTGAAAAACCGGGCGAAGACCCCGAGCATAATACGGCGCTGCTGGAGGCTGTGATCGAACAGGCCCGCATCCGCAAAGTCGAACCGTTGGCGTTTTAAAACGCTCCCGTCAGCCGACATCTACTATTCGATAAGCCCCAGCCGCAGCGCCTTGGCGACTGCCTGATTGCGGTTGACGGCATTGAGCTTCTGGGTCGACTGGGTGAGGTACTGGTTGGCGGTGTGCACCGACAGTTTCAGGAGCCGCGCGATCTCCTCGCTGGTGTTGCCGTTGGCGGTCAGCTTCAGGCATTCGAGCTCTCGCTTGGAGATCGAGCGCATTCTGCCGGCATCGCCGGGACGCATGCGCGCGACCGCGGCAAAAAGCGAGAAGCAGCGAGCGTGGATTTCGTAGAGCGCATCCTGCGGCAGCGCGATCTCCGATCCCTGGAAGACGACGAGGCCGCATTGACCGCGATCGGCATGGACGGGAAAGGCGATGCCGCTCGATCCGGGTGTCAGCGGCGCCATCTGTCCGGTCCAGGCGAGACTGCCGAATATGTCGGCCATGGCCGACACGCCATCATCCGTCCACCAGCGCGGCTCGGTCGAAATCCGGCTATGGCGAACGATGTCCTCGCCATTGGCGCCTGAAATGAACTTCGTCGCCATCGCGATGCCGGGATAATCGGAATCAAAGCACGGGACCAGCCGGTCGCGCTCCGGCGATGGGCTGACGAAGAACAGTCCGAAGGCCGAGGCGTTGATGTCGACTGATATCCAGCGGCAGCGGCGCACCGCATCGGGAATGGTGACGGCGTGATGTGTTTCGGATCCCAGCGAGAAGGCGCCGAAGGGGCTGCGCTGCTCGTTGAAAAGGGCTTCCGCGGCGTCCTTGATGTCGGCGTGTTTCAAATGATGCCACTCCTGATCGCCGTGGCGATGGCCATCGCGCGGTTGCTGGCCGCGAATTTCTGGATGGCGTGGGTGATGTAGCTGTTGACGGTGTTTGAGGAGACGCCAAGGATGACTGCCACCTCGTCGGTGGTCTTGCCTTCCGAGACCCAGAACAGGCATTCGCGCTCACGATCCGAGAGCGGATCCTGCATGGCCGCGGCGGCGATCAACTGCGGAATGTGCGAGAGCGCGTAGCAGCATTTCAGTTGCGCCTTCATCAGCGCCGGCTGGTCGATCTGGCCGGCCGCCGCCGCCGAGAACAAGGCGAACAGGCGCCGACGGCCGACATTCAGCCGCAGTGAATAGATTTCGGCATGGCCGAGCACGTCGAGGAGCCGGGCCTCTTCGCCCGAGACCAGCCCCTCGGCATCCGGCGCCTCGGCCGCCACGAACGGTGTCGGACGGATACCGGGTGCGGCGGTGAGCGGTCCCTGGGCAAGGCTTGCGATCAGCCGCTTGCCGATCAGCTCGATGGCGTCGAAGATCCAGTTCGAGGAGACGATATGCGCATCGTTGCGGTCCTGGTCATGGACGATGGCGACCAGCATGTAGCTGTCAGCGCCGATCTCGGCGGTCAGCTCCATGAAGAAGCTGGTGAGATCACCGCGCGACGTCAGGCGCGAGCCCAATGTGTCGGATTGAAGAGGCGCGGCGGGACTGCTCATCTGCTGCTTTTGGCCGGAATCGATGCTGATGTCCGGTTGCTGGAGAGCCAGCCGCCGAACCCGAAAACGCGTTACTTTTACGAGACACACAAGGCGCGGGGCCGCGCCCAACCAGACGGAATCCATTCAGGGCACGCGAAGACATCCGCGTCTGGCGCCGGAGAAGTCCGGAACGTGAGACTTTGGGTGGTTGCCGCGCCCCCCGAGGACCGGCTGATTCGGGTCTAATCTACCCGCAGATGAATCCGACATCAAACGCGATTTGACAAAATCGAATCCGATGGACTCGGCCTGCGACTCAGAGGCCGATCTCCATGCCTTTCCATGGGCGGGACGTCGAGCCGGGCAGGCCGGTCATCGCGTTTGCGATGGAATCATACGATGCCGGTGGATGCAAAAAAGGGCGGCCCCCGCCACCCTTTCCCCTGTCCGTCTTCCGCGCAGACCGTGCTCCCTCTGAACGACGAATCTAACGATCCTCGAAGCCGGTCAGCACGCCGACGGCATTGATGCCGATCTCCTCGACGGCGTAGCCGCCCTCCTGGACGAACAGCGTCGGCAGGCCGAGTTTGGCGACGCGCCGGCCGATCTTGGGATAGTCGGGGCTTTTCAGCTTGAACTGGCTGATCGGGTCCTTCTCGAAGGTGTCGACGCCGAGCGAGACGACGACGATGTCGGGCGCGTAGGCGGCGAGCCTGGCGCAGGCATCTTCCAGTGATGCGTTCCAGGCCTCCCAGCCGGTGCCGAAGGGCATGGGATAGTTGATGTTGAAACCTTCGCCCGGGCCCGCGCCGCGCTCATCGGCATGGCCGAGAAAGAAGGGGTATTCGACCATCGGATCGCCGTGCAGGTTGAGAACCTGCACGTCGGCGCGGTCATAGAAGATCTCCTGCGTGCCGTTGCCGTGGTGATAATCGACGTCGAGGATCGAGACACGTTTGGCGCCCTGGTCACGGAACCATTGCGCGGCGACCGCCGCGTTGTTGATGTAGCAATAGCCGCCCATGAAGCCGGCGCCGGCATGGTGGCCGGGCGGACGGCAGAGCGCGAAGGCCGATCTCTCGCCGTCCTTGACCAGGCCGGCCGCGGTCAGCGCGACGTCGTAGGACGATTTGATCGCGGCCCAGGTACCCTCGACGAAGGTGGCGCCGCCGTCGAAGGAATAGTAGCCGAGCAGGGCATCGATGCGCTTGGGCGGCACGTCGCCGCGCAGGCCGCGCGTCGGCCAGGTGAAGGGCATCGCCGAGCCCGTGAAGCCGGATTCCACCCATTGCGGCCAGACCGTCGGCAGGAAGTCGATGTAGTCGGCTCTGTGGACGCGCTTGGCGGCGGCAAGGTCGTGCTCGACCGGCGCGATGATCGGACCGAGCTTCTCCGTTTCGACGCGCGCCTTGATGAACTCCGCGCGCGAGGGCTTTTCAAAGCCGGGCACGACGGCAGAGGTAACCAGTTCCATCTGGCCGGCGTGGCCGGCGTGAAGCGGCGAATAGACAGTCTTCATGAAGTTCCTCTCGAAGCGCGAAATCAACCAAGATTGAGATAGGGGCTCAGCAGCGCGAGCCACATGGTTTCGACATCGTCCTCGATGAGGTCGAATGTCCTGCGGTCCTTCTTCAGCCCCACGAGCCGGCAGGCATGCCCGACCTCCATCATCACCACGCCGAGCCGGCTGGCGATCTTGCCTTCGAGCGCCGGGTTTACATGCTGCAGCCAAGCCGCATAGAGGGCGATGATCTGGTCGTCATATTCGTTCTGGATCGGCCGCAGTTCGGCATTGCCTGAGATGGCCTCGATCACCGGCATCAGGGTGGCGTTTTCGAGATAGAGCTTCGACGTGTCGATGAAGAGCTTGCGCACTTCGCGCCGAAACTCTTCGCGGTTGGTGGGCGCGGCGACCTTGATGCGCCTAGCGATCACCTCGGGAAAGGACGACAGCCAGCGCCGTGCCAGATCCAGAAGAATGGCTTCCTTGTTGGGAAAGTACTGGTAGACCGAACCGACCGACAGGCCCGCGCGCTGCGCGATGGCGAGCGTCGTCGGCGTCTTGGTTCCTTGCTCCCGCGTCAGGATCAGCGCGGCGTCGAGAATCCTGTCGACCACCTTGCTGGATCGCTGTTGCCGAGGCTGCTTGCGCGGTTCGAGCGCTATCCTGGTTTTGCGGTCGAGACTGCGCTTCACTGCTTGATGCCCTCGTACCCCGCCTGGTCCCAACACGGGCGGAGCGTGCTGTCCACAATACATTCTAAATCCGGCATGTTGACAAACGCGAATAATCAGTCGCATTCTTTATCCACGCTGTCTCTTGGGATAACAAGGGGAATTTCGAAGACAGCGCGCCGGCATCATTCGTTATCCGACGGTCCCGCTCCGTGGTGTGGGGGGTCGTTGGACGCGAGCTTTGCCGCTCTCAGTCAGTCGTCAAAAGCGCGGAGTCGCGATGTCGGTCACGGGTGCGGGTGATAGTGCGGATCTGATTGTCATCAACGGTCGTGTGCTGACCATGGACGATGACAATCCCGCCGCCGAGGCCGTTGCCGTCAAGGACGGCGCCATCATCGCCATCGGCAGCAGCACCTCCATCGAAGAGTTCAAGGGATCGGGCACCAAGGTCATCGACGCGCTTGGCGGATCGGTCCTGCCCGGCTTCATCGAAGCCCACATGCATCTGTTTTCGGGCGCCGCCGAGCTTGCCCATCTGCAACTGGCCGGGGTGCACGGGTTCGAGGCGCTGCAGAAGGCGATCCGCGGCTATGCAGCGACGCACCCCGACGCGCGGATGCTGGTCGGGCAGAGCGTCGACTATACCGTGCTCGACGACGAGCGGGTGACGCGCCACCATCTCGACGCGGTCCTGCCGGACCGGCCTTTCGTCATGGCCGCCCCCGACCATCATACGATGTGGGCCAACACCAAGGCGCTAGAACTGGCCGGCATCCTCAACGGGCGCACGCTTGGGCCGGGCAACGAGATCGTCATGGGCGACGATGGCCTGGCAGCGGGCGAATTGCGCGAGGGCGAGGCGTTCGGCCCGGTTCTCGACCTTGCCGGCGAAGGCCGCGTGCGACTGGGCCTGGCGACCGGCGGCGAGCCCAACCCGATGCCGTCGGCCGCCGAACGCGCTGCCGACCGCGACATCATGCGGCGCGGGCTTGCCTGGTGCGCGCGCCACGGCATTACCTCTATCCAGAACATGGACGGCAATCTTTACCAGCTCGAACTCTTGGCCGAGATCGAGGCCGAGGAAGGGCTGCCCTGTCGGGTGCGGATCCCCTTCCACTACAAGAATTTCATGACGCTCGACATGCTCGACAAGGCGTCTGTCATGGCAGAGCGCTACGACAGCGAGTGGCTGTCGTCGGGCATGGTCAAGGTGTTTTATGACGGCGTGCTCGATTCCTGGACGGCTGTCATGATCGAGCCCTATGCCGATCGGCCCGACTGGGTCGGCGAGCCGCTGTTCACGCCGCAGCAGTTCATCGATCTGGCAGTCGCCGTCGACAGGCGCGGGCTGCAGATTGCGGTGCACTCGATCGGCGACGGCGCGGTGCGTGCCGTGCTCGACGGCTACGAGGCGGCGCAAAAGGCCAATGGCAAGCGTGACAGCCGGCATCGCGTCGAGCATATCGAGGTCACCACCACCGCTGATGTGCCTCGGTTTGCCGAACTCGGCGTCATCGCTTCCATGCAGCCCCCGCATCCGCCGGGCGCCATGGATTTTCCGCTGGAGCCGACCGTGTCGCGCATCGGCCCGGCCCGCTGGCCGCTGAGCTATGCCTGGCGGACCTTGAAGAACGCCGGCGCCCATGTCGTGTTCGCCTCGGACTGGCCGGTTTCGCCGATCGACCCGATCCTGGGCATCCAGGCGGCAGTACTGCGCAAACCCTGGGCAGAAAGCGATCCCGACCAGAGCTTCTCGCTGCATGAATCGATCGCCGCCTACACGGTCGAGGGCGCCTATGCCGAATTCGCCGAGCACCGCAAGGGCATGCTGAAATCAGGCTACATGGCGGATCTGGTGGTGCTGTCGGCCGATATCGGGAAGACGACGCCAGCCGATCTGCATAAGCTGCGGCCGGTGACGACGATCTGCGGCGGCAAGGTCACCTATCAGGCCTGATAATGGCATGAGGCTTGCTGGCTAAAAGACTGACTGAACTGTGATTCAATGCCGGGCTTGCCAACCTACCGGCCATGTGGTCACATCCAACAGGGGACAAACTCCGCCAGCAAGAGCGGGGTCAACAGTGAGGCGTAATCGTGCCGGACAAACCGGATCGGAATGCGATTGAAGTAGTAAACGTCAGCAAAATTTTCGGATCGGGTGAGGGGCAGGTCGCTGCCCTCGACAAGGTCTCGGTATCCATCCGCGAGAACGAGTTCTTCACGCTGCTGGGACCCTCCGGCTGCGGCAAGACCACCTTGCTGCGGCTGATCGCCGGCTTCGACTTTCCAACCGCCGGCGAGATCCTGCTCTACGGCCAGGACATCGCGCCATTGCCGCCCTTCAAGCGGCCGGTCAACACCGTCTTCCAGTCCTACGCGCTGTTCCCGCATATGACGGTCGCGGACAATATCGGCTTTGGCCTGGAAATGCTGGGCAAGCCGAAGGCCGAGATCAAGGCGCGTGTCGCCGAGATGCTGAAGCTGGTCAAGATGGAAGCGCTGGCCGGCCGTCGCACCGGTCAGATTTCGGGTGGCCAGCAGCAGCGTGTGGCGCTGGCCCGGGCACTCGCGCCGCAGCCGAAAGTGCTGTTGCTCGACGAACCGCTCTCGGCGCTCGACTACAAGCTCCGCAAGGAGATGCAGATCGAACTGAAGCGGCTGCAGAACGAGACCGGCATCACCTTCATCTTCGTCACCCATGACCAGGAAGAAGCGCTGACGATGTCGGACCGCATCGCGGTGATGTCGTCGGGCAAGATCCTGCAGGTCGGCTCGCCCTGGGACATCTACGACAAGCCGGCGGAGCGCTTCGTCGCCGACTTCATCGGCGAAACCAATTTCCTCACCGCCGCCATCTCAGGCGCCGGCAAGGGCAAGGCGCGCGCGACGCTCAAATCCGGTGCGATCATCGAGGCGACCGTCGCAGAAGGCTTCCAGCCGAAAGACAATGCCACCGTGGTGGTGAGGCCCGAGCATGCCAAGCTGACGAAGGACAAGGGCGACCTGTCGGGCACGGTCGAGAACATCGTCTATTTCGGCACCGACACGCATATACATGTCCATCTCGACAGCGGCGAGGCCTTCACCGTGCGCCAGCAGAACACGCGCAGCGCCGGCTGCGGTTTCGATCGCGGCGACAAGGTCGGCATCATGATCGGCAACGACGCCGCGCAAGTGCTGAGGGACTGATGGCGACCGCGGAAGAAGTCGCCAAGGCAGCGGAACGGCGCGATGTCCGCGACCGCTGGCTTTTGTCAGCGCCGGCGCTGCTGGTCATTCTGTTTGCCGCGACCGGCCCGCTGCTGATCGTGCTGGTCTATTCGTTCCTGACCCCCGGCGCCTATGGCGACGTGAAATGGCAGTTCTCATCCGACGCCTGGACATCGGTCTTCCTGGAGCGCGATATTTTCGACGACACGCTGTCGCTCGCGGCGGCGCACGTCACCATCGTCTGGCGCTCGATCAAGCTTGCGGTTGTGACGACGCTCGCCACCTTGGCGCTCGGTTTCCCGACGGCCTATTTCATGGCGACGCGCAGCGAAAAGACCAGGGATCTCTGGCTGTTCCTGATCACCATCCCGTTCTGGACGAACCTGTTGATCCGCACCTTCGCCGTGCTGCAGATCATCCGCAACGAAGGCATCGTCAACACGATCCTGCTCAAGCTCGGCATCGTCTCGGCACCGGTCCAGATCCTTTACACCGACACGGCGATCCTGATCGGCATGGCCTATGTCTACCTGCCGCTGATGGTGCTGCCGATCTATGCCAGCATGGAGAAGCTCGATTTTCGCCTCGTCGAGGCGGGCTATGATCTCTATGCGACACGCTTCAAGGTGCTGCGCAAGATCATCTTTCCGCTGGTCAAACCCGGCGTCATTGCCGGCTCGATCCTGGTTTTCATTCCGGCACTGGGCGCCTATGTGACGCCGAGCGTGCTTGGCGGCGGCAAGAACATGATGCTGTCCAACCTGATCGAGTTGCAGTTCGGACAGGGCCGCAACTGGCCGCTGGGCTCGGCGCTGTCGATCACGGTGATGATCATCGTCATGGTGGCGCTGCTTGCCTATGTGCGCAATGCCGGCAAGTCGGGGGTGCGGCATGGCTAGCAACTTCTCCATCAAGCACCAGCCGGGCTTCACCGCGATCGCGGCAACCTGTTTCATCGTGCTCTATCTGCCGATCTTCGTGCTGGTGATCTACGCCTTCAATGCGGCAAGCTCGACCTCGGAATGGGGCGGCTTTTCGCTGAAATGGTTCCAGTCGGCATACCAGAACACGCAGGTCATCGATGCGACGCTGCGCTCGTTCCAGATCGGCTCCATCGCGGCGGTGCTGTCGACCATCTTTGCTACCATGGCCGCGCTCGCCACCACCCGCACGGCGTCCTATCCCGGCCTGACCTTCAAATACGCGGCGATCAACCAGCCGCTGATGGTGCCCGAGATCGTCACCGGCGTGGCGCTGCTGATCTTCTTCTCGCGCATCAAGATCTTCACCGGTTATTCCGGCATCGGCTACCTGGTCGCCGCGCATACGGCGTTCTGCATTCCCTTTGCCTATCTGCCGATCCGGGCGCGGCTGGAGAATATGGACCTGACGCTGGAACGCGCCGCGGCCGACCTCTACGCGACGCCGTGGAAGACCTTCCGCCGGATCACGCTGCCGCTTTTGTGGCCCGGTATCCTGGCCGGTCTGATGCTGGCCTTCGTCATCTCGCTCGATGACGTCGTCATCACCGAATTCGTCAAATCGGGCGGCCAAGACACGCTGCCCACCTATATGCTCGGCCAGATCCGCCGCGGCATCACACCCGAGATCAACGCGATATCGACCGCCTTCCTGCTGCTTTCGGTCGCGATCGTCACGTTGTTTTTCTTCGTCAGCAGGAAACGAGACTGAACCTGAAATGGGAGTTAAAACCATGAACTGGAAGACAACAGCGAGCGCCATGGGGTTGGCGCTGCTCGCTTCGACGGGCATCGCCCGCGCCGACGGCGAACTGAACATCTACAATTGGGGCAACTATACCAGCCCCGACGTGATCAAGAAGTTCGAGGCCAAATACAACATCAAGGTGACTATCACTGACTATGACTCGAACGACACCGCGCTGGCCAAGGTCCGCCAGGGCGGCACCGGCTTCGACATAGCGGTGCCTTCGCAGACCTACGTGCCGATTTGGATCAAGGAAGGCCTCGTGCTCGAGACCGATCCCGGCAAGATGGAGAACTTCAAGAACGTCGCGCCCGAATGGGCCAATCCCGACTTCGATCCAGGCCGCAAATACTCAGTGCCGTGGGCATTGGGCACTGTCGGCGTGGTCGTCAACACCGACGTCTACAAGGGGCCGGCCGACAGCTGGGGCATCATCTTCAACACGCCGGACGAGCTCAAGGGCAAGGTCAACGTCGTTCCCGAGATGAATGACGTCATCTTCGCGGCGATCAAATATGTCGGTGGCCAGCAATGCACCGACGACAAGGCGGTTCTGAAGAAGGTGCGCGATACGCTTGTCGCGGCCAAGCCGAACTGGATCGCCATGGAGTACAACACCATCGAAAAGATGGGCGCCGGCGACTTCAAGGCAACCAGCGACTGGAACGGTTCGGCTCTGCGTCAACGCCTGGCCAATCCGGCCATCCACTACAATTATCCGAAGGAAGGCTATGGCCTGTGGAGCGATAACGTCGTCGTTCTCAAGGAAGCCAAGAACGTCGAGAACGCCAAGCTGTTCCAGAACTTCATCATGGATCCGGAAAACGCGGCGGGCCTCTCTGCCTTCCACCGTTACGCCAACGCCATCACCGGCTCGGACAAGTATATGCCGGCGGACATGAAGGACGCGCCGGAAGTCGTGATTCCAGCCGCCGCGAAGCCACAGGGCGAATTCCAGAAAATGTGCGCACCGGAAATCCAGGACATCTACACCAAGATCTGGACCGAACTGCAGAAGTAGTCACAGACACAAGGGACCCGGCGGCACCCGCCGCCGGGTCTTTTCTTTTCCGGGAATGGCCTTTCATGGACTCCTATCGCAACAGCGATCCGCGGCCGCCGATCATGCAGGGCTCGCCGTCCGCCATGGTGCCGCCCAGGCTCGATTGGGACCGGCCACCGTGGAACCGATGGGCTTTCCAGCATATCAGGGAAATTCTGCCGACCGCCGAAGTCTGGCGTGGCGCTGGTCACCGCCACCGCATCGAACGCGCCGAAGTCGATCTCGACGGGCTGGCGGTAGAAGACAGCGAGGGCAGGCCTTCGACACTCGCCGGCTTGCTCGACGAGACCTATACGGACGGCTTCCTGGTGCTCAAGGACGGCAGGATAGCCTATGAGCGCTATTTCAATGGCATGGACGAGCGCACGCTGCATCTGTCGCAGTCGATGGCGAAGTCCGTCACCGGCACGGTGTTCGGCATATTGGCCGGGCGCGGCCTGATCGATCCGGCCAGGCCGGTCACCGATTATTTGCCGGAACTCGGCGCCACCGGCTGGGCCGGCGCCAGCGTCCAGCATGTGCTTGATATGACCACCGGCGTGCGGTTCTCCGAGGAATACACCGACCGCTATTCCGACATCGGCCAAGTCGATGTCGCCACCGGCTGGAAGCCGGTGCCGCCGGGCAGCGATCCGGATTTCCGCTGGCCCTCGCACATGTTCGAGCTGATCCTGGGCTTGAAAGAGACCGTGCGCCCGCACGGCGCTCGGTTTGAATATCGCTCGATCGAGACGGACGTGCTCGCCTTCATCATGGAACGGGTGACCGGCAAGCGGCTGGCGCAGCTGGTTTCCGAGGAGCTCTGGCAAAAGCTCGGCGCGGATGAAAGCGCCTGCTTCACCGTGGACAGCGCTGGCTGTGCGCTGGCCGATGGCGGCTTCAACGCGACGCTGCGCGACTACGCCCGCTTTGGCCAGCTGATCCTCGACGATGGCGGTGGCATCGTGCCGGCCGACTGGATCGAGGCGACGCGCACTGGCAAGCATGGTCCGGATTTCTCCGCCAGCCTGCCCGATGGCAGCTATCGCAACCAGTTCTGGATCGAGAATTCCAGTTCGCGGGCACTGATGTGCCGTGGCGTGTTCGGACAGTTGATCCACATCGACTGGAACACAGGAATGGTGGTGGTGAAGCTGTCGACCTACCCGGATTTCAGCAACATGGCCTATTCCGTGGCAACGCTGAAGGCCGTGCACGCCATCGCCGCGGCGCTCGCCTAAACCTCAAGAAGAAAAAGACTGGAAGGAAACGCCATGACCGGCAAGACCGCGTTCGAGACACGATACGGATTCCGCCGTAACGAGGTGCTGCTCGGCAACTGGCGCGTGGGTCCGTTCAACCGGTGGTCGTTCCAGAATCTCGGCGAACTGGTGCCAACCGCCCGCGTGACGGCGCCGGCCGGTGTCGAGGCGCCGATGCGAGACCTCAGTGGCTTGCTCGGCGAGAAGGTCACGGTCGCGAGCGCACCGGAGACGGTGGCTGAATTCCTCCTGCGCTCCAGCACCGACGCGCTGACGGTGATGAAGGGCGGCAAGATCGTTGGCGACTGGTTCGCGCCGCATATGGATTTCGGCGCGCGCCACATCATCTTCTCGATCAGCAAGTCGGTGACCGCGATCATCGCCGGCATACTGGAAGGCGAGGGGGTGTTCGACCCTGAAGCGCCGGTGACGCATTACATTCCGGAAGCTGTGCGCTCGGCCTATGGCGATGCAAGCGTTCGGCATGTGCTCGACATGAGCGTCAGCCTCGATTTCGAGGAGGCCTATCTCGATCCGGAAAGCGCCTTCGCCCGCTATCGCCGCGCGACGCTGTGGAATCCCGGCGGCGGCACCGAAAGCCTGCGTGAATACATCCTGACCCTGCAGCGGCTTGCCGAGCCGCATGGCCAGACCTTCCGCTACCGCTCGCCCAATTCCGACCTGCTCGGCCTTCTCTTGGAACGCGCGTCAGGGCAGCGCTTCTGCGATTTGATGCGCAAAAAACTGTGGCTGCCGCTTGGCGCCGTCAGCGAGGCCTCCATCGGTGTCGACATGGAAGGCACGGCACGCACCGCCGGCGGCATTTCGGTGACGCCACGTGACCTGGCGCGCATCGGCGAGATGATGCGGCAGGGCGGCACAGCCAATGGCCGCCGCATCGTGCCCGAGGCCTGGGTACGCGACACCACCAGCACCGGTGGCAGCTCGGAAGCTTGGCAGCGTGGTGCCATGCTGCCGCTGTTCCCGAAAGGCCGCTACCGCAACAAATGGTATCAGACCGGCTTCGAAAATGGTGCCTATTGCGGCATCGGCATCCACGGCCAATGGCTTTATGTCGATCCCAGGACCGAAGTGGTGATCGCCAAGATGTCGTCGCAGCCGGAGCCGGTCGACGATCCGCTGGACATTGAGATCGTCGCGTTCTTCGAGGCGCTGAGCCTGATGGTCTAAGGCGCTGCGACGGCCACATTAGAGGCTGCTTTCCTGTGGACCCGCCGCGCTGATGGATGCGCGGGTGGTTGGCGGACTGAACGTGTGCGCTTATGGTCGCCGCTCTTTTCGACGAGAGTGGGAATGACATGGCATCCGACATCAAGCGCATCGCAGCCATCATCGCGGCCGAAATCAAGGCGCGGCCCGAACAGGCGGCCGCGGCGATCGGACTGCTCGATGAAGGGGCGACAGTGCCGTTCGTGGCACGCTACCGCAAGGAGGTGACCGGCGGGCTGGACGACACGCAGTTGCGCGACCTTGCCGAGCGTCTTGTCTATCTGCGCGAGCTCGACGCCCGCCGCGACACCATCCTGGGCTCGATCCGTGAGCAGGGCAAGCTGACCGAAGAGCTTGAAACCAAGATCGCGGCGGCGGCCACCAAGGCGGAGCTCGAAGACATATACCTGCCGTACAAGCCGAAGCGCCGCACCAAGGCCGAGATCGCCAGGGAGCGCGGGCTGGGGCCGCTGGCCGAAGCCATTCTCAACAATCGTTCGCTGGTGCCGGCGGAAGTTGCGCTCGCCTATGTCACCGAAGAGGTGGCCGACACCAAGGCCGCGCTCGAAGGCGCGCGCGATATCCTGTCGGAGCAGTTCGCCGAAAATGCCGATCTGGTCGGCAAGCTGCGCAGCTACATGAAGGAGCGCGCCTTCCTGCGCGCCAGGGTGGTCGACGGCAAGCAGGAGGCCGGCGCGAAATTCTCGGACTATTTCGATCATGTCGAGCGTTGGTCCAGTGCGCCAAGCCACCGCGCGCTGGCCATGCTGCGCGGCCGCAACGAGGAGGTGCTGTCGCTCGATATCGAGGTCGACGCGGATGACACCTCGCCGGTGAAGCCGGTCGAGCGGATGATCGCCAATGCCTATGCCATCGGCGGCAGCCTGCCGGGCGATCGCTGGCTGATGGAGGTCGCCGGCTGGACCTGGCGGATAAAACTGTCGCTGCACCTGACGCTCGATCTGATGCGCGACCTGCGCGAGCGGGCCGAGGAAGAGGCGATCCATGTCTTCGCCCGCAACCTGAAGGATTTGCTGCTCGCGGCTCCCGCCGGCTCGCGGCCGACGATGGGGCTCGATCCAGGCATCCGCACCGGCGTCAAGGTCGCGGTGGTCGACGGCACCGGCAAGCTGGTGGCAACGACGACGGTCTATCCGTTTCCGCCGCGCAACGATGTGCGCGGCACGCAGGCCGAGCTTGCCGCGCTGATCCGCAAGCACAAGGTCGAGCTGATCTCGATCGGCAACGGCACCGGCAGCCGCGAAACGGAGAAGCTGGTGGCCGACATGCTGTCGGACATGCCCGCGGGGGCAGGCCCGAAGCCGCTCAAGGTGATCGTCAGCGAGGCGGGTGCCTCGGTCTATTCGGCGTCGGCGACGGCGGCGGCCGAGTTTCCCGGCCTCGACGTGTCGCTGCGCGGCGCGGTGTCGATCGCGCGGCGGCTGCAGGATCCGCTGGCCGAACTGGTCAAGATCGAGCCGAAGTCGATCGGTGTCGGCCAGTACCAGCACGATGTCGACCAGTACCGGCTCGGCCGCTCGCTGGAGGCTGTCGTCGAGGACGCCGTCAACGCGGTCGGCGTCGATCTCAACACCGCCTCGGCGCCCTTGCTGGCGCGCGTTTCGGGCCTCGGCGCGTCGCTCGCCGAAGCCATCGTCGCGCATCGCGATGCGACCGGCCCGTTCGCCAGCCGCAAGGATCTGCTGAAGGTGGCACGGCTTGGGCCGCGTGCGTTCGAACAGTCCGCCGGATTCCTGCGCATTGCCAATGGCAGCGAGCCGCTCGATGCCTCGTCGGTGCATCCGGAAGCCTATGGCGTGGCCAAGAAGATCGTCGCCGCATGCGGCCGCGATGTCCGCGCGCTGATGGGCGACAGTGCCGCGCTGAAGGCGCTCGACCCGCGCGTCTTCGTCGACGAGCGTTTCGGCCTGCCGACGGTGCGCGACATTCTTGCCGAGCTGGAAAAGCCAGGCCGCGACCCGCGCCCCGGCTTCAAGACGGCGACTTTCGCCGACGGCATCGACGACATCAAGGATCTGAAGCCCGGCATGCTGCTGGAAGGTACAGTCACCAACGTCGCGGCGTTTGGCGCGTTCGTCGATATCGGCGTGCACCAGGACGGGCTGGTGCATGTCTCGCAACTGGCCGACCGTTTCATCAAGGACGCGCATGAGGTGGTCAAGGCTGGCGACGTGGTGAAGGTGCGCATCGTCGATGTCGACATCAAGCGCCAGCGCATCGCACTCTCCATGCGCAAGGATGGCGGCGAGGGCGGCGCGCCGAGGAGCGGACCGCGCGACAATGGCGGCGGCAGGCCGGCGCCACGCTCGCCGGCGCCGCAGCGCCAGCCGGAACGTCCAGCACAGCAAGGTGCGTTCGGCGCGGCGCTGGCGGACGCGCTGAAGCGGAAGTAGCTACCACGCCAGAACAGCCGGTTCCTTGTCGAGTTGGCCCAGCAGCCAGTCTCGAAAGCTGGCAGCCGGTGGATAACCGCGCTTGTCGTGGGGGACGACGAGGTAATAGGCGCTGCGGCTTTGCATCGGCTGGCCGGGCGCCGGCACAAGCTGGCCGCGCTGCAATTCGCCGTCGATGAGAAGCAGCGGCAGGAGCGCCACGCCAAGTCCCGCCATGCAGGCCTGGGCGGCGGTGCCGAACTGCTCGAACTGCATGCCGGGTCCGGTCGGCGCGTTCAGCCCCTGATTTTCGAACCATTCCGTCCATGCGCCGGGGCGGGTCGTCATGTGCAGCAGCGGCAAACGACCGATGTCGGCCGGCGTGGCGATGGCGCGGCCGGCGAGGAATTCCGGCGACACCACCGGCGCCACGGTTTCGCGTACCAGAAGCGTCGAGTGGGCTTCCGGCCAGTCCGGCAAGCCGTAGTGGATGGCCGCATCCAGCCTCTCCCTGGCGAAGTCGAAGCGGCCGACGCGGGTTACGAAGTTGATGGTGATGTCGGGATTGCTTTCGACGAAATTGGGGATCATCGGCATCAGCCAGCGCGTGCCGAAGGTCGGCAAAATGGCCAGGTTCAGGATACCGCTATGTCGATTGCTCATCAATCCGAGCGCTGCGTCGCGCAATTGGCCAAGTGCCGAGCGTACCGCGTCGGCATAGATTTCGCCTGCCGTCGACAGGCGGACGTTGCGGCTGTCGCGCTCGAACAATCGGCGGCCGAACTGATCCTCCAATAGCCTGATCTGCCGGCTGACAGCGCCCTGGGTCAAGTCAAGCTCCTGCGCGGCGGCGGTGAAGGACCCAAGCCGGGCCACCGCCTCGAAGGCAGCGAGGGCGCTGATGTTGGGCAAAAGGCGGCGCTGAACACTCATGATCCATTCCTAACGCTCATTGATCCGTGAAGCAATTTCGTTTGATTTTTTCAGGCCACGGGCCGATAAGCCGGGCTTCACCCTTGTGAGGATCAAGCCATGGCCGCCGACAAGAATGCATTCGTCTGGGAAGACCCGTTCCTGATCGAGGACCAGCTTTCGGAAGATGAGCGCATGGTGCGCGACGGCGCGGCGGCCTTTGCCGCCGACAAGCTCGCGCCGCGCATCGAGGAGGCCTATCTCAACGAGACTTTCGACACTGCGATCTTCCGCGAGATGGGCGAGGCCGGCCTGCTCGGCATCAACATTCCGGAGGAGTTCGGTGGCCTCGGCGCCAACTATGTCACCTACGGGCTGGTGGCGCGGGAAGTCGAACGCGTCGATTCCGGCTATCGCTCGATGATGTCGGTGCAGTCATCGCTGGTGATGTATCCGATCCATGCCTATGGCTCGGATGAGCAGCGCAAGAAGTACCTGCCGAAGCTCGCCAGCGGCGAATGGATCGGCTGTTTCGGTCTGACCGAGCCGGATGCCGGCTCCGACCCCGGCGGCATGAAGACGCGCGCGGAAAAGACCGCCAGCGGCTACAAGCTGACCGGCTCCAAGATGTGGATTTCCAACGCCCCGGTCGCCGACGTATTCGTCGTCTGGGCGAAGTTGAAGGGCGAGAACGGCAAGGACGAGATCCGCGGTTTCGTGCTGGAGAAAGGCATGAAGGGGCTGTCGGCGCCGAAGATCGGCGGCAAGCTGTCGCTGCGGGCGTCGATCACCGGTGAAGTGGTGATGGAAGGCGTCGAAGTCGGCGAGGACGCATTGCTGCCCAACGCCAAGGGCCTCGGTGGACCGTTCGGTTGCCTCAACCGGGCCCGCTACGGCATCTCCTGGGGCTCGATGGGTGCGGCGGAAGATTGCTGGCATCGCGCTCGGCAGTATGGCCTCGACCGCAAGCAGTTCGGCAAGCCGTTGGCCGGCACCCAGCTTTACCAGAAGAAGCTCGCCGACATGCAGACGGAGATCGCTTTGGGGCTGCAGGCTTCGTTGCGCGTCGGGCGCCTGCTCGACGAGGGCAAGATGGCGCCGGAAATGATCTCGATCGTCAAGCGCAACAATTGCGGCAAAGCGCTCGACATCGCCCGCCAGGCCCGCGACATGCATGGCGGCAACGGCATCCAGATCGGCTACCACGTCATGCGCCACGCGCAGAATCTGGAGACCGTCAACACCTATGAGGGCACGCATGACGTGCACGCGCTGATCCTGGGAAGGGCGCAGACGGGGATACAGGCGTTCTTTTGAGCGACTTTAAGCCGGCAACGGGTTCTTTAATTTAGGTGCACCGCAACATCCGCTTGGAGAATTGCGGCCAGATGTGTCAGGGTTCGGCCAGTTAAACGCCGATCTCCGGGGCCCCATGGCAATTCTGGCAGCCGTCTACCACCTGACCCACTACAAATACGACCGGCCGGTGGTTCTGGGTCCCCAGGTGATCAGGCTTCAGCCTGCACCGCATTCCCGCACCAAGGTGTTGAGCCATTCGCTGAAGGTCGAGCCGGCGAACCACTTCGTCAATCTGCAGCAAGATCCCTACGGCAACTTCCTCGCCCGTTTCGTCTTTCCCGAGCCGGTGACGGAGCTGAAGATCGAGGTCGACCTCGTCGCCGACATGACGGTCTACAATCCGTTCGACTTCTTCGTCGAACCGTCGGCGGAGGCGTTCCCGTTCGATTATCCCGAGGAAATCAGGGATGATCTGGCCATCTACCGGACGCCGGAGCCGGCGGGGCCGCTTCTCTCGGCTTTCCTGGAATCCGTCGATCGTAGCGCGCCCAACACGGTCAATTTCCTCGTCGACCTCAATGCGCGTCTGCAGCGCGAGATCGCCTATATCGTGCGCATGGAAACCGGCGTCTTCTCGCCGGAGGAAACGCTGGCGGCGGCCAAGGGCTCCTGCCGGGATTCGAGCTGGCTTCTGGTGCAGATCCTGCGCAATCTCGGCATCGCCGCACGCTTCGTCTCGGGCTACCTGATCCAGCTCAAGCCCGACCTTGTCGCGCTGGATGGGCCGGCCGGCACATCGGTCGATTTCACCGACCTGCATGCCTGGTGCGAGGTCTATCTTCCCGGTGCCGGCTGGATCGGTTTCGACCCGACCTCCGGCCTGCTCACCGGCGAGAGCCATGTTCCGCTGGCCGCCACGCCGCATTTCCGCAATGCGGCCCCCATTTCGGGCATGGCGAGCTTTGCCAATGTCGAGTTCGGCTTCGAGATGCGGGTCGACCGCATCGCCGAGCATCCGCGCATCACCAAGCCGTTCTCGGATGAAAGCTGGCAGGCGCTCGACGCGCTCGGCGACAAGGTCGATGCCGCGCTCGAGGCCGGGGATGTGCGGCTGACCATGGGCGGCGAGCCGACCTTCGTGTCGATCGACGATTTCGAGGCCGCC
The DNA here is from genome assembly GCF_006442545.2 of Mesorhizobium sp. B2-1-8. Taxonomy (NCBI): domain Bacteria; kingdom Pseudomonadati; phylum Pseudomonadota; class Alphaproteobacteria; order Hyphomicrobiales; family Phyllobacteriaceae; genus Mesorhizobium; species Mesorhizobium sp. B2-1-8. Next base: position 2,029,556 of record NZ_CP083952.1, read on the forward strand.
GAGTGGAACACCGCCGCCGTCGGCCCGACCAAGCGTGAAAAGGCCGACGCGCTGATCCGCCGCCTGCGCGAGCGTTTCGCGCCCGGCGGCTTTCTGCACTACGGCCAGGGCAAATGGTATCCCGGTGAAAGCCTGCCGCGCTGGACCTTCTCGCTCTTTTGGCGCGCCGACGGCGAGCCGGTGTGGAGCGACCCGTCGCTGATCGCGCGGGAGAAAAGCTCGGCGGATGTCGGGCCGAAACAGGCCGAAAGCCTGCTGACGGCGATCGCCGGCGAACTGGGCATCGACACATCCATGGTCAGCGAAGCCTATGAGGACCCAGCCGAATGGCTGCTCAAGGAAGGCAAGCTGCCCGAGAATGTCGACCCGTCCAACTCCAAGCTGGAAGATCCGGAGGAACGCAGCCGCATGGCGAAGGTGTTCGAGCGCGGGCTGACCAAGCCGTCCGGCTATGTGCTGCCGGTGCAGCGCTGGAACAGCCAGGCGTCAGATCCGCGCTGGCGTTCGGAAAAATGGAAGACGCGGCGCGGCCGGCTGTTCCTGGTGCCGGGCGATTCCCCGGTCGGCTACCGTCTGCCGCTCGGCACGCTGCCCTATGTGCCGCCGGCGCAGTTCCCCTACATCGTGCCTGTCGATCCGTCGCTGCCGCGTGGCCCGCTGCCCGTGCGGGAAGCGATCTTGCCGACGGCCGCGCCGGCCGAACTGGAAGGCGCCGACGAAATGGCCCGCCGCCAGCAGGCGGCCTCGTTCACGGCGGCGACCGGCCAGCAGGAGCGGGTCGAGCAGGAGATCACCGAGATCGGCGGCGCGGTGCGCACGGCGCTTTCGGTCGAACCGCGTGACGGCAGGCTGTGCGTTTTCATGCCGCCGGTCGAGGCGCTCGAGGATTATCTCGAACTCGTCGCCGCCGCCGAGAACGCGGCAAAGGCGATTGGCCTTCCCGTGCATATCGAGGGCTACGGCCCTCCGCACGATCCGCGCCTCAACGTCATCCCCGTCGCGCCCGACCCCGGCGTCATCGAGGTCAACATTCACCCCGCCTCGAATTGGCAGGATTGCGTGGCGACGACGACGGCGATCTATGACGAGGCGCGGCAGACGCGGCTTGGCGCCGACAAGTTCATGATCGACGGCCGCCACACCGGTACCGGCGGCGGCAACCATGTCGTGGTCGGCGGCGCCACACCTAATGACAGCCCGTTCCTGCGCCGGCCCGATCTGTTGAAAAGCCTGGTGCTGCAATGGCAGCGGCGTCCCTCGCTGTCCTATCTGTTCTCCGGTCTGTTCATCGGCCCGACCAGTCAGGCGCCGCGCTTCGACGAGGCGCGGCACGATTCGCTCTATGAGCTCGAGATCGCCATGGCGCAGGTGCCGCATCCCGACCAGGGGGCCGCACCCTTGCCATGGCTGGTCGACCGCCTGTTCCGCAATCTGTTGACCGATGTCACCGGCAATACGCACCGCTCGGAAATCTGCATCGACAAGCTGTTTTCCCCGGATGGTCCAACCGGCCGGCTTGGCCTTGTCGAATTCCGTGGATTCGAGATGCCACCCAATGCGCGCATGTCTCTCGCGCAGCAATTGCTGGTGCGGGCCATCATCGCAAGCGCCTGGAAGAACCCGCTCGACGGACGCTTCGCGCGCTGGGGCACCTCGCTGCATGACCGCTTCATGCTGCCGCACTATGTCTGGGCGGACTTTCTCGATGTGCTCGACGACCTCAAGCTCAATGGTTTCGAGTTCCGGCCCGAATGGTTCGACGCCCAGCTCGAATTCCGCTTTCCCTTCTGCGGCGAAGTCCAGCATGCCGGCATCAAGCTGGAGCTCAGGCAGGCACTGGAACCATGGCATGTGATGGGCGAGCAAGGCGCGATCGGCGGCACCGTGCGTTTCGTCGATTCCTCGGTCGAACGGCTGCAGGTCAAGACCGAAGGCCTCAATCCGGAGCGCCATGCGATCGTCTGCAACGGCCGCATCGTGCCGATGAGGGCAACCGACAACCGGGAGGTCGCGGTGGCGGGTGTGCGCTTCAAGGCCTGGCAGCCGGCCTCGGGTCTGCATCCGGCCCTTCCGGTCAACACGCCGCTGGTGTTCGACATCTATGACCGCTGGTCCGGCCGGGCGGTCGGTGGCTGCGTCTACCATGTCGCGCATCCCGGTGGGCGCAGCTACGACACCTTCCCGGTCAACGGCAACGAGGCGGAGGCACGGCGGCTCGCCCGCTTCGAACCGCGCGGCCATACCCCGTCCGGCTATGTGTTGCGCGAAGAACAGCCGGGGGAAGACTTCCCGATGACCCTTGACCTCAGACGTCCACCAAGACTGTGATCTGACATGGCAAAGGGGAATCACAAAAGGGTACGCGGCAAGCCGCAGGCCCATAGCCTGCTGGAGCACTACCAGCCGATCGATGGCGTCGTCGACGAGATGGTCGACGCGTCGGGCAATCCCCGCCCGGTCTGGAAGGATTTTGTCGAGGCGCTGGACGAACTCGGTGCCGAAAAGCTCGGCCAGCGTTTCGCCCGCGCCGACCAGTATCTGCGCGATGCCGGCGTCTACTACCGCGTCTATGACAAGGCGGGCGCCAACGAGCGCGAATGGCCGCTGGCGCACATCCCTGTGCTCATCGAGGACAGCGAGTGGCAGGCGATCAGCGCCGGCCTGGTGCAGCGCGCCGACCTGTTCGAGGAAATTGTCGCCGATATCCATGGGCAGAACCGGCTGGTCGAAAAAGGCATCCTGCCGGCAGGGCTGATCGCGGCGAGTCCTGAATATTTGCGGCCCGTGGTCGGCACCAGGCCGGCCGGAGGGCATTTCCTGCATTTCTGCGCCTTCGAACTCGGCCGAGGCCCGGATGGCCGTTGGTGGGTGTTGGGCGACCGCACCCAAGCGCCTTCGGGCGCCGGCTTCGCGCTGGAGAACCGTGTCGCCACCACGCGCGCTTTGTCCGACATTTATGGCGAGATGCATGTGCACCGGCTCGCCGGCTTCTTCCGTCGCTTTCGCGATGCGCTGATCGGCATGGCAAAGGAGAGCGACGGCCGCGTCGCCATCTTGACGCCGGGACCGCTCAACGAAACCTACTATGAACACGCCTATATCGCCCGCTACCTCGGCATCATGCTGCTCGAAGGCGAGGACCTGACCGTTTCCGGCGGCAGGCTGATGGTGCGCACCGTGTCGGGCCTGATGCCGATCAGCGTGCTGTGGCGGCGGCTCGACGCCGCCTTCGCCGATCCGCTCGAACTGCGCGCGGATTCGCAGATCGGCACGCCGGGTTTGGTCGAAGCGATCCGGCAAGGAACGGTGTCCACCGTCAATGCGCTTGGCTCCGGCCTGATGGAGACGCGTGCGCTGCTTGCCTTCCTGCCCAAGATCGCGCGTGAATTGTGGGGCGAGGAGCTGCTTTTGCCCAGTGTGGCGACATGGTGGTGCGGGCAGGAGACGGAGCGCGCCCATGTGCTCGCCAATATCGACCGGATGGTGGTCGGCCCGGCGCTGTCGACAAGACTTGCCTTCGAGGATGACGGACAGACAAAGCTCGGCTCGGCGCTATCGGCCGGGGAACGGGCGGAGCTGGTGGCGCGCATCGAACGCGATGGCGAGGCCTTCGTCGGCCAGGAAGCGGTGACACTTTCGACGACACCCGTCTATGTCGGCGGCTGGCTGGAACCGCGGCCGGCAAGCTTGCGCGTCTATCTGGCGCGCACGCTCGAGGGATGGACTGTGATGCCGGGCGGTTTCGCCCGAGTCGGCATGTCGCTCGACCCGACGGCGATGGCCATGCAGCGCGGCGGCCAGGCGGCTGATGTCTGGGTGGTCAGCGACAGGCCGGTCGAGCGCGAGACGCTGCTGCCGCAGGAGGGCGACAGCTTCAACCGCACCAAGCCGGGTAGCCTGCCCAGCCGCGCGGCGGAAAACCTGACCTGGCTTGGCCGCTACATCGAACGCTCGGAAGACACCGTGCGCATCCTGCGCGCCTATCATGTGCGGCTCGCCGAAACGTCCGATCCAGACATGCCTCTGCTGGCAGATATCAGGGACTATCTCGAGCCGTTCGGCATCGATGTCGAAACGGCGATCCCATCGGGATTGATCGGCATGCTCGACAGCGCCGTCTACAGCGCCGGCCAGATCCGCGATCGTTTCTCGCCGGATGGCTGGCTGGCGCTCAAGGATTTGTCGAAGACGATCCATCGGTTCGCCACCACCGTGGCGCCCGGCGACGACGCGACGCGGGCCATGACGGTGATTCTGCGCAAGCTTGCCGGATTCTCAGGCCTGCTGCACGAGAACATGTACCGTTTCGCCGGCTGGCGCTTCCTCGAGATCGGCCGGCGGCTGGAGCGCGGCATCCAGATCGCCAGCACGCTGGCCAGACTGACCGGTGGCAAGGCGCCGGATGGCGCGCTGGACATGATGCTGGAGATCGGCGACAGCGTCATGACCCATCGCCGGCAATATCCGGTGCAGGCTGGCCGGCGCACGGTGATCGATCTCCTGGCGCTCGATCCGCTCAATCCACGCTCCGTCCTGTTCCAATTGGAACGGCTGAAAGCCGAGATAGGGTTGTTGCCGGCGACCGGCGGCGAGGGGCACATGTCGGCGGCGGCCAAGGAGATATTGCAGCTCAACACCGCCATCGCCATCAAGGAGCCGGCTGACATGACGACGAAGGCGTTGAACGAACTCGCCAGCGAAATCGGCGGCCTCTACAACAGCCTCGCCAGAGCCTATTTCGGCTAGAAAGCAATGGCCATGCTGTACGACATCCGGCTTCTGCTCCATTACGACTATGCCGCCGCTGCCGGCGGCGGCCGGCATCAGGTGCGGGTGCTGCCGCCGACCATTGGCGATGTGCAGCGCGTCATCGCCGCTTCACTTTCCTTTGAGCCGGCGCCCAATGAACGATCCGACTTCACCGATTTTTTCGGCAACAACGTCACCTCGATCGCGTTTCGCGACGCGCATGAAGCGCTCGACATTAGGATGAGCGCGCGCGTATCGGTGTCGCGGCCAGAGCCTGGGCTCGACGTGTCGCCCGATATCGGCCGGCTCAGGCAGGAACTGGCCGCCGTGCGGTCGCTGGCGCCGGCATCGCCGCATCACTTCTTGGTGGCAAGCGGTCATGCCGGAATGGATGCGGCGATCACCGCCTATGCGCAAGGCAGCATCGGTGGCTCGACCGCAGGCACGGCGATGAGCCTCTGCAAGCGCATCCACCATGATTTCACCTACGATGGCGAAGCGACCACGGTGCGAACCCGGGCCAGCGATGCCTTCCGGCTGAAGCGGGGCGTCTGCCAGGATTTCTCCCACATCATGATCGCCGGGCTACGCGGTCTCGGCATTCCGGCCGGCTATGTCAGCGGCTTCCTGCGCACCATTCCGCCCAAGGGCAAGCCCCGGCTGGAAGGTGCGGACGCCATGCATGCCTGGGTCAAGGTCTGGTGTGGACGCGATGCCGGCTGGCAGGAGTTCGACCCGACCAACGGCATGCGGGCCTCCAACGACCATATCACCGTCGGTTACGGGCGCGACTATTCGGATGTGGCGCCCATCGTCGGTGTGCTGAAGACGACCGGCGGACAGGTCGGGGAGCAGGCTGTCGACGTCATCCCGGTGGTACTCGAAAAGGCGTGAAACGGGGGCGTGCCAACTTGTCCGGCATGGATAGACGAAACGTCTTCTCAAACCTGAACGTGGCAGCTACTCTGTCTTCGTTTTGTTGAAGGAGACAATAGGTGTATTCTTAAAGCGCACGGGGCGGGTGCTGTGTAATTTGAAAACGGTTAGCGTAATTATTCCCGCGCACAATGCGGCAGCAACTATCGCGACGACGTTGGCGTCACTCTGCGGCGAAGCCGAGGTCATCGGCGAGGTCCTTCTGGTGGACGATGGATCCACTGATGATACTGTCGCCGATGCGCAGCAGGCGGCCGCTCGACTTTTGCTCCCGTTGCGCGTGTTGGCAGCCAGTTGCCGCGATGCCGGCGGTGCCCGTAACGTGGCGCTGGCGGAAGCGCGCCATCCTTGGGTGTATCTGATCGACGCCGACGACCTGCATCTTCGGGGCGGGTTGGGCGCGTTGCTGCGGCAGGCGGAGACCCAGCCGAAAGCCGACATGATCGTGGGCGCCTACCGGCGACGGGTGAGTGGCCAGGACCGGCAGATCAAGGTGCCGAACGGCTATCAGGCTGCGTGCCTGGCAAACGCTTCGGCCTATGTGAAGGGCGATATACGTTCGGTCGCTGTGGGCAGTGTGCTGGCATCCCGGCACCTGATCGGGGAGACGCGGTTTCCGGTCGGGCTGGCCTATGACGAGGACACGCTGTTCTGGGCGCGGCTGATGAGCAAAGCATCGCTGGCAATGATTCAGCAGCCCGTCATGATCTATGAGGTCTCGCCGGAACGATCCGACGATCGTTTCGCGATCAACCCGGTGCGGCGCTTCCTGGAGTGGCGCCGGCAACTGCGCACCCTGGCCGACTGCGACATCCCGCTCTCGGCGCTCAAGACCAGGGAGGGCCTTGTCGCGCTCAAGATCGCTCGTGTCCATTATGCACGGGGCGACCTGAACATGGCGGCGCGCTTTCTCGCAATAGCCTCGGCGGCGCCGAAGCGGCGCTCGGAAGCTTGGCGCTGCCTGCGCTACAAATTCAAGCTCGCGGCGCGTCGCCGGCTGTCCTTTCCGATCACTCAGATGCGGAGCGCATTGTAGGCCTTGTCGGCGCGAGGCGGAATCGCCTGCTTTCCAGACGGAGTGTGGAACCAGCCGTCAGCCCGCAGCTTATCTACGCGTATTTCGTGTGGAGCTTACATGCTGCAGAGGACCGGATCGTCGCATAGCCGATTGGCCGATGGGGATAGCGTATCCAAGAATGGAGCACAGATTCCCGCCAGGGATACCGCGCTGACCTATGTCAGCGATGCCGAGCCCGGTATCCGCCGGCTGAAGGCTGGCAAGGGGTTTGCCTACAAGGGACCGGGCGGGAAAGCGGTCTCCGATGCCGCCAGGGCGCGCATCGCGGCGATCGTCATCCCGCCGGCCTGGACCGATGTCTGGATTTCGCCCGATCCGAATGGACATATCCAGGCGACCGGGAGGGATCAACGGGGGCGCAAGCAGTATCGCTATCATCCACAATGGGCCGAGGAGCGCGACCGTGCCAAATATTCGAGCCTCGTCGCTTTCGCCGAAAGCCTGCCGGACCTTCGGCGCAGAATCGACAGCGATTTGCGCCGTCACGGCCTCCCGCTCGAACGCGTGGTCGCCGCAGTGGTCTGGCTGCTCGACAACACGATGATCCGCGTCGGCAACGCGGCCTATGCACGCGACAACAAGAGCTTCGGCCTGACGACATTGCGGGACCGGCATGTCGACATCAAGGGGTCGAGCCTGCGCTTCGCCTTCAAGGGCAAGTCCGGCAAGGAATGGAGATTGAAGCTGATCGACCGCCGCATCGCGGGGATCGTTCGGGGCGCGCAGGACCTGCCGGGCCAGAAACTGTTCCAGTATCTCGACGAGGGAGACGATAGACTCCCGGTCCGCTCCGACGACGTCAACCGCTACATCCGGGACGCCGCCGGCGACGCGTTCAGTTCGAAGCATTTTCGCACATGGGGCGGCACCATCCACGCCGCGTCGCTGTTTGCGCAGACCGAACTGCCTGAAAGCCAGGCACGGCAAAAGCGGGTCATGAACGACGTCATCGACAAGGTGGCCACACGGCTGGGCAATACGCGTGCGGTCTGCCGCAAATGCTATATCCACCCGCAGGTTTTCGAGGCCTGGTCGCAGGGACGGCTGCTTGCCGAAATGGCGGAAGCCAACAAGCGCAGGCGGTCCATAAACGGTCTCGATGAGGAGGAAGCGCTCGTGCTGAGATGGCTAAAAACACACGAAAGCTAACTCGGGCGACGGACGAACACCAAATCCACGGCTGCCGGATTTTTTTATCGACGCCGTGTCGGGATCGGTCATACTGTTTCGTCCTTTGATACAGAAAAGGACCGATCATGCTTTACGCCATCCTCTGCTACGCCTCCGAAGATGTCGTCTGCTCCTGGAGCAAGGAACAGGACGACAAGGTCATGGCCGACCTCCTCGGCGTTCAGGAGAAGTATGCCAACGCCGGCCGGCTTGGGCCCGTGGCGCGGCTTTTGCCGACAACAGCGGCAACGACGCTGCGAAAAGTGAAAGGCGAATCGCTGGTCATCGACGGGCCGTTCGCCGAAACCAAGGAACAGTTCCTCGGCTTCTACACGCTCGATTGCGCCGACCTCGACGAGGCCGTCGAATTCGCCCGCGAGCTTTCCGAGGTCAACCCGAGCGGCGGTTCCTATGAGATCCGGCCGGTATCGGTGTTCCTTCCGACCAGGATTCCAGCATGACTGAACTCGCCTGGATAAGCTCCGCGATCAGCGCTGCCCGCCCGCAGGCGATGGGCGCGCTGCTGCGCTATTTTCGCGATCTTGACACCGCGGAGGAAGCTTTCCAGGACGCCTGCCTCAGGGCAATCAAGAACTGGCCGCAAAACGGACCGCCGCGCGATCCGGCGGCCTGGCTGATCTTTGTCGGCCGCAACAGCGGCATCGATGCAGTGCGCAAGCGCGCCAAGCAGGCGCCGATGCCGGAGGAGGACCAGATCTCAGATCTGGAAGATGCCGAGAGCGACATCGCCGAGCGGCTCGACGGCGCGCATTACCGCGACGACATATTGCGGCTGCTGTTTATCTGCTGTCACCCTGATTTGCCCGCAACGCAGCAGATCGCAGTGGCGCTGCGCGTGGTCTCCGGCCTCACCGTCAAGCAGATCGCGCGCGCCTTCCTGGTTGGCGAGAGCGCCATGGAGCAGCGCATCACCCGTGCCAAGGCGCGCATCGCGGACGCCGGCGTGCCGTTCGAGACGCCGGGCGCGGTCGAGCGCTCCGAGCGGCTAGCTGCGGTCGCGTCCATGGTCTACCTGATCTTCAACGAGGGATACTCGACCAACAGCGGCGAGGCGCCGGCCCGCGCGCCGCTCTGCGAAGAGGCGATCCGGCTGGCCCGGCTGCTGCTCAGACTTTTCCAGACCGAGCCGGAGATCATGGGGCTGACGGCATTGCTTCTGCTGCAGCATGCGCGCGCACCGGCTCGTTTCGACGGCGATGGCGAGATCGTTTTGCTCGAGGACCAGGACCGGAGCCTATGGAGTCGCAAGATGATCGACGAAGGGCTGGCGCTGGTCGACAAGGCCCTGCGCCACCGCAAGCCCGGTCCTTACCAGGTGCAGGCGGCTATCGCAGCGCTCCATGCGCGAGCGGAGAAGGCCGAGGACACGGACTGGGTGGAGATCGACCTGCTCTACGGCCTGCTCGAACAGATGCAGCCGTCGCCGGTCATCACGCTCAACCGTGCGGTCGCGGTCGCCAAGGTGCGCGGACCGGAAGCGGCGCTGGCGATGATCGAGCCGCTCGAACAGAGACTGTCTGGCTATTTCCATTTCTTCGGTCTCAAGGGCGGGCTCTTGATGCAACTCGACCGGGGCGAGGAGGCGCGCATCGCCTTCGACCGCGCCATTGCGCTCGCCAACACGGCGGCGGAAGCAGCCCATATCCGCATGCATATCGACCGTCTGATCAAGGACGGTGCCGTGCGCGCGCCGGCGAAAAAGGCAAACTGAGCGCGCTCTGTCCGGTCGGCTCAAAGGTCGCCTGGCTCAATCGTGCAGCTTGGGCTTGGACCATGCCGGGGTGGCGATTTTCCCCTGAAACAGGTAATGGCACGCCATGATAGCCCCTTCCAGCCGCGATGGCGCCGGGAAGGCATGGCGCAAGGCGTTGACCCCGCCATACGAGCGGCGGGATCTGAAAGGGACAAAAAATGACGATAGCGAAGGAAACGGCCGAGCTTCTGGCGAAACTGGGCGTGGCCAAGGAGGCGCTTGACGGCGGTGACCTGATCGTGCGCAGCCCGGTGACGGGTGAGCAGATCGCGGCGCTGAAGACGATCTCGCCGGCCGATGCGGCGAAGACCATCGATGCCGCCCACCAGGCGTTCCAGTCATGGCGGCTGGTGCCGGGTCCCAAGCGTGGCGAACTGGTGCGGCTGCTGGGCGAGGAACTGCGGGCGCACAAGGCCGAGCTTGGCCGGCTGGTGTCGATCGAGGTCGGCAAGATCCCCTCAGAAGGGCTCGGCGAAGTGCAGGAGATGATCGACATCTGCGATTTCGCCGTCGGTCTGTCCCGGCAATTGTACGGTCTGACCATCGCCACCGAGCGTCCGGGCCACCGCATGATGGAAACCTGGCATCCGCTCGGCGTCGTTGGTGTCATCTCAGCCTTCAACTTCCCGGTCGCCGTGTGGTCATGGAATGCAGCGCTTGCGCTGGTCTGCGGCGATGCAGTGGTATGGAAACCTTCCGAGAAGACACCGCTGACGGCGCTTGCCTGCGAAGCGATCTTCAAGCGTGCGGTCAAGCGCTTCGGCGCGGACGCGCCGCAAGGCCTGGCACCGGTGCTGATCGGCGACCGCGCCGTCGGCGAAATCCTGGTCGACCATCCGAAGGTGCCGCTGGTTTCGGCCACCGGCTCGACCCGCATGGGCCGGGATGTCGGTCCACGCCTGGCCAAGCGTTTTGCGCGCGCGGTGCTGGAACTGGGTGGCAACAATGCCGGCATCGTGTGCCCGACCGCCGATCTCGACATGGCGCTGCGCGCCATCGCCTTCGGGGCCATGGGCACCGCCGGCCAGCGCTGCACGACGCTGCGCCGCCTGTTCGTCCATGACAGCGTCTACGACGCCCTGGTTCCGCGCCTGAAGAAGGCCTATCAGAGCGTCTCCGTCGGCAATCCGCTGGAGACCTCGTCGCTGGTCGGGCCATTGATCGACAAGGCCGCGTTCGATGCCATGCAGAAGGCCTTGAGCGAAGCGACCGCCCATGGTGGCAAGGTAACCGGCGGGACGCGGGTCGAGAATGGCCATCCGGATGCTTATTATGTCCATCCGGCGCTGGTCGAAATGCCGAAACAGGTTGCGCCCGTGACGGAAGAGACCTTCGCGCCGATCCTCTATGTGATGAAGTATTCCGATTTCGACGCCGTGCTCGATGAGCACAATGCGGTTGGCGCCGGCCTGTCGTCATCGATCTTCACTCGCGACCTTCAGGAATCCGAGCGGTTCCTCGGTGTCGACGGCTCGGATTGCGGCATCGCCAACGTCAATATCGGCACGTCGGGGGCCGAGATCGGCGGCGCTTTCGGCGGTGAAAAGGAAACCGGCGGCGGCCGCGAGAGCGGCTCCGATGCATGGAAGGCCTATATGCGCCGCGCCACCAACACGGTGAACTATTCCAAGGCGCTGCCGTTGGCCCAAGGCGTCTCCTTCGACATCGATTGAGAACGCAGCAGTAACGCTGGACAGCTTCTGACGCCTGTCCAGCGTCGGCTTTTCGTGACTGGGCGCTGGCCGAGCCAGCCGACGCTGCCGAGGTCCTCGGCGTCGCGCAGCCACGCAAACACGGAACCGGTCAATCGACCTGTTCTGGCGCAACTCCGGACCGAAAATCGTTTCACACTTTTTCCTGAAATTGCGCTCGTGCGCGACGCGACTCAGCCGTCGCTTTGCGATGGCGGAAAACAGGCCTTGAAGGCGGTGTCGACGACGGCCAGCTTGGCGGCCTGGACGGTCATGTATTCCTCGTAGAATCCGTGCGATACCCACATCACCGAATGGCCGCGCTGACCAAGCCAGCCAATGCTGCCGAGTTCCTCCGCCGTGCGCAGTTTGCGGCCGAGATGGGTCCGCGACAGCTTGAGCCATTTGGCGAAGTCGCCGATCGAAACCACGCTGGTCGGAATCCGCTCCAGGCCAGCGTGATCAGGGTCGATGCCCGACATCAGCCAGTCCATGACAATGCCGCCATTGTTGAGCCAGATGAATAGGGAAAAGGTCTGGTTGGGTTCGCGCACCGGCTTGGACGCAAGCAGGCCGTCAGCCACCAGGGGCTGCAGCGTGGCAAGCATCTCGGGCCGCTCCAGGAATCTGGCCAGCCGGTCGCCGCCGTCGATGTGGTCGAGCGTGCGCAGATGGGCTGTCACCCAGCCGGTGAATCGCTCTATGGTGGCCGCCGTCGGCTGCAGGGGATGCGTGCGGCCGTCCCCGCCCGCCACATACTCGGCGATGTTGTAGTGCAGCATCTCCTTGATGAAGGCGTCGGCCGTGTTGCGGCTGGCCACCGCGTTCTTGTGCACGACCTCGATGAAACGCGATACGGTCAGCTCCTTGCGGCGGTCGTTCGGGTCGCGCCTGAAGTGCATGGCAAGGCCGATATGGCCCAAAAGCCAGCGCTGCTGCGTGGCAAAGATGGAAGCCAGCCGCGGGCTTTCCTCGTAGATACGGATCAGGGACTGCGACTGTTCCTGAACGTAGCGGTGCAAGGCCGGATGGTCGGCTATGTCTTCCAGATTCAGCGTTGATCTCCCAATGCCTTGAATGAGCTCGGATGGCGAGGTTGCGTCCCCATTTTCCAGTCTTCAGCGCACATGTCCAGTCGTACCGACTGCGAAGAACAGGGCCAGCCGAGGCACAGATCGACGGCGATGGTTATATGGCGCATTCCGCTAACTGATTGCTATAGCTGGAGAACTCCTTCCCAATAATCGTTAGCCGAACAGCGGAATCCAGCCGCAGCGTTGTGCGACGGTCGTCTGCAGGGGCGCGTCCAATCGCTGGTCATGGCGGCATCTTTCACCCCCATCAACCGATACGGCCGAACCCCGCGAAGTTGGATTAACTGTTGGACAGGTTCGATCCCACATTCCGGCCGGAGTTGAAACCGGCCCAGCGGGTCATGTCGCCTTCACTCGGCGGCCTGAACCCGGTTGGCCAGGATGATCGCGCGAATCTCGGACCGGCAGGAGCCGCAATTGGTCCCTGCCTTCAGCGTGGCGCCGATGGCGTCCACGGTGGTGCAGCCAGCCGACACGGCAGCCGTGATCTGGTTGACCCCGACGTTGAAACAGGAACAGACGGTCGCGCCGGCATCGGGTCGTTCGGCACCGGCGCGACCGGCAACGATCCTGAAGCGCTGGTGCTGGCTGGCGTGGATCTCGCCGAGCCGCTCGGCCGCCCAGCCGCGTGAGACCGCGACCGGACCGGGTGCGATGAACAAGGCACCCGCGAGATGCTCGCCTTCGAAGGCGGCAATGCGGTGCTGGCCGGCCTCGCGGTCGTGATAGGCGAGAACCTCGGCGTCCGCGGTACCGAAGAGCGAACCGGCGAATGCCGTCCAGTCGACATCGTCATCGGCGAAGGCAAGCTCGACCCGCCAGCCGCCCCGGCATCTGGCTAGCGCCCAGTAGTCGGCGGCCATCGTCGCGGGTCTCTTGCGTGTCACGGCAAAGCCGAAGGCCCTGGCGGTGAATTTCTCGATGCGGGCCGCGACATGCTTCAACGCCGGCTGGCCCGACACCGGATCGGCAAGCGATGCCGTGAGCGTGTCGAGCCGGCCCCTGGCGGCGAATTGGTCGGTCCAGTGCATCGGCGCGAACAGGCTGCCCGGGCGTTGGCGCGTGGTCACCAGCGCGCGGACCAGCACCTCGCCGCGCGGAGTCGAGACGCGTGCGATATCGGCATCGCCGATGCCGTGGCGCTGCGCATCCACCGGGTGGATCTCGACGAAAGGCTCGGCGATGTGCTGGGACAGGCGCGGGCTTTTGCCGGTGCGCGTCATGGTGTGCCAGTGGTCGCGGATGCGGCCGGTGTTGAGGACGAGCGGGAAGTCGGAGGTGATGCGGGTTTCGACGGTTGGGCGGAGGGCGACGAAGCGCGCCTTGCGGTCGGGCGTGTAGAAGTTGCCGTTGGCGAAGAAGCGTGTGGATCGATGCCCGGTCGGGGTGATTTCCTCTGGCCGAGGTTCGGTGTGAGCGCCTCGATCGACGTGAAGTCGAGCTTGAACGCCTGGGCTCGGCGCTGGCCATTGGAAGGGCGCTAGCGCGTCGTAGTCTTCTCCATCGACACCAGCATAAGCACCGATGTCGAAATCGCGCTCGCCATCGTTCTCGAGCCCTGACAGCGCCGCGTGCTCGGCGAAGACCTCCGCCGGCGTCTCATGCGCGAACGCCTCCTCAAAGCCCATGCGCCGCGCCACCTCGGCAATGATCCACCAGTCGGGCCGCGCCTCGCCGGGGGCCGGCAAGAACGCGCGCTGGCGCGAGATGCGGCGCTCGGAATTGGTGACGCTGCCGTCCTTCTCGCCCCAGGCCGTCGCCGGCAGCCGGACATGGGCGTGGCGGACCGTATCGGTCTCGGCCAGCACGTCCGAGACCACGACGAAGGGGCAGGCCTTGATAGCCGCTTCGACGGCGCCTGCATCCGGCATCGAATCGACCGGGTTGGTGGCCATGATCCACAGCGCCTTGATGCGTCCGTCGGCAACCGCCTTGAACATCTCGACCGCCTTGAGGCCGGGCTTCCCTGCAATCGCCGGCGCCTTCCAGAAGCGCTGCACGCGCTCGCGATGCTCGGAGTTTTCGATCTCCATATGGGCGGCGAGCATGTTGGCCATGCCGCCGACCTCGCGGCCGCCCATGGCGTTGGGCTGGCCGGTGACAGAGAACGGCCCGGCGCCCGGTTTGCCGATACGGCCGGTGGCGAGATGGCAGTTGATGATGGCGTTGACCTTGTCGGTGCCTTGGGACGACTGATTGACGCCCTGGCTGTAGACGGTGACGGTCTTTTGCGTCCTGGCAAACAGGCTGTAGAAGCGGCCGAGCTCTTCTTCGCTGAGCCCCGTGGCGGCGGCGACGCCGGCAAGGTCGAGCGCCGAGGCGGCGAACAGCGCTTGCCCAAAGCCGGTCGTATGGGCCGTGATATAGGCACGGTCGAGCGCATTGTGCTGGCCGAGCCAGGCGAGCAAGCCGGTGAACAGGGCGACGTCGCCATCCGGCGCGATCGCCAGATGCATGTCGGCGATATCAGATGTCATGGTGCGGCGCGGATCGACCAGCACCACCTTCATCTCGGGCCGCTTTTCGCGGGCGGCCGCGATGCGCTGATAAAGCACCGGATGGCACCAGGCGAGGTTGGAGCCGACCAGCACGATCAGATCAGCCAGTTCCAGATCCTCGTAGCTTCCCGGCACGGTGTCCGAGCCGAAGGCGCGGCGGTGGCCGGCGACCGAGGACGCCATGCACAGACGCGAATTGGTGTCGATGTTGGCTGAGCCGACAAAACCCTTCATCAGCTTGTTGGCGAGGTAGTAATCCTCGGTCAGCAACTGGCCGGAGACGTAGAACGCGACCGCGTCGGGACCATGCTCGGCAATGGTTTGCGAGAAGGTCGAGGCGACGAGGTCGAGCGCCTCGTCCCAAGAGGAACCGCGGCCGTGGATTTGCGGATCGAGCAATCGGCCGTCGAGGCCGATGGTCTCGGCGAGTGCGGAGCCCTTGGAGCAGAGCCTTCCGAAATTCGCCGGATGATCGGGGTCGCCACGGACGGACACCTGCCCGTCCGCGGCGACCTTCGCCAGCACGCCGCAGCCCACCCCGCAATAGGGGCAGGCGGTCTTTACCTGAAAGGGCGCCATGGCCTTCATCGACGGACCCAATCAGGTGAGGAGACAACCATGCTCGGAACGCATGGGCAGCGGCGGCATGTCGCCATGGCTCCCCGCCGTTCTGAACGGAGGGCGGCGGCCCAGATCAGCTTCGCCATGGACTATTCCGCGGCAGCGCGCGCGCCGGCCGCGAGGCGAGCCGCGGGAGCGACACGCTTCGGGCCGGTGCGGGCATGGGTGGAATAAAGCGTCAGGCCGACAAAGGTTATCCCGCCCACGAGATTTCCGAGCACGGTCGGAATCTCGTTCCATACGAAATAGTCCATGATCGAGAATTTCGCGTGGAGCATGAGACCCGAGGGAAACAGGAACATGTTCACGACGGAATGCTCGAAACCCATGTAGAAGAAGACCATGATCGGCATCCACATGCCGATCACCTTGCCCGACACGGAGGTCGACATCATCGCCGCCACAACGCCGGTCGAAACCATCCAGTTGCACAGGATGCCGCGGATGAAGAGGGTGAGCATACCCGCGGCGCCATGGGCGGCATAGCCAAGGGTGCGACCTTCGCCGATTTCGCCGATCTTCTGGCCGACGACGTTCGGCTCCACGGTGAAGCAGAAGGTAAAGACGATCGCCATCATCAGGGCGACCGTCAGCGCGCCGGCGAAATTGCCGATGAAGACCAGGCCCCAGTTGCGCAGCACGCCGCCTGACGTCACGCCTGGACGTTTGTCGATCAACGCCAGGGGAACGAGCGTGAAGACGCCGGTCAGCAGGTCGAACCCCATCAGATACAGCAGGCAAAAGCCAACCGGGAACAGGATGGCGCCGGCGAGTGGCTGCCCGGTCTGGACGTTGATGGTGACGGCGAAGACGGCGGCGAGCGCGAGGATGGCGCCGGCCATATAGGCGCGGATCAGAGTGTCCCTCGTCGACATGAATATCTTCGCTTCGCCGGCGTCGATCATCTTGGTCACGAATTCCGCAGGTGCGACATATGCCATGGTCAGGTCTCCTTGCTTGAAAGGAACAGGGACGGCGTCCGTCCGGAACGTGAGGTTCTCATGCTACTCCGCCGCGACCGCCACCACCCACGATTGGCCTATGGAAATCCGGTCATCCTCGATCCTGACCGGAATGGTGCGTACCGCGCCCTCGTCGGCGCCAAGCGCCTTGCCCGTCTCCAACGAGATCACCCAATTGTGCAAGGGACAGGTCACCGCTGCGCCATGGACGATGCCCTGGCTGAGCGGTCCGCCTCTGTGCGGGCAATGGTCGTCAATGGCGAAGACCTGATCGTCCGCTGTGCGGAAAACGGCGATCTTGCCCTGCGGTGTCGCGACGCAACGCGCGCCGCGGCGGGGGATGTCGGAGATCTTGCCGATCGATACCCAGTTCATCATCATCACTCCGCCGCCTGCGCAAACCCGACCGACGCCATCGGCCTGAACTCGTGCTTATCCTTGCCGGAGACGCGCTCCGACCAGGGATCGACCTGCGCGAATTTCTGCGAAAAGATGAAGCGCTCGTAATAGGCTTGACGCTTCTCGCCATCGTCCATGATCTGGCGCTTGATCTCGGCGATGCCGATGCGCTTGGCCCATTTGTAGATGCGCTCGAGATAGCGGCCCTGCTCGCGGTACATCTGCGTCAGCGCTACGATATGCTCCAGCGCTTCGTCTTCGGTTTTGACCAGCCCCAGCACTTCCGTGCCTTTGATGTCGAGGCCGGCGGCACCGGCGAAGTGAATCTCGTAGCCACTGTCGACGCAGATGACGCCGACATCCTTGCATGTCGACTCGGCGCAGTTGCGCGGACAACCCGACACTGCCATCTTGACCTTGGCGGGCGTCCACGAGCCCCACATGAATTTCTCGATGCGAATGCCGAGCCCGGTCGAATCCTGTGTGCCGAAGCGGCACCAGTCGGAGCCGACGCAGGTCTTCACCGTGCGCAGGCCCTTGGCATAGGCATGGCCCGAGACGAAGCCGGCCTGGCCAAGATCGGCCCACACCGCCGGCAGGTCCTCCTTGCGGATGCCCAGCATGTCGATGCGCTGGCCGCCGGTAACCTTGACCATCGGAATCTCGAACTTGTCGACGACGTCGGCGATGGCGCGCAGTTCGGCCGCATTGGTCACGCCGCCCCACATGCGCGGCACCACCGAATAGGTGCCATCCTTCTGGATGTTGGCGTGGACGCGCTCGTTGATGAAGCGCGACTGGTAGTCGTCGGCATACTCGTCCGGCCAGTCGCAGACGAGGTAGTAGTTGAGTGCCGGCCGGCATTTGGCGCAGCCGCAGGAGGTTTTCCACTCCAGCTCCTGCATGACCGCCGGAATGGTCTTTAGGTGCTTGGCCTTGATCAGCCGGCGTACTTCGTCGTGGCCGAAGGTGGTGCAGGAACACATGGGCTGCACCGCGGCGGGGTTGTAGGTGTCGCCGAGGGTCAGCACCATCAGCTTTTCGACCAGCCCGGTGCAGGAGCCGCAGGAGGCCGACGCCTTGGTGTGGGCGCGCACGTCGTCGAGCGAAGTCAGGCCCTTGCCCGTGATCGCGCCGGTGATCTTTCCCTTGCAAACGCCGTTGCAGCCGCAGATTTCCGCATCATCCGGCAAGGCTGCAACGGCCGCCATAGGGTCCAGCGGGGCACCCCCCTGGTAGGACTGGCCGAAGATTAACGTATCGCGCATTTGCGATATGTCGGTCTGTTTCTTCTTCAGGTCGTTGAACCAGGCGCCATCGGCCGTTTCGCCGTAGAGCACGGTGCCGATGATGCGATCGTCCTTCAGCACCAGCCGCTTGTAGACGCCGGCGGAAGCATCGCGCAGCACGATCTCCTGGCGATCGTCGCCGTCGGCGAAGTCGCCGAGCGAGAAGAGATCGATGCCGGTGACCTTGAGCTTGGTCGGCGTGTCCATGTGGACGAAGGCGGCGGTTTCGTCGCCGGCAAGCTGATGGGCGGCAACACGCGCCATCTCGTAGAGCGGCGCCACCAGCCCGTAGACCATGCCGCCCACCTCGGCGCACTCGCCGAGCGCGAAGATGTCGGGGTCGTTGCTGCGCATGCCGGCATCGACGACGATGCCTCTGTTGACCGCGATGCCTGCATCCTTGGCAAGTGCCGCGTTCGGCCTGATGCCGACCGCCATCACCACCAGCGTCGCCGGAATGATGGTGCCGTCGGCCAGTTCGACCTGCTCGACCTTGCCATTGCCCGTGATGGCCTGGGTGTTGGCCTTGGTGATAACCTTGATGCCGCGCTCCTCCACGGCGCGCTGCAGGAGATAGCCGGCGGCCGGATCGAGCTGGCGTTCCATCAGCGTCGGCATGACATGCAGCACGGTGACGTCCATGCCTTGTGAATTCAGTCCGGCCGCGGCCTCGAGCCCGAGCAGGCCGCCGCCGATGACCACGGCCTTGGCGCGCGACTGCGCGGCAAGCATCATCGCGCGGACGTCATCCAGATCGCGATAGGTCAGCACGCCCGGCAAATTGTGGCCCGGCACCGGGATGATGAACGGCACCGAACCGGTGGCGATGACCAGCTTGTCGTAGGGTTCGGTCACGCCGTGGTCCGAGGTGACGGTCTTCGCCTGCCGGTCGATGGCTACGATCTTGTGGCCCTTGTAGAGGGTGATGCCGTGCTTGATGTACCAGCCATCGCCATGGATGATGATCTCTTCATAGGCCTTTTCGCCCGACAGAACCGGGGACAGCATGATGCGGTCGTAGTTCACGCGCGGCTCGGCGTTGAAGATGGTGACCGCGTAACGGTCCGGTGCCTGCTCCAGGAGGTGCTCCAGCATGCGCCCGGGCGCCATGCCGTTGCCGATGATGACGAGTTTTTCTTTTGCCATCGCGGGAAGTTCAATGTCCCTGGGGGTCATCCTTGGGCCTCCTATTCCGCCGCCGCGACTGAAAGCGCGCCGTCGCCACGGCGCGTGCGGTGCGCGCGTTTCTGTTTGATCTGTTGCAGCAGCGCCGGATCGGGATCGGCGCCGCCTTCATACGCTTCGAGGAAGTCGAGCAATTCTTCGCGGTAAGCGTAGTAATCCGGGTGGGCGAGCAGCGCCTTGCGCGAACGCGGCCGCGGCAGATCCACCTCCATGATGTTGCCGATGCGGGCGTTGGGACCGTTCGACATCATCACCACGCGGTCGGCCAAGAGGATCGCCTCGTCGACGTCGTGGGTGACGCAGATGGCGGTGACCTGGGTGCGCTTCCAGACATCCATGAGGACGTCCTGGAGTTCCCAGCGCGTCAGCGAATCCAGCATGCCGAACGGCTCGTCGAGCAAAAGCAGCTTGGGCGACAGCGAGAAGGCACGGGCGATGCCGACACGTTGCTTCATGCCGTTGGAGAGTTCGGCGGCCAGCCGGTGCATGGAGTCGCCGAGCCCGACCCGGTGCAGGTAATATTCGATGACGTCCTTGCGCTCGGCCGGCGTCGCATCGGGATAGACGCGGTCGACACCCAGCGCGACATTCTCGCGCGCTGTCAGCCACGGCATCAGCGACGGCGCCTGGAAGACGACGGCGCGCTCGGGTCCGGCGCCGGTCACCTCCTTGCCGTCAAGGACGATGCCGCCGCTGGAAATGCCGTTGAGGCCGGCCGCCATCGACAGCACCGTCGACTTGCCGCAGCCGGAATGGCCGATGAGCGTGATGAATTCGCCCTTCTTCATCTTGAGGTCGAAACCGTCGACGACGGTGACCGGACCCTTTGGTGTCGGATAGACCTTGCGCACCTCGAAGAACTCGACATAGCGCTCCTCGACCGGCGAGGCCGACGCCTCGCGATAGGCTTTCGGCGGCGTGCTCTTCTGAGTGATCGGCACGATTTTCGGCAGTTGGATGCCACTTTCGAGGTCGCCGCCTTCGGCGCCGGCATCGATCAGATACTGGGTCACCGCGGCGCGCAGGCGGATGAATTCCTCGTCATGGTTCATCGCGGCGCGGTTGCGCGGCCGCTCGATGTCGACGCGAAACGACGGCCCGAGCGTCGCCTTCGGCCCCGGTTTCAGGGGGATGATGCGGTCGGCGAGCAGGATCGCCTCGTCGACGTCGTTGGTGATCAGGATGATGGTCTTCTTCTCCTTGCCGCAGATATCGGCCAGTTCGTCCTGCAGCTTCGAACGGGTGAGCGCATCGAGCGCCGACAGCGGCTCGTCGAGGAGAAGAATGTCCGGCCGCGTCGCCAGCGCCCGGGCGACCGAGACGCGCTGGCGCATGCCGCCGGAAAGCTCGGCCGGCTTGCGGTCGATGGCGTGCGAAAGGCCGACCAGCTCGATATAGTCCCGCGTGATCGCCTGCCGTTCGGCCTTCGGCGTGCCCTTCAGGACGGCATCGACCGCCAACGCGACATTACCGTAGACCGAAAGCCACGGCATCAGCGAATAGGACTGGAAGACCACGCCGCGATCGGCACCGGGACCATCGATCTGCTTGCCGCGCACCAGCACGCCGCCGCTATCGGGGCTGATCAGGCCGGCGATCGCCGAAATCAGCGTCGTCTTGCCGGAGCCGGAAAAGCCGACGATGGCGATGAACTCGCCCTCCTCGACCTTGAGGTTGATGTCGGACAGGACTTCGGTGCGCCTGGCTCCCTCGCCATAGGCCTTCGACAGGCCGGTCACTTCAAGAATAGCCATCGCGTCCGCCCTACCTGTTGGCCGAGAAGGTCAGCGCCGACTGCAGCGCGAACATGATGCGGTCGAGCACGAAACCGATGATGCCGATGGTCAGAACCGCGACCATGATGCGGGCGAGCGACGTCGACGAGCCGTTCTGGAATTCGTCCCAGACGAATTTGCCGAGCCCCGGATTCTGGGCCAGCATTTCGGCGGCGATGAGCACCATCCAGCCGACGCCGAGCGACAGCCGCAGCCCTGTGAAGATCAGCGGCAGCGCCGAAGGCAGGACGAGCTTGCGGATCGTCGTGGCGGTCGAGAGCTGCAGCACCTTGCCGACGTTGACGAGATCCTTGTCGATCGAGGCGACGCCGAGCGCGGTGTTGATCAAGGTCGGCCAGAGCGAGCACAGCGTCACGGTGACGGCGGAAATGACCAGCGATTTCGGCAGCGCGTCGCTTGGATCGACATAGAGCGCCGAAACGACCATCGTCACGATCGGCAGCCATGCCAGTGGCGACACGGGCTTGAAGATCTGCACCAGCGGATTGACGGCGCCGTTGAACGTCTTGGAGAGCCCGGAGGCGATGCCGAGCGGCACGGCGACGATCGTGGCGATCAGGAAGCCGAGGCCGACGGTCTCGAGCGAGGTGAGGATCTGGTCGAAATAGGTCGGCTTGCCGGTGTAGGCGCGCTGCTTGACCTGGTCGGCCTTGCCCTCGCTCACCAGCTGCGCGTTGCGCGCCTCGAGCCGCTGGTAGAAGGCGGCTTCCTTTTCGCGCTCGGCCCAGTGGTCGGCCCATAGCACGCCGGCCTGCTGCCAGACCTCGACCGGGCCCGGTATGGCGCCGAGCGAGGTCTGCACGCGCGGAGCGAGCACGCCCCAGGCAGCCAGGAAAACCGCAATGCCAAGCAGCGGGATGACAAGCAGGCGCTTCAATTCGCCAAGCTGCTCGGCGACATTGTCGCCGGCGGCGATCCTGAATATCGGCGCCAACCAGGCGAGGCCGAGCACTTCCAGCCATCGCGCCGCGCCGTTGATGCGCGTGAGCAGACGCTCCTTGCGTTTGGCGCGGGCCACGTCCAACGCGGCGCTTGTTCCGGTTGCAAACGTCATCAGCCGGCGATCTCCGTGCCCTGGATGACCTGCTTGGCCTTCAGCCCGATCGAAAGGCTATCGATATAGGCGTTGGGCTTCTTGCCGTCGTAAGCGATGCCGTCGATGAACTCGGCCGTAGGCGCCTTGTAACCGTCGCTGTCCCAGGGGAAGTCGGCCTTGCCAGCCTTGCCCTCGTCGACCAGCATTTTCGCGGCCTTGAGATAGATGTCGGGCAGGTAGACGGATTTCGCGGTGTCGGCATACCACTGGTCGTCCTTGCCGACCGGGATCTGCCCCCAGCGCCGCATCTGCGTCAGGTACCAGATGGCATCCGAATAGTAGGGATAGTTGGCGAAATGGCGGAAGAAGACGTTGAAGTCGGGAACGTCGCGCTTGTCGCCCTTTTCATATTCGAAGGTGCCAGTCATGGAATTGGCGATCACCGCCTCGTCGGCGCCGACATATTCGGGCTTGGCCAGCATCTTCACCGCCGCCAGCCGGTTGGCGTTGTTGTCCGCGTCCAGCCACATCGCGGCACGGATCAGCGCCTTGGTGATGGCAATCGTGGTGTTTGGGTATTTTTCGGTGAACTCCTTGGTCATGCCGAAGACTTTTTCCGGATTGTTCTTCCAGATCTCGTAGTCGGTGATGACCGGAACGCCGATGCCCTTGAACACGGCGGCCTGGTTCCACGGCTCGCCGACGCAGTAGCCGACGATGGTTCCGGCCTCGAGCGTGGCCGGCATCTGCGGCGGCGGCGTCACCGAGAGCAGCGCATCCGCCTTGATCTGGCCCGATATGTCGTCCGGCGAATAGAAGCCCGGGTTGATGCCGCCCGAAGCCAGCCAGTAGCGCAGCTCGTAATTGTGCGTCGAAACCGGGAAGACCATGCCCATGTTGAACGGCCTTCCCTCGGCCTTGAACTTGTCGATGACGGGCTTCAGGGCATCGGCTTTGATCGGATGGACGGGCTTGCCGTCCGCGACCGGGATGTGGGCCTTCATCATTTCCCATACGGCGTTGGAAACGGTGATGCCGTTGCCGTTGAGATCCATGGAAAAGGGCGTGACGAGTTCGGCCTTGGTGCCGTAGCCGATGGTCGCGGCAAGTGGCTGGCCGGCCAGCATGTGGGCGCCGTCGAGCTGACCGGTGATGACGCCGTCGAGCAGGACCTTCCAGTTGGCCTGCGGCTCGAGCGTCACATAGAGGCCTTCATCCTCGAAGTAGCCGAGCTCCTTGGCGACGGCGAGCGGCGCCATGTCGGTCAGCTTGATGAAGCCGAACTTGAGCTCGTCCTTCTCGACGGCAAGCATTTCGGCACGGGCCGGAATTGGAAACAGCGTCTTTGCGGCGACGAACAGCCCCGCCGTCAGCGCACTGCTGGCAAGAAAATCGCGGCGCGTGAAATCCTTGAGGGACGTGCCAGTTCCGATCCGTTTCGTCATCGTCGTCTCCGGTTGGGGCGCCGCTTGGGATCAGCGCCGTCGATTGCGTGTTCGGGTCAAAAACAAAAAAGCCGCCGTCCAGGCCCTCGCGTCCGTACATCCGGGATCGCGTGTCGACCTGAGCGGCAGCTTTGCCTGTGGGCGCCCATCGTTGGACGCCTGTTCCGTTGCCCGCGAAGGGCTCGTTTATTTCAAAGCAGGAACCGTGCCAGTTTTTCCCTCAGCAGGAATTTCTAATGAAATCAGCTGGATCGCCGACTCATGGTTCGGCCGCGCCGGCAACGGATAAGGTCAAACATTGACCAATCCGGTCGATGGATCGCATAAATTTTGTGCAATGCACAAGAATGGCGCGCAAATGCTCAGGGGTGCGACTGGCTCGCAATATAGGCGTCGATCTCATCGGGATCGAAGATCTGGCCGTCGAAGAAGCCGTCCGGGCCGAGCACCAGGCTTGCACCCGCCGAGCCCACCGGAGTCGCCACCTTCAGCGCGCCTTCGACCTTGGCGTTGGCGCCGGGCAGCGCGACGCCGAGCGGCTTCAGCGCCGAGCGGTAGAGGTCGGGCCGGTAGCAATCGCGGGCGATGGCAAGGTTTTCCGGAGTGTGTGCGACGTGGCCCCAGCGGACCATCTGCGTGTAGAACCACAGCGAATGGCTCTTCCAGGGAAAGTTGGCGGCCTTGCCGAAAGGCAGGAAGAAGTCCTCGACGGTCCGTTGTGCTCCGCCGCCGAGCTGCAGATGCCCGGTCAGGATCGGCATCTCAATGGCCGCCTTCTGGCCGAGGAAGCCGGGCTGTGCCATCAGCGCCGCCAGTTCGCCACGATTTGCCGCGTCCTGGCACCAGCGGGCGGAGTGGTGCAGCGCCCTCAGCAGCGCCGCCAGCGCGTCCGGCTGCTCTTGCGCCCAGGCCTTGCGCGCGCCGATAACTTTCTCCGGGCTGTTGCGCCAGAGCAGCGCCTTGACTGTGACGATATGGCCGGTGCCGGCTGCCACCGCGGCGCTGTTCCAGGGTTCGCCGACGCAATAGCCGTCGATGCGGCCGGCGGCCAGCGCATCGGTCATGAAGGGCGGCGGCACGATGACGATCTCGATCTCGAGGTCCGGGTCGACACCGCAGGCGGCGAGCCAATAGCGCAGTTCGTAATTGTGCCCGGAATGCGGATGCACGACGGCAAAGCGCAGCGGCTCGCGGCCGGCGGCCGCCCGCTCGCGGATGAACGCACCGAGGGCTGCGCCGGCACGTGCCGGATCGAGGTCCGATACGGCTCCATGCGCCGCCATGCTTTCCCAGACGGCGTTGGAGACGGTGACGCAGTTGCCGCCGAGCCCCAGCGAAAAGGGCACGATGGTCTCGGAGGCGAGGGGGGTGAGACCAAGATTGCAGGCAAGCGGCATCGGCCCGAGCATGTGCGCGAGGTCGAAATGGCCGATGGCGATGCGGTCGCGGATGTTGGCCCAGGAGGTCTCGCGGTGCAGGATGAGATCGATGCCTTCGCGCGCGGCAAAGCCCAGTTCGCCGGCCGCGACCAGGACGGCGCTGTCGAACAGCGGCATGAAGCCAGCGGTGATCTGGTGCTCGGCGCCCATGTCTATTCGTCCTCCGCCGGTCCGAGAAGCCCGGCGGCAGTCACCAGGCTCTGGGCGATATCGCTGATCTTGCGGTTCTGGTTCATCGCCGTCTTGCGCAGCAGCGTGTAGGCGGCTTCTTCGGTCAGGCCGCGCGACTTCATCAGGATGCCCTTGGCGCGGTCGATCACCTTGCGGCTCTCGAGTTCGCTGCGCGCCTCTTCCAGTTCGCGCGCCATGCGCGAGAAAGCGTTGAAGCGGCTCACCGCCATGTCGAGGATCGGCTTGACGCGCTCCTGCCTCAACCCGTCGACGACATAGGCCGAAACGCCGGCATCGACAGCCGCCTCGATCGAGGCCTGGTCGGAGCGGTCGACGAACATGGCGATCGGCCGCTTCACCGCACGCGACAGCTGGAACATGTTTTCCAGCATGTCCCGGTTGGGGTTTTCCAGGTCGATGACGATGACGTCCGGCTCGATCTCGGCGATGCGGCGCGCTATGCCGCTGACGTCATGGACGACGGTGACCCGCTCATGGCCGGCCTCGCGCAAGCCGGCCTCG
The DNA here is from genome assembly GCF_006442545.2 of Mesorhizobium sp. B2-1-8. Taxonomy (NCBI): domain Bacteria; kingdom Pseudomonadati; phylum Pseudomonadota; class Alphaproteobacteria; order Hyphomicrobiales; family Phyllobacteriaceae; genus Mesorhizobium; species Mesorhizobium sp. B2-1-8. The sequence continues at coordinate 2,055,411 of NZ_CP083952.1, forward strand.
ATTATCGAAGCGCGGATGCGGTTTTCGTCGATCACCAGGACGGCGAGTGAAGTTCGGATCATGGCCGCATTGTGGGCATGCTCGGGAATTTGTGCAATGCGGCATACCCACCGGCCTTGGAAGGTCGGTGGCTAAGCCCAGAATGCTTGGTGGCGAAAAGTATCTGCCTAGCAGGAGACGCCGATCAGCCGCAGACGCGAACGTCTTCGATCACCCTGTGGTGGTGACGCCAATGCACGACCGTCTCGATGTGGCAGCGGTGGTGCCGGTGGTGCCAGCGGTAACCGTCATTGCCGTAGTCATCGTACTGAGCGTTCTGGTCGCCATTATACTGGTTGTCATAACGGCGCACATGATGACGGCGAACGACCACTCCGGAATTGTCATCCGAGGAATATTGGTTGCCGTCGTCGGACTGGATTGTCACACTTGCAGCCTGCGTAGGCGCAATCGCTGCCGCTGTCGCGGCAAACGCCAGCATCGAGGCCAAAATCAATTTCTTCATTCCATCCTCCTGAATGTTCAATGCAAATAAACTCGCGGAAGAACCGGGTGTTCCGCTCAAATCCACACACGCTTTGCTACGCCGGCGACATCAAGGCGTTATCGGCCACGTGCTACAGGTGGACGAAGGCGGTCAGCGGCAGATGGTCGGAGGCCACGCGCGACAGCGGCGTGTCATGCGCTTCGACGGTCGCGATCATGCCGTGCCGGTTGGCCATGATCCGGTCGAGCGCCAGCAGCGGCAGGTTGGACGGGAAGGTGGGGACTGCCGGCGGCTGCGGGCCGAAGGTCGCGTGCAGCGTGTTCAGCGCGGAGCGGTTTCCGAGCCGCCATTCGTTCAGATCGCCGAGCAGGAGCGTCGGCTTCTCGTCGGGGCTGTTCATGAGATCGAGCACGACCTGGGCCTGCTGCGAGCGGGAGCGGCGCAGCAATCCCAGATGGGCCGCGATGATGCGCAAGGACTGATTTCCATCGAGATCGATCTCCGCCACCACGGCGCCGCGCGGTTCGAGACCCGGAAGCCTGATCTGATGCACGTCGCGAACGACGCCTCTTTTGAACAGCAGGACATTACCGTGCCAGCCATGGCCTTTGCCCGTTGCGGAAATGGGCACCGGCACGAGGCCGGTTTCCAGTTCGAGACGGTGCAGGTCGAGAAGCCCGACACGGTCGCCGAAACGACTGTCGGCCTCCTGCAGGGCGATGAGGTCGGGGGCGATCTCGCGGATGACGCGGCTGGTGCGGTCGGGATCGAACTTGCGGTCGACGCCGATGCATTTGTGGACGTTGTAGGAGGCGACCAGCGTCCCGGTGACGCCACCCTTCTTCGGCGACAAGGCGTTGGCCTTGCGCATCCGCCTGTCGCGAATGGACAGGAGCACGCTGGCCGGCAGGCTGCGCCCGTTCATTCGCATAGCGCGCCGATCATCCTTGCTGTTCTCACCATGCACCTAGAAATAGAGTCTTTCAGCCTATGTTCCATGGTCGGCGACACGCTATCGGGCAAACATGTCGTTTTGTTAAAGGCAGGTTTTTTCTCGGAGGTAGTGGTTTTTCTAGAGATAGGGCGATCCTAGCCAAAGGATGCGGTCGAACAGGCGGATGATGAACGGCCGGGCGCGCAAGGAGGCCAGCGTGACAGGGACGGCCGTTTCGATCGCCGATCCGATCCGGGTCTCGATCTCGGTGGCAAAACCTGCGTCGAGGACCTCCAGATCGATCTCGAAGTTGAGCCGCAGCGAGCGGGCGTCGAGGTTGGAGGACCCGACATAGGCCCACACGCCGTCGATCGAAAGCAGCTTGGAATGGTCGAAGGAGCCTTTCGTGCGCCATATGCGGCAATAATTCTTCAGGATCTGGTCGAATTGGGCGGTCATGGCGCGGTCGACAAGGAAGAGATTGTTCACCGCCGGCACCACGACATCGATCTCGACACCGCGCCTCGCCGCGGTGATCAAGGCACTGATCAGTTCCCGGTCCGGCAGGAAATAGGGCGACATCAGCCGGATCGACTTGCGCGCGACCGAGAAGGCGCCGATCAGCAGTTTGTGGTTGGTTTCGTTGCTGGCATCCGGCCCCGATGCGACCGCACGCACCAGCATCGGCTGGCCGGCGGGCGGTGAAACCGGCGTGATCCGCCAGGCATCGCCCTTCAGCGCCTCCTTGGTGGCGAAGCGCCAGTCTTCCGCGGCGACCGAGAAGAGATCGGCGACAACAGGTCCGGTGACCTGGAAATGCGTGTCCCTGGCGCTGTTCGACCCGGCGAACTCCGCCGAAAAACCCTTGCGGATGTTCATGCCGCCGGTAAAGGCAACCGTGCCGTCCACCACCAGGATCTTGCGGTGGGTCCGCAGGTTGGCATAGGGCAGGCGCAGGCCCATGACGATGTTGCCGTTGAAGACATCCGCCGTGATGTTGGCGCTGCGCAGATGCCCCAGGATGCTCGGGACGGAGTAGCGGGCGCCGACGGCATCGATCAGCACACGGACGGTGACGCCGCGCCGGACAGCGCCGGCCAGCGCTTCGACGAAAAGCAGGCCGACGGCGTCATTGTCGAAAATATAGGTCTCGAGCAGGACGCTGCGCTCGGCCCCGTCGATGGCCGCGCACATGGCGGGGTAGGCCTCGTCGCCGCTCTCCAGCACGTCGATTGCATTTCCCGGATTGAGCGCGCGCCGCGCCACCCTGTCGCCCAGCGTCCGGAGGCCGGTGAAGCGCTGTCCGTAGCGCTCGATGATCAACGCCTCTTCGGCGGCGACGTCGCGCTCATGCTTGGCCGACACCAGGCCATCGGCAAGCGGGCGCTGTGCGCTGATCGTGGCGCGGCGGATGCGGTTGATGCCGGCCACCAAATAGATCAGCACGCCGAGGATCGGCGACAGCACCATGACGCCGACCCAGCCGGTGGCGGCGCGGACGTCCTCCTTGGTCATGACGGCATGGGCAATGCCGATGGTCGCCATCACCACCGAGATGATCGCCAGTATTCGGGGCCAGTGAATCGCCAGGGTTTCGAACATTGCCGGGACTATCCAGCGAGCGCCCGCAGAAGGCAATGCAGCCGGCGATGTCTGCACCGCCCATTGGCCGCGCGGCGCTGCCGGTTGCGTCTACGGATGCGAGAACGGCTGGCGCACGGTTATTTGAGCAAGCAAACCAGGACGCTGAAGCGGCGTCCACCCCTGACCCCAGGAAAGCATAGAGCCGGTGTGATCCGGCGTCGTCCCGTGCTGCTTTGGTCCTCCAGGGCTTCCTGTACTTTGGAACCGCATCCGTTGTATATCAAAGGGAATGAAATTGCCGATGTAACACTTCGGCTGAAGGCGAAGGGGGGCGCCGGATGATGACGTTCAACTTCGAAGGGCCGGGCGACGGCGATATGTCGGCCGACTGCCAGGACCAGTTGCTGCCTCTCATCAATGAAATCGTCCAGGCGGCGGTGGCTGCCGGCTGGAACCGGGACGACGTTCTTCTGGCTTTCGTGGAACTCGCCTGGGATCTGTACGAGAACCGGCGCGGTGATCTGTAGCCGCGGGCCGTCAATCACCGGCTCTGTGCGTGGCCTTCAGCCTCCATCAGTGGTTGACGAGAATACAGAATCGCATGACCGGTCGTGTCGGGCCGGTCGGCAAAATTCCGGGATGGCGAAGACCTCGCACGAAGCGAAATGAAACGCTCGTCATCGCCGACCAATCTTTCTTTTCCCGAATAAAGATTTTTCTTTGCGCGTGGGGGTTCTTCCCAAGCCAAGGTGCGTGCGTTACCTTGGCTTCGGGTCGGGAAAGGGGATTTGAGACGGCGTCGAGACGACTGAGGCAGCGCGAATGAAACATGCGGACGAGGCTCGGGAAAGCGGCGTTTCCCGGGGCATCGATCGAGAGCGGACAGCTCGATTGGACAACATTCCTGAAAGTGCCGGTCCGCGAAGGGCCGCGCAAGGAAGCGTGATCTATTCCGTTGGCGGGCCAGGCTCGCAGACATTTCCTGCCAGGGAACATTCCGTAGCGATCGTGCTTGCGTCCATGCGGTCTGCGCATTGTTCGCTGTCGGACGGATCGATCCCATGAGCGGGCCTGACGGTGCGGGTCCGCTGCCATCAATCACGAATTGTTTTTGGGGGGAACGGGGAAGAAGGCCTCGGGTTGAACTTCATCCGGGACATATCAGGAGGCCGAAGAATGCCGGGCGATGATCATTTCCCCGGGTCGGTTTCCCGAATCAGTTCGGCCCGGCAGCCGGAGTTCAACGCAAAAGGCGGGCTTTCTCCTCGCGGCGCACGCAAGGTGCAGGACTTCCTGCGCGAGAACTTCACCCGCAAGCTGACGCTTGCCGAGATGGCTGCGGTGTGCGCACTTTCGCCCTCTCACTTCGTGCGGGCGTTTGCCAGGACGTTCGGGGTGCCGCCGCATCAATATGTTCTCGACCTGCGGCTGGACCTTGCCGAAAGGCTGCTTGCCGATAGCCGCATGACGATCGCGGATATCGCTCATTCCAGCGGATTTTCAAGCCAGAGCCATTTTACCACCGTGATGAAGAAATACCGGCAGGTGACGCCGCTGCAGGCGCGGGTGGGCAAGCTTAACGCCAAGGTTAGATGAGGCGCCGCTCGCGACAATGTTTGATTACTTGGTTTTAAAGCAGTAGCTAAGGTAACTAGCTATTAACCTCTGTCCGGTTGCTCGGATCTTTTCTCACAAGACAGCAATATCATGAAATACCGCAATCAGGAATCATGTCTTCCTGTCATGGATTGGAATTGTCAGACGATTCCATGCCGGCCAGCGGAGAGGGCACCATGACCGACAATCGGATTTCGAGCGGCTCGCTTGTTGTGCAGCGCCGCGCGGCGCATTTCGCCGGGCATTGGATCGCGGGGGCCGATCTGGGCTCGCGCTCCGTTCGCCGGCGCCTGATGGCCGTGCTGCGCATGGCCCATTGCGTGCTCGGGATGGGGCGCAAGGAACATGGGCTCGGCATGCTCGGCGCCGGCCGGATTGCGGCGGCGCTGGCTGTCGCAGGTCTCGGAAGCATCGCCACGCCGGCGCTGGCGCAGTATGCGGCCGGCGGCGGAACAGCGACTGGCGCTGGCTCGGTCGCGGTTGGTCCTTCCGCCAACGCGTCTGGGCTGCGTGGCATCGCTCTTGGCTCTGGAGCAACGCAGGCAGGGATCGATTCCATCGCCCAAGGCACCAACGCCAACGCTGGTAGCCAGAATGCCGTCGCGATCGGCTTTGGAACGATCTCCTCCGCGATAAACTCCATCTATCTTGGCTCGCGCACCGCCCCCGGGACAGGCGTCACCGCTCAGAGCGCCATCGGCATTGGCACGGATGTGACGGCATCCCAGGTCGACGCCATCGCGATAGGACGTCAATCCCTTGCGTCTGCACAATATTCGGTTGCTCTAGGCCTGAACGCGAAAGCCACGGGCACCGGCGGTGCGATGGCTCTGGGGCAGGGCACGATCTCAAACAACATCAATACGGTCGCGCTTGGCGTTCAAGCCCAGGCCACCGGAGCCGGCGCCAACGCCTTGGGCACCCAATCCGTTGCTTCGGGAGGGAACTCTACTGCCGTCGGCACCAGCTCCGCGGCTAGCAGCAATTATGCGACAGCGGTAGGCTGGGGCACCGTCGCCAGCGGCGCCAGTTCCACCGCCGTCGGCCGTGAGGCCGTTGCATCGGCCCTCGACGCAGCCGCGTTTGGATACCTAGCCAAGGCATCAGGCCAATACGGTACCGCCATCGGACCCAATGCCAACGCCACAGCCACGTCCAGCACCGCGATCGGCCAGAACGCGTTTGCAACCGACGTTCAAGCGACCGCTCTCGGCGTGGGAGCGGCTGCCTCCGCTTCCAATTCCACTGCCGTAGGCAGCCTGGCCGCTGCCGGCGGCGTAAACTCGGCGGCACTCGGCAGTACCTCCAATGCTTCGGGCAATTTTGCCCTGGCCCTGGGCAATCAGGCTGTGTCGAGCGGGATCGGTTCGGTCTCGGCAGGCTCCGGAGCCCAGGCCACGGACGTCTCAGCTACCGCGCTCGGCAACAACGCCAAGGCGACTGCCGCGAGCGCAAGCGCGCTGGGTCTGGGCGCCACTGCGAGCGGTATAAACAGCACGGCGGTCGGCAAGCAGGCTAATGCAAGCGCGCAGGATGCCATCGCCATGGGCACCAGCGCCACAGCCAACTCGGCCCAGTCGGTCGCCATCGGCACGAACGCGACGGCGACCGGCGGCAAGGCCGTTTCCATCGGTTCCGGCAACACCGCCTATGGCGATGGCGCGGTCTCCATCGGCGATCCGAGCTATGCCAGCGGTACCGGCGCCTTCACCGGCGGTGCCAACAACATCGCCAACAGCGACGGCACGGCAACCGCCACGGCCGGGAACATGGCCGCAGGCGCCGTCGCGATTGGCAACAACAACAAGGCGATCGGGCAAGGCTCCGTGGCGCTCGGCAACGGCTCCACGGCGGGTGCTGCCGGCCTCGCAGGCAACATCGCGCTGGGCGACGGCGCGACGGCGGCGGCGAGTTCCGGCGACGTGGCGCTTGGCTCCGGTTCGACGACCGTCGCGGCGGTCGCTACGCCTAGTGCCGTGATCAACGGCACCACTTATGCCTTCCAGGGCATCAACCCGACCTCGACGGTCAGCATCGGCGCGCCCGGCGCCGAACGCACGCTCACCAATCTGGCGGCGGGGCGGATCAGCGCGCTCTCGACCGACGCGATCAACGGCTCTCAGCTCTTCGCCACCAACCAGGCGGTGGACGCCATCGGCGCCGCCATTAACAGCATCAATGTCGGCGGCGGCATCAAATATTTCCATGCCAACTCCACGCTGGCGGATTCGCAGGCGCTGGGCACCGATTCCGTCGCGGTCGGCCCGAATGCCGTGGCCAACAATGCCGGCGACGTCGCGATCGGCCTCAATTCGGCATCGGGGCCAACCACGGTTGTCGGCGGCGCGACGATCGGCGGCGTCAACTACAGCTTCGCCGGCGGCACGCCGGCCGGCGCCTTCTCCGTCGGCTCGGCCGGCGCCGAGCGCCAGATCCAGAATGTCGCGGCCGGGCAGTTGAACGGCGGTTCCACCGACGCCGTCAATGGTTCGCAGCTCTTCGCCACCAACCAGCAGGTGACGCAGAACACCACCGACATCGCCGCCATCGGCGGCAACATCGCCAATCTCGGCAACACGATCAACAACATCGCCGGCGACACCTCGACCGCCTATACCGACGCCAATGGCGTGGGCATCCGCTATGCCCGCACCAACGAGGCCGGACTGGCGCAGACCGATTCCTTCGCGCAGGGCGTCGGTTCGACGGCCGTCGGCTACCAGGCGACCGCGACCGGCGACAGCGCGCTGGCGCTCGGACGCGGCAGCGCGGCCAGCATCGACGGCAGCGTGGCGCTCGGCTCGGGTTCGGTCTCCGATCGCGCGATCGCTCCCGCTTCCGGGCAGATCGCCGCCGGTCCGTCGAACTTCATCCAGTACAACACCACCGACAAGACGCTGCTCGGCGCCGTTTCGGTCGGCACCGCCACCGCCTACCGGCAGATCACCAACGTCGCCGACGGCACGCAGGACCAGGACGCCGTGACGGTGCGCCAGCTGGCGGGGGCGATCGCGGCGGTCTCAGCCACCTCGACGAAGTATTTCCATGCCAATTCGACCGCCGGCGACTCGCTGGCGGTCGGTGCGGAATCGGTCGCGGTCGGCCCGACCACGGTCGTCAATGGCGACAATGGCGTCGGCATCGGCAATGGCGCCATCGTCGACCAGACGGCGCCCGGCGGCACGGCCATCGGCCAGAACGCCCATGTCATGCTGGCCGACGGTATCGCGCTCGGCACCGACTCGACAGCTTCAGGCGTCCAGTCGGTGGCGCTCGGCGCCGGCGCCCAGAGCACCTTCGCCAACAGCGTCGCACTGGGTGCCTCGTCGATCACCTCGGTCGGCGCGCAGGCCGGCTACACCGCCTTTGGCCTGACCGCCGCGCAGACTTCCGCCGGCGAAGTGTCGTTCGGCGCCGCAGGCGCCGAACGCAAGCTCACCAATGTCGCGGCGGGCTCGGCCGACACGGACGGCGTCAACGTTTCGCAATTGCGCGGCGTCTCGCAAAACGTGTCCAACCTGTTTGGCGGCGGCACCACGGTCAATCCCGACGGCTCGATCACCGGCCCGACCTACACCATCCAGGGCAACAACTATTCGACCGTCTATGATGGCTTCACCGCTGTCGACAATGCGCTGACCAACATCAACAATGGCGGCGGCATCAAGTATTTCCACGCGAATTCGACGCTGGCCGACTCGGTCGCAGGCGGTGCCAATGCCGTGGCGATCGGGCCGGAGAGCGTGGCGAGCGGCACCGACAGCCTGGCCGCGGGCCATGGCTCGACAGCCACCGGGCAAGGCGCCGTCGCGCTTGGCCAGGGCGCACAGGCCAACAACGCCAGCGATGTCGCGCTCGGTTCGGGCTCGGTGTCGCAGGCCGCGGTCGGCACGTCCGACACGGTCATCAACGGCAAGACCTACGCCTTTGCCGGGACGACCCCGACCGGAACCGTCAGCGTCGGCGACGCCGGCTCCGAGCGGACGATCACCAATGTCGCCGCCGGACGCGTTTCTTCCGACAGCACCGATGCGATCAACGGGTCGCAGCTCTACGCCACCAACACGGCGATCGAGGATCTGACCAAAACGATCGGCGGCATCGGCGGTACCGTCCAAAACACCGTGCAATACGACACCGTCAACAATCCGGACGGATCGACGACCAAGACCAACAAGATAACGCTGCAGGGCGGCGACCCGAATGCGCCTGTCGTCATCTCCAATGTCGGCCCCGGCGTTGCCGGCACCGACGCGGTCAACGTCAACCAGCTGAACCTGAACCTGGCTCAGAGCAAGACCTATACCGACCAGGTGGCGGTCACGACGTTGCAGCAGGCCAACAATTATACCGACCAGAAACTGGGCCAGCTCAATTCCGACATCAGTGGCATCAGGGACGAAGCACGGCAGGCGGCGGCAATCGGACTGGCGGCGGCCTCGCTGCGCTATGACGACCGTCCCGGCAAGCTGAGCGTGGCGGCGGGCGGTGGCTTCTGGCGGGATTCGAGCGCCTTTGCCTTCGGCGCTGGCTACACCAGCGAGGACGGCCGCATCCGTGGCAATGTGTCCGGCACGGCGGCAGGCGGAAATGTCGGTGTCGGCGCCGGCCTGAGCTTCACCTTGAACTGAGGCGGGCAACAGGGCGGCAATGAACAGGCGAACCGGCCATGACAGGCTAGACGCGAATCCGGGGAAACCATCTGGTTTTCCCGGATTTGCCATGGCATGCCTGACCTGCCTGGCGCTTGCCGGCGGGCTGGCGCCGGCTGCCGGGCAGGTGGCTTCGCCCTACAGGGTCAAGCCCTCCGACGTGGTCGTGCCTCCCGATGCGAAGCTCGGACAATACCAGCGCACCATCCGTCCCTTCGAGAACTGGACGCTGATCTGCGACGAGAACCTCAAGGCGCGCAAGAAGGTCTGCAACGTCTCGCAGGTGATCGAGGACGGCGCCGGCAAGATGGCGTTCAGCTGGTCGCTCGCAGCCACCCAGGATGGCAAGCCCTACATGATCCTGCGCACCGCGCCGAACGCCAGGAGCGACGGGCTGGTATCGCTGAAGTTCGATGGGCGCGCCGAGCCGATCGACGTGCATCTGAATGGCTGCAACGAAATGGTCTGCGTCGGCATGCTGCCGGTCGGACCCCTGATGCGCCAGGAGATCGCGCAGAAGGCAACGCCGGCGATTTCCTACCCGACCGTCGATGGCCAGACCATTACCGTCACCGCAACGCTCAAGGGGCTGTCCGAGGCCCTTGCGCCAGTCAAATAACAGAGGCAGCACCGTGAGCCAGCAAGACCCATTCATCTCCGCGACGCGCAGCAATCCGACCGTTGAGCCGGACCGCAGAAGGATCGTCGAGCCGGACCGCAAGAGCAGTGTCGAGCCGCCGCGGCGGTGGCCGCGCATCGTCGGATTGTCGCTGCTGGGGCTGGTCATGATGGGCATTGGCTTTGCCGGCGCGAACTATGCCGCGATCGCCGGTCTGGTCGGCAGCCCGACGGCCGCACAGGCCGAGGCGGCCGCCGCTCCCGCACTGCCGGACTCGCCCTTCCTCCAGCACGTCAAGCAGGCCGGCGTACAGGCCTGCTCGACCGTCTTTCCGGTGCTCGGACAGCTTTTGACGACCGGCACGAAATACAGTGTCAAATCCCTGTGGAACGACCAGGCCGCCGACAAGCACGCCGTCCAGGCCTTCGTCGGCATGGACTATGCCACGGACCGTTACAGCGGGCCGGCGGCCGGCGTGGTCTTCGCGTCGCCCACCGCTTCGGGCTGCGAGGGCGCGATGGTGCGGGTGGCGCCGTTCGCCAGTCCGTGCGCGGACATTCCGTCCGTTCTTCCGCAAGGCAGCAAGATCACCGACCATCTCGGACAGGTCGAGGTGTACGAGCTTGGCGGCAACACGGGCGAAGCGCTTCTGCTGCCGACGGGCAATACATGCGTGGTGATTTCCATCGCATCGGCGGCCAAGTGAGGATGTCAGGCGAACGGGCGAGACGCCCTGGAAAGGATTGCGGACCATGAAATCGCGACGTTTGACAGTCTTGTGCATGGCCTTGCTGTGGAGCGGGCAGGTGGTCTCGGCCGACTTGGTGGAGCCGTCCGAGCCGCCACAGGAGGAGAAAGGCATCTGGGCGGCAATCGCCTACTCCCAGACCGATACCAGGTACGGCTTCTTCTGGGGCGCCGACAAGCGGCAGGAAGCGAAGGACATAGCGCAGAAATATTGCGAGAATGCCGGTGGAAAAGCCTGCAACGTCGTTGCCGTGTTCCGCAATCACCGCCATTGGACGGACGACGACGAGACTGGATTTCCCTACAAGCATTGCGGCGCGCTCGCCGTCGCCGACAAGGTGGAGCACCGGTTCACCCCATGGGGCGTGAACTCGGCCGAGACCCGCCGGGAGGCGGAGGATCTCGCCCTGCAGGCCTGCGAGGCAGGGGGGATCCAATGCAAGATCCGCGAATGGGTCTGTACGTGACGGTAATCACGGGCTCTCGAAGCCGATACTTTGGGCATTTGCCCGGCACCGAAAAGAAGGCCGCATTCATTGGTTCGTAGACATTTTTGCCTGAAGGCAATCGCCATCTGCGCGGCTGCCTTCGCTGCTTCGCTGCCGGCTGCTTTCGCGCAACAGCAGCAGGCGGCGTCGCTTCCGAACGGCGCATCGTCCCTCCAGGAAACCTATCAGGACTGGCAACTGGCCTGCGGCATGCAGGACAATGCCCGGGTCTGCACGGTCACGCAGGACCAGACGCAGAAAAACGGCCAGAGGCTTCTGGCCGTGGAACTGCGCGTGGGGCAGAAGGGCGGATTGACCGGAACCTTGCTGCTGCCCTTCGGCATCCTGTTCGAGCCCGGCGTGGCGGCGCAGATCGACGACCAGCAGCCCGTCGGACCTCTGAAGTTCAGGTCCTGCCTGCCGAATGGCTGCGTGGCGCTGTTTCCGATCGACCGGGCGCTGGCGCAGAGGCTCAAGGCAGGCACCGAGCTCAAGCTCAACGTCACCACCGCGGCCGAGACCCCGCTGAGTTTTCCGGTGTCGCTGAAAGGCCTCGGCGCCGCCCTTGATCGCATGGCCGCGCTCAGCGCACGTTGACGAGCGGCCCGGGCGGACCGGCCCTGGCTCGAAATCGCAGACGGTGCGGTCGGGCGAAAGCCGTCTGCCAGCTCTGACATCCACATGCGGAACCGGCGGTGCAAGCTTCAAGGTATTTCCCTCGTTGGCTTGCCGGGTTGCTAGACTAGTATGGTGCCGGCAGGTGCCTGCCAGGGCGGCTCGATGAATCTTCTCGTGGCTGGGTTCCTTCGCCCGCTTTCCAGCCTGGCCATGACCGTTGCAGCAAGCACCTCCCACCCGATCGGCCATTCAAAAGGCCCATTGCAGCGCGAGGCCGACCACGGACAGTCCCATTGCGATCGTCGCGAGCCATCCGAGGAGGCGCAGCCAACCCTCAACGGGGAATTCGCCCATGATGTCGCAACGTCCGGTCATCAGCATCATGACGACCATGACTGGGACGGCGCATATGCCGTTGATGACGGCGCTCCAGTAAAGCGCCTTGATCGGATCGATCGGCGTGAGCATGATACCCATTCCCAGCACCACCGCGGCGGCCAAGGTCGCATAAAATGCTATCGCGTGCTTCGGCTTGCGCTCCAGTCCCACTGGCCAACGGCGCGCCTCGCCCACGGCGAATGCGGCCGAACCCGCGAGAACCGGCACCGCCAGAAGGCCCGTGCCGACAATCCCCATTGCAAAGATCACAAATGCGAATTTGCCCGCGACCGGCTCCAAGGCCTTGGCCGCATCGGTGGAGGAATTGATGTCGGTCACTCCGGCCTCGTGCAGGGTGGCGGCCGTTGTAACGATGATTGCAATGGCTATCAGGTTCGAAAAAGCCATGCCCGCCAAGGTGTCGGCGCGAATGCGCTGGAAGGCACGGGTCGCTTGCCATGGTGCCCGCTTTAGCGGCTTGGCCTTCGGGTCGATCGTCTCCTCTTCGACCTCTTGCGAGGCTTGCCAGAAGAACAGGTAGGGAGAAATCGTGGTGCCGAGTATGGCCAGAAATGTCGTGAAGAACGCTCGGTTCCATTCCACGTGGGGAAGAACTACCCCCTTGAGGGCCTCGCCCCATGGGATATCAGCCAGAAACGCGGCCACCACGTAGGCAAAAAGGCTCAGCGTCGTCCATTTCAGGATCGTGACGTATCGGCTGTAGTCGAGAAAGACGATCGCCAAAACGCATGCCACGCCGAACGCGACGACGTAAAGCGAGCTCGGGCCGCCCACCAGCAATCGCAGCGCGTCAGCCATCGCGCTCAGGTCCGCCCCGATGTTGATCACGTTGGCGACGAACAAAAGCAAGGCTACAAAATACATCAGGGGAGACGGGTAGTGTCGGGCCAGATTGCCGGAAATACCTCGGCCTGTCGTCCGGCCTATCCGCGCCGCTATCTCCTGGATCGCGACCATGAGCGGAAAAGTGAATACCATGGTCCAGCCGACGCTGAACCCCAGCTGGGCGCCCGCTTGGCTGTACGTGCCGATGCCCGAAGGGTCGTCGTCCGAAGCGCCTGTGATGAAACCAGGTCCGATTGTGCGCAGGAATCGCTGGAATGGCCCTCTTGCCCGAATGTTGCTCTGCTTCCCGGAGACTTCGGCGCTCATGTTGCCCATGCAGGTGCTCCAGAAACGCGGTCCCTTCGATATCCGCTCGAAGCAAAATTCAGCGATCGCCGTTCGGTTCCTTTAGCTATTGCTGAAACATCGTTGGTATCTTGCTTTCGGTGGCGCCTTGCCCATCGGAATGCCGCGCATTGGGCGGCACCGTTCGCACTGACGGCCGGGCGAGCAATCGAGCCAGCCGGCTCAGGCCAAATCGCTTCTGGTCGACGGCTTTGTGGACCGATAGCGGGAGTGCGCTACCGCCTTTCCCCACATTCAGAAAACCCCGCGATATTCTTGCGGTGCTGGGCATGAGAACACCGTTTTCAGGGATGCCTCAACCTCATTCGAATGAGCTGCTACAATGCCATGAGCGCGCAGTGCGGGTGGAACCATTTCCTCTCGAGTGACCTCTAGGAGTGTAGCGGCGCGCCTCGTGCATGGCCGTCAACGACAAACACCGCGCTCGCTTCGCTGACGATGGACACGTGTTCCCTGGCGGCTTTGCCAGCAGCAGCGCCATCGCCGCGCAGGATCGCGGTGACGATGGCGTCATGCTCCTGCCAGGACTTCGCCAGGCGTCCGGCCAGCCTGAACTGGGCGCGGCGAAAGGGGGCCAGCCGGCTGCGCGTCGTCGCGGTCAATTCGTGGATGTGCGTGCTGTGGGCACCGCGATAGAGCCGGCTGTGGAACTCGGTGTTGAAGTACTCATAGTCCTCCTCGGCACCCAGCCGTACCAGCCGCGCCGAGGCCTGATGCTCGACCTCGAGCGCGCGGCGCTCGCTGCCGGTCATTCGCTCGGCGCAGAAGCGCGCGCATATGCCTTCCAGCTCGGCCATGCTTTCGAACATCGAGGCGAGGTGCTCCTGCGTGACGACGGCGACGATGGCGCCCCTGTTGGGCCGCCGCTCGACCAGGCCCATGGCGCTGAGTTGGCCAAGCGCCTCGCGCACCGGCGTGCGTGACACCTCGAAGCGGGCGGCAAGCGAGACCTCGTCGAGTTTTTCGCCGGGACGCAGCACGCCGGTAACGATGCGGTCGCCGATCGCCCTCACCATCTGATCGACGGTCGTGCCCGCCCGGATCAAGCTGCGCTTTCCCGACAAAACTGCTTCGCCTCCCGTGCTTCGGTGTTCCAGGTCCCTGAAACCCTGCGGCCGAACGGCACGATCCCGACTCGGCCGCACCCTCTATGCCTATGTTTTAATCTTCTTGTCAAATTGTCTGTTTTCAAGGCAAAAAGTGCATGCAATTGCCTTTCGCTTGTGCATGGTTCCTCACAAGGATGATTGATTTTATTGATGAAATTTTGAAACTCGAATTGGCACAACGATTGCATGCACTTTCTTGAGAAGGCGTTAACCGACCCGGAAAGGGTCCTATCCTATTAGGGGAGCATAAGAGATGACCGACCGATTCATGCTTAGCCGTCGCCAGTTGCTCAAGACCTCAGCCGCCGGAGCCGCATTAGGGCTTGCCTCCGCAGCCTTTCCCGGCAGCAAGGCATTCGCCGCCGCTGCCGTGGTCGGCTTCATCTATGTCGGGCCGAAGGACGACTACGGCTACAACCAGGCGCATGCCGAGGGTGCCGCAGCGCTGAAGGGCATGGAGGGTATCACCGTCGTCGAGGAGGAGAACGTGCCGGAGACGGTCGATGTCCAGAAGACGATGGAATCGATGATCAACCTCGACGGCGCCTCGCTGATCTTCCCGACCTCCTTCGGCTATTTCGACCCCCACATGCTGGCCATGTGCGCGAAATTCCCCGACGTGCAGTTCCGCCATTGCGGCGGCATGTGGGACAAGGCCAAGCATCCGATGAATGCCGGTTCGTATTTCGGCTATATCGGCATGGGCCAGTATCTCAACGGCGTGGTCGCAGGCCACACCTCGAAGACCAAGAAGCTCGGCTTCGTCGCGGCCAAGCCGATCCCGCAGGTGCTGCTCAACATCAACTCCTTCCTGCTCGGCGCACGCTCGGTCGATCCGTCCATCACCTGCCAGGTCATCTTCACCGGCGAATGGTCGCTGGCGGTCAAGGAAGCGGAAGCCACCAACGCGCTGGTCGACCAGGGCGCCGACGTCATCACCTGCCATGTCGACAGCCCGAAAGTGGTGGTCGAGACGGCCGCCGGGCGCGGCGCCTTCGTCTGCGGCTATCATGCCAACCAGAGCCCGCTGGCGCCCGAGAAATACCTGACCGGCGCCGAGTGGAACTGGGCCAAGGTCTACAAGATGTTCGTCGACGATCTGGTGGCCAGCACGCCGCTGCCCAACTTCACGCGCGGCGGACTGGCCGACGGTTTCGTCAAGATGAGCCCGCTCGGCCCCGCCGTCGGCGAGCCGGCGCGCAAGCAGTTCGACGCCACGCTGGCCGAAATGATGAAGGGCGGCTTCGCCGTCATCAAGGGACCGCTGAAGAGCAACAAGGGCGCTGTCGTCGCCACCGCGGGCCAGGCGTTCCCGGAGACCGCCATCGAACTCGAAAGCATGGACTATCTGGTCGAGGGCGTCGTCGGCTCGACCGCCTGATCTGAGGGGAACGGGGCGATGACGGATACGGTGACAGGAGCCGGCATGCCGGCACTATTCGGCGCCAGGGGCTATCCGGCGGCGCTGGAATGGATGGCGCGGCGGGCGGAGGCATTCGTCATTCCGTTCGCGGCGCTGATCGTCGGCATGGCGCTATTCAGCCTGTTCATCGCCTTGGTCGGCAAGTCGCCGGTCCTGCTCTACGAGACCATGTGGCGGGGCGGCTTCGGCTCGTGGTTCTCGGTGCAGAACTCGCTGTCGCGGGCCGCACCCTTGTTGCTGGCGGCGCTATGCGTGGCGTTGCCGGCGCGGCTCGGCCTTGTCGTCATCGGCGGCGAGGGCGCCATCGTGCTCGGCGGCGTCGCCGCCGCTGCCATCGGCGTGGCGCTAAGCGGCGCGCCTCCCTCAATCGTCATTCTTGCCATGGGCGTAGCGGGCATGGCCGCCGGCGGCATCTGGATCGGTGCCGTCGGCGCGCTACGCCACTACCGGGCTGTCAACGAAACCATCTCCAGCCTGCTGATGGCCTATATCGCCATCGCGCTGATGAACCAACTGGTGGAGGGGCCGCTGCGCGATCCGGCCTCGCTCAACAAGCCGTCGACCCAGCCGCTGGCGAATATCTACCGCATCGGCAACATTCCGGGCATGGACGTGCATTGGGGACTGGTTGTCGGCGTCGTCGCCTGCATCCTCTCCTGGGTGCTCATCGAAAAGACGCGCTGGGGCTTCGCCGCTCGCATCGCCGGCGGCAATGTGCGGGCAGCACAGGTGCAGGGGTTGGCCGTCGGGCCGCTCATCGTCGGCTTCACGGCGCTGGCCGGCGGCTTTGCCGGGCTCGCCGGCATGCTGGAGGTCGCCGCAGTGCAAGGCAGCGCCAACGCCTCGCTCGCGGCCGGCTATGGCTACACCGGCATCCTCGTCGCCTTCCTTGCCCGCCACAATCCGCTGGCCATCATCCCGGTCGCCATCCTGCTTGGCGGCATCGATGCCTCGGGCGGGCTGATCCAGCGCCGCATGGACCTGCCCGACGCCACCGTGCTGGTGCTGCAAGGCATGATCTTCATCGTCATCCTGTTCAGCGAAACCTTCTACGGCCGCTTCAAGGCCTTTAATCCCGATCTCTGGGCGAGGCCCGATCTCCCGAGGGGGACTGCCTGATGGACGCGACCGGCATCGGGCTCTGGGGCGTGCCGCTCGCCATCCTCGGCGGCGCCATCCGCGTGTCGACGCCCTTCATTTTCGTCTCGCTGGGCGAGGCGATCACCGAGCGTTCCGGCCGCATCAATCTCGGTCTCGAAGGCACGCTCGTCTTCGGCGCCATGACGGCCTATGCGGTCGCGGTGATGACCAACTCGCCCTGGCTCGGCCTGATCGCCGCCGCCGGCGCAGGCCTCTGCTTCGGCCTGTTCCATGGCTGGATCTGCAAATTTCCGAAGGTCAACGACATCGCCATCGGCATTGCACTGATGCTGTTCGGCTCGGGTCTCGCCTTCTTCTTCGGCAAACCGTTCATCAAGCCGAAGGCGCCCAACCTGCCTGCCATTCCCTTCGGCGGCTGGTCCGACATCCCGCAGGTGCAGGCAGCGCTCGACGTCAACGTGCTGTTTCTCATCGGGGCCGTGCTGTCGGTCGTCCTGTGGTGGGCGTTCCGCAACACGCGCGCCGGGCTGATCGTGCGCGTCGTCGGCGACAGTTCGGATGCTGCGCGCGCCATGGGCCTCCACCCCGACACGGTGCGCCTGCTCGCCACCGGGGTCGGCGGCGCCCTGGCCGGCATCGGCGGCGCCTATCTGTCGCTCTACTATCCCGGCAGCTGGACCGAGCGCATTTCCTCGGGCCAGGGACTGATGGCGGTGGCGCTGGTCATCTTCGCGCGCTGGAACCCGCTCGGCTGTTTTGCCGCCGCCCTTCTGTTCGGCGGGGCAGGCGCGCTCGGCCCGGCGCTGCAATCGGTCGGCGTGACGCAGGGCTACTATCTGTTCTATGCCGCCCCCTACATCCTCACCCTCATTATCATGATCGCCACCTCGTCGCCGACACGCTCGCTCGCCGGCGCGCCGGGCGAATTGTCGATCACCAAATGACTGGAGTTTTGCCCGTGAACGCCAGAGCCGAAATCACCCAGCACACGATCGACGCAGAGCCTTATCCGTGGCCCTACAATGGCGATCTGCGACCCGACAACACGGCGCTGATCATCATCGACATGCAGACCGATTTCTGCGGGCCGGGCGGCTATGTCGACCATATGGGCTACGACCTGTCGCTGGTGCGGGCGCCGATCGAGCCGATCAAGTCGGTGCTCTCGGTGATGCGGGCCAAGGGCTACACCATCATCCACACGCGCGAGGGGCATCGGCCCGATCTCGCCGACCTGCCGGCCAACAAGCGCTGGCGCTCGCGCCGCATCAATGCCGGCATCGGCGACCCAGGTCCATGCGGGCGCATCTTGGTGCGCGGCGAGCCGGGCTGGGACATCATCCCCGACCTCTATCCGATCGAAGGCGAGCCGATCATCGACAAGCCGGGCAAGGGCTCGTTCTGCGCCACCGATCTGGAACTGATCCTCAACCAGCGCGGTATCGAGAACATCGTGCTCACCGGCATCACCACGGATGTCTGCGTGCACACCACCATGCGTGAGGCCAACGACCGCGGCTATGAATGCATGATGCTGGCGGATTGCTGCGGGGCGACCGACCACGGCAACCATCTTGCGGCGATCAAGATGATCAAGATGCAGGGCGGCGTCTTCGGCACGGTGTCGAATTCGAAGGCGCTCGTCGCGCAACTGCCGTGAGGAGGGCGCTATGAGTGGCAGCGTCAGAAAGGCCGTCGGCGTCGAAACCATCGGCATGACCATGCGCTTCGGCGGCTTCATGGCGCTGGATGCCGTGTCGGTGAACGTGCCGGCAGGTTCCTTCCACGCGCTGCTCGGCGAGAACGGCGCCGGCAAGTCGACGCTGGTCAAATGCATGATGGGTTTTTATCACCCGGCCTCCGGCGACATGCTGGTCGATGGCCGGGAGGTCAAGATTGCCAGCCCCAGGGATGCCTCGGCGCTCGGGCTCGGCATGGTCTACCAGCACTTCACGCTGGTGCCGTCGCTGACCGGAGCGGAGAACCTCGTCATCTCGCGCGAAAAGGTGCCCGGCATTGTCGACTGGCGCAAGGAGCGGGGCGATCTTGCCATGTTCATGGAGCGCATGCCGTTCAAGCTGCCGCTCGACGTCAAAGTGGCGGAGCTTGCGGCCGGCGAGAAGCAGAAGCTCGAAATCATCAAACAGCTCTATCTCGGCCGCTCCTTCCTGGTGCTGGACGAACCGACTTCGGTGCTGACGCCCGGCGAGGCGCAGGAGGTGCTGGGGCTGGTGCGCGACATGACCAAGGCCGGCGACCTCACCGTGCTGATGATCTCGCACAAATTCCATGAGGTCACTGCCTTCGCCGACGATGTCAGCGTGCTGCGCAAGGGCAAGCTTACCGGGGCCGGCCGCGTCGCCGACCTCGGCCGCAAGGCGATGGCGGCGATGATGATCGGCGACCAGCCGATCGCCACGCTTGACAGCCGCGCGACGCCGAAACGCGATGCCGAGATCGTGCTCAAGGTCAAATCGCTGAAGGCGCCGGATCGAACCGGGCTGAAGTCGATCAGCATCGAGGACCTCGGCGTGCGCTCGGGCGAGATCGTCGGCATCGCCGGCATTTCCGGCAACGGCCAGAAGGAATTCCTGGAAGTGCTGGCCGGCCAGCGTCCGCGTGACGCCGGCGAAGTGTTGGTGCGCGGTGCCGCCTATGCGGCGACGCGCGCCGAGGCGCGGGCGCTCAATGTGCGTCTCATTCCCGAGGAGCCGCTCAAGAATGCCTGCGCGCCGAAAATGACGGTGGCCGAAAACATCTCCTTCCGCACCTTCGACATGGACGGCAATGGCAGGCCGGTGAACTGGATCAGCACCAGCGCCATCCGCGCCTTCAGCGCCCGCCTAGTCGAGCAGTTCAAGATCAAGACCGCTTCGCTGTCCTCGCCCATCGCCGCGTTGTCGGGCGGCAATGTGCAGCGCGCGGTGCTGGCGCGCGAACTGACCGGCGAGGTCGACCTGCTGATCGTCTCCAACCCCTGCTTCGGCCTCGACTTCTCGGCGGTGGCCGAAATCCGCGCCCGCATCATGAAGGCGCGCAATGCGGGTGCGGCCGTGCTGTTGATGTCGGAAGACCTCGACGAGCTGCTGGAATTGTCCGACCGCATTTTCGTCATGTCGGATGGCGCGCTGGTCTATGAGACGCCGACCGCCGGCGCGAGCGTACAGACCATCGGCGAGCATATGGCGGGACATCACTGATGGCGCAAATCGACGCGCAGCCGTTCGCCTTTGCGTTCAAGCCCGACACGATGGCGCTGGTCGTCATCGACATGCAGCGCGATTTCGCCGAGCCCGGCGGCTTCGGCGCCAGCCTCGGCAACGATGTCGGCCGCATCCAGGCGATCGTGCCGACAGTGAAGAAGCTGATCGAGGGGTTCCGCGCCGCCGGCCTGCCTGTGATCCATACGATGGAGTGCCACCGCGCCGATCTCTCCGACCTGCCGCCCGCCAAGCGCAACCGCGGCAATCCGTCGATCCGCATCGGCGATGTCGGGCCGATGGGCCGCGTGCTGATATCGGGCGAGCCGGGCACCGCGATCATCGCCGAACTTACGCCGCTGCCCGGCGAGATCGTCATCGAGAAGCCGGGCAAGGGCGCCTTCTATGCGACCGGCTTCGGTGACGAGCTGAAGCGGCTTGGCGCTCGGCAACTGGTTTTCGCCGGCGTCACCACCGAGGTTTGCGTGCAGACGACGATGCGCGAGGCCAATGATCGCGGCTATGAGTGCCTGCTCGCCGAAGATGCGACGGAAAGCTATTTTCCGGAGTTCAAGGCGGCGGCCATCGCCATGATCCGCGCCCAGGGCGCGATCGTCGGCTGGACGGCGATGACCGACCAGGTGCTGCAGGGAATCGCGAATGGCTAATCTGAGTTTTGCCGGCCTCGTCGGTGGCGGCTGGCGCGAGCTGGCGTTCGAGCCTTTTCGCGACGGCATCACCGTGCATTGGCTGCTCAAGGGCGGACCGGTCGAGCCGTCGGTGGCAATCCTCGACTATCGGGCCGGAGCCGGCGTGCCGCGCCACCGCCATGTCGGCCTGGAAACCATTGTCGTGCTCGAGGGCACACAGAGCGACGAGAACGGCGATTATCCCCGGGGCAGCGTCATCCTGAACCCGGTCGGGACCGAGCATTCGGTGTGGACGAAGGACGGCTGCGTCGTGCTGATCCAGTGGGACCTGCCGGTAATTATTCTGGGGGAGGCCACATGAGCGAGATCCGCTTCGATATCATCAGTCTGCACGCGGCCTATGCCAGCGGCGTGACTGTCGCGGATATGATCGATGCCGTGCATGCCCGCATCGTGGCGGCTGACGATCCCGGCATCTTCATCCATCTCGCCAGCAAGGCGGACATGCTGGCGCAGGCGCAAACGCTCGGACCGTTCGATCCGGTGGCCAAGCCGCTGTGGGGCGTGCCGTTCGCGGTCAAGGACAATATCGATGTCGCCGGCATGCCGACCACAGCAGCCTGCGCCGAATATGCCTATGTGCCGGAGACGGACGCTACTGTCGTGGCGCGGCTGAAGGCGGCTGGCGCGCTGGTCGTCGGCAAGACCAATCTCGATCAGTTCGCCACCGGACTGGTCGGCGTTCGCACGCCTTACCCGATCCCAAGGAACGCCGTCGATGCCAGCCTGGTGCCTGGCGGCTCGTCCTCAGGGTCAGCGGTGGCGACGGCGCGTGGCATCGTCTCCTTCGCGCTCGGCACCGACACGGCCGGGTCCGGCCGCATCCCCGCCGGCCTCAACAACATCGTCGGGCTTAAGCCGACAGTCGGCGCGCTCTCCGCCGCCGGCGTGGTGCCAGCCTGCCGCACACTTGACTGCATCTCCGTGTTCGCACTCACCGTCGACGACGCCTATGCGGTGTTCGCCGTCGCGGCGGCCGAGGACCCGGCCGACGACTATTCGCGCGCGATCAAGGTGCCGGCGCTTGCCGCCCGGCCGCCCGTGCTGAGCGTCGGGGTGCCGGCGAAGAGCGACCTGAAGTTCTTCGGCGACGCTTCGATGCAGGCCGGCTTCGAGACAGCACTTGGCCTTCTGGAAACGCTTGGCTGCCGGCTGGTCGAAATTCCGTTCGGGGATTTCTATGCCACCGCCAATCTTCTCTACGAAGGCGCCTGGGTCGCCGAGCGCTACGCGGCGATCCGCGACTTCATGGATGCCAACGAGGCCGCCATGCATCCGGTGACGCGCAAGATCATCGGCGGCGCCAGAAGTCTTTCGGCGGCGGACGCCTTTCGCGGCCTCTATGCCTTGCAGGCCTACAGGGCGAAGCTCGCCCCGGTCGTCGCCTCGGTCGACCTCTTCTGCGTGCCGACCGCGCCTACGCATTACACTACAGCCGCGGTGCTTGCCGATCCGGTCGCGACCAACAGCCGGCTTGGCACCTACACCAACTTCGTCAACCTGCTCGATATGTGCGGCATCGCCGTCCCGACCGGCAGGCGCGGCGACGGCCTGCCGATGAGCGTCACCTTGCTGGCGCCGGCCGGCCGCGATGCGCTGACGGCGATGCTCGCCCGCGACCTGCATGCGCAGAGCGGCCTGCCGCTCGGCGCAACGGGTTGGCCGCAGCCCGGCCCGCGGCCGGCCGCCGTGCCGCCCTGCGACGGCATGATCGACCTGGTGGTCGTCGGCGCGCATCTCTCGGGCATGCCGCTCAACGGCCAGCTCAACCAGCTCGGCGCACAATTCCTGCGAGCGACCAGGACCGCCGCCGCCTACAAGCTCTATGCGTTGGCCGGCCAGTCCGTGCCCAAGCCCGGCCTGATCCGCGTTGCCGATGGCGGCATGCGGATCGACGTCGAGGTCTGGCGGCTTGGGCCGGAGGCCTTCGGCCGTTTCGTCGCCGCTATTCCGGCTCCGCTCGGCATCGGCACGGTCGAACTCGACGACGGCACCCCCGCCAAGGGTTTTCTGGTCGAAAGCGCGGGCTTGGACGGTGCCTCCGACATCTCCTCATTCGGCGGCTGGCGCCGCTTTGTCGCACGCAGCAAAGACATGGCCGACCAAAGTGAAAAGCGGCAGAACTGGCCCGCTGGCGTCCCGATCTGATTGTCGCGCAAGGCTGGCCTTGTCGGACTGGCCTATCGCACGCCGGTGGAGGCGTCCTTCTCGACAAACAGTTGCACAACGCTTCCTATCTCATGAACCCGCGATGATCAGATGCGCGGGCGTTCAGGAAGAAACGTGTTGCTCGTCATCGCCTCTGAAGTTACTTACGCGCGGTGTGCTGCATTGAAATTGTCGGCCAATTTCAACCGCAAGTGCTACCATCGAGAAAAAATTCTTTCTATATTTCAATATCTTAATGGATTTTGGTAGCGGCAGACCGCTACATCGCAAGACCGACTATTGAGCGGGCGCTCTTTTGCTATCGTCGGCAAGCATGACAGCAAGTCGGGATTGAGCGTCACGAGGTCGAAAATCACGACTCGTCGCGAATGACGGATGGGAAGGATACACAAATAATATCAGTAAGTTATCAGTATTCGTGCGCAAAAATTGTGCACGAAAGTTCTGCTTCTCTTCTTTTTTCGTTCCCGCGAGAGAGCCGCCGACCGCCCTTTTTGGGCGCTCTTCTGCCGAAGGCGGCAAGCGTGCACAGAGTTCCCGGATCCGCCGCCTTTCGACTATGGAATCTTATATCTTTGGCCTGCCGCACGAATGGAATCTTTATGCGTATCGGCCTAGCTTTGGGCATGCGGCAACGCCGGCGGGAGTGAACCGATGGCCGATGTCAATCCGAGGCTGCAACAGGACATTACTGCGTCGCCGGGTGCCGATTCGCTTTTCGGCTTGGCCGATGCTCCCGCCGCGGTACGCTATCTTGCTTCGTTTGCAATGACCGCCTTCGCGACGGTGGTGGCTGCCGGTGTCGACAGCCAGGTGGCGATCCCGAACATCTCGCTCATATTTGTGGTGCCGGTGATCATAGGGGCCGTCGGCCTAGGTTTGGCCCCCTCGCTCTTTTCGGCGATACTTGGTGCACTCGCCTACAATTTCTTCTTCACCGAGCCTCGCTACACGCTGATCGTCGATGACCCGGCAAACGTCTGGGCCATTGGACTGCTTTTCGTCGTCGGACTTATCGGCAGTGGCGTGGCCTTTACCTCCCGGCGCCGCGCAATTGAAGCGGCGCTCCTGAGGAGGCAGGCAACGATGCTGCAAAATTATAGTCGCGACGTCGCGGGGATCGACAACGCTAAGGCGATCGTCTCGATCACTTGCCACATGCTTGCAGCGCTCTTCCAAGTTCCTGTCGTCATTCTCGTTTTGGACGGCAAAAGGGTTTCCGTCGAGAAAGTCGGCAATGTAGAGCCCCAGGAAGCCGAGATAGAGGCGGCGCAATCGTCATTGGCAACAGGACTTGTCGTGAGCGCCGGAGTCTATCCGGCGTTGACCTCGCGGTTTGACTTCTGGCCCGTAAAAACAACGGCAGGGGGCCCGCGCGCGGCCATTGGGCTCGCATTCGACCCCGATGAACGTCCTGCGACGCCTTCGACGTCGGTCGATATCGTGAGTCGCTTCCTGGCCCTGGCCCTTGATCGTCAATATTTCCGGCATGCTCGAACGTAAACAGCCGGGAAGGCGAAAGTCAGCAAACGGCGCGAGGACAACGACAACGAAACGTTGCTCTAGCCGGAGGAGCAGGTTCATGAGCAATGCCGATGCAGGCGACGGCGGGGCTGCAGCAGCACAGTCGGCTGCGCATGATGTCCACCCCCAGCAGAGCGCGCGAATACTGGTTCTGGGCGCTCTCGGCGTCGTTTATGGCGATATCGGAACAAGTCCTCTCTACGCGTTTCGCGAAGCCCTGTTTGTTGCGGCATCGGACGGATCGGCGACACGTGAGGATGTGCTTGGCATTCTTTCGTTGATCATTTGGGCGCTGACCCTCATCGTAACGGTTAAATACGTCACATTTGTTCTCCGAGCGGACAACAAGGGCGAAGGCGGCACACTCTCCCTGATGTCCCTGGCCGGCAGTAGTCTTCCGGCTCGCTCGGCTGCCATTTTGGTATTGGGCGTGCTTGGCGCGGCGTTGTTTACGGGCGACTCTATGATCACGCCAGCGATCTCGGTGCTCGCTGCAGTGGAAGGTCTTGAGACCGTCACGCCAGCCCTTGAGCCATACGTCTTGCCAGTCACGCTTGTCATTCTTGCAGGGCTCTTCGCGGTCCAACGATTCGGGACCGGCGCCATTGGAGGCGTTTTCGGGCCGATTACATTCGCATGGTTTCTCGCGCTGGGGGTTTCCGGAGTAAGCCACATCGTCACCAATCCCGGAGTGTTGTGGGCCGTCAATCCCTACTACGCCGTCCACTATCTCGTGGCCAATTCAGCACTTGCGCTCGGTACAATCGGCGCTGTTTTTCTAGCTGTGACCGGCGCTGAGGCGCTTTACGTCGATCTTGGCCACTTTGGCCGCAGACCGATTGTGATGGCTTGGCTGTGGATCGTGTTCCCGTGCCTTCTGCTCAACTACATTGGGCAGGGCGCCTTTGTTTTGAACCGCACCGAATTGCCGGAGAATGTTTTCTTCGACATGCAGCCTCGCTGGGCACTGGTGCCGATGGTCGTCTTGGCCACCGCCGCGACGATCATCGCCAGTCAGGCTGTGATTTCCGGGGCGTTTTCGCTGGTGCGTCAAGCCGTTCAGCTGAATCTTCTGCCGCGATTCAGCATCCTGCACACATCCGAGACGCAAGTTGGCCAAATCTATCTTCCGAGGGTCAATTTGCTGCTCGGCATCGGCGTCATGATGCTGGTGCTCGGGTTCCAGAAGTCGGGCAACCTCGCATCGGCCTACGGCATCTCCGTCACCGGTCAGATGGTGGTCACGGACCTGCTTCTCTTCATCGTCATGCGCCGAATCTGGAACTGGTCAGTTACCGGCGCCCTTGCAGCGTCGGCACTGTTTCTGATCGTGGACTTGGTATTCCTCGGCTCGAACATCATTAAGGTGATCGAAGGAGGCTGGGTTACGCTGACCATTGCGTTGGTGATGTGCCTCATTATCTGGACTTGGGTGCGCGGCGGCCGCTACCTGTTCGACAAGACGCGCCGCAATGAGATCCCGCTCGATTTCCTTGCCGGCAATCTGTTGAAGAAGAAGCCCCATCTGGTTTCGGGCACGGCGGTGTTCCTGACCAGCGATCCGCTGAGTGCGCCGACCGCGCTGATGCACAGTCTCAAGCACTACAAGGTGTTGCACGAGCAGAACGTCATCCTTTCGGTGGTGACGGCGCCACAGCCGGTAGTGCCCGACAGCGAGCGGGTGAAGATGGAGACGGTCAACGAGCTGTTCATGCGAGTGACGCTGACCTTCGGCTACATGGAGCAGCCGAATATCCCCCGTGCGCTCGCGATCTGCCGCAAGCAGGGCTGGAAGTTTGACATCATGTCGACATCCTTCTTCCTGTCGCGGCGCTCGCTCAAGGCCTCGCCCAATTCTGGCATGCCGGTGTGGCAGGACAAGCTGTTCATCGGGCTGGCCCGGACGGCGGCCGATGCGACGGAGTATTTCCAGATACCGACCGGGCGAGTCGTTGAGATAGGTACCCAGGTGGTGATCTGATCCGACTGGGTTGCCCCCCGTCGAATGTGTTTCTGGGCTCTTGAAGGCGCGTACTCCCCTTGCACGCGCCGGATTGCGGTCACGCTGAGCAAAAAACAAAGCTTCGGTTTCCGCCGGCTGCCAACACCGCGCCCATTGGCACAAGTCGACGACCTCGATGAGCCGCCCTCGACCGTGGCTCTCCACCCAGCGACCCTGCAGCGTTACACAGAAACCGTCGATGCTCTTTCAAAGATGTTGGCTGACCACGCAACTGCAGCCGATGACCGTGGCACGCTCACCCAAAATTTTCGGGCTTGTTCACAGTGTCACGATGCATCCCAAGCCTGCCCAAGAGGGCTTCGAGATCGAGATCAAGGGCAAGCTTGCCGCCCTTATTGGAGGGGCAGCATTTCCGAATGCGCGCTACGCCGCAGAGCGGGCCGCATCAGGCGCCCGCCGCAACCCAAACATTGCGTACGATGTGGGTTTGAAGTGGTAGCGGAGAGCGCTACCGCCTTTCCCCCCACTCAGAGACCATGCGATATTTTCTACAGTGTCGGGCGTGATGGGCCTGGCTCGGTGCTGCAAAGACCCGTAGGGAAGGGGAGAGTCCGACCCCAAAGCTATCCATGACGCGAACGGCAGCTTGCGCCTCATGCACGAACCCGCTGCGCGGGAGGGCCGCCTCCTTCTGAGATGGCGTGCATGTCATAGGCCTTGAGCGGGTAGAGGCGTCGATCTGACGATGGAGTTCCCTTCAACGAGAGGAACTCGCCATGGCTACCCCATCGACCGATGCACCTATTAGCCCGCTTCGCCAGCGCATGCAGCACGACATGCTGATGCGGGGCCTGGGCTCGCATACCCAGCAGGATTACGTTCGTCACGTCCGGCGCTTCGCCGCGTTCCTCGGCCGCTCGCCCGATGCGGCGTCGTCTGAGGACATCCGCCGCTTCCAGCTTCATCAGCATGAGAGTGGCGCCGGACCTGCGACGATCAACGGCGCGGTCTCGGCGTTGCGGTTCCTGTTCCTGGTGACGCTGAAGCGGCGGGATCTGGCGCGTGCGCTGGTGGTCATGCGGTATCAGCGCAAGCTTCCCGACGTGCTGAGCGTGGAGGAAGCGGCGCGGCTGCTCGAAGCCGCACCTGGCATCAAGTACAAGGCCGCGCTCGGCGTCGCCTATGGCGCGGGCCTGCGCGTGTCCGAGGTCGCGCATCTCAAGGTCGACGATGTCGATAGCACGCGCATGCTGCTCCGCGTCGAGCAGGGCAAGGGCCGCAGGGACCGCAACGCGATGCTCTCGCCGCAGCTTCTGGAACTCCTGCGGCTGTGGTGGCGCGAAGGCAGGCGGCGCGGGGTGATGCTTCCGCATGGCTGGCTGTTCCCGGGCCGCAGTTGCACGGCGCCGATCTCGTCGCGGCAACTGCACCGCGCCGTCCAGGAGGCGGCCGAAGTCGCCGGCATCCGCAAGCGCGTCAGTCCGCACACTCTGCGTCACAGCTTCGCCACCCACTTACTCGAACAGGATGTCGACATCCGCGTCATCCAGGTGCTGCTCGGGCACAGCAAGCTCGATACGACCGCGCTCTACACCAAGGTCTCGACCCGGACGATCCATGCGGTCGCCGGGCCGCTCGATCGGTTGATGGCGCTGATGGAAGGCAAGACGCCGCCCGGTTGAGCCGTGCGCACCTCGATCGAGGTCGCCGACATCTTCCGTGCTGCTGGGCCAC
Source organism: Mesorhizobium sp. B2-1-8 (assembly GCF_006442545.2). Lineage (NCBI taxonomy): Bacteria > Pseudomonadati > Pseudomonadota > Alphaproteobacteria > Hyphomicrobiales > Phyllobacteriaceae > Mesorhizobium > Mesorhizobium sp. B2-1-8. The sequence continues at coordinate 2,083,680 of NZ_CP083952.1, forward strand.
CCCTACCGGGCCGCCCATGCAGGTCATCTGAGCCTTGGCCAGATCAAGGTCATGTCGGCGATCGAGCACTGCCGCACCGCGGCCCTTGGCGGTCACGTCGAGGCCTGCGAGGACTGCGGCCAATGGCGGATCGCCTACAACTCCTGCCGCAACCGGCACTGTCCGAAGTGCCAAGGCGCAGCGGCGCGGACATGGTTGGCCGAGCGCCAGGCCGACCTGCTGCCGGTCGGCTACTTCCATGTCGTGTTCACGCTGCCCGCCGAGGTCGCCGACATCGCCTTCCACAACAAGGCGCTCGCCTACGACCTGCTGTTCAAGGCAGCGTCGGAGACGATGCTGACCATCGCGGCCGATGCGAAGCACCTTGGAGCCAGGATCGGCATCACCGCCGTGCTCCACACCTGGGGCTCTGCGATGACTCACCATCCGCACGTGCACATGATCGTACCGGGGGGCGGCATCGCGCCCGGCGGGAAGCGCTGGGTCTCGTCGCGGCCGGCCTTCCTGCTTCCGGTGCGCGTGCTCGGCAAGCTGTTCCGCCGGCTCTTCCTCACCCGGTTGATGGCGCTGCACGACGCCGGACGGCTCAGCTTCTTCGGATCAATGGCGTACCTCACCGGGCGGCGAGCCTTCCTGCGGCACCTGTCGCCAGTCCGGAAGAAGCGCTGGGTGGTCTATGCCAAGGCACCGTTCGCGGGACCGGAGGCGGTGCTCGCATACCTGTCGCGCTATACTCACCGGGTCGCGATATCGAACAGCCGCCTGATCGCCTTCGACGAGAGCGGCGTCACCTTCCGCTACAAGAACTACCGCCGCGACGGCGCCGACCGCCAGCAGGTCATGACGCTCGCCACAGACGAGTTCATCCGCCGCTTCCTGCTCCACGTGTTGCCGCGAGGCTTTCACCGCATCCGCCACTACGGCCTGCTCGCCGGCTCCGCCCGCAAGGCCAGCCTCGCGCTCGCCCGCGAACTGCTGAGCGTCGCTGCGCCACCCGATGACGACACACCAGGCGAACCGGAGGACTTCCGCCCGTCATGCCCGTGCTGCGGCGGACGCATGATCGTCGTCGAGGTACTCGAACGCTGGAGGCAGCCACGCGGACCGCCGGACGCTACCGCGACGAACCGGGAGACCGCTCTATGACCCGGCATGGAATAGTCGAGACTTCAACCGCAGGCCCTCAGCCTCCGGTAACGGACCCAAACGCGTCCATGGTGATCGTCGACGCCGACGGGGCCGCCTTCAGCCGCTTACCGTGCCGACAACATCGCGCGGAGGCGCAACGAAGCCGCCTGTCCGCATCCATCCCGGCGCTTCCCGGCGACGGTCGCGCTATCGCCGACATCAGCCGCAAATCGAAATCCCCATAGACATCGACTGTAGCCCGCGGGTTCCTGCATGAGAGGCTTTCGTACGCCTGACGGCACCCGAAACCCTTCCCAATGTCGGCCGTTTTCCGGCGTGTTGGACTTTGTCCAAGAGCGGACGTCCGTGGAAAGCTATGCTTCGATGCCAGAAATGTCGTGCCCCATCTCACCCCTGATGAGGATAGGCTCAGCGTTTTTTGTCGGAACCTCCATATGAATCTCCTAACGCTGTGCTGTAATCTTTGCTCTAAATATTCTCCCGCGTGTAGATCTCGAACGGCAAGATGGCGGTCAAATTGCCACCATCGTTCGGGGCGGCAACGGCGCGGACCATACCGGTCAGCGCTTCGAGCGCGATTCGGGCGAGCGGGTGCGAGATGATGAAGGTCAGCGTGCCGTCAAGCAGCGCCGGGCGGGTCGACTCCATCAACTCATAGCCGACGACGACGATGCTGCCGGCGCGGCCGGTGGAGCGCAGGGCCGCGATAGTGCCGGTGATGCCACCACCGGCGACATAGAGGCCGGACAGATCCGGATTTTCGTTCAGTAGCTTCTCGGTCATCTCCTGTGCGATGGCGCTCGATTCGAAGGTCAGCAGCGGCTCCAGCAGCGTGAAATCAGGGGCGTGCTCGCGGAAATAGGAGCGGAAGCCGCTCTCGTTCATTTCCTGGCAGCGATAGCGGTGATTGCCGACAAGGATGCCGAGCTTGCCGGGCGCCCTGCAGACATGCTCGAACACCCAGGCTGCGGTGCGGCCGACCTTCCAGCCGTCCAGCCCGACGTAATGAACCTGACCCGTCGCCGATATCTGCGAGATCAGCGCAAACACCGGAACGTTGCGGGCCTGCAGCGCATCGACCGCCTGGGTGACAAGCGGATGGACGGCGGCGACGACGCCGACGGCGTCGCATTCGGCGCCGAGCGCCAGCAGGCGCGCTCCGACATTCTGCGGCGACAGGTCGTCGAGAAACTCTATTCGCAGCTCTATCTCGCAGTCGGGCATGGTCGGCGCCACCGCTCGCAGCGCCTCGGCGATGTTGCGGTAGAAGGCGCGGCCGGGCTGGTGCAGCAGGAAGCCAAAGCGGTAGTGCGGCCGGGCGGCCGCTATGCGGCTGCGCAGCGCGCCCATGCCGTAGAAGCCGATCTGCTCCGCCGCCAGCCTGACGCGCTCGCGCGTGCCTTGGCGGACGGCGCCGATGCCGCTCAGCACCCGGTTGACGGTGGCCACCGAAACATTCGCCTCGGCGGCCACATCCCTGATCGTCGGCCGCTTGTTCTGATCCATTTCGTCTCATCCGCCTGTAGTAATTGATATGAAGATATCATCTATCGTGCCAGATTGATATGAATGACACAATCAGTTTGGAACAAAAATTCTATTCTTGATTCATTTTGGATCAAGATGTTTATCTCGTCAAAAGCAAGCAAGGCGGACGCACCGCCAGCCTAGGGATAGCAGCAGCACAGCGCATACGGGTTTTGCCCATCGCTCTCAGGCGGTGTGAGGCAGCGCGCGCGTGCGGCCCATCCCAAGGCCTTGCAGGTGCGGCATTGCGGGTGGAGGATTGCATGGACGATCTCGAATACGGCGTGCGCGACAAGCGCGGCGACTGGAAGCCGAACGGACGCATCGAGGGAGCGCCGTTGTGGAACTGGCCGCCCGGGCTGCCGAAGATCCTGGCGTGGCTGCCCGGCTATATCTGGCCGTGGAATGCTTTCCACATGGCCACGGCGCTGCTCTACTGGTTCTATATCGTCCCGAGCGTCGAGACGATGAAGACGATCAGCTGGGGCTGGGCGCTGTGGCTCTACGCCGTCAACGCGGCAGCGATCCTCGTCTTCTACGGCATCTTCGAGCTGCGCTACTACATCAAGCGAACCCAGGCGACGCGGTTCAAGTACAACCACAAATTCCCTGCCGACGCGCCCTCCGACGTGTTCTGGTTCCAGAGCCAGAACCTCGACAACTTCCTGCGCTCGTTCTTCATCACCATTCCGCTATGGACGGTGGTCGAAGTCGTCTTCCTGTGGTGCTTTGCCAATGGCTACGTGCCGTGGGTTGGCTGGCAAGATCACCCGGTCTACCTCGCCGCACTTGTGCTGGTCGCACCGGCCATCCACGAGGTGCATTTCTTCTTCATCCACCGCCTGATCCACTGGGCCCCGCTCTATCGCTGGATCCATTCGGTCCACCACAACTCGATCAACCCGTCGCCGTGGTCATCGCTGTCGATGCATCCGGTGGAGGGGTTCCTCTATCACGCGGTCGCCTTCTGGCATCTGGTCATCCCGTCCAATCCCATTGTCGCGCTGTTCCAGCTGCATATCGCCGGCTTCGGTGCGGTCAACGGCCATCTCGGCTTCGATAAGCTGGAGGTAACCGAGGACACAGCGGTCGAGAGCCACGCTTACGCACACTACCTGCATCACAAATATTTCGAGGTGAACTACGGCGGTGACGGGCTGATCCCGCTCGATCGATGGTTCGGCACTTGGCACGACGGCACCAAGCAAGGCGACGCCATGATGGACGCCCGCTTCCAGAAAAAGAAGGAACGTATGAACGCCAAGGTCGCGGCGAACCATTGATCAAGCGACGCAACGCGCAACGGGAGAGGTGCGCGCCTGCGGATGAATTCGATTTTTTCTAAACCGTCTGACGACGGCAACCGGGAGGAAATGAAATGAAAACGATCACGAAACTGTTGACGGCGATCATGCTTGCGGGCGTGGCGGCGATATCGTCCACGGCTGCCATGGCCGATGGCGCGAAGATATTCGTCATCGGCGGTAAGGCGGACGACCCGTTCTGGTCGAAGGTCAAGAAAGGCGCCGACGACGCCGGCAAGGTCGCCGAACTGACCGGCGGCTCGGTGACCTGGCTCGGTCCGCAGAACTACGACAATCTCGGTCCGGACGCGGCCAAGCTGATCCGCACCGCGCTCAGCCAGAAGCCGAGCGCCATTGTCGGCCCTGACTGGGTGCCGGAGGCCATGGACGATGCTTTCAAGGAAGTCGTTGCGGCAGGCGTGCCGCTCATCATCTACAATTCCGGCGGCATGGACGCGGCCAAGCGGCTCGGTGCCATGAACTATGTCGGCAATGAAGAATACGCCGCTGGCCTGGGCGGCGGCACCTATTACGGCAGCCATGGTTCCAAGAACGTGCTGTGCGTAAACACTTTGCCGGGCGCCACCAACACCGAAGACCGCTGCAAGGGCATTGCCGACGCCATCGCCAAGAGCGGCGGCAAATCGAGCCAGTTGCCGCTGCCGTCGTCGAGCTTCGGCAACCCGACAGCAGTCGCAGAGGCGATCAAGGCCGCCGTGCTGAAGGACAACACCATCGACGGTGTCATCACCATCAGCGCCGGCGACGCCAACAGTGCCGCCAACGCCATCAGCCAGGCCAATGCCGGCGAAAAGGTCAAGCTGGCTTCGTTCGACATGGATGAGACCGGCCTGCAGCGCATCAAGGCTGGCACGCAGATGTTCGCTGTCGACCAGCAGCCTTATCTGCAGGGCTTTCTCGCGGTGTCGCTGCTGAACGGCTTCGTCAACTATGGGCTCGACCTGCCGACCAAGCCGGTGCTGACCGGGCCGGGGATCGTGGACGCCGCCAATGTCGATGCGACGATGGCTGGTGCCGCGGCCGGCGCTCGCTAGCGTCTGCAGACAGAATGTCCGGCCCATCCGCGGGCCGGACATCATCTGCCACGCGCCGCCGACTACTGGCAGCGCCAGGCTCCCATTGTTCAAGCCAGGGACATTTCGATGACATCCCAAGCCCATGACCAACTCGCCGTGGTAGCGACTGCGCCCCCGCAATCTTCGATGCCCTCGATCGGCAGTCTCATGCGCCGCCCCGAGGTCGGTTCGCTGATCGGCATGGTCGCCGTTCTGGTCTTCTTCTCGATCTTCGGCGGCGCCAATTTCATGTCGGCCGGAGGCGCCGCGAGCTGGCTCAACGTCGCCTCGGAACTCGGCATCATCGCGCTTCCCATCGGGTTGCTGATGATCGCCGGGCACCTCGATCTCTCCGTCGGCTCGATGGTCCCCGCCAGTTCGATGACCATTGCCATCCTGTCGGGCCACTACGACCTGCCGATCATCGTCGGCATCCTCGCCGCGCTTGGCCTTGGGCTCGCCGTCGGCTTCATCAACGGCGTGCTGGTGATCCGCACCAAAGTGCCGTCCTTCGTCGTTACGCTCGCCACGCTGTTCGCATTGGCTGGCCTGACGCTCGGCCTCTCGGTCATCCTGTCCGGCAGCACCAGCGTCGCGCTTAAGAGTGGCACCACCGCCAAGCTGCTGTTCGGCGACTATCTCGGCGGCAAGTTCGAGGTGACGCTGTTCTGGTGGATCGCCGCCGTTTTGATCGTCGGCTTCATCCTGAACTTCTCGCGCTTCGGCAACTGGATCCTGGCCATGGGCGGCGACGCCGTCAGCGCCCGCAATGCCGGCATCCCGACCGACCGGGTGACCATCGCGCTGTTCATGAGCAGCGGCCTGTGCGCCTCCTTTGTCGGCATGTCACAGGCGATCCTCTACAACAGTGCCCAGGTGGCCGCCGGCCAGTCCTTCATCTTCAACTCGATCATCGCGGTGGTCATCGGCGGCGTGCTGCTGACAGGCGGCTACGGATCGGTGGTCGGCATCGTTTTGGGCACACTGACCTTCGCCATCGTTAATCAGGGCATCTTCTACACCGGCTTCGACGCCAACTGGGCAAGCCTGATCATCGGCGTCCTGCTGCTGGCGGCCGTGCTGATGAACAACACTTTCCGTACCATGGCGTTGACCTACGCGCCGCGCACCAAACCGAGGGCACGCTGATGACCACGCCCCTGCTCAGGCTGACTGGGATCAACAAGTCGTTCGGCCCGATCGACGTGCTCCATGACATTTCGCTCGAGGTCAACAGAGGCGAGGTGCTGTGCCTGCTTGGCGACAATGGCGCCGGCAAGTCGACGCTGATCAAGATCCTCTCCGGTGTGCACAAGCCCACGTCGGGCACGATGGAGATGGACGGCAAATCCGTGGCCTTCGACAGCCCCCGCGACGCCAGTGACCATGGTATCGCCACCGTTCACCAGTTCGGCGGGACATTCCCGCTGATGAGCATCGGCCGCTCCTTCTTCGTCGGCGCCGAGCCGACGCGGCGCTGGGGGCCGCTGACCATCTACGACCGCAAACGGGCCAACGAGATCGCCGTCACCGAGATGCGCCAGCTCGGCATCACCCGCATCGACGACGGCGACCGCCTCGTCGGCGGACTGTCCGGTGGCGAACGCCAGGCGCTGGCGATCGCGCGCGCCGTCCATTTCGGCGCCAGCGTGCTGATCCTCGACGAACCGACCGCCGCGCTTGGCGTGAAGGAGGCGGCGCACGTGCTGCGCATTGTGCTCCAGGCGCGCCGCAAGGGCATCGCGGTGATCTTCATCACCCACAATGTCGTCCATGCCCTGACCGTCGGCGACCACTTCGCCGTCCTCATCAGAGGCGCCAAGGCCGCCGACTTCCGCAAGGGCGAGAAAAGCCGCGAGGCGATCACCGACCTGATGGCGGGCGGCGAGCAGATGGCCGAGCTCGAAGCCGAGATCGAGAGTTTCTCGGCGGCTGACAACGGGCATGCGCCGCAGGGCGCGAGCCATGCGTGAGCAGTGAAGACGCCCATCTCCTCCTCCCGGGCATCTCCCTGTACGGCCGGCGGAATGCGTGGTCCGCCGGCCGCCTTTTTCAACCGACCAAAGAACAGACGGCAGAGTGACAATGGCAAAATGGATTGATGCATGCGCGACCGATGACATCGATGAAGAGGACGTCATCCGCTTCGATCACGAGGCCCGGACATTCGCCATCTACCGCAGCCCCGACGATGCATTCTTCTGCACCGACGGGCTGTGCACGCATGAGAAGGTGCATCTCAGCGACGGGCTGGTTATGGAGCACAGGATCGAATGCCCGAAGCACAGCGGCGTGTTCGATTACCGGACCGGCGAAGCGCTACGCGCACCGGTCTGCGTGAACCTGAAAACCTACGCCACGAAGGTCGAGGACGGCCGCGTGTACATCGAGGTCTGACATGTCCGATACTTTTACACTGGCGGCTTGTGTCGAAATGCTGTGGCGCGACAAGCCGATGGAATGGCGCGTGCGGCGCCTCACCGAAATGGGTTTTCAGGTCGGCCTCTGGAACTGGCCCGAGCACGATCTCGCAATGCTGGAAAGATCCGGCGCGACTTTCTCGATCATGAACGGTTATTTGCGCGGCCGGCTGGCCGATGACGAAGGTGCTGCCGAACTGTTGAAGACGGCGAAGGAGACCGCGGCGGTCGGCAAACGCCTCGGCGTCGCGCGGCTCAATCTGCACGGCACCGGGCTGGGTGATGGCGGTCTGCCAGTCACGCCGTGCGAGATCGTCACCGGCGCCATGTGGCTCAAGGCGCGCGACACGCTGAACCGCATTGCCGACCTTGCCGAGACGGAAGGCGTGACCTTCACGCTGGAGAATCTGAACCTGCCGGTCGACCATCCCGGCGTGCCGTGCGGGCGCGCTGAGGACACACTGGCGCTGGTCTCGAGCGTCAACCGTTCGGGGCTCCGCCTCAATCTCGACCTCTATCACGCGCAGATCGGCGAAGGGAACCTGATCGAGCTGTGCCGCGCCTGCCTACCTTGGATCGGCGAGGTCCAGGTGGCCGATGTGCCCGGACGCATGGAGCCTGGCACCGGCGAGATCAATTACCGGGGTATCGCCCGTGCGCTGAAGGACATGGGCTATCGCGGACCGGTGGGCATGGAGGCATTCGCCTCCGGCAATCCCGAGGCGGCGCTGCAAGCCTTCCGCGAAGCTTTCACGATCTGAGGGAACAAAATGGTCACCAAGAGCACCCGGCCCACCGTCGCCGACATCCGCGCCATGAAGGGCCGCGGACAAAAGATTTCCATGCTGTATGTCACCTCGCTCGACGAGGCGGCAGCGGCGGATGCGGCCGGCGTCGACATGCTTTCGATCGAGGGCCGATTCTTCTCGCCCGAGATGCGCGAGGCGGCGGGCCGCTGCTTCGTACAGGTCGGGCTGCCTTACGGGCCATCCGGCAATCTGGTCACGGCGGAGGACTATCTGAAAACCGCCTACCACTTCATGCGCATCGGCGGCGACTGCTTCTACTGTGCCGCCTCGCTCGATATCCAGAAGACGCTCTGCGACAACGCCGTGCCTGTCGTTGCCCATGTTGGCCTGATCCCCTCGCAATGCACTTGGACCGGCGGTTTCAAGGCTGTCGGCAGGACGGCCGACAGCGCGCGTGCGGTGTGGGACCACGTCAAGCGGCTGGAAGCCATCGGCTGCTTCGGCGCCGAACTGGAAGTGGTGCCAGACCGCGTTGCCGAACTGATTACCAGGAGCACACCGATGATCATGCTGGGCATGGGCGCCGGGCCGCATGCCGACGCGCAGTATCTGTTCAGCGAGGACGTACTCGGCCACACATCAGGCCACAAGCCGCGCCATGCAAAGACCTACCGCAACTTCGCCGCCGAGTATGAGCGGCTGCAGCACGAGCGCATCGCCGCCTATCGCGAATTCATCGCCGACGTCCAGACCGGCGCCTATCCCGAGCCACAGCACGTGGTTCAGATCACTGATGACGAGTTCTCCACCTTCAGGACCGCTCTCAGGCTTTAGGAAGCCAAGATACTCAACAGGCCGCGAGATACTCTTGAAGGTCAGCTATCTCCGCTACGGACACAAAGGCGGACAATCTGGTGTACGGATCAAAGCTCGTTTCAAACGGTCTGTCGTATATCGAAGTTCTAGCATGCCGTCCTTCAGGCTCTGCGTCCTCGTTCAAAATTGTAGGACTGCCCTAAAAGCAAGGGCAAGCCCGACTTGGATGGCTGGGCTCTCCAAATCGGTCTGAACAGCGAGTCCGCAATGCTCGGTTTGCACTCGATCCCTTCCGTTCCCGGCGATGGTGGTCGTCCGATAGGATTAATTGCGCTCTCGCTAACATAAGATATACCAATCCTTGCGGGAGGCCCCCCGACCGCGATGGCCGGTGCGGTCCACGTCCCCAAAACCCCAAAACCGCCCCGGCCATTCCAGCGTTGTGTCCCATCCGGGGGTTAAGCGTTTCGCCCCAGCCGTGCACTGGGACGGCAATGCCCTCCTCGCTCAGGACCGCATTTCGATGCCAAGTCGCTCCTACACCCAGATGTCAACTGTCGATATAGCTGCATTCGAAACCCGCATATTCCGTCATGCCTCGTAGGTCGAGCACGCGAACACGGCCTTGCCGGAATTCGAGAAATTTACGCTCACGCAGTTCGCGCAGCATCCTGTTGACATGAATCGGAGTGAGGCCAAGGGCGTCCGCGAGATCGTACTGGGTCAACGGGCATTCATAGCTATCGCGGGTAACGGAGCCTATGAGTTCCAGGCGCGTTCTCAATTCGAGGAACAGATGTGCGGTCCGCGCCAAGGCACTGCGTCGACCAACATTGGTGAGATGTTCAGCGATGACGGCACCGTTGTGCCCAAGAGCCTCGACGATCAGGGAGAAAAGATGGGGGGATTTCATGGCTGTGAGCGTAAATGTCTTGGTTGAGGCTACCAAGACGTTCAGGTCGGTTTGAGCAACAAACGTTTCAAGCGCGCCACCCCCGTTCGACCGGGACATGACGAGATCGCCTCTCAGGGCAAAATCCAGGATCTGTCGCTGCCCCCCTGCAAGTTCGTGCGACAGGCAACCCCACCCCGACTCGACGATGAATACGCGGTCATTGTCCTCACCCTGGCTGAAAATGACCGTCCCAGGTGGATAACGCTTCGGTGTGAACCCCAGCGTCTTCATGAGCGCCGAATCTTCGTCGGCAAGCCTGATATACGATGACCGCTTTTCGTTCCCGCCCAAAGACTGTGAAGCGTACAACATTTATAACCCCGCCCGATGTCTTCACTTTCTATCCCCTCGGATCGAATGTACATCAAAATTTGGCGTGATGGGTACTTGTGCGACGTCGCCACAGCTACGCAGCATGGGAAAGCAAAGAGTCGTACGGTCGCAACCGCAGCAGCTAGCTTTTATTTCTTGTGAAATTTTCTTGCATGGACTCGACTATTTCCGCGGCGATGAAGCTGCTGCGATTGTCCACTTGGCCGGCGGCATTTCGCAAGGTCCTTGATGCGTCCTTGAGCAACCCTCTTATCTGTCTTGCCGACAACAATTCCGATGCCTCAAGTTCAAGCAGCACCGATTCACTCACGTGCAACGCGGCAAGGGCAACAGCTCGAGGCCTGGTGGCAAGCAGTTTCAAGAGATCACTGGTGGGCCTAGTACGCGATTTCTTTTTTGCCATAATATGCTTCTCAACTGTCCGGACAAGACGGGTGTTTAGACGCACAATCACCTTGCTTTCAGCGATTTAGTCGCTATCCGCAGCGGCAACTAAATTGGAAAAGCTCAATCTCGGCGTCCCTTTAGACCTATTTTTAAGCATGCTATCCCGGTTCCGAGCGACGACACAGAGGCAAGCATACCGAATTAGCCGTAGCTTGCCCTTCCACCTTGGGACACCACGATGCCGCCATCACCGCAGACGTCGCATTGGAGAACGGTCGACAAGTCTTCTCTCGTAGAAACCCATGGTCACTTACCCAGCTGACGGGTCGCCGCTTGCCGACCGCGACGGATCTCGTCACCTTTGATCGGGCGGGCACGTCCATCGCTCGCCTGCCACGGTGTCGAATGCTTCCGGACCCCAGCCGGATGAATAGTGTGGTGAAGTTTAGCCTAAAGCCCGCGCGGGGACAGTCTTGCCCAGGTCCAAAGCTGGTATCGGGAAAGGTTCGACCTGACCTTCGGTCTTGTCCAAATACTGCATCAACGCGGTCACCAAGTGGTAGAAGATACTGGCGGGAACCTCCGTGGCCTGTGACCTTCCGCGCTCGTCAATCCTGTCGATCCACAAGCCAAGGGGAGCGGGATCGATATGCCATCGAAAGAGACGGGCGACACGGGCTTCTATCTCTGGTTTCAAATCAGGCCCGCCTATGCCGTCCAGGGCGATGGCTGCCTTGATGGCCTCGCATTGCGGCCAGCTGCGGGAGAGCCGGTCGATGGGCATTCCCTGCCGCGACACAGCCGCGTAAGCCAGACCCGTCGCCCGATTCAATCCGCTGGCGATCGCCGACGAATAGAGCTTCCGTGCATAACTGGCCAAGTCCTTTTGTCCGCTTTTTTTAGCGAAATCGATGAGGAGCGAGGCCCATTCGAAATGGTGGCCGGGTTCGGTCGACAGGCCTTTTTCGCCAGGCAGAGGTAGCCAGTCGACGTCGAAATTTTCTCCTACCGTCCAGCTTTCCTGATCGAAGAAATGGCATCTGAAGAGATCAACCACGCGAGCCGCCCGGCGCAGATAGGTGCGGTCGCCAGTGACGGCATGCCATGCAAGGAAAGCCTCCAGCATGTGCATGTGCGGGTTCGAAAACCGCATCCCGTTGGAGCCGGAGGTTTCCAGAAAGCCGTTCAGACGGTCGTCTTCGAGATGGGCGTCGAGGAAATGAAATGTCTCTTGTGCCAGTCGCAAGGCGTCCCGATGGCCGCATCGATGAGCATGGCAAAGTGCCAGGAGTACGCAGGAATGATCGTACGCGTCCTCCGCAGGGTCAGCCACGCTGCCATTGACATTAAGGGTCCGCACCCAGCCGCCACGGGTTGTGCGGCCATGTTTGGCAATGAAGTCTATGCCATGGGCGATCAGCTTGTCGGCCGGTCCGGCCCAGCCGCGTTCCTTGGCTACGGCGAAGGCGTAGATCTGGCGAGCCATGGTGCGCATGCGCTTGGACTTGCCCAGCGGCCTTGTGTCGAAACCGAGAGCCTCGTGAAAGCCGCCGTATACATCATCGACCCCTGCGGTGGACCAAAGCGGCAGGGTTTCATTGAAGAGCCAATGTTCGACGCGCTTGCGCCACGAACCGCTGATGATGACTCGGTCTTCCGATGGCGTGTACTTCGTCTCAAGCCGCCCACTTTTTTCCAACTGCTCGACGACCTTCTTCACGTTCTGGCTGTGGCTGACAGGGGCGACGAACACCGCGTCCGGTGTCGCCACTACCGCCACCCCCTTCATTCCGATGACGGTCAGCAGCCTGCCTTGGCTTCTAAGGTAGGAGCTGTCGCAGTCCATGGCGACGATGTCGCCCATGACGACATTGCCGTTGCCGTCCGTCGGGCTGGCTTCGAGCAGCGATTGCCACGATCCAAGGTCGTCCCAGCGGAAGGAAGCCGTAACCATGGCAATATCGCGTGCATGCTCCATGACGGCATAGTCGATCGAGGTGGAGGGGACGGCCGAGTACAAGCCCTGGGGGAGACAGATACCTGAGAGGTCCGTGCGTGCAGTCTTGTGGGCCCGGTCTGCAGTTTCCCAGATGTCCGGTTGGAAATCGAGAAATGCCCGCCGCATGGTGTCGGCACGAAACAGGAAAATGCCGGCGTTCCAGTAGAATCGTCCTGACGCCAGGTATTCGAGCGCTGTCTCGGCATTCGGCTTTTCGACGAAGCACGAAACCGCAGCCACGCGATCGTCATTTGCGGCAACCTCGATGTAGCCGTATCCAGTTTCCGGATGCGTCGGCTTGATGCCGAAGACGACGATGCTCCCTGCAACGGCGGCAGGAACGCCCGACTCGACGGTCTCCCAGAATTGCGCGTCAGTCGAGATCTGATGGTCGGAGGGAACCACGAGCACAAGCGCATCGCTGCCATGTTCCGAGATCGTCTGCAGGGTGGCTATGGCGACGGCCGCAGCGGTATTGCGACCGACAGGCTCGAAGATCGGTTTACCGCCGTTCAGGCCGAGCGAAGCAATGTCTGAGATAACGCGATCGGCATGTCGTTCGGAAGCGATCAGGTAGATCGGTGTCTGACTGTCGGGCCGCGCCTTGAGCCGTCGGACGGTCTTTGCGAGCATTGAGCCGTCGCCCGAAAGGTCGTGGAATTGCTTGGGATTGTCTTCGCGCGAAAGCGGCCACAGGCGCGAGCCCACGCCCCCGCTCATGACAAAACAAACCAGCTGGGATGCCATACTCGAGCCCCTTCTCAAGAAATCTCTGGCTGCAGGCTCCGACCTACGGATCTTGGCGCAGCGGCAGGTCGAGAGCACTGAACATCCGCCGGCGCCTTTTGGACGGAGCAGCGCACCAGAGCCGGACGTTCGGCTTGTCCGATGACGCCGTCACCGTGGCCACCGGCAAGGAGATGGCAGCGGCGGCGGGAAGCAGGCAGACAGCGAAGATGCCTTGCCGACGTCCTGGACGCAAGCCGCCCAGGATCAGCCCGGCGATTGGGCGCCATCTTGGCGGCGATGAGATGGTTGCCGAAGTCGCGTCTACTGCCGTCCATCGCGGCGGCCAGCCCGACACCGCCGCGTGACGCAATTGACTTTGTTAAGGACACGTTCCGCTCCGAAATCGCACTCCGACATGAAGGAGGGTCTTAGCATGCCGTAGGGCGCCGGCCTCGTCAGGAATTCGGGCAGCCCTGACGCCCAGACACGCACCCCTCATCCAATAGGAGATGCCAGTCGACCGCCGAAAGGATGCCTCGTCCAGGCGAGAGTGTTTTGTATTCTGGAACATGCGTTCCATTCGGGCGCTCACGTCAAGGATTGAGCCGCATAATGCCGTTTCCCGCATTGAGGTCCCCACCGCGCGAAGATGTCGATGAAAGGCGCCTTGGCCGGCTGGTCCGCCTTCTTCAGGCCATGCAAGTCGAAATCGAGAGGGAAACGCAACTCCATCTATCAGAAGCGGACTGCGCCGCGTTTTCGGTGCAGGCGCTCGACAACGGCGAAGACCTCGAAATCATTTCCGCGAGGATCGACACGCTCACAAATAAGGTGATGTTGAATCACACACGGCAGGCCTCGCTGCAGCGGCAGCTGTCATTTTTGCGCAGGACTCAAGCGGAATTGCAGCGCCTTCTTCCCTCCCATAGGACGTAGTCGCATACGCCAATTGGCGGCGTTTACCTTCCGCACCGCCGGGTTAGTCTTTCGCGGCAACCTGGGATCGCGGGGCCGCAGCTTTCCATGCAGACATCGGCCGGACACCATGCTTCGCCTGCGTCAGGATGGCGCGTGTGCCGGAGTTTCCCGCACGCCTGCAGGAGAAGTTGAATGGACCGCATGTTGCCTCATCAATGGCCTGCGACAACGAACAAGCAGGGTGGCATCAGCCAGGAGTTTATTGGCTTCGCTGATATAACCGGATTTTCTCGGCGTTACCTCGGAACGATCATTGCCTGCCTTGGAGCTGCGCTCTTGGTAGCGTGGTTCTACAACTCGACCACCGACCCGGTCTTTACCGCCAGTGCGCAGATCCTGATCGAGCCGAAAGTGCCCCAACATCTACAGGAGGGCGGAGAAGTAAACCTGTCATTGGACACTGCGCAGGTGGAGAGCCAGATCGCGGTGATGCAGTCGGAAAAGATCGCTGCGATGGTCATCGAGCAGCTGAAACTCGTCGAAGATCCTAAGTTCAATCGTCCACACGCGCCGATTTTGCCGGAGGCATTCAGAAAGATAAAAATGGTCCTGGCTGATGCTTTGGGCGCCCAGAAAAGCGCCAGGCTGACGTCGCTGTGGGAGTATTTCGGCTTGGGCATGCCAGAACCCCCCACATCACTGACCGACTATCAAAAATTCCGGCACACAATGTCGAGTTTCCGCGACGGCCTCGATATACGCAGGGTCGGTGTTTCCTACGCGATTGACATTTCCTTCACGTCCGTCGATCCCGAGGGCGCATCCAATATTGCCAACGCCACGGCCGACGCCTTCGTGCATGAACAGATCGAAACCAAAGCCGACGCGGCAAGGGAAGGCGGCGCGTGGCTCGAGAAGCGTCTTCAGCAGCTTCGCGCGCAAATGAACGCGGCCATGGCGAAGGCTCAGGAATTCCGTTCTCGGCACGACTACAGCGTCGGCAACGAGTCGCAAAATGAAGACGCCAATACCGCGGATGGCGTCAACGCCGTGCCGACGCTCGAAGAGCTCGAGGTGACTGCCGAAACCTATCAGAAGATGTACGAAAGCTTCCTCCAGGCCTACACCAACTCGGTGAGCCAGCAATCGTATCCGGTGGCCGACGCGAGAGTGATCACGGCCGCGACAGCGCCGCTTTATCCTAGCGCTCCAAGGCCGAAACTGATCCTTGCCTTCGCCGCGATTGCGGGGCTCATTGTCGGCATCGGGATTTCGTTTGTGAGGCACACGCTCGACTGGACTGTCAGGTCGCCGCGGCACATCAGGGAGAACCTGGGTATCGAGTGCGTCGGAGAGTTGCCTTTGACGAGCAAGCGAATGGAATCCGGCCACGTTGACGAGGTCAAGAGACATCCTTACTCGCGATACAGCCAGTGCCTCAGGAAGGCACGGGCCGAGATCAGCCTTGCGGAAACCAACCATCAGGTCAAATTCCTCGGGTTGACCGCCGTGTCCAACGGCAGTCCCAAGAGTTCCGTGGCCAGCAATCTCGCCACGCTGTACTCGATGTCCGGTCTGAAGACGCTGGTGATCGACGCCGATGTCCGGCGATCGGTGACCACCATCCGGCTGCTCGGCCGTTCGGTTGCCTACGACAGACTGTGCCAGGACCCGATCCGGCTCAGCATCGTGCGCGCACCAGGCCGGTCGTTCGACCTGCTTCGCAGTTCCGTGGTGGAGGGCACCGACCTGTTGATGCCCCGCAATATGGAGGCGTTCCTCTCGGAGGTTACCGCTTTTGCTCTCGCCGATCACGAACTTGGCGCCTACGACGTTGTCATCGTAGACCTGCCCACACTGGCCTCGGGAGCCGACGAACTGATTGTCGGGTCCGTTCTGGACGGTGTCGTCATCGTTGCAGAATGGGGCAAGACGCATTCCGAAACGCTGCGGGACCTTGTCCGAGCGTTGCAGGCCAGCAGGGCGCATGTGCTTGGAGTCCTTCTGGCGAACGCTCGGGCGATGACATCCAAACATCGCACGACATGAAAAGGGTAGATGCGAAGTCGTCGAAAGCCTGGAAGACGTTCAGGATCATCCCTTGGCATTAGGGGTTGGTGTGGGGCGTGTACCGCTACCTCCTTTGCCTTTCTTGCCGACCCTCCCCGAGATTGGGAAAGTGTCAAAGTCAAACAACTCGAAACAATGATCGTCATGACAAACGCCTTCGAGAAGCAGTCACATCTCGCACCCCCGATTTGGGACCAGCCATCCGTTCCGGTGGCAGTCGACAACCGACCGGTCCTGCATGTTGTTTCCGCTCCCGACCACGACAGTGGCGGGGTGTTGTTGATCGACTCGTCGCCCACCATCAGGGCAGGTTCGATGAATCCTCCCGTGGGAGGTCTTCTGAAACGAATTCTGGATTTGATCATAGCAGTCACGGCGCTTGTCATGGCAGCGCCGGTAATGATTGCTGTTGCCCTGCTCATCAGGACCACGACAGGGGGCTCGGCGGTGTTCCCGCACAGCCGGATCGGCTTCGGCGGAAGACCGTTCAACTGCTATAAGTTCCGTTCGATGGTCGGCAATTCGGAAGCCGTTTTGAAAGCCTGCCTCGAATCCAATCCCGACATCAAAATGGAGTGGGAAAAGACCCACAAGATCAGGAACGACCCGCGCGTGACGTTCCTCGGGCGAATGCTCCGAAGGTCAAGCCTCGATGAACTCCCCCAACTCTACAACATTATCCGCGGCGACATGAGTTGCGTGGGGCCGAGGCCCGTCGTGAAGGAAGAACTCGAGCTTTACGGCGACCACGTGGCGGACTATCTCCGCGCCAGGCCGGGACTGACCGGTCTTTGGCAGGTGAGCGGAAGAAGCAGCGTGGACTATGCCACGCGCGTGGCGCTGGACAGCCAGTATGTTCGGAACTGGTCTGTCTGGTCCGACATCGTGATCCTGTTCAGGACCGTCTTCGCGGTGATGCGCTTCGACAGGACCTCCTAACGTCCTCACGCGTCACTCTGTGGTTCGCCTCCAGCGGACGGACAGAAACACGCCGATGATGTACGCGCCTGCCAACACGAATGCCAGGATAAGGAATTTGAGGACGCTCACATGGCCGGGAAATCCAAAGCCGTTCCAGGCCAAGCTTCCAATGGCAAGCAGGGCGGTCGCCGCGAGCAGGGCGGGAACCTTGAACCGCAGGCCTATCAGAGCGCCCGCAGCCGCCAGGGCGATTAGTGTCATGAGCACCGACATCTCCAGTGGCAGGACGGATCAACTCACTGCGGCACAAGGTTCCGTCCGGGGCCTGAGGGCCCATGTTGCTCACTGATATGCGGCCTCAAAGAGCAAGGCAAGTGCTCCGAGCATTGCGTAGACGGTCGGGTTGAGCGTCGAACCCTGCTTCATCTTCCTGATCTTTCCTGAATGGTTCGGCTAGCCGCGGTTTTCCGCGCCCGAGCCAAGTCGATCATGCGTAGGCGATCGAGAGCGTCACAGGATCTGACGCGGTGGGGATCGATCAGCCAACTACCTCAGTTGCCCTGGCGGATCGCGGGCTTGTTCAATTGATGCCCTGAACCGGGACCGTCTCGGCCTGAAGGCTCCCGCCTGCAGGTATGCTAGCCAAACCTGAGTCCGGCGCCGGGATCTCGACCTTCACTGTGTCGCCGGGGTTGACTGCTGTGGTTTCCTCGGCGGGAAGTTCGGCTGTGCTGCTATCCGTCGTCCTGACGATCTTGAAGATTGGCTTGGCACTTTCGGCGCGTTGCCTCAGAGCGAGCAGGGCAGGGACTGCAATCTCGGTTTCGTGCAGCAACTGCACCGCGGTATCGGCCTTGCTGGTGACTTCGTTAAGCTGCAGCTGGGTTTCGCGCAAGCTTTCAGCGACTTCGCTGGCGTGCCGGTTGCTGATGTCGAGAATCTCGATGTCCGTCTTGCTGATCTCCTGCCTCACGCGCAAGAGTGAGGTCTCGGCCGCGAGCCTGTCCCCTTGCATCTGCGCGACCGTCCCCTCAAGCGATAGCTCGCGTGGTGCAACGGCCAGTCCCTTCTCGACAAGCGTCGAAACACTCGCGAGTTCCTTCTGGACAAGCTCAATCTGTTTGTCGTGGAACGTCAGTTGCTGTCCCAGCGAGTCCAGTTCCTTTTCCAGGAATTCCCTGAGTTCATGGAGCGAACGCAGTTGTGTCGTCAGCGCGTCCTTGCGGATCGCAAAGATCTTGCGCTCCTGGTCCATTGTCGATGCAACGGTTTGGTTGGAGACCCTGTCGTTCAATTCGGCAGGAAAAGAGATCTCCTCGCTGCCGGCCAGTTCGGCTTCAAGGCGCGCCTTGCGGGCAAGAAGGCTGACATTGTTCAGCGCTAGTAATCCCACGTCGCCCTGGCCTGAGATGACTTCCCGCCCGAGCCGCGATATGTCGTCCTGGCGTATCGGCAAGCCGCCCGCGATCCCCACCGCCTGCAGCACGGTCAGTCCGGGCCGATAAGGAAACTCACCGGGCTGCTTGACGTTGCCGACGATGTAGAAAGGTCTGTACTGCACGATTTCTACAGCGACATCGGGCTGGCGGCCGAGCCCCATGTTCCGCATCAAACGATCGCCGATGGCCCTGGCGAGGTCGCCGGGAGCGGTGCCCTGCGCGCGTATCTGGCCGACAAACGGAAGGAAGAGCGTGCCGTCGGCACCGACGACGAAAGCGTCGTTGAGAGCCGTCCATTCAAAAATCACATCACGTGACGCGCGCCATTCATAAACCTTGAGCCTGACCTTATCTTGGGGCCCGAGGAGATACTCGGCAGCCACCGAGGGCAAGGCGCCGGCGACCACCGCGGCGAGTGAGGCAGACGCGATCGTCAAGACCCATTTGCGCATTGTCTTCCCCTTCGTCAGATTTTCAAGATGTACTCGGGTTCGATTCGTCCAATCGCGACGTGCAGGATGGCGAGCAGGTTGCCCCTGAGCCTGCCCCTACGGTCGACATAGGGCTCGGGCCAAAGGCTCTTTGCCAGATTGGCCGCAATATTCCTGAGCATCAGGGGAAGCGCGAAAGAAGCCGGCACGGACCCCTTCCTGATCAGATAGATCGCATTCGCAACCTGGGAGTAGCCGAATCGCTCTCCGCTGACGCGACCTGTCTTGATGCCCAGATGGACCCCCCTGATCGAGGTTACGCAGACCACGCGACCTTTCGATCTCAGTTGGCTGGTGAAGTCGATGTCCTCCTGCCAGCCATAGAGGACGAGGCGCTCGTCGAAACGCAAATCGCCTACAAGCGAGGAACGGACGGACATGTTACATCCGTATGCGCCCACATGGTCGATTGCCGAAGGTCCGGCACTGCTGGTGCCCTCTGCTGCCTGCAGCGCGGCTTCGGCATCTTCCCAGGTCAGGCCAGCATTGGCAGCCCCGTCCTTGATGACTCTGCCCATCACCACCGCCCATTCGTGATTGGTGATGAAGGCTTCTTCGATCTGTTTCAGGTATTCGGCCGATGGGACGAAATCGTCGTCGAAGAACGTGATGATGTCGAAACGCGCGAGCGACGGCGCAAGAGCCGTGTTCCGCTGCGCGGTCAGCCCCCTCGGTCCGAAAACACACGATACAGGAAAGGGGCAGCTGGCTGGTAATTCAATATGCGTGGCGTCGGGCGCGGACAATATGACTTCGTCGGGAAGTCTGTTCTGGCTGCCCAAATAGCCGAGCAGGCGCGCGACCTGTGCGCTGCGGCCTAGGGTTGGGATAATCACTGCCAGTCTCATGCCAGGTCCATGTTTCGGTGCCCGTCGACCCTAGAACGGCGAACACACCTGGACAGCCTGCATAAAAGGTTAGGGACGAGTCCGGGTTACCTCGCAGCACAGGCTTTTGGCGTATTCCGGGCGGACGCGCCCCAACCAAAAGTACTAGGCCGGCCAGCGCCCGCAGCGTCCTGTAACCGATCGGACGACTTGCAGGAGCCATGGCATGGAAGGGAGACTGCCGGGATTGCGATTGCTGGCTGCGGCAAGGGGGAACCATGCTCCACGAACGTTCTTCCGACCTGGCAATCGCCGCCAAGCTCACGGTGCCAATCGAGAAACTGCCGGCCGCGCCGGGGATTGTCGACAGATATGCAAGAATAGCGGTCGTTCACGACTGGTGCCCGAACTTCCGGGGAGGGGAGCGGGTTCTTGCGCAAATCTGCAAGCAGTTTCCGAATGCCGAAGTCTTCACGCTTTTCGATTTTCTGCCAGCCGACGTCAAAGAGCAATATTTCCGGGATGTGGAATTCCATACGTCGGCAGCCAACCGGATTCCCATGGTGCGGAAATTCTACCGGTCTCTTTTCTTCTTTTGCCCTTTCCTGATCGAGCAGTTCGACGTGACAGGTTACGACGCGGTGATCTCCTCTTCGGCCGCGTTTTCGCGTGGCGTGATCACCAGGCCGGATCAACCGCATTTATGTTATGTGCACAGCCCCGTCCGCTATGCATGGGATGAGCAGTTCTCCTATCTTCAGCAGGGAAGGCTGGGCTTTGGTCCCAAGGGAATGCTCTATCGGTACATGCTGCACCGGCTGAGGACGTGGGATACCAGGACCGCGCATGGTCCGGACCTGATGTTGGCGAACTCGAACTATGTCCGTTCCCGCATCCAGCACATTTACGGGCGCGACGCGCGCGTCGTTTTCCCACCGGTTTGCGTAGGAGAACTGCCGTGTGTGGAAGACAAGGATGACTACTACGTCTCGGCATCCTTCCTAGCCCCATACAAGCGAACCGACCTGGTGATCAGGGCCTTCAACGATATGCCATCGCGGCGGCTGGTCATCGTTGGCGAAGGACAGCAATCCGCCAGCTTGCGATCGCTGGCTGGGCCTAACATCACGTTTTCGGGTTTTCTACCCCGCAAGGAGTATATCGAGACGCTGGCGCGGGCAAAGGCCATGGTCTTTGCGGGCTGCGAGGACTTCGGCATCGCGTTGGCCGAGGCGCAAGCCTGTGGGACCCCGCTGATCGCGTTCGGCCGAGGCGGCGCGGTTGACATCGTGCGGCGCCTGGGGTCATCCGCCGAGCCGACGGGGGTGCTGTTCAAGGCGCAGACTATCGAGTCTCTCAAGGGGGCCGTCGTACGGTTCGAAGAAAACAGCCACGCTATCACCCCCCGTGCCTGCACCGCCAATGCAGCACGCTTTTCCGAAGAGAACTTCGATCGCGCGATTCTGGAATCGATCGGGGCCGTCCAGTCACTTCACGACGTCATATGAGTTCGCGCATCCTGACGCGATTGGTTTGCGCGTCGCGGCCATCGGCGGCCGCCATGGCCTTGAGATAAAGCAACGCCGTCGCCCTCCAGCTGTATGCTGAGGCTCTTGCTTTTCCCTTTGCCACCATCTCCGTTCGCAACGCCTGAGAACGATGAAGTCGCATGAAGCTGTCGAACCATGCCTCCGGATTGTCGGGAGAGGCGTATAGTGCCGCGCTCGCGCAGACCTCAGGCAGGCTTGCGCGGTCTGAAACCACCACGGGGCAGCCGACAGCCATCGCCTCGAGGGCCGGCAGGCCGAAGCCTTCGGTAAGCGAGGGGAAAGCCAGGCACAGCGAGTCCGCAAGCAGAGCGGCCAACTCGCCATCGGAAACGCGGCCGAGCCAGTGGATGTTTCGCGCTTGCGTGCGCGCGGATCCTGACTTGTAGACGCGCGATTCCGACATGCCGACGATCGCTAGCCTGAGCCCGACTGCTGCGAGGCGGTCAGCCATGTTCAAGATGAGGTCTACGTTCTTGTGGGGTGCGGCACTTCCGATCATGACTATGGTGTCCCGCGAGGCCGCCAATTGGATTGGCGCCGAGTGTTCAGGCTTCCAACGCAAGACATGCTCATGGCCGTTAGAGGCCACGAAGGCCCTGTGCGCCGGGATCACGCCTTGGCGGACGAGTTCACCGAGCGAGAAAGCGGAGACAGTCGAAATACCCCATGCCGTCTTGCCGAGGCAAGGCAACAGCGTTCTGTAAAGGCATCTGAAGGCGAGGGAATAGCTCTGCGGCGCGTTCCAGACATTTGCGTCATGAATACAAACGATATGTTTGTGGGAAAGCAGAGGCCCCGTGTTGCAGAGGCTGAGCAGACCGCCGCCGTCGAGAGCGACGGGAAGTCGCGCTTGCTCCCAAACATGCCCGCGCGCGCCGCCGATCTCGCGGCGTTCGATGGACATGAGGGGGATGTCCCCAGATCCGGGCGGACAGAGCAGGCGGACCTGGAGATCGCTAGCAAGTGGCACCCGCTCCTCAATCAACGCGTCCAGCGAACGGACGATTTCATAGGCATAGCGTTGCACGCCGGTTGTCGGCTGGGAAAGAAAACGCCCATTGATTGTCCAACGTCGTGGCATGCCCTTACCCCCGAGACCCTCACTGTGGAGCGGCCATAGGGGCGCGGTCACTACGGCCATTCGGTCACCTGTTTGCGCGGGGGGCTCATCCGGCCGGGCGAGGGCGGCGTTGTACCTACCTCGAACGTTGGAGGGCCGTGCGCCACCGAGAATGCTAATCTGACCACAGGTGCAGCCGGACCGGAGAGGGTTATGGGTAATTCCGAATTCGAAGCGACGCAGTCGCCGTCATCAAGGCGGTTGAATGGCCGCGACAGCGGCACACAGCTGGCGGGATCCCTTGTCGAAGACGCCAACTACCTGATGGGTATACCCGAGCTCAGGTCAGCGGATCAAGGGGCGGCGAGGCGGCGCTGGACGATAAACGGAGACTTCACGACGCTTCGCCGTAATGGAGTAGCCCGTTATGCTCGCGAAGTGACCATGGCACTCGACGCCCTCATTTCGGAAGGGCATCCGCTTGGTCGCGATCTGGAAATGGATCTCGTGATCCCGCGCCCGCTAACCGAACCCTTGCCCCTCAAGGCCATCACCGCACGGATCATTCCGGAATTCAACAGACCACGACTTCCTCAACTTTGGGTTCAGGCGCAGTTGCCCTGGCATGTGCCCGGGGGATTGCTGAGTTTCTGCAACCTCGCTCCCGTCATGCTGAGCCGTCAAATCGCTTGCATTCACGACATGCACACCAGGCTGATGCCGTTGAGCTATCCGAGGGGCTTCCGGTGGGCGCACCGCCTCATCCTGCCAGCGCTCGGCAGGCGGGCTGCTCGTATCACGACGGTCTCGCAGTTGGCGCGGAGTCACCTGATCAAGTTCGGAATAGCGCCGGAGGAAAATATTGTCGTCACCTACAACGGCAGCGACCATGCCAAGAGATGGGATGCCCGGAAATCGTCCCTGGCCGTGGATCGGCGTAGGCCATATGTCCTCTGCCTTGGCCGGGGGGACCAAGAATACAAGAACCTTGAGCTTCTCGCCCGGCTGGCCCCGCTCCTCGATGAGATGGGTCTGGATTTGTGGATGCCTGGTGACGTCGACGAAGCCACGGTCCTGCGATACGTTGCGAAACTGCCCGACAACATCGTCTTCCTTGGCCGCATCGACGACGACGACTTCAAGAAGGCGCTCGAGGGCGCTTTGTGCTTCCTGTTCCCCTCACGCATCGAGGGTTTCGGGCTTCCGGCGGTCGAAGCGATGGCGTCTGGCTGTCCCGTCATTGCATCGAGCTCGCCGTGCCTCCCGGAAATCTGTGGGGACTCTGCTCTTTACGTCGATCCTGAGGACGTCCATGCGTGGGCCGAAAAGGTCCGCCACCTTTTGGTCACCCCGGCCTTGCGCGAGTGGCTGGTGACCAAGGGCAACGCCAGGGCAAGCAGTTATTCCTGGCGGTGGATCGCGTGGAAATACCTGGAACTGATGGTCCAGGTCGACGCCGATTTCGGGGAGCGGTCCCGTGGCAGGAGACCCTCCGAGGGGAACGACCTTGCCGAGTTTTCGAAGCCGGCGCAGGGCCGCGGTGATCGGAGGCATCGTGTCGCTCCGGGTGCCAACCCGCGCTCCATGGCCTAACGGAAACGATTGACCCCATATTCCTCAAATTGCTTAGAAATGCGCCATTTGGGTCAATTCTCAGGTCCACTCGCCTCCGATAAATTGAGGTCGAAGCCGATCGAGGGCAAACAGGGCACCGTAGCGGCTTCATTGGATAGGGCGATGGTCTTCTTAACGCTCGGCACGGTTGGCCTGGCATCGATAACGTCCAGGGTCAACGCGGAATACTCTCCGGCCGCGACCCGGACTGCTCAGGCAAGGAAGTTCTGGCACAATCCTCAGCTTTTGAGGCTGGTATCCGCCTATGCCATCGCCTACATCCACATGGCCGGGGTGGTGGGCGCCGCCCACATCGGTCCGGCTGTCTTGGAGATTTTCCGTTTCGGAACGGACCTGTTCGTGGTCCTGGCTGGTTTTCTTACCGCGCACGTGCTCGGGAACAATGGCACGTCCGCAGGCGCTTATTTGCGCACGAGGCTCATTCGCATCGTGCCTTTATACTGGGGCTTCACGGTTCTCGCATTTCTTGTCGAAAATTACGCGATGAATAACCATTCGACGCCGTTGTCTGCACTCTTCATGTCGCTTGCCTTCGTCCCCCACGGTTCCTACCCGATCCTGTATCCGACCTGGACATTGCTGGTTATCGTCGAGTTCAGCTTGATTATAGCGGCTTTTCAAATTGTGAGCGTGAAAAACGGTGTCTTCTATTCTGCCGCCTTCGTCGTATTTCTTGCAGCCGCAGGCAAGATATCGAGAATTGATAACCAAATTGTCGTATTTTACACCAATCCCATACTGATTGATTTTGCCCTCGGCATTCTCATCTTCAAGTTTGTCAGCTCTGGGCCGTTCCTTTTCAAAATGCCGCAGCGTCGCATCGTTGCTCTCGCAGCGGCGGCCGTCACCTTCGGCGCCATGGCTGCGGTCTTGCGTCCGTTCTTCTGGCCGGCGCTGCCTCGCGTCCTCGCCCTCGGCGTGCCGATGTCGCTTCTGTTGCTGGGGGTTGTTACTCTGGAGCAGCTTGGCATCTACAATGATTCGAAGCTTTTGAACTTTCTCGCCAAATGCACCTACTCGATCTACCTGACACACTGGTTCGTGGATCTCATATCCGAGAAGCTCGTTGTCGAAAGCGGAAATTCGGCATGGTTGGCCACGGTGCTGTTGTTCGTGACCCCCATGGCCGTAACCTGCGTTTCGGTGTTCGTTTATCTTTATGCCGAATTGCCTATGACCCGATATCTGTCCGATTGGTTCGCCGCACCGGGAACATCACCTTCAGCGGCAACGCCTAGATCGACGACAGGGCATCAAGGCAGCGCGCAGCCCCGATCTGAGCATCGGAGTCGTTTGCCATGAGAAAAATCCTGGGCCGAACGCCTCCTCTTAACCGAAGCCATCGACAGAAGCTGGGGTCGACTTCATGACCGGCAGCTCCGGCAGTGTCGCTTTTGAGGTAGGGTCAATTCAATATCGCGGTCCGAATACGAAAAAGACAACGTTATGAGACACCGCTCGGCACCAGCTCTGCCTCTCGTTGCCGTGGTAACGCCGGTATACAATGGAGGTGCGTATCTCGAAGCTACCATGAGATCCGTCCAGCGGCAGACCTATGATAACATTGTACACGTTCTCGTTGACAATTGCAGCTCGGACGACACGTCGCAAATCATCGATCGCTTTCGGTCGGAGCGTTTTGAGCTGATTACTCTTCGCAATGACAGCGTCCTTCCGCTGCGAGAAAACTGGACTAAGGCGCTTTGCGCAGTTCCCACCGAGGCCTTTTATGTGAAGGTGCTCTGCGCAGACGACCTGATGCGCAGCGATTGCATCTCGCGCTTCGTTGAGATTGCTCAATCCGACGAAAAAATTGAGGTCGTTCTTTGCGACGATGTTTTCATGGACAGGGTCCATCGCGCGAATTTGCCGTTGAAACAAGGCATTTTTGGAGGAATTGAGATCGCGGCCAAGATGCTAGATGAAAGCATTAATTGGCTGCCGTACCATCACCTGTTTGTTCGCTTTCCTGACAGCGCGCAAAGCCCGGTTTTCTTCAACGATGCCCCGATCCATTTTGATTTTTCTGCAGTCGTTCGCAGTGCCCTGCGTGGCAAGCTCGCCTATTTGCACGCGCCACTCGTCTACACGCGTTGGCACGCGAATTCGCTCACCAGCCAGCAACTCGGCGCGAACCAGTTGAAAACCTTACTTGAGCGTTTTGACATTTTATGTGCGTTTGGGGCTCAGTGCTGGGACGAGCCGACTTTCCGACGTAAAAAGGAATGTATGCGTGCCAGGATGATGCGCTTGGCCCTAAAATGGACAATGATGGGAAGGCTGGACGCGGCTCAGGAACTCTTGAAGGGCCTGAAAGAGCGGCAAGTCGCTCCGACCGCTGCGGATTGGGCCAAATCGTTGGTCGAATGGGTACCCTATTCGAATTGGAAGCGAAGCTGGCATCTTTCAACGGGTCCTGAGATTGACGAAGCCAAGTTCTGCTCCGAGATTTTTTAAACCGGAGGTCCGCTGACCGAACCGTCAACAGGACTTGCTGGGTGGGTGAAGCCGCGGCCGATTGCGCGATCGACAATTTTTTTGATAGGCAATAACCGGCGCCTCAGCTTAATCTCAGAGGATCTTGGACAACAACTCCTGCTCGTGCTCCTTTACACGAAGCAATACCTTGTCGAGATGCTGCCGAACGATTGCGCGATAGCGCTCTTTGTTTTCTAACAATTCGGTGAGGTGCGTCTCCAGCAGCTCAAGGTTCAGATTTTCAACGGATTGACAGAACCGCCCAAGGCCGAAGTCAGTCATCACCGCATCGTTCTTTGCCTCGTATCCTATCGAGATCGTCGGCAGGGCAAGCTTCAAAGCGCAAACCACGTTGTGAAAACGTGTGGCGACAACG
The DNA here is from genome assembly GCF_006442545.2 of Mesorhizobium sp. B2-1-8. Classification (NCBI taxonomy): domain Bacteria; kingdom Pseudomonadati; phylum Pseudomonadota; class Alphaproteobacteria; order Hyphomicrobiales; family Phyllobacteriaceae; genus Mesorhizobium; species Mesorhizobium sp. B2-1-8. Next base: position 2,110,889 of record NZ_CP083952.1, read on the forward strand.
ATGTCAGTGTCGCCAATTTGCCGCATGACGTCATGCAGGGAGTTGATTGGCTCCGCGACAAGCTGACGGGCCTGCCGAGTGGTTCGGGTGCCGTCGATCAGGTCATATCCGCTCGCCTTAGCAATTCGACCGACATCCCTCACTGCCCGCATATCCACGGTTTCGCCGATAATAAGGCGTACTCTGTAACCTCGATCTAGCAACGAGGTGACGAAGCGGGCCATCTTCTCGATGTAGGTTTGATAGATAGAGGTATCCGACCCTGAGCGCGCGCCGGCGCGCCAGCCATTGTAGTTCATAAGGCCAACCCCAACTGTCGTCAGTTTTCCTCCCGTGTCGTCTTGCACCGGCAATGGCGTAGGCAGCTTGAAAACAAGATCTGGATAGAGGTTATCTCTACTTGTATCGATGCCAAGGGAGGCTAAGAAGTCCTTGGAGATCTGATCGCGGAACGAACGGAAGTATGCCCAAGCTGCTGCAGACCGCAACATCCAGCGGCTGGTAGAGTTCAGGATTGGACCTGCGCCGGTTCCAATAAAGCAGAACTTCACCCCGGACAATCGCGCAGATGCAGCCCAGCGGAACAGACCGTAGGATGTTCCAAATGGACCTGAACCGTAGTCGTTTAACGTTGACGTTCCTGGCACAATTATGATGTCGAATTGCCTGACATATTTGATTGCCCGGTACCAGTTCGCTAGTCTTCCAATTATTCTCAGGCTGACTTTATTGCAGAACCTCAGGAGCGTATTGGAAAACTCTGGAGCGCTGATTGGTGTTGTGGGAATCTGATGCGCTTTACCAATTGCATCTGGATCAACACAAACGCATGCGAGAGCCGCCTCCGGCCTAGCTTCCCGCAAGAAGAGCAAAAACGATTCCAACGACGCGTCATTCCCGAAATTACCTCCGCCAAACATTCCGAAAAGGCATATTCTCTGTGGGGCGCTGATGACCTGCGAGAATCCATTCCTGCGCGAGAGGACCATGATGTGTGCTCTCTAGCGGTGCATGGATGCGAGCGGCAGCATGGTACCGCGGCCGTGCACGCTCTGATTGGAAGGGTCGACAGAGGTCAGGACGCGCGAATGGCAAATCCGGCGGCTTCGGAATGCCTCGCAGTCCAAGCCTTTCGGGAGGGCGTGGCCCTGCTTTTTTTCCCGCTTGTTTTCGTCCACGAACATTCGCGTCCTTCCAGGCGCGGTTTGGATAGCCGCTGGCTATCCGACTTTTTCGTCGGCTATCGTGTTCACTTGTGCTCGCCTCACTCGGCCGGGCGGAGCGAGGCGCCCCGGAACCCGGAGATGGACTTGAATATCTCGTCAACCAAAGGATGTCTGGTAAGGACCAATGCCGCTCCCCATCCACCCAACGCCAACACCCCTGCTGCGAGTGCCAGCCCATGCGAAAGGGCGAAGCCTGTGCCCGAAAAGAAAGCCACGCACAGCGGACCAGTCGCGCTCGCTAGGGCCACGACCGCGCTTCTCCATAACTCTGTGGCGATGTCCTTCAGTTTCAATCCCAGCCTGCGCCGAACGAAGCTCAGGGCAACGTATGCCTGGAAAGGAACAGTCACCAGCATACACCAGGCGGCCGCCTGCAATCCGCCGAAGACGCCAGCCATTGACAAGAGAATGCCGGAAATCGGGAAGACGATCAGGGCTCGGATAAACAAGTCGCGGATCGCACCGACCGCAACCAATACCGGGTAATTGAGCTCAAAACTGAAGGAGAAGAGAAGAGCAATCGCGACGACCTGAACGAGCGGCGCAGCCTCGATCCATTGTCGACCGAGCACGACGTCCACTACGGGATAGGCCAGCACTGAGAGCACGAGAAGAGCGGGCCAGTACAACGCGGTGACAATAGAAAGGGCCGCGAGATAGGGGCGCTTCAAATCGCTGCCTCGTCTGACCTCTGCCGAAAAGGCGGGCAATACGACCGCCACGGCCCCTCCGAGGAGGAGTTTGTCGGGTATTTGGCTGATCAAGAGGGTCCTGCTGAACAAGGCCGCGGCATTCGGTGACACGAGTCGGCCCAACAAGAGCAGGGGCAGCGCGTCAAATATGCGGAAGAGTATGGCGATGGAGCCGTTGTATCCGCCGAACGAGATCATTGCGCGCCAATTGGCCAGAGTTGGCTTAAACATCCAGAAATGCGGGCACAGGGCGAGTGCGAGGCATGCGGCAAGCCCACTGCCGATTAGCCACGCCCAAGCGAAGCTCATATAGCTGAAGCCCGCGAACGCCAAAGCGATTGTTGCCACAGACCCTGTCGCCCCGTTGGTGATGCTAATGGCAGCTACCTTGCCGAAGGCCATTTCCCGGCGCAGGAGAGCATTGACCAGGACGACCAAGGCGTCGAGGAAGAGGCAGGCTGAAATAACTCGAAAATAGGGAAGGAGGTTCGGCTCCGCGTAGACTGAGGCCAGAACAGGGGACGCGGCTAAAAGAACGGTGACGGCAATTCCGGTAAGGACGAACATCACCGTAAAGGCCCCCCGGATATCCTCGCGGCTGAGTTCCCCGCGCTGGATCAGGAAGGTTGAACTGGAGAACTCCCTGACAGACAGGACTATCGCCAGGATTGCCATCCCGATCACCGACACGCCGATTTCCTGTGGTGTCAATATGCGCGAAACCACCGCGGTCGTAGCGAAATTCGATACGAGCAGGACATAACGTTCGCCCGTGCTCATCAGAAGTGCGCGTTTTACAGAAGGCATACATTTCCTTTCCCGGTAGCGGCGAGGGCCACCTTCGTCACGCCAAATAGTCCGACAAACCCGGTTAAAGGTCAGTACCTTCAAAGTAAGGAATGATCACAGACGAAAGGGGTAACGGGATGGCAGCCGGAGTTCTCGAGCGTTGTTCCAGATCAGCTAAGGGCTGGTCCGATTTGGGTAAAATAGGGGGTATGAGCTTCAGCACCGGCCTTGAGTTGGTGGCGACCTCCGAAAGGGGTATCGCAAACGCGTTGGTTACCCGTATGGGTAGATTGCTTCCGGCGGCCGCACTGCTGACTATCCATGTGCCCGACCGGGAGAACTGTCGCCATGTCCTTTCGTTTCGCAGTCGCTGCGGTTTGCCTGCTGGCGTTTGTCTCGTCTGCCTCCGCCAATTTCCTTTGGGGCATTAACGGCCATCCAATAGTTGCTTATCCGGGTATCCCGATCGAAAGGCAGCTCGACTTCATCAAGGATCTCGGCCTGAAGTCATACAGGGTCGATGTTACGGGCGAGGGCGACATGGATATGCTCGCCAATCTTGTCTCCGCCGGAAAGGTGAGAGGCATCGAGATCCTGCCTGTCCTCACGCCTGCCGGCATCGATATGGACAAGGATAGCCCAGAAGAACTTTACGGCAGGACCCGGAAACTTGCGATTGCACTTGGCTCAAGGTTCAAGGACGACATCCGTGTCTGGGAACTCGGCAACGAGATGGAGAACTACGCTATCATAAAGCCTTGTGAGAAGCGCGATGATGGCGCGCAATATCCATGTGGTTGGGGGCCTGCAGGTGGAACGGGAACGCTCGATTATTACGGCCCGCGCTGGGTGAAAGTGAGTGCTGTCCTCAAGGGCTTGTCCGAAGGGATGATTGCTGTCGATCCAACCATCAGAAAGGCGATCGGCACCGCCGGATGGGGCCACGTCGGCGCGTTCGCGCGGATGCAGCAGGACGGGATCGTTTGGGATATCTCAGTCTGGCATATGTACGGCGACGATCCGGAATGGGCTTTCCGGGAGATGTCGGGCTACGGCAAGCCGATATGGGTCACCGAATTCAACAATCCTTACGGAAGCCAGCGCGGCGAGAAGCAGCAGGCCGACGGCATCAAGCAGACAATGACGAGACTCCAAGACTTCACCAAGAAGTACAGGGTCGAGGCCGCGCACATCTACGAACTGTTCGATGAGGCCTACTGGGCCCCCAGCTTCGAAGCTAATATGGGATTGGTGAGGCTCGTCCCGGCCCCCGACGGTAAATGGAGGGTCGGCGAGCCTAAGCCTGCCTATAAGACGGTGCGTGACTTCACCCGCGGCCCGCAGCCGGCGCCCAGGCCGTACCGGGAATGCGATCCAGAGACCTTGGCTGCAAACAAGTCCCTCTATGTGAGGCAGGCAAGTTTCGTCTATTGCCTCATTCTAGGTCACGATGGCGACACGGCCAGCGTGGAGCGTTGGTCGGCAGCTCTTGGAAGCGGAAATAGCAAGCTTGCTGATATGATCGTGGAAATGATGGACACGGATGATTTCGAAAGCAGATACGCCACGATCGGCCTGACGGACCGCGTTTATATCGGTTTTCTCTACCTGCTGCTTCTTGACCGCCCCGCAGACAACTACGGCCTTGAAACCTATACGCGACAGCTGCGCGCGGGCACCATGACTCGCAAGGACGCAGCCTTCGGCATTGTCACCTCATCGGAGTTTAACTCCAGGCACGCCGCCACCCATGACGTCTCCGCGGCGCCGACACCTGGGTGAGCATGAAGGACGAGCCGGAGCGGGTGAGCACAATGCGATTGATGTCTGTTCTCATGACCTGCGTTTTTTTGGTGGCTATGGAGACCGGAAGCTTAGCCTGCGAACGCGACAAGGGGACGCGTTTCCCCTTGCGGATCGAATCTGGAAAGAGCTTTCCGGTCGACAAGGACGGGCATCCATTCCTGATGCATGGTGACTCGGCCTGGTCCCTCATTGCAGATCTGAAGGATGACGAGGCAGACCTCTATCTTGAGGACCGCAAGGCTCGTGGTTTCAATACGGTGCTGGTCAACCTCCTAGAGCACCGGTTTTCCCGAAACGCGCCCGCAAACGCATATGGCGAGAGGCCATTCGCTGGCAACGACGATTTCGCCGTTCCGAACGAGGCGTATTTTGCCCATGCGGACCGCGTCCTGCAGAAGGCTTGCGACCTCGGTTTCCTGGTGCTGCTTGCCCCGGCGTATCTTGGCTATGGCGGTGGTATTGACGGTTGGTATCAGCAAATGGCGGCTGCAGGGCCACGAAGGCTTGCTTCGTACGGCCATTTCGTCGGACATCGCTACCGGCATTTCGACAACATCATTTGGGTCAACGGTGGTGACGACAATCCTGCGGACAAGGATCTAGTCAGGGCTATCGCCAAAGGCATCGTTGACGAGGATCCGGGCTCTCTTAGCACCATCCATGGCGCTCCCGAAACGGCACCGCTTGACTCATGGACTCACGAACCCTGGCTGAACGTGAACAACATCTACACGTACGGACCTGTCTACACGGCCGCGATCAGGGAGTACGACAGGGGTATGCCTTTCTTCCTGATTGAGAGCGCCTATGAGTTCGAAAGTGGTACCGACGAGTACCGGGTCCGCATTCAGGCTTACCAGGCGATCCTCTCGGGCGCATTCGGACACCTCTACGGCAACAACCCGATATGGCATTTCGGGGGGCCCGGTCTCCATCGGCAAACGATGGGGTGGAAAGACGCCCTCGGCAGTCCTGGCGCAAAAAGCATGGAAATGCTTATCGCCTTCGTCTCTTCGATAAAGTGGTGGCTGCTCGAACCCGACGCCAGGAACAGCTTCCTGGTCGGCGGCATGAACCAGGGCATGGAAAGGGCGGTCGCCGCGACCGCCCGGGACGGATCCTATGCTGTCGTCTACATGCCCGGCAATGACCGCATCATAGTGGACCTGGCGCGGCTTTCGGCGGCTTTTGTCCGCGCTCGCTGGCGCGATCCCACGAGCGGGGAAGTTACCGATGTTGAAGGTTCCCCATTCAAGGCGGAGCGCACGGTTTTCAAGCTGCCAGGGCTAAATAGCCGCGGATACCCGGACTGGATTCTGGAGCTCTTAGCTCAAGGCCCTGTAGCGCAAAGTCAATGAACGCGCAATTGCCTGCAGCCACGTAACGCAAGCCCAAGACGTGCGCCGATTCCACTGAAAGGATTAGACGAACACCACTGCAAAAGAGGTAAGCGCCGGCAACGCTTCCTCGAACGGGGCATCCTGGGTGTCCATTGGCGTTCTCCCCCATTCCTTCAAGCCCAAGTAGCCTCCTGGAGATCGATATCGGCTTGAGAAGAGGTGCGCGATGAAAGTCATGGTAACCGGCCATCAAGGCTATATCGGATCGGTGATGGTGCCGATGTTGCTTCGTGCTGGGCATTCGGTGACGGGCTATGACAGCGATCTTTACCGGCGCTGCACCTTTGCCGCTGGTGGAGAGCGGGCTTCAATTCCATCCATCCAAAAGGACGTCAGGGACGTGCATGCGCGCGACCTCGAAGGGTTCGATGCGGTCATCCACCTTGCGGCGCTTTCCAATGACCCACTGTCCGACCTTGATCCGGACATCACCTATGAAATCAACCATAAGGGCAGCGTCCGCTTTGCCAAGGCAGCCAAGGACGCCGGCGTGTCACGCTTCCTTTTCGCCTCGTCGTGCAGCAATTACGGACAGGCGGGGGACGGGATGGTCGATGAAACGGGTGAACTGAATCCGGTCACGCCCTATGGCTGGTCGAAGGTCCTTTCAGAACGGGATATTTCCGAACTGGCCAGCAGCAGCTTTTCTCCCACTTATTTCCGCCCCGCCACGGCCTACGGCCTCTCGCCGCGGCTCCGCTTCGATATCGTGCTAAACAATCTGGTCGCGTGGGCGGTCACCAAAGGCGTCATCCTCCTGAAGTCCGATGGAACGCCGTGGCGGCCGATCGTCCATATAGAGGACATTTCCAGGGCGTTCATTGCCGGGCTAGAGGCGCCCCGCGAGGCCATTCACAACGAAGCCTTCAATGTCGGACGAACGGACCACAACTACAGGATCCGGGACATCGCCGAGATCGTCGCTGAGATCGTGCCCGATTGCCGGCTTGAATTGGCGCCCGACGCCGGACCCGACAAACGCTCCTATCGCGTCAACTTCGACAAGATCACGCTTGCCCTTCCTGCTTTCAGGCCGCAATGGGATGCGCGCAAGGGTGCCGAGCAACTCTACCAGGCGTACCGGAAGTCGAATGTCACGCTTGAGGAGTTCGAGGGGCCGCGCTTCCAGCGTATCGGCCATATCAGGCATCTATTGACCAACGGACTTCTGGACGAGCGGATGCGGGTCGCTGGAGCCTCCAAGACATTGGAGGCGGCGCTCGGATAGGCTGGATGGAACACGTGAACCCCGACGGGATCGGTCCGCCGCCGGCAACCGGAGTCGGTCACGAAATTTATGCCCTGGCCGAACGTCTGTTTCCTATCTGCAGGAGCATCACCGGAAGCGGCGTGCGAGAAACGCTGGATGTATTGTCGGGGCACATCGATTTGGAACGGCACGAAGTGCCCACCGGGACGCAGGTGTTCGACTGGACGGTTCCAAAGGAGTGGAACATACGCTCGGCAATCATCAAAGGCCCGGACGGACAGACGGTCGTCGATTTTGCGGACTCCAACCTGCATGTTGTCAACTACAGCTTGCCCTTCAAGGGGATACTGACACTCGACGAATTGAAGCCGCATATTCATACCCTGCCCGAACAGCCGCAGGTGATCCCCTACCGCACCTGCTATTACACCCCGACCTGGGGCTTCTGCGCAGCCCACGACCGTGTGGCCAACATGCCCGACGGCTTTTACGGTGTGGAGATCGACGCCGAACTCGAAGACGGCAGTCTCACATACGGCGAATACCTGCACCGCGGGCAGACAGAGCGGGAATTCCTCCTTTCGGCGCACATTTGCCATCCCTCACTTGCCAACGACAACTGTTCGGGCTTGGCCCTGCTGGCAATGCTGGCGAGAAGCCTCAAGGCAAGGAAGACACGATACAGCTACCGCTTCCTGTTCGCCCCGGGCACGATCGGCGCGCTCGCGTGGTTGTCGCGCAACGAGGACCGTACATGTCTCATCGACCACGGCCTCGTGCTGTCATGCGTTGGTGACGCAGGAAGCCCGGCATACAAGCGCAGTCGCCGCGGCGACGCCTTCATTGACCGAGCCATGTCCCACGTGCTGGGGCGTCGGCGCGGGGCAAAGCTGATGGATTTCTCCCCATACGGTTATGACGAGAGGCAATATTGTTCGCCGGGCTTCAATCTTCCGGTCGGCATGTTCCAGCGAAGCGTCCACGGCACATTTCCCGAATACCACACGTCGGCCGACAATCTCGACTTCATCAGGCCAGAGCATCTCGAGGATTCCTACCGCATCTTGATGGAGGTGATCGACATTGTCGAAGAGGACTGGAGGCCGTTGAACCGCTTGCCCAAGGGGGAGCCGCAGCTCGGCAAGCGCGGCCTTTATGCAGCGGTGGGAGGGCAGAAGTCGTCGGGCGCGACGTCGATGTCCCTGCTTTGGGTGCTGAACCTCGCCGACGGGCAGCATTCGCTCCTCTCCATGGCAGAGCGCTCGAACCTGCCCTTCAAGGAACTGGCCGCCGCTGCGAAACTGCTGTGGGAACATGATCTCCTGGCAGCCTTATGAGGCCGTTGCGGTTCGCCGTCTGACAAGGGGCCAGGCTTTGTCCCTTTCCGACATGGCCGTCGGCATCAAGGGCCAGCCGATCGAAAAGGTAGGGTCATTGTAGTGGACGCCGGTCGACGCGTTGGGCGTATAGAACTGTGATATGAGATACGAGACCTCGGTGCCGTCGGTAAGGGTCTGGAGGCCGTGGGCGAACCCGGCAGGGATATAGAGCTGCTTCATGTTTTGGGAAGTCAGCTCGAAACCAAGCCACTTGTAGCGTGTCGGCGAATTCGGTCGCAGGTCCACGACGACGTCAAAAATCGCGCCGCGGACACAGGAGACCAGCTTGACCTCTGCGTAAGGCTCCTCCTGGTAGTGCAGCCCCCTGAGAGTTCCCTTTTTGATCGAATGAGCCCGGCTGTGCTGGACAAAGCGCGTCGCCAGACCACAATCGGCCATCTCCTTCTCACAGAAAAGGCGGGTGAAAGAACCACGGTCGTCAACCATGGGAGTAGGCTCGATCAGCCAGACCCCTTGAAGCTCCGTTTCGGTAAACTGCATGCGTTGAATCCCCCGGCGCCGCGCGAGACTGCCGGCGTCAATTGTCAGCGTCGCCAGCCCACGCTGTAAGGGCTACCTAAGCCTTAGGTGGCCTCTCCGATAGCGGTAAGTGCCGACGACAGCTGACTACCCGTTCGGCGAGCCTGGCGTCGGCATCGCCGCCGCCGGCTCGCTATAAGGATTAATGCACCCGACGGATTGGCAAATCGAACCGGAGAGGGCTGGATCCTAACCTGCCGTCATCTGCCTACGGAGGCGTGGCAGGCATGGGTTCTGCGTAGCGCACTGCGTCTCCGTTAGGCAGCGAACAGGAGCGGGGAATGAACATTCAGGCTATCGAAACGGTTCGCGGTCACAGTGCGGCAAGCCGGAATGTCGGTTGCAGGCTCTGCGGGTCGCGCCTGCGCCACACATTGGTCGATCTAGGCATGTCTCCACCGTGCGAAAGCTTCCTGCAGGCCGAGCAGCTTGACCAAATGGAAGCCTACTATCCGCTCAACGTGCTTGTCTGCGACACTTGCTACCTGGTGCAGCTCAAGGAGTATCTGAGCCCCGAGACCATTTTCAGCGAATATGCCTATTTCTCTTCGTTCTCCACCAGCTGGGTGGCCCATTCGAAAGTGTATTGCGAGGCGATCACCAGACGGCTTGGGCTTGGCTGTGACAGTCTTGCGGTGGAGCTCGCAAGCAACGATGGTTACCTCCTGCAGCACTTTTTGCCACTGGGCGTTCCTGTACTGGGCGTCGAACCGGCAGCCAATGTTGCGCGCGCCGCGATCGAGAAAGGCGTGGCCACCCGGGTCGACTTCTTCGGGGTTCGGCTGGCAAATCAAATGGTGGGCGAAGGACATTGCGCCGACCTGATCATCGGCAACAACGTGCTGGCACAGGTGCCGGACCTCAATGACTTCGTCGCTGGGATGAAAATCCTACTCAAACCTCAGGGCGTGGTCACGCTCGAATTTCCACATATCGAGCGGCTGATGGCGGAGAACCAGTTCGACACGATTTATCATGAGCATTTCTCATATTTCTCGCTGCTGACGGTCGAGCTGATGGCGGCGCGCCACGGATTGCGGCTGATCGACGTCGAGGAGTTGCCCACCCATGGCGGCTCGCTGCGCGTCTATCTCGCCCATGAGGGCAGTCGCTGGGGCAAGGATGACAGGGTGGACAGACTTCTCGACCGAGAAAAGCGCCACGGGCTAACGGAGATGGTCACCTATGCCTCCTTCGGTCACAGGGCGCAGCGTGCCAAGCGCGACCTCTTGGCGTTCCTTATCTCGGCCAAAAACGAAGGGAGGAAGATTTGTGGCTACGGCGCTCCAGGCAAGGGCAACACGCTGCTCAATTACTGCGCTATCGGCACCGACTTCCTTGACTTCACGGTCGACCGCAATCCTTACAAGCATGGTCGCTTCACCCCGGGGATGCATATCCCGATCAAATCCGTCGATGCCATCGACGACGTCCGGCCAGATTACATCCTGATCCTCCCGTGGAACCTGAAGGACGAGATCATCGAACAGATGCGCCATGTCGCCGCCTGGGGTGCAAGGTTTGTGGTCCCAATTCCGTTTGTGGCGGTGATCGATCCATCGGAGTTAGGCAGATGAAAGTCGTCCTTTTCTGCGGCGGTCGCGGGACCCGGATCCGCGACTATTCCGACAGTATACCCAAGCCGATGATCCCGCTTGGCCACCAGCCGATCCTGCGCCACGTTATGCAGTGGTACAGCGACTATGGACATGACGAATTCGTCTTGTGCCTGGGCTACAAAGCCAATGTCATCAAGGATTTCTTCCTCAACACACGGCCGCAGACCTTTTCCGATTGCGTGGTCACGCAGGGAGGTCAAGACGTGAAACTGCTGGGAGATCAAGTCAAGGACTGGAGCATTACCCTGCTTGATACGGGGGTCTGGCGTAACATCGGCGAACGCCTCTGGGCGGCAAGGGACCAAGTCAAGAACGAGAAGATGTTCCTGGCCAACTACTCCGATGGTCTGACCAACGTCGATCTCGACGACGTGGTCGCGAAGTTCGAAGCCAGCGGTAAGATCGGCTGTTTTCTCGCGGTGCGCGCACCGCTGACATACCATTTGGCCGATATCGCGGAAGACGGTCGCGTGCGTGAGTTCCGCACAACCGATACCTCGGAGATCTGGATCAACGGCGGCTACTTCTTGTTCCGCCCGCAAATCTTCGACTATATGCGCGATGGCGAGGAGCTCGTTCTGGAGCCTTTCAGGCGACTGATCGACGACAATATGCTCATGGCGTACAAGCACGATGGCTTCTGGCGATCGATGGATACGCTGCGCGATTGGCAATCGCTCGAAGACATGGTCGAACGGGGCGATATGCCCTGGAATAGAAAAGTTACCGCCGAAAAAACCAGGCGCGGTTTGGTAATGGCTGGTTCATGAGAGGACTTGGTCTCGCACGTCGCGGGGAGGAACTCTCGATCCTCTGCCTCGGCGCCCATTCCGACGACATCGAGATCGGCGCCGGGGGCACTATCCTCGGTCTGATCGCGTCCGGGGTGAAACTGGACGTCCACTGGTGTGTGCTGAGCGCCGGCGGCCAGCGGTCGGTCGAGGCCAGCGCTTCGGCCGAAGCGTTCCTGAAAGGATCGAAGTCGTCGGTCATCGACATCGCGGATTTCGAAGACAGCTATTTCCCGGCCCATAGCCGGGCGATAAAGCAATGGTTGATAGATCTAAGATCCCGCGTCCATGCCGACCTGGTGCTGACCCACGCGAGGTTCGATGCCCATCAAGATCATCGGGAGGTCAATCAACTGACCTGGAATGTCTTTCGCGATCATCTCGTGATCGAATACGAGATTCCCAAATGGGATGGCGATCTTGGCCAGCCAAATGCGTACGTGCCGCTCTCTGCCGCAGTGCTGGATCGCAAGATCGACCTCCTGCAAGAGCACTTCGGCACGCAGCGCTCCAAGGACTGGTTCGACCGTGACACATTCGCGGGGCTCGCGAGATTGCGCGGGATGGAGTGCAGGGCCCCCGAACATTTCGCCGAGGCGTTTACACTCAGAAAAGCCAGACTTCTTTAGCGGATTTTCCGCCACGATTTGCTTGTGGATTTGTCTGAACCAAGGGGCACATGGTTCCTGGAGAAGGGCTTCGGACCGCGCTGTGCCTTCAGGAAACATCCCGACCTTGTTGGCGATCTTCGGGACGAAAAAGAGAATAAAAAGCGGTGGTGCATGGGTTAAAATCAGGCGTCGGCCGGTGCGGTGTGCTCACCTAGTGATTGCTGATCAAGAAGGTTGGACAGCTCCGTTACGAGACGCGCCATTTCGAACGGTTTTGAAATCATGATGCTGTTTGGAACGCCGTGTTTACCCCAATTCTTGGCGCTTTCGCCACTGACATAGATGACCGGCATCGCAGGAACGGCGTGGCGCAAATGCCTGGCGATTTCCCATCCCAGCTTTCCACTGCCTAGACGAACGTCGGTAACCAGAGCGCAGATCCTTGGTGGGTCTGCATCGAACATCTCAATAGCAAGCTCCGCATTTTTCGCACTGACGATCACGAAACCCGCATCCTCCAAGCCGGATACAATATCCATGCGGACCAGCACGTGATCTTCCACGACCAGAATTGCGCCGTAGGCCTAATTCTTTTGGGATAGCACGCTCTGCCAGATCTGGGCTGACCAGCGTCATGAAGTCGACAAGAGCCGGTGGCTTTCTGAATTGCCGTTTGGTCTCACTGCTCGCTGACCGAGGGTTCTGGGGACCGCCGGTATCTGGGCCTGCGCATCGCCATTGTTGAAGCGACGGAAGACGACCTGCGAGGGGCGGCCGACCAAAAATTGGCTTGCTCCCGAATCCAGGGCCTGTGCGTACACGGCCAGGGCACCATCGACGGCTTCTATGGTTTTCATGACGGCCGCGTCGTCGTGCGTGTAGCTGACGACGAGAGATGGCATGAGGACACCACGCTTGATCGTCTCCTGCAGGAACAGGGAACGGTATGTCTGCGAGGGCTTGCCGTCCTGGTCAAGCGTGGCGTAGGCGAGACAACTGGGACGGCCGACAACTTTGAAGTGCCGATCCACTCCATGGCGTCTGGAAACCTCTGTGATAGCTTCCTTCAATTTCGTTCCCTGACGGTGCAGGTGTTCGATGACGGATTGGTCCCGATAAACCCGCACGGTCGCGATGGCCGCGGCAAGCGCGTGGGTTTCCGCGCCATGCGTGGTCGACAGCAGAAACACGCGGGGGCGATCCGTATGCTCGAGCCCGCCGAGCCGCATATATTCGCGTTTGCCTGCCAGGGCGGAGACCGAAAATCCATTGCCAAGAGCCTTGCCGAATGTCGACAAGTCCGGTTCGATGCCATAGAGCCTTTGTGCTCCCGCTGCATGCCACCTGAACCCGGTGATCATTTCGTCGAGTATGAACAGCGCGCCGTTTTCTCGGCAAAGACGCTGGACATTATGCAGGAAGCCGTCCGCCGGATCGTCGCCTCGGGAAGGTTCCAAGATCAGGGCGGCCACCTTGCCCGGGTGCTTGTCGAACAAATCCTTCACGCTAGCGATGTCGTTGAACCGGAAAGTGAGGGTCAGGTTTCGAACCGCTTCTGGAATTCCTGCATTCATCGGTGTGGTCCCGATGAACCAATCGTCTGTGGAAAAGAAGGGATGGTCGGCGCAGCATGCGACGAGATCACGACCCGTATACGCGCGGGCAAGGCGGACGGCCCCTGAAGTCGCGTCTGATCCGTCCTTGCAGAATTTTACCATCTGGGCGCCGACGAGTTCAAGGAACGTTTCGGCGCAGTCAACTTCGATCCTTGCGGGGCGCGTGAAGTTGGCTCCGCCGGCGAGCGCCGCCTCCACCGCCCTGAGCACAGTTGGGTAGGCATGCCCCAGCCCGACGGAACGGTTGCCCATGCCGTATTCGATGTATTGGTTCCCATCGACATCCCAGACGTGGCACCCCAGACCACGTTCGATAAAGCCCGGCGCTAGAACGGGATACTGATCCGCGCCCTTCGCGTAGGTGTGGCTGCCGCCCGGGATCAGCTCACGGGCACGTTCTTGAAGGCGTCCCGATTTGCGAAAACAGAGGCTTTGCTCAGGCATGCGGACTGCTCCAGTTCGATGGAAAGTCTAGATGTCTGGCGCTGGATTTTCGCGTTCTCCATAAGGTCACCCCTTTAGCACTTATGGTGGATGGAATATAGCGGATGGAAGACGCGGTCCTGCGGTCTGGTGCAGCAAACGCGCCAACTGCCTGTGCGGCGCCGGTTCACCACGGCGTGAAATTGCCATTTTGATTTGTACCCCGATGGCCTCTGGCGGGGGTCTGACAAACAGCATTGAGGCGCTAGCGAATGCGCTCGCGCAACGTTTCCTCATGCCGGGGGCAGCTAACCCAACGCAGCTTGGTTGAAGTAGGGTCAATGCTAGGACGTAGTGACGATTTAACGGGTTGGGATTCCCAAGGAAGCGCAAATCAGATTCAACGCTGATTTTTGGAGGTCAGCGATGGACTGCGATGCGCTTCGAGACGATCAGTGGGAACGGATCAAGGGCTTTGTGCCTGGCGGTACGAAGGGCAAGCGCGGCCCGCGCACCGACAACCGGAAGTTCCTCGATGCCCTGCTGTGGATGGCCCGCTCGGGTGGGCGCTGGCGTGATCTACCCGAGCGGCTCGGCGACTATCGATCCGTGAAGCGGCGCTACTATCGCTGGATCGAAATGGGCGTTCTCGACGAGATGCTTATGGTTCTTGCGCGCGAAGCCGATCTGGAATGGCTGATGATCGACTCGACCATTGTGCGCGCTCATCAGCACGCCGCCGGTGCGCGCCGGTCAAAAGGGGGGCGGATGCCCAAGGTCTGGGCCGGTCTCGCGGCGGCCTGAGCACCAAAATCCATGCGGCAGGCGATGCTCTTGGGTTACCGGTTCGCCTGATCGCAAGCCCAGGGCAGCGTAATGACATCGCCTTCGCGCATGATCTCGTCGACGGCTTCGAGACCGGCGCAGCGATCGCCGACAAGGGCTATGACGCCGACCATTTGCTTGAAAAGATCGCAGAAATAGGCGCCGACGTCGTCATCCCGCCCAAGCGCAATTGAAAGCATCAGCGTCCCTACGACGCTGATCTCTACAAGGAGCGCAACATCATCGAGCGTTTCTTCAGCAAACTCAAACAGTTCCGCCGCGTCGCAACTCGATACGACAAGCTGCTCGCCAACTTCATGGGCTTTGTCAAACTTGCAGCTATCGCCATCTGGCTCAGGTAGTTAAATCGTCACTACGCCCTAGGAACCTGGCAGAACAGTTCGCGTGTCCGAAACGCTCATGAGCATGGCGCCGCGGCTGCCGCGAACTACGATCACTGACCCGCGGACATCCCGGAAGTTCCAGGCGATGCTGCCAAATAGCCGTCCCCTACGTGATCACGCATTCACAGGAACGAACCTTATGGTAAACAGCTAGGAGCGGCCGATTCCTCAGGATGTAGCCGCTCAGGATGAGCCCGCCCGGGTCGCTACCGTGGCGGGCTTTTCGTCGACCGTGACGTGCTTGGTGCGTTTGCTACGACGGCGATCGTACAATTGAAAGGAAGGCCGCTTGTGATTGCGATCACCTTTCGGCCGGAGCTCCTTCCGCGAAGAGATCATTGACCTTGTATGCGACTTCCGTGCGGTTGGTCGCCTTGAGCTTCTTCATGATGTTGCGGATGTGCACCTTCACCGTGCTTTCGCGCAGGTTCAGTTCAAAGGCGATGATCTTGTTGGCCTTGCCGCGTCGGAGCGCCTGCGCGACCTCAGCCTGCCTGAGCGTGAACATGCCGGTCAAGGGCGCGTCACGGCTGCCTGAATCTATAAGGTGCCGCATAGACAGAACGCTACTTGCCGGAACGAAGATGCCTCCGGCTGCCGCAAGATTGATTGCCTCGACACAGACGTCGATCCCCACAGAGGTTGGAATGTAGCCGCGTGCGCCACATTCGAGAGCCGTCAGTATCTGTGCAAGGTCTTCTGTGTCCGCCAAAATCACCACGGGCACCGACTTGAATTCGGACGAAATTCGCCTGATCTGGTCCGCGATACCCTGGTCGGTGACTTTCCGGCCACCCAGGTTGAAGAGAATGGCTGCAAGCGTCATCCCCTCTTTCACGCGCCATTCTGCAATCGATCCCATGGCCTCGACGGCCATGCCGAGTTCGTGATCTTCCAAAGCCGATGCGAGACATTCGCGGTCGAGCGCCCTTCCGTCCAGGATGAGCAGACATTCCCTCCCTGCTGGTTGATGGACCATTCCCGTTCTGCCGGACGGGATTTCTGCCTGATCTGCCGAAGTGTTATGCAGTCCTAATATGGAACCCATACTTTTGCCCACCCTTTTCCACGCAATCCGCCTTGCGGCCAAATAGCTCCTCAACCTTCAGTTCCTTCAGAATTGAAAATTTAGTGCCCACCGTTTTGGGAGGTTCAGCTGGAATAGCCCAGCCTTGCACCCACTGCTGTTCCCTATTCCCAACCCCAACTAGAACAACCTGAGCTTATGGGCTATTTATCAGCCGGCGCTAACATAGATTAACATTTCGTTAAATTTTCGAATCTGCGAAAAACACTGATGGCGAACCCCGCCGCGGGCGCTAGGTTTGGGTAAACATGTGCGCTGGCCAGTCGATCGTCCCTGTGGAGCGTCTGAATACCGCACGACGTATGCAACGCTCTGAACGTGAACTCATCCGGCGATGGCTGCCTCGGCGGTCCTCATCCAATAGGCGTAGCCGAGGGCCGCTTCCCTCTCCCGGCAAGTCAAAAGCCGCGTATCTCCAAAACCTCGGTTGACTGCACAGGCGCCGGCACTGTCATCTAAGCGCCTGCTTCGCGCAACGATCAACGAAAGGAAAGGACCGGGTAGGGAAGCTCCCTGGCGCTCCTTGGACGATGCGGCAAATGCCAGCTCGATTAATTGGGAATGGCAAGGCAAATCCGCCAGCATCCCGTGCGGACATGTGGCTCCGAAGCAGCACACGGCCCCGCCGCACTTACCCATACAGAGTTCCGCGATGTTAAGCTCGGGCTCAGGCAATCCCCTGGGGATCGCTCTCGGTCAGCCAATATGAGTCCAGAACGGGTCCGCCATTCTGGATCTCGGCTTCGAAGGCGTCGATCAGCCTTTTGGCGGCCTTGCTGGCGATATGGCTCTCAGGGTAGTTGGCCTTCACGGCCCGTGCACACTCGTAAACTTCCTTGAGTTGCCTAACCTGCTTGAGCCCTAACGCGCGATATACTCCCTGGCTGGTCATATCGCCTCTCCTCCTGTTGTGGAACTCTCCGCTCCCCGGCCTTCTATGCGTCTGCATTGACACAGGTTTTCTGGCTGAAAGCAAAAACTGCGTGCGACTGTAGTAAGATCGTCGGCTTCCCGGGTCGAGGCGTTCTTTAGGGGGCCTGCCGGAACCAAGGCTTAGCCATTCGCGGGAGGGTACGACCCGCTTCCCGCTCCTTCGCCGATCTGTTCTGTTCTCCCATCGTGATCAGGTGCATGTTTAGTGCGACTTTGAAGGGGCCATTCGACCATTCAGCCCTCAGCGCTTTTGGGCGCACCATCACCTTGATTATCAAGACCTCGCAAGGGACGTGGGGACGAGCATTCGCGCGACCTACCTTCGCCGGTGGAAGGCTACCCCCTTTGACTCACTTGCCCGGGGCATTCAGCTGTCGAAAGATCAGCGATCGGACAGCTCGTTGTATCCGCGTCACCGGGCCAACTAAGCGGGAACTCGTCGGCATGCAGGTGTCTCTGCCGGGACTGCTAATATGCGCGGCTATTTTGGTCACGTCCTACTATTCAAGGGGAATGCTGATCATCGGCTTGATCGCTTCCCAGGCTTTCGGCGCGACGGCCGTCATGACACTGACCTTTCTGGGCGGGTCATCTCCGTTGATCTATACCATGTTCGCGGCCTTGCTCGTCACGGCCGTCGCCGCAAGACGCCGTATATGGCTTGATCTTGGAATCGTGTTCGGAAGCATCCGGCCGGTCTGGATCCTGACAAGCCTAATGCTGTACGCAATCATCGGATCATGGTTGTTTCCGAGGTTCTTTGCCGGACAGACCGCCGTATTCGTGCAGTCCAAGACCCGCGGCATAGTCATAGAAGATTCTTTGGCGCCGGTTTCCGGCAACATTTCTCAGACCGCGTATTTCATTCTTGGTGGACTCACCGCTATAGCGCTTTGCGCGCTGCTGCTGCACTCAGACCGGATCGAGCAGGTCCGGCGCGGCTTCTTCTTGTGGTGCGGCCTCCACGCGGGGATGGGAGTCTTCGATTTCATCAGCAAGAACGTGGGCGCGGGAGACCTGCTGGCCCCGATTAGAACCGCCAACTACGCGATCATATCGAACGCGACGGAGGCAGGATTCGTGCGGATCACCGGACCTTTTTCGGAGGCCTCGTCATTTGCCAGCGTTTCCCTCGCCTGTCTGGCATTCTGCTACAGCTACTGGAGAAAGACGAAATCACCGCTGGCCAAATGGCTATCTGCCATCTTGCTCTTCCTGACCATTCTGTCGACTTCGTCGACCGCTTACGTAGGGCTGACACTGCTATGCATCCCGGTTGCTTTGTCGATGCTGGCCTCGGTCCTGAGGGGAAAAGTCGAGAGCGAAGAGATACTGATAATGGCTCTCATGGTGGTGGGCGGGGCCGCCATATTGGGCATAAGTCTTTACAAGGCCGAGGCGTTTGACCCGTTCGTCAGGCTGATCAACAGCACCATCATCAACAAAGCGGATTCTGGGTCGGGCCATGAACGCACGTATTGGAATGTGAAGAGCCTGCAGTCGTTTCTCGATACCAGCGGACTGGGCGTGGGGTTCGGCAGCTCAAGAGCATCGAGTTGGCCGATCGCTGTCCTGTCCCAGTTGGGCTTGTTCGGGTCGCTCATGATGGGTGTCCTCCTGTGTGTCCTGGCTAGGGGGGCGGTTCGGGAATGGGTGGATCCAGAAACAGATGCCGTCGTGGCGAGCGTCAGGAATGCGGCCCTTGCAAGCATAATTGCCATGTCGGTGTCGGGCGGCAGCGCTGATCCAGGCATCCTCTTTTTCATCGCACTTGCAGTCGTTTGCGCCACGAGAGCCAGCGCTCGGCGCACCATGGCCGCATTGGAACGATCTGCCCCGGCGTCCGGCCATGGCGGGGCCAACGTCGTGTACTCCGGTTCCGCCGCATTGGCTTCGCGACGGCAAAGGTTGCTAGCGATGAGTCAGTGCCCGGTCATGTTCAAAATGGACGGCGATGTCGAGTGACCGGCGATCCCCGGGCGCGAACGCCCTTGGCTGGGGCGGTCGGCCCGGCAACGAGCAGGAGGGCTGCCGCCAGACCTTTCGGAGCGTGCAAGCTGTGCCGAAGAATTGAAGCAAGGTCGTGCCCGCAAACAACACGCGCCATCCTGCTTACCGTTAGGGCCATCTGTTGCCAAAAAGGATGCTTGGCCGCAGGGCGGCAAAGCTGCCAGGGAAGCGACCAATACGGGCATGTCCGTGAGTGGAAGGCCGAGCTATTAGGGCGGGAAACGGGCAGCGTCAGCGTCAACCGCGACATCGAAGTGATGAGCGCCCGACGCCACAAGCTTGTCTAAGCTCACCTGCGCATCGCACGGCTATATCGTTCCGGGGCAACCCGTTCGTGCGAAGTTGACCCGGGTTTTGGGAATTTTCAGAAGACTTTTATATTGCAATCAATATTTGCTTCCATGACGGGGCGACGGCTTTCGTCGGACACAATTACCGAAAGTTTGCTTTGCAACTCGCCCTGAACTTCGTCCTGCGCCATAGCGACTAGCATTCTGACTGCGTCTACCCGGGCCTCAAGCGCACCAACGTAGTGGGTGCCCTCCGTGTCGGGAAAATGGGATTTGCCGTCCCGGACATCGAAAAAAAACAGTGGCATTTTGCCTCCGCGCTTAACAACAAACCTATCGTCAGAGCAGAGGGTTTTGCATCTTGCTCAAGGCTGCTTAGGGCATTCTCCCGCAACATTCTAGCAACCGCAGATGGTCAACCGGAGACGGTTGTGGAGAACTCAGATCGCATCGATCACAAAATATTAAAGCATGATTGGCCGGCAGAAAACACCACGTAGCGCGACAGCTGTCGCGATTCCAAAAGCAGTGTCGGCCTGCCGCTGAGGGCGCCAAACTGTACAGCAGGCCATCGAAAACCCCCGACACCCTTGCTCGACGGCTGTCGCGACAGGCTCAACCAAACTGATAGATAGGCCCGAGGAATGGTTCCGGTAAGCTACCGCCTCGACAACCGCATTATGTCGTTTGCATCCGTTCGGAGTTTCCTGTCGTGCCTCTGAATTTCATTGCCGAAGCCCGGCCCAACACGTTCGCGTTTGAATCCTCTGCGCTGATCAAGGCATGCGGCTTTCGAGAATATGATGCGCGCTGGTGGTTTGGACAGGTCGCGCCCGAACTTAACCTGATCGGCGTTCAGGCGCTGGGTATGGGGTTGGGCACGATGATCCGCCGTCTCGGCGTTGGACCCGACATCGTCACCGGACATGATTTCCGTTCCTATTCGCTTGGCATCAAGCTGGCATTGGTTTCCGGACTGATGGCGGCCGGCGCACGGGTGAAGGACATCGGCCTGGCGCTGTCGCCGATGGCCTATTTCGCGCAGTTCGCACTGGAGACGCAGTCGGTGGCGATGGTCACTGCCTCGCACAACGAAAATGGCTGGACCGGCGTCAAGATGGGTGCGGCGCGGCCCGCTGACCTTCGGGCCCGAGGAGATGAGCGCGCTGAAGGCGATCGTGCTGGCCGGCGATTTCGACCTTACAGGCGGCGGCTCTTATGATTTCGTCCGCGATTTTCGCGCCACCTATCTCGACGACCTGACCAGGGGCAAGCGCTTAACACGAAAGCTCAAAGTGGTTGCCGCTTGCGGCAATGGCACTGCCGGCGCCTTTGCCCCGGAAGCCTTGCAGCGCATAGGCTGCGAGGTGATCCCGCTCGATGTCGAACTCGACCACACCTTCCCGCGCTACAATCCCAATCCGGAGGACATGCAGATGCTGCATGCCATCAGGGACAAGGTGCTGGAGACAGGGGCCGATGTTGGGCTGGGCTTCGATGGCGACGGCGACCGCTGCGGTGTCGTCGACAATGAAGGCAACGAGATCTTTGCCGACAAGGTCGGCGTCATGCTGGCGCGGGATATTTCGCGGCTCCATCCGGGTTCGACCTTTGTCGTCGACGTCAAGTCGACCGGACTGTTCAACACCGACGCGGTGCTGCGCGCCAATGGCGCGGCTACCGACTACTGGAAGACCGGCCATTCCTACATCAAGCGCCGCGTTGCCGAACTCGGCGCGGTCGCCGGCTTCGAAAAGTCAGGCCATTTCTTCTTCAACCCTCCGATCGGGCGCGGTTATGACGACGGGTTGGTCACGGCAATCGCCATCTGCCAGATGCTGGACCGCAACCCGGCCAGTTCGATGGCCGATCTCTACCGTGCGCTGCCGCTCACCTTCGGCACGCCCACCATGTCTCCGCACTGCGCGGACGAGGTGAAGTACGGCGTCGTCGAACGGGTGGTCTCCGATTTTCAGGCGATGAAGCGGGACGGTGCCAGTTTCGCTGGCCAGAAGATCGCGGACCTCGTCACCGTCAATGGCGTGCGCGTCGTTGCCGAGGACGGCACCTGGGGTCTGGTGCGCGCCTCGTCGAACAAGCCGGAACTGGTCGTGGTCGTCGAAAGCCCGGTCTCGTCCGAGCGTCGCCGGCAGATGTTCGATGCCGTCGACGCCGTGATGCGCCGCAGTCCGGAAGTCGGCGCTTATAACCAGACTTTTTGAGAGGCTCAAGCCGCGAGAATAGCGGCTTGGTGCAACTGATTCATTGCAAAGTGGGACAACGGGCTCTTGCATCCTCACGCTCCAAGGCAGGCTCTGCCAGGGTTCGCAGCGTCAAAGGTGTGCCGTTATGGGTCACCCGCATATGGTCCCTTAATTGCATCTCCGATCCGGCGTCAGAGGTGAACCTTTGGCGAGCGCTGGGATAACCATCATGATAGGAAACACACTGCGGCTCGGCTGCAACAGGTGCAAACTTGCTCTTGTCGGCGATGAGACACGACCATCGAATCTTTTGAGATGCCCTGGTTGTGGGGCTGCAGACACGTGCGAGAATGTGATGCTGGAGATCGACGAAAGGCGAGCCGAAGCACTTTCGCGCGCTCTTTGCCGTCCTGAACTGCGGGATGGAAGAACGGGTCGGACAAAAGTCTACCGTTTCGCGCTTTTGCTTGGGCGGCTCGTGCGTGCCGAAGTCAAAGATCGGCAGTAGCATCGCGCTGGCGATCGACCCTTGCGTAGCCGACGCCAAGATCAGGCCCTTCTGGTGACCTGGTCGGGGGCCGTAACGGGAACCTGTACTCCTCGACTGTCTACAAGGTCCTTCCCCAGCCGAACGATTTCCGGACAGTATGCAACCTGCAAGGTACGTATTTGAAAAGCCGCTCTGGCGTGCTGTACCGAGCAATGAATGTACCGGCCCCAACCGCGATCTATTGCAGCTGCCTGCAAGTACGCTCGGCTCCTGAATTCGCCGGAAGATCTTAGTCCGTAAGACCTACTTGAATACTTGCCAGACCATGATGCATCCTTGAGGCCACAGATGGTCCTTGGCCGCCCGCCTCAGGTGCTCAGCTGGTGGCAGTCGGACTACCGGTCGCGGTTAACGGAGCTCAGCAATGACGCCCAAGCGATTCACTCGCCCTATTCAAGTGATTGTGGAACTTGGCTTTGCGCATGAGGTGTCATCTGTCATGGACGCCTATCAGCTTCTTGACGAATGGGTCGGGGTCCGCAGCCCAACGCATGCGGCCACACTTGCGCTTTTTCGGTCTGCGCTTGCAGACGACAAGGACGCTGAAACGGCTCGCCTTGCCTTTGAGGCATTTGCTCGATCGCGGGGAATTCCGGGCCAGGACGCAATCGAGTCCTTTGGTGGTGCTGCAGAAGATTGGATGACAGCCTATGACAGGCGGTCCGATGTCGTGGTTGACGGCTAAAGCAATTCCAGGAAAAGTGCGAAGCGGTTTTCCGTCCGGAATTGCGTGAAAACAAAGAGTTAAAGCGGTTGGGCGAGTCCACTGAGCCGCTCTAGGCTATGACCAGAGCGCCTCCACAGCGACGGCAATCTCATCTGCGTCTGGCCCCAAGCGCACGCGAAAGACATGTGTCAATCGGTCGATCCGCTGTTCAAAAGCGTGCCGGAGGCCTGCGAGAAAGATAAACGGTTCTACGCCTATCTCGCCCTCATCGACGCGATCCGCATCGGTAATCAGCGTGAATGGGAGACAGCCCACAAGCTGACCGAGCGGCTTTGCCGCAGGCAGCAGCGCCTGGAGACGAGGCTTGTCGAGAGCGTCGGCTTTCCTTGTGCGACCGTCCGCCTGCCAGAGGGTGAGGACGTGACGATCCACTCGATCGAAGCGCTCAATGAAGTGCTTGGCAAGGGGCCGGATATGGCGGCTCTACGCAAGAAGGCCGAAGCTGATTTCGCATTAGGCACGCTGGGATGCGGCCGCCGAGGAGGCCGGTTATCCGCTCGCTAGTTGCGAGGATCGAGATCATACCGACGGAGGGCAGGGGGCAGATTGAGCTCAAGGTCCACGGTGCGCTGGCGGAGCTCCTCAACCTGGCAAACCGCAAACCAGGAGAGGCGCCTAACGCTGTATTGATGGTAGCGGGAGAGGGCTACCGCCAATACAGTGCTGCCACGCAGTTCGTTTGCTAACTCGACTTTTTTGTACGCTATCAGCAGATTCCAACCTTAAATCCTGTCCCCGCAACCAATTCTATCATAAATCGATAACCGTCCCGGTCTAACCGGGGCGGCTTTCTGCGTCTCACGGTTGGGTATGCCTTGACCGCTCAATTGTTGGGCTGGTCTGTCTGAGGGCGGGAAAAGCAAAACGTAGCGGGGATTCTCAGATGGTGAACACACCTCTTGCTGAGCGCGTGTGCGAAGCCATGCTTCATAATGCTGGCCTCTTTTTAAGGAAGGCGGTCGAAGAGATCGTCGGGCACGACGATACATCCGACGCGGCTTTCGACGTTGATCGTGCCACGCTCGTAACCGTACTCATCCAGATGGGTGTCGAGCTCGTGTCGACAGCCATAGTACTCAGGACGGAGGGCCTGGCCAGCATTGTCAAGCCGAAGGATCTGCCGGTGAGCACGGCCGATGCTGAGGCGCGATGGGCCGCTGGAACGATAAAGACGTTGACGTTTGAGGAGATTAAACTGAAGGCGGCAAAGTATTTCGGCGATGAAGGCTTCTGGGATATCATTGGCCAGCTCCAGCACAGCCGGAACAAGCTCATGCACTTCCATGCACCTTTGGACACAGGCGATCGATTCGACTTGAAGTACGACGCTACCCGTGTCCTTGTGCAGGTCGTCTTGGCGTTGCTTCGGACGGATGAATACGACTTCGCATACGTCGCCGAGGCGCTCATGGGCGGGGAACTGTACCAGCGCCTGCTATCATTCGGGCCCTATCGGGATAGAATCGCGGCGCAGGCACGTGAGATGGAGCGGCTGCCGTTGAGGTGCCCGATGTGTTCCATCCGCACCTACCTGCCGAATGGCGAGGCCTGTATAGGCTGCGGGTGGTCGGGCGTGCTCCGCTTGCTGACCTGCCCGAGTTGCGATGAGCGCTCCGTTATCTACGACCATTTGAACCTCCCGCTGAATTCGTGGCTAAACGCGGTGTGCGGCAACTGCGAATGGGAAGGTGGAGTGTCTCACTGTCACGAGTGCGATTTCGACTACACAACGGAGAAATACACCAGACTGGAGTGCCCGTGGATCGATGACCATGACCAGCGGAAAGTGGGGAAGCACTAGGACAAGTGCGGATATGTCCGACTCGCCGGCCCCCTTGGAAGTTTATCGCAGTTTCTGCCTGGCGCCTCCCGCCGAACTGCGCGTCCAGGCAGCGCCGACGCAAGGCTGAAATCCTCAACGTCAACTCGGGGCCAAGCGGAGCGATGCAGCCTTGAAGCCAGTGCCTCATGTCCAGCGGGTGCCTTAATTGCCGGCGCCGGCCACTATGATACCTTGAACAAAGTCGAATATCGGACGGAAGACCTCAAAATATTCGCCGTCGAGCGTTGGGACCACTCGCGATGCAAACCGCGTCTTCTTTCCCTTAAACCGGGTGCAGCCACCTGGGCGCGTCGGGTCCACTTCAAAATGGGCGTCCAATCCCGGAACGTCTTTGAACAACAGCTCAATGCTAAGCCGCGCTTCCGATTTGTAGTGCTGCCCCGTCGCAGGGTTTATCACTTGGTCGCGAATGGAGAGCCCGGCCGGCACTGGCAAGAGCATCGAGTACCCCTCGCAATTGTATCGTTTTCGCGTCAGACACCTTTCTGGATCAAGCTCTATATCCACACCTTGGATATTCCAGGAGTTATAAGCGTCGTCGAAATCGAAGAGCCCAAAAAACGACCTATCGGGATGTTCGTCATAAAGAGTCTGATCGGACAACAGCACACGGAGAAAACTGGCGCTAAAGGCGCTCTGTATTTCGAAGGGGGCGGCTAGACCCGGGTTTAGCTTTGCCCAAGCGGCTTCCAAAATGATCTCGTCTGACACACCCTCCGTAAAGAGCACAGGGCCGGTTACATTTTTGAGATTGTGCTTTATGTTCAAGCGCGCTTCGCTCTCCGAGAACGTAATCAGCCCAGCGGATAGGGACTTGATAATCTCTGCCTTGGTTCGCTGGACAACCTCGGTTTTCTCGCCGCTGAACTCAAATTTGCGGATGTGGCTTTCAACCTTCGCGGCCACTGTTGAGGCGCTATGGGTTGTCATTAGTATGTGGTTTGTGCGGGTGCCTTCTTCAGAAATAGCGTGTGTCTGGCCCAGAAAATCCGACTGCCATTCGGGATGAAGAAAGGCATCGGGTTCATCTAGGAGTGTAATGCAGTTGCGGCTCTTAAAGAGTTCGGAGATTGCAAACAGGTAGACCGATTGAAATTGGCCATCGCTAAACGCCCGAGAGGAAACTTCGGCATTCGCCGCCAGCCGGAGTGGGATCGAGATATCTTCGATCATTCCCAAAGCGCGCAGAACATTAAAAAGGCAGAAAACTTCGTCTGGAGATACGGTTGAGAAGGTCTCTCGAAACTTCGAAATATCGATCTCGATGCGATAGGTATCGCTGTCCCGGCTATAAAGCGAGCCGGGTGTAAAATCTCCGATGATGCAGTCCATCAATTGGTCAAGAAATTGACGCGCGATGCCCTTGATCCCCCAGAAAATTTCCTCGTCGTTGAACGGGTCATAGGCTCTGGTCTTAGAGGCGGTGCTCGGGCGACGAAGTTTCAGCCATGTTGTTCCACCAGCCACCTCTATCCCAAGTTTTTCGCAGAGAAATCTACGCGCCTTTGAAGCCGTTGGAAGCATGAGCATTAAAGCGACGAGCAACGTCTTATAGTCTGGACCGATCCCAATAAATCGCGGACTTTCCGCCACCATCGCCCTTTTTACATTGCGTCGGTAACTTTCGCGATAACGACGGATCAAGCTCGCCACCGTGTCGTTCTGACCCGAGTAGTAGACAATTATGTTGGAAGGAAGTGCCACCTTTCCGATCTGTTTGCGTCGAGTCCCATTGATCGAAAGTCGGCCTTCACGCCAAGAGATAGCGGTTTCGTTTCCGGCGATATCCCAAGCGATCGCGTAGTCAAAACCCGGACCAGGGTTGCCGGTCTTGAAACCGTAGATATGGTCAAAAATCTCAATGAGCGCTTCAAGAAAGTTCGACTTTCCAGAGCCGTTGCTTCCGACGAAAATATTGATAAAGCCGTTGCCCTCAAATCTGAGTTCAAAGTCCTTAAGAGTTTTATAGTTGCTTATGAAGACTGATCTTAATCGCATGGCACGTCAGGCTACCGCATTGGCTACGATAGCGTCGGCGAACTGGACCGAAGTCTCATCTATCTGGCCCAAACGCGATTTCAGCGCATCGCACAGATTCATTAGTTTCTCTATTTTGGCGATAATGCGTTTCTGTTCACTGAGGGGCGGGAGGGGAACTGGAAGACGCTCGGTTTTGGCCTTTCCCAGAGTTGGCACGCCGGTATTCTGGTTCATCTCGTTTGTCAGCCAATCCACTGTCTGCTGACGGCGCAGGAACCAAAGAAGATATTTTGGATCTACCCCAGCCATAGGCTTAATCACGAAAAGGGTGTGGCTGAAGGTGTAACGATCAATTGGTGGCAGAAACCTGGGCAACCCCAAACGCCCTTTTCGAGCAAAGATGATGTCACCGTCGGCAAATGCGCAAATCTCTTGCTGAAATTGCCAGAAAGCCTCCGTGGTGAGCTTCGCGGTTGAATAATTCCAATCGTCTTCACCGGAGAATTCCTGCGTAGATAAAAGGGGAACCGTGCCACCATCGTAGTCGGGGTAGCGATGACTTGGATTGGGATCAGTAACGACGGAGAGTTGGCCAAGGGGCACGAGTTTCCAAGTTTCCGGGTAGGTGTAGTTCTCAGCGTCTCTTGCCAAGAAAGTTGGTACCTTGGCTCCGCGGATACCACGCTCTGATACCTGTCGCGTCCAATCGACCTTGATCCGCTTCAGCAACTCCGATGCCGGTTCATCTTTCGGATTTTGCGGCACCAGCCTGCCCATCACAGCCAATTGCAAAATGGTTTGCTTTAGCTGGTCAACGCTGTCTTCGGTGGCAAACAGAGTATCAAAATGGGCTTCGATCCGCGCCCAATTGTCAACCAGTTCGGTGGCGTCGCGGCTTGCCGTTAGCGTCGCCAGCAGTTCCGTCACCATCAGCTGATGCGCTTCGATGGTCGCATAGGTCCCGGCTTGCAGCCGGTCACACACCGCCATCAACTCTTCGACCTTCGCAACGATGCGGTGTTGTTCAGAAAGCGGCGGAAGCGGAAAAGGAACTGCGGCAACTATCTTGCCCGACACCTCCTTGAAAGTCGTGGACGGTGCGCGCTCGTTAATTTCATGGGCAAAGGCTCGTAAGGCCAATGCAATGTATTGTGACGAATCTGAAATGTACGGAACAACGGATTTGAACCCCTGGTTTGTCGCTATCGGATTTGAAGCTATGGCCACATATCCAATCGGTGCACGACTGGTGAACAACACCGTTTCCTTCGGCAACACGGTCGCAGATGACTTCGAGAGGCCCTTTTCCGACAGATCGCGCGATCCACGTGTGATGTACAGATCCGTATAACCACCTAGATCTGCTGGCGTTATCCAAGGAAATCCGCTGCCAGGTTCGGCAAAGTTCTCGGGATCAATTGCGGAAGGGGTCCCGCCCCCCACGATTGCCCCAACAGCATCGAGCCGGACCCACATCCAGCTTTCAGGTATTGAGAATGGCGCCTCAACGGCATCCCCATCCGTGAAGTCCCTCGGTTGCTTCACCCGATTTTCGGCGACAAGCCTCTTTTTGGCAGTCTTTATCCGCTTGATCAGTTCCGACGCGGGTTCATCCTCCGGATACTGCTGCACCAGTTTGCCCCGCACTGCCAGGTCCAAAATCAGACCCCGTAATTTTCCGACGCCATAGAGGCTGAATTTCTTCGAGCGGCCGCGCCCGGCGGAGGACCTCCGTGCGATGGCCGATGTCCAGAGATCGAGATGGTCGGTTAGGAAGGTGTCGAAGCTCGTCATTGCGGTCACCGTGCCAGTGCTTCGGCAAGAATCGCTTTCAGCTGATTGCGGATCGACTGGATAGCTTGCTGGGTTTCCTGGTAGTTCTCCAAGAGGTGCGCCGGATCATGGTCGACGATTTCGGCCTGGTGCGGGTTCTTGCGATCCAGATTGTAATTGCTGGCGGAGATGTCGGCGGCCTCAACCTTCCACGCCTTTTCGGTCACCTTCCGGCTCTTGAAGCCTTCCGCTTCGCTGCCCCACCATTCGCGTTCGGCTCGGAATTCCTCGAACTGCATCGGCTTCGTCTTGTTGTAGCTGGTCACGCCGTCCGGATAGGGATGCTCGTAGAACCACACATTCTGGGTTGGCACGCCCTTGGTGAAAAACAGGATATTGGTCTTGATGCCTGTATATGGAGCAAAGACGCCGTTCGGCAGACGGACGATCGTGTGGAGATTGCACAACTCCAGCAGCTCTTTCTTCAGGGTCGATTTAGTTCCCTCGCCAAACAGGAAACCGTCGGGCAATACGACCGCAGCGCGGCCATGGGCGCGCAGCAGCCGAATGATCAGCGCCATGAACAAGTCAGCGGTCTCGCGGGTACGCAGATGCGCCGGGAAATTGTTCTCTATCCCGTCTTCTTCCATGCCGCCAAAGGGCGGGTTGGTGGCGATCACATGCACGCGGTCGCGATCGCCATAGTCGCGATAGGGTTTTGCCAGGGTATTGCCATGGGTAACGCCGCTCGGAGTGTCAATGCCGTGCAGGATCATGTTGGTAATGCACAGCATATGTGGCAGCGCCTTCTTCTCGACGCCGCGAATTGTGTCTCTCAAGGTCTCTTCGTCAGCCGCCGAATGCACGTACTTGCGTTTGTGGTCGATGGCGCAGGACAGAAATCCGCCTGTGCCGCAGGCGGGATCGAAGACGATCTCTTGCAGTTGCGGATCAAGCCGATCGATGATGAAGCGGGTGACGGCGCGCGGCGTGTAGAACTCGCCGGCATTGCCCGCGCTTTGCAGATCCTTCAACACCTGCTCGTAGATGGCGCCGAAGGTATGGCGGTCCTCGCTGTTGTTGAAATCGATCTCGTTGATCTTATTGATCACCTGGCGCATTAGCGTGCCGGACTTCATATAGTTGTAGGCATCCTCGAAGACATCGCGCAGCAGCTGCGCGCGCCGCCCCGCCTCGCCCTGGGCGGTCGGATCCGTCTTCAACTTAGGGAAGAGTTGCAGGTTGACGAAATCGGCCAGCGCGTCGCCGGTAATGCCCTCGCTGTTGGCCGCCCAATTGCGCCAGCGCAGATGATCGGGGATCGCCGACTTAAAATCGTCCTCGACTAGTTCCAGCTCGCTTTCGCGATCGTCATAGATCTTCAGAAAAAACATCCACACCAGCTGGCCGATGCGCTGGGCATCGCCATCGACGCCGACATCCTTGCGCATGATGTCCTGGATCGATTTGATAACGCCGGAAATATTGCTCATTCACCTGCTGCCTGTTGATAGATTTCGTCTTCGAGTTCGCGAAGCGCGCGCTCATAATTCTGCTTGCCGCCAAAGGCGCCGTTGATGATCTCCAACGGGGTGCCGATCTCGTTGAATGGCGTCAACCGCAACACCTTGGCTTCCTCGATCGTGGTGATACCCTCATCGGCATATTTGTCGAGCAGGGCCGACAGAACTGCGCGCGCCTTTTCGCCGTATTTGCCGAAATAGTTGCGCTTCTGGACCTTTTCGGCCCTCTCGCGGCGGGTGAGGGGCGGCTGGCCATATGCGATGTGGCAGAGCAGATCGAAATCCCCGATATCTCGGCCCACGTCCTCTGCGAGGTTGGAGAGAACAATGCCATATTCCTCCAATTCATCGATGATCGCCTTCTTGCGGTCGCTGGCATGCCATTTGCGTACAAAATCGTCGAGCGAAGCGTATTCGGCGGTGATTTGCTTACGGGCGAAGTCGCGATAGGATTCGGTGATCAGATAGCCATCGGGACCGATGTATTCGACCCGCTCGGCAATAATTCGGGCATCGACGCCGCTGATACGGATTTTGGTAGCGCCAGGCGGATCCTCCGGCCCACTAGGGCCTTCGCCCTCATTGCCGGGCTCGGGATCCGGATCCGGCGGTACCGGGTCGTCCTCTGGGCCGGGCTCGTATATCACTACCGGTTCGCCGTCGAAATCCGGATCGCGAAACAGCTCGGTCGCCTTCTTGAAGTCCATGATGGTGTAAAAATATTTATTGTTGTCTTCGTCAATGCGGCTGCCACGGCCGATGATCTGCTTGAACATGGTCATTGAGTTAATCGTCCGATCGAGCACGATCAGCTTGCAGGTCTTGGTATCGACGCCGGTGCTTAACAGCTGCGAGGTCGTGGCAATCACCGGATAGGGCTCTTCCGGATCGATAAATCGATCGAGTTCCGACTTACCTTCGACGCTGTCGCCGGTGATTCGCATGACATATTTGGAATTGTCACGCGCCAGATCGCCCGCCGCATTGACGACCGCCTTACGCATTCTTTCGGCGTGGTCGATGTCCTCACAAAATATGATGGTCTTGGCCATCGGGTCGGTTGCCCGAAGCAGTTTCACAACCCGTTCAGCGACCAGCTTAGTACGCCGGTTCAGGATCAGGACCCTGTCCATGTCCTTCTGATTGTATTCGCGCTCCTCGACAGCACTGCCGAGATCGTCGACCATGCCAGGCGGCGGTGTCCAACCTTCGATATCGCGGTCGATATCGATGCGGATGACCTTATAGGGCGCTAGGAACCCGTCCTCGATGCCCTGCTTCAGGCTGTATTTATACACCGGCTCGCCGAAGTAAGTGATGTTGGAGACATACTCCGTCTCCATCGGCGTTGCCGTCATGCCGAGGTGAATGGCGCCGCTGAAATAGTCGAGAATTTCGCGCCAAGCGGAATCCTCCGCAGCACTGCCGCGATGGCATTCGTCGATGACGATTAGATCGAAAAAATCGCGCGAAACGGATTTGAAAATCTTGTCGGATTCATAAGGCCCAGTCAGCGCCTGATAGAGTCCCAAATGGATTTCATAGGCCGGATCGATCTTCCGGTTCTTCACCTTGGTCATTGATGCGCCGAAGGGCGCGAAATCGTTGACCAGCGTCTGATCAACTAGGATATTGCGATCGGCGAGAAACAGAATCCTCTTGGCAGTGCCTGCCTTCCAGAGCCGCCAAATGATCTGGAAAGTCGTGTAAGTCTTGCCAGTACCTGTGGCCATTACTAGCAGTACACGCTTCTGGCCCTTGGCGATCGCTTCAACACTGAGGTTGATGGCATCGACTTGGTAATAGCGCGGATCCTTGCCGTTGGCCTCTCTGTGATAGGGCTGTTCGACCAGGGCGATCTCGTCGGCCTTGATGTCGTGAAATGTCCGGTAGCGACGCCAGAGCTCGTCAGGGGTTGGAAAGTGTTCGAGCGCCAATTCGATCTCGATATCGCTCCCGGAGGGTGCCGTCTTGTCGTGACTGGCAAACCCGTCTCCGTTAGAGCTGAAAGCGCAGGGCAGTTTCAAAATGCCGGCATACTCCAGCGCCTGCTGTAATCCGTGACTAATTGCAAAGCCATTACTCTTCGCCTCGAGGATTGCCACAGGGAGAGAGGGCTTCCACGACAGGACATAGTCGGCGAATTTCTTCTTGCTCTTGTTGCGCGAAGAGACGTTCCCGCGCACGATCACTGGCCCCGGCGTCAGCGTCACCTCCCGACGGATCTGTGTCATCGGGTCCCAACGAGCGGCCTTCAGGGCTGGCGTGATGAATAGATCGCAGATATCGATTTCGCTGAGCTGCAGCTTATCTTTCTTGTCCAACGGAATGCCCCCCAGGTCCCTCGGGCATGCCACCGATCAGGCCCCTAAGCCGATCCGACATGTCCAGTTATTCCAGCACATGTAAACGACACAAGCCATGGTCTTGCCCAGCAACTTGGCTGATGAAATCAGCTCTGCCAGCCGTCGAACAATCTATGCGGAGACGCTGGATTGGGCAAAGCGCAACCAACCCCTAAGCTCTGCGCCGCATTACTGTTCGTTGCAAAATTGCAGCGATGTCCCTTTCGCGCCGCATAGCATCTGCCCAATTCCAGCGTATCCTGCTGCAGCGCATGTGAGCACATGGTGGCGCCTGACACCTCGACCGGCCACCATTTTAGGAACCAGCGTCGGCACGGCGGCCGAAAATCCTGAGGCAAGAGACTGCCATCTCAAGACGAAACTCGTCATGGCTTCCCGTGCCGTTATTGCATTCCTGCCAGTAGCCGGGGCCGATCGCACTTATACTTATTGATGCCGCCAACGTGGCGTTCGAGGCTGTCCTTGGGCGGATTGAACCCGACAACGAGGCGCTAACCAGAAGCCTTTGGAACGCTGGTGACTACGTCGACAATCAGCTTTTTGGGATCTGATCACCCCCGAAAAGTTGCCAATGCCACGACGTGGTTGCGTACCTCATCGACGTATTCTTGGTGCATCATGTCATTGGATTGGCAACCGAAGCGGACAGAGAGGCTGCCGCATCTCGGTCTTAAGCCTCGCCGACCGCAGCAGGCTCTGATTACCGCGGCGTTTTAGGGGCAGCGCGATCAATGTCGTGACCTTTGCCGCCACTTCTTCGAGGGGGGCGGTAAGGCGGTTTATTGCGAGGCGGTTGCCGCAAGTTCAGGCCCGTAACGGGTGACGAGATATTCCTGGTTCTGGCTGAGAGACTGACGATGCTTGGCGGTTTTCGCGCGGAGGCGCAGGCCGGCTTCCAGCACGTGTTCTGTTCGCGCCGACAGGTCGTGCTGCATCTGATCTAATTGCGATTGTGCCCACAGGGGAGCAAAAGCGCGGTCAGATAGAGTTCGATCGCATGAATCGCCGACAATCTGCACGGCGCGCGTGTCAACGCTTTGCCGGGTCGGCCTTGTTGAAGGAGCAGGTTTGCCGCCTTGCGATACTCTTCCGCCAGCTGGTGAAGCTGCTGCGGAGATGCAAGCTCACCGGGATATTTACGTTCTTCGATCGTCATTTGCGCGATCCGAACATGCTAAGGTACAACCTTTGTAGACTAATATCATGGCTTCGCGCATCTCTTCAATTCGCTATTCCGTATCGCTCCTTGTTTGTCCGCAGCCGGGCTGTCGGTCAGAAAGGCGTTACCGACTTACTACAGCGACGGCTCGTTGAGATGAGTTAAAATCTGACCAGACCGCACTGGATCAATCCTGTCTGCCTCTGCGAGCGCCCAACGTTGCCAAGCTTCCAGCACCGACGGATCGATATCAGCCGAACCTTCATCGATCGCGCGACGGACGCGCTCCACAAGCGCGCGAATGTCTTCAGCCTGACGCAGCAGCTCGCCGCTGTTCCGCAGATTTTGCAGGCGCTTTTGATTGAGTTGAACCAGCCATTCCTGGCGCTGTTTCTCCTTTTCGATCCGCTCCCGCTCTGCACGCTCCTCGGCTTCCCGCAGGCTAAGGCGAAACTTTCGCTCGCCAGCCACGATGATCGCAGCCGCGATCTCAGCGATCTTTGACTCAAGCCTGGCGTCACCGTCGTCCTGCCAAGAAACTGTACTCTCGCGGTCGAACCCCGGATTGATCCGTAGGGCAAGCGGGGTTGAAGCTGGCAGGTCCGGCGCCGGTCGCAGATACCCCTGCTGACGCACGGTGCGGTGGCTACCGACTATTCCAATTTCCAAACCGACATGTGTGTCGCCGATAGCTGCTCCCGCGTGAATTTCTCCATCGCGCTCGTAGGCACCACCGTCGTGGCCGCGCTTGCTGAGCGCCAAAAACAAGGCGTTGAAGATTCTCAATCGTCGCTTGCTTAGTGGATTGTCGAACTTGGGTTCGTCAAAGGTCCACTCGCGTTCTGCATTTTTGTCGCGCCGGCGCTGCTCCTGCTTGAGTATTTGAACGAGCCCTTTGTGAGGCCTGTCCAACGTGTGTGGGACGGAAGCTTTGCCAATCGCTTGCAATTCCTGTACGTGGAGTTCATCGAGGTCTTCTGGAACCAGAGCGGATGCAAATGGCCCGTTGGATGCAAGAGGGGCTGCAATCGACAGGACCTTTTTGAAGCGCGCGTCGACACTTGCTCGGCCTATTTCGCCAGGGCGCCGCTGTGGCGCCTTCGGTAGTGCTGGCACCTTCTTTCCTGCACGTATTTTGTTCCAATAGCCTTGCGGCGGCGACGCAACTCCACATCGCGTCAGCAGCTTCTTCAGCCCGACGTCGGACAGTTCGAGCTTCGCCGCCAAGTCCCGCATCGGCGCAGACCATGCGAACGCAATCAGATCGTCAGGCAACACAAGAATGTCGTTCTGCCACACGTCGCCTTACCTCCATTTTGTTCAACGAGGCTGCTTTTGGCACGGCCTTCGCAGTGTAGATATGACAGGCCGGCAGTGCCATCGAAGGTCAAATTCACCAACTCCAACGTGCCCTCGATCGCGCCAGGGATGCGCCTACATCGTCAAGGCGGCTGCAGATTGGCCGCGGCCGAAGCAGCGCTCTCGGTGAGCATCGGCGGGACGCTCTAGAAGCGATCTGCTCCCTTTCGTAGTTCCTCGCGCAGCAGGGGGCAGCCGGACATAACCGCGTGACAAAGCGAGGTTTGGTGCTGTCGAGCGAGGGTCACGGAATACGACCGAAGTAAGCGTCCGGACGCTGCACATCGGGTCAGATCTTGACAGGAATCCTGGATTTGGCGGCTCGGGGAAGCAGCACGTCGACGCGGTTCGCTACTCTTTAGGAGGCTCCGATTTCGCGATCACTGCCTCTGCTCGCTCTATCGCTGCTTGGAGCTCATCGCTCTGCCATGAATCGGCGGAATGGCCATCGTCGAACGACCGGTCGTGGGTCTCTCTCGCGCGTGACGTGAGTTCACGAAGCGCGGCAATGGCCTCGGCAAGCAGTTCAGCATCTGCCCCGCCTCGGGAAGACTGTGTCATCTCTTCATCCTCGTCATATTGCAATTATGGGCCATCGAGCACGATCGTTACAACATACGACGATCGCTATTGGCCTTTGTTCAAGCTTTGCCAATTGGCGAGAGCCTGGTTTTGCTCAGGTGGCGTCGGCCGACCCTTTGGGTGTCCAGTTCCACGGCAGGAGTTCGTCGAGGCGGTTGACTGGGTGTCCATCGACCATGCGGGTGAGCACATCGCGCAGCCAGGCGCAGGGCTCGACGTCATTGAGCTTGCAGGTTTCGATCAGCGAACACAGCACCGCCCACCGATGACCACCGCCGTCGCTGCCCGCGAAGAGGTGGTTCTTGCGGCCGAGACTGACCGGACGGATCGCGCGCTCGACCGGGTTGGTGTCGAGCTCGATGCGACCGTCGTGCAGGAAGCGGGTCAGGCCGTCCCAGCGCGAGAGCGCGTAGCGGACCGCTACGGCGAGTGTGCTTCGTCCCGACAACAGTGGAAGCTGCGCTTCGAGCCAGACCCGCATGGCGTCGACAATTGGTTTCGAACGGCTGCGCCGAGATGCAAACCGATGCGCCGGCGACTGACCGCGAACGTCGGCTTCGACGGCATAGAGTTCGCCGATCCGGCGCAAAGCTTCGATCGCGATCGGTGCGTTGGTGGCCTGCGCCACGTCGTAGAACTTGCGCCGGGTGTGCGCCCAACAGGCAGCAAGAACGATGTCTCCCTTGACGGTGAGCTGCTCGAAGCCGGCATAGCCATCGACATGGAGCACGCCCTTGAAGTGCTCGAGATGCGAGGCTGGACGTTCGGCCTTGCGGTCCGGCGCGAACAGATAGACCGCAGCCGGCGGCCCCGGTCCGCCCCATGGCCGCTGCTCACGGGCGTATACCCACAGCCTGCCGGTCTTGGTGCGGCCGCGGCCCGGATCAAGCACCGGAACCGGCGTGTCGTCGGCAAACAGATGATTGGAAGCGAACACGCTTTTGGCAAGCCGCTCATGCAGGGCTTCGAGCCACCAGCAGGCGCCGCCAACCCATCCGGCGAGTGTCGAACGCGGAAGATCGACACCACTGCGTGCGAAGATCTGCGACTGCCGATAGAGCGGGGTATGGTCGCAATATTTGGCTGTCAGCACCTGCGCCAGCAGCGCCGGCGTTGCCATGCCGCCGGCGATCAGCCGCTCCGGAGCTGGCACTTGCACGACCGTCTCGCAGGTCCGGCAGGCATATTTTGGTCGCGTTGTCCTGATCACACGAAGCTGCGCTGGCACCCAGTCCAGCATCTCGCTCACGCTCTCGCCGATGGGATGCAGCGCGCCGCCGCAGCCCGTGCAGACTGTGCTGCCGACATCGAGCAGGACGTCCTCGCGCGGCAGATGATCGGGCAGCGACTTGCGATGGGATTGCCGCTCGGCCGACAGCTTGCCTGCGAACGGACGGCTCTCCCGGATGCGAGCAACATCGGCATCGAGCTCTTCCAGCGCGAGCGCGAGCTGGTCGGGATCAAGCTGCTCGGAACTGCGGCCGAACTGCGCTCGCTGGAGCTTTTTGATGATCGACTGAAGCCGCTCGATCTCGCCGTCGCGGCTCTCGACCGCAGCCGCCATGTCGCGCACGAGACGCTGCAAAAGCTGCGGGTCGGAAGGCAGATTCGCGAGATCGATCAACATGACCGAATCTATCACAAACAGCCCAGGAACCCAAGGATTCCGGGCCTTTTTGGGACTATCGGCGAGCCGATTTCAGCCGGCCAGGGCTGGCCTCCAGACACGCTCGGGAGCGCGCCAGTCGATGCCTTCGATCAGCATTGCAAGCTGCGCCGGCGTCAGCGTGATCGAACCATCATAGCTCGCCATCACCGGCCACGCGAAGCTGCCCTGATCAAGCCGCTTGGTGAACAGGCACAGGCCGTTTCCGTCCCAGAACAGGATCTTCAGCATCGACGCCTTCTTACCCCGGAAGGCAAAAAGATGGCCCGAGAACGGGTCCTGCTTCAGCGCTTGCTGCACCAGCATGGCGAGCCCGTCGAGACCCTTCCTCATATCGGTGTAGCCCAGCGCCAGATGCACTTTCACGCCCGCGGGAACGATCATTATGTTCCTGTTCCTTCGCTTTCAAGATGCTCGCGAACTGCATCCGGATCGCTTCCGGTAGCGGCGAAGACGCGGCGGCCGTCAGGCAGATCAATCGCCGTCATTCCATCAGGCGGCTGTACCAGGCTCTGCAGAAGGCGCACCGCCGCGGTGTCATCGCCCATCGCCACAGCCGCCAGCTTCGCGCGCTTCTTCTGCGCTACGCCGAACTGCGCGCGCCAACGGAACAACAGCCCCGTGACGATTCCGTGCTTTCGCGCGACCTGCGAGACGCTGACACCTGGCCGATCGCTCTCCAGCGCAATGGCGTGCTTTTCCTCATCGCTGAAGAAGCGTCGGGCAGGTTGCCGGGGCGTGCCCGGATCATCGTTCGACGCGGCCGTCAAGCTCGATTCCGGCGGCGTTCCGTTAGCACTAGTGCTAACGGCCGGGCGGGCGGAGGGATGAAGATGCGCCCGCCAGTCGATTTCGACCTCACCCTCATCCAGTCGGTCACGCCATATGCGCAAGCTCGTCGGCGAAAGATGCAGCGCCGCGGCATATTCGCGAACACCCATGCCGCTCCAGTTCATCGCCTCGACATGCATCGCCCAGTACGCCTGGACAGCACGGTTGCGCACATCCGTGGTCACCGAAAAGCGCAGCCGAGCGCGCTTTTTCTGCCGCTTCGCTCGCTCTTCCAGGCGCTTCTGACGGCGCAATTCTGCCTGATATTCCGCATGCTTACGAGCCGCCTCGTTGCCCGCGAAGTACTTCAGCCAACGATCGAGCGTGTCCTTCGTCAGGCGATGCACGCGGCAATACTCGGTCCGCGTCATACCGCTGCGCTGCCACGCCTCGACGTGAACCACCCACCAGGATTGCCGCGCCTTGTTCTCGAAATGTCTCAAATTCACCGGAGATCCTCCATGCTACGAAGGAGCCCGACATATGGCGCGAATGCACTACTCAATCTGGGTGCAGGGACCGGACGCTTACCGACCGAAGACCGATGGCAAGATAAAAGGGCGCACATTGTGCGGCCGTCGGTCGATTGTTTTTGCTAGTATTTTTAGCGTCCTCGGCACATTGTGAGCCTTTGTCGCAAAGTGCGCTTCAATGTTAAGCAATTGTGTTGGCTCAACAATTTACAATGTGCTTCTCAATCGGCGATTGCGATTGTCCACGGATATTTGGAAGTGGTTCCGCACCGCCGTGAGACTAGCCCTAGATGGCTGCCGTGTTGTCATGAGGGCAGCCTACGCCCTTGTCGACAAGGCATCTTTGAACGGCAGTCTGCGACGTCGAGTGCCCAAAGTGCGAACGTTGGACCGGTTACTATGAATGGACACGCCGGCGCCACGCTGTCTTAAAAGCTACCCAAACCGCTGATAGGCGGATGACGAGCGATGTGCATCACCAGCCGCTGCTGGCAGTGCGATATCGACCGCGATCGAACTGAGAACTTTTCGCCGTGCAACTGACACGCCTTGAGCTTTACAATCGAGTCTGTGAGACGCCTCTCAGCAAAATCGCTCCAGAGTTCGGAATTTCCGGCACGGTGCTGGCATCGATATGTAAGCGGCATCAGGTTCGCTATCCTGGGTCGGGATATTGGACGCGTAAATTGCTCGGGCTCCCGGTAGACTTGCCGCCACTGCCGGAGGCACCGGACGAACTGATCGAGCTAACGTCGTCGACCCCAAAGCCTCGACGAAAGAGAACCGTCAAGGAAGGCTCTGTTCGCCAGCCAAGGCCTGCCATGAAACCGCAACGTCCGGCGCGCCATCCACTGCTCTTCGGCGTTGAAGAGCACATGCGAAAAACACGCGACGTAAAAGAGGGCGAGTTCCTCAGGCGCGCGGGATGGGCGTGTGGGGTGAGGTAGAGATCACGAGTCGGGCGTCGCGCTCGCATTGAGGGTGGTTCGGCAGCGGCAGAGCATCACGGGCTTCTTCAACAAGGAGCCTGACCATGACCCACCCCGCTCTCGATGCACCGATCAGCCCACTGCGCCAGCCTATGTGACCGAGCAAAAATATTGGTGGGATAAGCCTAGATGGCCTTAGGCTTCTATTTACAAATTTCCGTGTCGCTCTAAAGAATGCGCGTCTATTTTCTCTAGGGGGGAATATGCCGCTAGTTACCCGAAAGTGTTTTGTCTCCTATCATCACGATAACCAAGACGAGGTCAGCGCGTTCGTTCGTACATTCCACCACGAGCAGGGCGCATTTACGGGTAGAGGGCTGGGATTGGTCGAGGGGATGGCGGCCGATATCGTAGATAGCAACGACACCGACTATGTAATGCGGCGAATTCGTGAGGTGTATCTACGGGGATCGTCGGTCACGCTTGTGATGCTGGGGAATTGCACTTGGTCGCGCAGATATGTGGATTGGGAAATCCAAGCCTCCCTTCGCCAAGATAGAAATATTGTGCCGAACGGACTGCTGGCTATAAAACTGCCAAGCTTTCGCGAGGGCACTTCGTTTCCTGATCGTCTCGAAGCTAACCTCCTCGGAAGGGATGAGTGTTTTGCTCGGTGGATTAGCTACCCCACGAACACCGACCAGCTCGTTGCCCACATTGAGGCCGCCTATCAGCGCCGCTCCACTCACGCCCAGTATATAGTGAACTCTCGCGACCGGTACTCCTACAACCGCAACTGCACGCGGTGGATATGAACGTTCAAGTTCCTACTCCGCCCGCGGCACAGCCCACGAGCCCACTACTAACGCTGCTCTGGGATCAGGCTAATTGGTCACTGACGCTCACCGCTAGCGCCTATTTGCTCATCATTGTCGCGCTATTCGGGATTCTGTTGGCTGCGTGGCGCCTGTACACGGGTGGGCTGAGTTTTAAGAATTTTGAGATCGACCAGGCTGAAATCGGAGTTGGCACAGGCCGGTTTCGCTTCAAGCCTAACATTACTGATAAGCAAGTCGCATACGCCGTGTGGGTCGAACTCAGCACGAGAAAGATCGGGCTTCCAATCGATTTCGACAATGACATTGTCTCGGAGATATACGACTCCTGGTTCAATTTCTTCACGGTTACCCGCGAACTCATCAAGAGCATTCCTGCGAATCAGGTGAAGCGCTCAAGCACGCAAGCAATCATAAAACTCTCAATTGAAGTCCTGAACGGGGGGCTCCGACCCCATTTGACCCAGTGGCAGGCGAGATTTCGCCATTGGTACGATCGCGAACTGAAAAAGTACGACGAGGGAAAAGGGCCAGAGGTGCTTGATCCTCAGGCGATACAGGAGAAATTCCCAAAATTTGCTGACCTTAAGAAGGACATGGAGCGCGTCAACCAGTCTCTCATTCGCTATCGCTCGAAGATGCATGAACTTGTGTTGAAGGATTGAACTATGGCGCTCTACACCGAAGATTTCTTCCGTACATTGGGGCGGCCAAAGGCGATTTCGAAGACCGCTTCAGTTGAATTGGCCGAAGAAATCGCAGCGACGAACAATGTCAATTCCTTTGACGTTTTCCTATCTCACTCCATCAAAGACAAGCAGGTTATCTTGGGGGTCAAACGTTTTTTGGAGCGGCAAGACTTGGTCGTTTATGTGGACTGGATTGTAGACAACGATTTGGAGAGGACGAAGGTTAATTCAGATACCGCTGAAAAGCTGCGGGTACGAATGAGGCAGTCAAAGTCGCTTCTTTATGCACATTCGAATAATTCACCTGGCTCAAAATGGATGCCGTGGGAGTTGGGCTTCTTTGATGGATCGAATGGGCACATCGCTATTTTGCCGATCGGAAAATCGGCAGATGAATCCTTTACGGGTCAAGAGTTTGTTGGCCTATATCCTTCGTTAGAAAATCTTTCCGCAGCGAGTTTGTTTTTGTATCGCGGATCCGCCCCGGAGAGATATCTAGCTCATCCTCCAAATCCCACGGTAACGAGCGTCAGAGAATTCAAAAGCTGGCTTAAAGCATCGATCGGCTAACCGCCCGACGTTGGCTACCAAAACTAAGGAGAGAAAAATGGTCAAGAAGCCTGAGAAGAAGACGATATTCCGTGACTCTGAATCGGGAAGAATTACGACCGAAGAGTATGCAAAGAAGCATCCGAGGACGACAGAGAAGGAAAGGGTGACGGTGGTGCCACCCAAGAAAAAGAAATAGAATTTGTATTCTCTATCGGCGGCCTACCGCACGCCGACCCGAATTCACGTTCTGCCGCTTGGTCGCCGGCAACGCCCGCTTTTAGGCGATCGCAAAGTAGACCTGGATGGCCGGTACCAGGCTCGAAGCAGCCGCTCGCTCGCTCCGGCGCCGCCTCAATGGCTCGCGCGGCCTCCGCCAAGATAGTCGCCGGTGAACTATCCGCAAGGCTTTGATCTGGTTTCCTAATCGGTGAGGAATGCGGGAATAGCGTTGCAACATTTGCGGTGTCTGGTGGCCGTTTTCTTGCAATTCGATTTGACGATTCCCTTGTGCGCCGATGCGTGATTCACTCGTTTTGGCGGGCGAATCGAGGGGACGGCGAATGTCCAGGCCACGCGAGAAGCGCGAGACGGGAGAGCAGGACCTGTTCCGCTCCAGGCTCGATCAGATCATCAACATGAAGCACGAGTTGGTGCGGCTGGCGCAGGCGATCGACTGGCCGGTGCTGGAGGAGCGTTTCGGCGCGGTCTATTCGGACGGTCCTGGCATGCCGCCCTTGCCGACGCGACTGATGGCGGGCCTTGCGATCCTGAAGCACACTTTCGACTTGTCGGACGAGGAGCTGTGCGCCCGCTGGGTGGAGAACCCCTACTTCCAGTATCTGTGCGGTGAAGAGTTCTTCCGCCACGAGCTCTCCTTCGAGCGCTCATCGATGACGCGCTGGCGCCAGCGCATGGGCGAGGAGCCGATCACGGCGCTCCTGCAAGAAAGCCTGGCGGTGGCGGTCAAGAGCGGAGCGATGAAGCCGGCCGATACGCGCCGGGTGATCGTCGACACGACCGTGCAGCCGAAGAACGTGATGTTCCCCACCGACGCCAAGCTCGTC
Organism: Mesorhizobium sp. B2-1-8; assembly: GCF_006442545.2. Taxonomy (NCBI): domain Bacteria; kingdom Pseudomonadati; phylum Pseudomonadota; class Alphaproteobacteria; order Hyphomicrobiales; family Phyllobacteriaceae; genus Mesorhizobium; species Mesorhizobium sp. B2-1-8. The sequence continues at coordinate 2,153,646 of NZ_CP083952.1, forward strand.
AATCGGGCGCGCGAGCGAGCGGCTGGTGCGGCTGGCGAAGAAGGCGGGGCTCGATTTGCGCCAGACCTACGTGCGGGTCGGCAAGCTGGCGCTGATCAAGCACCAGCGCTACGCGCACGCCAAGCAGTTCAAACGGGCCAACAAGGCGCTGCGCAAGCTCAAGACCTATCTCGGCCGCACCATTCGCGACATCTCCCGCCGGATCACCGGCCAAACGGACCTCGAGGCGAGCTTCAAGTGGCCGCTCTACCAGGCCTCGGCGGTTCTGGAGCAACGTCAGCGCCAGCGCGGCCGCAAAATCTACAGCCTGCACGCCCATGAGGTCGAGTGCATCGGCAAGGGCAAGGCGCATGCCCCTTACGAGTTCGGCGTCAAGGTCTCGATCGCCACGACGCTCGAACGCTCGAAGGGCGGCCAGTTCGCCCTGCACGCTAAGGCACTGCCCGGCAATCCCTATGACGGCCATACGCTCGCGACCGTTATCCCCGACATGGAAAAGACCATCGGCAACGAAATCGGCCGCATCCTCGCCGACGCCGGATATCGCGGCCACAACGCACCTGAAAGCCACAAGCTCAGGGTCTTCACCGCCGGCCAGAAGCGCCGCGTCACACCTGCCATCAAGCGTCAGATGCGCAGGCGATCGGCAGTCGAACCCGTCATCGGCCACATCAAGGCCGAGCACCGCATGGGCCGCAACTACCTCGCCGGCGAACAGGGCGACGCCATCAACGCCATCCTCGCCGCCGCCGGCTACAACTTCTCGCTCCTGATCAAATGGTTCAGGCTGCTTTTGTGGCTTCTCATCACAGCACTCCAAAGCCGCCCCAGATCCAGCGCAGCCTGACCCACTTCATTGTTCACGGACGACAAGATAGCTTGACGAGTTCCAACTGACTTACTCCTAACGCCTAAGCAAGTTCTTACAGAGCGATCACCGTGGGGTTCCGCCAGCCGCATTCGAGGCAGCTCCGGCGGCGCCGGATTACCAAACGCGCTGCTGAGCTCTATCCGCCGTTTAATCGACGGGAAAGCCTTACGCCTGGGCCGCCGCCATTCTCGGCAATGAACTCAATGCCTGCGGCTTCCAACGCGCTGCGGATCGCTTTTCGATTAGCTAAGGTAGTTGGCGGAATGCCGTCATCGGCCTCGGCACGTCTTACAGTCGCCACGCCCACGCTAGCAGCTTCGGCCAGATCCTTCGCGCTCCAACGAACCAATGCGCGCGCGGCTCGCATTTGAGTGCCGGTGATATCTTTCGTATCATGTGATTGCAAAGCGATCTCGGATCTGTTAATCGGTAACGGTAGACTGGCCGCTTCAGCCGCTTGCAACGACCCAAGTCCTTGCTGATATCGGCTGTTGCACGAATATGGCCGGGCAACGTGCGCTTGCACGCAACCCGGCTTCACCACAGCCAAGCTGTTGGGAGCTCGGATCCATGGCTGATTCCGACAATACCATGACTTTGCCCTTCGTCGCGCGCAAGACGGGTGCTGTAAGATCGGCGAGTGCGATCGACGAATCGCCAGCAGAAACGGAAATTCGGAGCGAGTCCGACCCATCAGCCGATCCTGCTGTGGCGGCTGCGAAAATGCCGACTATTCTCGCCGCAAGCCACAACGAGCCAGAATTGCATCCGGCAGCCCTACGCGATCCCGCACTTCTGCTCGTGAGCGATTGGCGAAGGGCTCGGTACATCTCGATGCTGCTATGCCGTGTGCAGCAGCGGCTGGAGAGCCAAGTCATGGTCAATCCCGGAATTCAGGGATTGACCACAGATTTACGGACCCGAGTTCAAAACCAAACGGTGCGGGCTCTTGGTGATCCACATGAGTATGCGGTTGCGCGGGAGGCCGAAGTCTTTGCGATGACCGAAGCACTGAAGCTTCAAGATTCTATCCCCGAAGTCGCGGCTACGTCGCTCATCGGCGTCATCGCTAAATTAGAAATGGTCGTCGGTGCTGATCGAGATATCGGCGACCCGACCGACTTCCCGTGGCCGCACATAGCTTCGGTACTGCGAGACTTAAAGGCCATCGCGGGAGGTTTGCCGGTTGGTCGCCGGAGCCGGGAAAGGACGCGGAGCGATGTTGCCAAGCATTGGGAGTCCGCAGTCAAGCTGGTCGCGGCGCTGAAAGCGGAAGGTTAGGTGGAGTACCGTGGCGATGAAGCGGTCTTGTGACCCTCACCACTTGTCGCCTGCAACCCGACCTTGACGATTGAGGCGAAACCGCATGGCGCAAGTCATTGCACGCCGTGACCCTACGATATGAACTGCGCGCTTTTCTTCGCCGTCCGGTGAGCTCTGATGGCGGGTCGATCCACCATTGGGAGAGCGACCGCGATGGCAGAGGAAACTCGGACCGGGCGACAGGCTTTGGCTCCGGCGAACGACAACGGCGACCTCGTTAGCCCCGAGGTTTGCCCCGAACTTCTGGCGTCGGCCAAGCTGGATCGGCTGGTGCTGGATATCGCACGGTTGGTCGGTCGGCAACTGGCGCGGGAGGCATTCGAGGCGGGCCAGGCGGCCAACGACAATCGGCCGGGCCGCCGAGAGGGAGAGGGCAGGGGGCCTGATGACAACCCTCTTGGGAACAGCAGAGAGGATCTGCCGCCATGACCCGTGTCGCAAACAAACGAAGTGGAATGGTCCATGACTCGCGTTGCGCTGTACGCTCGCTATTCGTCCGACAACCAACGCGAAGCGTCCATCGAGGACCAACTGCGCCTTTGCCGAGAACACTCATTTAAAGAGAGGTGGACTGTCGTTGGGACCTATACCGATGCTGCCATATCTGGTTCTAGCATCGTCCGTCGACCAGACATTCAGCGGCTCCTGAATGATGCTCAGAGCGGACAGTTTGAGATCGTTCTTGCCGAGGCGCTTGATCGCCTCTCACGCGACCAGGAGGACGTGGCTGGTCTCTTCAAACGGCTGCGCTTCGCAGGCGTCAAGCTCGTCACCTTGTCCGAGGGAGCAGTCGACGAACTGCATGTCGGCCTCAAGGGAACGATGAACGCGCTATTCCTGCGTGATCTCGCGGTTAAGATCAGGCGCGGCCAGAGCGGACGAATATTGAACGGCTATGCGGCTGGTGGCCTTTCCTATGGCTATCGCGTCCTCAAAAAGCTCGACAAACACGGCGAACCGATCCGCGGCCTGCGCGAGATCGATGAGATTCAAGCGCAGGTCGTGCGTAGAATCTTTCAGGAGTTTGCGGTTGGTCGATCAGCGCGTGCAATAGCTGCTGACCTTAACAAAGAATGCATCCCATCGCCCTTTGGTGGCGCTTGGGGCGCCTCGACGATCAATGGAAATCTGAAGCGAAGAAGTGGCTTCCTGTACAACGAAATCTATATCGGTCTGCTTGTTTTCAACCGTATCAAGATGGTCAAAGATCCAGAGACGGGGAAGCGCATCTCGCGACCGAACCCGCCCGAAGCGTGGCAGGTCATGGAGGTGTCGCATCTGCGCATCGTGGACGATGCGTTGTGGGAAGCAGCCCAAGCTCGCAAGAAGCTATATGGGGGTGCGAAACTCCATCATCGCCGACGGCCGAAACATATGTTCTCAGGGCTTGTGCGCTGCGGCTGCTGTGGCGCTTCCTATACGGTGAAGAATCAAGACCAACTGGCCTGTGCCGCGCATCGTGAGAAAGGCACCTGCGTCAACAGCAGGACGATCCGTGTTGGCGACCTCGAAAAGCGTGTGCTTGCTGGCGTCCAGCGGCGATTGCTGGCGCCAGATGCCATTGCGGGCTTCCTTGCCGAATATCACGCCGAGCAAAAGCGGCTGAATGCGATGAACCGCCAACGGAATAAGGAAGCTGAGAAGCGGCTCATCGGCATCGACAGGCAGATCGCCAATATCGTCGATGCCATTGCCGACGGTGTCTCGACGGCCAGCATGAGATCGAAGTTGCTAGACCTCGAGAGCGAGAAGGAAAGTCTAGCGCGAGAGCTTCAGGCCATGGCAGCCGCTGAAAGCATCGTGGAGTTTCACCCGGCGGCGGTCGAGGCTTATCGCCGGAAGGTGTCAGAACTTCAGCAAGTGCTACAATCAGACGAAAGCGAGCGTCATGAGGCAGCAAGGATTGTCCGCTCACTGGTTGCGAGGATCGATGTCATTCCGACGGAGGGTAGGGGGCGGGTTGAGCTCAAGGTTCACGGTGCGTTGGCGGAGCTCCTCAATCTGGCAAACCGCAATCCAGGAGAGGCGCCCAACGCTGTATTGATGGTAGCGGGAGAGCGCTACCGCCTTTCCCCCCACTCACCAAACCATCAGTTCCGGCTTCGCTGCTGAGAAAAAGCAGCATGGCTGTGCGACGGTGGATGTCGATATGTTCTTAACCGTCAGCATTTCGAGTGAAGTAGGGTCCCTGTGGCGACTGTCGATGTGTCGGGCTTGAAGCCAGGACATTGACTATACCCCCGATAGGCATGCGCTCAACTCGGTTGCTAGCCTATGTGATCAGGGAACAACCAGTTCGATAAGGAATGGCCCCTTGCGTCGAAATGACATCGTCAGCAATTCCGCGAAACGCTCCATCGTAGCCGCTTGTGCCGCTTCGACGCCGTAGCCTTTTGCCAGATCGATCCAGCTGATCGATGGGTTCTCTAGGCTCATCATGTCCAGCGCGACGCGCCCCGGATTGGCGCCGACATTTGCAAACTCGCCGAGGAGAATTGCGTACTTCCGGTTTGAAAGAATGATCGTCGTGACGTCCAGTTTTTCGCGCGCCTGTGTCCACAGGCCTTGTGCGGAATAGAGTGCGGACCCATCCGCTTGCAGGTTTACGGTCCTTCGGCCTGGCGCGCCGATGGCCGCTCCCGTCGCGAGCGGAATACCCGCACCGATCGCGCCGCCCGTAAGCTGCAGCCAGTCGTGCTGGGCTGCACCCTTTGTGCCGGAGAAGAAATCTCGACCGAAGCTGACGCTCTCATCCACGATGACGCTTTGCTCGGGTAAAAGGGCGCTCAGCGCTTGTGCGACCGCCTGCGAGGTAACCGTCCCGGTCGGGGGCGATAGCTTTTCTCTGGCGGCGGGAGAGATCGCATGATCCGCAGCGCCCAGTTCGTCCGCAAGCCGCGAAAGCGCATCGTTCAGATCCTGTTCCGGTCGAGCGAGGACATGAACTACCGCCTCTCTTGGCTCGGCTGAAGCAGGCTTGTCCGGATAGGCAAAGAAAGCCACGGGTCGGGTTGCGCCCACCAGGATGACGTTTGAAACGTCTGATAGCACCTTCACGGCCTGGTCTATGGAGTAGGGCAGTCGTGTGACCGGATATCTCCCTTCGCCGCGTTCGATGCGGGCATTTGAAACGGGGGCATAAAGCCTTGCCCTCGTTGCGGCGGCGATTCTGCTTGCCAGTTCAAGCTGAGGCGCCTGCAATGCCATGCCACCAAGAATGATCGCCGCCTGCCGACCGGAACGCAGCAGGCGCGTCGCCGTCACCACGGTGTCAGGGCTCACTTGCGGGGCGCTGGAGGCAGGGCGGGGCAACCCCACGATACTGCCCGGGTTCCAGCAGGCATCCGACGGCAATATGAGGGTAGCTATGCCGCCCGGACTTTGCAGCGAGGCTTCGACGGCGGCCGCGGCATCTTCTCCAACGGTGTGCGAACTCGCCGATGTTCTGACCCATCGCGAAACCGGACGCGACCAGCCTTCGGTATCGGCCGTCAGCGGTGCGTCGATCGGGCGGTGATAGGTCGCCTGATCGCCGACCAGGTTGACGATTGGAGTGTTCGCGCGTCGTGCGTTGTGAAGGTTGGCGAGACCGTTTGCCAGGCCCGGGCCGCAATGCAGCAAGGTGGCTGCTGGCTTGCCGGTCATTCGTGCATAGCCGTCCGCGGCGCCCGTCACCACGCCTTCGAACAGGCCAAGCACGCAGCGCATACCGGCAATCCGGTCCAGCGCTGCAACAAAGTGCATTTCGCTGGTTCCCGGATTGGCGAAACATGTGTCCACCCCGCACGCCAGCAAGGTTCTGACCAGGCTCTCGGCACCGTTCATGATTTTTCCGTTCGATCTCTCAAGATGTCACCTCAGAGGCTGGCTGGGCTCCCTGATAGCGCGCTACGCCGATCCCTCCAGGTGACGTGACCGCCTTGAGGGCCGAAGCAAGATCCTTCAATTTCTGTGGGGTGTAGGCATCGTAGTAGGCTTGGTTCTTGCGGCCGATTGCGTGCTCGGCGCTGAAGCTGCCGCCGAAGTCGTTGACGACGATATCCACCACCCAGTCGCGGACGCGTCTTTCGAATGTGCTGTCGGCGGCACTTGTGCCGTCCTTCGACGCGACCAGATTGAAATGCACGCCGCCATCGCCGATATGGCCGAAATCGTAGATCGAAACGTCTGGGAATTTCTGCGGGATTTCGATCGCCATTCGTTCGCAGAACGCCATTAGTTGCCCGCGGCGGAACGAAAGATCAAAGGCGACAAGCTTGCCCAGATGCTTGACCCCTTCGGAAAGCGCATGCCGCAGCGACCAGATCTCATGTGGTGGCCCGAAGATTGCATCCTCGAGCAGACCATCCTCGCTTTCCCAGATTTCAGCGAGCACGTTTTCGAGTGCCTCGGGGAGAGGCTGCTCGCCCTGGCGTGGTTCCCAGCTGCGCGTGATCTCGGCAAGAATGACATGATTGGGTATCAGGCCGCCCTGGAACGGGTTTCTCAGCGACGGGATGTGAGCCAAGGTCGCTGCGATCGCATTACCCGACATGCCTTCGAAGGCTGTCAGGTAGGCGCCGAGCCGGGCTTCCATGGCATTGAGCAGCGGCATGACTTTGGCCGGATTCCTCGGCACCAGCAGTGCTGCCGCCGTCTGGCGGGGCAGCCGCTCCAGATTGAGAACGCATTCGGTGATCAGACCGAAAGCCCCCGACGTGCCGATGAACAAGTGCTTCCAGTCGACACCGGTGTTGTTCTTGCGCAGGTCGGAATTCAGGTCGAGGACAGTTCCGTGTTCGTCCGCCAGCACGACCGTTATGCCCAACGTATTCTTGCGGACATCGCCAAATCTCAGGAAGCGTGCGCCTCCGGTGTTGGTCGCCAGCATGCCGCCCAGCCCCGGATCGGCACCGAGATCGATGGGGAAAAAGAGCCCGTGTGGTTCCAATCGCGCATTGAGTTCGGACAGCCGCATTCCCGCATCGGCACGAACGGATCGGTTGTCGAGGTCAAGTTCGAATTTCCGGTTCATCCGATCGATACTCAGAACCGCCTGCCGGCCGCTGGCATCGGGTGTTGATGCCGCGACCACTCCGGTGTTTCCCGCCTGCGGCACGATATGGACTCTCTCTTGCACGCAATAGGAGATCGCGGCAGCAGCTTGCTGCGTCGTCGCCGGACGCATGACAAAGGCTGATTTTCCCTGGTCGAACCGGGCGCCGGCTTCATAGGGGACCATGTCGGTGCCGGTCAGCACGCCATTGTCGCCAAGGACGGCGCGTAGTTCCGCAACATGGCGTTCGATCTCGATTGCTGACATTCTCGTTCCGCTGTTTCCGTTGGGATTGGAGTGCGTGTGCGCGCCGGCGAAGTCGATGCGCATCAGCCGGGCGAGCCGAACTGTCCGACAGGTGTTCCAGGCACGGTCACCCTGAAGCTTATCAGCGAGCCGCTGCTGGTCTTGTCGGATGTGATCGTGGAGAGAGACGTCACAAAAAGGGTTCGCAGATCGCTTCCGCCAAAGCAGGGCATGGTGGGGGCATCGAGCGGCACCTCCACCGGGTCGAGCATGAAACCATCAGGCGTTATTCTATTGAGCCGTCCCGCCGAGACGCCGGCGCTCCAGTATGTTCCCTCCTGATCGACGGCCGCGCCGTCCGGCAGGCCCCTCATCTCGTCGAGAAGGGCAATCATGCGACCGTTTGAAATGGCCCCGGTCGTGGCGTCGAAATCGAACGCCTGGATGAACGGCCCACGGGAGTCCGCGTGATACATGGTCCGTCCATCCGGGCTCCAGGCCAGTCCGTTTGAGACGTAAAGCCCATCGAGGACCTTCCTGCTTCGTCCATCAGGCGTGATGCGATGAAGAGCGCCGGAAAGCGCCCTTGGCACCGCATCATGCATGCTGCCGACCCAGAAACAGCCATCCGGTCCGACCTTCCCGTCGTTGAGACGGTTCATGGTCATTTCGGGCTCTGGATGCACCAGAAAGTCCAGACGCTGCGTTGCCGGATCGAAGAGATGGATGCCGCTGCGCAAGGCCACGACGATAAGGCCTGCATTGGCCATGCCAATGCTGCCGACCTCGCATGGCATCCTGTAGTCCGCGATGACGCCGGAGATTGGGTCAAGGCTGTAGATGGCCGGACGCAGGATGTCGACGAACCAGAGGATGGAACGAACGGGATCCCACACCGGGCTCTCACCAATCTCGAGCCCGAAATCGATGCAGGTCTCGAACGGATTGGTTGTTATGGGCACTTCTATCTCCACCTTGCACTCCAAGACAGTCGGCGTCCGATGCGATGTCAAAATTTGATATAGCAAAATTGTTGATATTGTCGACTGCTGATCTTGGCTGCGGCGGCCATATTTCTTGGAGAGGGGAATTTTTCGACGGGATTTTGGACGAAACCACCCCGTGGCGGGTGGACTCGGCGGAGCCAGAAATCAGGGGTTGATGCTAGAAATTGCCCGACAAGGAGGGGTTTCATTGCGAAACGCTCGGGGTGGAGGTCGTGTGCCTATCGGCCAAAAAAAGAGATTGACAGCCATTCACGATTGGCATTTATGATATATCAAATTAAGCGCTCTGAGCTGAATCAGGCGGACAACAAGGGGAATGAGCAATGATCAAGACAGCTGATATGCCCAGCACCAGGCGCGCAATCCGGGCCGGCCTCCTTTCAACCACGGTGGCTGTAATGCTGGCCTCCTCGTTTGGCGCCGTGTCGGCGCAGGAGAAGCCGTTGATCATCGCGCGCAACCTGGCCGTCAATTCGCTCGACCCGGCGCGAACCTCCTGCGACACCTGCAATATCTTCCTCTATGCAATCTATGAGACGCTCGTGCGCCTGGGCGACGACAACAAGACCATCAATCCGGCCTTGGCGCAGAAGTGGGACGTCAACGGTGACAACACGGAATTCACGTTTCACCTGAATCCGAAGGCTGTCTTCGCCGATGGATCGCCGGTCGAGGCCAAGGATGTGAAGTGGTCGTGGGATCGGCTGACCAATTTGCAGGGTGGCATGGCCTGGCTGTTCGAAGCGGTGAAGTCGATCGAGACGCCGGATGCGCACACGGTGGTCGTCAAGCTCACCCAGCCCGACTCCGAATTTCTGGGAAAGGTGATTGCGCCCTACGCAGGCATCGTGAACAGCAAAATCGCCATCGAGCATGGCGCCAAGGCCGGCAAGGACGATGCCGCCACCGACTCCGCCGAGCCCTGGTTCCTCGCCAATTCCGCCGGGAGTGGTCCCTACGCTCTGGAATCCTACAGCCCAAATGATGAACTGCGGTTCAAGCGCAACGCGGCCTATTGGGACAAGCCCGCTGCCATCGATGAGATTGTCATCAAACAGACGAAGGACTCGGTTGCCCAGGCGCAGGTGCTGCAGAGTGGCGATGTCGATATCGCCATGCAGATCGCACCCGACACCGCCAAGACAATCAACGCGCCTGGCGTTACCGTGGAGACTGTTCCGTCGTACAATTTCATCTACATGGCGATCAGCCCGGGAGCGAAATCCAACAAGGTGCCGATGGACGCAAAGGTCCGCCAGGCAATCGCCTATGCGCTCGACTATCAGGGCATTATCGACTTTACCATCGGCGGCGCCGGCAAGATGGTGCCGGTGGCGATTCCGAACGGTTTCCCGGGAACCGACGGTCTGCCGATGCCCGTCCATGATGTGGAGAAGGCAAAGGCCCTTCTCAAGGAAGCGGGACTGGCGGACGGGTTCGACATGGAGTCGGTGTTCCCGAACGAGAATTACTATGGTGTCGACATGTCGACCTTAATGCAACTTGTCCAGCAGGACCTGGCCAAGGTCAACATCCGGCTCCAACTGAAGCCGGTTACCTTCCCCGTCTGGCTGGACACGGTCAAAGGCGATGGAACGTCGCTTACGGCGTCCTTCTACGCGCCCGACTATTACGGCACCGACCAGTATGTGAAGACATTCGGAATGATCCCGGGCACGCGCTGGCTGAAGCGTTCTGGAGCGGAGCGGGTGCAGGGCGTCGTCAACCTGAAGGAGAAGGAGTTGCTGGACAAAGCGGTCGCATCGCCCACCGAGGCGCGCGACAAGCTTTACAACGAGATCGCGCTGGAGATGATCAAGGATCGCGTGATCGTCCCGTTGGTCGGGCCGGACACGGTGCTTGCCTACAGCAGCAAGGTGCAAGGCATGAAGTACAGCGTCACGTCGGTGCTGCCGTTGCAGGACCTGAGCATCAAGAAATAACGCCGAGCCGCGGAGTGGCCTGATCGAGAGTTCGAATCCATGCAAGCCTACAGATACGTCTTTCGTCGCTTGATTGGGCTGCCGCCGCTTCTGCTTGGTGTTTTGACCGTTGCCTTCATCCTGTCGCACGGCACGCAAGCCGATCCCTTGTCATCGATCCTGCCGGAGCGCCAGCTCAGCAATCCCGAGGCCGTGGCGGCGGCCAAGGCAAGGTGGGGCCTCGATAAGAGCCCGGTCGAGCAATACGTCTTCTACGTCAAGAACGTCGTCACCGGCGATCTCGGCATTTCCTTTCGCACCAAACGCCCTGTTTCGCAGGATCTCCTGACGCGTCTGCCAGCCACGCTTGAACTCGTCATTGCAGCCCTGCTTGTCGGCTCGATATCCGGTATTCTGCTAGGGGTGCTCGCGGCCAGAATGCGCGACACGATCGTCGATCACCTGGTCAGGCTGTTCGCGCTGCTCGGCTCCTCGCTTCCTGTCTTCTGGTCGGGCCTGGCGGTGCTGTCGATCTTCTCCGTGCAGCTTGGCATTCTGCCCGGGCCAGGCAGGCTCGATTCACGTTCCACTCCTCTCGATCCGATCACCGGATTCTACACCGTCGACGCGCTGCTGCATGGCAACATGTCCAGCTTCTTTGAGGCCGTTTCGCATCTGATCCTTCCGGCCGCCGTTCTGGGCTGGTCGATCACCGGCATCATCTCGCGGCTGGTGAGGGCCAGCATGCTCGACGTCCTTGGCCAGGACTACATCATGATGGCCAGGGCAAAAGGGGCGAGCAGCAAACGCGTGCTCTTCCATCATGCGCTGCGCAACGCGCTCATCCCGGCGATCACCGTTATCGGCTATTCCTTTGCTTTCCTGATCACTGGCGCCGTTCTGACCGAGACCATTTTTTCGTGGCCCGGCATAGGTTCATACGCCGTGGATTCAGCGCGAGCCCTGGATTATCCGGCGATTATGGGCGTGACAATGCTTGGCGGCGCGGCTTTCCTGCTGACCAATCTCTTGACCGACCTCACCTATGTGCTGGTCGATCCAAGAATCAAACTCCAATAGGTGGCGAGATGGCCAGTGTCGTATTCGCCCCATCACAGCGGCGCCGCCGCGACCTTTGGTCTGTGGTGCCCGGCTATATCGGCCTTGTCATCATTTTGTTCTGGATCGTGGCCGCGCTGACGTCGCAATACTGGATGCCTTATGCTCCGCTCGACATGGTCGGCCGGCGCCTTCAGCCGCCGACCTTCTCACACCCCTTCGGCACCGACGCGCTCGGCCGCGATGTCTTTTCACGCACCATGGCCGGCGCGGTCTATTCGATCCCCATCGCTTTGCTCGTTGTCTCGGTCGGCGCATTTTTCGGCAGCCTGCTCGGTGCTATCGCCGGTTTCTTTGGTGGCTGGACCAACACGCTGATCATGCGTCTGGTCGACGTGACGTTGTCGTTCCCGCCCATGCTTCTGGCCATGGCCGTGGCTGCCTCGCTCGGACCCGGGCTGTGGACCGCAACGCTGGCAATGATCGCCGTCTGGTGGCCGCTCTACACGCGGCTGATGCAGGCGCAGGTCATAAGCGTGAAACAGATGGAGCATGTCGATGCCGCCATCTCATCTGGCGTCAGGCCGGGTCGGCTGCTCACCCGCTACATTCTCCCGCTTTGCTGGACGCCCATTCTGATCAACGCGACGATGGATTTCGGCCAGGTCGTGTTGCTGGCGGCCTCCCTGAGCTTCATCGGACTTGGAGCCGCACCGCCGGCGCCTGAATGGGGGGCGATGGTCTCAGACGGCGCGGTCAACTTCTACTACTGGTGGATCGCGGCGGCCCCTGGTGCCGCCATTCTGACCGTCGTGCTGGCCCTGAATTTCATCGGCGACCGGGTGCGCGACATATTGGATCCGAGGAAGCATGCATGAAGGATGAACCCCTTCTCGATGTCCGGGATCTCAAGATAGCTTTCGACACGCCGTCCGGATACGTCGACGCCGTGCGCGGTGTGTCGTTCTCCATTCGCAAGGGAGAGATCATCAGCCTGGTCGGCGAGTCCGGGTCCGGCAAAAGCATCACCATGCGTGCAGTCATGGGGCTGCTGCCGCGTTCTGCGCGGATCAGCGGCTCGGTAAAGTTGCTCGGCAGCGAATTGATAGGCTGCGCGACAAAGAAACTCGAGCAACTGCGCGGCTCCAGGATGTCGATGATCTTCCAAGATCCGTTGACCGCCTTGAACCCGGTGCTGACGGTCGGAGACCAGGTCATGGAGGCGATACGCATCCACAATCCGACGATCTCGGCGAAACAGGCGCATGATCAGGCGCTCGGATTGCTTTCCGAAGTCGCGATTCCGTTTCCCGAAAAGCGCATGCAGCAATATCCGCACGAATTTTCCGGCGGCATGCGTCAACGCGTGGTGATTGCCATCGCGATCGCGAACAAGCCGGACTTGATCATCGCCGATGAACCGACCACGGCGCTCGACGTAACGGTCCAGGCTCAGATCCTGGAACTCCTGAAGCAGCTCTGCCGCCAGCAGGGCACCGGGCTGGTTCTGATCACGCACGATCTTGGCGTTGTCGCCGGCATGGCCGAAGGGGTCTCCGTCATGTATGCGGGATCCATCGTCGAGCGTGCCGCGGTCGAAGATCTGTTCGACCATCCCGGCCATCCCTATACCCGTGGACTGTTGGGCTCGCTTCCCGAAATGAAAGGCGAAATCGGCCGTCTCATCGACATTGGCGGTGCTCCGCCAACGGCACAGTCCATGCCGTCGGGTTGCGCTTTCAACCCACGTTGCCATTTCGCCATCGATCGATGCCGGAGCGAATCTCCATTATTGATGAAGGGCGGTGCCTCGGATGTGGCATGCCATTTGGCAACGATGCTGCCGCAGTACCACAGCCGAAGGAAAACGGCATGATGTCGGTCGTCCGCGATCACTCAGCACCCAGCCCAACCGGCGACGAAAAGGCTCCGCAGGGGGAGATGCCCGTTCTGCTTTCGGTCAAAAACCTGGTCAAGGAATTCGGCATCGGCGGAGCCTTCTCGGGATCGAAGAACGCGTCGGTCATCCGCGCCGTTGCCGGAGTAAGTTTCGATCTGGCGACAGGGGAGACGCTGGGTCTTGTCGGCGAATCCGGTTGCGGCAAGTCGACCCTCGCACGCTGCATCCTGAGGCTGTCTCCTCCGACCTCGGGAGAGGTCCTCCTCGATGGCGTCAATCTGGCAAAACTCAGCGAGGAGGAGATGCGGCGGCAGCGCCGCCATCTTCAGGTCGTGTTCCAGGATCCGTTTGCATCACTGCACCCGCGCATGCGTATCGGCGAGATCATTTCAGAGCCTTTGGGACTCCTCGAGATGACGAAGAAACAAAGACTGGATCGCCTTCATGAACTTGTCGATCTGGTCAAACTGAACACCGAGCACCTTCAGCGCTTCCCGCACGAACTTTCGGGCGGGCAAAGGCAACGCGTAGGCATAGCACGCGCGCTTGCGGTCAATCCCAAGGTGGTGATCCTGGACGAGCCTGTCTCCGCGCTCGACGTCAGCATTCAGGCCGGCATTTTGAACCTGCTGGCGGATTTGCAGGAGCGGCTCGGCCTCTCCTACCTGTTCGTCGCGCACAATCTTTCCACGGTCCGTCACATCTCGAACCGGGTCGCGGTCATGTACCTTGGAAAGATCGTCGAGCTCGCGCCCAGGGAACAGATATTCGACAGCCCCAGACATCCCTACACCGTCGCCTTGCTTTCCGCTGTGCCGACCGCCGATCCAAGGAGCGAGCGTCAGCGAAAGCGGATCGTCCTGAAGGGGGACTTGCCGAGCCCTGCCGCGCCGCCAAGCGGCTGCAGGTTCCGGACCCGGTGCTGGAAGGCACAGGATCTATGCGCTACCGAAGAGCCTATGCTGCGCACGATCGGGAAGTCCACGTTCGCTTGCCATTTTCCAGAGCCCGACATGAGCCAAGGTTTGTTCTGAGTTTCGGTGCCGCGATGGAAGGCCTGCGCACTTATGCTATGGGAGAAAGAGCTTCTGCAGTTTGGCCCTATCTAATGAGCAGTCATGAATTCCCCTGCGACGGAAGAAATCGATCTGGAGCCTGAGGGGCCGGATGCAAACCGCGACAGTCTGTCGGAGCGCATCTACGCGCGGTTGCGCATCGATTTGATGACCGGACAATACGAGCCTGGCAGCCGGCTCAATATTCGCCGGCTTGCTGCCAACTACGATATGTCTCCAACTCCGGTGCGTGAGGCGATCGTCCAACTCGTTCGTGAGGGCGCGCTGGAATTGCGGCTTGGCCATCAGCCGCGTGTGCCTGTCCTGACCATTCCCCAATACATCAACATCCGCGAGACCAGGGCGCCGCTTGAACGTCTCGCCGCGGAACTGGGTGCCGTCCACATAAGCGAGGATGACATAGAGACCCTCAAGGCGCTGCACGACAGGTTCGTTCAATCCGAAGACCAGGCGCGCTGGAAGGAGGCTTTGGCGGCCAACCAGGAGTTTCACTTCACCATCTACCGGGCGTCAGGAAATGATGTGCTGGTGCGTTGCATCGAGAATCTGTGGCTGCTGGCCGGCCCGTTCGTGAACAATCAATATCCGCTCGTACGCAGCGCGGCCCATAGCGTGCATCCGCATCTTTTGATTATCGACGCTCTCGCACGCCGGGCACCCGGTGAAACCGGCGAACTGGTCGTGCGGGATTTGCGCGAAGGATCCTATGTGATCCTCGAGAAGATCAAGAACGAGGCCAACGCAGGGCATGTAAAAAAGCCCCGGCGCAAGAAAGCCGAGGCTTGATCGGTCTGCTGTCGGCGGCCGCATTGGCGCGGTCGGTCGCGGCCCTATTTTGAGGGTGTCGCTTTCGCCGCGCGGCGCGCCTTGAGCTTCTCCGCACCTATTACCGCATTCCGGTCCATCATCTTCCAAAGGCTGCTCGGACTGGCGCCGAGCTTCTTGACGACCTTGCCGCGCTCGAGCGGCGCGAAGGCCTCGATCGTATTCTTCCGAATGGCTTCCAGAACAATGCCGGCGACAAACTCCGCGGTCACCGGCGTTCCGGCAAAGGACAGCGCCATTGCGTCGTCTTCGGCTTCCTTGTCGAGCATCGGTGTTTCGGTCGAGGTCGGATGGACGATCGTGAATTTCACCGGGCTGCCGCGCTCTTCGAGCGCGAGGGCAAGATGATAGGCACGAAGCGCGTGTTTTGCCGCCGCATAGCTGGCGATGCCAGGAAAGGGCAGGAATGCCGTCATGCTGCAGACGGTGGCAAGGTGGCCGTGTCCCTGCGCCTTGAACTTCGGCAAGGCGGCCATCATGCCCCTGACGGGGCCGAAGAAGTTCGTCCGCATCGTGTCCTCGTGCTTCTCCATCGTCAGGTCGCGGGCGTAGCCCGTGTGGACGATCGCCGCGTTGTTCACCAGAACGTCGAGGTGTCCGAATTTTTCCCAGACATGGTCAAGGACTTGGTCCCACTGCTCTGACGAGCAGATGTCCAGTTTGACCGCTGAGGCGGCGGGGCCGATCGCCTTGGCAACCGTCGTGGCGCCGGGCAGGTTGATGTCGGCCAGCACCACGGTGTTGCCGGCCTCGGCGGCCAGCCTGGCGAGAGCCGCGCCGATGCCGCTTGCCGCGCCGGTGATGAGAAAGACCTTTGATTTGGACAGTTTCATTTTGCCTCTGTCTGTTGCGGTCAGGCGCTACGGCCTGGACGGTAAACTTGCTAGAAGTAGGTGCGGACCGAACTGATCACCTGGTAGTTCTCGTCGACGACGTGGAGCACGCGCCATTTGTCGAAGGTCAGGCAGGGGTGCGAGATGCCGAAGCCGACCATGTCGCCAACCTTGAGCGGCGAGCCCGCCGGGATGGCCATGTGACAGTGTTGGTCGTTCAGCCGCGTGACGGTATGGTCTGGCGATAGCTTCTGCGGCTTTTCCATACCGCTTCCAGGCCGAAACCACGTCAGCGCAACCGGTTGGTCATCGTAGGAAACGTCACGCTTGCCGAGTCCGGCAATCAGCTTTTCGGTCTCCGGGCAGGATTGCACATAGGCCCAGACTTCGAGAGCTGGCGTGAGCCCGCCGCGAGCATTGGGGAGCTCGGGATTGCGTTCCCTGAGCGCATCGACCGCTTTGGCGTAAAGGACTGAATCGTGGGTTATGTAGCAACCCGATCGCACCAGAACCATGCTCGGCCGCGACAACGCGGCGGCTCCCAGTCCTTCGACCACCACATCGTAGAAGGCGGAGCCTCCGGCACTCAGGATGATCGGATCGGCCGCAAAGAGATTTTCGGCGTCACAAAGGCGCGCAAGTGAAACCATCTGCCCGACAAAGTTTTCGACAAGCTTCAAAGTCGCCCCATTGTCGGCGCCTTTGAGGAGGCCTTCGAAGCCTTCGATGCCGCGAAGCACGAGCAGGCCCTCGGTGCTCTCGATGTAACGAGCGAGATCCAGGGCTTCGTCACGGCTGCGGCAGCCGGTACGACCGCCGGGATAACCGAGTTCGACCAGCACCTGCAGGGGGCGGTTCGATCCTGCCTTGCGGGCGGTGTCGGCAATCGCGCGGACGTTCTCCTGCGAGTCTGCCAGAAACAGGAATTCAAAACTCGAATCGGCCCGCAGTTCGCCGATCACATAGTCGATGGCCTGCCGTCCGATGAGCTGGTTGGCGAGGAAGATCCGCTTGACGCCGAAGCTGCGGGCGACCTGGATCTGATGCAGCGTTGAAACGGTAATCGCCCAGGCTCCGTCGGCAAGCTGGAGGTCGAACAGGGCAGGGCACATCGTGGTCTTGCCGTGCGGCGACAGGACGGCGCCGGCATCGCCCAGGAAGGATCTCATCCATGCGCTGTTGTCCCGTACGGCCTTATCCCTGAGGACCGCAACAGGGAGCGGCAGGTCTTCCCGCAGGAGGTTCCAGCGTTTCGCCTCGACATCCTCGATCGGTATGGGCCCGCTCATTGGCGGGACGCCTTTGTCCAGGGAGGACAAGGGGAGATCCAGGGAATTTAGAAGCGAGAGCATCAGCCGACAACCTATTTTGATATACGATTATTACATTCTCCAGCCTGCTTGAGCAAGTAGGAGTTCCCGTCGAAATTGCCTATGATTCGATCAAAGTCGCACTCCTTAGCGAACATAAAGGCCTTTATTGAACAGGGGCATAAGTCAGAGCGCGAGAGGATTTCCCATTTTTGATATTTCAAAAATGTCTATCGTGGGTTAATAATGGCCGCCACCGCGCTCACTGAACCCCGAAGGAGACTTTCTTGAAGAACGCCCTCAAAGCCCGTCTCGCGGTCGACAAAGCTTGCTTGAACGGCTGGCTTGCAATCCCTTCCGGTTTTTCCGCCGAAGTCATGGCCCGAGCGGGCTGGCATAGCGTCACCGTGGATCTGCAGCACGGTGTCCAGGACTATCTCAGCATGGTCCAATGTTTTCAGGCCATGGGCGCATATCCCGTGACGCCTATGGTTCGCGTGCCTTGGAACGAGCCTGGCATCATCGGCAAGGTCCTTGATGCCGGGGCGTGGGGTGTCATCTGCCCGATGGTCAACACCGCCGAGGAAGCCAAGGCTCTGATCGCGGCCTGTCTTTATCCTCCGAAAGGCAATCGTTCGAACGGTCCGGTCCGCGCCGGCGGCTATGGCGAACCAGGCAATCTCTATCAAGGGTTCGCCAATGACGAACTGCTTGTTCTGCCCATGATCGAGACGCGGCAAGCGGTCGATAATCTCGAAGAAATTCTGAATGTACCCGGGATCAGCGGGGTCTATGTCGGCCCGAGCGACATGGGCCTGTCCTTCGGAATGTCCCCTACACTGGATAGGGAAGAGCCGGAGATTCTGGATATCTATGCGCGGGTCATAGAAGAGACCGGCAGGCGTGGTCTGATCGCCGGTCTCCACACTGCCGCTCCTGCCTATGCCGCACGCATGATAGGGCTCGGATTCCGCATCATCACCATAACCAGCGACGCCACCCTCCTTGGAAAGATCGCCCAGGAAACGGTCCGGCAAATTCAGACCGTTGCTGGCGAGGCAGCCCGATGACGTTCGAGGCGCCAACGGAAAGGTTGAGAAAGCTGGGTCTGACGCTGCCGCCGCCAAGAGAGCCGGTCGCCAACTTCCTGTCGTACCGGCAATATGGAGACCTGCTTTTCCTCTCCGGGCAAGGCCCTGTGAGCCATGACGGTGTGAGACATACGGGGAAGGTCGGGCTCGACATTAGTGTGAGCGAGGCATACCAGCACGCTCAACTGACCACGCTCAATCTGCTGGCCGTTGCAGAGGCAGCGGCAGGCTCGATCGACCGTATCGCGGAGATCGTCAAGGTCCTCGGATTTGTCAACGCGGCTGCAGATTTTACCGACCATCCTGCTGTCATAAATGGTTGTTCGGACCTGCTCGTTTCAGTGTTTGGAGAACAAGGCATGCACGCCCGATCGGCCATTGGAGCAGGTTCACTCCCCAACCAGATCACGGTGGAAATCGAGATGATCGTCGCGCTCGCGATCGATTGAAAGTCGTCTGCCGGCTCTCAAAGGGCCCGGAGGCGCTCATATTCGGTTGATATCCGTCGATCTGGCAGTTGAGTCCGCTGGGATGTGAGCAGCCACAGAAAGGCCGCTGGGCGGGGCGATGCTGCGCGTGGGAAACTGGTAGCGGTGGGGTTTTGAACCCCCGAGACAAATGCTTTTAGTATCAATAGCTTAAGGCAAGCTAGGCTTGTCGAGACAGGCGTCTCCAACCCTTCTCGCTAAAAATATCAGATGGTTACGTGACAGTTGTGGTAGCGGGAGACCGCTACATCGCGAGACCCACTATCGAGGAAGCACTCTTCCACTTTCGACGACGTTCAGCGTAAGCTCGAACAGATCGAAGGCGCCAGGCTGATGGGCGTTCAGCGAAACAAACATACTAACCCGCTTGGCTACACGAGTTCGCGGCCGGGGTTTTGCAAATAGCCGTCGCCGCAGATTTCTATGGGCCTGCCTGCGGGTACGTCTCCATGGCCTGTAGCCGCCCATTAGCAAACTGTCTATGTTCGCAAGCGCCGGTACTTTGACCGATTGTGACGCTCACTTGGTCTGACCTATCGACAGTAAAAATCTCGCTATAGTGACTTACGTCTGTTGTGGAGCGGTTGGTAGTGCGTGTGTTTGGAACGAAATGCCCGCCAGGATGAAGCGGATAAATAGTGTCGCTGTCCGATGTTCCGGTACAAGGATTGGAATAGGTACTAGCCGCCCCCAGCTCTTTCGGCGAAATGACAAGTTTCTGAAGCCAAACCACCGGGGGAGAATCTGGCGGCGGCTTCGGTCCCACCCACTCGGGGAATTGTTGGCTGATCAACATCAGCATGATTCCGAACACGATCAGTGCGAAGCTTGGCGTGTTAAGTTCAAACTCGAAGCCACCTGGAAGCTTGATGATATTCTTCTGCGCCGGCGAGGACGGTCTCAAGATCCAGTAAACGACGCCAACGAAGATCAGTACCACCCCTCCATAGAACGCCACCCGGCTCATTGTTCACGATCCCCACTGCGCTGAAGCTCATCCAGCAAATTATCTATCCAGTAATGGCGCATCGACCCAGGGTCAAACGCAAGCTGATGGATATCAAGACCGAGGTCGGTCACTCATTCAAGATGTTCGGGCAATGGCTGGTCAGCGCGACCAGTGCAGGTCGTTTGTCAACCGTATCCGCAAACTAGTTGGTGGAGATGCGCTTGCTGGCGGGTGCTTTGGGATGAGTATCGGAAGCTGCACAAACTGCTGGTCCATCTCGTCGGCCGGGAGGAGCTGTGCGATGCGTCTTGCGACGTTCCATAGACGGAGGGCATCTGTTGGTCCACTTGTAGACCTTGTAGGGTGCTCGACCGTTGGCCGCGGCGCCGCCAACGCCGCAGTTCGATCGACCGCATTTCGGCTGCCCATTTATGCCGGGCGAATGACCGAAAGGCTTTGACTGGAAGTCTGGCGGAAATCAGCAGCGTTTCACGCTGGCTTCACGGCGGGTATTTAAGAAGAATGTGAGGGTCGGGGGGAATAAGCATGAATGCTCATCGCGGGGCCAATACCGCCGGGCCGGCTGTGGCGGGTGGTCAGGGCGTCGCTGCCCTTGGCGATCCACGCCAGGTCCAGTTTCGCAATTTTGGCTGCGCTTCCGGCGCGGACGAAGCTAAGCTCTACAAAGGTCTGGGAGCCCCTTGGGCCACCCAGTGCATGTTTGCCAAACTGCTGCGCCGAATGAGCGCGCCACCCGCCGTAGCTACGAACACAACCAACGACCATATCCCCGCCGGATATACCTACCTCGCTCAACTGGCCGCACACGACATCATCCGCAATTCGTCCCTCAATCCTTTGCTTGCGGCCAACGAGGCGGGTCGTCGCAACGAGCGCGAGCAGGCACTCCTGCTTGATGTGCTTTACGGCGATGGACCATCATCGAATCCCGGTTTGTATGCCTTGCCCAAGGTTGGCGAAGCCGTCAGGTCGATGATGCGGACCGGGCCGATGGCATCGCCTTCAGCAACCGCAATGGCGATGCCGGCGGGCGCCTGTCCCTTTGCCTTGCGCGACTTGCCACGCTTCCAACCGGGCGATCTTAGCGACGGGTTCGAAAATGGTCGAACTGACGTCTTGGTCGCGGACCAGCGTAGCGACGACAACGCCAATATTGCGCAGATGACGGCACTTTTCCTACACCTGCACAACGCAGTGGCCGCCGCACTTAGCGCAAGCGGGCTGCCTAGAGCGGACGTTGAACTGCCGGCAGGCGCATATCTTTTCGATCGGACACGGCGCGTGACGACAGCGATTTACCGGAGCGTGCTGCAAAACGATCTGCTGCCGCGTCTCATCGCCAAGCCAATATGGGACCTTTACCAGGCTAACGGATTTCTGCCTTTGGTCGACACTCTTTCGCAAGGCGTTCCGAAAGAGTTTTCCCACGCGGCGTACCGCCTGGGCCATGCCATGATCAGGCTTTCTTATGTGTTCAATGATCAGCATCCGGAAGGGGAGGGGCTAGAGAACGTCTTGCTCAATCGCTCTTCATCGCGTCCGCACAAGTTCCCGATCTCTGAGCGCTGGATCGCTGACTGGTCGCATTTCTTCGAGATTGCGGGGTCCACGCCGCAGTTCAGTCGGCGTATCGGGCCAACTGTCAACGAAGTGCTGCTCAGTGCTTACACCATGCCGATCCTTTGCGTCGGCCCCGATTCCAAACCACTCGACCCAGCCGCGGCGGTTCTGTTGAACGAAGTCGACAAGGCGGCCCTGCCCGATCCAAATGCTTCCGGACTTTTGTTCAGCGATTTGGTGCGAGGCGCCATTGGCGGCCTTCTCAGGCTTGATGCTTTGATCGAAAAGCTGCCGCAGGCAGTGCTTGCAACCTCTCCGCTGCTCGGCGAGGCGAAGAAACGGAGCCAGGGGATCCAATCGTGGCTTCAAGGGTCGACCGTGGCCTTCACCGCGGCTGAGTTGGCGGAATTGGGTGAAAATCCGCCGTTGTTGTTCTGGTTGCTGTTTGAGGCCGCGACCGAGCAGGACGGCCTGTGTTTCGGCGCGACCGGTTCGGTGATCGTGGGGGACGTCTTCATGGCAAGATTTGCAGCCTCGCGCGCCATGATCGAAGACGATCCAATTACGCAAGACCTCGCTGCCAGGTTGTTTCCCACTGGCATGCCCCGAACAATGTCAGAACTCATCCTCTTCGTTGCCACCGCACTCAACCTGGGCAATGCATGGCCACGGTTTATCACCCCGCCCACAACTCCTGGAGCTTGAACATGGCCGACCCCGTCGACAACCTGGACGCCTTTCCCGAACCGATCCAAACCCTTAACTTCGAGGCGACCGGCCGCAAGGTGGTGCAATGGGCGCAGGATCCGAGCACCCGTCCGCGCGACTTGGCCGAGTTCAAGGCACAACTGGATGGCCTTGTCGTCGTGCCCGAGCGCTACAAGGAAATTCAGATCGTTCAGGGATACGACCACGTCTTTTTCCTGCGATTGCCGCCCAACAACCAGGTGACGCAATCGCAAAAGAAGCTTCAGACCGAACAGGGCGGCATGGCCGACTACGGCATTCCCGAATTCTATTTCGATGCTATTCTCGAAAAGGTGCCGTTCAACCGCGACAGCTTCTTTTATTCACGCATCGCCGACTACACCATTCGGGGCTGCCGATAGGGCTGGCCCCGGCAATGGCTCATGGCTGACGACAATGCCGGCCCCGGCGAGCCCTCGGCGCAGTGTCTCGAGGGCCTCCGAGTTGCAGATCGGAAAGCTATCCATGAGCCACCTGCCGACATTGCCCGGCTCCGGAGGGGTATACCCAAACCACTCTGTCTTCAGTTGCGCTAAAAATCGGTCGGCCTCTTCGTGCGCGGCCCTCTCGTCGCCGAGCAGGGCGAGAGCGGCAGCCTTCCAGCCGCCGATATAGGACACGCTATCGGCGGCGCGCTCGGCCGCTTCGACGCAACCGGCATAGTCGCCAAGCAGGAACCGTACGCCGGCCTGATAGCTCCATTGCAGTCGCGAAACGCCGAGCCCGGTCTGCAGCGCCAAATCGGCTATGCGGTGGGCGTTCTCGCGATCATCGCAATAAGCAAGCCCGAGAGACGCAGAGACCAACGTCCAAGGGTCATTGCCATTGAGTTCGCAGGCCAGGAGGAAGCTGATGGCGGCCTGCTGTGGCATGCCGTTCATCGCGTACGACCACGCCAGATGCAGCTGGCTTCGAGAATCTATCGGATCGATCTGGGTCGCTTGTTTGGCAAACGTCAGCGCTTCCGCATGGCGTTCGCGCCGACGGCCAATGCCAGGAAAGATCAGATGCCGCGAATTGATGATGCCGGCCAACCCTGCATGAGCGGCAGCGAACTGCGGCGACTCTGCGATGATCGATCTGAAGAGCGCCTCGGCGCGTTCTTCAGACTCAGGGCGCCACTGAAAGATAAGTTCCTGCGCTCTCAGCCAGCGGTCGAACTGCTCCAGCGACAGATCCGGGATGCTGGCGATCTGAACCAGCCGTTCGGACGACATGCTTACGCCCAACGCGACCGCAATGCGGCGGATGAGGCGTTGTTGGGTCTGGTACCACTGGCTGTTCTCGATGACGAACTGCTCGCTCCAGATGTAACGCCCCGTGGCGAGTTGCTTGAGCGTCATACTGACACGCAACGTCGGCCCCTCGAGAAAAGCGGTTGCCTCGATGCAATAGGCATTCTCGGTGAGGCGGGGCGGTTGCCCCTCCCATTCCATCACCGCCCAGTCGCGGAACCGCACCAGGGACGCGACAAGTTCACTGCGGAAAATCCGCACCGCGTTGCGCGCGCGCACCGACCCGCTCACCAATTCGAACTCCCGCACGAACAACAGCACGCCGGCGGCAGGCTCCTGCAGCCTCGGCGCCTGTGACCCGAGGCCGCTGGCGGGGGTGGCCACATGCCCCTTGCTCGCGCCACCGATTATGCCGAGCTTGATGTCACTGACCAGCGCTTGCGTGGCGGCTGAAGGTTCGCTGTCGAACTCTGTTTCGAGCAGGTCCCAAAGCCCGTTATAGGCTCTCAAGGCGGTTGCCTGGTCGCCCATCCGAGCCGACGCTTCCATGATGGCCCGGCACCCGACCTCGTTGGTCGGATCGAGATTGTGCAGGGCTTGCCCGGCTCGCTTTAGCGCTGGCCAGTCCGCGGCGGCTTTGGCCATCGCTTCCAGACATGAGATAAATTCGTCCTGGAGACATTGCCGCTGGACGAGGACCCAATTGCGAAACGAAGGGTCGATGTCGTCCAGGCCATTGAGAAAGCTTTCGGCGACACGCTGCCGCTCCAGAAGGACGGGCGGAATCCGGCCAGCTTTCAGATCGCGCCTGATCTCACTCACATCCACCGTGACGTGCGATTGCTTCAGCGTCACGTTGAGCCGGTCTCCGAAGAAAACTCCTTCGACTTCGGCCAGGCAGGCCTTGAGATCGACTACAGTTTGCCTGAGCGAGGCCCTTGCACGCGCCTCGTCCGATTCACTCCAGAGCAAGCCGCAGATACGCTCGCGTGTTTCAAAGCCGTGGGGGCTCAGTGCAAGATAGGCAAGGACCGCGCGCGACTTGCGGTTTCTCACGGCGACCTCCCGCCCAAGTTGGCTTAGCGCTACCTGGTCAAGTGTGGTGACGCTGATCAGCGGCGCAGTCCTCGTTGGGGATTCGTGCCCGATCATCCCCGCAACTCACCGCTCTACATAAGATCGGCGCGGCCACTTGGGCCGGCCTGATCGATCAGGCAACGAAGCCGACGTGACTGGAACGGCGACGGAAAAGGTTGCAGCCCAGGGACGAAGACTTTGGCGACGGGAATGTCAAACATCGGCGTGGTCAGATCCACAGCATATATGCAGTATTGCTTTTTAAGCATTTCGCCAACCAAGGATAGGAAATTCAAGTCCTTTTCATCATTTTTGTGCATCAGCAGGCCACTGGAAAGGTGTGAGACGAGGTCAGTGTCCATTGCGCTGGCCTCGGAGCGCTCCGACTGCAGGCGCTCGACCTCGTCGCGTTTCTCATCTCCGTGCTCTGCGCGCTTCATCGCCATCAGGTCGATCGCTAACTCCATCTGACACATTTCGAGCAGCGCCGCCCTGAGCGCGTTACCCGCATCCAGCCTGCAAGCGAGACCGACTGCCAGGTGGCGACCATCCGCGTCGAAGGATAGCGCGGCGGTCACGGGCGCGGGGAACTCACCCGATATGTCGAGAAACTGGGTGCATCTGCCGAGCTTGTCCTGCCTTATGCGTGCAAGCAGATCGGGCACACCCGCGCGGGCAAGCGCTTCCAGTCCGATTAGCCGGCCGCCGCGCCTGCTGCGCCACCACGCGGCAGCCGCATCTCGCTCGATTGTTTCCAGCAGCGCCGAGGTCAGGGCAGCCTCGTGGGTTATCCCCGCGGCGCATCCGCAACTGGTTACCCAGGCGCTTCGGTTTGCACCACGAATGAAAAGTGTCTCGGGCAAATAGCCCTGTCGTCCGTCGTCCAGCCGGCGTACGGGCACCCACCGGTCACTTTCGCCAAAACCAGATTGTACACAGAAATCGTCCAGGTGTTCAGCCAGCCGAGCGTCCTGCCAATGACTTATACCATCTGCTATCGTGCGGTTCATCGTCCCGTGCGGCACATGCCATTCGCTGTGATATTCGATGCCCTCGCCGATGCAGGCCTCGAACGCACGCCCCGGGGTGAGGCCGACACCGCTGAAGCTGGCAGAAGCGGCCGAGGGCGAACCAGCCCAGTTGCGGTTTACCTGCGCACCAAAGAAGTAAAGTCCGGGGGAATAGCGGGCATGCAAGCGGAACAGATTGCCGAAATTTGCCGCAGCGTGCAGTAATCCACGGCGGTTATTTGCTGCCATCGGGTCGGGATCTGTATCGCTAGGGCCCAGGTAGCCAAGCGCTCCGAGCAACCCGCGCGCCATTGCATCCTGTTCAGGCGCCAATTCTTGCGGCTGTGAATAAAACCGTGCTGCCAGTTCAAACGCATTAACGGCGGTCAATCCACCATCCTCGCTGTTGAAGCAAACCGTTCCCTACCGACTGCCACTTTCGCCTGACGATTTTGATCGGGTCAACAAAACGTTGCGTGCAAGACGATCCGAACTTCACAAAAACACGGGAGCCAAAGACGTCATCATCTCACGCTGGTTTCACGCTAGTTGGTCTAATGGTCAATTCAGAGAGGTCATCTCGGAGTTGGACCTCCCAAGCCCCATCGCGACGCCTGCGGATCGGCGCGAACTCGCATCCTCCCGGCGCGCTGCCGCGGGGCCAAGACCGGATGGGGTCGGTTTTGTGCCTCGCGGCCCGCTGGAGTGGCAACGGCAGATTCTTCGACACAAAGCCATCCTGCGACAAGGCAGGGCGGCAAGATATGGAGATCACAATGGTATCGCATGGCACACCGCCTCGGGGCATTGATGCGACACGATCGCCGCTGTTTGAAGGCCGTTTCGGCCGCATGTTCCGCAATCTGGCGCCCGCCTCGTTCGGGGCAAACGAGGCACAGAACCGGCGCAATCTCAAGGCGCTCGGCACGGCCATGTCCGCTGGCATTGACGAACCGAAAGATGGGCCTGATGCCGAGGAAAGCGGCATCCCTGCGCTCTACACTTATTTTGGACAGTTCGTGGATCACGACATCACCTTTGATCCCGTCAGCACCCTACGCAAATCGCTTGACCCGGATGGCCTGGTGGATTTCCGCACGCCAAGCTTCAACCTGGACAACGTCTATGGGCGCGGCCCGGCCGACCAACCATACATGTACACAAGCGAGGGCCGATTCCGGCACGGGGAAGCCTTGACGGGAACGGGCGGCCACTCCGGACACGATCTGCCCCGCTTCGGCGGACGAGCGATCATCGGCGACCCCCGCAATGACGAGAACAGTCTCGTCTCCCAGCTTCAGGGGCTGATGCTCGACGTGCACAACCGGATGCTCGATGACAATCCGGGGTTGGACTTTGAAGCCGTTCAGCAGCTTGTCCGTTTCCACTACCAATATGTCGTCCTGAACGACTTTCTGGCCCGGATTGTTTCGGCGCCAATCCTCGACGCCCTCAGGACGGACGGCCACTTTGATCAAAAGCTCTTACGCTACTTCCACTGGCGCAACCTGCCGTTCATGCCGGTGGAGTTTTCGGTTGCCGCCTACAGGCTTGGCCATTCGATGGTCAGGCCCGGTTACCGGCTGAATAATGACAAACTGCTGCCGATCTTCCCGCGCGCCCACGAACCACACGAAGAAGCTCTCACCGGATTTCAAGCTATGAGACCAGGGCGCGCGCTGGATTGGGGTCGATTTATCGATGTTGACGAGCGTGCCGGTGGAACAGATCCCGGCACAAGCGACCCGGCAAACAAACGTCGCCTGCAATTTGCCTACAGGATCGACACATCTCTCGTAGGCTTCCTGCACGACCTACCAAAAACCGTGGCGGCTGACCCGCCGGCGTCGCTCGGTGAGCGCAACCTCTTGCGGGGCTGGCTGCTCGGCCTGCCGTCCGGCCAGAGCATTGCACGCGCCATGCGGATCGAGCCCTTGACCGATGAAGCCATCATCATAGGCAAGGCAGTGGACGCTCCAGAGGATGGAGATGTCGTGGGGCCAATTATCAAGGCGGTCAATGACAACGGTGGGGACGGCAACGCGTTCGCCGGCAACTGTCCGCTTTGGGCTTATGTTCTGGCCGAGGCGTCGGCAAACAGGAGCGACATTCCAATCCCTGTCACAGGGGGCGGCACCCGCTCGACGCCGCAACTTGGACCGGTCGGCGGTCGCATTGTCGCGGAGGTCTTCCTTGGGTTGCTGTTTGGCGACGGCAGATCCTACCTGTCGCTTGATCCTTTGTGGAAGCCCGTGACTGGAGCGGGCTTCAGACTCAAGGACCTGGTCTCCTACGGGCTCGGTATGGGGCCGTCGCTTCACTACCGGTAGGGCCGTGACCGACATACGTCCCGATGCCGGGAAGGGAAAGATACCAACTGCCTCACCTGGTGAGGCGTTTATGACCCTTCCTTCCAAAAGCTTACTTCGTCTTGCGAGGAAAGAGAATGTCTTTGCCAATATTTGGCTATTTCTACCGCTTTCTTTGCATCGGCGTGTTGTGCATGGCTGCTGTAGGCTGCATGCCTGAAGACGGCTTCCGTCGCTATGCGGGCGCTGTTGGCCCTGATCTTTATTCCAAGCAAACCGTGGCCAACACTGCCTTGCTCAACGCTTACACCGAGAGCATTTGCACTCAAGCAGGACTGGCGTCCGGCGGGCAATGCGCCATCAGGACGACCACTGACTGGAAGAACTTCGTCGATATGGGTCTCTACGATATCGATCAACGCTGCGACTCTTTCTTGGATGGGCTCTACTACAAAGCTAAGACCAGCGACTCGATCCTGGCCCAGGTCGCGGACACTGGCAGTTTTTCTGCTGCGGTTCTGGATGCAACCTCGTCGTCGGTACCTTCGATAAAGATCGTTGCCGCCGCCTTCGGCCTGGCCGAAAACACTTTTCGCAACACCAACAAGACCTTGCTGGAGGCGCTAGACGCGACGACGGTCAAGTCCCTAGTTTTCCGCCGTCAGCACGACATCAAGCAAGAAATCTACGGCACGACGGTCTGGAACAAGCCGCAGGCGCTGCACGCTCTACGCACCTATCTACGCGTCTGCATGCCGTTTGCCATTGAAATGGAAGCCAATGCGGTGCTGACCACTGCGCAGCGGACGGATGAACCTGGCAAGTCATACATCACATTCGACTCGAACAATGCCCCACTGGGTGGCGGCGCCAAGGTCAATGAGGGTCGCATTCGGCCGCGCCCACCCGTGAAATCTTGGGCGTCCGTCAACACTAGCGGCATTCCGATCGACCTGCCCACTGCCAAGGCCATCCAGAAAGCGCTGTGCTTTCCTGACACAGCGCCGGTCGGCAAACCGCAGGCTAATGGCGAATATGGTGCCCAGACCGAGGCCGCACTTAAGATCTTCAAAGCCGCAAACGCACGTAAGTACGACTTGAAAGAATGGCGAGATATAAAGGTGGTCCTTGATACATCCGACTTGGGTGTTCTACGTGACAGCAAGGATTGTGGCGTTGAGCAAAAGAATTACCTGGAGAGACACCTTTCCACAGATAGCACTTTCAACAAAGCCTTGACTGTATTTCTCAGGAAGAAATATGGCGCGGAGATACCCGATAACGCGTCGCTCGATGCCTTGAGAAAATATATCGTGAAGTACAAAACTGATCCAAAGGTCAGCCCAAAAATCTCTTCCGATCCGGACGGAATGTTTCTCGATCAGATAACTCCCGATTTTTACAATTTATTCAGCGGGTTCAGCAGTTAGCTTGGGAATTTTTCTCCAAGGGAGATGGTTATGTACTACCAGTTCAAGCTGCCAACTCGTTTGAAGGTCAGCCCTGATCTTGCATCCGCTGACGGCGATGAGGTTCTTCCGGATGAAATTGGTTTTGCAAACGCCGAGAATGGGAATTGGGTCCAACTGACAATTTATAGCCAGCTGGACAAACCCGCCACCGGCTGGGCCCGCAAAAGCGGCGACGATGGGCAGGTTCGGCTGGTTGAGGTCGCTGCCCCACCACGATTAGAATTCGGCATCTGGTCGTTTATCAAAGGATGTATCGACGCAGAGTTCTGGATCAACGGTCAAGACAAAAATAGCCCGTTCTTCGTGGCGGCGGACTACCTGATAGCTTGGGCTCTCATCGAGACGAAGAACAAACCTGGCAACATCGGACCCAAGACATCCCCCGGAGACGGAACCGGACCTTTCCAACTAACCACCACGGAATGGGCTACATTCCTGGCAGACCCGATAGCAGCTGACTACTCAGCGGCCAGCCGCGATATTGGCCTCGATCAAATTGCCGGGGCGGCATTTCTCGCCCGCAAGGCGATGTCCGATATGTCAGCCGCAATCACGCAGAACGATGCGGCGGCCGGCGTGACGGATACGCAAACCGTCGCGGGCCCCTACATTCCGGCCTATATCGATGTTCTCCTGGTTCACATGTTCGGCTTGCCAACAGCCAAGAGTTTTCGAACTGTGAAACTTGCCGGCCAGGGCGGGACCGCGGTTGACGACGTTCTCAAGCAATCGTTCAGCGATGCGGATGTGCAAGCGTATCTCAAGACACGGGACAATGTTCTGAAGGATTGGGATTCGGGTGTCATCGAAACGGTCGACGGGGCGATCGTCAATGTCCAGAACCTGTTGGCAGCCGCTTTCGCCAAGGCGTTTGCACTGATCCAAGAGCAGGCTCCGGAGGATCTGCCAAAGGCTGATGGTGTGGCGTCATGGTTTGCGATTGCCGACAACGAGCGGGTGGCTTGGGAACCTTTGGGCGATGAGACAACACCCACCGCTCAAACACGCATTCGAGGGTATTTCCAGTCGATTGGCCAGCCCCTGCGCGATGCGGATGCCATACCACCATGGTGCGGCGCCTTTGCCGGATTTTGCGTGAACACTGCCAGTCCAGTTCTTCTCAAGACGATCAAGGGAAATCCGCTAAGCGCGGGCAGTTGGCAATCCTTCGGCAACGAGAGCATCCAACTTGGTGATCCCAATCCACCGCGGGGTGCGATCGTCGTGCTTTCGCCGGACAAGAATTCGTCCAGCGCCAGCCATGTCGGCTTCTTTTCACGCTATCTGGGCTCCGACAACGCGCAAGTCGAATTGCTCGGCGGCAACCAGAGCGACCGCGTGACTTTGACCAAGTTTGATCGCTCGAAAATAATCGTCATCCGCTGGCAGAGCGCGCAGAAGTCTGTCGATAACAATGCCGGTGACGCAGCGCTAGGAGCCGCCGACGCTGGACAGTTCAGCACGTTGCTCGATTTCATCGGGCAGTTCGAGAGTGGCGACAATTACAACGCCTATTTTGCCCATTCCGGGAACACCAACAATCCTGCATTGGTGGGCATGACCCTGCGAGACATCCTGATTTTTCAGGACCAGCTGGTCGCTCGCCACAAGATCTCTTCCGCCTGCGGCAAGTACCAGATTGTCAGGAACACCCTGCGGGGCCTGATAACCCACGGCGCCATCGGACCTGCCGACACTTTCTCGTCAGGCAACCAGGACCAGTTGGCAATAGCGCTGATGAAGGAACGAGGCCTCGGCGCCTTCCTCAGTGGCAACATGTCGGAAGATCAATTCGCACTAAATCTGGCCAAGGAGTGGGCCTCCATGCCGGTGCCGATTGCTACCAAAGGCCAGTTTAGAAACGTGAAGCCGGGCGAAAGCTACTACGCGAGCGACGGGGTGAACAAGGCGCTCACGACGGTTGAAAAATTCCGGGCAGCGGTAAGAAGCGCTCAGAAATAGAAGACGATGGGTCCTGGGGGAGGGCGACACATGCTTGAGGGATTGACGTCACGGTTTGTGGCCAAATGTTTTGCCGTAGCTGGTGTCGGACTGTTGGTCGTGTGCCTCGCACTTGCCGGATGGCAGAGACTGCACGGCACCAGCGATCCAACCGAAGCCGAGTGCGAGGCCAATCTCTTGCCCGCCGTCGCGCCGCAAGGTGAGGCTTTGATGAGAGCTGGCAAACTGCAAGTGTTGGGCGTCTGGCCCCACAAGACGTCCATAAACCGCAGTATCTGCCTAGCCATCGCCGGCGTGGTTTCAGAATCTTCCGACATAGGCCTAGCGGATGACGTCAACCGAGCGCAAAAGGCGCGTGACGATGCGCAAGCCAGCTATGAGACTGCGGCTCTGTCTTCAAGAGACGCTGCGTGGGACAAGCTGCAAAAGGCCAACACGACCCTGTCAACGGCGCTTGCCGCCGCGGCTGGTCTACCACAGCCGGTCCCCTTGTCGGTCTTCCTGAATGGCAACGTCGTTCCCAATTTGACGGTCAAAGCCTATGCCAAATGGGCACGCCAGATTGTTCTAATCCCACTGATGGTACCGCCGAGTGCTGAGGAAAGCGGCGCAGGCTTCTGGCGCGATCTCCTGGGCGCCAGGCCAACAGACGGAAACAATACCTCCGCCGGCGCGGATAAGCCCAAGGTCGGCGAAAAGGCCGTTTCTGTCGGCCTTTCCCGCAGCTCAGCCACAATGCCCGAACCGATGGGGCGCACTGCCCTCACAGTTGTGATCTACGATATGGTAACCCTGTGGGCCGGCATCCTTGCATTCCTTTGCTTTGCCATCAGTTTCTGCGGTTTGGCACGACATACGACGATGCTACGCGACAACAGCCAAACCGGCAAAGCGTCGCTGTTGGCCTCTGATGCTGTGGCGGCAGCGCTCGCGGCTGATAGCGAAGCAACAGCAAAGGCAAAGGTTGCAGCCGCTGCCGCCGAGAAAGCCAAGAGCGACGCCGACGCCGCCCAGGCTGCTGCCGCCGCCGCAGATGCGGCCACGAAAACCGCCGCGACCGACAATGCGGCGAAGGCCGCGGTCGCGCTGACGGTTGCTGCCGGTGCCGTCACAGCCACAACTGCTGCAGCGAATGATGCTGCGGCGGCCTTGACGGCAGCTCAAACCACGGCGCTCGCAACGGCAAAGACAGGAGATGTTGACCAGCCGCTGGGTCCATACAGCCTTGCTCGGACGCAAATGGCGTTCTGGATGATTCTCACGATCGCCGGGTTCATTTTCATCTGGCTCAGCATGGGTATTTACATTGGATTGATCACCAGCGGAATTCTTGTACTGCTAGGGATTAACGCCACGTCTGGGCTGGCTGCAATCAGTCTTAACGACGAAAGCGACAAAACCAGCGTGTCAAAATCGTTCTGTCAAGACATCCTGAACGATGGTGACGGGCCGGCGCTGCATCGCATCCAAGCGGTGGCCTGGACCGCGATTCTAGGCATTATTTTCATATGGAACGTCTTCTGGAATTTCGCTTTCATCAATTTCGATACCAACCTGCTTCTGCTGATTGGCGTGGCGCAAGGCATGTACCTGGGCTTCAAATGGAAGGAGGCACCGGCCAAGTAGGATTATAGCTCAACAGCCGTTGGCTGCTGTTAAAGTCGCATCCTCTTTTGATATCTGGAATGCTATTGCGCTATTGCAATGCAACTGGACCGCTGGTGAATTTGTGCCGTTAATGTGAGGGCAGATGGTAAAGAATATTGTCGTTTTCTCAGACGGCACCGGCCAACGTGGCGGGATCTTCGTCGATGAGAACCGAAGTAACATCTACAAGCTCTACCGTGCCACCCGCTGCGGCCCTGAATCCTTGGTAAATCCTGCGGAACAAGTAGCTTTCTATAATCCGGGAATTGGGACGCTCGCGCCCAAGGCCGGCCTTATCGGTTCTATCAGCAGGCGAGTTTATAACCTGGTCAGCCAAGCGCTAGGATTAGGGCTAACCGGGAATATCATAGACTGCTATGCCGCTACCATTCGTCTTTGGCGGCCCGGTGACCGAATTTTCCTTTTCGGATTCAGCCGCGGCGCCTACACGATCAGGTGCCTGGCGGCAACCATCTGTAAATGTGGAATTCCCACAAGGATGAAAGATGGCTCGCCGCTTCGGTATGACGAACCCACTTTCAAAGCCATCGCGCGGGAAGCAGTATTGCGTGTTTATCAGCATACGAGCTCTTGGAATCGATCGACGGCAACGTCCCGACAGTTAGAGCTCCTCGATCAGCGTGATGCGCTGGCTGCACCTGTCGATAATTTGGCGGACTCCTGAACAAATTCGAATTCATCCGACTATCCTCTGGCTTCTACTCAATGCCAGACTTTACGAGAAAATATGCATCCACCAGCATCCATTCCGTCGTCTCCCAAAAGATATAACTAGGCTTGTCACAATGTGAAATAATGCTTGTAAAGCGGCAGACAAAATGACAAAATGCCGCTATCGATGAACGCATGTTAAACTCTCTTATGGAGTTATGAGCATGAAAAAGCTACTAGTTGTAATAATTGGAGTTGCAACCTTGGCCTTAGTTGTTCTTGGGCCGACCTCAGGCAATGCGCTTGGCTCGTGTAACCCTGCTTCTCAAGTTTGCAGCTGATGGGGAATTCTCGTGTTGCCGACCACGCCGATTGTTGCCGCCTCCGCTGAGGGAGATGCTCTTCGAGCCTATCTATGGTATTGGGGAACTTTTTCGTTCGGATTGTTGATATTGTTATTGTTTTCCTGGCGGAAATTTAATGAAATAATTCTCCCCCCGGACAAAAATCTCACGGTGCTTCTGTCTGGTCTCACGGTTTCGTCAATTTCTACTCGCGGTCAGTCTCTGCGGGGGTTCGCGGGATATTTCTTTGGATTTGGCCTTGCCTACACCGGCTTGTGCATTTGCCAACCGCTTGCTGCGTGGAGCTTCCAAGTTTCGACGGGTCAAAAGCTTGCCGACGCTTGGGCGAGCCCTGCGGGCCCATTAGTAGTCCTCTCGCTTCTTGTGGGCGTTGTGCCAAATTTGAAAGTAGTTGACGAGTTCGAAAAGGCTTTAAGACGGATTTCGCAAAGGATCGCAGGAATACCTGATGATATACTTGACGTTATGGATACGATTAGGAGTCTGCCAATCGACGCAGAGGCATCACGCGACATTTCGTCGGAGACGAGGCAGTTATTATCGAGCCTCAATATGATCGTTGCGGTTCTACGGTACTCCGAAGTAGATCGAAAATCTCTTATGACCGCGATACTGCACGCCAATCTCTTAGGTCCATGGATTTACGGGCCCGGTGCGCCTGTGATTTGGTCAGGTCGAATTCTCAGCAGGTTAACCGTCCCGCGGTCCCTCGTCTCGGTTGAGGCAAACCAATATATAGCGGACCTTGAGGTCCTGATACGTGACTGGGACAGGCATCTCCAGCCCGCTCTCGACGTGGTTCTGGCTGATAAGAAATCGTCGTTTCTTGAAATTGTCAACGATAGCTCGATGTCCATAACCCCACTGCTGCGCGAGGCAGTTGATGTATTCATTAGAGATAACGACGAGGCGTTGGATGACGTAAAGATCCGAATGCTGAAAGTTCAGGACGATGTGCAGATCGTTTCAGACCATTGTGACTGTCTTTTCGCGATACTTGCAACAGGCGACGAAAAGAGGCGCGACGACGTTGGTTCGATATTTGTAAAGACTGCGATATCGCAACTAAAGCGTGCATCTCTTGGGCATATTCTCGACCCGATCATTTTTTCATCCCTAATTGGTTCATTATCTTGTTTGGTTGTTGCGATTGGACTGAGAACTGTGAAGTCAATTGCTCGGCACGACACGGTCGATTCATCCAAGTTTATTTCTGCGACATTGAACCTAGGCCTAAACAATTCTATCGCGCTGCTATTTCTTTTTACTATTCCGGTTCTGGCTGCAGTCACAATTCGCTATTGGGGGCGCGGATATAGGCCGCTATTCCGAAAGAATGAGCCGTTTCCTGTATCGCGGGTTTTTTACTTGTTGGTAGCTGTATTTATTGTCGCCGCCTTATTTCAGGTCGTTTATTATCTCGGGTCACAGCTGATTTATGTTGGTCCTACTCCT
Source organism: Mesorhizobium sp. B2-1-8 (assembly GCF_006442545.2). Lineage (NCBI taxonomy): Bacteria > Pseudomonadati > Pseudomonadota > Alphaproteobacteria > Hyphomicrobiales > Phyllobacteriaceae > Mesorhizobium > Mesorhizobium sp. B2-1-8. The sequence continues at coordinate 2,189,113 of NZ_CP083952.1, forward strand.
AACGTAAAATCGCAGATGTCGGAGATATTCTATACTTTTTTCTTTGTGATACTGCTTCAACAGATTGCGCTATCCCTTGTTGGGTGTTTTCTGGCGATGGCCGTCTGCTATATTTTTGATATTGGCCTGTTCGGTACCGGTAACGACGGAGTTGGCGGTGGTGGTCGGATCGGCGCATCAATTTTCACGGTTTCGTTAGTCGTCGTTTTATTGTTGATGTTTGTGGCGGTGCAGGTCAAGTTATTTCCCCCGTACTATTTCGCTGATCGGGTTGATGAAAGCGGCATAGTTGTGAAATGGTATGATAACATTACCGGTGATTGTACTGCGATTGGTGTCTTTCTGTTGGTTTTTGTCTCGACACTTCTGCATCAGGTCACATATTTGAGAGCCCAGGACGGCCGATAGCATGCGGGGCCGCGAGGCCGCACGGAGGTTCAAAGGCCTTCGTATCGTCTAGATATTGCTGGTATTGCGCGATTCCATGGCTGACATGAAGCTCAAAGCTGCCGTCGGGTCAGATACGTCGCGAACCTGCGATTGCGAGATCCGAAAGCGAAGCGCAGCATCGGAAGAAGAATACTCTACCGAATGGAGTCGAAGGCACTTAAGTTTGTGTCCGGAGACCGCTGAATGGCATTTCGATTCGATCGTCTTCCCGCAACGACGTCGCTGCGTTTTCTTCCCCTGGTCGCTGCGCGTCCATTCCTCGCGGCCTAAGAAGGCCTCGCGCCGCCGTCTTTCACTTCGTTTCAGCCCCTTCGGGATGCAGATCGATCGTCTCACGACCACCATCGAGGCCGTGATGGGCGCGGCCCGAGAAGACACAGAGAGACCACCACAATGGCTACGATCGGCACTTTCCACCGCGAACGGCTTCTCCGGCTCGGTCAAGACTCTGAACCTCAACGTCAAGACGGTAACGTTATCTCCGGCGGACGGCGACAATGGAAAGAATCTCGACTTCCGCATCTTCGCAACAGAGTTCGGGGCGGCATGGAAGAAGACCTCGCGCGAGGGCCGCGGCTACCATTCTGTAAAGCTCGATGATCCCAGCTTCCCCGCTCCGATCTATGCGAGCCTAGTCGAGACCGACACCGAGGGCGACTTCTCGCTCATCTGGTCACGCCGCGCCGCAGAGTGCTCCGACAAAGCACGAAGCCCCGCCGCAAGGCGGGGCTTCGCCATGTTCAGGTCAGGCGCAGCCTAGGCTTCTGTCAGATGCAGCAGGTTACGCTTTGGCCCGCGCCTTGCGCGCCTTGTTCACCGGCGACTTGATTGCAGCCGCAGTTGTTCTCGCTGCCGCCGCACGCACGACCGGTTTCCGTTTTTCTGCCGCGGCAGATGTGGGCGCTGGCGCCTTGCGCCCGAGTCCAATTGATTTCGCCAGGGCCGAGCGCGTGGCCGCATAGTTCGGCGCCACCATCGGATAGTCCGCTGGCAGGTTCCACTTCTGACGATATTGGTCAGGGGTCAGGTCAAAGTGCTGAAGATGCCGTTTGAGCGATTTGAATTTCTTTCCATCTTCCAGACAGATGATGAAGTCGGGCGTCACCGACCTCTTGATCGATACTGCCGGCTCCTGCTTGACCACAGGTTCTACCGCTGGCGCGCCAATGCCGTCCAGAGCGGCATGAATATCGCCGATCAGCTTCGGCAACTCGCCAACCGGCACCGGATTGTTCGATACATAGGCGGCGACAATGTCAGCCGTGATCGACACGGTGTCCAGTGCGTTGTCTTGTTCGAGAGCAGTGGTCATATAATTTCCTTCTTTTGTACCGGATGAATTGAGCGATGTTTGATGTTTTTGCCCTGCCCACGACAAAATAGTACGCTTCTTCGTAAAATCCACCTCTCTTGCGCAACATGACAAGAGTACGTTTCGTTTCCTTCGTCCCTTCGGCCGGGATGCCTTTGCCGATCTCATCTAAAGCGAGGAGCTTCCCTCGCTTTTTCGCGGTTCCAGCTGTGCAGTGCGATGCCGCTGGCTCGCACCCTGGCTATAGAGTTGGTATCAACGCGCAGTGTGCATGATCGCATCAGTGGGACGTGGGAGGTTTCGAGGGAACACGATCTGGCGTTTGAAGTTTTGATCATAGGACAGCGCCTGCTTTGACGAGCTTCGCCCTTGCGCTCTTCATCATCTGGATCAAGGCTCGCAAGAGAAGATTGCCGCCGGTAGCGACGAAGATCGCGAAAGCTTCCTGCGCAGGCGCATGACTGCAGCGTCGGCGCTGACGCATCGGCGGAGATCTGCTGTTCGGGGCTTCGTGCCGGCCGCTGCCCGCGCCAACTGTGGCTACGTTCGCCGGCCCATCTGCTCTTCTCGTCGCTCACCATCGAACGCCTGCCTACCCTTCGCGACCCATAGGTCCCGCGCATGCGCGCCTCCATGGCTTTGCAGCTTGGCGGCGATCCAAAGCATCGCGCCGTAGATGATGGTGCGATCGTCGTTGGTGAGCTCAACGATGCCTGCCTTGACAACGAGCCCGCCGAGTTCGATCAGATGTCGAGTGCGTTTGCGTCTCTCGACCTGCCACGTCCTCATCTCATTGCGAGCTCGTGCCGCCTGCCGGCGATTGTGTGCTGCCTGGTTGCGCTGGATCGCTGCGAGGGTTGCGCTGAGCTGCCGAAGCAGTTCGCCGGAAGCCGCTCTCGAAAAACATCACTCCACGCTTGGCCCATGCCTCACGCTTTGCGGCGTCTTTTGTCTCAGCGATTGCGACCAGCGCGCCCGCCAGTTCATCGGTGCTGAGTTGATCGGCGCCGGTGGCAATCACCAGTTCGCCAAGCTGCTGCACCTTTCGCGTTCTGAGCTCTCGCGCCTTGTCTTCCAGCGCTTTCAGTTCCGCGTCGAAGTCGCGTGGTTTGCGCATGGCTGTCTCCGTCCATTGTCGATGCAGCGATGATAGGGGAGCGCCTGCCAGAACGCTTCAGGGTTGCCGAGACAGCCCGGGACGGGCTGGTCCATCCCGAGAATTTTTCGAGGGAGGGCGCGCTTATACGTCGTGCCGACGTGCGCTTTGCCGTGCAAATGATCCTGTCGCGATGGCAATCTATCATCTTCACGTCAAGGTCATTGGCCGCAAGGCAGGCTCAAGCGTTGTGGCGTCGGCCGCGTACCGCTCGGCCTCGCGGTTGCGCGACGAGCGCATTGAACGCACTCACGACTTCTCGGCTAAACGCGGTGTCGTTCATTCCGAGGTGATGCTGCCTGCGAATGCACCGGAGGTCTGGCGCGAGCGCGAACGGCTGTGGAATGACGTCGAGGCCTTCGAGGTACGCAAGGATGCGCAGCTTGCCCGCGAGGTGGAGTTTGCCCTCCCGCGCGAACTCAGCCAGGCGCAAGGCATCGAACTGGCGCGCGACTTTGTACAAGTCGAGTTTGTCAGCAAGGGCATGGTCGCGGACCTCAATGTGCACTGGGACCGGGCAGAGGATGGAAGCCCCAAGCCGCACGCTCATGTCATGCTCACCATGCGGTCCGTGGACGAGAACGGCTTTGGCGCCAAGGTTCGAGACTGGAATGCTACCCAGATGGTCGAGCGCTGGCGCGAGCGGTGGGCGGAGCTTGCCAATGAGCGCCTGGCCGAACTCGACATCGACGCCCGCATCGATCATCGCAGCCTGGAAGCGCAGGGCATAGCGTTGGAGCCGCAAACCCAGATTGGTGCACCGGCGCAACGCATCGAGGGCAGTGGCCTTGATGCTGGCGACATTGAAGCAGATCGCGCCGAACTGCATCGCGAGATCGCGCGCAACAACGGGGCACGCATCATTGCCGATCCATCCGTGGCGCTGGATGCCATCACGCATCAGCAATCGACTTTCACCCGAAAGGACATTGCGAAGTTCGCGCATCGGCACAGCGACGGAATGGAGCAGTTCAACGCGGTCGTGGCAGCCATCGGCAATGCACCCGATCTGGTCGAACTGGGCAAGGACGGACGCGGAGAAGATCGCTTCACCACCCGGCAGATGATCGAGACCGAACAGCGCCTTCACCGCGCGGCGGAGCGTATCGATTTGGACGAGCGACACGCGGTGAGTAACGCGCATCGCGAGGCCGCTTTGGCGCGGGCTGCGCAACGCGGGCTTGTTCTGTCAGGCGAGCAGACCGATGCGCTGGCGCACATCACCGACGGCCGCGGTCTTGGTGTCGTCGTCGGCGTTGCCGGAACGGGCAAGAGCGCCATGCTGGGTGTTGCGCGCCAGGCATGGGCAGCGGCGGGCTACGAGGTTCGAGGCGCGGCACTCTCCGGTATCGCGGCCGAGAACCTGGAAGGCGGATCAGGCATCCCGTCACGCACCATTGCCAGTATGGAGCAAAGCTGGGGACAGGGCAGGGATCTGCTCACCACGCGCGATGTCCTGGTGATCGACGAGGCCGGCATGGTCGGCACGCGCCAGTTGGAGCGCGTGCTTTCCCATGCGGCCGAGGTTGGCGCAAAGGTTGTGCTGGTCGGAGATCCGCAGCAGCTGCAGGCGATCGAGGCCGGCGCCGCCTTCCGCTCGATCCACGAGCGTCATGGCGGCATCGAGATCGGCCAAGTGCGCCGCCAGCGCGAGGACTGGCAGCGTGACGCCACGCGCGAGCTGGCAACCGGCAGGATCGGCGCTGCGATCAGCGCCTACGACGGGCAAGGCATGGTGCATCAGGCTGTAACGCGCAATGAGGCGCGAGGTGAACTCGTCGAGCGCTGGGATCGCGACAGGCACGCGCGTCCAGAGGCAAGCCGGATCATCCTCACCCACACAAACGACGAGGTGCGCGCGCTCAACCAGGCAGCGCGCGAACGCATGCGCGCTGCCGGCGATCTCGGAGATGATGTTCAGGTGAACGTGGAACGCGGTGCAAGGGCCTTCGCCAGTGGCGACCGGGTGATGTTCCTGCGTAACGAGCGCGGGCTCGGCGTCAAGAACGGCACGCTCGGTGTGATCGAAGAGGTCAGCACGCAGGGCATGACTGTGCGTACTGAGGACCACAGGTCGGTGCGCTTCGACCTGAAAGACTACGCACACATCGACCACGGCTATGCCGCGACCATCCACAAGGCGCAGGGCATGACCGTCGATCGCACGCATGTGCTGGCGACTCCGGGAATGGATGCGCACGGCAGCTACGTTGCCCTGTCGCGACATCGCGACGGGATGGACCTGCATTATGGCAGCGACGATTTTGCTACGCGGGAAAAGCTCGTGCGGACACTGTCACGCGACCGCACCAAGGACATGGCGTCGGATTACAAGCAGATCGACCCGGCGCAGACCTATGCCGAACGGCGCGGAATCACCTTCCGACAGCGTGTGGTCGAGATCGTGCGCCAAATCGTTCCGGAGAAGCTGCGCGACAGGATCGGCGGGCTGCTCGACGGATTGCGCTCGCCCGCATTCGCCGAGCCAGGACAAGAGCGTGGGCAAGGGCCGGAAAGGGGAGGCGGTGGAACGCGGCACGGCGATGCCGGCCCTACGTCCGGAAGAGAAGCTTCCGCCAAGGGAGCGCAGCGCGAGGCGGATGCGCGGGCGGACCCGGAAGCGGCGCTGCGCGGCGCTCGCACGAAGGCGCTGGTGCGCCACGCGCGCGCACTCGACGTGATCCTCAGCACTGGAAACGCGGATGGCCTGGGCAGCCCCGAGCAGATGCGCGAATTGACGGATGCCCGCAGTGCGTTTGAGAAGGTTCGGCCGCATGGCTGGCGCGATGCCGAGGCGGCCTACGTCAAGAGTCCCGAGTTGGTTCGTGAAGCGGGGGCCGGCCGTGTCAATCGCATAGTGCTTGCTCTCCAGCTCGAAACGGAAATCCGCACCGGACTGGACAACGATCCAAGCCGCCGCGTAGATCGTTTCGTGGAGCGTTGGCAAAAGCTCGATCGCACGAGCCAGGGCCAGTACCAGGCCGGCGACATCTCGGGCTACAAATCAACGCGCACGGCAATGTCCGACATGGCCAAAAGCCTCGAACGCGATCCGCAGCTTGAGTCCCTTCTTGCCAATCATAAGAAGGCGCTTGGCATCGAAGTCGAATCCGGCCGGCGTCTGGGTGTAGAACTCGCGTTCAACCACGGCATCGACCTCGGTCGAGGTCGCGGCATCGGACTGTAGCCCTCCGATCTGCCGCCGTCTCCGCGCCACAGCCGGGTCAGGCGAAAAGTCAGATTGCGTTCAGCATTGGTTCGCCCTGTAGTCCCAGCAGATACCGGCAACAACCAATGAGAAGCAGGCGAGCCATGTCCGAGCCGGATCGCATCATACGCCTCAGAACCGTTCTTGACCGAACCGGCCTGTCCCGCTCGACCATCTATCGTAAGATAGCCGAAGGCACGTTCCCGGCTCAGATCAAGATAAGCATAAACGGGGCGGGTTGGAGAGAATCTGATGTCAGTCTCTGGGTCGCTGACCCTATCTCCTGGGACACCAATGCATCACGAAAAAACAGCGACTAGTAGCGGTCGAGTGGCACGTTGCTGCCACCGTTGAACTGTCCCCTCTGATGTAAGTTCAACGACTGGGAAGGGGCCGTTAGGCGACCGTGAGCTTTCGGTAACGAGGTACCGAATAGCAGCCATCCGATGCCCTATTGCTGCCCGCAACCCGATTTCGTTTATCCATTTTTCGTTAGTAACCCTGCCTGCTATCACGCACCCGATGAGTGATGGCGACCGTCCCGGAGTGTCGTCGGTGCTGGTAAATTTCGCCTTTTCGCCCATGTTTTCGCTAGCGAAAGGAGGCATTCGTCTCAAAAATGGTTTCTATATTCAAATGCAAAAATGGATGAAACCGGAATTTATGAAGTCGAATTGATGAGGTGTCCAGTTTTTGGTAATTCTAAGGTGAATAGTGAGGGGCCACCTGTCGCCAGGTGGCCCAAGTCCATGTTTTTGCCTGGACTTATTTCGCGGCCTTCTGTGCCGCGTAATAGCTTTCAAACAACGCCCCATATGCGGGTTCGACGTTGTCGACAAAGACCTTGGCGAATTCCATCGCGTCTGGGCGATCCCAAGTGTGCATCACCTCCGTAATCGCCGCGAATGTGTCAATCGGCATTGCGCCTGCCTGCGTGACCCGGGCAATGGATATGTCGGTCGCCATCTTCGACCAATTGCCCGATGCATCTACGATGCAGAACACTTTGTATCCAGCCTCGAGGGCTTTCAGTGCAGGAAACACCATGCAAATGCTGGTGAGTGTGCCTGCGATCAGCAGTGTCTTCCGCTTGGTCTTCTCGATGGCTTCGACAAAGGGACGGTGATCCCACGCGTTGATCGGGCCGCTGCGCGGAACGTACACCGCATCGGGGTTGCTCTGAAGGATATCGGGAATGGTCGGACCATTAGCACCTTCGGGAACGGATGCCGTTACAACGGTCGGGATCTTCGCGATTTTCGCTACCTTCGCAAGAGCAATTACGTTGTTACGGAGTTCCCGATACTCCATATCACGGACCAATTGGAACAAGCCGCTCTGATGATCTATCAGCAGCAAGACAGCATCGTTCGGGTCAATCATCCACTTGTTTGATGTCATGTCATTTCCTTTGGTTTTGGAACTGGATGTGCTGCCTGCGGCGGCGGCGGCCACCGCTGTCGTCGGCGTCGTCAGCAATGTCGCTGCGCCGGCTGCAGCGCCGGCAATAAGTATCTCTCTGCGCTTCATTTACTTCTCCGATCGATTGATATTGTTAAATGTGTCCCATCAAGCTGAAGAGGCGGGCGCTCGACCACGACTGCCAACTCAAGCCGTTTCTCGCCAATGACTGTGGACTGATCCAGTATCAGACACCGCCATGACCACCTTGGCCGCCCAGAACGCATCCTGGATGTCCACCGCGCTGCGGCGCTCTACCCAAGGCATGCCAGAGAAAATTGCGGCGAAACTTGTCGATGCCGATTTCCATAGTGCCACCTTGCGAGGTCATGAGCCGGCAGACTCGACCCGCGGCGGCTCTGGCGGCAACGGAATGAACTCGGTTTCGCCAGCGACTTCGGGGAAGCGGCCATGCCGCCAATCGTCCTTGGCCTGCTCGATCCGGTCCTTGGAGCTCGAAACGAAGTTCCAGTAGATGTGACGTTGCTCGGGAAAAGGTTCGCCGCCGACCAGCATCAGATGCGCTCCGCCGCGTGTGCTCACGATGATCTCCGCGCCAGGCTTGAAGACGACAAACTGCGCTTCGCCGAATGTTCCTGTCTGGCCGGCGACTTCAATCTCGCCAGAGACGACAAACACGGCCCGCTCAATATGCTCCGTGGGCACTTGCAACCGCGCACCAGGCTTAAGCACGGCGTCGACATACATCAGGTCCGAATAGACCGGCACCGGCGAGCGTTCTCCGAACGCGCTGCCCGCAACGACGGTGAGCGAGGCTCCCTCGGCCTGGAGCCTAGGCAGAGCGCCGCTGGCGTGATTGGAGAAACCCGGCTGCATTTCTTCGAGCGCCTTGGGCAAGGCGACCCAGATTTGCTGGCCGAACATCGTTCCACCTTGAGCCTGCAACTTCGCGGGTGAGCGCTCCGAATGGACGATGCCGCTGCCCGCTGTCATCCAGTTCACGTCACCGGGACGGACCGTCTCAACGCTCCCGATGCTGTCTCGATGAACCATTTCGCCTTCGAGCAGGTAGGTGAGGGTCGACAGGCCGATATGGGGATGGGGGCGGACATTCAGGCCAGCCCCTTCTCGAAACACCACTGGTCCGAAATGATCGAGGAAAATGAAGGGACCAACCGTGCGGCGCTGTGCCGATGGGAGCGCACGGCGAACCTTGAACCCATCACCCAGATCGCGAACAGGCGGAACGATCAAATCTTCCACCGCCAAGTCTGGCAGGGCACTCGTAACAGTCATTGCCGCCTCCATTGCAGAGTTTCAATTCGGCGCTGTCGCGCAGTGGTCTCGCTCCAACAGCGCAAGTTCATCTCAACAAGCACGTTGAGCTCCCGTCATCACATCCTGCGTGGCTTTCAGGGGCGGAATGTGTTGCGCTACCAATCGGTTAGGATCGGGTTCGGTGGAATTTCTTGATCGCGTCTAAGGATCGTAAATCCCACATGCGTACGTGCCGGGAAAGCCGGTATGTTACGATACCATCCATCGGCAAGGCCGATGGGTTTAAATCAGCGAAGCATCTTTGTCAGCATTTCAGTCGTGCAGGCGCGCCTTGCCGCAACGATTGTACCGTGAGCGTTGACGTGTCAGTCGCACGTTCGCATAAATAGGAGCAGCCTGCATATCTTTAGTGGATCCATCGGTTAATTCGATAGAAGGGCACAACATGCTTGATGGCGTATCTCTTGACCAGTTGCGGACTTTTGTTGCCGCGGCTGACGAAGGAAGCTTCTCTGCTGCGGCCCGACGCCTCAGGCGAACCCAGTCCGCCGTCAGTGAAACCATGGCCAACTTGGAAGCCCAACTTGGTGTCACGCTTTTCGACCGCAGCGCTCGATATCCGCGGCTGACGACCGAAGGTGGTGTCCTTCTTGCCGACGCTCGCGCTGTCGTTTCAGGCGTTGATGGCATGAAGGCACGCGCGAAAGGAATATCAGGCGGGCTGGAGGCGGAGCTGGCTGCGGTGATCGACGTCTTCTTTCCGATCACCGCGATTGCCGAGGTCGCTCACGAGTTCCGCGGACAATTCCCCGCCACACCTTTGCGGCTACTTGTCGAGGCGCTCGGCGGCGCGGTGCAACCCGTCATGGATGGGCGCGCGAGCTTCGGCATCGTTGGATCTTTGCCAGTACTGCCCTCTGGCCTTGTGGCCGAGCGCGTCACCAGCGTTGACTTTGTCATGGTCGCGGCTGCAAACCATCCGCTGGCGGCGTATGGTGGCCTCATTCCGCGGGATGAGCTGGCGCGACACGTTCAACTGGTGCTCACTGATCGATCCGATCTATCAGCCGGGAAGGAGATCGCAGTCATATCGCCTTCCACCTGGCGGTTGGCTGACCTGTTTGCCAAGCACGCCTTTCTCATCAGTGGGCTGGGTTGGGGTGGCATGCCGCTCCACGTCGTCGGGAAGGACATCGCCGAGGGGCGGCTTGTTGAACTTTCGATCCAAGATATACCACGGGGTGGACTCAAGCTGCCGATATCGGCCATCTACCCAATCGCCGCGCCTCCGGGACCCGCGGGCCGTTGGATGATCGAGCGCCTTAAACAGTGTTCAAACGAAATGCCGGGCAAATGGCCTATGGACAAGGTCTTCTCGACGTCCGTGTCCGACCCTGGGCGGTGAATCTGATACAGATCAATCTGCTCTGTCTCAAGGCGACGCAGGGCGTAGTGTTTCCGAGCGATGTTCGAGTCTCTCGCGCACCATTGTGTCATCGACACCGACCAAGACTGAAGCCCAACCACCGCTTTCGGAGAACGCATCGCCATCCTAAAGGACCGAAATGAGGCGCAAAGCCGCCGCTCGCTCGCTACGGCGCCGTTTGCAAGCGCGCTCGCGAGCGGCTACGCGCCGGCTTAGTCTAAATGACCGCTCGTTGATTTGCGGATGAAAGCTTCCGGCTCCATTCCGAGCGCGTCGGCGAAGCGACCGGGAGCCATGACACTGGCCGAAATGTCAAGCTCACTAAACGCTCTTCGATTTGTCGTCGGTCAGGGTCCGCCGCAACCTGACGCCCGGATGATTGCCGTTCGTGAATTCCACACCCTCTGCCTCAAGAACGGCACGGATTTTGTCCTGTGTTTCAGCGGCTACCGCCGCGACGCGCTCGCTGTCGCTCTCACAGCGTTTTACAGTAGGAATAGAAACGCTAGCCCGCTTGGCAAGCTCCGATTGTGATAGGCCGATCAAGGCTCGGGCCGCGCGCATTTGTGCTGCTGTCACCAATTTCTGTTTGATCCCTTTAGATCATTGCGCTATGATCCAAAGGTATCAGTGGATACCCTTGGCCTGTTGTCGGGGGTGCGGCTAGACGCAGTGTTGACGCACCATGCCTAGCCTGACCACGCCAAAGCTGTCTGGAGCTCGGATCATGGCTGATTCCGACAATACCACGACTTTGCCTTTCGTCATCGGTCGGCAAGGGGTTAAGCAGAACGTTCCCGAACGGCAAGCAATAGACCCGGCTTCAGGCCTCTGGAGCGAGTGGCAAAAAGCTCAATATGCCTCGTTGCTATTGTGTCGGGTGCAGCAGCGCTTGGAGGCACGAATGATGGCCACTACGGGAATTCCGGTATCGACCTCAGGCCAATCCGGGTATTGGCCGATGTCGGTGGCCGCGTCGGAGGCGAGCGCCGAGTATGCGGTGGCTCGCGAGGCAGAGGTGTTTGCCATGACCGAGGCACTCAAATTTCAGGATGCTATCCCCAGTGTTGCTGCTCTGTCGCTCGTTGGGATCATCGCGAAGCTGGACATGATTGTTGGCGCCGACCGGGACATCGGCGATCCGACGGATTTCCCATGGCCGCACATTGCGTCCGTATTGCGCGACCTCAAGGCACTTACGGGCGATCTGCCAGCCTATCGACCGGACCGCACCGCTACCCGTGCTGACGTGGAGAGATATTGGAACGAAGCCATCAAGCTCGTGACGGCGCTTTCGGAGGATTCCCAGCGGAATGCGCCTGTCTTATGAACTTCTAGCAGCCGCCGTAGGCGCGGGCTCGCAACCGAGGGGCACCTCTGTTGTAGGGAATGGTGCGAATCGGAGCAGGTTGGAAAGTTCGGCGACGCCCTGCGGCGAGGTTCGTGACATACGCACCGGCGAAATCACGTCGCCATCCAGCCTCGTTAAGTTGACCCCTGTCCGATTTCTACGCTGGGGCGTGCCAATTGCACGATTGATGGGACGCGTCTCTTCGCTCGTCGCTGGCCGTCGCCATGCTAACTTTCGTGAAGCCGGCACCAGACACAGGCAATGGTTCTTCCCTCATCGAAACCGCCGCTGCGGTAACGCCGGAAGAGCTTCGCAAAGCCATGCTTGAGTTCGTCGAAGCGCTCGCCGTCGCTGATGCCAGGCGCGATCATCTCAGCGCTATCGGCTCTTCGATCGACCGAAGCGCCGCGATTGACTCACGTCACGCCAAGAAGGCTCCCAGAAAATGATGCGAGCCGCTATCTACGCTCGTTTCTCGACGGAGCTCCAAAACGAAAAGTCCACCGAAGACCAAATTGCCCTTTGCCGCGCGTATGCAGTTCGCAACGGTCTAGATGTCGTTGCTGTCTATGAGGATAAGGCGCGCTCCGGAGCGTCGTTATTCGGTCGCGACGGGCTCCTGACCTTGATGGAGGCGGCAGGCCAAAAAATCTTTGATACGATAGTCGTCGAAGCGCTTGACCGCCTTTCACGTGACATGGCGGACCTCGCGGGTCTTCATAAGCGGCTCTCCTTTCTCGGTATCGAAATCCAGGCAGTTCATGATGGTATCGCCGATGCGGTCCTTATCGGTATTCGTGGACTGGTCGGTCAAATGCAGAGGGAGGATGGTGCCAAGAAGGTGCGGAGGGGCATGGCTGGCGTCGTCCGCGACGGCCGTCATGCCGGAGGCCGGCCCTACGGCTATAGACCTATCTTGGGTCGCCCTGGTGAACTTGAGGTCGTCGAGGCGGAGGCAGAGGTTGTCCGGCGCATTTTCGACGGCTATTCGGCCGGTCGAACCCCACGTGACCTAGCTGGTGAGCTGAACAGGGAGGGGATAGCGCCGCCGCGGGGGACACGCTGGAATGGTTCCACGATCAACGGAAATGCCCAACGCGGGGTGGGTCTGCTCTTTAACGAGCTCTACGTTGGTCGGATCGTTTGGAACAAGGTCCGAATGGTGAAGAACCCCGATACTGGCAAGCGCGTCTCCAGGCCAAATCCGAAGGACCAGTGGCAGACGAAAGAGGTTCCCCATCTTCGCATTGTCGATGAAGAAGTTTGGCAGAAGGCACAGGCGCTCAAAGTCGCGAGGGTGAACGCATCCTCTCATTTCAAGCGCCGCCCGGCACACCTGTTATCCGGTCTGCTTCGCTGCGGCGTTTGCGGGGCGGGAATGTCGGTTCACGATCGTGATAAGACGGGCAAAACGCGTATCAGGTGCTCCGCAGTTCGTGAAAGCGGGAGCTGCTCCAATCGGCGCATTATTTACCTGCCTGAGATCGAGTGGGCAGTCCTCGATGGCATGCGCGAGCAGCTGAAAGTGCCGGACCTGATCGAGGCATATATCCGAAAATACAACCAAGAGCGCCAACAATTGGCGGCACAGGTGAACTCGGTGCGTACAGCACTGGAAGGTAAGCGCGATCGGGTGGAAGGCGAACGTCAGCGGACGATCGATCTTGTGATCAGGAGCGTGATTGCTGAAGCGGATGCCAAGCAGCGGATTGCAGACCTCAAGGCACAGCTTTCTCTGATCGAGGCACAACTCTGCAGACTCGATGAGCCACCATCAACCGTGGCTCTCCACCCCGCCACCCTGCAGCGGTATACCAAAACCGTTGATTGCCTTTCAAAGGCGTTGGCCGACCACGCGACTGCTGCAGATCACCGTGGCCCACTCATTCAAAACTTCCGAGAGCTCGTTCACAGCGTTACCGTGCACCCAAAACCTGCACGCAAGGGCTTCGAAATCGAGGTCAAGGGCAAGCTCGCCGCTCTTATTGGCGGAGCCGCGTTCCCTACCGCTCGGTACACTGGAAAGCCCACCTCATTGGGCGTCCGCTTTGGTATGGCCGTCGGAGACGATAGTGGGTGTGAAGTGGTAGCGGGAGAGGGACTTGAACCCCCGACCCCAGGATTATGATTCCCGTGCTCTAACCAACTGAGCTACCCCGCCAGGGCGGCGACAGGCCCGAAATCCGCCTCAAATCGAAAGGCATTTCGAGGCGTTCGCCAAGGTCGCGCGGATATAAGGTTGGGAGGGCGAGCCTGTCAAGCTTCGATGCATTCGATATCAGCGCATATTCCCATTGGCGAAAAGCTTTGCCGCGCGAACGCCTGGTTGCGGCCGCTGGGGTTGAGTTCGACGGGGCACGTCGCTATGTCTCGGCCACGAGTTTTTAGAGTTTGAAACATATGAAGCCGCGCATTGCAGTCCTCGGTTGCGGATACTGGGGCTCAAACCACATCCGCACCCTCAAGGCGCTCGGCGCATTGCACGCGGTTTCCGACACCAATCGTGCCCGCGCCGAAGGTTTCGCCAGCGAACAGGACTGCCTGGCGATCGAGCCGGACCAGCTGTTCGTCCGCGATGACGTCGACGCAATCATCATGGCCTTGCCGCCGCAGTTCCATGCCGATCTTGCCGTGCGCGCCGTCGAGAACGGCAAGGACGTGCTGGTGGAAAAGCCGATCGCGCTGACGGTGCCGGATGCCGAACGCTCGGTGCAGGCAGCCAAGGAGAATGGCCGCGTGTTCATGGTCGGCCATGTCCTGCGCTTCCATCCCGCCTTCGAGACGCTCAAAGGGCTGATCGACAAGGGCGAACTCGGCGAGGTCCGCTACATCCATTCGCACCGGCTGGGGCTCGGCAAGTTCCATACCGAGAACGACGCGCTATGGGACCTTGCGCCGCACGATCTGTCGATGATCCTGGCCATCACCGGCACCGAGCCGATCGAGGTGCGCGGCGAGGGGGCGGCACTCCTCGACAATCTCAGCGATTTCGCGCATCTGCACATGCGCTTTCCCAACGGGCTGCGCAGCCATCTTTTCACGTCGCGGCTAAACCCCTATCGCGAGCGGCGGCTGACGGTGGTCGGCACCAAGGCGATGGCGGTGTTCGACGATGTCGAGCCATGGGAGCGCAAGCTTGCCGTCTACCGCCACGCGGTGTGGCAGGACAGCGGCCAGTGGGCGTTCACCACCAATGAGCCCTCCTATGTCGCGGTTGCCCAGGGCATGCCGCTGACGCGCGAGCTGGAGCATTTCATCCAGTGCATCGAAACGCGTGCCGAACCACGCACCAGCGGCGAGGAAGCGATCAGGGTGCTGCGCATCCTGACGGCCGGCACGGTCACGCACACCAAATCCTGAGACTGTTTGGAAATTCTACTTTGGAGGCTATCCGATGGCTGCCAGAGCGGATTTCGAAACGGTCTCTGAGACGCTACAGCATGTCGCGGCGAATAGGATTCGCCCGACCTGCCATAAGCCTCTGATTTTATGCATGTCGTTGTCCCGGAACCGAAGACACTTCCGGGCGACATGCATTAGCGGTTTTATTCAGCCGGAACTTGCGCCGGCCTCGCGGCGAGCCGGCTCAGCATCGCTTCGGCTTCGGCGCCGCGCTCGGAACGCTCGATGAAGCCGCCGCCGAAGACGCGGGCCTCGTTGCCGTCGTCGGAATAGAGCACGCAGGCCTGTCCGGGCGCGATGCCCGATTCACCATCGGCCAGTTCGACCGAGGTCACGCCTGCCTCGTGGCGCAGCACGGCCGGCCGTGGCGGCCTGGTCGAGCGCACCTTGGCGAACAGCTCGATGCCGCCGGCGGAAACATCGGCGAGTGCGCCGTCTCCCAGCCAGTTCATGTTGCGCAGATAGATCTTGTGCGTCTCCAGCGCCTCGCGCGGGCCGACCACGACACGGGCGCGCTCGGCGTCGAGATGGACGACATAGAGCGGCTCGCCGGACGCGATGCCGATGCCACGGCGCTGACCGATCGTGTAGCGCAGAATGCCCTCGTGGCGGCCGAGCACGCGGCCGTCGATATGGACAATGTCGCCCGGGTTGGCGGCCGCCGGCTTCAGCTTGGCGATGATGTCGGAATATTTGCCCTGCGGCACGAAGCAGATGTCCTGGCTGTCCTGCTTGGCGGCGACCGTCAGCCCCATCTCCTCGGCGATGGCGCGAACCTGCGGCTTCGACAGGCCGCCAAGCGGGAAGCGCAGATAGTCGATCTGCGCCTGCGTGGTGGCGAACAGGAAATAGCTCTGGTCGCGATCGGCGTCGACCGGCCGGTAGAGCGCGCGGTGGGCGCCATTGGCGCCGGAACGGATGTAGTGGCCGGTGGCGAGCGCGTCGGCGCCGAGATCCTTGGCCGTGGCCAGGAGATCGGCGAACTTGACCGTCTGATTGCAAGAGACGCAAGGAATGGGCGTCTCGCCGGCGACATAGCTTTCGGCGAAGGGATCGATGACCGCCTTGCGGAACCGCTCCTCATAATCGAGCACATAATGGGGAATGCCCAGGGTCTCGGAGACGCGGCGGGCATCGTCGATGTCCTGGCCGGCGCAGCATGATCCCGCCCGATGCGTTGCCGCACCATGATCGTAGAGCTGCAAGGTGACGCCGACGACATCGTAGCCCTCGCGCTTCAACAGGCCGGCGACCACGGATGAATCGACGCCGCCGGACATGGCGACGACGATGCGGGTCTCTTCGGGACGTCTGGGAAGGTCGAGACTGTTCATGGTGCTTTCATTCTGCGGCAGCTCAAATGCCAATGTCGAGAATATAGGTCAAGCTTTCATGCGGCGCCAGCTTGCACGGCGACCCACGGCGTGGCGACGTGGTGAATGGGTACATTTCTCCCGGCTGAAACAGGGCTTCCAGCCGGATATTTCAAATGCGCGCCAAAAGACTAACGCGGCGTTCACGATCCTTACCTAGTCATTAGGGTCTGCTTAGGCAATTTTTAAAGCTGTGGCGGTAACGTGGCGGGGATTGGGTCTTTGAGTTTTTTGTAGAGAGTACGATGACCGATCTGGTTAGACCTAGAGTGAAGTATGTTATCGGGCCCGACGGCAGCCCTCTCACGATTGCCGATCTGCCGCCAACGAACACCCGTCGCTGGGTTATCCGGCGCAAGGCGGAAGTGGTTGCAGCGGTGCGCGGCGGACTTTTGAGCCTTGAAGAGGCATGCCAGCGCTACAAGCTGACCACGGAGGAATTCCTGTCCTGGCAAGCGTCGATCGACGAATACGGCCTTGCCGGGCTGCGCACCACGCGTATCCAGCAGTACCGGCACTAGGCCGGTCTCACCACGATCAAAGGGCGCGGCATGCCGCGCCCTTTTTGCTTTCGGTGTCGCCGCTCAGATCGTCAGCGCTACCTTGCCGATCGGCTTGGTGGCGAGAAAGGCGTGGGCGGCTCCCGCCTGGTCGAGCGGAAAAGTCCTGGCCACGTGGACGGCAAGCTTTTGGGCATCGATCAAACCGGCGAGCTCAAGCAGACCCCCGCGGTCGGGCACGACCGACATTCGCTCGACCCTGATATCGCGCGAACTGGCGTCGGCGCGGGTGGCGTCGTTGACATTGAGCAATGAGACGAGCACGCCGCCGGGCTTCAGCACCTTCAGCGAGCGATCGGCATGGTCGCCGCCCACCGGCTCCAGCACCAAGTCGATATCGCTGATCTGGCTGGTGAAATCACCCGTGGTGTAGTCGATCACCTCATCGGCGCCGAGCTTGCGTACGAAGTCGAGCTTGCCCGGGCTGGCGGTGGCGACGACGTAGGCACCACGCGCCTTGGCGATCTGCACGGCCAGATGGCCAACGCCGCCAGCTCCGGCGTGCACCAGCACGCGCTGGCCTGGTTTCAGTCCGCCATGGCGGACAAGGCCTTGCCAGGCGGTGAGACCGGCCAGCGGCAATGCGCCGGCCTGGATATGGTCCGCCCGCTTCGGCTTCAGCGCGATCTCATCGGCCGGCACGGCCGCCAGTTCGGCGTAGGCCGCGGCCTGCTTAGGGAAGCGCGGCATGCCGAACACCTCGTCGCCGACCTTGAAGCCGGTGACGCCGGCGCCCAGCGCCTCGACCGTCCCCGAAATATCCCAGCCAAGGATGAAGGGTGGCTCGCCGAGCAGCGGATAGTGGCCGGCGCGCACGGCGCCATCGACCGGATTGATGCCGGCCGCCTTGACGCGGACCAGCACCTCGCCGGCCTTCGGCGTGGGATCGGGCAATTCGGCGGTGACAAGAACGTCGGGCCCGCCAACGGAATTCTGGGTTACGGCACGCATAAAATCTCTCCTGCTTGACTAACGCCACTATCATTTGGAGAGTAAGGGCCTATTGTCCAGTATGCACCTTTTTGATATATAGGTACCTCATGGATAGTGATTGCGATTCCCCCTACGGCTACGACGCGTTCCGGCGGACATGTCCGTCGCACACCGTTTTGGAGATGCTGGCCAGTAAATGGGTCTATCTGGTGGTCTGCGCGCTGCGCAAAGGCCGGCAGCGCAATGGCGCGCTTGCCCGCAAGCTCGAAGGCGTCACGCCCAAGATGCTGACCCAGACCTTGCGTGTGCTCGAGCGCGATGGCTTGGTGCGGCGAGAGGTCTATCCGGTCATTCCGCCACGCGTCGAATATGAATTGACCGAACTCGGTCAGAACCTAGCGGGACTGCTTGCCCAGATCAGATCATGGGCGGAGCAGCATGCGCCCGATATCAAGGATGCCCGGGCAAGGGCGATTGCCGGAAATGAGGGGGACTGGGCGGCCTAGGCCTTGCATGCCATCAGCGCATTCGCGGCGGCCCGCCGGCGCCGGGTGCAGGCTGTCGCCCGACAGGGTGCGCGCTTGTGTGCGCGCCGAATAGCGCGGATGTCCGCTTCAGCCGATCATGGCGCTGCGGCCACCGGTTTCGGCCTCGCGAATCTTGGTATCGCGCGATTCCAACATCTCCGCCTTGGAAAGCTCCGCTTCAGCTTCACCGAGTAATGATTCGGCGGCGCTTCGCTGCAGGGCGAGGTCGCCTTGCGAGTTCCTTAGATTGTCACGGCGCAGGCGCGCCGCCTTGGCGAAGGTCGGATAGGCGAAATGATTGATATCTGTGATGCCGGCTTTCTTTTCCTCGGCGGTGATCTGAAGCTCCAGTTCGACGGCCATGCGCTCGAACTCGGCGATCATCATGTCGAGCTGCAGCATCTGGCGACGCTTCTCATTCACCTGAAACTGTTTCAGCCGAACGAGGTTTTCACGTGACTTCATGATTCGGTACTCCCGGAAACGCACACCCGCACATATCGTCCAAACCACTTGGAAAGGCCCAAGCGCTGCCCGTGTCCACCGGCTTTCCCCGCACTATGGGAAACAAAACCCTAAAGTTTTTTGCCGATGGTAACCATTCGTTTACGGGCATTGTTAATCATACGTGTCAGGGCTTAAGGCCGGGTAAAAATTCCGGCCGCCGAAGCGAAGCCGCGTCGATGAGTCCCTGGAGTCACTTAGTCCAGGTTATTAATGTGTCGCATTAGGAAATTTGGTCTGTGATTCGTTATTAGATTCAAGAGGGTGTAGAAAGGGGTTAAAAAATCTGGTACCGTATTGGACGGGAAATTAGGTTTTGTTAACCATTCGATGGCAGCCTCTCTACAAGGCAACCACTGCTCCGGGGCAGGACGGGTCGTGAAATGGTCCGGCGGCAGAAAAGGGGAATGAAATGCGTGTTCTGCTGATAGAAGATGACAGTGCAACCGCACAAAGCATCGAGTTGATGCTGAAATCGGAAAGTTTCAATGTCTATACGACGGACCTCGGCGAAGAGGGTGTCGATCTGGGCAAGCTCTACGACTACGACATCATCCTTCTCGATCTCAACCTGCCCGATATGTCCGGCTACGAGGTCTTGAGAACGCTTCGCCTCTCCAAGGTAAAGACGCCCATCCTCATCCTCTCCGGCATGGCCGGCATCGAGGACAAGGTACGCGGCCTCGGCTTCGGCGCGGACGACTACATGACCAAGCCGTTCCACAAGGACGAGCTGGTGGCGCGCATTCATGCCATCGTGCGCCGCTCCAAGGGCCACGCCCAGTCGGTCATCACCACGGGCGACCTGGTGGTCAACCTCGACGCCAAGACCGTCGAGGTCGGTGGCCAGCGCGTGCACCTCACCGGCAAGGAATACCAGATGCTGGAGCTGCTCTCGCTGCGCAAGGGCACCACGCTGACCAAGGAAATGTTCCTCAACCACCTCTATGGCGGCATGGACGAGCCGGAGCTGAAGATCATCGACGTCTTCATCTGCAAGCTGCGCAAGAAGCTCGACGCCGCGTCCGGTGGCCAGAACTATATCGAGACCGTCTGGGGCCGCGGCTATGTGCTGCGCGAGCCGGAAGACATCCGCGTCAGCGCCTGAGCGCAGTGGGCGGAGCTTTTCTCAAAAACCCGGCCATGGCCGGGTTTTTGCATGTGAGCCGATAATTATTTTGCGCACTGCGAGACGGCGGACCGCCGCGCGGGTCTCCTGGAACAGCGTTCAGGCAGCGATCTTCAAGGCGCGAAAGCGCTCGAGCAGTTGCGGGCGATTGAAGGGCTTCAACAGATAGCCCTGCGCGCCGGCGCGCTTTGCCCGCATGATCGATGCGATATCGAGCTCGACCAGCGAGATCAAAATCTGCGGCCTGATCGGGCTTTCCATGGCACAGACGCGCCGGATGAGGTCGACCGCCTGCACGTCCGGCAGAGCGCCGTCGACGACGATGATGTCGGGCATGTCGGCGGCGCACATCTCCAGTGCGTCAAGCCCGCTGGCTGCCTCGATGACCATCATGTCGGAACCGCCCAGGATGCGTTTTGCCACCTTCCTGATGACGCTAGAATCGTCGACGAACATGCAGCGTTTCATTTCCGGTTCCTCTCTGCCCTTGGACAGCCCGGTCGTTCGGGGCATCTGCGGCGTAGCCTAGACCGATCTGGTAAAGAAGCCGAAAAGCCGTTAGGTAAAATTTTTGCAAAGATGTCGTTCGAAGGCCTTTTCCTTGCGGATGCTTCGGCGGGCAAAGATCATCGCGCCTATCTGGGGCGTCAATGAAATATTTCAGACTGAAATACTTTGTTCGGTCGCGCGCCACCGGGCGCCGGTTTCAGGCCGCTGAAAGGACGATTTCTTCAGCCGTCGCATGGATCGAAATCGTCATGTTGGCCTCGCGGGCCAGCAGCAGCGTATAGTAGGGTTGCACCGAATGCGCGTCGATCGGCTCTTCCGGCTTGTGGCCGGAATGCAGTTCGAGGAATTTCGGCGGCACACGCAGCATCGGCCCGCTTGCCGAAAGCGAAAAGCGCGGCTCGGTTTCGAGATTTTCGAGCGTGACGACCAGTTTGCCGCCGCGCGGAATGGCGGCATTGGCGACCAGGAGCAGGTTGAGCAGCAGCTTGACCTTGTTCTTGGGCAGCAGCGCGCGGATTCCGTTCCAGACCAACTCCGGCTTTTCGTTCTTGAGGAAGGCGATGGCGACGGCCTCGGCATCTCCGGTGTCGATCATCATGCCGGCCGAGCCGGCGGCGCCGAAGGCGATCCGGGCGAACTGCAAGCGGGCCGAGGCGTTCCTTGCACTCTGGCGGATGAGCCGCATGGCGTCTTCGTCGGCGCCGCCTTCGTCGAGCAGTTCAAGCCCGTTGTTGATCGCGCCGACCGGCGAGATGATGTCGTGGCAGACGCGGCTGCACAAAAGCGCCGCCAGGTCGGGAGCGGAAAGGGTGAACAGATCGGCCATCGGCGAAATCCCTGCAAAATCTTCCAGTTCGTGGCCAAGCGATCGATCTTCGCGCCTGCCCACACGAATCACGCTTCAACCCAAGGCTTTCTGAATACACAGCGCCCGCGCGTGCAGCAACAAATCCAAATTGTCGTCATGGCATATGGCGCATTCACGCAGGCTGCGTGTCCCCTCAAGCGGCCAAACAGCCTTCGAACCGCCATCTTCATGTGGGAGTTTAATGGTTGAAAAAGGATTACGGCATAGTTTGCCCCTAACAGTCATCCTTAACGGCCGCCTAAAGAGCCGTACGGATGCGAGGCGTCGGCGAAAGTGCTTCATGACGGAGATTGGAAGCATGTTTTCCCGATTCTATGACCGGAGTTTTCTCCGTGTCCTCTCAATGGCGATCACGCTCATGGGCGTTCTCGTTTTCACGACATCGCCCTTGCGGGCCCAGGAGTACACCGCTCAGGAGATTGTCGATTCCGGCCACAAGTTCTTCGGCGCGACATCGGGCGGATTGGCCACCGTCGTGGAGAAGATATTCGCCTCCTACGGTCTGCCCAATGGCTATCTGCTCGGCGAGGAGGGATCCGGTGCGCTGATCGGCGGCCTGACCTATGGCGAAGGCACGCTTTACACCAAGAATGCCGGCGATCACAAAGTCTTCTGGCAAGGCCCGTCGCTGGGCTGGGATTTCGGCGGCGAGGGGTCACGCGTGATGATGCTGGTCTACAATCTCGACGATGTCGGCAACCTCTACAATCGCTATGGCGGCGTCGCCGGTTCGGCCTATGTGGTGGCGGGTATCGGCTTCAACGTTCTGAAGAACAACAATGTGCTGCTGGTGCCGATCCGTACCGGCGTCGGCGCGCGGCTCGGCGTCAATCTCGGCTACCTGAAACTGACCGAGCGAGCGACCTGGAATCCGTTCTGATCTGTCCGATATGATGGAATCGCGGACCGTTCGACCGGATTCCCGAGCCACGACCCGAATGACCCGCGGCAAGCCCTTGCCGCGGTGCCGGATTTCCGCCATGCCAACATGGCACAGTCCAGCCTTCCAAGTTGTCGTCGATAACGGGTAGTCCTTTGGTTCAGTCGGTCCTGTTCTTTGCCCTCGGCTTTCTCTGTGCCGGCTTTCTGGCTCTGATGGTGGCTCCGGCCGTCTGGCGGCGTGCCGTCGCCCTGACCCGCAGGCGCATCGAAGCCTCCATCCCGCTGACGCGAGCTGAAATCCAGGCCGACAAGGACCGGATCCGGGCCGAGTACGCCATGTCGACGCGGCGACTTGAAATCAACGTCAAGACGTTGCGCGAGAAGGTGGCCGAACAACTCGTCGAAATCAATCGCGGCCGCGAGGCGCTGAAGGGGCTGGCGGTCGAGCGAGCGGGCAAGGATCATGCGCTCGCCGAACTCGGCGCCAAGAGCGAAGCGCTACGCCAGCGCGAAGAGGAACTGCATCAGCTTTCGGAGCGGCTCAAGGAAACCGAGCGAAAACTGGAAAGGCGGGCGCTCGATCTCGAGAAGCTGGAGCACATGTATGACGATGCCAGTTTTGCCTCCAGCAGCCGCCAGATCGAGCTCGTGGCCCGCGAATCCGAATTGCAGAAGCTCGCCAGCGACATCTCGCTGCTGCGCGGCCAGCGCAAGGAAGCGGATCGGCGCAGCCAGGAGATCGCGGCCGAAAGCAAGGCCGCGCGTGATGGCCTGAAGGCCGAGAAGAAAAGGGCCGCCGAACTCGACAAGAAGGTCGAGCGGCTGCTGGCAACGCTCGCCGACCGTGAGGACAAGCTTGATCGGCGCGAAAAGGAGTTGGCGCGGTTGCGGGAAAAAACGAAAGCCGAGGACGGCGCATCGGCCTCGCGGCTGGTCGGCAAGCCCGATGAAGCGGGCCGGCATGACGAGGTCGGCAAGCGCGACGACATGGACCGGGCGATTGCCAAGCTCGACGGCGACCGCGAACGGCTGGAGGCCAGGCTGACGGCGCTGGCGCGCGAGAACAAGCGGCTTAAGGCGGATCTCGGCGCCGTGGCATCGTCGGGTTTGGCGAATGGCAATGGCGCCGCGTTGCGTGAGCAGATGAACGAACTGGCGGCGGAGGTCGTCCATCTGACGGCCAAGCTCGAGGGTCCCGATTCACCAATCGCCAAGGCGCTGGCGGCGCCGCAGGACAACCGCTCCGCCGGCCACGACCGCAGCCTCGCCGACCGCGTGCGCGCCTTGCAGAAGGCAGAAGCCAACTGACGGGTGCGGGCTGGCCGCTTTCGTCGCGTCCTGACTCACATCAAAGTCAGCGCGAGAAATGATGCAGGGCAATGGCCGAGGCGGCGGCGACGTTCAAGCTGTCGAAACCTTTCGACATGGTGATCCGCACGGTTTGCAATCGGGAAAGCAGGCTTTCGGGCAGACCTTCGCCCTCGGTGCCGAGGTAGAGCGCCAGGCGCTCGCCGCGCCGTGCGTCGCGTATGTCGATCCGGCCGCGCGGTGACAGTGCGAACTGGTCATAGCCCCGCCGATCGAGGTCCGCCGTGAAGTCCGCCGTGTCGGTGAAGGACGCGAAAGGGATCTTGAGCGCGGCGCCGACCGAAACCCGGATCGCCTTGCGATACAGCGGATCGCAGCATGTCGCATCCATCAGCACCGCATCGGCGCCGAAAGCGGCGGCGTTGCGGAAGATCGAACCCATATTGTCATGGTTGGCGATGCCGACAAGCACGACGACCAGGGCTTGAGCGGGCAAGGCATCCAGCAATGATCCGGCCGGGTGCGGCATCTCCTTGCGGCCGATGGCCAGGATGCCGCGATGCATATGGAATCCGGCAATCGCGTCCATCACCGCACTGGCGACGATGTAGACCGGCAGGTCCGCTCGTGTCTTGCGCAGCATGTCCTCCAGGCCGCCAAGCCGGTTTTCCAGGATCAGGATGGATTCGGCGCTGAAGCGGCGCGACGACAAAAGTAGGTCGAGCACCACCTTGCCTTCGGCGACGAAGCGGCCTTGCCGGCCCGCCAGATCGCGCTCGCGGATATCGAGATAGGCAGCGACACGCGGGTCGCGCGGATCGTCGATACGAATTGGGTCCATGTCCCGCTCAACAATAAAGAACGTGGCGCGTGTACCGGGAAAGACACACGAGCCACGCTCCGCAAATTGTCAGCGAGGTAAACGGCCGCGGCAGCGTCCGGTCAAGTCCCGGCGCGGCGCAACCTCTGCGCCATCTGCGACAGATCCTCCTTGCCGCTGCCGAAAATGCCATCCAGCATGGCGAGCAGCTCGCGCACCGCATCGGATTTGCAGGAATAGTAGATCATCTGACGATCGCGGCGGGTGTCCACGAGGTCGAGTGCGCGCAACTTGGCCAAGTGCTGCGAGAGAGCGGATTGGCTGAGCATCACCTTGTCGGCGATGGCGCCGACCGACATTTCACCGTCGATCAGATAGCTCATGATCAACAGCCGTTTTTCGTTGCCCATCAGCATCAGAAATTCGGCAGCCGATTCGGCGTTGGCGATTAGCTTTGTCGAGACCATTGATGCCCCATGCTGTTTGCTCATCGAGGCGCCATGGGGGCAATGGTGCCTGAATCCATAAATTCACTTGCGAAGGACGCCGACGAGTCAGCGCCAGAACCAAAGCCTAGAACATTTCTTTCAAATCTCAAGGGTTGCTTTTGATCAAATGCAATTTAGTCGCGTCTTATGCCTCCGATGCGGCCCTGCCGGCCCTGGCCATGGCAACTAGAACGGGACGCAATTCCGATACATTTATCAATGGTTGCGCGAAGAACACCCGGCAAACATTGTCCCCCGACACCAGATCCATGCCATCGGCGTCCAAACCGGCAATGGTCCAGCCATCGCCGGATGCCTTGGCGAAATGACGGGCATAGACGGCGATCGCCTCGAGATGGTCCGCATTCATGTGCTCAATGGCCGATTGTTCGCTTCCGGCGAGTTCCTCGATGATGGACCCAACGGCGAGGAGGTCGGACCGTTCGAGCAGATAGGCCTTGCCGAAGCCGCCGTTGAGGCTGGCGCGTTGCGGCTCCAGGCGAAAGATCGAAAAGTCGCCGAGCCCGGCATAGAGGCCCGCCTTGGGATTGCGGTTGAGATAGCGGCGCTCGGCGCGGGCATGCGCCTGCGAGTAGCGCTCCAGCCGTGATGCCTGGCAGATCAGCGTCAGCCTCGGATGCGCCAGCGGATCGCCTTTGCCGGGCTCGCCAAGCAACAGGGAACAGCGCGGATCGGCAAGCAGGGCTGATGTGTGCGCCGCAAGCATCGATACCAGGATAAGCGGCGCGCCGTCGATGTCGGTGGCGACGCCGACCCGGCTCGCCAGTGGCGATCCGGTCTGTGGTTCCAACACCGCCAAGGCGCCGAAGCGGGCACTGCGCAGAAGCGTTTTCGCCAACCGGATCGCCTCGGCGTCGGTCTCGCGGATTACATCCCTATCTTGATTTTGCTGCATCAAAACGCTCGCCACAATTTGTCCCGCTTATCGGTGCTGCCGGCCGGATCCGGTCCCTCCGACAACAGTTCGGCTAGCCCTATTTCGGCGCCATGCGGATGGCGCCGTCCAAGCGGATGGTCTCGCCGTTCAGCATCTGGTTTTCGATGATGTGCAGGGCAAGCGCGGCATATTCGGATGGTTCGCCGAGGCGCGGCGGGAAGGGCACGGCGGCGCCCAGCGAATCCTGCACGTCCTGCGGCATGCCGGCCATCATCGGCGTCTTGAAGATGCCGGGCGCGATGGTGCAGACCCGGATGCCGGAACGGGCAAGATCACGCGCCACCGGCAGCGTCATGCCGACCACGCCGCCCTTGGAGGCGGAATAGGCGGCCTGGCCGATCTGGCCGTCATAGGCGGCGACCGAGGCGGTGTTGACGATGACGCCGCGCTCACCACCCTGCAGCGGCTCGAGTTTCGCGGCGCGGTCGGCAACCAGGCGGATCATGTTGAAGGTGCCGATCAGATTGACCTCGATCACCTTGCGGTATTGGTCGAGTGGATGGGGTCCATCCTTGCCGATCGTCTTCACGCCAATGGCGATGCCGGCGCAATTGACCAGGATGCGCGGCTCGCCCAGCTTGGCGGCGACATCGGCGAGGGCGGCGGCGCCACTGTCGGCACTCGCGACGTCGCACTGGACGGCGATGCCGCCGATCTCGGCCGAAACCTTGGCCGCGCGCTCCATGCCGACGTCGAGGATGGCGACGCGGGCTCCCTTGGCGGCAAGCGCGCGCGCTGTTGCCTCGCCAAGGCCGGAGCCGCCGCCGGTCACGATCGCGATCTGGCCATTGGGGTTCATCGCGTCATCCCTCCTGTGAGAATGGCTTTGCTATGAAAATAGGGACGGATCAGGCCCGGATCGACGGGCCAGGTCAAGCCATCGCTAGACGTGCTCGGCAATCCTGGCCTGGCTGGCGTGACCGACCTCGCCCGAAAGCCTGGCAACCGCGCCCGGTATGATCTCATGCGACAAAAGGCGGTCGAAGTCGACAGGCCGCGGCATCGAAATCTGGCCGCGCGGAATGCGCTTGAATCCGAGCGGCCCGTAATAGGGCTCGTCGCCGACCAGCATCACGGCGGGTGCACCGGCCTTGGCGGCCGCCTCTAGCGCGATTGCCACCAGCCGGCGGCCGATGCCGAGATTCTTGAAGGTCGGCCGTACCGCGAGCGGCCCGAGCATCAACGCCCGGCCGGCACCGGCCGCTATGCGCGTCATGCGCACCGAGGCGACGACGAGGTCGCCGTCGACCGCGACAAAGGACAGGGCGCGCTCGTGACCGCCGGCCTCGCGGATCTTGTAGGCGGCCAGCACGAAACGGCCAGGCCCGAAGGCTTCGTCGTTGATGGCTTCGATTTCAGGATCGTGCGCCGGGGTTTCCGGCAGGTATTTCACGTCGGCAAGGCTCATGGTCGTTGCGTTCCGGTAGAGGAGGAAAGGTTGCTGCAAACGGCAGCATTCGCCAGTCAGCGCTTCATCAAGCGCGGGCGCCCTTTCGTCGTCGGTCAAACCGGATCAAAGCAAAGTCGAACATGCGGAGTGTCCGCTAGCACCAATTTTGCGCCGCCGCAATCGACCCGTTCGCTGGCCCTGCCGATTGACGATCTGTTCAGTCGCGAAGGATTTCCACCCTGCCGCCTCGCGCCCTACATGAAGTTCGAGCGCGAAAAGGAGACCCCATGGGATTGCTGGTCGATGGCAAATGGCAGGAGCGTCCGTCCACAACCAAGAACAGCGGCGGCAAATTCGTGCGGGCGCAATCGCAATGGCGCGACTGGATCACCCGCGACGGAACGCCGGCCGAGGGCCGCAGCCGCGGCTTCAAGGCGGAGCCCGGCCGCTATCACCTCTATGTCTCGCTTGCGTGTCCGTGGGCGCACCGGACGCTGATCTTTCGGGCGCTGAAAAAGCTCGAAGACGTCATTTCGGTGTCCGTGGTCCATCACTTCCTGGGCGCTGATGGTTGGACCTTCCTGGCGCAGGACGGCGGCACCGGCGACGCGCTCTATGGCCTCGATTTCCTGCATCAGATCTACACCAAGGCCGATCCCGCCTATTCCGGCCGGGTAAGCGTGCCGGTGCTGTGGGACAAAAAAGAGCGGACCATCGTCTCCAACGAATCCTCCGAGATCATCCGGATGCTCAATTCCGCCTTCGACGAATGGGGCGACGCAAGCCTCGATTTCTATCCGCATGCCCTGCGTGGCGAGATCGACGCGGTCAACACGCCGGTTTATTCAAACGTCAACAACGGCGTCTATCGCGCCGGCTTCGCCACCACGCAAACCGCCTATGAGGAAGCGTTCGGCGAGTTGTTTTCGACGCTCGATGCGCTGGAGGATCGCCTTTCCAGGCAACGCTATCTGGTTGGTTACCGCATCACCGAGGCCGACTGGCGGCTGTTCACCACTCTGGTGCGCTTCGATCCGGTCTATGTCGGCCACTTCAAGTGCAATATGCGCCGTATCGCCGACTATCCGAACCTGTCGAATTATCTGCGCGATCTCTATTCCGTGCCTGGTGTCGCCGACACGGTCAGCCTGCACCACATCAAGGCGCATTACTATCGCAGTCACGAGACGATCAATCCGAAACGGATCGTGCCGGTGGGACCGGAGCTCGACTATGGCGCGCCGCACGACCGAGCGCGATTCGGGAAGGCGGCTGCCTGATTACCAATAGGGCGATGCTGGCGTGTCGCCGAAGACCTCGGCAATCCGCCGCAGCGTTGCCGGTGTCGTGCCTTCCGGCAAGCGATCGAGCGGGAAGAAGCCGGCCTCGGCGATTTCACGGTCGGGCAGTTTCGGCGCGGTCTGGCTGAAATTTTCGACGAGATAGAAGCCGACATGGTCGCGCCGGCTCGAGCGGCGGTTCAAATGCATCGATTTGAAAACCGGTGGCGTGGTCAGCGCGATGTTGCCTTCCTCGGCCAGTTCGCGCGCCAGCGCGTCGGCCATTGTCTCGCCAGCCTCGACACCGCCGCCGGGGAGCTGCCAGCCGGGCACATAGGTGTGGCGAATGAGGAAGACGGAATTGGTGGCGGCATCGTGGATCAGGCCGCGCACACCGAGCGTCATCGGCCGCCGCAGCACGAAATAGAGATGGAACAGGCGGGCCCTCAAACCCGGCCAGCCAGTCTGGCGGAACGGAGCCTCGTCGTCGCTCGCCATCAGTCGCGAAACCGTGGGTGGAAAGGGGCGCGCGCGTCGCCTATGAAGGAGGAATGTTCAGGCTCGCGCATATTTCCGATGTCCATCTGGGGCCGCTCCCCGATGTATCCTATCGCGATCTCGCGTCCAAGCGCGTGCTCGGCTACGTCAACTGGCAGCGCAATCGCCGCCGCCACATGCACGATGCCGTCATCGACGCCATCGTCGCCGACATCAAGGCGCAAAACCCGGACCATCTCGCCGTCACCGGCGACCTCGTCAACCTGGCGCTCGACGGCGAGATCGAGATGGCCAAACACTGGCTCGAGACGCTGGGGCCGCCGCATGACGTTTCGGTCGTGCCGGGAAACCATGATGCCTATGTGCCCGGTGCCTTCGACAAGATCTGCCGGTCGTGGGCGGCGTGGATGAGCGGCGACGGTGTCAACACGCCGGTCGATCGCAATGCCTTTCCGTATGTGCGCGTGCGCGGCAATGTCGCGCTGATCGGCGTCTCGACGGCGCGCGCCACGGCGCCCTTCATGGCCAATGGCTTCTTCATGGAGGGGCAGGCGGAGCGGCTCGGCAAGATCCTCGAGAGCACGGCGAAGCAAGGGCTGTTCCGCGTGATCATGATCCATCACCCGCCGGTGCGGGGCGCCGTTTCCCAGCACAAGCGGCTGTTCGGCATCGCCCGCTTCCACAAGATCATCCGTCGCCATGGCGCCGAGCTTGTTCTGCACGGCCATTCGCATCTGCCGTCGCTGTTCCAGATCGGGCTTCGCGGTGTAAAGGTCCCAGTCGTCGGCGTCGCCGCCGCCGGCCAGGCGCCGGGCGGCAAACAACCCGCCGCGCAGTACAATCTGTTCGAGATTGACGGCGAAAAGGGGGACTGGCGCATCCGGCTGACGCGGCGCGGCCTGACCGGACCGTCCATACCGCCTTCCGACCTGCAGACCCTGGAACTCGGTGTCGAAGCCGGCGAGGCTATGGCCGCCAGTTGAGAACCATGGCGGCGAGGCGGTCCCAAAAGACCGCGGCGGACACCGCGAGGCCAACCAGTCCGCCGGCGGCGATCAGCCCAAGGCCGGACAGGAAGGCCGACCAGCCCTTGCCTTGCGTCGACGCTCGCAGCGGCGGCTCGGCTTCCGCGACCTCGGCGCGTCTCATGCCGGCGACCGCCGGCTCGACGCCACCTTCCATCATCCTCTGGCGCTCGACGATGCGCTCGGCGACATAACGCGTCACGGAATCGGCGACCGGCTTCATCTCGGTCGATTCGGCAAGCACGACACGGCCAACACGGGTGTCCTTGAGGAAGCGGTAGGTGCGGCGGTCGCGCCCCATCGCGACATGGCTGACGGCGTCGATCCACAGGCGCGGCTGTAGCCCCGAGGAGACCACAAAGTCGAAATTGTCCATGTCGGCTGGAACATCGGCAAAGACGGGCGCGAGGTCCGCGGCCAGGAGGTCGAGGCGCATGCGGTGCGCCTCGCGCATGTCGACCACGACATCGTCGCGGTCAGCGAAGGCGTTCTTCACGTCACGGATGGCATCGGACAGTTTGCTTGACGGATCGATCTTCTCGCCTGCGTCCTTCATCGGCGTCTGCCTCGCGGGGTTGGTTAACACGCAGTTAACACAGCCGCCGGCAAAATGCACTGGCGCTATCAAGGCGGCGAGGCGCCAAGGCGGCGTCGCGCGGGAAGTGTCAGCCGGTCGCGGCGAGTTTCGGGCGCAAGGGCCTGGCGCGGCGGTTCATGTTGCGACGGATGATCGTGGCGACCAGATCGGGCGCCTCCTCGATCAGCATATGGCCAGCCCCCAGCACGTGGTGCACATGAAATCGCGCGGGCAGATTATCCGTGTGGGTAAAGGGCAGCACGGAGTCGTCGCTGCCCCATACCACCATCACCGGCATGGTCAGTGTGTCCAACCGGTCGCGCGGGATGACGCCCTGCCGGTCGTCGCTGGTCATGGCGGCAGCAATCTCGATGAGTTTCTCCACCTGGCCGGGTCGCCTGCGCATGTCCCCAAGGGCGTCCACGGTGTGATCGATGGGCCGCGTCAGTGGCCCCGACATCGCGACGAGGCACGCCCGGATGTCGGATGGGTCCCTCGCGGCGGCAAAGCGGCGCAACAGCGGGCCGTTGATCTCGGCGCCGAAGCCGCCAGGCGCCAAAAGTGTCAGCGATGCCACCCTCTCGGGCTCGGCCAGCGCCATCAGCGTCGCCACCGCGCCGCCCATCGAGTGGCCCACCAGATGAACGCGCCTTACCGATCGTGCGGTGAGATCGGCGAGGACGGCCTTCGCCGCCACCTTGGCCGGGCCGGCGCCGGGGAAATCGAGCGACAGCCCGTGTCCGGGCAAATCATAAGCGAGTGTGCGCGCGGCAGGCGACAGCGACGGGACCACTTCGTGCCAACTGTCATGGCAGCCGCCGAAACCATGCAGCAGAACGATGGTCTTCGAACCGGCACCTCGTTCGGTGGCATGAAGCGATGAAATCATGAAGCTGGGACTTGTTGCAGGGCTATGAGAAACGCGAGACCACCGTCAATTGCGGCTGGATTGCGCCTCGTCTAGTGGGATGGCCAGTAAAATTTTCGCGATTTGTACGGTTGATGACAGAACTCGCCGGCTAACCGATATTCGATGATCGGTGCGTACGAAATCGACAATGCTCAGCGCCGTCGATATTGCTGGGCGTTAGCCTGCGCTGCCGAGTCCGGCGGCGCGTAACGCGCCGACCAAGCGCTCGGTCAGATCGGCCGGATATTTTCGGTCTATGAAGGTCGCGCGCGGGTTGGCGGCGAATTTCGGAAATTTGGCGGTCAGTTCGTCGAGCAGCCTGCGCGCCAGATTGTCCCGACCGGCGATCTTGGCGCCGATCAGCCGGGCGGCAAGATAGTGCGACTTCGTTGCGGTTGTTCTGAGAGAAGAACTGGCGATCGCGGCCTTGTTCGTGTCGCCAAGCATAAGTTCGCCGGCGAAAAGTCCAAAATCCCACCATGTCGGATGGCCGCTGGAGGCATCCACCGCCTGGGCCAGGATCGGCGTCCCCTCGGCATACCGGCCGGCGAAAATCAGACCGTAGCCATAAGCGGCGGCCATGGCGAGATCGTAGCGATTGAGGTCATAGGCCTTGCGCATCCAGCGCAGCGCCTCGTCGGCATTGCCAAGACGGGAATTGATGTAGCCGTAAGAGCGATGCGCATAAGGGCTGGTCGGTCCCATCTGCACGGCGCGGTGGGCGAATGTCATCGCCTTCTCGATGGTGGCATCCGGCGGATAGGCGTAGTGGTCATTCACGGCCTCCAGGTGGAGCGAGGCGAGTTCCGAATAGACCAGCGGTGACTTGGCACCGTTTTCGGCGAGGGTTTCGAGGCAGCGATAGGCGTCCTCGTGGGTCCTCGCGTTCTGGTCGAGATAATATTTGTCGTTGAGCGTCAGGCACTGCGTGAGGGCGGTCTGAATGCCGCTTTGTTCGAGATAGCCGTAGATCGTGCCGGAAGCAGGGAGAGCGGACGTCAAGATGCCGGCTATACTGTTCTCGACGGCGGTCGGTGCGCTGTCGGCGGCGGTCAGATTGCGCGACAAAAGCACCCGTCCGGTCGCCACGCTCTGCAGTTCGATCGTGATGTCTCCCGTATCCGGCCCAGGCAGAATATCGAAGATGAAGCTCGTGGCATTGGTGGCCGGATCGGTCGTGTCGACCGTGTTGCGACCGATGAAGTCGATCGTATCGAAGCTGCTCAAGCCGGCGCGCAGCGATGCGGCGACACGGCTGGCATCCGTGCCACTGGCCTTGACGGCGATGTAGACGAGCGGCAAGGCCTCGCTGGCGGGGGACGACGCGACGCTGTCGGTCAGGCCCGCGGTCTCGAGCGTGGCCGCAAGGTCGCCGCCTGCCAACAGCGCACCGCCGCCCTGACGCAGGATCAAAACGCCGAGCATGGCGATGACGACGGCGATCGCCATCCAGAAGAATCCGAGGTGACGTGCCACCGACGGCGCCGGCGCGACCATCGGTGCCGGCAAAGTAGCGGCCGGAATGGCACTTTCGGCGGTGCCGCGTTGCGCCGATGGAGCCGCCGCCGCTCCGTTCTGGATGGCGGGTTGGGACGTCTCCGGCAAGCGGATTGCGTTGAGCTCATAGGCCGGGACATAGCCGCCGCGCGGAATGGCTATGCGGACAGGCTCGGCAACACCTTCATTGGCGAAATATTGCTGCAGCAAGTCGCGCAGCCGGCCGGCCTGAACCCGCACCACCGCATCGGTCGAAGGATCGAAATCGCCATCCTTGCCGAAGACATCCATGGCGATAGAAAAGCCCTTGAGCCTGTCGGCTTCGCCTGCCTGTTCGCGCTCGACAAGATAACGCAGCAGCTTGCGTGCCCGTTCGGATCTTCCGAACGTTTCGCTGGCAAGCAGTCGCTCCAATGTTTCGCGCACTGCGGGGGCGGCAGGCGTGGCATGCTGCAAGTGTCGATCCTCTCGAAGTCGGCACAGGTTAAGGCACGGATCATATAATGCCCACACCGCCATACAAGTATACACGCATTATGTGATCGCGTACCTCACTGGATATTTTTCCGGTGGTTAACGACACGGTCGGTGTCGGCCACGCAATGGTCTTGGGAGTCATCATCAGCCAGTCGAGGCCAAAGCCTTGTTCGGGCTTGAAAAATGGCGGCGCGAGGGAAGCTACTTCTGCCTTCGCACCGCCGACCGTCGATGTTATCGCGCCTTGTGACCGACGATACGGTTGGCCGCTGACGTCACCGCTTCCAGCGAGGCAGCGACGATGTTGGTGTTGATGCCGGCGCCGAACAGCTTGCCGCCGGGATACTCCATCTCGACATAGGAGATGGCCGACGCATTCGAACCGCGCTGCATCGAATGCTCGGAATAATCGAGCACCGACATCTCGACGCCGACATGGCGCGACAGCGCGTCGACGAAGCCGTCGATCGGGCCGGTGCCGGTGCCGGAGATCGTCATTTCCTTGCCATTGTCGAGGATGACCGCCTCGACCACGCGCCGGCCCTTCACCTCGGTGTCGGGATAGGTGTGATGGTCGAGGAACTTCAGCCGGGCGCCCGGCTGGTCGACATAGGTTTCGAGGAAGCGGTCATGAATACGTTTTGCCGGTACTTCCTTGCCTTCGGCGTCGGTGATCGCCTGGATCGCCTGGCTGAACTCGATCTGCAGGTTGCGCGGCAGATTGAGGCCGTAATCGGCCTGCAGCACATAGGCGATGCCGCCCTTGCCCGATTGCGAGTTGATGCGGATGATGGCCTCGTAGCTGCGGCCGACATCGGCGGGATCGATCGGCAGGTAGGGCACTTCCCAGTGCGGCGTGTTGGCCTTCTTCAAGGCCTTCATGCCCTTGTTGATGGCGTCCTGGTGCGAGCCGGAAAAGGCGGTGTAGACGAGTTCGCCGACATAGGGATGGCGCTCGGGAATCTTCAGTTGGTTCGAATATTCGTAGACGTCCTTCATCCGGTTGATGTCGGAGCAGTCGATGCCCGGATCGACGCCTTGCGTGTACATGTTGAGCGCCAGCGTGACGATGTCGACATTGCCGGTGCGCTCGCCATTGCCGAACAGCGTGCCTTCGACGCGGTCGGCCCCGGCCATCAGGCCGAGTTCGGTGGTGGCGATGCCGGTGCCGCGATCATTGTGTGGATGCAGCGAGATGATCAGGTTTTCGCGGTTGTCGAGGTTGCGGCACATCCATTCGATGCGGTCGGCATAGATGTTGGGCGTCGACATCTCGACCGTCGACGGCAGGTTGATGATCAGCCTGTTGTCAGGGGTCGGCCTGACGATCTCGGTGACGGCGTTGCAAATCTCCAGCGCGACCTCGAGTTCGGTGCCGGTGAAGCTCTCCGGCGAATATTCGAAGCGATAGCCGCCGCCGGCCTTGGCCGCCATGTCGGTGATCATCTTGGCGGCGTCGGTGGCGATGCGCTTGATGCCGCCGACATCCTTCTCGAAGACGACGCGGCGCTGCAATTCGCTGGTCGAGTTGTAGAAATGCACGATCGGGTTGGTGGCGCCCTTCAGGGCCTCGAAGGTGCGGCTGATCAGTTCGGGTCGGCACTGCACCAGCACCTGCAACGACACGTCGGCCGCCACATTGCCTTCCTCGATGCACCAGCGGGCGAAATCGAAGTCGGTCTGCGAAGCCGACGGGAAGCCGATCTCGATCTCCTTGAAGCCCATGTCGAGCAGCAGGCCGAACATGCGCGCCTTGCGCTCGTGGCCCATCGGATCGATCAGCGCCTGGTTGCCGTCGCGCAGGTCGACCGAGCACCAGATGGGCGCCTTGTCGATGACCTTCGAGGGCCAGGTCCGGTCGGTGAGGCCGACGGTAGGGTAGGGCTGATATTTTCGGGCCGCGTCCGGCATGCCCCGGATTGGTTCCATTTCCTTGCCGGCTACCGCGGCATCATGGCGGATTTCTTCTCGTGCGTTCATCGTCGTTTCTCCCGGCGGCCGGCGGGTCCGCCCTTCAGGCGGATGTGGTGCCAAGCGGCGCCTATACCAGAATTTCGTTCGCTTGATGTGAATTGCCAAGGAGCATGCGCTTGCGCGGCGGTTCGACCGCCGGGCGCTCCTTCAGCGAACCCGGCGATCGCCGATAAGGCCGAGAAGAAGCAGGGTCGAGGCAAGCGCACGCACGGTCTTGCCGGCAAAGCCGGTCTGACGGGAAGCGATGGTGGCGCGCATGTTCATGGCCGCTCTCATACAGGAGCGGCCTGTTTGAGGCAAGCGGGGCCGGCCCCGTCGAATTTTATCCCTGGGCGGGTGCTCTTCCCCATACGCTGCAAATGGGCCAGAGTTGAACGGTGGCGGGGTGCCGCCGGCAGGGGGTCGTCTATGAATTTCGTGTTCTTCTCGCCGCATTTTCCCGCCAATGGCGCCGATTTCTGCGACCGGCTGAAGAAGGCCGGCGCGACCGTGCTCGGAATTGGCGATGTGCCGTTCGATGCGCTCGATGGCAAGCTGAAGGCATCCCTTTCCGAATACTACCGTATCGCCGACATGGAGGACTATGACGCAGTGCTCCGGGCGATCGGCCATTTCATCCACAAATGGGGCCGCATCGACCGGTTCGAATCGCTCAACGAGCACTGGCTGGAACTGGAAGCCAACATTCGCACCGACTTCAACATCTACGGCACCAAGCTCGATTTCGTGAAGAACCTGAAGCGCAAGAGCCGCATGCGCGCCTTCTTCCGCAAGAGCGGCGTCGAGACCATCGCGCAGCGCAAATGCTCCGACCGGGCCGGCGCCATGACCTTCATCCGCCGCGTCGGCTATCCCGTCGTGGTCAAACCGGATTCAGGCTCCGGCGCTTCGAACACGTTCAAGATCTCCAATGCGAAAGAGCTCGACCAGTTCTTCCGGGACAAGCCGGAGGACGTGACCTTCGTCATGGAGCAGTTCATCGAGGGGCTGGTGGTGACTTATGACGGGCTGGTCAACCGCGACGGCGAGGTGGTGCTGGCGGCCAGCCATCGCTACGATCAGAGCGTCATGGACGTGGTCAACAAGGACCGCCACATGAGCTATACCTGCTTTCCTCGGATCAGGCCTGTCGTCGAGGAGGCCGGCCGTAAGATCCTGAAGGCGTTCGACGTGCGCGAGCGCTTTTTCCACATCGAGCTGTTCGAGACCAGGGACGACCGCATCATCGCGCTGGAGGTCAACATGCGGCCGCCCGGCGCCTGGATGACCGACGCGATCAACTACACGTTCGACATCGATGTCTACGCGGCGTGGGCGGACATGGTGGTCAAGGACGCCGCCGGCGGCCCCTATGAGGGCAAGTATTTCACCGCCTATGCCAGCCGCAAGCGCCATCTCGACTATTTGCACAGCCATGCGGACGTGCTAGCCGCGCACGGCGACAAGATCGTCCATCATCAGCCAATAGAAGAGGTTTTCAGCCGC
Source organism: Mesorhizobium sp. B2-1-8 (assembly GCF_006442545.2). Lineage (NCBI taxonomy): Bacteria > Pseudomonadati > Pseudomonadota > Alphaproteobacteria > Hyphomicrobiales > Phyllobacteriaceae > Mesorhizobium > Mesorhizobium sp. B2-1-8. The sequence continues at coordinate 2,226,091 of NZ_CP083952.1, forward strand.
GCCATGGGGAATTACGCCTACCAGATGCGCTCGAAGGATCAGGCGGAGCTGCGCGAGGCGGTGGCCTATATCCACGCGGAAAAGGCTTGAGGCCATGGACGTCTCCTATCACAAGGGTTTCGCCCGCAATCTCGGCCGCGACATGGAGTACAAGCGCTACGGCCATGCCGGCCGGCCTGTCGTGGTGTTCCCGACCTCGCAGGGCAGGTTCTACCAGTTCGAAGATTCCGGCGGGGTGGGGGCGCTGGCCGAGTTCATCGACACCGGCCGCATCCAGCTGTTCACCGTCGACGGCATCGATTCGGAATCCTTCTTCGCCAGCCATGTCGATGCCGCGCACCGTATCGCCCGCCACGAGGCCTATTTCCGCTACGTGCGCGAGGAGGCGCTGCCGGAATTTCTGGAAACCGCCGCGCAAGCCAACGGCGGACGGCGGCTGAAGCCGCTGTTTTCAGGCTGTTCGATGGGCGGCTATCATTCCTCGAACTTCGTCTTCCGTTTTCCCGAACTCGCCAGCGGCGTCATCTCGCTGTCGGGGGTCTATTCGGCACGCGATTTCTTCGGCAAGGCGCTCGACGGCGACATCTTCTACAACTCGCCGCTCGATTATCTGCCAGGGATCGTCGACCCGAAACTGCTGGCGCGGCTGAAGACGCTCAGGCTGATCTTCTGCTGCGGGCAAGGCGCCTGGGAGGAGCGCATGCTGGTCGAGACGCGCCAGCTGGAACAGATCCTGCGCGACAAATCCATTCCGGCCTGGGTCGATTATTGGGGTGGCGACGTCAGCCATGACTGGCCGTGGTGGCACAAGCAACTGGCCTATTTCTTCGGCCGCTGGCTGGATGACGATCTGATGCACAGGCTGGACTAATGCATGTCGCCCGGAAGTGTCCTCGGTTCCGGGACCACGACATGCATAAAATCAGAAGCTTACAGCAGGTCGCGCGAATACTATTCGCCGCGACATGCTGTAAGGTGCGTTGATATTCTGGCCCGCAAATGGCTGATGCCTACCCTTCCTGGCAGGCCGGCAGCGGGACGACCTCACGTTCCGCCGCCGATCCGCGACGCAGGCCGAGGAAGACGACCAGGGCGGTGACGATGGTGATAGCCGCCAGCACGATCAGCAGCCTGTCGAACGCCGCTTCGTAGGCCTCGACCAGAACGGTGGCGGCGGCCTCCGGTAAATGTTGTGCGGTTCCACCGACATTGCCAGTTACCAGCAACTGCGCCGCGGCGGCCGCATCGCTGGAAGGCGCAGCACCTCGAGCGGCGAGCTGCGCTGCGGTGAAGCCTGACAGCGTCGCCATGACGATGGCCAGCGCCACGCCCTCGCAGGCGACACGCGTGGTGTTGAAAATGCCGACCGCCATGCCGGCGCGCTCCGTCGGCACGACGCTGACGGCGAGCCCGTCCATCAATCCCCAGGGCAAGGCGATGCCGACGCCGATCAGGATCAGCGGTGCGATCAGAGCGACGGCGATCGGTGGCGTCAGGCTCAGCCAGACCAAACCGGCTGCCGCGACGAGCAGTCCGAGACCGCAGATCGTGGCCGGGGCAATCCAGCGTGCCAATTGGCCGGCGAGCAGGGGCAGGACCAGCAGTGGCCCGGAGAGGCAGATCATCAATTGCCCGGCCTTGATCTCGCTCATCCCCTCGATGCCGATGAAGCGGATCGGCAAAAGCACGAGCAGGACGACGAAGCCATAGGCGGGCGCCGCCGCAAGAAACTGGACGCCGACGAAGCGCGGAAAGCGAAACAGGGTAAGATCGAGCATCGGCCGGCGCACGCGCCGCTCGACGACGACGAACAGCACAAAGCAAAGGAAGGCCACGCCGAGAAGCGTTACCACAAGAGGATCGGCCCAGCCGCTCTGCGGCGCCTGCAACACGCCATAGGTAAGCGAGGCCAGCGCGACGGTGAACGTGCCGGCGCCCGCCCAGTCGAGGCCGGTCGCATCCGGGTCACGCGATTCCCTGATCGTGCGCAGGCCGAGGATTGCCGAGGCAACCGCGAGTGCCACGACCAGAACAAAGATCGAGCGCCAGCCGAATGCGGCGATGAGCAGGCCGGAGGCGATCGGGCCGAAGGCCAGCCCGATGCCGAAACTGGTGCCGAGGAAGGAGAAGGCGCGTAGCCGCAATGGTCCCTCGAATTCCTGGGCAAGTGCGGAGGCGCCGCCGGCGAAGGCCAGGGCACTGCCCAGCCCTTGCGCGGCCCTGAAGACGTCGAACCAGGCGATGTCGGGCGCCAGCATCGCGGCGAGCGAGGCGAGGATGTAGAGGGCGAGACCGACGAGGAAGATCCGCTTGCGGCCATGATTGTCAGCCAGAGCGCCCGCCGCCATCAGGCTGGCGGCGAAGGTCAGCATGAAAGCGTTGGTCACCCAATTGAGCGCGATCGGGCTGCCGCCGAGATCGGCCGCGATGCGGGAAAGCGCGACGGCCGGCCCGGTGAAGGTCAGGGGCATCGTCATGGCGGCAAGGCATACGGACAAGAGCACGAGCCATCTCTCGGCCGGGCCGATGGTGATCTTCAAGGTCATGGATTTTCCTATCTGAGCAGTCTGCGCCGGCATGCCGCGCTATCGCGGCGCCCGGTCATGCGGACCAAGATAGGTCGGCGACGGCTCCGGAAAAATGGTGTTAAATATCTCGACATAACGGACTAAAACGCTCGAATGGAGCAGTTTGATGGATCGCCTCAGCGGCCTTCTGGCCTTCGCCCGCACCGCCGAATTCGGCAGCTTCGTCGCCGCCGGCCGGGCGCTCGGCATCTCCGCTTCGGCGGTCGGCAAAAGTGTCGCGCGGCTCGAACAGGAGCTCGGCGTGCGGCTGCTGCAGCGCTCCACGCGGCGGATCGGCCTGACGGAGGAGGGCAAGCTGTTCAACGAGCGCGTGCGGCGTATCCTCGACGACATCGACGATGCCGAGGCGATGCTGTCGCGGACACGCGAGACGCCGCGTGGGCGGCTGCGCGTCTCGACCCCGATCGTCACCTATCATCTCTTGCTGCCGGTGCTGTCGGAATTCATGGCGCGCTATCCCGAGATCGAGCTCGATATCGATTTCAACGACCGGATCGTCGACGTCATCGAGGAAGGCATCGACGTCGCGATCCGCAGCGGCGAGCTGCCCGATTCACGATTGGTGTCCAGACCCATTGCGCCCTTCCGCATGCTGCTGTGCGCGGCGCCTTCCTATCTCGAACGCCATGGCATACCCCGCGTGCCGGCGGATCTCATCCGGCATTTCGGCATAAACTTCCGCTATCTCAACAGCGGCAGGTTGCTGGACTGGCCCTTCATTACCGGGAGCGCCCAACCGCTGATCCGTTCGATGCTGACCTGCAACAACATGGAAGCCTTGAAAGGCGCCACGATCGCCGGACTCGGCATCGCCTGCATGCCCGATTTCCTGGTGCGGGAGGCACTGCGCGAGGACAGGCTGCGCACCGTACTGGACGATCATGTCGATGGCCGTGGCCAGTTCCGGATGCTGTGGCCCTCCAATCGCCATCTGTCGCCAAAGGTGCGCGTCTTCGTCGATTTCCTGCCCGAACGCCTTGCGGCGGCGCGATAGGATCGCACGCTGCCGCGCTTTCACTCCCTGATGCTTCTGGCCACCAGCCGCGCGATGCTCGGGCCGACAAGCAGCACGATCAGGAAACGCGCCGACTGCAGCGCCATGACGAAGGAGATGTCGACGTTCCGCGCGGCGGCGGCGATGATGGCGACGCTGTCCATGCCGCCGGGGCTGGTCGCCAGATAGGCGGTCAGCGGGTCGACGCCGGCGAGATGGCTGAGGAGGAAGGCAAGGCCGCCGCAAAAGGCGATCAACGCGACGATCGAGGCGATGATCTGCGGCAGGGCGCGTGCCGCATGGCGCAGGATCGGTCTGGTGAAGTTCAGGCCGATCGACCAGCCGACCATAGCGTAACTGATCGCCAGCAGCCATTGCGGCAATTGCATCGGCACCCCGAGGCCAAGATGGATCACGGTGCCGAAGATGAAGCTGCCAAGGAAGAAAGGCGAGGGCAGCCGGCAAAGCCTACCCGCCAGGCCGCCGACGATTGCCATGCCGATGGTGGCGGCGAAGGGCTGCGGATCGATCGCCGGGAACCAGTCGATGGGCGGGACCTCAATGCCCGAGGTGTCGACCCACATCTTGGCAACGAGGGCCGCCGTCATCGAAACGAAGATGACGCGCAGATACTGCATGAAGGCGACAAGGCGCTGGTCGGCGCCAAAGGCGCCGGCCATCAGCACCATGGCAGTAGCGGCCCCCGGCGAAGAGCCCCAGACGGCGGTAGTGCCGGGCAGGATGCGCCAGCGGCTGATCAGCCAGCCAAGCAGGCTCGAGGCCGCGACGGTGGCGATCACCACGCCGAGGAACAGCGGCCATTCCTTGTAGAAGACCGGAAAGATATCGGCCGAGATCGAAGCCGCGACGAGGCAGCCGACGACAGCCTGGGCGGAGCCGAACAGAAGGCGCGGCACCCGCACAGTGGCGCCATTGGTGCCGGCGATGATGGCTGCCAGCATTGGTCCGATCAGCAGTGCCGCCGGCAGGGCCGCGAGTTCCAGCGCACCGGCAAACAGGGTGGAGATGACCAGCAGGATCAACCATTGCCATGGCTTGCTCAGCCGCTCCATGCGCTCGATGGCGGGCTGGTCGGGATATGGCTGCTCTGCCTCGGAATCCATGCTCTGGTCTTAGACCGGGCGGCAAGGAATGCGAACCCGCCCGCGTCGAAAAAAGCGACAGCTTCTAGGTATCCGTGCCGAACAAGTGCTCGATCTTTCCACCGTCTATGCGATCGAAATGGTCGGGTACGGAAAACTGGCCAGCCATAAAGCCAACCCGTCGTGCCTGTGCCGGGGGCGATGGATCGAGAGGAATGACTTTGACCAATGGTTTGCCAGCTCTGGCGATGATGAATGGCTCGCCGTTCGCGGCCAGGTCAACGAGACGTGAAAGATTGGCCTTCGCATCGCTAATGTTAACGGTCTGCATCGCGCCGCCCGCCCAGCTCAGCCCGTTTTGGCTTCAGCCAGGCCGAAGCCGCCGACCGGGTGGGTCTCCACCTGGAACTCGAAGCCGCCGATGAAGGGGCGTGCCTTGGCGATGGCCGCCTGGACTTCCGGTAGCTGCAGGGATGCCTTGTGGCTTGCCTGATCGGTCCACACTTCGGTCACCCAGATCGCGTCGGCGTCGGCCGGGTCGGTGGCGATGATATAGCTCAGGCAGCCGGGCAGGGCACCGGTGCTCTCGCGCAGCACAGTCATGACAGCGTCGCGTTGGCCGCGCGCCGCCCGCATCTTGCCGATCAGTCCGTACATGTCCTCGTCCCCTGGGTTGGCGCGAAAGGAGTGTGTTTAGTATGCCGATCGCCGGTCAAGGCATCAACTGGCCGCCATTGACCTCGATCACCTGGCCGGTGATGTAGCCGCTCAACAGGTCCGATGAGAGGAACAGATAGGCGCCGACGCAATCTTGCGCCGTGCCGGCGCGGCCCTGCGGAATGGTGGCGACCATGCCCTTGATCTGCTCGTCGGTCGAATAGCGTTCGTGGAAGGGGGTGAGGATGGTGCCCGGCGCCACGGCGTTGACGCGGATGCCGAAACCGATCAGTTCCTTGGCCATGCCGCGCGTGACGTTGGAGACGAAGGCCTTGGCCGAGCCATAAAGGCCGGCGCCGCCGCCGGCGCCATTGCGCGCGGCGATCGACGAGGTGTTGACGATGAAGCCGCCCTGTTTTTTCAGCCACGGGATCGCCTTACGCGAGGCGGTCAGCACCGAGCGTGCGTTGAGATCCATCACCGCGTCGTAATGCGCCTCGGTCTGCTCGGCATAGGGTACGCGGCCGAGCATGCCGCCGGCATTGTTGACGAGCCCGTCGAGGCGGCCGAAATGTCGCGCGCTGTCCTCGACGACGCGTTCGACATCGGCGGGAAGAGAAAAATCGCCCTGGACGAGGAAGACCTTGGCGCCGCCGTCGCCAAGGATCCGGCCGAGTTTTTCGGCGGCGTCGCGGCTGGAATTATAGTGCAGCGCCACTTTGCATTTCTGCTCGGCATAGGCGAGCGCGAGCGCTGCGCCGATGCCGGTCGAGGCGCCGGTGACCAACACCGCCTTGCCGGCGAGATCGGGGATGACAAGACCAAGGGCTGTCTCTGGCACTGCTGTTCCTCCGGGGATTTCCGATATCTTGGCGGGTCTTGCCACCCTTGCATTCAAGTCATTGCCGCTTCAAGGCCTGAGATAGAGATAGCCCTGGCTTTGCAATTCGGCGAGCTTGACGACGCCGCCCTTGTCGGCGGCATGGAATCCGTCGAGCAGATCGGCGAGCGTAATGTCCATGCCGTGCATGGTGTTGCCGCAAGCGTGCGGGTCGAGCCCTTGCTGGACAAGACCGGTAAAGCGCCCCGAAATCGCCGCCGATATGCCCTTCGACTTGAAGGCGGCAAGGGCCGGGCCATGCACGACCAGCGCGATCTCGACGCTGCCGCCGGTGCCCTCATAGTGGTTCTTGATGTTGCCGAGCACGAAATTGACCTTGTCGAGATCGCTGAGGTGATAGGCGACCTTCAGCCTGGCAGGCTCGGTGGTCGCTGCCTGTACCGCCCGCAGGCCGAGAAGGGTTCCAGCTCCGGCGAGGGCCGCCTGGAACATGTCACGTCGGCGCATGGCGTCCCCTTCCTGTTCCTGGCTTGCCGGCTTCCCGCGATTTGCGTGGCTCAAGCCGCAATACTAGCATAAATTGACGCTACGTCCTGTCGATGCGGAGGAGGGGGTCACGTGGCGTTCAGTGAATGGAAGACGCTCGCCAGCGCCGGGTTCGGCGCCGCACTGATTGGCGGAGTTGTGGGTTCTGCTTTTGCCGATGATGCGCTCAAGCTCACCGAACTCAGCCCTAAAGGGGCGGACGCCTGCTTCGGCCGGGTCTATGACGCGGCGCACCTCAAGGCGCATCCGAAGCAGAAAGTGGCGCGGATTTTCTTCTACTACGGCCGTGATCCGGTCAGACGTCCGAATGAGGAACCGAGCGCGAATTCCGATACGTCCTACAATGGCTTCCTCACCACCACGGTGCGCGGTGCCAAGGCGCCGGAATGGGCCGGCGGCTGGTGCAATCACCAGTCCGAGGACGGCAAATCGGCCCCGATCCGCTGCGGCATGGATTGCGATCGCACGCTGGCGTCGCTGAAGGTCGACGACAAGGGCAGGCTGATCCTGTCCGATCTGTCGCCTGATATTTACCTCGATGCCGGTTCGGAAGAGGAACTCGGCTCGGCTGAATACGACAGGCAAGCGCTCGGGTCGGAGGACGACAATTTCCGCCTCGACCCAATGCCGGCTGCCACCTGCAAGGCCGAGTTCGCACGCATCGATCCGATCGATCCGGCGCTCGGGGCGCCGTTGCGCGAGCGGCTCAAACCCGACCAGGCCTTCTGTTACGGGCGCGACTATGATGCGGCGCATATGAGTTTGCATCCCGGCCAACTGACGCAGTCGATCCGGGTGTTCCGCGGGCCGGTGGAACTGGCCTCCTTCGCCTCCGGGGGCGATGTCACGAACTGGCCCGACGGCGCCGACATCGCCGTCTCCGTCACCACACGGCAGAAGGGGGCCAAGGTCATGCAGACCTATTCGTGCCAGGGCGAAGCCGACCAGTGGCGCTGCGCTGCGAGTGCGAAGATGAGCAATTTTTCCTGCGACATCGCGCAAAAGGAAATCTTCCTCAAGCGCGGCGCCAACGGCACCATCATGCTGGCCAACCCCAACAGCAGCCTCGCGGTTGTCGACCTCTGTTCGAAAGCCGCCGATGGCAAGACCAAGTCGGACGATAAGATCTATCGGCTGGAATCGATGCCGCAATCAGCCTGCGCGCCTTGAGGCCTGTCGATATTCAGGTGATGCCGGCCTGCGAATGGCGGCTTCCTGCGCTTCCCCGTTCTACTGCGTCGCAGTAGAACTGAGCTCACGTACTTAAAGTACGCTCCGCTCCGGTTCTCGGAAGTCACCATTCTCGACTCGGCCTGACCTGAATCTCGACAGGCCTCAGGCTAGCGCAAAGCTAAGCAAACGGCACGGCGGTCGTGCCCTTCGGCAGCTTGGCCTCGTCGTCGGGCTCGACATGGATTGTCACGCGCACCGAGGGGATGTCGGCCTTCAGCGCGTCCTCGATACGGTCGCAGATGATATGGCTGGCGCCGACCGACATGTCGGCATCGACGACCAGATGGAACTCGATGAAGGTGGCGCGGCCGGCGATGCGGGTCTTGAGGTCGTGCACCTCCATCGCGCCCTTGCAATTGGCCGAAATGATGTCGCGGATGCGCATGTGCTCCGCCGTGCCGACGGCCCGGTCCATCAGGCCGTTCATCGACGAGCCGATGACATGCCAGCCCTGCCACAGGATGTTGAGCGCGACGATGACGGCCAATGCCGGGTCGAGGATCTGCCAGCCGGTCAGGATTGCTCCGACCAGGCCGCCGAAGACGCCGACCGAGGTCACCACATCGGTCATGATGTGGTTGCCGTCGGCGACCAGCGCCGGCGATTTCTCGGCCCGGCCTGTGCGGATCAGCGTCCAGGCCCAGAAAGCATTGATGACGGTGGCGATGCCGTTGATCGCAAGGCCTTCCCAGGGCTGTTCGAGCGGCGCCGGCGTCTGCCAGGAGCGCCAGACCTCGCTCAGGATCAGAAGCGCGGCGACGACGATCAGCACGCCTTCGAGCACGGCCGAGAAATACTCGGCCTTGTGATGGCCGAAGGGATGATCCTGGTCGGCCGGCTTGTAGCTGACCTGGATCGCCCAGAAGGCCGCCATCGAGGCAATGACATTGACGATCGATTCCAGCGCGTCCGAATAGAGCGCGACGGATCCGGTCAGGTACCAGGCGGTGGCTTTGAGCGCGAGCACGACAAAGGCGACCACGATCGACCAGAAGGCAAGGTTGGCGACCTTGCGCTTCGCGGCGGCTTTCGCCGCGATCGCCATGGTGTTGTCGGCTTCGGCCATTACCGTCAGGCTGCCTTTTCCTTGGCCTTGCGCGGCAAATGCGCGACGATGTTTTCGATGATGCGCATGCCGGCATTGTGGCCGAGCGTCATGATCGATTCCGGGTGAAACTGCACCGCGGCGATCGGCTCCTTGCGGTGCTCGAAGGCCATGATGACGCCGTCCTCTGTCTCGGCGGTCACCATGAAATCGTCCGGCAGGCGCACCGGATCGGCGAAGATCGAGTGGTAGCGGCCGACGGTGACTTCCTTGGGCAGGCCCGAGAAGATGATGCCCGGTTTCGAGACACGGATCCGCGACGGCTTGCCGTGCATGGGAATGTGCAACTGCCTGAGTTCGCCGCCATAGGCTTCGGCCAGCGCCTGCAGGCCAAGGCAGACGCCGAAGATCGGCAGGTCGCGGGCGCGCGCTCGTCTGATGGTCGCCGCGCAGTCGAAATCCTTGGGCGTGCCGGGTCCGGGCGACAGCACGACCAGGTCGGGCTTCAGTCGCTCGAAGACTTCCTCCGGCACCGGCGTGCGCACGGTCGAGACATTGGCGCCGGTCTGGCGGAAGTAGTTCGCCAGCGTATGCACGAAGCTGTCCTCATGGTCGACCAGCAGGATGTTGACGCCGTCGCCGACGCGCGCCGTGGTGCGCTCGGTGCTAGTCGAATTACCCATCTTGGCGTCGCGGATGGCGGAGAGCATGGCGGATGCCTTCAGTTCGGTTTCGGCTTCTTCTTCCTCGGGAATGCTGTCGAAGAGCAATGTAGCGCCGGCGCGCACCTCGGCGATGCCGTCCTTGATGCGGATGGTGCGCAAGGTAAGCCCGGTGTTCATGTCGCCGTTGAAGTTGACCATGCCGATGGCGCCGCCATACCAGGCGCGCGGGCTCTTCTCGTTCTGCTCGATGAAGCGCATGGCCCACAGTTTCGGCGCGCCGGTGACGGTGACGGCCCAGGCATGCGACAGAAACGCGTCGAAAGCGTCCATGCCCTCGCGCAAACGGCCCTCGATGTGGTCGACGGTGTGGATCAGGCGCGAATACATCTCGATCTGGCGGCGGCCGATGACGCGCACCGAACCTGGATCGCAGACCCGCGACTTGTCGTTGCGGTCGACGTCCGAGCACATTGTGAGTTCGGACTCGTCCTTCTTGGAGTTGAGCAGCTTGATGATCTGCTCGCTATCCGAAATGGCGTCGTCGCCGCGCTTGATGGTGCCGGAGATCGGGCAGGTCTCGACGCGGCGGCCGTTGACGCGCACGAACATCTCCGGCGACGCGCCGATCAGATATTCGTTCTCGCCCAGATTGATGAAGAAGGAATAGGGCGACGGGTTGATGGACTTCAGCTTGCGCGAAATCTCGGATGGCTGCGTCTCGCAGCGTTCGTAGAACATCTGGCCGGGGACGACCTCGAACAGGTCGCCGCGCTTGAAGCTGTCCATCGCCCGGCGCACCAGATTGGCGTATTCGCCCGGCTCATGGTCGCCGCGCGGCGGGATGCGGTCGGCGGTCTTGAACGGCTCGGCGACCTGGTCGCGCGGCAGGCCTTCGGTCGAAAAACCCTCGCCCGCATAATCGTAACGGTCAGTCCAGGCCTTGGCCGAATAGTGGTCGACGACCAGGATCTCGTCGGGCAGGAACAGCACCAGGTCGCGCTGGCTTTCCTTGCGAACGAGCGTGTGCTCGACCGGGTCGAACTGGAAGGCAAGGTCGTAGCCGAAGGCGCCGTAGAGGCCGAGATTGGCGTCTTCGGCCGTCTTGAACAGAGCGGTGATGGCGCGCAGCACGGTGAAGACGGAGGGAACGCGGCTGCGTTCCTCCTCGGTGAAGACACGGCCGGGCTTGGCGACATCGAGGCGGATCAGCTTTTTCGTGGTCTCGGCGATCGTGACCTCGGAGAGACCGCCGAGCGTCCTGCCGACGACAGGCAGCAGCGCCTCGCCACGGCCGTTCAGCGCCTCGATGCGCATGGCGCGGCCGCGTGCGGAGATGACCAGCGGCGGATCGATGATGGCCGTATCCCAGCGCGTATAGCGGCCGGGATATTCGTAATTGGAGGAAAACACCGCGCCCCGGCGCGAATTCAGGCCGTCGACATAGGTGTCGATCGCACCTTCATAGGGCCGGTCGTGGCGTTCGCGGGTGATGGTGATGCCACCCGCCGTCACGAAGCTTTCAGCGCCGTTGTCCAGAACCTTCAACGTCATTGCCGTCTCCATCAGCTACTTGGGCAACGGACCCGGGAATGGCTTTGAAAAACAAATGGCCGCCCGGACATTCCGTTGCGGCCACCCTCTATTTTCACGCGCACGCGTTCGAACAGGCCGCTGTCAGCAGGCCCACCACCAAATGGTCTTGGTCGAACGCATGTTCATGGCGATTCCCTTAGCGGCGATTGGGCGGCCGCGCAACTGGATTCGACGGAGGCTAATCCTCCAGCGTGCCCGACCTGGCATCGCTGCTCTTCCTGTCGCCGACCAGTTTCAACAGGTCTTCGCCGGCGCGGATGATGCGGCGCGAGCGGCGGGTCAGGATGATGCCATCCTGTGGTGCGAACACTTCGGTGCGGCCATCGGCTTCGCCCGGAGCGTGGACAATGGTGGCGAGACGAGCGCCCCGGGTGACGCGGTCGCCGGGCTTGACGTCGTAGAGGACCGCGCCGCCCCGTGGTGCCGGCATCATGTCGATGTTTTCCAGAGGTGCCGCGACACCCTTGAACGGGCCGGGTGCGGGCAGGGCGCTGTCGGATATCACGCCGCGCGCCGCCAGCAGCCGGTAGAGGCCTGCTGCGTCGGCCGAGGCAAGCGCGCCATCGACATCGAGGATGCCGCGATATTCGACCGTGGTGGCGACGCGCCTGTCGAACTTCGCCACGTCGGCGGCTGCGTTCTGGTAGGGCATGATCGAAGCGCCCTCGAAAGTGCCGTCGGTGTCCTCGCTCCACAGCACCACGGCATCGACACCCATGGCGGCGGCGCAATCGGCCATTCCAGGCCACAGGCTGGTGTGGACGTAGAGATAGGCAAGGCCCTCGTCGTCGCAATGCAGGTCGAGCACGATGTCGTGGCCGAGCGAAAGCTGCACCAGCCGCGACTTCAGCCGCTGGTCGGCGCCGCCAAAAGTGGCGTCCGGCAGAAGCCTGGTGTCGGGCGCGGCCAGCAACGGAAAGCCGCGGTTGAAATTGGTGCGGGTGCCCAGATGAAAGCGGCCCTGGTGCTCGCCGAAATGATACTGCGCGCGGCCGATCGGGTTGGCCCAGGGCACGATGGTGATGTTGCCCCTGATGCGGCCTTCGGCCTCGGCCTTGTTCAGCATCGGCATCAATGCATCGATGGCGACGACGCCAGGCAATTCTCCGGCATGGAGTGCCGCCTGCAGGTAGGCAGAAGGCGCTGCCTTGTCTGCACCGGCGAAGCGGAACACCGGGAATTCGTAGGAAACGCCCTCGCTGTCCCCGGCGATGCGTTCAATCGATTTCTGCATGACGTCCTCCTTCAAGACCGAGACGACATGCCCATTGGAGGGCACCGATGTCGATTGGTCCAGCCCGCCGCGCCATGGGCGCAATAACAGTCTTTTGCCTTGCGCATGTCGTTGTCCCAAAACCGCTGCGCACCCACGGGTCAAGCCCGTGGGCATGCTTTTGGGCGACAGGCAGTTACTCGGCGGCAGGCTGGAGGGCGGCGATGGGCGCGCGCCGGTCCAGCGCCTGCGACAGCACCGCAACAGTAACCGCAATCAGGGCGAGCACCGCGCCGACCAGCGGCAAATTGGCATAGGAAACGCCTGATGACAGCGCCACGCCGCCGATCCAGGCGCCGCCGGCATTGCCGACGTTGAAGGCGCCCTGGTTGAGCGTGGCGGCAAGGTTCGGTCCTTCGGAAGCCGCCTCGACGACACGGATTTGCAGCGGCGGCACGACGACGAAGATGAGCAGGCCCCATAGGAAGACGATGCCGATGGCAACGCTGGCGATCGCGCCGAACTGCATGAAGCCGACGAACAGAAGGGCCATCAGCAGCAAGGTGGCGATCACCGTCGGCATCAGTTTCCAGTCGGCCAGCCTGCCGCCGATGATGTTGCCGATGGTCATGCCGGCGCCGAACAGCAAAAGCACCCAGGTAACCGCCGCGGTCGACAGGCCCGACACGTCGGTGAGGTAGGGTTTGATATAGGTGAAGACGGCGAACAGGCTGGCCGAGGTCAGCGCCGCGATCAGCATCGCCAGCCACACCTGCAGCTTGCCGAGCACGCGGACTTCGGCGCGCAGACCGCCGCCGCTCGGCTCCGTGACGTCGGACGGCACCAGCCAGGCGATGGCCGCGACCGAGATCAGGCCGATGCCGACCACGGCCAGGAAAGTGGCCCGCCAGCCGAAGGCTTCGCCGAGTGCCGTGCCGGCGGGAACGCCGAGGATGTTGGCGAGCGTCAGGCCGGCGAACATCAGCGCGATGGCGCTGGCGCGCTTGTTGCGGGGCACCAGGCTTGCGGCGACGACCGAGCCGATGCCGAAAAAGGCGCCGTGGCCGAAAGCGGTGAAGACGCGCGCAGCCATCAGCAGCCAGTAATTGGGCGCGATGGCGCAGAAGAGATTGCCAACGACGAAGAGCGCGGCAAGCCCGACCAGCACGGGCTTGCGCGGCAAATGCGCGGTGGCCAGCGCAACGATGGGCGCGCCGAAGACGACGCCCAGTGCGTAGCCGGTGACCAGCAGGCCGGCGGCGGGGATCGTCACGCCGAGATCGGCCGCGACCTCCGGCAGCAGGCCCATGATGACGAATTCGGTAGTGCCGATGCAGAAGGACGCAATGGCAAGCGCAAGGATCGGCAAAGGCATGGGAGGTCCAGACTGAATCGGTTCAATCTGGAGACTGCGCGAGGATCGCTGCTGGGCGCAACAGACATTGCCGCAATGCAGCAATGCAGAAATCGTGGAGCGCATTGGAAACGAGCGCCGGGGCGTCCGTAGGGCGGCTCGGCGATTCTACCAACGCCGAACCACTCCTGTCTCAGGCCAGCGGCTTCACTTCCTGGGCTATCGTCGGCAGCAGCTCAGAAACCGTCGGATGGATGTGCATCGCGCGCGCCAGCGTATCGACCGGCGCCTTGGCGTACATCAGGTCGAGCACGCAATGCACTGCCTCGTCGCCGCCGGGGCCGAGCACCGAGCAGCCGAGGATTTCCCTGCTGTCGGCATCGACGAGGATCTTCATGAAACCCTGCGTCTCGCCCTTTTCGACGGCGCGGCCGACGCGGGTCATCGGTCGCTGGCCGACCAGGGCGCGACGTCCGGATTTCCTCACCGCGGCCTCGGTCATGCCGCAACGGCCGAGTGGCGGGTCGATGTAGAGCGCGTAGGCCTCGATGCGGTCGCTGACCTTGCGCGGATCATTGTCGAGCAGATTGGCGGCGACGATCTCATAGTCGTTGTAGGAGGTGTGGGTGAAGGCGCCCTTGCCGTTGCAGTCGCCCATCGCCCAGATGCCTGGCACGCTTGTGCGCAACTGGTCGTCGACGACAATCGCGCCGCGTCCGTCGACCTCGACGCCCGCCTTGTCGAGACCGAGATCATCGGTGTTGAGCGTTCGGCCCAGCGCCAGCAGCACATGCGATCCGATCGCGGGCGGCTTGCCGACGGAGAAGGTCACGGCAATATCCCCACCGTGTTTGGCGAAGCCGATGTTGTCGGCGCCGACATGGACCGCGATGCCTTCGTTTTCGAGGATCGACAGGATGGCGGCCGAGACGTCCTCGTCCTCACGGCCGGTCAGGCGCGGGCCCTTTTCGATGACGGTGACCTCCGAGCCGAAGCGGCGGAACATCTGCGCGAATTCGAGCGAGACGTAGCTGCCGCCGACGACGACGAGGTGGCGCGGCAAAACGTCGAGATCCATCATCGAGGAATTGGTCAGATAGTCGATGTCGCGGATGCCGGGCAGATCCGGCACCGAGGCGCGGCCGCCCGTATTGAGGAAGATCTTTTCGGCGGTCAAAAGGTCGTCGCCGACGCGCACCGTATTGGCGGATACGAAGCGTGCATGGCCGCGATAGAGCGTGCAGCCTTTCATACCGGCGATCCATGTCTCCAGATTGCCACGGGCGTCGTTGGTAACCTTGTCCTTGCGCGCTTTGATCCGGGGATAATCGACCCCCACGGGGCCTGGGAGCGTCACGCCATAGTCGGCGGCGCGCCGCGCCAGATGCGCGGCATAGGCGCTGGCGACCATGGCCTTGGTCGGCATGCAGCCGGTGTTGACGCAGGTGCCGCCGACCAGCTTGCGCTCGATCAGCGCCACGCTCATGCCCGCGGCCGTCAGGCGGCCCGCCAAGGGCGGCCCTGCCTGACCAGCGCCGATGATGATGGCGTCGAAGGTTTTCGCAGTCATGCCGTCGCCGCCACGATCAGCAGGCCGCCGATGATCGCCACGGCGTCCTCGATGAAGGCCGCGGGCGGGTCCTTGCCGAAAGCCGCCGCCAGCCGGCCGCGCGCTTCGGCACCACCCAGCGTGCCGATGACCGCGCCGATGGCGCCGGCGATCAGGCAGACGACGGTGGCGCCGCCGGCCGCGCCGAGCACCGCGCCGGAAAAGGCGCCGAGCAGGATGCGGGCGCCGAACTGCCGCGGCACTTTGCGGCTTGGCGTCGACGGCAGCTGGTCGGTGACCAGTTCGACGATGGCCAGGATTGTGAAGATGCCGACAGCCGCCCAATGGCTCATGAAGCTCGCCCAGGTGCCGGCGACCGGCAGCCAGCCGAAATAGGCGCCCCAGGCGACGGCGGCAGGTGCCGTCATGGCGCGCAGGCCGGCAATGACGCCGATCAGAAGTGCAAGAATGTAGAGCACGGTCGGCCCCCCTCGATCCCGGGCCGGAACAGCCCTAGACGGCAGGCTACCATAGGCCGGATATTTGGCTAGGCGCGCAGACTCACAAGCGCAGCCACAGTGGATTGAGGCGGGTCACTTGGCTGGAGCGTTGACAGCAAATTGCGCGGCAAAGGCCCTGATATAAGCGGGCCGAGCTTCCCCCCGCGCGACATAGGCGGCCAGGTTTTGGTATTCGTCCAGAATGCCCGACATTCTCAGTCGCAGCAGCACCGACACCATCAGCAAATCGCCGACGCTGAACGCACCATCGAGCCAGTCGGAGACACCCAGGTAAGCCGAGAGACTGTCCAGCCGGGCGCGAACACGGTCCTTTACCAGCGGCAAGCGCGCCTCGCTCCAGGGCTTGTCAGCTTCGAATATCCTTGCCGTCGTCAATTCGAGAATCGGCGGCTCGACGGTGTTCAAGGCGGCCAACATCCATGTGATCGCGCGGGCGCGGGCATTGCGGTCCTTCGGCAGCAGGCCCGCATGCTGATCGGCAAGATGAAAGACGATCGAGCCGGTCTCGAACAGCGAGAGAGAACCGTCCTCATAGGTGGGGATCTGCCCGAAGGGATGGATGGCCAGATGATCGGGCGCCTTCATCCCCGCGAAGGAAACAAGACGAACCTCATAGGGCTGCCCCACCTCTTCGAGCGCCCAGCGAACGCGGGTATCGCGCGCCAGCCCCTTGCCGCCATCGGGCGATCGTTCAAATGCTGTGATGGTGATGGTCATCGGTCGTTTCCCTTCTTGGGCGGATTTCTTCGGCTTCGTATCGAGGACGAATGAGTTACCCGGAAATCGACAGCGGTCTTGAATTATTTCGTTGCCGGGCGCGGATCGCGAATGCCCGCTTGCGATCAACGGTCGTGACGGCACGGTGACCAATTCCGTAAAGCCGCGTATCCTGGTCTATAGGTTCACGTCAGTCCTTGCCTCGGCGCTGTTCGCAATGATGTCAAACGGAGGCACTGCCATGGCTCAGAGCGAACGTGCGAAGATGGCGGCCGGCGAATGGTATAGGTGCCTGGATGACGATCTTGGCGCGTTGCGCGGCTTGGCCGCGGATGCTGTGTTCGAACACAATACGCTCCCGCCCCGTCAACGCGGGAACCTCGGGCCAGCCCTCCGGACACTGCTGGGCGGCGTGGGCGAGGGGGTCCGCATCGAGGCGCCGTTTCATTGTGCCTACGGTTTCAATCTCTTCCTCGGCGACGGCGTCTTTCTCAATGCCGGCTGTACCATTCTCGACACCGCGCCGGTGCGCATCGGCAAAGGGACGCTGCTTGGCCCCAATGTGCAGATTTATTGCGCCGAACACCACAAGGAGCCGGCAGGGCGGCAGGCGGGACTGGAGATCGCCAGGCCGGTCACGATCGGCGACAATGCCTGGATCGGCGGCGGCGCGATCATCCTTGGCGGCGTCAGCATCGGCGAAGGCGCCATTGTCGGCGCCGGGGCCGTGGTGACGCGCGACGTGGCGGCGAACACGACCGTGGTCGGCAATCCGGCGCGGGTCGTCAGCCGGGGCTGAGTGCGCTTGCGTGCCCAATCGATGCAGCCGGGAGGCGTGGCATGCGCTCCCCGACATCGGCCCGCCTGGAAAATTCACGCCGGTATTGCGCCGGTGAGGTCCGGAGCCGCGCGGAAAAGTGCTGGCGCAGCGATGTGGCGCTGCCGAAGCCGGCCTCGAAAGCCACGACGTCCATCGATTTTTCGGTGGTTTCCAGCAGCCGTTGTGCCAGTTCGATCCGCTGGCTGGTCAGCCAATCGCCAAAACTTGTGCCGATCGATTTCTGGAAGCGGCGGGTGAAAGTGCGCCGTGTCAGGCCGGCTGCTTCGGCGACGCCGTCAAGGCTGTGCGTTTCGCCAAGCGCCGCGCGAACCGCGTCGAGCGCCTCGGTGAAACGGTCGGCATTGGCGCTTTTTGCCACCGGGCGCTCGATGAACTGCGCCTGTCCGCCCTGCCGGTGCGGGGAGAGGACGACGTGCCGGGCGAGCCGCAGTGCCGCCTCCGCGCCATAGCGGGCGCGCACGATGTGCAGGCAGCAGTCGAGCCCGGCGGCGACGCCGGCGGAGGTGACGATGTCGCCATCATCGACATAGAGCACGTCCGCGTCGACTGAAATGTCGGGATGAAGGGCCTGCAACCGGTCGGTATAGGCCCAATGCGTGGTCGCCCTCCGTCCAGAGAGCAGGCCGGCGGCGGCGAGGGCAAAGGTGCCGAGACACAGTCCCACGATCAGCGCGCCGCGCCGGTGGGCGCGGCGAAGCGCTTCCTCGATCGGTTTTGCCAGAGGTGCTTCGAGGTCCTTCCAACTCGGGATGATGACGATATCGGCGTCTTCGAGCGCGGCAAGCCCGTGCGGGACCAGGATGCTCAGCCCGGCATCGGTCCGGATCAGCCCTTCCTCGACCCCGCAGACACGGAAGTCGAAGCACGGCAGGCCGAGGTTGGTGCGGTCCGCGCCGAACACCAGGCAAGGCACGGAGAGATGGAACGGGCTGATGCCGTCGAAGGCGAGGACGGCGATGATGGGAGCGGTCATGGGGCGTTTCCAGTGTGGATGTGGATTGTCCCAATTCTTTCGGACGATGTCAATCGGGCCACTGTTGGCGCCTAAGCCACCGCGTTATTTTCGGCCCATCGCATTCAAGCCCGAAAGGAAACATCATGTCTGACCCAGCCAATACCGCGCCGCGCCGCGCGCTCGTCGTCATCGACGTCCAGAACGACTATGACGGCGGCAATCTGGCCATCCAGCATCCGCCGTTCCGCGACAGCGTCGTCAACGTGGCGTGCGCCATGGATGCCGCCGCCGCCGCCGGCATCAAGGTGGTGGTCGTCAAGCAGATGGCGCCCGAGACCTCGCCGATCTTCGCCAAGGGCAGCCATGGCGGCGAACTGCATCCGGAGATCGCCAAGCGCGGCCGAGACCATTATGTCGAGAAGAATTTGCCGAGCGCCTTCACCGGCACCGACCTCGAGGCCTGGCTGCGCGCCAACGCCGTCGATACGATCGCGGTCGTCGGCTACATGACGCACAATTGCGACCTGTCGACCATCATCCACGCCGTGCATATGGGTTTTGCCGTCGAGTTCCTGTCCGACGCGACCGGTTCGGTGCCCTACGCCAACAGCGCCGGCTACGCCTCGGCCGAGGAGATCCATCGCGTCGTGAGCATCATACTGCAGTCGCGCTTCGCCGCAGTGCTCAAGACCGCCGAATGGATCGGGTGCCTGAGGTCGGGCGCACTGCCGGAACGCGACACCATCCATGCATCCAACCAGCGGGCACTGGCGCGCAGCGCCGCGTAGGACGATCCGCAAACAGAAAGGGCGCCGCGGCGATGCGGCGCCCTTTCTTGATTGTTGGGACAAAAGATCAGAACAGGCCTTCGATCTGGCCGGCCTCGTTGAGGAAGATCTTCTCCGACGACGGCTTGCTTGGCAGGCCAGGCATGGTCATGACCTCGCCGCAGATGATGACGACAAAGCCCGCGCCGGCCGAAAGCCTGACCTCGCGCACCGGCACGGTGTGGCCGGTCGGCGCGCCGCGCAGGTTCGGGTCGGTCGAGAAGGAATACTGCGTCTTGGCCATGCAGACCGGCAGATTGCCGTAGCCGGCCTGCTCCCAGGCGTGCAACTGGTCGCGCACCGACTTGTCGGCGATCGCTTCGGAGCCGCGATAGATGCGCTGGACGATGGTGTTGATCTTCTCGAACAGCGGCATCGCGTCGGGATAGAGCGGCGCGAACTGCGACGCGCCGGATTCGGCAAGCGCCACCACCTTGTTGGCGAGCTCCTCGATGCCCGCCGAGCCGTTGGCCCAGTGCTTGCACAGGATAGCCTCTTCGCCCATCGAGGCGACATAGTCCTTCATCGCCTGGATCTCGGCGTCCGTGTCGGAATAGAAGTGGTTGATGGCAACCACCGCCGGCACGCCGAACTGGCGGATGTTCTCGATGTGGCGGCCGAGATTGGCGCAGCCCTTCTTCACCGCCTCGACGTTTTCCTTGCCGAGGTCTTCCTTCTTGACGCCGCCATTCATTTTCATGGCCCGAACGGTGGCGACGATGACGGCCGCCGCCGGCTTCAGGCCCGCTTTGCGGCACTTGATGTCGAAGAACTTCTCAGCGCCCAGATCAGCGCCGAAGCCGGCTTCGGTGACGACATAGTCGGCGAGCTTCAGCGCCGTCGTGGTGGCGACGACCGAGTTGCAGCCATGCGCGATGTTGGCGAACGGACCGCCATGCACGAAGGCCGGGTTGTTCTCCAGCGTCTGCACCAGGTTGGGCTGCATGGCGTCCTTCAAAAGCACGGCCATGGCGCCATCGGCCTTGAGGTCGCGGGCAAAGACCGGTGTCTTGTCGCGGCGATAGGCGACGATGATGTCGCCGAGGCGCTTTTCCAGGTCCTTCAGGTCGGTGGACAGGCACAGGATCGCCATCACTTCCGAGGCGACGGTGATGTCGAAGCCGGCTTCGCGCGGAAAACCGTTGGCGACGCCGCCGAGCGAGCTGATGATTTCGCGCAACGCCCGGTCGTTCATGTCCATGACGCGGCGCCACACGACGCGGCGGGTGTCGATGCCGAGCTCATTGCCCCAGTAGATGTGGTTGTCGATCAGCGCCGACAGAAGGTTGTGCGCGGTGGTGATGGCGTGGAAGTCGCCGGTGAAGTGGAGGTTCATGTCCTCCATCGGCACGACCTGTGCGTAACCGCCGCCGGCGGCACCGCCCTTGACGCCGAAATTCGGGCCGAGCGAAGCTTCGCGAATGCAGACGATCGCCTTCTTGCCGATGCGGTTCAGGCCGTCGCCGAGGCCGACGGTGGTGGTGGTCTTGCCTTCGCCGGCCGGGGTCGGGTTGATGGCGGTGACGAGGATCAGCTTGCCGTCCTTGTTGCCCTTCACCGACTTGATGAACTCGGCCGAGATCTTGGCCTTGTCGTGGCCGTAGGGCAGCAGATGTTCGGTCGGGATGCCGATCTTCTGGCCGATCTCCTGGATCTGCTTTTTCCTGGCGCCACGCGCGATCTCGATGTCGGACTTCACTTCGGCCATGACGGCGTTCCTCTGGATTGGACGGTGGAGGGGACGGGGTTGATCTTACTCGCAAGAAGGCTGGAGCCGGACGCGCGGGGCATCTAACCCTGTCGCTGCGGCGGCGTCAACTTTCATGCAACTATGTTTCCTATAGAGAAAATTCCTCTGCGGCGGCCCGACCTATTCCCGGTTCTTTATGGCTCCGCTTGCCGCGCCGTATAGAAGCCAGAGCACGGACGCTTCCGCCGTCTCAAAACAGCCGCACAATGCACGGAATGCGACAGACGCGACGGCGCAAATTCACCATCGCATGGGGTTGCCACTGAATAGCGCTACTGCGTCAGCACGTTGCTGATTTCGACCATGTTGGAGCGCACCCGCAGGATGTAAAAGCCCATCGTCGTCAGATGGGTCGGCAGCAGCCAGCCGTCCTCGCGACCGTTGGCGATGATGAAGGGCTGGATACGCAGAGCCGACACGAACTGCGCGTCCATCGTGTCCCACAGGCTCTGCAGGTGCTTTTCCTTGATGACGTCCTCGAAATCGGCCTGGGCGCCCTTCATCAGGCCGTAATAGGCGTAGAGCTGGCCATAGGCGAACCAGTAGCGGTCGTCGGCACGGAAATCGAACCAGCCATTGTTGTGGTTCTCGGCGCGCTCCTTGAGGATGGCCGAGGTCGAACCGATGTCACTGGCGATGCGGTCGATATATTGCTTAAGATTGTCCGCGCGCGCATCAAAAGTCGCCTGGCAGGTGGCGAGGCGAGCGTTGAAAGAACGCAGATTGCTCATCGCGCGCCGATACATGCTGGGCGTGGTCGCGGTCATGCCGTTGCGGCTGATATACCAGATGGACTCGTCGTACTGCAGCTGACCACGAGCATCCTGGAGATTGGTATCGATCTGCGACGTGGTGCGCACACGGCCGAGGTTGTCTGCAAGCTCGGTGGCTGTGCGTCGCACCGCCTGATTGATGCCGCGCTGGAACGAAGCCTTGTTGTCCATCCATGGCGTGTTGTCCCAGTCGATGCCGAACAGGCCGAGCTTGTAGAGGACCATCGACGACACCCAGGCATTCTGGTTGACGTTGAAGTCGATCAGGTCGGCCGCCACCTGGGCGATGCCGGAATTGCCGCAGGTCTTTGCCGTGTCGGTGCCGGCTCCGGCGGCGACCTGCTCACCGGCGGAAACGTTGCGCTTCTCGAAAGTATAGGTATCCGGGTAGTTCGGGTTGAACTTGTTCCACCACTGGGTGGCGTAGAAGAAGTTGGCGTAGAGGCCGATGAGCACCAGGACGGCAAGGCCGACTATCGCCTTGAGGATCCAGCCGCGCTGTGTGTACCACCGGCCGGCCCACATGAAGGGCCACAGGATCACGCCGATCACAAGGCCGATGCCGCGGCCGATCCACTGGAAAATCCGGGTGAAGAAATTCACGATCGGATCGAGCATGGCTGTATCACCCCCTCAACATGATGCCAAAAACTTGCGGACTTTTTGGATAACATCATGCACCAAAACAACAAGTTAGAACGGAATGGCGGTTCATTTCGTTCTAGTCGGTCAGGCCGTAGAGGCGTGTGCGAAACGCCACCTTGTCCTTCAAATATGTGGTTTTCAGAACGTCCACAACATGCGATCGCCAGGCGTCGCTAAAGCCGTCATAGTCCTTGTAGAAGCCGTCCTTGTTGAAGATGTAGCGCGAGACGAAGTCCGACGGCACGAAATCCGAGATCAGCCGGTTGGTCAGCCAGGCGTCGGGATGGTCGGGCCTGGCGCGGACCACCAGAAAGCGCTGCTGCGGGAAGACATCCTCGATCTTGAGATGGCCGAGCTGGGCGATCTCGCGCTTGGCGGCGTTGAGGAAGGGAAAATTTCCATCCGAGGTAATCAGGTCGGCGTGGCTCTGGATCCAGGTCTGCAGCCAGACCTTGTCGACATCGGTCAAATTGCGGTCCGGCTCGGCGTCGCGGATCAGCGCGCGCACCACCATTTCGGCACGGTGCTCGAGATAGCCAGAGGTCTCGATCCAGGAGGCGCGCGGGAGTTCGATGCGGCCGGTGGCGGCCAGGAATTTAAACACCTTGTCGGCGTCCTTGATGGAGAGATAGCTCACCTGCCAGGGCCGCGAGCGGCGGAAGCCGGGGGCGGCCGGATCGCTGATCACCGTCGTCATGTCGGGATCGACGAAGACGTAGAGCCCGCCGAAATGGCTGGTCCAGTAGGCGTTGTGACGGAAGATCACCTGGTCCGGCACCAGCGCGTTCTCGCGGATATCGCCGCAGACCTTGGCGAGCTCGACCATGCGGGTCAGCATGGCATTGTCGCGCCAGGCGTCGGGCTCCTGCTTCAGCCGGTCGACGAGCTTGCCGAGTTCGGCGGCCTTGCCCAGCACGTCCTCCGCCGAAAGCACCTTGAACTCGACCTGGTTGATCGACAGCAGATCCTCGATGTCGTTGACCTTGGGAACGGAATCCTCGATCTCGCCGTAGATGACGTCCTTGATGGTCAGCGCGTCGATGGCGCGCTGGTTCCTGGACATGAACTCGAACATCAACTGCGAGGTGTTGGAGAAGGCCGTGTGCACCACCGGCAGGTCGATCTGCGAGGGCGTCAGGATGATGAAACGGCGGTTGACCTCATTGGGATCGAGATAGTCATAGTCGCCGCACTCCTCGGCCACTTCGGGCGAAAAGCCGGTGCGGTCGATCTGGAAGCTCTTCAGCTTGGTGGGCTCGAGGCCGAAAGCGGCCAGCGCCTTGTTGTAGCGCTGGATGAGATGCGCCTCGTCGACGGTGAGCAAACGGCCGTAGATGAGTTCGTTGTCGCGAAGGAGGTCGGGTTTCTTGCTCATCTTGCCTTCTCCCCGTTCACGGGGAGAAGGTGCCCGAAGGGCGGATGAGGGGCGGCGCAAACGCTCATCATCTCGTCTCCGAGATCGAGGGCAGAAACGTCACGTCGGTGCCAATCATCTTCTTGTGCAGCCGACCATCGAGTGCCGCAACGATCGTATCCAGTACGCTCCTACGGCCGGTCAAAACATCAGTGTGCCAAACCCTTAATACCGACCAACCATTCCTGTTCA
Organism: Mesorhizobium sp. B2-1-8; assembly: GCF_006442545.2. Lineage (NCBI taxonomy): Bacteria > Pseudomonadati > Pseudomonadota > Alphaproteobacteria > Hyphomicrobiales > Phyllobacteriaceae > Mesorhizobium > Mesorhizobium sp. B2-1-8. The sequence goes on from NZ_CP083952.1 coordinate 2,250,107, forward strand.
TCGTCTCATCCCTGTATCGATCAGAGGATCGATTTGCATGCTGGCTTCCATCGACTTCCACAACGAGGTTGGCTTCGCGGCAGGCGAAGTCGGCAAAATATGGACCGATCGGCAGTTGGCGAATGAATTTGTGGCCGTTCAATCTTCGCCCACGCAGTTCATGCCACAGTTTTTCCTCGGCATCGTTGTCGACTTTTCGAAGCTCGCGGGCTCTTGCCACCTTGGGCTCGTTTCCACCACGCATGGCGCTGCCCCTCATCCGCCCTTCGGGCACCTTCTCCCCGTGAACGGGGAGAAGGAAGAAGAGCGCCCCTCACGCATTCCACAGACCTTTCTTCTTCATCTCCTCCATCTCACGCGCGGCGCGTTCGCGCAGCCTTGCGTCACGCAGCAGCTTTTCGACCGCGGCGTCGTCGGACTTGTCGGAATAGCGGAACTCGCTGTCTGCGTAGCGGTTGATCTCCTGCATGACCATGTCCATCGAGAACGGGCCGCGCAGTTCCTCGATCATCGCTTTCTTGTCGTCGTAGCCCTTGTGCATGAAGGCTTCCGGCTTTTCGAACCAGTCGTCGGGAAGCTCGATGTCCATGGCGCGCATCTTGATGGCGTCGGTGACGTTCTTGATGGCGCGGCCGGTGAAGCGCGGTTCGGCGTCCTTGATCAGGTGCAGGTAGGTGCCGATGTCGGCCATGGTCCTGGGCGCGCCGTTTTCCTTCATGTAGCGCTCGTAGACCCGCATCAGCCCGTCCTCCTGCGGCTTTTCATGCGCCTCATAGGCTTCGGTCACGGCGCGCTGGATTTCCTGCGCGGCGTAGAGCTCGTGCTTGCCCAGAGGGATCTCGTGGTTCTTGCCGGCGAGCAGCACGAAAATGTCGATATAGTCGTCACGCGTCTGCGGCCCGTCGACCAGCCAGCGGGCGCCGGCGCGCTGGCGCAGCGCATCGTCGACATTCTCGGGATAGTTGGAAAACATGCCGAACGAACAATTGCCGCGCACCACTGTGGCGGCACCGGCGAAGGCATCCATCAGCACGCCGGTGATCTCCTGCTGGCCCGCCGAGGCGCGGTCGTCGGAGCGTCTAGCGGCCACCTGGTCGATGTCGTCGATGGTGCCGAAGCCGATGACGCGCGGGTTCAAGACATTGTTGATGAACTGGCGGCAGTTCTGGCCCGACTTGCCCTGGTAGGAGGAAATCTGGTCGACGCCGAAATTCTCATAGGCGAAGGGATAGCCGGCGACCTGGCAATAGCCGTTGACGAGACCGGCGATCATCTGGATCAGTGTCGTCTTGCCGGTGCCGGGCGCGCCGTCGCCGATGAAGGTGAACAGGAAGCCGCCGAGTTCCACGAATGGGTTCAGCTCACGCTCGAAATCATAGGCCATCAGCATCTTCGCGAGCTTGACCGACTGGTATTTGGCGATGTGGTTGCCGACGACCTCTTCCGGCGTCTTGAAGGTCATCACCAGCGGCTTGGAGCGCTTGCCCGGCGCGACGTCGAAGCCGTCGAGGGTGAAGTCGTCGGCGTCGATGCGGATATGGGCGTTCTCGAACGGGCCGATGCCGTCGAAACGGCCTTTTCGCGCTAGAAGGCCGTCGATGGCGACGCGGGCGAAGGCGCGCGCACGGGTCATCAGATCGGTATCGTCCGTCGAGCCCGATATCGCCTTGTCGAGGCCGGCCAGGATCGATTTCACCGCATCCTGGGGTGTGTCGAAGAGGAAGTCCGGCTCGGGGATGTCGTTCGGCGCCTCGCCGTCGCTGTCGATGAGTTGGAACAGATAGGAGGCAAGGCTGAAGGCCGAGATATAGGCCGAGGCCGACAGGAGCTTCTTGAAAGTCGCGGCGTCATCGCCTTCGAGCGGCGCGCGCACATTCCGCGCTTGCAGGCTTTCGAGGTCGGAGCCCTCGGCGAATATGTCGGATATGGCAAGCGCAATGGCCGCGCCGCGCCGGGCGCGGAAAAGCAGCGTGTGTTGCGGGATGGAGAGCAACTGGTCGTCGGGATGGACCGCGGCAACCGTCTTCGACAGCTCGACTTCGCGCGTGCGGCGCACCGAGCCGACCGAGACGGTGGAGACGAAGCGCCGGTTGGTGCCGGCAAGCGCCGTGCCGGATTCGCGCGAGGGATCCTCCAGCACCACGATACGGGTGATGAAGCTCTGCGCGGTGGCACGGTGCTTTTCGATAGCCGCTTCCGGGATGGTGGTCAGGCCAGTGTCCATGAAGGGTGCTCCGTGGTGTGGCGGTCAGACATCCGATATCACCTGCCCATTCGACAGGATGTGAACCTTGTAGCCGGCAAAGATCTTTTGCGCTTCCCCGGCTGCGTAGAGCGCCTGGTAGGCTTCGTGCGGGATCAGCGCGTGGTTTTCGTAGCTCGACACGCCCTGGCGCGCGGCCTCGAGATCATCGGTATTGATGAAGAATTCCTCGGACGACGGTTCGCTCGACCATAGGCCCTTGCGGCCTGGCTTCTCCCCTTTCGAGTAGACCTCCTGAATGGTCCAGGTCAGCAGCCAGGCATTGTCGGGCTTGCGCACTTTGGCAAGCACCTCGGCGACGACGGAATTGTTTTCAGTGACGCCGGCCGAGTAGAAAGGACCGAGCACCACGCGGCGCAGCTGCTTTGGATGCAGGTCGGGGAAATCCTTGTCGAGGTTGACGGCAATCGTCGCCGGCGACAGCGTATAGGCCGAGTTCTTCTCGGTGAAATCATCGAAGCGGTGGGCCAGCTCCGGATTGAGCAGTCCGTCGACAGGCAAGGGAACATCGACCTTGTCGTTGAGCTTGTCCTTGTCGACGAGCTGGCTGACCATGCTTGCGGAGGAATCCTCCACCGTCACCATGTAGACCAGCGGCAGGTTGGCGCTGCCGTCGAAGGTCGCCCAGTGGACCAGATAATAGGGCCGCGCCGTCTTCGGATTGACCGACACCTTGGCAGTCTGCGCCAGCGTGAACGGACCGAAGGTCTGCTCGCTCTTGACGTCCTCGAGATAGAGCCGCTCGGCCATCGATTTCTGCAGCGCCTCGGGAAACTGCTTGTGGCGCAGGATGAAGTCGGCCATCTCCTCGCGCAGTTCGCCGGCCTGGGGAATGTTGGCGAGCCGGCTGTCTGCCTGGCGGCGGTCGTTTTCCAGTTCGAGCAGGTTCTGGAACACCGGGTAGCCGCTGTCGGCGCGCGAAATGCGGAACGTGTCCATGAAGCCCAGCCGGTTGCGCCAGCAGGAGAAGGACTTGTCGAGCCGGGCGATGTATTCGGCAACGATCTTGGCAACGATGCCGTGTCGGTAAAGCGGCGAGCGGTCGTCGCGCATGAAGACTTGAAGGCCGCCGAGCGCGGCCGTGATTGCCGAGAAATACCGTGCCGCCGCGTCGTTTTCGGGGGTCATGCTTTCAGCTCTGCGATTGTCGCACCGGTGCGCGCGGCAATTACGACTGCACGTAGTTGGCCGAATTGTGCTTCTTCAGCACCTCGTCGAAGCGGCGGGCGAAGGCGTCGTCGGCCAGCTTCTTGCGGCGCTGGATGTCGGCGCTGGCCACCATGTTCTTCTCGTGCATCTCCAAGAGGTCGCCGATGTGCTTTTGCGAGGCGGCGCCGATGCCGGCCATGGTTTCCTCGGCCGTGTTGTCGACCTGGCTGCCCAGCGTGTTGATCTTGTGGGCGACGTCCTGTTGCGCGGCGGTCTTCAAGGAATCTTCCAAGGCCTTGTAGAGCACGATGCGCTGTTCGGTATCGATGGTCAGCTTGTTGATCAGCGTCGACTGCGCCGCAATCTGGTTGTTGAGCGAATCGACAAAGGTCTGGAACATCGAGGTGTAGCGCTCGAGCGTCTGGCTTTCGGCCAGCAGCTCCTGCTCCTTGGCCTGCTTTTCATTGTATTCGGTGGCAAGCTTGGAGCGCTCGCCCTCGAGCTGCGTGCGGTCCTTCTGGCTGGTCGAGGCGGCGATCCTGTTTTCGATGTCGAGCAGCATCGGATTGAGCTCCTCGATGCGCTTCTGCACGGTTTCGAGGTTGGTCATGGTGGTCTTGCGGCGTTCGATAACCTGCGACAGGCTGGCCTCGGAGGTCTTGTAGCGCTGGTCGAGAACTTCCCTCTGCGCCTTCAATATGCCGACGATGGTGTCGGACTTGGCCAGCAGTTCCTGCAGGTTGCCGGCGAGCGACATGTTGCGCACACGGTCGGTGCGCATGCGCTGCTTGCGCTGCGCCGAAAAGACGCCGACGAAGTTTTCCCAGCCGGTGTAGTTCTTCATGCTCTCGAACTCGGCGCCGAAGACATTGGTGGCGTCCTCGAGCCCGATGATCAGGTCGGCGATGTTGCCTTCCATCACCTTCTGCTGCTTCAGCACATCCTCGATGCGGGCGTTCTCGATGTCGAAATTGGCGTCGCCGATCTTCTTGTCGGCGGTTGCGAGCGTGTCGAGCACGGTGCCGGACTGCTCGATCTTGGTGCGCATGTCCTGGACGACCTGCCTGGTCCTGGCAATTTCGGCATCGAAATTCTGCAATGTCGCCATAGGGCCCTCCCGCTTCGGCTTCCGCTCGCTGGTTGCGAACAGCGGCGAATATATGTGGGGTACCAGGGGATTGAAAGACGTGAAGACAGTGCGCGTCGCGAAAACAAATATCCGGCCGAACCCTTGAAAGGCAATGGAGCCGTGGTCATGGCGCGATCAATTGGCCGGCCAAGCCTGGTTCAACTGATTTTGAACTTTCATGCCGGCAAAGCAATCAGTCGACGCCGAGGCGGATGGCTCCGAAAACTCGACAACAACTGATCCTTGCCGCCCCACAGGCGGGCGCAAGCCGGTCCGCCGCACTCCGGACGGCGTCTGCTCAGGGCTTGGGATCGGCCTTCAGATACGCAATGACATTGGCGATGTCGTCGTCATTGCCCAGGCCGCTGAAGGCCATCCTGTTGCCCGGCACTTTCAGCTTGGGCGATCTGAGGTATTCGGCAAGATTTGCCTCGTCCCAGACGAGACCGGCAGCACCCGCGCTCTTCATGGCATCCGAATAATGGCCGAGGAAGCTTTCGGCGGTTCCCGCGGTGCGGCCGATGACGCCCATCAGATGCGGGCCGACCTTGTCGCGGTCCGTCGCCGCCTCATGGCAGGCCATGCACCGGTTGAAAACATGTTTGCCCAGCACAGGATCGCCACCGGCCCGGGCGGCAACGGAAGTAGCAAGCAAAACAAGGCTGGCGGACAAGACGGCTCGAAGCATGGCTGACCCCGGAGAGTTCTGGCTGAGGGTGGGAAAATAGGGCGCCGACCTTAACAAAGGCAACATGGAATGGCGCGACTGCAAGAGGTGGCAGCCGGCTGCTCCGCCGACGTTCAGCGGGCCTTCGTTTCAGCCGCCGACAAAGCCGATGAAGTCGTCGGCTGTCGCGCGGCCCATCTCCTCTTCCCAGTGGCGGCGACAGAGCGAGACATAGACGTCCTTGCCGATCGCCACCTGTTCGCCCTGGCGGGCCACCTTGCCGTCGGGACCGAGGCGCACGACCATCGTCGCCTTGCGGCCGCAGCGGCAGATGGTGCGCACTTCGCGCAGATCGTCGGCGATCGCCAGCAGCGCGCGCGAGCCGGGAAACAGCTTGCCCTGGAAATCGGTGCGCAGGCCGTAGCACATGACCGGGATGTTCAGCCGGTCGGCGATGCGAGCAAGCTGCCAGACCTGTTCTTCCTCCAGGAATTGCGCCTCGTCGACGAAAATGCAATGCACCGCCGTGTGCTGGTGACGCTCGGTGACGCGGGCGAACAGGTCGTCGCCGTCGCGAAACATCTCGGCTTCGGTCTCCAGCCCGATGCGCGACGAAATCAGGCCGGTGTCGCCTTTGCGGTAATGGCCGGCGACGAACAGCATCGTCGTCATGCCGCGCTCGCGGTAATTGTACGATGCCTGCAACAGCATGGTCGTCTTGCCGGCGTTCATCGTCGCGTAGTGGAAGTAAAGCTTGGCCATGCCGCCCTTTAAGGTCTGTTCATATTCAGGTGAGGCCGGCCTGCAAAAGGCGGTTCCTGCGCTTCCGGTGCTCGCGTACTCAAAGTACGCTCCGCTCCGGTTCTCGGTGCCCACCATTTTCGGCACGGCCTGACCTGAATCTAAACTGACCTTAAGCCGACTTGCCGCCGCGCGGGGAGGGGCCGCCGCCGCATTCCCCTGAAAAAGCCGCCGTTGCCGAGGCGGTTTGCGCTTGGGTTTGGCACGGAAAGCGTCAGCGGTGTCGCTGATTGGCCAGCCTGCGCCGTTGATCGTGATTGTCTTAGTGCTTGAAACCACTCCAGAATGGTGTTTGGCTGACGAAACAAGGCGGACACAAGACCGTAACTTCGCTTCGCCAAAGAATCGAAATGGGAGAATACAGATGTCGCGTATGAATTCCTTCGTCGCCGGCCTAGGCTTGGCGGCTTTCCTGTCTACGAGTGCCGCCTTCGCCGGCGATCCGGCAAGCTGCAAGGCGGTGCGTCTTTCCGATGTCGGCTGGACCGACATCCAGGCCACCACCGGGCTGGCCTCCGTGCTGCTCACGGCGCTCGGCTACGAGCCGCAGGTGATCCAGCTGTCGGTTCCGGTGACCTATGCGTCGCTGAAGAACAAGGACCTCGACGTTTTCCTCGGCAACTGGATGCCGTCGATGACCAATGACATCAAGGATTACACGGCCGACGGTTCGGTCGAGACCGTCAGCCAGAACCTGGCCGGCGCCGGTTACGGCATCGTCGTGCCGACCTATGTGGCGGATGCCGGCGTCAAGTCGCTTACCGACCTCGGCAAGTTCAAGGACAAGTTCAACGGCAAGATCTACGGCATCGAGGCCGGCAATGACGGCAATCGCATCATCCTCGACATGATCAAGAACCCGAAGGACAATCTCGACGGGTTCGAACTGGTCGAATCCTCGGAGGCCGGCATGCTGACGCAGGCCGAGCAGTCGATGAAGAACAATGAGTGGATCGCCTTCCTCGGCTGGACGCCGCATCCGGTGATGGGCGCCATGAAGATCACCTATCTCGACGGCATGGGCGACAGCGGCTTCGGCGCGGCCACCGTCTCGACCAATGTGCGCAAGGGCTACATGACCGAGTGCCCGAACGTCGGCAAGTTCATCGCCAACCTGAAGTTCAATCTGGATATGGAAGGCCAGATGATGGACGCCATCCTGAAGGGCAGCGATGCCAATAAGGTGGCAACCGACTGGCTGAAGAAAAATCCGGACGCGGTCAAGCCCTGGATCGCCGGCGTGACCACCTTCGACGGCGGCGACGCGGCGGCGGCGGTCAAGACCGCGCTAGGGAGCTGAGCCGACTTTGATTTCGGCGTGACCGAAATAGAAGGGCAGCCGCTGGAAAAGGCTGCCCTTTTCCATATCCTGTGACAAGATGACGTTGCGACAATACGGGGCCGAAGGCAGAGCTCTGGCAAACGAGGGGTGAGATGGATCCGATTTCCAAATTCATGGTCGATCACAAGATCCCGATCGGCGCCTGGGGAAAGGCGTTCTTCGGCTTTCTCACCGACAATTTCGACACCGTCTTCAGGGCTTTTTCGAACGGCCTCAATTTCCTCCTCGACGGGCTGGTCAATATCCTGCTGATGGTGCCGCCGGTGCTGCTCGCCCTGGTGGTCGCCGTGATCGCCTGGCTGCTGCAGCGTTCGCGGACGCTCGCCATCGGCGTCTTCCTCGGCCTGATCTTCATCATCAACCAGAATCTCTGGAAACAGACCGTGCAGACGCTGGTGCTGGTTGTCGCGGCCGCCGCGGCGGCGATGGCCATCGGCGTGCCGCTCGGCATCTGGGCCGCGCACAAGCCGAAGGTCTACCGCATCATGCTGCCGGTGCTCGACCTGATGCAGACGCTGCCGACCTTCGTCTACCTGATCCCGGTGCTGACGCTGTTCGGCCTCGGCAACGCGCCCGGCCTGATCGTCACCATCATCTTCGTCATCCCGACCGCGGTCAGGCTGACGCATCTGGGCGTCGTCTCGGTGCCGAAGTCGATCATCGAGGCCGGCGAGGCCTTCGGCGCCACCAAGAGCCAGCTGTTGTGGAAGGTCGAGCTGCCCTCGGCGCTGCCCACCATCATGGCGGGCCTGACGCAGTCGATCATGCTGTCGCTGTCGATGGTGGTGTTCGCCGCGCTGATCGGCGCCGGCGGTCTGGGCACGGAAATCAACCGCGCGCTCGGTTCGCGCCGCATCGACCTTGGCCTCGAGGCCGGTCTCGCCATCGTCGTGCTTGCCATCGTGCTCGACCGGATGACCCGCATTGGCGTTGGAGGCAAGAAATGACCGTCGCCGTCGATTTCAGGAATGTCGATATCGTCTTCGGCGCCGACCAGGCCGGCTCGCTGGCGATGATCGACAAGGGCGCTACCCGTGCCGAGATACTCGAGAAGACCGGCAATGTGCTGGGCTGCGCCGGCGCCAGCCTCACCGTTAATGAAGGCGAAATCTCGGTGCTGATGGGCCTGTCGGGGTCCGGCAAGTCGACTCTGCTTCGGGCGGTCAACCGGCTCAACGTCGTGTCGCGCGGCCAGGTGCTGGTCAAGGACGGCGACCGCACGGTCGATGTCGTCACTTGCGACGAGCCGACCCTGCGGCGGCTGCGCCAGAAGCAGGTGGCGATGGTGTTCCAGCAGTTCGGCCTTCTGCCGTGGCGCACGGTGGAGGAGAATGTCGGCCTCGGCCTCGAACTCGCCGGCGTGCCGGATGCCGAGCGCAAGGAACGGGTGCACAGGCAGCTCAAGCTGGTTAACCTCGACCAATGGTCGAACAAATACGCCCATGAGCTCTCGGGCGGCATGCAACAGCGCGTCGGCCTGGCGCGTGCCTTCGCAACCGAGGCGCCCATCCTGTTGATGGACGAGCCGTTCTCGGCCCTCGACCCGCTGATCCGCACAAAGCTGCAGGACGAGCTTCTGCAACTGCAGGCGGAGCTGAAGAAGACCATCATCTTCGTCAGCCACGATCTCGAGGAGGCGCTGAAGATCGGCAGCCACATCACCATCATGGAGGGCGGCCGCATCGTCCAGACCGGTGCGCCGGAAGACATCGTGCTGCGGCCCGCCAACGACTATGTCCGAGACTTCATCGCCAATGTGAACCCGCTGTCGGTGCTGACCGCCTGGAACGTGATGCGCGACCGCCGCGACCTCGAACAGGGCACGGACGGCTGGGTGTGGCTCGACCGGCGCAAGACGACGCGCTTCAAGATCGACGAGCACGGGCTGGTGGCGGCGGCCGAACGCGACGGCAAGCCGGCGGTGTGGGTGTCCTGCGCCGATGTCGAGGGCCAGCCGGAGGAGTTGGCGCAGGTGTTCTGGGCCAATCCCGGCACCTCGCTGAAGACCGTGATGCTGGCAATGCATCGCTCGCAGACCGCACCTGTGGCGCTGTTCGACGACCAGTCGCGCTTCGTCGGCGCGATCGGTATTCGTGATGTGCTGAGCGCGGTGCTGCGGCGGTAGCCGGCAACGTCAAACGGGGGCTTTCGGGTCGCATCGGGAGGCGCCTTGAAACGGATCTTGAACTGGCTGTCGACGGCGCGCGCGGCGCAAGCGGCGCTCGGGTTGCTGATCGTGATCGCGATCCGGTCGATCCTGGAGTTCTTCCGTGTCGGAGGCGCAAGCGGCGGACCGGTCGGCGATGAACAGCTCTTCTATGTCGAAGGGGCACTTGCCGCGTCGATCGCGGCTCTGGCCGTTCTCGTCCTGCATGCGTTCGGGCGACACCGCTGGGCGACAATGCTCACGGCGGCGGTCCTCGTCGCGCTGCTGGCCTGGAAGATCACCGCGACAAGTTGATGTTTGAGGCGGCCTGATAATGCTCAAGCTGCCAGCGGCAGGCGCAACTCCGTCAGCAGGCCGCCGTCGGGATGGTTGGACAGGCGCACTTCGCCGCCCGCCGCGCGCGCGATGTTGCGGGCGATGGTCAGTCCGAGCCCGAGGCCGCCGGTCTGCCGGTTGCGGGACTGTTCGAGGCGCACGAAGGAGCCGAACACGGCGTCGATCTGGGCCTGGGGTATGCCCGGCCCCTCGTCGCGGATGGCGAGCGTGATCGTGCCTTCCGAGCGGCTGAGGCCGAGATGCGCCTTCGTGCCGTAGGTAACGGCGTTCTCCACCAGATTGGTGACGCAGCGCTTGAGGGCCACCGGCCGCGCCATGCAGATCAGGCCGCGGGGGCGGGCGTCGTCATTGTCGAAGGAGACGGTCTCGTAGCTGTCGGCGACCGATTCCACGAGCGACCAGAAATCGATACGCTCGGGCTTTTCCTCCGTGACCTCGAATTTGGCGAAGTCTATCACGGAACTCGCGATGCTTTCGATGTCGGCGAGATCATGGGCGAGCGCCTGGCGCGCCGGTGATCTGCGCAGCAGCTCCAGCCGCAGCCGCATCCTGGTGATCGGCGTGCGCAGGTCGTGCGCGAGCGCTGCCGCCAGGTGCTCACGGTCCTCCACATACTCGCGCAGCCTTGCCTGCATGGCATTGATCGCCTTGGCGGCGGCGCGCACCTCGCGGCTGCCGCTCTCGGTGACCGGCGGGCTCTTGAGGTCGTTGCCGATCCGGTTGACGGCGGTTTCCATCATCCGGTAGGGCGCGGTCAGCCGGCGCAGCGACCAGATCGACATAATCACCACCAGCCCGGCGATCAGCGCATAGAGCGGCAGGCTGTCGACGCTCAGGATCGGGCCGACGGGCGTGATCGGTTCGGTGAAGTTCAGCCATTGGCCGTCGGCAAAACGCAGCGAGGCCGTCAGCTTCTCGCTCTGGGCGAAATCGGCGGCCAGCACCAGAAGGTCCCGCTCGACCTGGCCGATATCGGGTCCCGGCGCCGCGCCGGTGGCATCGTCGGCTTCGCGCGTCGCCGGATCGCGGCGCACGCGCGCGTCGGTGATGCCGAACTTCGACAGCCGGCCGACAAGGATGTCCTCGAGCTCGGCCAGTTCGTCGTCGCCGGCGATCGAAGAGGTGACGGCGGGCGTGTCCGAGACGGTGAGCGCATATGTCGAGTTGAACAGGCCGGCGGCGGTCGCCTTGCGCTCCTCCGGCGTGGCGCCGCTCATCAACTGCACAAGCGAGAAGGCGCGGTCGTTGAGGCGGTAGAGGTCGACCACGTCGTTGGTGGCGGCGCGGTCGCGCGACACGATGTAAAGCGTCGCGACCTGGCTGATCAGCAGGCCGGCGATGACGATCAGCAGCACCCAGACAGGCAAGGTCTGCGGCAGGAAGCGTCTCATTCGGAGGTCGTCTCGGGCAGGAACTGGTAGCCGCCGCTGCGCACGGTAAGGATCAGCTTGGGTGTCTTGGGATCGTCTTCCATCTTGCGCCGCAACCGGCTGACCAGGATGTCGATGCTGCGGTCGAAGGAATAGTCGCTGTCGCCGCCGGACAGTTCGATGAGCTGGTCGCGGGTCAGTACGCGCTGGGCGCTCTTGACGAAGGTCTGCAAGAGGTTGAACTCGGCCATGGTCAGTTCGACCCTGACGTCGTCGGGCGCGGTCAGCCGGCGCCGCGAACAATCCATCGTCCAGCCGGCGAAGTGGTAAATCTGCTTGGTGGTGGCGCGCTTGGGCTCGGCGGCGCCATTGCGCCGCAACACGGCGCGGATGCGGGCCAGCAATTCGCGCGGGTCGAAAGGTTTGGGCACATAGTCGTCGGCGCCCATCTCGAGGCCGACGACACGGTCCGTTGTCTCGGTGACGGCGGTCAGCATGATGATAGGCGTCGTATACTGGGCGCGCAGATCGCGGCACAGTTCCAGCCCGCTCCTGCCGGGCAGCATCACGTCGAGCACGATGAGGTCCACCTGCGAGCGACGCAGGATGGCCTCCATCTCGGTGCCATCGGCGGCGACCGAGGTGTGCAGCCCCCGCTTCTGGAAGAACTCCTGAAGCAGGTCGCGGATGCCCTTGTCGTCGTCGACGATCAGTATATGCGCATCGGATTTCACAGCTGCCCTGTCTGGTTTGCCGGCCAAGCCATTCTTGGCTGGTGAGCCACACGATAGAATTCGGGCCATATGTTGGCCAGTGCCTTGCTTTTCAAGGGAGAATGAATTCCGCCTTCTCCACATGGAAAGCGACGCCCAGCCTGGCCCCGGCCTGGCCAGACACAATCCAGAAACAAAATTCTACAATCGGGAAAAACTCCTGAAAAGGTAGGCCGGCATAACGGTGCCGTGGCGGTCAGGTCATCGGCTGCGACGCTAGTCTCCGGGGTTCACGGATAAACCAATGCCAAGATTGTCGGTCAGTTTGTTGGGAGTTTTGCTGGGCCTTGGCCTGCTCACTGCCGCTGTCGAACAGTCGGATGCAAAGGCGCCGCTCACCCGGAGCGAACGGTGCGCCAATCTCAGCCACCAATTTGATGAAGCCCTCGAAACCCACGCCACGGCAACGCAGGTCACCGCGGCAAAGGCACTTCAGAGAAAGGGCAACCGGTACTGCGCCGCCAAGAAACAGGCGCAGGGCATCCGGATGCTCGCCAATGCTTTGAAGCTGCTTGGAGTGACACCGAACGACCCGGTCCAGTGACACTCAAAAACGACCCGCATAAAAAGGAAATGAAGCCATGAACAAGTCCATCCTGTCCGCCCTTGGTCTCGCCGTCGCTCTCGCCTTCTCGATGCCGGTTCTCGGCAACGCAGCCACCACCACGACCGCTGCCCCGGCTGCCGCCACCACGACCACCGCTCCGGCTGCTGCCGCCACGACCACCGCTCCGGCCAAGGCTGCTCCGAAGAAGGTCGCCAAGAAGACCGCCTGCAAGGTGACCAAGAAGCACAAGTGCCCGGTCAAGAAGGCCCCCGCGAAGATGGCTCCCGCGAAAATGGCCCCCGCGAAGGCCGCTCCGAAGAAGCCCTGATCAGCTTCGAGGTCAGTTCTGGCAAGGCCGCTCCAGCCGCAAACCGGCTGGGGCGGCCTTCTGCCAAGGGCATGGTCGATGAGCTGAACACCGGCGGCTTCCAGCCATGCATCTCGATCGTGCTTAACCCGTTTGCAATGCCGGTCCTGTAGGACAATCCGCATGAAGAGGCGGCCGTCGTCCATTTTTCGCTCCATGGTGATCGGCGGCCTCGTTGCCACCGGCGTCGCAAGGGTGTTGATTCTGCTCACCGCCAGCCCCGTGCCGGATCCTGCAAGCGGGCGCACCGAGCCCTCGTTGTTCGCGCCGGCGATTTCCAGCAACTGGGATTACATCACGCCCGTGCAGGCGTGGCTTTTGATCGTGCTCGCGGGCGTGACGCTGATCTGCGTTGCCGGATGGCCGATCGCGGCATGGCTGGAACGCCGGGCGGATGCCGACGCAAGTCGCCGCATCCTCGGCCGTCAGGGCCGTTGAACCGCTACCGACCATCCCCCACATGATCGTGAAGGACCGGGCGCGGCCGCCGACGGTCCGCAAGTGGACGATCGCTGCCGCCCGTGGCAAAATGCGGACTTAAGCTCGATCGCAAAACAGTCAGTTCGAATGCCTGAAATCACCACAAAGCCGCGCGTCAAGGTCAAGCCGCAGACCGAGCGGCCTAAGCTCTACAAGGTCATCCTCGTCAACGACGATTTCACGCCGCGCGAATTCGTGGTGACGGTGCTGAAGGGCGAGTTCAAGCTCAGCGAGGACCAGGCGCACCGGGTCATGATCACCGCGCACCGGCACGGCGTCTGCGTGGTCGCGGTCTTCACCAGGGATGTCGCCGAGACCAAGGCGACACGGGCCACCGACGCCGGCAAGGCCAAGGGCTATCCGCTGCTGTTCACGACGGAACCGGAAGAGTAGGGCAGGGCGCTCTACCGTCCCTCGCGGTACCACATCGAGCCCATTGCCAGAAGCAGCAGGCCGAGGCCGAGGAAGCCGCCGAACAGCGGTACGCGCGACACGGCCTTCAGGACGCTGTCGTCGGTGGTGCGCAGGCCGATCCAGTCGCTGCCCGACGCTTCGCCGGCCGAGCGCACCGGCACGATGGAAGGCAGCGTCACGTCGCTGCCCGTGGACGAGGCCAGCCGGCGCACGCTGCCGCCGGTGGCTTCCGCCGGCGCCTTCAGACGCTCCTGCGTGGACACGACGTCAGCGAATTCCGGCGCGTTGACCGGTCCGACATGGGCGAGCGCGGTGAGATCGCCATTGGCGACCTGGAAGAGGCCGATCTCGCTGGTCTGGACGCTGCCGAGGAAGACGCCGGGTTCGGATTTGTCGAGCTTGACGGAGAGCGTCTTGCCGGACGGGGTGATGATCTGCGCCGGGCCGGGATCGTCGGCCATCGTCTGGCGGCGGATCTCCAGCACCATGCCGCGTCCCTCGGCGGTCAGCCGCTCTTCCTCGAGCTCGGGTTCCTTCATCAGCCAGTGGGCGATGCGCCGGTAGAGCTGGACATGCGGGCCGCCGCCCTCGAAGCCGCGCGCCCACAGCCAGCCCTGATCGGACAAAAGCATGCCGACGCGGCCTTCGCCCTTGCGGTCGAGCAGGAGCAGCGGCCGGTTGTCGGCGCCCTTCATCACCACTTCGCCTTGCGGATTCTGCACGCCGATGGTGCGGAACCAGCGGCTCCAGTGCGGCGGCTCGGTGGCCGAACCGTCGAGGCCGCGCGTCACCGGGTGGCGCTGGCCGAGTTCGGTCAGGCGCGGGTAGAACGCCTTGTCGACCACTTCGCCGGTCGGCATGGCCGGCAGGGCAGACATCAGCGGCGTGCGCGCGATCGAAGCCTCGCCGGCATATTCGGGACCGGCGGCGATCAGCAGCGCGCCGCCCTTTTCGACATATTCGGAGATGTAGTCGTAATAGAGGATCGGCAGCACGTCGCGGTGCTGGTAGCGGTCGAAGATGATGAGGTCGAAATCCTTGATCTTCTCGACGAACAGCTCGCGGGTCGGGAAGGCGATCAGGGACAATTCATTGATCGGCGTGCCGTCCTGCTTCTCCGGCGGCCGCAGGATGGTGAAATGGACGAGATCGACCGAGGCGTCGGATTTCAACAGATTGCGCCAGGTGCGCTCGCCCGCATGCGGTTCGCCCGAAACGAGCAGCACGCGCAGGTTCTCGCGGATGCCGTCGACCAGCGCGATGGCGCGGTTGTTGGTATCGGTCAGTTCGCCCGGTTCGCGGTCGATGGCGAGTTCGATGATGTTGCGGCCGGCGCCCGGAATGGTCACCTGCAGAGGCATGGCCTGGCCGACGGTGGCATGCTCGACCGCGACCTGTTCGCCATTGACCGAAACGCGCACGTCGACTGGGCCGGTCTCGTTTTCGGTCGAGATGACGCGATAGGTCATGTCGAGCGGCTTGCCGACGAGGCCAAAGCGCGGCGCGTTCTCGAAGCGAATGCGGCGATCTTTTTCGTGGTCGTTGCCTGTGATCAGGGCATGCAGCGGGGCGTTGAAGTCGGGCGCACCCGAGGGCGCGTCATGCACCTCGCCATCGGTGATCATGATGGCGCCGCCGATGCGCGAGGGCGGCACGTCGCGGAAGGCGCCTTCCAGCGCGCCGAACAACCTCGTTTCGGTGCGCTCCTCGGCGGCGTCGGACTTGCCAGCCTCGACGACGCGGACGTCGAACTGCTTGAAGCGGCCAAGACGCTGCTGCAACCCCGCCACGGCCTCGTCGGTCTGCCTGGTGCGGTCGCCAATGTCCTGGCTCTGGCTGCGGTCGACGACCAGCGCGACGACGCTCTTCAGCGGCTCGCGCTCCTCATTGAGGAACACCGGATTGAAGAGGGCGGCGGCGAGCGCCAGCAGGGCGACGAAGCGCAGGACCGCGCCGCGCTGGCGAAACCACAGGCCGACGAGCGCCAGTAGCGCCAACGGCACCAGCACCAGGGCCAAAAACGGCCAGGAGATCAGCGGTTCGAAGGAGATCGACCAGTTCATGCCTTATCCTCCCTCGTCAGGGGAGGGTCGATCGGCGTCGGTGCAAGAAAGAGCATCATCCTACTGCCCCAACCTTTCGAGCAGGATGGGAACATGCACCTGGTCGGATTTGTAGTTGCCGGTCAGCATGTACATCATGATGTTGACGCCGGCGCGCAGCGCATAGACCCGCTGCATCGGGTCGGCCGGCACGGTCGGCAGCAGCGGATCGCCATTCTCGTCGACCGCCCAGGCGCCGGCGAAATCATTGGCGGTGATCATGATCGGCGACACGCCGTCGCCGGTGCGCACCGGCCGGTTGTCGGCATTGCTGGCATCGAGCGACGCCTCGACCCAGAGCGGGCTGCCGGCGAAACGGCCAGGAAACTCGGGCAGGATGAAGAAGGACTTGGTCAGCACATGGTCCGACGGCACCGGCTCCAGCGGCGGCACGTTGAGGTTGCCGAGGATGTCGCGCAGCCGCTCGGTCGCCGGGCTGGTGGAATCGGCGCCGATGCCGTTGGCGAACTGGTCGCGCGTGTCGAACAGCACGGTGCCGCCCTGCTGCATATAGGCGTCGATGCGGGCGATCGCGGCCTGGCTCGGCATCGGTGCCGCCGGGTCGATCGGCCAGTAGATCAGGGGATAGAAGGACAGTTCGTCCTTCGAAATGTCGACGCCGGCCGGCGCGCCCGGTTCAAGCGCCGTCTTTTCGATCAGGAAGCGGGTCAGGCCCTCGAGCCCGGCGCGGCTGATCGAATCGACGCCCGGCACGCCGGTCAGCACATAGGCGATGCGGGTTTTTGAGATCGCCTCGATAGCGACCTGGTCACCCGGCTTGGCATCGTCGGCGCGCGCGACATCGGCATGGCCGAACAGGGCGCCAAGCGCGATCAGCACGGCGGCGGTGGTTGCAGCGGCGCCAGCCCGGCGCGGCCGGCGCGAAAACAGCCCGCCCATCCACATCACCGCCAGCGTGTCGAGCAGCATCAGCAACAGAGCCGCCGCGACCAGCGAACCCTTCAGGTTGTGCGATTCATCGAAGGCATATTGGACCGTGGTGACCGGCACCGTCACTTGCGGGCGCGCCAGCGGTTCGAACGTGCTTGCAGCGTCGAGCAGATTGTGGGCGAAGACGCCGGTTTCCGAGCCGTAGAGCCCGGGCGGGTTCTCGAAGGTCACTGGCAGCGCGCCTGCACCCGGCACCAGCGGCCGAGCATCCGGTGTCGGCGGCACCAGCGAGCCGTCGGCCGCGATCATGCGATAGGGGGCCAGCGACGTGGCGGCGGCTTCGGCGTTCGCGATCGCCGCGCCCTGGTTGCGCGATAGCTGCACGATGCGGCGCAGCATCTCGACGAAACTACCCGAGATCGGCAGGTTCGACCATGTCGCCTCGGGCGTGACGTGGAACAGCACCAGCGTGCCCTTGCCCTTCTTCAGCCCGGTGACCAGCGGCGTGCCGTCGGCAAGGGCTGCCCAGGTGCGCTCGACGATGTCGGGTGTCGGCTCGGCCAGCACCTGCCTGGTCACCGTGACCTCGGTCGGCGGCGCCAGGTCGGCGAACGGGCCGGCCTTGGGAAATTCGGTGACCGGTTGCGGCGATGTCCATGACAGCGCGCCGCCGAGCGAACGTTCGCCGGTGCGCAGCCGGACCGGCAGCAAATCGTCGTCATTGCCGGCGGCGGCGAGCCGCGAGCCGGCGAAACGCACCAGCGTGCCGCCATTGTCGACCCAGTCGACCAGCCTTTGCCGGACCTGCGCGGGAATGGTGCCGATATCGGCCATGACGATCATCGCCGGCTTCTGGTCGAGGATCTGCGGGATGGCGTCGGCGAGATCGGCGCTGGAGGGTTCGACCAGATCGGCGAAGGGCTGCAGCGCGCGCCTGATGTAGTAGAGCGGCGACAGAAGCGGCTGTGCCTGGTCGGCCTCGGCCTGCGACAACAGCCCGACGCGGCGGCGCTTGGAGCTTTCGTCGAGTACGCGCACGGCACCCGCATGGCGTTCGCCATCGAGCGCGATCGAGGCGAAGTCGTTGCGCAATTCGAACGGCACCGCCATGGTGCCGGTGGCCGTGGCTTCGCCCGGGGCGAAGGTCAGCGTCGCATCGGCGATGCGGCGGCCCTTGTCGTCGAAGGCGCCGGCGGTGACCTGCGCCGGGGCGGAATCGCCGGGCGCGCGAACGGCGGTCAGACCAAAGCCGTCGATCTGGTTTTCGGCTGATGTCAGGCCGGTCAGGGAAAGCCGGTCGGCCACCGCCCAGACGACGCGGGCGGCATTTTTCGACAACAGCGTGTTGAAGGCGGCCTCGTCGCCCTTGGCCGCCAGGCCATCGGCCAGCACGGCGACGCTGGCGCCGGGCAAGCTCTCCAGCACGCCGGCGACGCGGGCATAGACGGCGGGCCGGTCGGTCGGGATCGGCCGCGGCTTGGCGGCGCGCAGCCGGTCGAGTGCGGCGGCGGCATCGAAGGGACCGATCTCCGCATTGGGCTTTTCCGCGGTGAAGGCGATGATAACAGGCACGCCGCTCGAGCCGGCGTCGTTGATCAGCCGCTCGGCGGTGGCGACGCGCTTGTTCCAGTCGGCGGCACTGGCCCAGTCATTGTCGATGACCAGGGCAAGTGCGGCGCCCTCGGCCGGCAGCTTTTCGCGCGGGTTGAAGACCGGTTCGGCCAATGCCGCGACGACGAGGGCCGCCATCAGCAGTCTGAGCAGCGTCAGCCACCACGGGCTGCGCTGCGGGGTTTCCTCACGCCTCAGCACACGGGCCAGGATCTTCAGCGGCGGGAACACCTCGGTCTGCGGCTTGGGCGGGGTGAGCCTCAGCAGCCACCAGATCACCGGCAGCGCCAGCAGGCCCCACAGCACCATGGGGGCGCCGAAGGAGAGCGGCAGCCAGCTCATGCGCCGACCACCCTTTCGGCAAGGCCGCCACCGGCGGCCTTGGCGGCGTGACCGGAGGTCAGCCCGGCATGACCGGCGGTCAGCCCGGCATAAGAGCCATCGGCGGTCATCGCCATGTGCACGCGTACCAGCGCGTCGGAAGCCAGCCGGTCGGTGTGGTTGACGGTAAAGCTCCAGCCGAGCCGCTTGCACCAACCGGCCAGTTCCTGGCGGCGCGCGGTGTAGAGCAGGCGATATTCGTCGGCCAGCATCTCGGCGCGGCCGGCGGTCAGCTTGTCGCCGGTCTCGGGATCTGTGAATTCGGTGCGGCCGGCATAGGGGAAGGTTTCCTCGGCCGGGTCGGCGACCTCGATCAGATGCGCGCGCACGCCGTGTCGGGCGAGCACGTCGAGCCAGGCCATGGTCTCTTCGACGGGATCGAGGAAATCGCTGGCGATGACGATGTCGCAGAAGCGCCTGATATCGGAGAGATCGGGTTTAGCCGGCAGATCGCCGGCATGCATGAGCTGGGCGGCGATGCGCTCGGCGCCGTTGCGGGCGGTGAACGGATCGGTCAGATCAGGCCAAGCGATGCGCTCGCCGCTGCGCGACAGGAGCTCGGCCATCGCCAGCGTCAGCACCAGCGCGCGCGATTGCTTGGAAACACCGGCACCCGTCGATTTGTAGAGCATGGACGGCGAGGGGTCGGCCCACAGCCAGACCGTATGGGCGGCTTCCCATTCACGGTCGCGCACATAGGTGTGGTCGTCGCGGGCCGAGCGGCGCCAGTCGATACGCGAGGAATCGCCTTCGACATAGGGCCGGAACTGCCAGAAATTTTCGCCGATGCCACGCTTGCGGCGGCCATGCCAGCCGGCGATCACCGTGTTGACGATACGGCGCGCCTCGACCAGCAGGTCGGGCACAAGCGAAGCCCGCAACCGGCCGCGGGCGAGCGCGTCACGCGTCGCTGCCGGACCCTGGACTTCGCCGATACGCGCCATCAAATAGCTTTCACAAGCTTCGCCACCACGTCTCGCACGCTGGTGCCTTCGGCGCGGGCGGCGAAGGTCAGCGCCATGCGATGCTGCAGCACCGGCTCGGCCAGCGCCCTGACATCGTCGACCGAGGGCGCCAGCCGTCCGTCGTAAAGCGCGCGTGCCCTGGTGCACAGCATCAGCGCCTGGCTGGCGCGCGGGCCTGGACCCCAGGCGACATGCTTGTCGGTGTCGGCATTGCCTTGGCCCGGACGCGCCGAACGCACCAGGGTAAGGATCGCCTCGACGACGCTTTCCGGCACCGGCATGCGGCGGATCAGCGTCTGGATCTCCTTCAGCCGCGCCGGCTGCAGCACGTTGGTTGCCTTCGCGTCCTCGACGCCGGTGGTTTCCAGAAGGATGCGGCGCTCGGCCTCGATTTCGGGGTAGAGGATGTCGACCTGCATCAGGAAGCGGTCGAGCTGGGCTTCGGGCAGCGGGTAGGTGCCTTCCTGCTCAAGCGGGTTCTGCGTCGCCAGCACATGGAAGGGCGAGGGCAGATCGTAGCGCGCGCCGGCAATGGTGACATGGTATTCCTGCATCGCCTGCAGCAGCGCCGACTGCGTGCGCGGCGAGGCGCGGTTGATCTCGTCGGCCATCAGCAACTGGGCAAAGATCGGGCCGGAGATGAAACGGAAGGAGCGCTTGCCGGTCTCGTCCTGCTCCATGACCTCGGAGCCGAGGATGTCGGACGGCATCAGGTCGGGCGTGAACTGGATGCGGCGTGAATCGAGCCCGAGCACGACGCCCAGCGTCTCGACCAGCTTGGTCTTGGCGAGGCCCGGCACGCCGACCAACAGCGCGTGGCCGCCGGCCAGCAGCGCCACCAGCGCGCGCTCGACGACGTTCTCCTGGCCGAAGATCACCCGGCCAACCCCGTCGCGGATCCTGGAGATGTCGGCAAGCGCCTTCTCGGCCTCGGCGATCATGTCCGTTTCGCTGATCGGGCTTTCCTTGACCATCACGCTCATGCCGCATCGACCCTTTTGGTTGGAAATGCCATGGTTTGGAAATGCTGGCCCGCACCATACCATAGGCGCCGCGATTCGGCCTCGCGGAGCGCCTATGGTTGAACTTAAATCACAGACTTAGGCTGACAAGCAGAACAACAGTGACTATTTCGTGACGATGACGGAACACCACGAACATCGCCGGCAAAGCCTTACGCAGGCCACCGAGGCTCGAGGCCTCGAGGCGCTGATCTCGCGCGCGGCCCGTGCCGGCAAGGGCGCGGCGCCGGTCGAGCGCTGGAATCCCGACTTTTGCGGCGATCTCGACATGGAGATCAGGGCCGACGGCACCTGGTTCTACCTCGGCACGCCGATCGGCCGCATGCCGCTGGTGCAACTTTTCTCGTCCGTGCTGCGCAAGGACGCTGACGGCAGAACCTATCTGGTGACGCCGGTGGAAAAGGTCGGCATCCGCGTTGCCGATGCGCCGTTCATCGCCGTCGAAATGGATGTTTCGGGCGAAGGCGAGGATCAGGTCATCACCTTCCGCACCAATGTCGGCGACGTGGTCGAGGTCGGACCGGAACGGCCGCTACGCTTCGTCGACGAGAACGAGACCGGCGGTTTGAAACCCTATCTGCTGGTGCGCGGCAGGCTGGAGGCGCTGGTGGCGCGGCCGGTCATGTACGAACTGGTCGGGCACGGCGAGGAGATCGAGATCGACGGCAGGACGATGTTTTCGGTGCGTTCGAAGAATGCCGTGTTTCCGATCATGCCGGCGGATCAGTTGAAGCGATTGAGCGCGTGATGGACCAGATATCGCCGGCGCCGTTCTCATCGGCGGATTTTCGCGCGCGTTTCGCCGCGCAGCCGGACGCGCATGCCGGCGACGACTATGGCGATCACCGCTTCAATCCCGGCCATCCGCGCCTCAATCCGGGCAAGCCGCTGCGCAATGCGGCGGTGCTGATACCGGTGGTCGACCATGACGGCGAGGCGACGGTTCTGCTGACCAAACGTGCCGAAAAGCTGCGCAACCATTCCGGCCAAGTGGCTTTCCCGGGCGGCACGATCGATGCGACCGATGCGAGCCCGGAGGCGGCGGCGCTGCGCGAGACCTTCGAGGAAATCGGCCTTAGCCCCGACCGCATCGAGATCATCGGCCGCATGCCCGATTACGTCGCTGGCAGCGGCTACCGCATCGCGCCGGTGCTGGGCATCGTGCGGCCACATTTCCAGCTGACCCTGAACGTCGACGAGGTCGATGCCGCCTTCGAAGTGCCGCTGCGCTTCCTGATGGACTCCGCCAATCACAAGCGCGACAGCCGCATGTGGAACGATCTCGAATGGTTCTTCTACGACATGCCCTATGGCGACCGGCGCATCTGGGGCGTCACCGCCGGTATCATCCGTACGCTCTATGAAAGGCTCTATGCGTGAGTGTTTCGATCGCGGGGAGGGCTGCCTGGCTCTCCGACAAGCATTTGCAGCGACTGCTTGCCGTGCTCACCGAAGGCGGTGAAGAGGCGCGTATCGCCGGCGGCGCGGTGCGCAATGTGCTGATGGGCCAGCCTGTCACCGACATCGACATCGCCACGTCTTGCCTGCCGCAGGAAACCATTCGCCGCGTCGTGGCCGAAGGCTTCAAGGCGGTGCCGACCGGCATCGAGCACGGCACGATCACGGTGGTCGCCGGCGGCAAACCCTACGAAATCACCACCTTGCGCGCCGATGTCGAGACCGATGGCCGCCGTGCCAGGGTGTCGTTCGGGCGCGACTGGAAGCTCGACGCCGAGCGGCGCGATTTCACAATCAACGCGCTCTACGCGGAGGCCGACGGACGGGTTGTCGACCTTGTCGGCGGCATCGCCGACATCAAGGCGCGCCGGCTGCGCTTCATCGGTGACCCGGAGGCGCGCATCCGTGAGGATTATCTGCGCATCCTGCGCTTCTTCCGTTTCTTTGCCTGGTATGGCGACGGCCGGCCGGATGCCGAGGGACTGAAGGCCTGCGCCCGGCTGAAGGAGGGTCTCGGCCAACTCTCGGCGGAACGCATCTGGTCCGAGCTGAAGAAGCTTTTGTCGGCGACCGATCCCTCGCGGGCGCTGCTCTGGATGCGGCAGGCCGGTGTCCTGACCGCCGCGCTGCCGGAAAGCGAGAAATGGGGCATTGATGCGATCCACGGGCTGACCAAGGCCGAGAAAGACCTGGGCTGGGCGGTGGATCCGATGCTGCGGCTGGAGGCGATCGTGCCGCCGGATGCAGCGCGCATGAAGACGCTGGCCGAGAGGCTCAGGTTCTCGACCACCGAAGCCGACCGCTTGCTCCACTGGGCGCTCACCACCGCAGTGGAGCCGAAGACGACCGAGGGCGAACTGGCGAAAAAACTCTATCGCGGCCACCGGCAAGGGTTTGTCGACCGCCTGCGGCTTTCGCTTGCCGCGGCGCGGGTGCGCGCTGTCGAGGATAACGATGCATTGCTTCAAGCGGGCGGCTTTTCGCGCCTGCTTGCCTTTGCGCTCAAATGGGAAAAACCGGTGTTTCCGCTGAAAGGGGCCGATCTGACGGCGCTCGGTGCAACGCCGGGGCCGAAGCTGGGCGAAATCCTCAAGAATCTGGAAGCGGAATGGGTCGATGCGGGTTTTGCGCCCGATCGCGACACGCTGATGAAGCGCGCCGCGGAGGCACTTGAAACGTAGGCCAGAACCGCGGGGTGGATGCCGGTGTTACCCTGCGATTCCGTGCCGCTACTTGATCGACAGCGGAGCTAGGGCACGCGAAAGGCTTGCCTCGCCCTTGCCATAGACGGAGGCGCTATAGTTGGCCAGCGTGTCGGTACGGGCCGTATTCAGCAACTGGTTGGTGATCTGGGTCGGCGTTGCCTTGGTGAACTTGCTGCCCACGATCGCGGCATAGCCGGCAACGATCGGCGCGGCGAAAGAGGTGCCGTAAAGGCCGGTCTTGTCCCCGGTGACACCCACGACCAGGAAATGGCTCTGCACAGCCTGGTTGGAGCCGGCGATGTTGGAGTACCAGGCCATGCTGGCCTTGTTCGACGTCGTGCCGTTGCTGTTGAGCGCGCCGACGAAAATCGCGGATGCCTTTCCGACCAAAGCGAGGTCAAGATAGTCCTGCTGGCCGCTGGTGACGCCGCCCACGGCAACCGCGTCGTTGCCCGCGGCCTTCGAAACCACGGCCGTTCCCTTGGTGGCATAGGAGATGATGGAGGCCTCCTCGGCGCTCCATCCGATCTGGCTGGGGCTGTAACCCGCTTTGGCGTACATGCCATAGCTCAGATTGAGCACGTTCAGGCCCGGCGACAGCGCGACCAATGAGCTGGTGGAAAAGTCTTTCGACCTTATCGTTGCCAGGGGCGCAACCATGCTGGCTTCTTCGCGGGTCCATTCGCCGTGGCGCTGGGTCTGGGTGCCGATGCCGAAATTGCCGCTGAACTTCGATGTGCTGGAGAAGTCGTCGACGATCGTGATGGTGACGCCTTGGCCCTTGTAGCCGGCACGCCATGCGGCTCCGACATCCGGGCTCATCCAGCCTTGCAAGGTCTGCGATGTCGCCGCCGGCAAGGTTGCGCTCAGGCATATGGACGCGTTCGCCCGACCGCCCATGCAGAGCGCGGATAGCGGATCCGGACCGCCAGCTTCTTGAGCCGCCGCCATGGAAGCCGGCAGAAGGGCGAGGGCCGTGGCGATACCGAACTTCCAACGCGCATTTGACATGATCTTACCCCGGTTCAACAGAAGCTAGGACGGACGACCGCAGATCTCCGGCGGCCACGCCACATCTCGTGCCCGGCCCCTCGCGATCAGAAAGTAACACGGTAATTCAGCCAGAGATGCTGGCTCTCCGGTTTAGCGTTAACCAGATATTTCAAGGTTTCCTCGGGCGCCATCTCGCCAGCGGCGAGCCGGCAATTGACGCTGTAGGTGCCCAGATCGCCATAATCGGCCTGGCAGGGCTTTTCGGTGAGCCTGCCGCCGAAGGTCGTGGTGAACGACAGGGACAGTATGCTGTTCGCACTCGGATGCAGCTGTGTGAGGAAACCCAGCTTGAGGCTCGGCCCGATCCGATACTTCTCGGCCTGTTCCCCGGTGCCAAACCCCCAAAGGATACCGGTGTCCTGGGTGATCTGCGTCATCAGGTCCACATGCATGTCGACCCAGTTTGTCTGGTACCACTGGTTGAACGATACCCGGCTTCCGGTCTGTAACTCATACCCGCCGTCACCCAGGCCTCTCGCCTTGTCGCTGAGCGGCGAGCCCTGATGGATGTCGATGAGCGATGTCGTCAATTCCTGGGCAACCGCCGGTGGCGTGCCGAGGAACACCCACGGCAGGAGCGCCGTTGCGCACAAACTCGCACGATTGCCGGACTTTTCGCGCATCCGCGAAACACCTCGCCCCACCGATTCCGGACCAGTGCCTGACGGCGACGGGCTTCTCTGGCAGCCCCCTGTAGTCTGGATATCAGTCCGACGATCGCACGGGTTCAGTTACCGCACGGTTTATTTTAGCTGGAGCAAATCTAATTTTTGAGGCGCAGGCCACGCGTCGAAATAAATCGGCTCGACGCACTCTACCCGAGCGCCGCCGCGGTTCTTTGCCAAGACCGACACCCCCCCGCCGCGCCCTACGCCGCGTCGCGGGCCTTCTCAATTCGGGAGCGGATTGCCTCGATCATCGTCTCGCGGATGATCGTCTCGCCATGCGTCTCGCGCATATGCTCGACGGCACGGCGCATGACCTCCGCCTCCTCGTCGGCACGGGTGTGCCAGTCGCAGCCGGGAACCAGCGATCCGCAGTGGAACTGCTTCATGGGATTTCTCCTCTTCCTCCATGGAGCCGGATCGACTGCCCTGCAGGGACAGGCCGGAGCTCCGCATCTTCTTGGCCCGCTGTGCGGCCTTGGGGCCGGACCATGGGCAGGGTGAAGACCATAACACAGATGGGGTGGTATTGGTTGCGGTCAACGGTGAAAAGGCGGAGCAGCGCTGCTCCGCCCTCTTACGCTAATCCAGCGGGCAGGCCATCACTTCACGATCTTGACTACCTCGGCAACCTTGTTCTTGCCGCTCATGTCCCACGAAATTCTGACCTTCTCGCCGACCTTCAGGCCAGGATCCTTGAAAGTCCCGGGAAGCGTAAAAGACGATCCATTGTCGAGAACCAGGCTCTTGGACGCCGTATCGAAGGTCTTGACCGTTCCGGTGGTGTGCCTGACGGCGGCGAACGCCACCGAACCGGAAGCAAGAAGGGCGGCCGCGGCAGCGGAAACGATGATCTTTCTCATGCTGATGCACTCCTGGAAGAGCGGGCATCCTTTGTGACGAGGATGGTCCCGCGTCGTCTTTGGGTCGTCCGGTCGCGTCGAGTCGCGGCTAACCTTGTTCCGACGCAATTCCGAAGGGAAAGCGGTTGCATTTCCTGGAATTGCCCTCAGGCAAACCACCGGCGCTTCCCGACCCAAATGCGACAAATAACCCAGTTTTTTCAAATGGATATTAGACGAAAAAGATATTCCTGGCGTCACATTCCGCGCCCAGATTCGACAAATGGGACATCAATGCGGCTTCACATCGCGCTCACCATCTTGTTACGGCCAGCGCACCTCCGGCGGCAGGCTGGACAGGATCGAGGCGACATTGCCGCCGGTCTTCAGCCCGAAGATGGTGCCACGATCGTGAAGAAGGTTGAATTCGACATAGCGGCCGCGGCGGATGAGCTGTTCGTCGCGGTCGCCATCGGTCCAGTTCTCGTTGAAGTTGGCGCGCACCAGGTGGCCGTAGACGACGAGGAACGAACGCCCGACATCCTGGACGAAGTTGAAATCGGCGTTCCAGCCGCCCTTCTCGTCGCCCGAATGCAGGTAGTCGAAGAAGATGCCGCCGGTACCGCGCGGCTCGTTGCGATGCGGCAGGAAGAAGTACTCGTCGCACCAGGCCTTGAATTTCGGATAATCGGCGACGCCGGCGTTCTTCTCGCAAGCGAACTGCATGGCACGGTGGAAGGCTATCGTATCGGGATCGTCCTGCGTGCGGCGGCGGTCGAGCACCGGCGTCAGGTCGGCGCCGCCGCCGAACCATTGCCTTGAAGTGACGACCATGCGCGTGTTCATGTGCACGGCCGGAACGTTGGGATTCCACGGGTGCGCGATCAGCGAAATGCCCGATGCCCAGAAGCGCGGGTCTTCCTCGGCGCCAGGCATCTGCTTCCTGAATTCGGGCGAGAACTCGCCATGAACGGTCGATGTGTGGACGCCGACCTTCTCGAAGACGCGGCCATGCATCATCGACATGGTGCCGCCGCCCTTGCCGTGGTCACGTTCCCAGGGCGTCTGTTCGAAGCGGCCGGGCGACCAGGAGGCCAGCGGCCCGCCGAGGTCCTGCTCGATCTGCTCGAAAGCGCCACAGATGCGCTCGCGCAGCGCCTCGAACCAAAGCCGGGCCTTCATCTTCTTCTCTTCGATGTCGGCGGGTAGCCCCGCCGGTATTTCAGGTCGTTCCAAGTGCCGTCTCCGGTTTGCGGGGCGGTGAGTCGACAAAAGACTCGTCTTTTCCGGGCGCGATCCCTAATCTCTTGAGGGACAGGGTCAAGTCACTTTGGTTTTGCGCATGATCCTTTCCGAAACTCGATTTCGGGGTCATGCGCCAGGTGCAAGGAGTTGTTTCGTGCGCACCCCGGCAAGACCGCCGCTGGATGGCCTGAAGAAAAGGCTCGACCAAAGCCGGGCCGAACGCGCGCGCATGCCGCGCGACGGTTTCCTGCGCGAGACCTTCGTCCTGCCGCGCTCGGATGCCCGCCTCAAGGCCAAGGAATGGTTCGAGCGCTTCCCCAAGCAGGCCTACTGGACCGAGATCGAAAGCTGGTTCGAGCGCCCGGGCGATCTGATCGAGTTCACGATCAGGCGGCTGCCGGCGGCGGATTGAGGAATATTACAACAAAAATAGATCGCGCAATTTTGGAGAATCTAGAATTAGGTTCTCGCCAAGTAGGTTGCTGAATTTTTCCAGGCCCATTTTTCGCGCCTCGTCAAAACTCACGGACGTATAGAGGGTTGGCATGCCGCCAGAATCGATCCGGTAGATCGTGATGAGCTGTGTCTCTTCTTCAGCCTGGATTAGGTGTCCTAACACAGACATTCCTCCCTTATCGCGCGATAATCGCATTGTTCTATTCAGGGTGCAATTAACCGCCGCGCGCCCGTTCCCTCCCTCGCCAGCCGATCCCCCTTGTTGCGAAGCGGGCATTTGTCGATCGACATGCAGCCGCAGCCGATGCAGTCGGTCAGGCCGTCGCGCAGCTTCTTTAGCTGGCTGATCTTCTGGTCGAGGTCATCGCGCCAAGCCGTTGAAAGCAGATTCCAATCCTCGCGGGTCGGCGTGCGGCCTTCAGGTAATGATTCAAGCGTGGCACCGATTTCCGCGAGCGAGATGCCGACCTCCTGGGCAATCCGGATTATGGCCACCCGGCGCAGCACGTCGCGGCCGTAGCGGCGCTGGTTGCCGGAGGTGCGGTGGCTGCGGATCAGCCCGCGGGCTTCATAGAAGTGCAGCGCCGACACCGCCACGCCGCTGCGCGCGGCCACCTGGCCGACCGTCAATTCCAACGCTGGTGCCATCTCGTAATTTTCCGCTTGACCTCAAGTTAAGTTGAGCTTGTAGCCAAGAAAGCCTGGATGTGCAAACGAAGGAGAAGGCGGATGTGCGCCTGGGCAAAAATCACCGCGGACTGCGCTGCCGGCGATCCGCTAGCCGAGCTGCCGGATGGCTTCGCCCGCCACCATGGCCACGGAAAGGGCGACGTTGAGGCTGCGCGCAGTGGGCCGCATCGGGATGGTCAGCCGAACATCCGCCGCCTGATGGACTGGATCCGGCACGCCCGCGGATTCGCGCCCGAACAGGAGGATGTCGCGGTCGGTGAAGCTGAAGTCGGTGTAGGGGGTCGCAGCCTTGGTCGACAGCAGCACCAGCCGATCCGCGCGGACCTTGCGCCACTCCTCGAAGGCATGCCAGTCGACATGCCGGGTCAAGGCCGCCATTTCGAGGTAGTCCATGCCGGCGCGCTTGAGCGCTTTGTCGGAGAGCGGAAAGCCGGCCGGCTCGATGATGTCGACGCCAAGCCCGAGACACGCGGCGAAGCGCAGGATTGTCCCGGTATTGCCGGCAATGTCAGGCTGGTAGAGCGCGATGCGGAGACCACGGTTCACTTTCGCGTCCTTCTAATAAGTGGCAGATCGGCCACAGCTGCTTCGCGGTTTTGGAAATTCCTGACCTGCGGGTGGCCATTTTCTGCGAAGTCGAGTATACGACCAACATTGTCAACCCGAACCGATGGAGGGGTAATTCATGATGGCCATGCACATCCAGCGCCCCACTCGTGGGCTTACTTGCGCCCTGGCGGTTTCGGTACGACGTTTCTCCTGATCTTTTAGACACTTCCGCACCGATTTCCGCCGAAGCCATACCCTGGTCTTCGAAGGAATCCTGCGATGTTTTTCAAGCTGCCGAAGGGGCCTATGGCCCCGTCCCAACGCGTCCCGACTGATCCGCCGCCGATCCCGCGGCACGATGTCGATCATCCTTTTTATCTCTATTTCAACACGGAGGACGGACCGATGTTCGATCCATACAGAATACCGGGCTCGAGGAGCCTGCATATCCACCGGCTGCCGACCTGGGCGCTGCTGATCGGCGACACCTATTCGTCGGCGGTTCATGCCGAAGTGCGCCGGCGTCCGCATCGCGGCATGCTGCCGGATGTCGATTTCTCGCACGCGGTTCCCGACCCGAGCCGGCCGTCGCTGGTGCGCCGGATTATCCGGCTGATCCGGCCGGGCGCGAAAAACCGCACTGGCACCGTGTCGTCAGGATCGACAAAGGTGCCTGTCGGCGAAAAGCCGGCGAGCCCCTATATTGCGCGAAGCAGGGCCGACGCATCGGATGATTCCGGCGCGTCGGCCCTCGACGCCATGCGGTCCGAGGACTTTGTACGTCGCCAAGCCGCGTAAGCGGAAAACAGATTTTACAGGCATGACCTATGTTGTTGTTTAGCTGGTTTGAAAGAAGGCTCGACCCGTTCCCGTCCGCGGAACCGGTCGAGCCGCCCAAGACGTTGGTTGCCTTCTGCCTGCATTATACGCGCGGCGCATGGCCCTATATCCTTGTCGATGCGGTGCTGGTGGCGGCCATCGCCATCGCGGAAGTGTGGATGTTCGGCTTCCTCGGCCGCATCGTCGACTGGCTGTCGGGGCAGAACCGCGAGACGTTCCTGCAGACGGAGGGCTGGAAGCTCGCCGGCATGGCCTTCATCGTGTTGTTTGCGCTGCCCGGCACGGTTTGGCTGCATTCGCTGCTCAACCAGCAGACGCTGATGGGCAACTATCCCATGCGCATCCGTTGGCAGGTGCACCGTTACCTGCTCAAGCAGTCGATGAGTTTCTACCAGGACGAGTTCGCCGGCCGCATCGCCACCAAGCTGATGCAGACAGCACTTGCCGTGCGCGAATGCGTCATCAAGGTGATCGACGTCCTGAACTACGTCATCGTCTATTTCCTCGGCATGCTGTTGATCGTCGGTTCGGCCGACTGGCGGCTGGCCGCGCCGCTCGGCGTCTGGCTGGTCGGCTACATCCTGTTGCTGCGCTTTTTCATCCCGCGCCTGGGCAAGGTCGGCGAGGAGCAGGCCAATGCGCGCTCGACCATGACCGGCCGCGTCGTCGATAGCTACACCAACATCCAGACGGTCAAGCTGTTTTCCCATTCGCGCCGCGAGGCCGCCTTCGCCAGGGAAGGCATGATGGGCTTTCTCGACACGGTCTACCGGTCGATGCGGCTGGTGACGGTGCTGTTCGGCTCGCTCTACATACTGAACGCGCTGCTGCTGTTCTCGGTCACCGCGATCTCGCTGTGGCTGTGGATGGGGCAAGCGGTGACGATCGGCGCGGTCGCCGTGGTTATTGGCCTGGTGCTCCGGATGTGGGGCATGTCGCAGTGGATCATGTGGGAAATGTCGGGCCTGTTCGAGAATATCGGCACGGTGCAGGACGGCATTGCCTCCATCTCGCTGCCGCGCCTCGTCGAGGACAGGCCGGATGCCATGGAGATCAGCGTTTCCAAAGGCGATATCCGCTTCGAGGACATCCGCTTCCATTACGGCAAGCAGAAGGGCGTCATCGAAAACCTGTCGCTGGTGGTGAAGCCGGGCGAGAAGGTCGGCATCGTCGGACGCTCGGGTGCCGGCAAGTCGACGCTGGTCAATCTGCTCCTGCGCTTCTACGACCTGGAATCCGGCCGCATCCTGATCGACGGCCAGGAGATCGCCGGCGTGAAGCAGGACTCGCTGCGCGCCCAGATCGGCATGGTCACACAGGATACCTCGCTGCTGCATCGTTCTGTGCGCGAGAACATCCTCTACGGCCGCCCCGATGCCAGCGACGACATGCTTGTCGAGGCGGCGCGGCGGGCCGAGGCGCTGGATTTCATATCGGCGCTTTCGGACCACAGCGGTCGAAAGGGCCTCGATGCCTATGTCGGCGACCGTGGCGTCAAACTGTCCGGCGGCCAGCGGCAACGCATCGCCATTGCTCGCGTTATGTTGAAGGACGCGCCTATCCTTATCCTTGACGAGGCGACGTCGGCGCTCGATTCCGAGGCGGAAGCCGCCATCCAGGAGAATCTCTACAAGCTCATGCAGGGCAAGACCGTCATCGCCATCGCGCACCGGCTGTCGACCATCGCGGCGATGGACAGGCTCGTGGTGATGGACCAGGGCCGCGTCATCGAGGAGGGTTCGCACGAGGAACTGGTCGCCAGAGGCGGGCTCTACGCGCAGCTCTGGCAGCGCCAGTCGGGTGGGTTCCTGCTCGAGGACGGCCCGGTCGACGCCGCCAACGACGCAGTTGTAAAGGGACAAGCCGCAGAATGATGGCCGCCGCATGATGACAGCCGTCTACCGCTGGTTCGAGAACTGGGTCTATCCGTTCAGGGAGCCGGCGAATCTTCGGCCACCGGCCAGCGTCGCCGGCTTCCTCTGGCACTATGTCGG
The DNA here is from genome assembly GCF_006442545.2 of Mesorhizobium sp. B2-1-8. Taxonomy (NCBI): domain Bacteria; kingdom Pseudomonadati; phylum Pseudomonadota; class Alphaproteobacteria; order Hyphomicrobiales; family Phyllobacteriaceae; genus Mesorhizobium; species Mesorhizobium sp. B2-1-8. The sequence continues at coordinate 2,281,881 of NZ_CP083952.1, forward strand.
CCAGGCGAAGTTCGCCTTCTTCGCCATGCTGGTCATCGGCGGCATCGCGCCGCTGGTCGAGGCCGGCCTGTTCTATTTTGTCGGGCGGCTGGTCGATATTCTCGATCAATTGCCCGGCGAGCGGAGCTGGCACGCGCTGTGGACCGCCGCCGGCCCCGAACTTGTGTTCATGGTCGCGGTGGTGCTGGTCATCCGAACCGTGGTCGTCGGGTTGTCGGCGCTGGTCGACGAACAGACGATCACGCCCGGCTTCTACAATCTGGTGCGCTGGCAGGCGCACCGGCACGTCTCGCGCCAGTCCTACGCCTTCTTCCAGAACGATTTCGCCGGCAGAATCGCGACGAAAGTCTGGCAGGCGGGGCAGGCGACCGGCGACCTGATGGAAAGCTTCATCGAGGTCGTCTGGTTCATGATCGTCTATACGGTGACGACGCTGGCCCTGGTCGCAGGGCTGGACCTCAGGCTGGCGGCATTGGTGGTGATCTGGATCACCGCCTTCGGCTTTCTGGCCAGGCGCTACCTGCCGGCGATCCGCAAGCACGCCGAAGCGACAGCCGAGGCGGGCTCGATGATCAATGGCCGCATCGTCGATTCCTATTCCAACGTGCAAACACTGAAACTGTTCGCGGCCGACGGCGACGACCGCTACATCAGGAACGGCTTCGACATCTATCTCGACGCGCTGCGGCCTTTCACCCGCCGGTTGACCGGCGTGCGCATGGCGCTGACGACGCTCTCGGGCGTTATGATTACGGCGATCGGCTGCTTTGCCGTCTATCTCTGGGTCGAGGGTTCGATCACCGTCGGCGCCGTCGCCTTTACGCTGTCGCTGGTGCTGCGGCTCAACATGCTGCTCGGCCGGGTGATGATGCAGATGAACGGCATCTTGCGAAACCTCGGCGTGCTGGAGAACTCCAAGGCGCTGATCTCGCAGCCGCTCGGCCTGACCGATGAACCGGGCGTGAAGGAGCTGGTCGTGACGGGCGGACGCATCGACGTGAAGAATGTCGAGTTCCATTACGGCAAGGGGTTCGGCGTGCTGAACGGTATCCACCTTGTCGTCAAGCCGGGCGAGAAGGTCGGGCTGGTCGGGCCATCGGGCGCCGGCAAGACGACGCTGGCCAATTTGATCCTGCGCCTTTACGATCTCGAAAGTGGCCAGATCACCATCGACGGCCAGGACGTCTCTGGTGTGACGCAGAATTCGCTGCGCGCCAATATCGGCGTCGTCAGCCAGGACACCGCCCTGTTCCACCGCTCGCTACGCGACAACATCAAGCTCGGCATGCCCGATGCGACCGACGCGCAGGTGATCGCGGCTGCGAAGAAGGCCGAGGCCCACGAATTCATCCTCACCTTGCGCGACAACAGGGATCGCCATGGCTACGAAGCCTTCGTCGGCGAGCGCGGCGTGAAACTGTCGGGCGGCCAGCGCCAACGCGTGGCCATCGCCCGCGTCTTCCTCAAGGATGCGCCGATCCTGATCCTCGACGAGGCGACGTCGGCACTCGATTCCGACATCGAGGCGGCGATCCAGGAGAATCTGACGCGGCTGATGGAGAACAAGACCGTGATCGCCATCGCGCACCGGCTGTCGACGATCGCGGCCCTCGACCGGCTGGTAGTGCTGGACGGCGGCCGCATCGTCGAGCAAGGCACGCATGACGAACTTGTGGCGCTCGACGGGCTCTATGCCCGGCTGTGGAAGCGCCAATCCGGCGGCTTCCTCTATCACGAGGAAAGCGTGCTGGAAGAGACGCGGCCGGCGGAGTAGGCGCATGGGTGGATCGCCAGAGGCCAGCCCGGAAATCGGCCCAGAGGTCGGCCCAGAAATCGGCCCAGGGATCGGCTACGTGCTCAAGCGTTTGCGACCAACCGTGGCGGCCTTCGACGCGTTGAAGGAAGAGAGCCGGCTGGAGGGTTACTGGATGCTGGTGCGCCTGGGCGATGGCTGGGCAAGCGGCCGCAACAAGTTCCTGAGGCGGGGCGAGGCGCTGTTTGGAGCATGGCATGGCGCCGAACTCGCCGGCGTTTGCGGGCTGAACATCGATCCTTATTTCGAGGGCAGGGACCAGGGCCGGGTCCGGCACCTGTTCGTCAGCTCACGCCATCGCCGCAACGGCCTTGGCCGCATGCTGGTCGAGACCGTGATCGATCGGGCTCGCCAATATTTCACCGTGTTGAACACCCGCGCGCCGCCGGAGGCCTTCGGCTTTTATGAACGGCTTGGCTTTCAGCGCCTGGAAGGCGAAGAATTCGTTACCCACCGCATGGTGTTCGGGAAGGGAAACTGAAATGTGCTTGCGTCCGCCATCTCATCTTGCCGGCACTTCGGCTGCCGAGGCGACTTTCGACGCGCTTGGCCATGAAATCCTCGCCGAGAAGGCGGCCGCACTCGGTCGCGCCGGACAGCGCGTGGAAGAAACCCTGGCCCGGCTGCGCGACAATGGCGACGATGAGTTGCGCCCCCGTCTGCTCAAGGAGGCGGCCGCGGCGGTGCATGGCTATTTCATCCAGCGCGAACTGTGCGGCTTTCGCAAGCATGACGCCGTGATCCACGAATACGATATCCCGAAAGCCGTGCTGGTCAGGCTTGGCGCCATGTAGAGCTGGAGCTTGCCGCGCTGATTTCCCCGTGGAAGCGCGCCAGGCGGGCGGCAAGCGCATCGGGATTTTCGTCGGCAACGAAATGTCCGCTGTCGGCTATGATGTCGCCCTCGACATTTGAGAGCCCGGCGGCGCGCAGGCCATCGACATAGTCGCCGATGTCGCCGGACTCGGCCGCACCCCTCAGATACAGCACCGGAATCGCAATCGGCTTCGCGGGCCGCGCGGCATTGGCCTTGGCATCCTCGGGAAAGGCGCGATACCAGTCGAACCCCGCCTGGAGGCTTTCCGGCCGGGAATAGGCCTTGGCGTAGATTTCCCTGGCGTCGTCAGGGATCGAGGCTCGATCCTTCGAAAGCACATTGAAGAAGAAGTCGAAATAGGCGCTCTGATGGCCGCTGACCAGCGTTTCCGGCAAGGCCGGGACGGCATGGAACGCAAAGTGCCAGATCCGCGGATCGCGAATGACCTTCTCCCACGGCGCAATGCCTGGAATGACGACATCCATGATCGCCGCGCCGGAAAGGATGTCCGGATGGTCTCTCAACAGGGCAAACACGATCTGGCCGCCGACATCATGGCCGGCGGCCACGAGTTGCCGCAGCCCGCAAACCTCGGCGACGCCTCGCATCAGTCTCGCCAGGGTTCTCTTGTCGCCAGCCCCGGGCAGGCCTTGCGAGCCGCCGATGCAGGGCAGGTCAGGGGCGACGACCCGGTAGTCGGCCGCCAGCCGGCCGATCACCCGCTCGAAGGCGTAGGAGCTTTGCGGCCATCCATGCAGCAGGAGGAAAGCCGGCGCTCCGGCAGGGCCTGCCTCGCGCATGGCAATGCTCAGCCCTTCGATTTCGATGGTCGAGGTTCGCATGTCCTGGCCCTGGCGGCTTCCCGGATGGCGCCTATGCCGTAGATCTAGGCGCCAACCGGGAATCCGCCAGGGCTATGCAGGAATCACTCCAGCCATTCGGTTATGAAGCTACCGTTTTCGTGGATGTCGGTCGTTTCCAGCGGACCCGGGCCGAGATTGGTGAATTTGTGCGGCGTGTGCGGCGGCACGATGACGATCTGACCGGCGGTGGCCTCGATTTCCTGGTCGCCGACGGTGAACAGGCCGGTTCCCTCCCGGATGATGAAGATCTCAGCATAGGGATGAGCGTGCAGCCGCGGGCCGCCGCCGACGCCGGGCAGGTAGTTGAAGATCAGGCAGGAGTTCGAGCCGTAGGCGCCGCACTGCAGTTCGCCCTTCCAGTGGTTGGAACGAACAGCCCATTCCTCGCGATCGATGACATGCGCCATGCGGCCAAGGATAGATCACGCCGATGCTCCCTGTCGAGGCGAAGCCAGGCATCGGTTTTGCGGTTGTTTCCCGGCTGTTTAGCCGCCATTCACGGCGCCTGGCCGTCCCGCCGGGCGACCGGGTATTTTGTCCCCGCGACAATCTGCCCTTGTGCCTTCACCCGTCTGGACAAGAACGGGCTTCACGCATAAACCGAAGTCCAAATGCCGGAGGAATTCGCTAGCCTGTTCGCCATGCGCTGTCGGGTTGGCGTGATTGAGCGGGGAACAAGGCTCGACCACCGGCGCGGAAGAGGCGAAAGGATCAGGCACCCGTGAGCGCAACCGACATCCACGATCCCAACCGTCGAGATTTTCTCTACGTCGCCACCGGCATGGCCGCCGTGGTCGGCGCCGGTGCCTTCGCCTGGCCGTTCATCGACCAGATGCGCCCCGACGCCTCGACGCTGGCGCTCGCTTCGGTCGAGGTCGATGTTTCCTCGCTGACGCCTGGCAGCTCGCTGATCGTCAAGTGGCGCGGCAAGCCCGTCGTGGTGCGCAACCGCACCGAGAAGGAAATGAAGGAAGGCGAGGCCGTCAGTCTCTCCGATCTCAAGGATCCGATCGCGCGCAACGCCAATTTGCCGGCCGATGCGCCGGCGACCGACGCCAACCGCACCACGCCCGGCAAGGAAGCCTGGATGGTGATGGTTCAGGTCTGCACCCATCTGGGTTGTATTCCGCTCGGCCAGGAAGGCGATTTCGGCGGCTGGTTCTGCCCGTGCCATGGCTCGCAATACGACACTGCCGGCCGCATCCGCAAAGGCCCGGCGCCGGAGAACATGGCGATTCCGGTATTCAAGTTCGTTTCCGACACCAAACTCCTTATCGGTTGAGGCAGGGGATATTTCGATGAGCGAGGGACACTCGACCTATACGCCGAAGACCGGTATCGAACGCTGGTTCGACGCCCGCATGCCGCTGCCCAGGATGGTCTATGACAGCTTCATCGCCTATCCGGTGCCGCGCAACCTGAACTATATGTGGACCTTCGGCGGCATCCTGGCGATCATGCTGGTGGCGCAGATCTTGACCGGCATCGTGCTGGCCATGCACTATACGGCCGACACCAATCTCGCCTTCGGTTCGGTCGAGAAGATCATGCGCGACGTGAATTCGGGATGGCTGTTGCGCTACATGCATGCCAACGGCGCCTCGTTCTTCTTCATCGCCGTCTACCTGCACATCTTCCGCGGTCTCTATTACGGTTCCTACAAGGCGCCGCGCGAACTTCTGTGGATCCTGGGCTGCATCATCTACCTCCTGATGATGGCGACCGGCTTCATGGGCTATGTGCTGCCATGGGGGCAGATGAGCTTCTGGGGCGCCACCGTCATCACCGGCTTCTTCAGCGCCATTCCGCTGGTCGGCGACTGGATCCAGCAGCTCCTGCTCGGCGGCTTTGCCGTCGACAATCCGACGCTCAACCGCTTCTTCGCGCTGCATTACCTGCTGCCGTTCATGATTGCCGGCGTCGTCGTGTTGCACGTCTGGGCGCTGCATGTCGTCGGCCAGTCGAACCCGACCGGCATCGAGGTCAAGTCGAAGACCGACACAGTCGCCTTCACCCCCTACGCGACCATCAAGGACGCGTTCGGCATGATCGTGTTCCTGTTCGTCTTCGCCTATTTCGTCTTCTACCTGCCGAACTATCTCGGCCATCCGGACAACTACACGGTCGCCAACCCGTTGAAGACCCCGGCCCATATCGTTCCGGAATGGTACTTCCTGCCGTTCTACGCGATCCTGCGCGCCATCACCTTCAACATCGGGCCGATCAATTCCAAGCTCGGCGGCGTGCTGTGCATGTTCGGCGCCATCGTCATGCTGTTCCTGGTGCCGTGGCTCGATACCTCCAAGGTGCGCTCGGCGGTCTACCGGCCCTGGTACAAGCTGTTCTTCTGGCTGTTCGTGGCCAATGCCATCCTGCTGGGCTGGCTGGGCTCGCAGCCGGCGGAAGGCGGCGGTCTGTTGAGCCTCCTAACCGGTGAGGTCGTGGGCAACTACGTTGGCTACGCTCAAGCTGCGACGCTGTTCTACTTCGCCTTCTTCCTCGTCATCCTGCCGGTGCTCGGCCTGATCGAGACACCGCGCAGGCTGCCGAATTCGATCACCGAGGCGGTGCTGGAGAAGAACAAGGGCGGCAGCGGACATCCGGCGGGCGCCATGGCAGCACCTGAGACCAAGGGCTGAGCGGTAGAGAATCTAAGGGGATTTGGCATGAAAAAGATTCTCACCTCGCTGGCGCTGGTCGGCCTTGTGGCCGCCGGCACTGGGGTAGCAGGCACTTGGGCGTTCGCGGCCGAAGAGGCGCACAACGCGGCGGCTCCGACGCATTTCCCGATCAACGAGCCGAAGGAAATGAGCTGGAGCTTCACCGGCCCGTTCGGCACCTATGACAAGGCGCAGCTGCAGCGCGGCCTGAAGGTCTACAAGGAAGTCTGCTCGGCCTGCCATTCGATGAACCTGGTGGCGTTCCGCACGCTTTCGGACCTCGGCTACAGCGACGCCCAGATCAAGACGCTGGCGGCCGAGTACACCATCCATGACGGCCCCAACGATGCCGGCGACATGTTCGACCGTCCCGGCAAGCCGTCCGATCATTTCCCGGCGCCGTTCGCCAACGAGGAAGCCGCCGCTGCCTCCAATGGCGGCGCGGCGCCGCCTGACATGTCGCTGCTGGCCAAGGCGCGCGGCGTCGAGCGCGGCTTTCCGCAGTTCGTCTTCGACATCTTCACCCAGTATGACGCGGGCGGCCCCGACTATATCCATTCGCTGCTGACCGGCTACGACCAGACGCCGCCGGCCGGAATGGTCATCCCGGAAGGCACGCACTACAATCCGTACTTCATGTCCAGCGTATCGTTGAAGATGCCCAAGCCGCTCTCGGACGGCCAGGTGACCTATGACGACGGTTCGCCGCAGACTATCGACCAGTATTCCCGCGACGTGGCTGCCTTCCTGACATGGGCGGCCGAGCCGCACATGGAAGACCGCAAGAAGATGGGCTTCCGCGTGCTGGTGTTCCTGCTCCTGTTCGGCGCCCTGGTCTACATGACCAAGCGCAAGGTGTGGGAAGCCGTCGCGCACTAAGGCGGCCGTTCGGAGCACGACATGGGGCGCCGCGAGGCGCCCTTTCTGCTTTTGGGGTGGATTACACCGCCACACCTGTGCGGTGTCACATGGCCGTCACCGCACATGCCGGATGTGCTTGTCTCGACCGTCACATCGCGCTAGCCGTTGTCGGTCGCGCCGGGTTACGATCGGCCCCGCGCCGTTTCGCTTCTGTCAGCTGGATCATCCGGAGCCGCTTCATGAAATCCTCGCTCGAAGACACGCTGCTGGCGTCGATCCGCACCATTCCGGACTATCCCAGGCCTGGCATCCTGTTTCGCGACATCACCACGCTGCTCGGCAACGCGCGCGCTTTCCGCCGCGCCATCGACGAGCTGGTGCATCCCTATGCCGGGCAGAAGATCGACAAGATCGCCGGCATCGAAGCGCGCGGCTTCATCCTTGGCGGCGCCGTCGCCCATCAGCTTTCGGCCGGCTTCGTGCCGATCCGCAAAAAGGGCAAGCTGCCTTATGAGACCGTGCGCGTCGCCTACAGCCTGGAATACGGGCTGGACGAGATGGAAATGCACAAGGACGGCGTCGCGCCCGGCGAGAAGGTGATCCTGGTCGACGATCTGATCGCCACCGGCGGCACGGCGGAAGCGGCGGTCAAGCTGCTGCGCCAGATCGGCGCCGACATCCTCGCCGCCTGCTTCGTCATTGACCTGCCGGATCTGGGCGGGCGCGCGAAGCTTGAAGCGCTCGGCGTGCCGGTGCGGACGCTGATCGGCTTCGAGGGCCATTGAGGGTGCGGGTTTCCCTTCTCCCACAGGGGGAGAAGGGAGAAGCGCCTGTGCTACTCCACCTTCACTAGCACCGCACTTTCGAATTCCAGCACCTTGCCGCCGGTCGAATCGGTGGCCTCGCAGAGCAGCGCCAGCAAACGCCAGCCGGGGCGGGACGCGATGGGGCGGTGGGAAAGCGCCGTGCGGGTGAAGGTGATGGTTTGCCCGGCATAGACGGGCTTCAGCCATTTCAGGTTCTTGAAGCCGGGCGAGGGGCCGAATTCGGGCACCGGGCCGTCCCAGCCTTCGGCGTCCAGGCGGGTCTCCAGGTTCAGCTTCATCCAGGTGGCGGCGGTATGCCAGCCGGAGGCGCAGAGCCCGCCGAGCACGCTCTTCCTCGCGGCGTCCTCGTCGATATGGAAGATCTGCGGGTCGTATTTGCGGGCGAACGCCTTGATCGCCTCGGGCTCGAATGTGTGCGAGCCCAGCGTCACCGTGGTGCCGATGCGGAAGAATTCATCCAGTGTCATGACAGGCTCCCGGCGGCATCGCGGGTCAGGAACATGACGGAATTCTCGAGCTCGAAGACGCTTTCGCCGCGCTGGTTGACCAGTTCGCTGCGCATGGTCACGAAGCCGAGTTGCGGCTTCGACTTCGACAGGCGCCTGGCCAGAACCACCAGGTTGCCCCGCAGCGTATCGCCGGCGAGCACCGGCTTCTTCCATTTGACCTGATCGACGCCAGGCGCACCCTGGCAGGTGGAGTCCAGCAAGAAGGCATCGCACAGCATGCGCATGAACATGGCGCAGGTGTGCCAACCCGAAGCCGACAGGCCACCGAGGATGCTGGCCTTGCCAGCCTCCTCGTCGAGGTGCATCGGCTGCGCATCGAACTCGCTGGCGAACTCGATGATCTCGGCCGCGCTCACCTGCTTGGCGCCGAGGTCGAACGAGGTCCCCTCCACGAAGTCCTCATACGCCCATGTCTTTGCGGTCATGGTCTGCAAATCCGGTTGTAGAATGCGCGATCCGCATGGATCGGCAAAACCCGGATGCAGGCCGCGGGCGGTTTGGTCAAGCCCTTTCTGGTGAGCCAGCCGGCGCGATCGGGCCCGCGGCAGCGGTCGGCGCCAGCCGCGCGCCTCCGATAGTCTAGCGGGCGTTCGGCAGGATCTGGTGCAGGACGATCGCCCAGACGGCGCCGAAGGCGATGGATGAGCCTAAAATATACTGAACGATGTCGGGCAACGTCTTGATGAAATCCGGCGGCGCCAGTGTGGCGAACAGCGCCATCAGGATCGGCAGGCCGATGACCAGCATGTTCCTTTCGGTCAGCGGCGTGGCGCGCACCACGCGAAAACCGTTCATGGCGATGACGACGCACAGCACGCCGAAGACGCCACCGATCACCGGTCCCGGGATCGAGGCGATGACCGCGGAGAGCTTGCCGATCAGCCCGAACAGCACCAGGAAGATGCCGGCCGCCGCGAAGGCGGCACGGCTGGCGATGCCGGTTATGGCGATGATGCCGGCATTGGACGAATAGCCGGTGACCGGTGTGCTGCACAGCAGCGCGCTGATGAGGCAGCCGAGGCCTTCGCCGGTAGCGCCCCGGTCGAGCTGCTGGTCCGAGAGCGGCCTATCGATGACGGCGCCGACCGCGAACCAGGTACCGGTGGTTTCGGCGAGGACGACGATATAGACGATCAGCATCGTCAGCGTCGCAGACCAGGAGAAGGTCACGTCGAGATTGAGGAATGCAATGCGCGGCATGGAAAACCAGGTCGCGGCGGAAACGCCCGTCATGTCCAACTGACCCATGAAAGCGGCCGCCACGCTGCCTGCGACGAGCGCGATGATGACGGACAGCAGGCGCAGCCAAGCGCCTTTCGCGCCAAGCGCCATGCCGGTCAGCATGCAGCCGACAAGCACTGCCGCGGCGATGAAGGCGAGGATGATGTTGCCGCCGACGGTGGCGGCGCCGTGGACAGCGAACACGCTCTCCTTCAGCGCCACCGGCATCAGCGCGACGCCGACGACGATGATGATGGCGCCGCCAACGATGGGCGGCACGAAGCGGTTGACGAGACGGTGGAAGAGCTTTGTCGGCGAGCCAAGCAGCATGACCAGGATGGCGCCCGGAATGAGCGCGCCGATCACGGCGGACAGTCCTGCCATGCCGCCGCCGGCGCCGAAGGCAATCGCCAGCACCGCGCCGATCGGGACGAAGGACGGTCCCTGGACGACCGGCAGCCGCATCAGAAGCTGCGACTGGATCAGGGTTGCGACGCCGGCCGCCACGAAGGCCGACTGGATGAACGCGCCGGCGTCGCCGACGCTGAAGGCAAGCACCGAAGCGATGATGAACGGCACGATATAAACGTCCATCGCCAGCACGTGCTGGAGGCCGAGCAGGGCGGCCTTGCCCAGCGGCAACGGATCGTCCGGCTGAGCGATCAAAGTGATTTCTGGCGCAACGCGTTCCATGATGTCCCCTCTGGAAATCCCCGGCCGATCATGGGATCAGTCGGCGGCAAAGGACAGCGGTGGAAATGTTTGCCAACTGTTTTCTTCTAGGCCACGCGTCGGCAGTCCCGCGCGCCAGCAGAACCGGAGCGACAATATGACGGCAGAACCGTTCACGCTGCTTGGCACTGCCTTCCACACGCCCGAGCGTGGCAGGCTGGAGGTGCTGGAGGAGCATCTGTTCTGCGTTGGTGCGCAAGGGCGCATAGCCGAGATCCTGGCGCCCGGCCACCCGGAATACGCGGTGACGATGAGCGATGCCCGTCAGGCTGGCAGGCTGATGGAACTCGGTGAGGGGCAGTTCCTGCTGCCCGGACTCATCGACCTGCACATCCATGCGCCGCAATGGCCGCAGATGGGCAAGGCGCTGGATGTGCCGCTCGAAGTCTGGCTGCAGAAATACACCTTTCCGCTCGAGGCCCGCTATGCGGATTTGGACTATGCTCGCGAGGTCTATGCCGATCTGGTCGACAATCTTCTCGCCAACGGCACCACCACGGCGCTCTATTTCGCCACCGTCCACGTCGAGGCGAGCGTGGCGCTCGCCGAGACATGCCTCGAAAAGGGCCAGCGCGCCCTGGTCGGCAAGGTGGTGATGGACGATCCCGAACAGTGCCCACCCTTCTACCGCGATACCGATGCGGCAAGTGCCGTTTCGGATACCAGGCGCTTCATCGAAGCGGTCAGGTCATTGGGTCCGGGCGAAAGGCCGCTGGTCCAGCCGGTGATAACGCCACGCTTCATTCCAAGCTGCACGGATGCGGCTTTGCAGGGGCTGGGCGAGCTCGCCGAGGAGTTCGGCTGCCACGTGCAGACCCATTGCTCCGAAAGCGATTGGGCAAAACAGTTCGTGGAAGACCGCTTCGGCCGCACCGATGCGGCAAGCCTCGATGGTTTCGGCCTGCTCACCCGCCACACGATCCTGGCGCATTCGAACTTCATAGACGGACAGGACATGGATCTGATCAAGGAGAAGGGCGCTGGCGTCGCTCATTGCCCGCTCTCCAATATCTACTTCGCCAATGCGGTGTTTCCGCTGCGCGCGGCACTCGACCGGCACATGCATGTCGGTCTCGGCACCGATATTTCAGGCGGCTACAGCCCATCGCTGTTCGATGGCTGCCGGCATGCGCTGTCTGCCTCGAGGACGCTGCAGAGCGGCGTGCATGCCGGTCTGCCGGCAGAGGAGCGCGGCGCGCCCGGCGAGCCGATCACGCATCAGGAAGCGTTCTGGCTGGCGACTGCCGGAGGTGCTGAAGCGCTCGACCTGCCGACGGGCAGTTTTCGCGTCGGACACGAATTCGACGCGCTGCTGATCGACACGAAAGCGAGCGCCTCGAATATCCACCTCAACGCTGCCGACGATACGCTCGACGACATCTTCCAGAAGATTGTGCTCAATGCGGGGCGCGCCAATATTGCCGCTGTGTGGGTTGGAGGCCGCAGGGTGATCGGCGGTAGCTGAGGCCGGCTTGTGGCCGCCCCGAGAGATTTGGACTTCACGGCGCCATGGGGGACGTGATTTCCGTCACATCACGTGTTGAACTTGAACAGCATGACGTCGCCGTCCTGGACGACGTATTCCTTGCCTTCATCGCGTGCCTTGCCGGCTTCCTTGGCCGCCACTTCGCCGCCCAGCGTGACGAAGTCGTTGTAGGCGATGGTTTGGGCGCGGATGAAGCCGCGTTCGAAGTCGGTGTGGATGACGCCGGCGGCCTGCGGGGCCTTGTCGCCCTTGTGGACGGTCCAGGCGCGCGTTTCCTTCGGACCGGCGGTGAAATAGGTGATCAGATGCAACAGATCGTAGCCGGCGCGGATGACCTTGTTCAACCCCGGCTCGTCGAGCCCGAGCGAGGACAGGAACTCCATCTCCTCCTCGTCCGAGAGCTGGGCGACTTCGGCCTCGATCGCGGCCGAGATCACGACGGTGCCGGCGCCCTGCTCGGTGGCCATCTTTTCCACGGCCCTGGTGTGCTCGTTGCCGGTCGCGGCATCGGCCTCGGCGACGTTGCAGACATAGAGCACCGGGTGCGAGGTCAGAAGGTTCAACCCCTGCAGGATGCGCAGGTCCTCCGCCGAAATCCCCTTGAGCAGGATGCGGGTCGGCTTGCCGGCCTGCAGCAGCTCGAGCGCTGCCTCCATCATCGGCAGCACCGTGGTCGCTTCCTTGTCCTTGCTGCCGGCGCGCTTGCGGATCTGGACGATGCGGCGCTCGATGCTGTCGAGGTCGGCGAGCATCAGTTCGGTCTCGACCGTCTCGGCGTCGGCGACCGGGTCGATGCGGCCCTCGACATGGGTGATGTCGTCATCCTCGAAGCAGCGCAGCACATGCACGATGGCGTCGACCTCGCGGATGTTGGCGAGGAACTGGTTGCCCAATCCTTCGCCCTTCGAGGCGCCGCGCACCAGGCCGGCAATGTCGACGAAGGAGATGCGCGTCGGGATGATCTCCTTCGACTTGGCGACCTCGGCGATCTTCTGCAGGCGCGGATCGGGCACCGCCACCTCGCCGGTGTTCGGTTCGATGGTGCAGAACGGATAGTTGGCCGCCTGCGCGGCGGCCGTCCTCGTCAGCGCGTTGAAAAGCGTCGACTTGCCGACGTTGGGCAAGCCAACGATGCCGCATTTGAAACCCATTTTGTCCGGTCCTATCGGGAAAGCGAATTTGATGAGGGCTATGGGCGATAGGGGTGATCAACGTCAAGCCCTGTAACGTCGATGGTCCTGCGCCTCAGTCCTTGTTGCCGAACAGCTTTTTCAGCATGGCGGCCATCGGGCCGGTCTCAGGCAGTTTGGCGGGTGTCTGCTGGGGGCGGGCCTGGCGGACATGGCTCTGCTGTTTCGGAGCCTGCTTCTGGGCCGGCTTTTCCGGTTCGGCGCCGGCCTTACCCTGGACGGCAAGGGCGGCCTTGTTCATGAAGCCGGACTCGTCGCCCTTGACGATCATCGCTGCATTGTCGGCGATCGCGTCGAGCAGCGGATCGAGCCATTCGCGGTCGGCCTTGGCGAAATCGCCGAGCACATGATGCTGGACCATTTCCTTGACGCCGGGATGGCCGACGCCGATGCGCACGCGCCGATAAGCGTTGCCGACATGGCCGTCGATCGAGCGGATGCCGTTGTGGCCGCCGGCGCCGCCGCCGGTCTTGATGCGCAGCTTGCCTTCGGCAAGATCGATCTCGTCATAGAAGACGGTGAGGGCGGAAAGGTCGAGCTTGTAGAAGCGCAGCGCTTCGCCGACCGACTGGCCGGACAGGTTCATGAAGGTCTGCGGCTTGATCAGGATGATCTTTTCGCCGCCGAGCGTGCCTTCGGAAATCAGGCCCTGGAACTTCTTCGACCAGGGCGAAAAGGAATGGCGGCGAGCGATAGCGTCCGCCGCCATGAAGCCGACATTGTGCCGGTTTTGAGCATATTTCGCGCCCGGATTGCCGAGGCCTGCAAAGACAAGCGCCGTCTTCCCTGGCATCGTCCGCTCCGGGCGTGAAAGAGTTACTTCTCTTCGGCGGCCGGAGCCGCTTCGGGAGCCTCAGCCTCGACCGTCTCTTCCGTCTCCGGCTTCATCGCCGCCGAACCAGCAACGGTCGCGATGGTGAAGTCGCGATCGGAGATGACCGGCTTGACGCCGGCCGGCAGCTTGACCGCCGAGATGTGGATCGAATCGCCGATGTCGGCGCCGGTGAGATCGACGGTGATGAATTCCGGGATCGCATTGGCCGGGCAGTGGAACTCGACTTCGTGACGCACGATGTTGAGCACGCCGCCACGCTTGATGCCGGGCGACTTGTCTTCATTGATGAAGTGCACGGGAACATCGACGTTGACTTCCGTGTCCTTGCCAATGCGCAGGAAATCCACGTGCATCGGGAAGTCCTTGACGGGGTCGAGCTGGAAGTCCTTCGGCAGGACCTGGATCTTCTTGCCGTCGACGTCGATCGTGGCGACCGTGGTCAGGAACCCGCCGCCATGGATCTTGTAGAAGATGTCCTTGTAGGTGAGAGCGATCGCCAGGGGAGGCTGCTTGTCACCGTAAATTACTGCAGGTACTTTACCATTGCGGCGAACTGCACGGGCGGACCCCTTACCGACCTGTTCGCGCGCTTCGGCCTTGAGCTCGTAAGTTTCGTGGCTCATGGTTTTTCCTTTCGCGTGTTATGGAGCGTTTGCGGAGAGCAGTGTGCCCAAGCCGTAAACGTCGAAAGCCGCCAGACCTCGATGTCCGAATGCCGGAAACCGCAGCGAGCGGATCTTTGTTCGGATCACAAGGGGAAGGCAGCCTTCCGCCGCGTTGCCTCCAAGGGTGTCTACGCGGGTGGCGGCTCTATAGCGGAAGGTGGGCAGGCGTGCAAGCGGTGGGAAGGCCGTCGCTTACCGGTCGCCGCTCAAGGCATCGCGCAGTGCCTGGACCTGCCGGTTCAGGGCGTCGAGCTCGGCCAGCGTCATGCCCGAGCGCTTAACCAGGGTCTCGTTCAGGCAGTTGCACTGCACGAGCAGCTTGCGGCCGGCTGATGTCAGGTCGACCTGCACCTGGCGCTCGTCGGTCTGGCTGCGCTGGCGGGTCAACAGGCCGGCCTGTTCCATGCGCCTGACCAGCGGCGTGACCGTGCTCGATTCCAGAGCGAGCCTGTGCGCGATCGCGCCGACAGACATGCCGTCGGCCTCGCCCAGCGCGTTGAGCACGAGATATTGCGGATAGGTGATGCCCATCTCGTCCAGCATCGGCTTGTAGGTGCGATTGATCGCCATGCTGGTGGCGTAGAGCGTGAAGCAGAGCTGATTGTCCAACGGGAGAGGCACGACGCATTCCTTTGCCGATTAAGCGCTCCAGATATGTACTACGAAAAATAATATCGCGATACATATTTTTGTGGACACGGAGATCGAGCTGCGTTAGCGATATTGATATCGCGATATTGTTTATCGCGACATTAAATCGAACGGAGATTGAGATGACCTCGCAAACCAAATCAGGCTCAGGCAGCGGCACGATCACCACCAAGGACGGCACGCAAATCTATTACAAGGACTGGGGAACCGGTCAGCCCATCGTCTTCCATCACGGTTGGCCGTTGAGCAGCGACGACTGGGACGCTCAGATGCTGTTCTTCCTCGCGCAGGGCTACCGTGTCATCGCCCATGACCGCCGCGGCCATGGCCGCTCGACCCAGACCGATATCGGCAACGAGATGGACACCTATGCCGCCGATGTGGCTGAACTTGTCGCGCATCTCGACCTCAGGGATGCCATCCATGTCGGCCATTCGACCGGGGGCGGCGAGGTGGCGCGCTATGTTGCCCGGTATGGCTCGGGCGGCCGTGTCGCCAAGGCAGCGTTGCTCGGCGCGGTGCCGCCGATCATGCTCAAGACCCCAGCCAATCCCGGCGGCCTTCCCATCGAGGTGTTCGACGGCTTCCGTTCCGGCGTCGCCGCCAACCGTGCCCAGCTCTATGTGGATGTTCCCGCCGGCCCGTTCTACGGTTTCAACCGTCCGGGCGCCGAGGTTTCGCAGGGCGTTGTCGACAACTGGTACCGCCAGGGGATGATGGGCGGCACCAAGGCGCATTACGACTGCATCAAGGCCTTTTCGGAAACCGATTTCACCGAGGATTTGAAGGCGATCGACGTGCCGGTGCTGGTCATGCATGGCGACGACGACCAGATCGTCCCCCTCGCCGACTCGGCGCTGCTGAGCATCAAGCTGCTCAAGAAGGGCGAGCTCAAGGTCTACAAGGGTTTTCCGCACGGTATGGCCACGACCCACGCCGAAATCATCAACGCCGACCTGCTGGCTTTCTTCAAGGCTTAGATGCTTTCCACCTGAACGGAAAAGGCACCCGCCGTGAGGCGGGTGCCTTTGCCTGGATACGCTCGGATGATTTAAGCGGTTGCTTGCGCCTTCCGGGCTTCCTTCATGTTGGGCAGGAACACCGTTAGCAGCCCCAGGAACGGCAGGTACGAGCAGATCTGGAAGACGAAGTCGATGCCCTTCATGTCGGCGACGAAGCCAAGCACGGCGGCCGCGATGCCGCCGACGCCGAAGGCGAAGCCGAAGAAGATGCCGGCGATCGTGCCGACGCGGCCCGGCACCAGTTCCTGCGCGAAGACGACGATGTTGGAGAAGGCCGACGACAGGATGAGGCCGATCAGCACCGTCAGCACCATCGTCCATTCCATGTTGGCGTAGGGGAGCGCCAGCGTGAAGGGCAGGACGCCGACGATCGAGAACCAGATCATCGCCTTTTGTCCATAGCGGTCGCCGAACGGACCGCCGAGCAGGATGCCTAGCGCCGAAGAGCCGAGGAAGAGGAACAGCATGACCTGCGACATCTGCACCGAAACGCCGAACTTATGGATGGAATAGAAGGTGTAGTAGCTGGCGAGGCTGGCGATGTAGGCGTTCTTGGTCAGCACCAGCAAGGTCAGCACCGCCAATGCCCACATCACCTTCCGGCGCGGGAAGGGCGAGACGAAGCTTGCCGTCTTGCGATTGCCTTGGGCGGCTCGCAGGCGGCTGTACCAGCCGCCGACCTGCCACAGGATGACGATGCCGATCAGCGAGCCGACGGCGAACCAGGCGATGCTGGTCTGGCCGAAGGGCACGACGATGAAGGCGGCCAGCAAGGGACCCATGGACTGGCCGAAATTGCCGCCGACCTGGAACAGCGACTGCGCCAAGCCAAACCGGCCACCGGATGCGAAGCGGGCGATGCGCGAGGATTCCGGATGGAAGATCGCCGAACCGATGCCGATCAGCGAGGCACCGATCAGGAGCAGATAGTAGTGCCCGGCATAGGCCAGCACGACCAGGCCGATCAGCGAGGACGCCATGCCCCAGGGCAGCGAATAAGGCATCGGCCGCTTGTCGGTAACCGCGCCGATGATCGGCTGCAGCAGGGATGCCGTCACCTGGAAGGTGAAGGTCAACAGGCCGATCTGCCAGAAGTCGAGGCCGTAATTGTCTTTCAGAAGCGGATAGATGGCCGATAGCAGCGACTGCATGATGTCGTTGATGGAGTGGCAGAGGCTCACCGCCAGGATGACGGTGAAGGCCGTCGCCTGGGCTGAAGCGTGACTGGCGGTCGCTTGTGTCGCGACGCTGCTGGCTGTCGTATCGGTCAAGATAGGCTCCGTAGTCTTTTTGGCGGGTTGTCCCCGCAGGCGACGTGGCGGGGCTTCCCGCAGGCAGCCTTATAGTCCGGTTGCCAAGCGACTTCTTTCGTGGTTTGGTCCAATAGTTTCGCGAGTGGGCCATACCGAATGCCAAAAACCAGGGAGATTTTCGGCGCCGGCCACACCGATCTCGAGCAATTGCACGGGTTGCGCTGGCAGTGGCTCGAGCAGGCGGTCGGGCCGGCAGTGGTGTTGCCGACCGAATATCCGGACGGCTACCACGTGCCGCACCACCACCACAGCCGCAGCCAGTTGCTGCACGCGCTGGTCGGCGTCGTGCTGGTGACGACGCGGCATGGGCGCTGGATGGTGCCGCCGGACCATGCGATGTGGATTCCGGCCGGCATCGAACATTCCGTCGAGATGCTGGGCGATGTCTCGATGCGCTCCGTCTATGTCATGCCGCAGGCGATCCCGGGCCTGCCGGAGGGCATGCGCGTGGTCGGCATCACCGACCTGATGCACAGTCTGATCGTGGAATCCGAGAAGCTGCCGCAAGGCGGCGAATTGGAAGGACGCGGCGGCCTGATCATGAGCCTTCTCCTGCACGAAATCCCGCAATTGCCGGAGCGGCCGCTCGGCCTGCCGTTTCCGTCCGATCCCAGACTGGCGGCGCTCTGCCGGCGTTTCGTCGCCGCACCCTCGCCGCACGCAACGATCGACGAATGGGCCGATACCGTCGGCATGAGCAGGCGCTCCTTCACGCGCGCCTTCCAGCGTCAGACCGGCCTGTCGCTGTCGACATGGCGCCAGCAGGCCTGCCTGTTCGCGGCGCTGCCGAGGCTCGCCGATGGCGAGCCGATCACCCGGGTGGCGCTGGATCTCGGTTATGACAGCGTGCCGGCCTTCATCACCATGTTCAAGCGCATGCTGGGTTCCTCGCCGCGCGGCTATATGCGCGGCGCGCGTGATGCCGGCGAAGGCATGCGCCGAGCCCCGGCCCGGTTAGAAGCCCCGGCACCCTCGGCCTTGCCGCAGGGGTAACCGGCTTTTCAGTCGAACAGGCTCGACACCGATTCCTCGGTCGCCGTGCGCGAAATGGCTTCGCCCATCAGGTCGGCGATCGAGATGACGCGGATGTTGGGCGCGTCGAGCACGCCCTGCGTCGGCTGGATGGAATCGGTGATCACCAGTTCCTGCAGCTTCGAGGCGCTGATGCGGGCGACCGCGCCGCCCGACAGCACGCCGTGGGTGATGTAGGCGGTGACGCTGGTGGCGCCGTTGGCCAGCAGCGCGTCGGCGGCGTTGCACAGCGTGCCGCCGGAATCGACGATGTCGTCGATCAAAAGGCAATCCTTGCCGGCGACCGCGCCGATGATGTTCATGACTTCCGATTCGCCCGGACGCTCACGGCGCTTGTCGACGATGGCGAGTTGCGCGTCGAAGCGCTTGGCCAGAGCGCGGGCACGCACCACGCCGCCAATATCGGGCGACACCACCACGACATTGCCGAGCTGCTTGTACTTAGCCTTGACGTCGCGGGCCATCACCGGCACCGAGAACAGATTGTCGGTCGGGATGTCGAAGAAGCCCTGGATCTGGCCGGCATGGAGATCCAGCGTCAAAACCCGGTCCACGCCGGCGCGGGTGATCATGTTGGCGACCAGCTTGGCCGAGATCGGCGTGCGCCCGGAAGCGCGGCGATCCTGCCTTGCGTAGCCGAAATAGGGAATAACCGCCGTGATGCGCTTGGCCGACGAGCGCATGAAGGCGTCGATCATGATGAGCAATTCCATCAGGTGATCGTTGGTCGGAAAGGAAGTCGACTGCAGGATGAAGACATCCTCGCCGCGCACATTTTCCTGGATTTCGACGAAGATTTCCTGGTCGGCGAAGCGCCTGACACTGGCCTTGCCCAGCGGGATGTTGAGATAGCGGGCGACCGCTTCGGCCAGCACCCTGTTGGAATTGCCCGCGAAGAGTTTCATGCACCGTTCCTGGTGGAGGACGGAGAGGTCCGGCGGACTCTCCTGCGCCTTTTAACCGGGCTTTTAGCGGCCCGCGCCGGTATTGCAAGCGCCGAGATCGTGAATCCGCCGGCTAAGCCCAGGAAAACTGTTCGGCATCACCGACTGGCAAGACCTCAACTCGCTTTGCCGCTAAGAAAGGCCGCGAACTGATCGATGGTCTGGTCGGCGATCGCCTGCATGGTGGCCGGCGAGACCGACTTCCAGCTGTCGGCGCCCGCGCTGCCGCCGGAATTGGTCGAAGGCGCCTTCATCTGGCCGTTGATGCGGTGCAGCCGGTTACCGGAGGGGTCGTAGACGTCCCAGACATAGATGACGGTGGTGTCCTTGCCCTCCGTCATCGCCGAGAAGTAGCCCTTGAGCACGTGGGTAGCGGTCTGGTCCTGGCTGCCGGCCAGCGTGATGCCGCGCTGCTTGGCGCGTGTCTGCAGTTCCGCCGTCAGCGGCGTGGCGGCTTCCACCGAAGCGCCGACGATCGGCGCGATCTGCAGCCGGGTCTTCGACAGGATGGCGGCGGCCTGGGCGGAGGTGACGGGCGCGGCGGCGGGTGCGCCCGCCGTCGTGGTGGCCGTCGCGGCCGGCGCCGGGGCTGGAACGGTGGCCGCAGCGCTGCCTTGCGTGGCGGGTGCGGGCTGTGCCGAAGCCGCCGGCGGGGTGATGGCGGAAGGTTCGAGGACGTCCTTTGCGTTGGTGCAGGCGGTCAAAGCCAATGCCACAAGCAATGACACGGTCGTCACATGCGATCGTCTCATTTGCCTTCTAACTCCTTGGCGAAGAACGTCTCCCATTGTGGATTCACTGCACGATCAAGTCGAGATCATGGCGGGACAGCGGCTTCGGCTGGGATTCGGTGGTCAGGTAGGTGCGGCCAAGCGTCATCGCCGTCTCGGTCTCGGAATCCATGATGATCATGTGGGCAAACAGCGTCATGTTCGGCGCGATCGGCTCGGGATTACCCTGGTAGAACATCGGCATGTCCATCCAGGACGGCGTGAAGCGGGCGCCGACCGAATAGCCGCAGGCGTTCAGCCGGTGCTTGGTCAGGCCGTGCGCTTCCATTGTGCGGGCGTGGGCGTCGAACACGTCGCCGAAGGTGTTTGCGGGCGTAATCGCCTTTTCGACGGCCAGAAGCGCTGCACGCGCCGCGTCGAACAGCTCCTGATGGCGCTTGGAGACCTTGCCGGTCAGCACCGTGCGCATCATCGGCGCATGGTAATGATGGAAGACGCCGGCCCATTCGAGCGTCAGCTGGTCGTTCTTGGTGAGCTTGCGGCGGCCGGCCTTGTAGCGGCACAGCAGCGCATCGACGCCGGAGCCGATGATGAACTCGTTGGCCGGGTAGTCGCCGCCACCGGCGAAGATCGCGCCCTGCATGGCGGCGAGGATCAGCGCCTCGTCGCCGCCCTGCTTGATCAGCGGCAGCGCCGCGTCCAGCGCGTCGTCGGAAAGATTGGCGGCCTTTTCCGCCTTGGCGACCTCGGCAGGGCTCTTGAACAGGCGCAGCCGGCCGACGATGCCGGAAGCATCGGCGATCTGGCCGAAGGTCTGCAACTGCTCGTCCAGGCGGCGGCCATTAAAGGCGGTCAGGCCGTGGGTGTCGTATTCGACGCCGATGCGGGCGCCGAGCAGGTCGAGTTCGTTGAGCAGGTTGCGCAGGTCGACCGCCGGATTGGCGCCGTCGCGGTCGGTCCACAGCACGATGTTGTCGATGATCGATGTGTGGCGCGCCTGGCGCAGATCGGCCGAGCGGGTCAGAAGCACCATGGAGCCGTCGGCCTTCACCACCAGGCACTGGAAGAAGCAGAAGCCGAACGTGTCGTAGCCGGTCAGCCAGTACATGCTTTCCTGCGCGAACAGCAGGATGGCGTCGAGCTTCTTCTCGGCCATCTCGATCATCAGCCGGTCGCGCCGCGCGTCGAATTCCGATCGTTCAAAATGCAGCACCATTATACCTCCTCCAAAACGATTGCCGAAACCTGCCGGCCATAATCGGGCTCCTTGCGGTGCGTGGTGCGCCGGTAGGAGAAAAACAGATCTTCCTCGGCATAGGTGCAGCGGCCAAGGCCATCGGCCCTCACTCCGGCCCTGGCCAGCCGGTCGATCGTATAGCGGTTGAGGTCGAACATCGAATGGCCGGCATGTGCCGAAGGCACGAAATACCGCGCATTCTCACTGTCGGCACCGACGAAGCGGGCGACGAATTCCGGCCCCACTTCGTAATTGTCGGGGCCGATCGAAGGCCCGAGCACAGCGACGATGTTTTCGCGACGGGCGCCGAGGCTTTCCATGGCGGCAATGGTGTTTTCGAGCACGCCCGTGAAAGCGCCTTTCCAGCCGGCATGCGCCGCGCCGATGATGCGCGCGCCGGTATCCGCGAACAGAACCGGGCCGCAGTCGGCGGTCGAGGCGCCGATGGCGATGCCCGGCCTGTCGGTGACGATGGCATCGGCCTTGGGCCGCTCGCCCGCGAAGGGTTCCCTGGCGATGATGACGTCGGGCGAATGGATCTGCCAGGCGGTCAACAGATGGCTTGCGGGCACGCCCATCCAGGCGGCGACGCGAGCCCGGTTCTGCGCCACCAGCGCCTGGTCGTCATCCGACCCGGTGCCGATGTTGAGGCCCTTGTAGATGCCCGTGGAGACGCCGCCGATGCGGGTGAAATAGCCGTGACGGATGCCTTGTGCCTGCGCCTGGTCCAGCAGCGGCGACCGAACGGGATCCGGTTTGGTCTGATTCAGCATGCGGGCGTTGTTGTCCGTGTGGGCGGTTTCGTCAAGGAAAAGCGGCCGGCGGTCCGGCCGCTCTTTTACCGGACGGGAGATTGGGAGGGGTAGCGATGAAAAGTCAATCCGCCGTGGCGAAGGGCCTGACGGAGATGCCGCGCGGAACGATGGCGAGGACCTTGAAGAGTTCACCCATGGCTTGCGGGCCGGCGAGGCGCTCGACGGCATCCGATATCTCGTCGCGTGCCGGCTGGCCGGCATCCGCGCCCAACTGGCCGGCGCGCTCCAGAATGCCCATGCCGAGCAGGAAATTGCCCTGTGTCGACAGATAGGTGTCGAGACCGTGCGCGCGCACGATCGCTGCAAGGGCGGCGAAATCGACATGGGAGGTAAGGTCCGCTTCGCCGGGACTGGCCAGCACATCTTCGTGATTGTGCCGGCGCAGGGCCTGCAGCGTGTCGCCGACACCGGGCTGCAGATGCCCGTAGTCGAGGAACAGTCCGGCGCCGCCGTCGCCGGCTATGCGCTCGGCGATCGCCGCCATCAGGGCCGTGCGGGCCGGCGCGATTTCGACGATCGCGCCTTGCGGCGCGTCGACTGCATCCCTGGGCAGCAGCGTCGGGTCGACGGAGCCGACGCCGGCGAAGAAGCAAAGATTGTCCGCGTCGTCCAGGCCGACCATGCGCTCGCGCCACTCGGCGCCGGCGCGGACGAACTGGCGGATGGGCACGGCATCGAACAGTTCGTTGCCGACGATCAGCAGCGGCTGCCGCGGCAGCGTGCCGACGACCTCGTGCCAGGAAACAGCAAATGGTGTCGCGCCGAGCGTCTGTTTCTGGATTTCCGTCAGGCGCGGGCTGGTCTCGATCATGGCGATGGCGGCGCCATTGGCCAAGGCCGGATCGAGCCGCGACAAGGTGCGCAGCATGTCCTTCATCAGCGTGCCGCGGCCGGGGCCGATCTCGGCGATGGTGACCGGCATCGGCCGGCCGATCGCTGCCCAGGCCTGGTAAAACCAGACGGCGACGAGTTCGCCGAACATCTGGCTGATCTCCGGCGCGGTGATGAAGTCGCCGGCCGCGCCGAACGGTTCGCGTGTCGTGTAGTAGCCGTCGCGCGGATCGAACAGGCACAGCGCCATGTATTCGTTGACGGGCATCGGGCCAACCGCCTCGATCAGGTCGACGATGCGGGATTTCAGTCGCGTCATGTCGCTTGCTGTTGCGTTTGGATCACTGGCTTGGCTGTCGCCATCGCCCAGATTCCGGCCAGCACCATCGGCGTCGACAGGATCATGCCCATGGTCAGCCAGTTGGTGCCTAGGAGATAGCCGAGCTGCTGGTCGGGTTCGCGGAAGAACTCGACAAAGATGCGTGACAGGCCGTAGCCGCAGATGAAAGCGCCGCCGACGAAGCGCGGCGTCTTCAGCTTGAGGTGCGAGTGGGTGAGGATGCGCAGCACGAGAAACAGCACCAGCCCTTCGAGCAAGGCTTCGTAGAGCTGGCTTGGATGGCGGGTGAACGGACCGCCATTGGGGAATTCGATCGCCCAGGGCACATCGGTAGGCCGTCCCCAGAGCTCGGAGTTGATGAAGTTGGCGACGCGCACGAGGCCAAGGCCGACCGGCACGCCGGCTGCCACGACATCGAACAGAGACCAGGTGCGGATGCCGCGCTTAAAGGAAAACAGCGTCATGGCCAGGATGACGCCGAGCAGGCCGCCATGGAAGGACATGCCGCCTTGCCAGACGGCGAAGATATCGAGCGGATGGGCGATATAGCGCGCCAGGTCGTAGAACAGCACATAGCCGGTGCGGCCGCCCAGAACCACGCCGATGGCCGCCCAGACGATGAAATCGTCGAGATCCTCCGGCTTCATCGGCAGGACGCCGTCGGGCCACAGTTTCGGATTGGCGGCGAGCCGCTTGGCATACCACCAGGCAAACAGGATGCCGACGATGTAACCGATGCCGTACCAGTGCACCGCCAGCGGCCCGATCTGGATGAGGATCGGGTTGATGTTCGGGAAAGGCAGCGAAGCCAACGGCAGCAGGAAATACTCGTTCAACGGAAAGCTCTCGGTTGCGATCGGCGCGGACCATGCGGCAGGGTTTTGGCAGGGTCAAGGCAAGGTCACGGCCGTCCATGGTCCGTAAACAGGATCGCTTCAAGGTCCATCGCGCGGACGGACGTCCTCAACCCCTGGGCTTGCCGGCCACCACTTCACGCAAGGCGTCGTTGATCCTGTCCTGCCAGCCGGGACCATCTTCCTGGAAATGATCGAGCACGGCCCGGTCGATCCTGATCGAGACAAGCTCGCGGACATTCGGAGCGGTGGAGGGTTCGCGTGGCGGGGCCGCGGCCGGCTTCTTGACTGGCTTGAAGACAGCTTCGGCAGCTTCCATCGGATTTGTCGGTCTGCGGGGGGGCGTTGCCATCGGTTATCCTGATTGAACGTGCCTGAAGCGGAGAGAGGGGGTCATAATAGGCGACTTGCCACCACGAAGTACAGCTTCGGAGCCGTTCGGAAGGGCGTGGCGCTCACCATGCGGCTGTGCGCCATAGCAACGCAGCAGCCGCAGCTAGCTTCAACGTTCTTGCATTCCTCGCGCCACGTCACTAATTCCAATCAAGCAAGCGAGGAATTGCCATGTCGACCGGACCGAACCGCATTCTCGATGAATTCGCCAAGCTGATGACCGACGCCGCCGGTGCCGCTCAGGGTGTGCGGCGCGAGGTGGAGACGGCCTTCAAGGGCCAGGCGGAACGCATCCTCAACTCCATGGATGTCGTGCAGCGCGAGGAGTTCGAGGCCGCGCGCGAGATGGCGGCCAAGGCGCGGGAAGAGAACGGCAGGCTCGCCGAGCGCATCGAGACGCTCGAGGCCAGGATCGCCGAACTGACCGGCCAGGCCACACCTGCGGCTCCGGCGAAGCCCAAGCCGAAAAAATAATTCGTTAAACTTTTCCACAAAGCACCAGCCTGAAAATCGCTTTGCCGTGAATCGCTTACCGGCATTGCGTGACTCTTTGTGACAGGCACCTTTCCACATGCGAATGACGCAGTGCGAAAAATTGGGCTGTTCACGCGACTCCCGATCAATAGACTGAATTTGTTGCATGATTCGGAGCAGGGGTCATGCGCCGGGCGGTGGGGTCCGGTCTGGGGTCTTTGCGTTGAGAAGTCCTGGCCGTCCGAGTTCTAGACAAGATTGTTCGTCGTGTGTGCCCCGCGGAGCGTGTGGCGCTCCCCCTGAACACAGGAAGCATTCCATGGAACTTCTCGAACTCGAATTTTCCCGCGAAATCCATCCGGTGGATGTGATCGAGCAGGTGGCCCACAACAATGACTGGTCCTTCGAACGGGCCGGCGACGACGAAATCTCGATCTCGGTCGCCGGCAGCTGGACCGACTATCACGTGTCCTTCTCGTGGATGGAGGATTTCGAGGCGCTGCATCTCGCCTGCGCCTTCGACATCAAGGTGCCGGAAACCCGCACGCTGGAAGTGATGCGGCTGTTGTCGCTGATCAACGAACAGATGCTGTTCGGCCATTTCGACCTCTGGGAGCAGGAAGGCGCGATCATGTTCCGCCAGTCGCTGCTCCTGGCCGGCGGGGTCGAACCGTCGAGCCAGCAAGTCGAGGTGCTCTTGTCCTCGGCGCTGGAGGCCTGCGAGTGCTATTTCCAGGCTTTCCAGTTCGTCGTCTGGTCGGGAACCTCGGCCAAGGACGCGCTGGCCGGCGTGCTGTTCGAGACCTTCGGCAACGCCTGAGCAAGAAGCGTTCGACATGAGTTCAAGCAAGGAGCGCAAGCCCGAGATCAGCTTCGCCGATTTCGATCGTGTCGACATCCGCGCCGGCACGATCGTCGAGGCCGAGCCGTTTCCGGAGGCGCGCAAGCCGGCCTTCAAGCTGAAGATCGATTTCGGAGCCGAGATCGGCATCAAGAAGTCGTCGGCGCAGATCACCAAATACTATACGCCCGAGACCTTGATCGGCCGGCAGGTGTTCGCGGTGGTCAATTTCCCGCCGCGCCAGATCGGCCCGTTCATGTCGGAAGTGCTGACGCTCGGTTTTCCCGATGAGGAGGGCGCCGTCGTGTTGGGCGCCATCGAGCGCAAGGTGCCGGACGGCGGACGACTGTTTTAGCCTTCGTCATCACGGGCGTAGCGGACGCGCAGACCCGAGGATCCATGCCGCGACAGTGGCCGAAGAATGGAGCGGTTCAGGGGTTTCTTGCTCGTAATTGAGCCATCGGGCCGTCTTCAAGCTAAGTTCTAATTCGCCAACCCAGGCACCCTTCGCAGGTCACGGAATGGATCCTCGGGTCTACGCGGCGGCTTCGCCGTCGCTTCGCCCGTGGAGGACGAAAGGTTGGTTTCAGGCCGCCAGCTTGCGCGTCGTTCCCAGCGCTTCCTCGACCGCGTCGAGGAACATTTCCGCGCAGGCCTTCCAGCTGTAGCGCATGGCGCGTTCGCGGGCCTGGGCGCGGTCGACGTTGAGTGCGGCGAGCGACGCCTGGCGCAAATCGTTCGACACCGCGCCGCCAAAGCCGTCGCCGACGATGTCTATAGGCCCGGTCACCGGATAGGCGGCGACTGGCGTGCCGCTGGCCAGTGCCTCGATGATGACATTGCCGAAAGTGTCGGTGCGGCTGGGGAAGACGAAGACATGGGCCGAGGCGTAGATTTCGGCCAGTTCGTCATTGGGACGATGGCCGAGAAAATGCGCCTGGGGGTATTTTGTCTTGAGCTTGGCAAGCTCCGGACCCTCGCCGACGATCACCTTGCTGCCTGGAAGGTCGAGATCGAGGAAGGCGGAGAGGTTCTTTTCGATGGCGACACGGCCGACGCAAAGGAAGACCGGGCCGGGGAAGCCGAGGTCCTTGCGCTTGTCCGGGTGGAAATGCTCAGTGTCGACGCCGCGCGTCCACGGCCTGAGCTTGTTGAAGCCGCGCGCCGTGAGATCGTCGGCGAGCGACTGCGTGGCGACCAGCGTGCCTTGGCCTGAATTGTGGAAATCACGCAGCCAGCGATAGGCCCAGCTCTCCGGCACCGGCAGGCGGGCGCTGAGATATTCGGGAAAGCGGGTGTGGTAGCTGGTGGTGAACGGCCGGCCGGCATTGCGGCAATAGCGCCGCGCCATGATGCCCAGCGGTCCCTCGGTGACAATGTGGACGTGGTCGGCCTTGTAGCCGTCGATCAGGCGCGCGACATGGCCGGGGGTGGTCAGCGCCAGGCGGATGTCGGGGTAGGTCGGCAAGGGCAGGGTGCGAAAGATGTTCGGGGTCAGGAACTCGACCGCGACGTCGAAGGACTTCAAGGTCTCGGTGAGCCGCTCCAGCGTGTGGACGACGCCGTTGACTTGTGGGCGCCAGGCGTCGGTGACCATCAATATGCGCATGGCGGCCCTTTGCTCCGGATGTCAGCGGTTGCCTTGAAACGATGCCGGAACGGCGACCAGGCGGCCGCCCTCGCTTCGCTCCAGCGCACCTTGGCGGGCACGGGGTCAAAGTGAGGCGGCAAGGACGAATCAAGTGCGATCGCGCGCTTCATGCGCGCTCTTGACCATGGTTTCATGACGGGCGGATGAAGCAGACCGTAGTCCCGAAAAGTCGAAACCGGTTTTTAGCCAAGATCATGCTGGGCTAGTCAAATAGAAATCAGGCCGGAACCTTGATCACGACGCGCAGGCCGCCCATCGGACTGTCGTCGAGCGTGATGTCGCCGCCATGGCTGCGGGCGATGTCACGGGCGATCGACAGGCCGAGCCCGGTGCCGCTGGCGTCGAGGTTACGGGCTTCATCGAGGCGCACGAAGGGTTTGAACACGTCTTCGCGTCTGTCGGCCGGAATGCCTGGCCCATCGTCGTCGATGGTGACCAGAAGCGAGCCACGGCCATGGTTGGCGGTGACCCCGACGGTGCGGGCATAGCGGAAGGCATTGCCGATGATGTTGGACAGCAGCCGCGCGAAGGCGTTCGGCCGCACATGCACGGTCGGATCGCCGGAAAGCGTTGTCGACAGCTTGCATTTGCGCAAGCCCGCTTCCTCGCCGAGCTTCTGGAAATAGGCTTCGAGATCGAAACGTCCCGGATCCTCCGAGGCCTCGCCCCTGGCAAAGGAGAGATAGCCTTCCAGCATCGACTGCATGTCTTCGATGTCCTGGTCCAGCGCCGCCTTGGTCTCGGCCTTGCCGCCGGCCAGCGCCAGCTGCAGCTTGAAGCGGGTGAGGATGGTCCTGAGATCATGGCTGACACCGGTCAGCATGGCCGTGCGCTGCTCGATCTGGCGCTCGATGCGCTCGCGCATCTGGATGAAGGCAAAGCCGGCGCGGCGCACCTCTTCGGCCCCGCGCGGGCGGAAATCGCGCGGCATCGGCCGGCCCTTGCCGAAGCTTTCGGCTGCCTCGGCAAGCGCCAGGATCGGCCGGATCTGGTTGCGCAGGAAGGGGATGGCGATCATCAGGAGCACCAGCGAGGTGCCGACCATCCAGATCAGGAAGATATGGGTGTTGGAGGCATAGGCCTGGCTACGGCGCACGAAGACGCGCAGCACCTTGTTCTCGAGCTGGACGCGGACCTCGACGATGTTGGAATTGCCGACCGTGTCGATCCAGAATGGGCGGTTGATCTGGCGGGTAATCTCGGCGGAGAGAACATCGTCGAGGATCGAGAAGAACGGTTTTGGACCGGGCGGCGGCAGCGGATCGGGCGGCAGGAGATCGACCTTCAGCTGCATGCGGTCCTGCGCGATGCGGATGATGCTGGCGTAGTCGGCGTCGTGCGGGTAGGTCTCGATCAGGTCGATGATGGCGGCGATGTCGCGCACGGTGGCCTGCGACAGGCGCTGCGTCACGGTTGCCCAGTGACGCTCCATGAAATCGAAGGCGACGACCGACTGCAAAAGGATCATCGGCGCGATGACGATGATCAATGAGCGCGCATAGAGGCGCTTGGGCATGTAGAGCGAAACGAGGCGCCAGAACCGGTTCCAGATGCGCGGCACCGCCTTGAGCGTCCGCGTGGCGCGTGCGCTCAAGCCGTCATTGTTCGGCTCTTCCAGTTCCGTGGTCGCCATTGGCTCTTTTCATCCGTCGGCGGTATGAGACCCGGATGACGTTTGGCTGAATCGTCATCCTGATCTAACTCTCTGTTGGAGCACAATCTTTTCCGAAAACCGGTTCCCACTTTTCGGGATCATGCCCTTGGGCCGCCGCCGGCATTCTATTCCACGCTGAGCCGATACCCAATACCGCGCACGGTCTGCAACCAGACCGGATTGGACGGATCGCGCTCGATCTTGCGGCGCAGCCGGTTGATCTGGACGTCGATGGTGCGCTCGCCGACTTCCGAATCGTCGCCGACCAGCTCGTGGCGGGGGATGGTTTCGCCGGCGCGCGCGGCGAAGATCGCCAGGATCTCCTGTTCGCGGTCGGTCAGCTTCAGCGCTTCGCCGCCGCGCTTCAATTCGCGCCTGGCGATCTGGAAGGTGTAGGGACCGAACACCAGCTGTTCGACCTTGGGCGTCGCCGCCGGGCCGCCGCGGCGCAGGATGTTGTTGATGCGCAGGATCAACTCGCGCGGGTCGAAGGGCTTGGGCAGGTAGTCGTCGGCGCCGGCTTCGAGTCCCGAGATACGGTTGTCGGTCTCCGACAGGGCCGTCAGCATGAGGATCGGCACGTTCTTCTCGGCGCGTAGCGCCTTGGTGAGATCGACGCCGCTTTCTCCCGGCATCATGACATCGAGCACAAGCAGGTCGAAGTCGAGGCCGGCGAGCTTGCGGCGGGCCTCGCCGGCATTGCCGGCGACGGTGACGCGAAAGCCGTTTTCGGTCAGATACTGCTTAAGAAGATTGCGGATACGGGTGTCGTCGTCGACCACGAGCAGATGCGGCGCGTCGTCGTCCGGTGCGGCCGCCTGGTCGATCCTCTCAGTGCTCTCCATGGCTTTTCCCTGACATTTTTGCGGACCCAACGTCGATCTGAGCTCTCAGTTCCGGATTGACCATCGCTTCGAGGAAGCGTTCCACCAAGGTCCGTTCGGCGGCACCGCAATCTTCCAATGCAGCACGGATGCGGCGCGACTGTGGCCGCGCCAGCGCCAGCGCCAGCGCACGGCCCTTGGCCGTCGGATAGAGTTCGCGCTGGCGGCGGTCGCGCGGACCCTGCAGCTGCACGACGTGATCGGTGTCGATCAATTGCTTGAGCACGCGCGCCAGGCTCTGCTTGGTTATCTTCAGCACGTCGAGCAGTTCGGCGACGGTCAGGCCCGGCCGGCGGTTGACGAAATGCAGCACGCGGTGGTGGGCGCGGCCGAAACCGTAATCGGCCAGGATCTGATCGGGATCGGAGGTGAAGTCGCGATAGGCGAAGAAGAAGAGTTCGATGATGGCGAAATCGATGCCGTCCTCGCTGGTGATCGCGGTCCTGATCGGTTCTCCGGCGGCTGGGTTTTTATCCGTCATCATTTCTCCATGGGAACGGGAGATTATGTCAGTACTATTGACGTAATTTCCCTGCAATGGTAATTTTTGACAAGCTTTTGGGCGGATTGCGAACGAAAAGGCAAGGCAGGCCGGTTTTTCCGGAACTTCCTGAGTTTGCCAGGGCGCGATTATCCGCTTACGCTTCGAGACACCGGCCGGCGTCTCCAATCACATGGCGCGGCCAAAAAGAACATGCAACGACACTGAGATATGCGGGCCGAGGTCCGCGGGAGGTTACCATGGCATCCGTTCCTTTCGATCAACTGGACGGCTTCATCTGGATGAATGGCGAGTTCGTCCCGTGGGGAGACGCCAAGATTCACGTGCTGACCCATGGCCTGCACTACGCCAGCGCGGTCTTCGAGGGCGAGCGCGCCTATGGCGGCGAGATCTTCAAGCTCAACGAGCATACCGAGCGGCTGCATGAATCGGCGCGCCTGCTCGGCTTCAAGATTCCCTATTCGGTGGCCGAGCTCAACGACGCCTCGACCACGCTTCTGAAGAAGCAGGGCTTCCAGGACGCCTATGTCAGGCCTATCGCCTGGCGGGGCAGCGAGCAGATGGGCGTTTCGGCGCAAAACAACCGCATCAATGTCGCCATCGCCATCTGGCAATGGCCAAGCTATTTCGACCCGGCGCAGAAGCTGAAGGGCATCCGCCTCGATGTGGCGGAATGGCGCCGGCCCGACCCGCGCACGGCGCCGTCGAAGTCGAAAGCGGCGGGCCTCTACATGATCTGCACCATGTCCAAGCATGCCGCCGAGGCCAAGGGCTATGCCGACGCGATGATGCTCGACTGGCGGGGCCAGGTCGCGGAAGCGACCGGCGCCAACATCTTCTTCGTCAAGGACGGCAAGATCCACACGCCCAAGCCCGACTGCTTCCTCGACGGCATCACCCGCCGCACGGTCATCGGTCTCGCCAGGGATCGCGGCCTGGAGATCATAGAACGCGCCATCATGCCGGAAGAACTCGAAGGGTTCGAGCAGTGCTTCCTGACAGGAACCGCAGCGGAAGTAACCCCGGTTTCGGAGATCGGCCCTTACCGATTCGAAGTTGGCGAGATCGCCAAGAATCTCATGAACGACTATTCTATCGCCGTTCAACCCAAGCATGCTATCGCCGCAGAATAACGATAGTCACAGCTTTTCGGGCAAGCAGGGGCGGTTTTCGGGCCGCCCCTTTTATTTCAGCGTTTGTGCATTTGACTTTCATCAAATTCGGCGTCTCTCATGATGGTGTCGGCCCGGGAGGCTGGCAGCTATGGAGGGACTAATCATATGGACATGAACACGCTTCTTCCGATCATCATTCAGATCATTACGGGCATCATCGGTGGTCAGGCGGTAGGCGCGGCTATCAAGACGGCGGCGATGGGGCAGCTTCCCAAAATCCTGGGCGGTGCCATTGGCGGTGTCGGCGGCGCGGCGATCCTCGGCAGCCTGCTCGGCCACGGCGCGATCAGTCCTGATGCAGCCGCGGCGGCGACGAGCGGTCTCGGCAGCGCGCTCAACCTGCAGAACATCGTCGGTGGCGCCGGCGGCGGCGCGATCCTGACCGGCATTCTCGGCGCGGTCATGGGCGCCATGAAGAAATGAGCCTGAAATCTCGGGCTGGCAAAATGGGCGGCTTCGGCCGCCCATTTCTTTTGCGGCGACCGGCCGTTCGCCTTTGCGGGGCTGGACGCTCCAGGCCCACGCCTCTACATCACCGCTGACACAGCGAAAGGACGATCATGGGTCAGCTCAATGCCGGCATCGTGCCGGTCACACCGTTCCAGCAGAACTGCACCATCCTGTTCGACATGGACGACAAGCACGGCGTGGTGGTCGATCCCGGCGGCGACATCGATACGGTGCTGGCGTTGTTGAAGGACAATGCGATCACGGCCGAAGCGATCTGGATCACGCATGGCCATATCGACCATGCCGGCGGCGCGATGGAGCTGAAGGAAGCACTCGGCATCGAGATCATCGGCCCGCATGACGCCGACAAGGTGCTGCTCGACAATCTGGAAAACCAGGGCAGGCGCTACGGCATCGAGGGCGTGCGCAATTGCGTGCCCGACCGGTTTCTCACCGAAGGCGAGACGGTGTCGTTTGGCGGCCATGTGTTCGAGGTGCTGCATTGCCCCGGCCACGCGCCCGGCCATGTCGTCTATTACAATCGGGCCGCCAAATTCGCCCATGTCGGCGACGTCCTGTTTCGCGGTTCGGTTGGCCGCACCGACCTGCCGGGCGGCGACCATGCGGCACTCATCGCCTCGATCAAGGACAAGCTGTTGCCGCTTGGCGACGACATCGGCTTCATTTGCGGTCACGGTCCGGGCGGGCGCTTCGGCGAGGAACGGCGGACCAATCCGTTTTTGACCTGAGGCAGATCTGGACCATTCGGGGGAAAGCTCAACAAGCTAACAACAAAAAAGCGCTGGCCTTGCGGTCAGCGCTTTTTTGTTGGGGCAGGGAAGCCTCAGTTGGCGGTGCAGAAATGCTGTTCGCCGTCACTGCCGGTGAAGGTGCCGGTGCGGGAATTGAAGGAGCGGTATCGGTCCGAGCAGTACTCGTACCAGCCGCGCGTCCACGGTTCGGCATAGCGGTCGGCATAGACGACCTGCGGTTCCACGTAGTAGCGGCGGACCGGGGCCGGGCGTATCCGCACGTCACGATCGTAATAGCCGTCATTGTAATAACGGTCGGACTCGGGCGGCGGCCGGTCATTGGCCAACGCGCCACCGATCAGCGCGCCGGCGGCAAGGCCGAGAACGCCGGCTGCCACAGCGTCGCCATTGCCATGGCCGTGATGGTGCCAGCGGCGCCAGTCATCGGCATTGGCCGCCGAAAAGGTCCCCAGCGTCGTGGCGACCACGGCGGCGGACAGCACGGCTGTCTTGAAAATACGGTTCATCTTGGTCTCCTTCGTACCGGACCGTGCAGTTCTGCAGGGGATGCGGTCCGGCTTTACAAACGACTAATATGGGACCGTGGCTGAACGGGGGCTGAACGAAAATTTAACCGCACGCGTTCTTCACGGCGTCAAAAGCCGCAACCTCGGAGCGTGGGCCCGACCTGCGGGCGCCGGCGCCGGTTTGAAGCCGGCTCAGCCGACCGACAGGTTGACGGCCTTCGGTCCCTTGCCGCGCTTGTCCGGCTCGGTGTCGAATGTCACTTTCTGCCCATCTTCGAGACCGGGAAGACCCGACGCCTGCACGGCCGAAATATGCACGAAGACATCCTTCGCGCCATCATCGGGTGTGATGAAGCCGAAGCCCTTGGCATGGTTGAAGAATTTGACGGTGCCGGTCTGCGGCATGGGAAGCTCCTTTGATCCCATAAACTCCAGTCTCGGGCCGGCAAATGCCCGAGTGGAAATTTGTCCTTTATTTTAGCGCTATCGGCAAGTGAAAGTTTTGCGGGCACTTAAAGCACGTCGCGCTTTAAGTGCTTGTTATGACGCGTGTCATTGGCCCGGACCGGATGAACTTCCCGATGACATGCGTTTATGCTGCACCGCGTCATGAAAAAGGCGCGACGAAAACCGCCGCGCCTTTCAAAATCTGTCTGCCTGCCCAAGCTGCTGGTCAAGCTCCTCGTTCGCCCATCCGCCTGGGATGTGCGGCGCGCCGATCGCTCAGGCTGCGCGCAGGTTGACCGCCTTCGGGCCCTTGCCCATGCGGTCCGGCTCGACATCGAAGGTGACCTTCTGGCCGTCGACGAGCGTGCGCAGGCCCGAGGCCTCGATCGCCGAAATATGGACGAACACGTCCTTGGCGCCGCCGTCGGGCGTGATGAAACCGAAGCCTTTGGTCGCATTGAAGAATTTAACGGTGCCGGTCTGGGCCATTGGGGAAACTCCTTCACCCGTTCAGTCTTGGTGGTCCTGCCCGCCACCTGGCGTCGAGGGCAGTTCCTGGTGGTTGCTTTCGGCAGTCATGCATTGGCGCATGGTCAAACCCCCCGCCGAAAAACGGGGCCGTCAGAGATTCACAGTATCGGGGAAAGGTCGTCCAAAACGTTCCGCTCTCCGGGTCGCAAATGCCCGAACACAGAATTTATCGCACGGAAACGTGAAGGTTGCAAGATAGCGCCGCGGGCCGCCGCCATGAGCGCATCCCGACGCAAAAATCGACCGATCAGAGCGTCGACCGGCCGCAGATAGGCCTCGTTGCCCGAGGGGTCATCGGCCCACAGCCCCGGTCGTGCATGGGCCAGAAGCGATGATTGCCGGCGACGCGGCGGGGTCGTGGCTGATCCCGCCGTCATTTCCCGATAGAGGCCGCGAACGGGGTTGCAATTGGCAGTGGAATGGCGAGGATCATGCCATAGGCGACTGATTTAAATCCTGTTTTGATCGATATCATTATCAGCGAACCGCCAGGCAGTCTTGGGCGGTATGCACCGGGACGGGGATCGAGGGAGAGACGATCATGAGGTTTCTTGCGGCCATCTTTTCACGGCAGGGTTTTACCATCCTGTTCCTGTCGGCAATTCTTGCCGCCTGTACGGTCGTCGTCGATGACGGACCGGGACCGCGGCCGCGTCCACCGCGCCCCGAGCCGCAATTCTGCACCAAGCAGTACGAGCCGGTCTGCGCCCGGCGCGGCGGAGATCGCCTGACCTTCGCCAATGCCTGCCTTGCCGACCGGGCGGGTTACCGCATCGTGCGCGACGGTCGCTGCCGCGACGGCGGTGGCGGCGGCGGCGAGCAGACCTTCTGCACCCGCGAATACGCGCCGGTATGCGGCCGTAGCCATGGCGAAATGCGCACGTTCCCCAATGCCTGCGAGGCCCGTGCCTCGGACTACCGCATCGTCGGCGACGGGCCGTGCTGAGAAGGGAAGGAACGCCTCACCCATCCACGCCGACATAGGCCTTGCTCTTCAGCAGGGCTGCCAGGTGAGCCGCATTCGACGCCGACATCTCGACCATGCCGGCGACCGCCTTTGGGGTTTTCGGCAGGTCGACATAGTTGACGTCGCCCATGGCTTCGCCGACCCAATAGGCGCCGCCATTGGCGGGGATGGTGAAGCCAACGTCGTTCAGCGCCTGGAAGCATTCCGCGTGGCAATGATGCGCGCCATCCTCGTTGCCGACGATCGCCACCAGCGCCACCTTGCCGGCATGCGGTCCTTGTCGTCGGTTTCGTCCAGAAAGGCGTCCATGCGTTCCATGCCGCGGGCAGTCCTGACCGTTCGCGCGACGGGCCACACTCTTGAATCTCTCCCCGGCATGGCTTAGGTCCCGCAGGCGTATAAACACGGCAGGTGTCCCATCAACAGAGATCAGAGAAGAGCGGCGGGTGCGGGAGCCAAGTCTGGCGCGGCCAAGTCTGGCGCGGGAGGCCAGCCGCCGCTGGGCCTCGACCAGTATGTGCAGCAGGCTCTGCAACTGCATCAGGCCGGGCGTCGGCAAGAGGCCGAGGCGATCTACCGGCAGGTGCTGGCGCGTCAGCCCAAACACGCGGCCGCGGCGCATTTCCTGGGGTTGCTGCTGCACCAGACCGGGCGCAGCGAAGAAGGCATGGATTTCCTGGAACAGTCGGTTCAGCTGCAGCCGACGAACCCCGACTTCCTCAACAATCTCGGCACGGTGATGCGGGATCTCGGCCGTGTCACGGCGGCGATCGATTTCTTCCGCGGCGCGGTTGATCTGCGGCCGGAGCAGCTCGCGGCGCGCGACAATCTCGGCTCGTCGCTGAAGCAGATCGGCCGGTTCGATGAGGCCGAGGATATCTATCGCGGCACGGTGCAGCGCAATCCATTCCACGTGCGCGCGCGTATCGGGCTTGCCGAAACCCTGCAGGAGGCCGGACGCCTCGACGAGGCGCTGGCTGTCTTCCAGGAGGCACTGGCCATCCGGCCCAAGGATGCGGTCCTGCTGCACGGACTGGGCGTCGGGCTGATGGAGAAGGGCAAGCTCGACGAGGCGGCCGACCTGTTCCGGCAGGCGGTGGCGATCCAGCCCGCCATGGCCCGCGCGTGGCTGATGCTGTCTCAGGTCAAGCGACAGAAGGAGCGCGATGCCGAATTGGCCGGCATGGAGGCGCAGCACGCCAAGGCGCCTCAGGACAGCCTGGCACGCATGCAGCTGTCGTTTGGCCTCGGCAAGGCCAATGACGATCTCAAGGATTATGGCAAGGCTTTCGACTACTTCGCCGAGGGCAATGCCATCCGCCGCAAGGGCATCGACTATGATCCGGTGAAGACGCGCGCCGAATTCGAGGCGATGAAGACGGTGTTCGATGCCGGCTTCTTCGAAAAGCACAGGCCGAGCCCGATCACCGACGATGCGCCGATCTTCGTCGTCGGCATGCCGCGTTCGGGTACGACGCTGGTCGAACAGATCATCGCGAGCCACGCCCAAGTCTATGGCGCGGGCGAGCTCGGTATCTTGAAGACGGCGGTCGGCAGGCAGTTCCCGTCGAACATGCCGGGCGGCTTTCCCTGGGGCGTGGCCGATACGGACGATACGGATTTCACCGAGGCGGGGCAGGCCTATCTCGACATGCTCCATGCCCGCTATCCGCATATGCGCCACGTCACCGACAAGATGCCGGGCAACTTCCTGCTCGTCGGCTTCATCCACATGATGCTGCCGAAGGCAAAAATCATCCATTGCGCCCGCGATGCGGCGGCGACATGCCTGTCGATCTACAAAGTGCATTTCCGCGGCGACAGCCACCGCTATGGCTATGACCTCGGCGAGCTCGCCGATTTCCACAATCTCTATACCGACATCATGGCGCATTGGCACAAGGTGCTGCCCGGCGTCGTGCACGATGTGCGCTACGAGGATTTCGTCGCCGACCAGGACAAGCAGAGCCGGGCGCTGATCGACTATCTCGGCCTGCCATGGGACGATGCCGTGCTGTCGTTCCACCAGACCGACCGGCCGGTGCGCACGGCGTCGGCCGCGCAGGTGCGCCAGCCGATGTACCAGGGCTCGGTCGATCTGTGGAAGCGTTATGGCGACCGGCTGAAGCCGCTGCTCGACAAGCTGGATTAGCGCGCGGGTAGCGGATTGGGGGAAGCTCTTCAGCTTCGCCATAGGATGACGAAGCGATGGGTGCCTACGAGCAGCCAGTCAGACAAGCGTTGCGCCAGTTCCTCAAAGCTCTATGAACGGCTGGAAGCCGCCGAAGATCATGCGCTTGCCGTCGAACGGCATGGCGGACCAGTCCATCTTGAGACGCTCGTCGGCCATCACCTTGGCCATGACCGCGTCGCGGCTCTGTCTGGACTCGTAGACGACCCAGGCGAAGATGACGACCTCGTCGTCCTTGGCCTGCACCGCGCGCGGGAACGAGGTCAGCTCGCCGTAAGGCACGTCGTCGCCGACGCATTCGACATAGGCGAGCGCGCCATGCTCCATCCAGACGGCACCGCCGTTCTCAGCCATTTTCTTGTACGCATCAAGATTTGCCTTCGGCACGGCAAGCACGAAGCCATCGACATAGGACATGGCGGTCTCCTCATTGCTGGAAACGGGCGCCGGGTCGGCGGGGATACGACCCGGCGCGGTTGGGCGCATCCCCCTCGGCGAGGGCGCGCGCGCTAAAACTTATTCCACCGGTGCGTTCATTGCCCAGGCGACACCGAAGGGGTCCTTCACCTGGCCCCAGCGGTCGCCCCAGAACATCACCTGCAGCGGCGTGACGATCTCGCAGCCGGCGTCGATGGCGCGCTTCCACCAGGTGTCGATGTCATCCTTGCCGAGATGGAGCTGCAGCGTATAGCCCTGCGCGGCCTGGTGCGGATGGCCGTGTTCCGGATAGGCGTCGCCGAGCATCAGCGTCGAGCCGTTGATGTAGAGATGGATATGCATGGTGCGGCCTTTCTCATCCGCCGGATAGGCAAAGACTTCCTCGGCCCCGAAAGCCTTCTTGTAGAACTCGGCGGCCTTGATGGCGCCGTCGACCTGCAGATAGGGGGTCAATCCGCCAAGAACTTTGGCGCGGGGCGGGGTCTGGTCGGTCATTCTCGTGTTCCTCTTCACGTTTGGTTTGGCCTTGCGGACCATAGGACGGACGAGGTGACGCCAATCCTACAGGGTCGCGAAAATTTTTCGCCTGATATCATCGGGCAACCGGCCGCCTCTGGAGGCCGGCGCACAGGCCGTGGTCATATGACCTTGGCCGACGACGTGGCCGCGCGACGGCTGTCGCGGGCATCGAAGATTTCCGGAAAGCCGATATCCTTGCGCAGTTCGGCCGGCAGCGACAGGAGAATTCGTTCGCTGCGGTGACGGGCGCGCGCCGCGGCATACCGGGTTGCGATGCGGCCGATGGATGACAGGACGGACATGACGAACTCTCCCTGGGTTGGCGCCGGCATCATCGTGTCGGCATCCCAAGGACGGGGCAGCAACGGGCGATCCGACAGATCGCCCGGAGAATTTTTCAGCGGCCTCTGTTACCGGCGCGGCGCGCTTACGTCAGGCGGCAGTCTCCAATCGTTCGATCGTTTCAAGGTCGGCTCTCTTGGCCTTTCCCTCGACGGCGAGGTCATAGCTTGCCTGCATGTTCATCCAGAACTGCGGCGTGGTCCCAAAAAACTTCGCAAGGCGCAACGCGGTATCAGGGGTTACCGGGGTCGTCTCGCTGGCCAGGCGCTCGATGCGCGTGCGCGGCACATGCAGCTTTTTGGCCAGCGTGTAAGGCTTCAGACCAAGCGGTATGAGATACTCTTCGCGGAGAATTTCTCCGGGATGGATAGGCGGGTTGATATCAAGCATTTAGGATCTGCCTTTCAATGGTAGTCGGTTATTTCAACATCTTCTGCTTGCCCATCCACCCAGCGAAAGCAGATGCGAAACTGATCGTTGATGCGGATCGAATGCTGACCGGCACGGTTGCCTTTCAACGGCTCAAGCCTGTTGCCGGGAGGCGTCTTGAGATCTGACAGTTCGGCGGCGTTGTCGATCATGTACAGCTTCCATTGGGCCGGTCGGACAAGATCCGAAGGGAAGCCCTTTGGAGCCTTGCCGTTCGAAACGGCTTCGCTGGTCTTGTCCTTGAATGAACGTATCATCCGTGGAGCCCGACAGACGTACCATGACATGATACGTTCCAGGAATCAAGAGTACGTCTCATGAAATGATACCAAAGGTCCGGCGTGTCAATGACAGGCAGGAACTTCATTGGCAATGCATCTGTCCTCGCCGCTCAGTTGGTTCCCTCAGCCACGTCGCGGAAGAAATCTTCGGGATCGTCGACCTCGGTCAGCTTCCGTTTCTCGATCAGCCAGAAGCGGTTGCCGATGGCGCGGATGAAGGATCGGTCGTGCGAGGCGAGCAGGCAGCTTGCCTGGTGCTTCAACAACTCCTCCTCCAGCGCTTCCTGGCCGTCTATGTCGAGATGGTTGGTTGGCTCGTCGAGCAGATAGAAGTTGGGATTGGCGAGCCTGAGCGCCAGCATCATCAGCCGCGCCTTCTGGCCGCCCGACAGCACGCCGATACTGCGCTCCTGCATGTCGATGACCACGCCGGCGCCGGCAAGCAACGAGCGGGCGCGCTGTTCGCCGATATCGTAACGGCGCGAGACCATCGCCAGCGGCGTGTCGTCGCCGCTGATGCCGGACAGCGCCTGGTCGCTATAGCCGAGCACGGTCGACGGCGTCACCTTCACATTCCGCACCGTATCCGGTTCGACAATGGCGTTGCGGACCAAGGTGACGAAGCGCGATTTGCCGACGCCATTGCGGCCGAGCAGCACGATGCGATCGCCCTGGCAAATGTGGCGTTTGCCGGTCCTGAACAGCAGTGTGCCGTCCGGCGTTTCGACCGCCGCGTCGTCAAGCGTGATCAGCACCTTGGCGTGGGTACCGCGATTGGCGAGTTTGATCGCCCCCGCAGATTTCTCGCGATGCGCCGGATTGGCGGCCTCTTCGAGCTTCTCCGCGCGCTGGTTGAGCTGCTTGGTCTTGACCGTCAGCAGATCGCTGCCGGAATTGATGCCGATATTGTTGACCTTGGCCGCCTGCCGGCGCAATTGCTGCGCCACCTTCATGTCGCGTTGGAATTTTCGTTCGGCCGAAGCGTCGATCTCGTCCAGCGCGTCCCTGGCCCGCGAATAGGGGAGGGAAAACACCGGCGATTGCTCCGGGCGCAGGAACAGCGTCCGGTTGGTAGTGGCGTCGAGGAAGGCGCGGTCATGGCTGGCGATGATGACAGGCACCTCGCGCGGCAGCGCGTTGAGCCAGGTTTCCAGCTGGCTGATGCGGGCGAGGTCGAGATGGTTGGTCGGCTCGTCGAGCAGCAGCACGTCGGGATCGGTGACCCAGACGCGGGCGATCAGTGCCAGCCGCTGCCAGCCGCCGCTCAGCGCCTGCATTGGCCGCTCGCGCATCGCCTCGGGCACGTCGAGTGAATCCAGCACGACATCGACGCGCCACATCTCGCTGTCGGCCTGCTCCGGCGGCAAGGCGTCAGCCACCACCTGATAAAAGGTGCGGCCGAGCAGGGCAGGGACAACGGACTGCTCGACATTGCCGACACGCAGGCCGCGTGTGCGGGTGATGTCGCCTGTCGTCGGCTCCAGTTCGCCGGTCAGGCATTTGAGCAAGGTCGACTTGCCGCGCCCGTTGGCGGCGACGATGCCGAGCCGGTCACCGGTGCCGATGCTGAGGTCGAGGTTGGAGAAGAGCGGCGCGCTCATGGTGACGCCGAGGGATTTGAGGCTGATCAGGGCCATTTTCGATTTCTCTGGTCTGTCCGGAAAATCCGGCTCGATGCACTTTGTCGGTGCGCGTGCCGGCGATCAGGCCAGGCGTTGCACACCACGAAGGGCAGACCAAAAAATCGAAGCGGGAAAAAACCCGGACCGTCCCTGGTCAGCCCTGCAAGCTAGCTCGCAGGGCAGAAATCGGGCCACGCTGACGATGGTGACGAAAAAACGTAAACACGTGAGCCCTCCTTTCGAGACGTTCGAGTGTGACGACTGGCTACACCAAAGGCGGGGCGGATGGCAAGGGCGCCGCTTTCAAGCGGCGCGGGAAGGGATCCAGCACCAGTATGCAGCCGCCGATGATCGCCGCCGCGCCGAAGCCCTGGATCATGGTCAGAGACCCGCCGAGCACAATCGTTCCGGCCAGCACCGCGATCGTGGTCACGGCGAATTCGACGCTGATCGTCCTGGTCGCGCCGATGCTGGCCACCAGTCGGAAATACACGACATAGGTCAATGCGCTCATCACGCAGGCCAGTATCGCCAAATAGAGGAAGTCGACAAAGCGCGGCATGGCCGGCACCGGCACAGCGAGCAGCAGCGGCAGCGTCATCACGCCGCCAAACAGGAAGGCGGCGCTGGTGAGTTCCAGCGAGCCGGCCGACCGCAAATGGCGATTGGCGTAGTTGCTGCCGAACGCCGCCGAGAAGGAACTGAACAGCGAGGCGGCACAGCCGATCGCAAAGGAAGCAGTGACCGGAACCGCGGGGAAACCGACCAGGACGATGATGCCGGCAGCGCCGAGCAGCAGCCCGACAAGGCCGCGAACAGTGATGCGTTCAAGCCCCCAGAGCTGGCCGATGATCATCGAGAACAGCGGGATCGCGGCAACCAGGATGGCCGCCATCGCCGTGCCGATGCGCGGCGTGGCGTAGGACAGGCCGATCAGCTGCGCCGCGACCGTGGTTGCGCCGACCATGGCGAAGTGCCGCCAGCCAGCGCTGAAATCCAGCCGTCGCCTCGTCGCGGCTGCAAGCAGAAAGAGCGTGATGCCGGCGATCAGCGAGCGCAAGGTGACCGCGCCGACCCAGCCAAAGGCATGCACCACCTTGAGCAGCACCAAGAACGACAGTCCCCAGGTGACGGCCAGGAAGACGTAGGCGGCGATGTCCTTGCGGGTCATTTTCGTCGGCCGTTGGGAGGTACTTGGGGGTGGGCAGTCGCCATTGGCCCGTATCGTTTCGATCAGCGCATGGCAAGCGCCGGCGCATGGTCCAGGCCGGCCGAAAGTCGAGGCATCTTGAAGCGGCCGACGCGGTCTGCCATCAGTCGCTGTTGAAATCGAGGCCATGCTATATATGGTCCTGCGACTGGCAAGGCAGCTAAGATGCAAGACAAAGAGCCTCTCTACAGGCGTATAAACTCCCGAACCCGTGGAGTCAGACACGGGGGCGGTGAATACAAGTTTTCTCGGAATGCCAAAAGAGAAGACCCGACGACCCGCGGCTCGATGCATGGCAAAAAGCACCAGGGCCTCGATTACACTCCGCTGTTCAGATTTCTGCTTTCCAAGGTTGGAAAGGATTGGACCGACATCCATAGTCAGGCAGTGGCACGGCTCGATCGACCAGATCCTATTTTCTGGATCGTCGCATTGAACGATGCGGACAAGAAGTCCTTCGTTCGGGTAGGCGAGAACTCATACTACAGCGGCTTGCATGTAGATCAGAACAATTGCTTGGCGCGTGTCGACCCGGATCTCAAGGTGGAAGACATGAAGCCAAACTGTTCCTGCTGCACCCACACATTCAACGGGCAAGCATTCACCAAAAAATTTGAAGCGACCTAGACGAAACACATCCCCGCCCCAAGGAGGAAGGGAAAGCCTACTGTCCCGGCCTGCCAGTCTTGCCCGGCCGGCGCTTTTCGCGGCGGGCGTCGCCTGGGTCCTCGTAGGAGCCGATGCCGGTGCGTTCGCGCTTGACCGGTTTGTCGCCTTCGATCGGCGTTTCGGTGCGCCGCACCGTCATCTCGTCGAGCGAGTTCTTCTTGAACAGCGGCTTGGTCGCGTCGCCGGGAATGCCGAAGTCGGAGCCGTGCGCCTCTTCGGCCGACTGCTTCTTGAACAGCGAACGCGACACCGCGCCGGACGGTGTCGGCATGTCGGTACCAGGTCCCATAT
This sequence comes from Mesorhizobium sp. B2-1-8, assembly GCF_006442545.2. NCBI lineage: Bacteria > Pseudomonadati > Pseudomonadota > Alphaproteobacteria > Hyphomicrobiales > Phyllobacteriaceae > Mesorhizobium > Mesorhizobium sp. B2-1-8. Next base: position 2,325,370 of record NZ_CP083952.1, read on the forward strand.
CGTCGAGCGAGGGCTTGGCGAACAGCGCCTTCTTCACCGGTACGGCGCCGTCGGCGCCCATCTCGTCGAGATCGGGCTTGCGGAAGAGGTTGGGCCTGGCGGCCTTGGCCGCCTCTTCGGCGGCGCGTGCCTGGTCGAGCTTGCGGAAACGTTCCTGCTCCTCAGCCGTTCGATGCTTGGCCACGCCCTTGTTGTGTTTGCCCTTTTCGCGGCCTGACGCCGGGCTTTGGCCTTCCACCTCGCGCGCCAGCGGATCGTCGGAGATGGATAGTTCCATCTCGCGCAGCCGCTTGATCTCGTCGCGGATACGGGCCGCCTTCTCGAAGTCGAGATTGGCGGCGGCGTCGCGCATCTGCTTGTCGAGCGCGTCGAGATGAGCCTTGAAATTGTTACCCATCATGGCGCCGGCGCCGTCGGTGAACTGCGAGATGTCGGCGCGGACGTGATCCTTCTCGTAGACCGAATCCAGGATGTCGGAGATGCGCGATTTCACCGATTCCGGCGTGATGCCATTGGCGGCGTTCCATTCCATCTGCTTCTCGCGGCGGCGGTTGGTCTCCGCCATCGCCCGTTCCATCGAGCCGGTGACCTGGTCGGCGTAGAGGATGACCTTGCCGTCGACATTGCGGGCGGCGCGGCCGATGGTCTGGATCAGCGAGGTTTCCGAACGCAGGAAGCCTTCCTTGTCGGCATCGAGGATGGCGACGAAGCCGCATTCGGGAATGTCGAGGCCTTCGCGCAGAAGGTTGATGCCGACCAGCACATCGAAGGCACCAAGCCGCAGGTCGCGCAGGATCTCGATGCGCTCCAGCGTGTCGATGTCGGAGTGCATGTAGCGTACGCGCACGCCCTGCTCGTGCAGATATTCGGTCAGATCCTCGGCCATGCGCTTGGTCAGCACGGTGACCAGCGTGCGATAGCCGGCAGCCGTCGTCTCGCGGATTTCGCCGACGACGTCGTCGACCTGGCTCTTGGCCGGTCGCACCTCGACCGGCGGATCGATCAGCCCGGTCGGGCGGATGACCTGCTCGGCGAAGACGCCGCCGGCCTGTTCCATCTCCCAGCCGCCCGGCGTCGCCGAAACCGCGACCGAGAGCGGCCGCATGGCGTCCCATTCCTCGAAGCGCAGCGGCCGGTTGTCCATGCAGGAGGGCAGGCGGAAGCCATATTCGGCCAGCGTCGCCTTGCGCCTGAAGTCGCCGCGATACATGCCGCCGATCTGCGGCACGGTGACGTGGCTTTCGTCGATGAAGACCAGCGCGTTGTCGGGAATGTACTCGAACAGCGTCGGCGGCGGATCGCCCGGCTGGCGCCCGGTAAGATAGCGCGAATAGTTCTCGATGCCGGCGCATGAGCCGGTGGCTTCCAGCATCTCCAGGTCGAAGCGGCAGCGCTGTTCCAGCCGCTGCGCTTCCAGCAGACGGCCGGCGCGCTCCAGTTCCACCAGCCGGTGTTTCAACTCTTCCTTTATCGACTTGATCGCCTGGTTGAGCGTCGGGCGCGGCGTCACGTAGTGCGAATTGGCGTAGATCTTGACGCTCTTCAGCTCGCCGGTCTTCTGGCCGGTCAGCGGGTCGAACTCGGTGATCGCCTCGATCTCGTCGCCGAACATGGAGATGCGCCAGGCGCGGTCTTCCAGGTGGGCCGGGAAGATTTCGATCGTGTCGCCGCGCACGCGGAACGAGCCGCGCACGAAATTGATGTCCTGGCGCTTGTACTGCTGGGCGACGAGGTCGGCGAGCAGGGCGCGCTGGTCGAGCCGGTCGCCGATCTGCATCTGGAAGGTCATCGCGGTATAGGTCTCGACCGAGCCGATACCGTAGATGCACGACACCGAGGCAACGATGATGACGTCGTCACGCTCGAGCAGCGAGCGCGTCGCCGAGTGGCGCATGCGATCGATCTGCTCGTTGATAGAGGACTCCTTCTCGATGAAGGTGTCGGTGCGCGGAACGTAGGCTTCCGGCTGGTAATAGTCGTAATAGGAGACGAAATATTCCACCGCGTTGTCGGGGAAGAATTTCTTGAACTCCGAATAGAGCTGCGCGGCCAGCGTCTTGTTGGGCGCCAGGATCAAAGCGGGCCGCTGCGTCTCCTCGATCACCTTGGCCATGGTGAAGGTTTTGCCGGAGCCGGTGACGCCAAGCAGCACTTGCGTGCGGTCGTTGTTGTCGACGCCCTCGACCAAGTCCTTGATCGCGGTCGGCTGGTCGCCGGCCGGTTCGAAATCCGACACCATCTTGATGGCGATGCCGCCTTCGGACTTTTCCGGCCGGGCAGGGCGGTGCGGTGTCCACAGCACGCCGTCCTTGTGCAGGGGATTGCCGGATTCGATCAGCGCCGAGAGCGCGGCCACCGTAGCGGTGACGCCACTCGACGTCATCGTCTCGGCCTCCTCCAGCGAGACATCGAGGCCGGCGACGGGATTGAGGCCGGCCGCGGCGCGTTCGCGGGCCGTCGCGGCGCCGCCCATCGAGGTGCCGCGCGCGGTGCGGCCCGGCGCGGCGGAGCGCTCGGGTATCTTCTTCGGCGATTTGGCGCCGCCACCCTTGCCCGTGGTGCGCCCTTCGCGTTCCGCCTCCTGCTCGATCTGCTCGGCCCAATCCGCGATCGAACCGGTCAGCGGCGTGCCCGACAGTTCGGTTTGCGGCATTTCGGCGAAGCCGCCCTTGTGCAGTGGTTCCGACGCGTCGAGGAAATCAGTCAGCGGGCTGCGCCGCTTCGGCGCGGCGCGCTCGTCACTCGCCGTCGGCGGCGTTCTTTTATCGGGGGATTTGGCCATGTCCCGAATATGGGAGGTCTTGGCGAAAATGGAAAGAGCGGGATGAAGACAGGCGCATTGCCAACTGCGGCTGCTGACAGCAGGCTGTCAGGAGTTGGTAGGTATCGCACTTGCTCGCAGGGCTCAGGCGCCGCGCGCGTTGTCCGCCACGCGGGTCGGCGATCCGTTCAGGCGCGGCACCACGACGAGGCGAGTGACCTTGCCCTTCTTGAAGGCGGCGAGGAAGCGGGCATAGTCCCTGAAGACGACACAGCCATTGGATTCGGCGCGGCCGCCGCGCAGCATATAGGTGTGCGCGAGCAGGCCGGTGCGGTTGTATTTGTTGCCGCCGCTCGTCGGTGTCAGGCGGATGGCCTCGACGCCGTGGAAGCGCGATTCACGTAGCGACAGATTGTAGGTGTTGGGTGGTGTCGGGCCGCGATCCTTCACGTCGACGTAGCGCGGCTGGTCGACCATGGCGCCAAGGCCGGAATGCGCCTCGAGCCGCTGGCCGTCGGGCATGTAGACGGTCTTGGCGCTGATGTCGTAGACGGCGACGCCATGGCCGGCGCCGCTTCCGGCGGTCGGCCCGTTGAACAGATTCCTGAACGCCTGGCCGAGGCCGCCCGAGGGCGTGTCCGGCTTGGCATAGGCCAGCACGTCGCCACCATCGCGGGTCCGGCCTTGCCGGGCCGGCTGCCTGGCTTGCTGGACGGGCTTCGGCTGAGGCGCCGGCTTCTCCTGCAAAGTCTTGGGCTGTGCGACCGGCTTGTCCTCTTCCACGACGCTGCGCTGCTGCGGCGCGTCATATTGCGGGCGGCGGGTCGGCAGCGGCACATCGTCGGTGAGCGCATCCGGCAGCGAGGCGGCGTCGCCGGGCTTTTCCTGCTGGGTCTCGACCGGCGCAACCGCGACATCGGGCGAGGATTCGGTCATCGGCAGCGGCGAGGCGAAGGCTTCGTCCTCGATAGGCATCGACTCGACCAGGGCAAGCGCCAGCTGCGCGTTATCGGGCGTTTCCGGCTGGGCAAAGCCCATCGGCGCCGGTGCGGTCTGCACGACCGAACCCATATCGCCGCGGGCGAAGCGTTCCGCCGCCGGAGCCGGCATGTCCTTGGACAGGCTGGCCATGACCTGGACGGACGGCACGAGAGACGCCTCGGTGACCTGGGGCGCGGCGCTGGAAATCACGGGACGGGTGCTGGCGGCGGTCGCCGGCTTTCCCGCGCCGGCAAAGGCAGCGGCGAGCTTTGTCGGCGACAGCGACGCTTCCATCAGTTCGAAGCGCTGCTGCGATTTCGACTTCGCCGGCGTTGGCTTGGCCTGTGCCACCAGGCGCCCGGATTTCTCCGCCTTGGAGGTTACCGCCGCCAGCCTGAAGCAACTGGCGCCGCACTGTACGGCATGGTCGTGCAGCGCTTGCGCGCCGCCATGGGCATTGGCCATGACGAAGGGCGCGGAAGAGCTGAGGAAATGCTGTTTCAGCGGATCGGCGAGAGCGAGCGTGCCCGGCATCGACAGCGTCTGCGGCAGGCCGATCGACGTCGCCGAGAGCGAGGCGCCGACGGAACTGAGGCCGGCCATGGTGCCGATCAGCCATAGGCCGACGGCAGCGCTGACGCCCGGCACCGCGATCCAGCGGACAACCCGTTCAGGGGTGAAGGATGAGGCGCGTGGCGCTTCGACAGCGGTCTCGCCGCTCCAACGCCTGTCCCCGACAATTTTACGACTCAAAAACGCCATGCAACCAATCTTGCTCCAATCGGCTCCCACGTCCGCGGCTGTGATAGCCGCGACGACCATTCTGTGAGTGATCCCAGGTGGTCCCCGACGCGTTTGCCGCGCCTGTCGTTAGTTGCCGATTGCTTCAAAATATGGACAAAGTTGGTTAACCAATCCCTCTCAAAACCAATGGAGAGACGTGGACTTTGTGCCGAAAAAGGCTCGTCCACGACCATGCACGCGGTATTGCAGCCCTTCCAAGGCTGTTTTGCTGCCTGTTTTTGCCTGCCGAGTCAAGCAAAACAGCCTTTGCTAATCTTCGCAAAAAGACGCCTAAGCGCTTCCCGCGGCAATGAGGCACGCCAATGCGCGTCGGCCGCGCCGCTGCGAACGCCACCGGGTGCCTGCAAATACTGTTGCCGTCCTGCCACAATTCTTCGGCCTGAAGGATCGCCTCCCGGCGGCCGGTTGACTCGTTTTGGGAGGCGGTGCACTCCGGTCAAGTGCTTGGTTTTAAGGTGGCAAAAGCCACTTTTGGAGGCTTTTCCATGAAGCGTCGGGACTTCTTGGCGCTGTCGGCGGGAGCTGCGGCGTTTTCCATTCTCCCGGCCGCCGTCAAGGCCGCCGTGCCGGTTCCCTATGACCGCAATGCAGAGGTGCCGTTCAAGGACAAGAAATCGTTCATCGACTGGATGGTGGCCAATCGCGGCGAGGATCCGAAGTTGCTGGCGGAACGGTTCGACCGCTTCCAGATCATGGTCTACAACAAGGATGTGCTGGACGACCGCAACAAGCGCGCCTTCCTACTGACGCCGCGCGAGGAGTTCGTGCTGCCGCAGAATCTGGGCCGCGCCTATGATCATGCCTTCCTCGACATCGGTTATGGCGTGACGATTTCAGGCCCGCATCTGGTTGGGCGCATGACGACCTCCATCGACGTGCAGTTCGGCGAAACCGTGCTCGAGATCGGCACCGGATCGGGCTACCAGTCGGCCTACCTCGCCAACCTCACCGACAAGGTGCACACGATCGAGATCATCAATCCTCTGGCGCAGCGCACCCGCGGCACCTATGACGGGCTGATCGATCGCGGCTACAGCGAATTCGGCTCGGTCACCAGCCGCAATGCCGATGGCTATTATGGCTGGGAGAGCGTCGGCCCGTTCGACAAGATCATCGTCACCTGCGGCATCGACCATATTCCGCCATCGCTGCTGCAGCAGCTCAAGCCCAATGGCGTGATGGTCATTCCGGTCGGTCCGCCGGGGGCTCAGCATGTGCTCAAGGTGATCAAGCAGCAGCTTGCGGATGGCACGTTCAACATCGTCCGCTCCGACATCTATAACGGCAAGGTGGTGCCTTTCGTGCCCTTCACCAAGCTGGAAGGCGACCAGATCGTCGGTACGCATAACGGCTGAGTTGCCGCGCGGCGGCACCGGCCTTGCTGAATTTCGCATCAAGGGGCCTGAATGGCAGCCGTCGCATCGATCTCTCGACCAGGCATCGCGCCGCTGGAGGCGCCACGGCTTGCGCACTATCTCGCGGTCGGGCTGATCGCCGGCGCCATCATCGCCCTGCAGATCGCCGTCATGCGCGTGTTCGCCGTGGGCAGCTGGTCGCATTTCGGCTCGCTGGTGGTGAGCCTCGCCATGCTTGGTTTCTCCTTGTCCAGCGTCGTGATCTTCGCCGGCAAGGATTGGTTCGACCGCCACTGGCAAGGCGCGGCAACGGTGGCCCTGCTGCTGATCGGCCCGCTCGCCGTCGGCGCCAACCTCGCCGCCCAGACGGTGCCGTTCAATGCCATCTTCCTGGTCTCCGACCCCCAGCAGAAGTGGCGGCTGCTCGCCAATTTCCTGCTCTATCTCCTGCCGTTCCTGGCCGGCGCCTTCTTCCTCGGCATCGTCTTCCTGAAGAGCCGCACCGCCTTCGGCCGCGTCTATTTCGCCGACCTGACCGGCTCGGGACTTGCCGGCCTCGTCGTGCTGGTGTCGCTGTATCTGTTCGCGCCTGAAACCATCATCGTCGTGCCGCTGCTTTTGTGGGCCGCCGGCTCGCTCTTGTGGTTCGCCGCGTTCGGCGCCTGGAAGAGTTTTGTCGCGGGCGTGGCCGTCGCGGCGCTGTCGATATCAGGCTACCTCATGCTGCCCGAGCTCACGGGCATACCCGACATCGCCGTCTCGCAATACAAGGGCGTCGCCTATGCCCGCAACTTCCCGGACGGCAAGCGCATCTACCGCAGCGTCTCGCCGTTCGGCGACCTGCAGGTCTATGCCAGCTCCTACATGCACTTCGCGCCGGGCCTGAGTGACAACGCCGCCTTCGGCATGCCCGAGGTTCCGGCCAATACCTATGTCGGCATGTATCGCGACGGCGACGGGCCGGAAGGCATCATGCGCAACCTGGCGCCGGCCGAGCAGGTCTATTTCCGCTATCTGCCGATGCACTACCCCTATGTCATCAAGGAGAAGCCCAAGACATTCGTCGTGCAGTTCGGCGGCGGCATCTCCACGCAGGCCGCGCTCAACGCCGGTTCGATATCGGTGACCGTCGCCGAAAGCAACCCGGCGACGTTGCGGGCCTTCCGCGATCCGACCCTCAGGGATGTGACCGGCAACATACTGGCCGAGCCGCGGCTCAAGGTGATCGATTATGACGGGCGCCTGTTCCTCGCCAACACGGCCGAGCGCTACGACGTCATCGATCTCAGCCTCGCCGACAGCGTCGGCCTGTCCAATCCCGGCGGCTTCGCCATTTCGGAGAAATACGCCTACACGCGCGAGGCAATGCTGAGCTATATGCGCGCGCTTGCCGATGGCGGCGTGCTGTCGATCACCTTGTGGAACAAGGAAGAGCCGCCGAAATCGGTGCTCAAGCTTTATTCGACCGTCGCCGAAGCGGCGAAAACATTCGACCGCGAAGGTGCGGCCAACGACATCTTCGCGGTGTCGAGCTATCTCTCCACCACGACCGTGCTGTTCAAGCGCGGCGGCTTCACCGAGGCCGAAATCAAGACGCTGCGCGGCTACACCAAATCGATGTCCTGGGAGGAGGTCTATTATCCAGGAATAATTTATGACGGCTCGGGGACGCAAAAAGTACTCGATGATTACCGCGCCTCGATCTTCGGCAGCGGACAGGACGCGACGCTGACGCAGCCCGCCGATGCGTCGACACCCGCCGACCCCACCGCGCCTGCAAATCCTGACTGCGACCCGACGGCGCCGGCCGATCCGACGCTCGATGCCTGCGCCGGTGTTGGCGGCGATGCCGGCCCGCAGGTGTTGCCGGCGACGGAACTGCAGCGCATGACCTGGCACGCGCTTCTGACCGGCGGCTGGGAAAAGCTCGCCAGCGATTATGTCTTCGACGCGCGTGCGCTGAGCAACGATCAACCCTATTTCGCGGCCTATGTGAAGATCGCCGACCTGCCGCGCACGCTCGACCGGCTCGACCTGTTCCAGGACGACTGGGGCTATCTCCTGATCTGGGCGACGCTCGGCATCGCCTGCATCACTGCGGCGTCGCTGGTGCTGCTGCCGGTGATCTTCGGCTGGCGCATCGTGTTCTCGCGCTCGCGCGGCAAGCTTGGCACCATCCTCTATTTCGCCTGCCTCGGCCTCGGCTACATCATGGTCGAGGTCGGGCTGATCAGCCGCTTTACCGTGGCGCTGGCCAATCCGACCGTTTCGGCCTCGGTGCTGATCTCCTCGATGCTGGTGTTCTCGGGTCTCGGCAGCCTGTTCGCCGAGCGCATCTTCGACCGCGCCAGGACACTGCTGCCGGCGGTGCTGCTGGCGGTCTGCGCGCTGCTGCTGGTCTACGGGTTCTATCTGTCGCCGGTGCTCGACCAGATCGGCGCCTATCCCTATGCCGTGCGGCTGCTACTGTGCTTCCTGCTGGTGTCGCCGCCGGCCTTCCTGATGGGCATGCCGATGGCCACCGCCATGACCTGGCTGGCGCGGCTCGGCAAGGAGCATCTGTTCGTCTGGGCCTGGGGCATCAATGGCTGTTTCTCGGTGATCGGCTCCGCCGCCGTGCCGATCGTCGCCACCAGCTTCGGGCTCAGCGCCGTGCTGCAATGGTCGGCAATCGCCTATCTCATCGCCATTCCGGCGTTCTTTGCCGTGCTCCTGCCATCGAAGGCGCCGGCTCTCCGGGTGGTGGCCGCCTGATGCCGGACCGGCGCGCCATCGTCGCCGGACTGCTGGCCACGGCGGCGTTTCCGGTGGCAAGTCAGGGCGCGCGCTTGCACAAGGCCATCTCGACCATCGTGCCGTTCAAGGCGTCGCCCTTTCCGTACCGGGGCAAGCTGCCCGACGGTTCCGCGGCGTTTCTCGACGTCGAAGCGAATGGCCGCCACGGCCACACGTCGGCGCGCGGGGGAATTTATTGGGAAGACGAGACCTATTGTGACCGCTCTACGCTGCTCGCGATTCCCAAGGGGTTCGATGCCGCCAAGCCCGCTGTCATCGTGGTGTTCTTCCACGGCAATGGCGCGACCTTGCAGCGCGACGTGGTCGGGCGCCAGCGGGTCGTCGCGCAGGTCGAGGCTTCAGGCCTCAACGCCGTGCTGATGGCGCCGCAATTTGCCCGCGACGCGCAGGATTCCAGCGCCGGCAATTTCTGGACGCCGGGCTATTTTGCCAAGTTCATGGCCGAGGCGGCGCAAGGCCTGGCCAGGCTGACCGGCGCAAAGGCGGCAAAATTCGAGGCCATGCCGGTGGTGCTGGTCGCCTACAGCGGCGGCTATAATCCGGCTGCTTCCGTACTTGGGAACGGCGACATTGGCGGCCGCCTGCTCGGCGTCGTCCTGCTCGACGCCGTCTTCGACGAAGCCGACATCTTCGCCGACTGGATCGCGCATCACAGCAAGAGTTTCTTCGTCAGCGCCTATGGCAAATCGTCGGCCTCCGGCAATGCCGAGATAAGGCAGGCGCTGGCAGACAAGGGCATCAACGCCAGCGCCGACCCGCCGCGGCGTCTGGAAGCCGGCACTGTTGCCCTGCTCGCCTCGGACGCCGCCCACGACAGCTTCGTCACCAAGGCATTCGTGAACAATCCGCTGCAATGGCTGCTGGCCCGGCTGCACGGGTTCGCGCGTTAGGACCTGTCGATGTCAGGCCCGCCCCGCGCTGATTCCGTGAGCTTGGCCCTTGAAAGGTCTGGTTTTGAAGCTTAGTGCCCGGCCATGCTTCTGACTGTTATCGTCATTGCCCAGATACTGGACCCGCTCAGGATCGTGCTGGTCGCGATCGCCTACTTCCTCAGCCGGTTGGCCGGTCGGCCGGGGGCGGGTTGGCTTGGATTGGTGGCGGCGATTGTCGTGATCGCTATCGGCTATCCCTCGGCGATCCTTGGCCAGTCCGGCGATATCGCCTGGATGAGTGGTGCGGTCGGCGTGATATCGAACGCGCTCATAGCAGCAGTCATGGCCGGGCTCCTGCGGCTCCAACGCCGGTTCTTCTGATCGTCGGCGCTAGGATCTGCGCCTCGTCGCTTCGCTCCTTGCTACGCCCTGGGATGGCGACGGCGCGGTCTCAGTTGAACCACAGCGCGAACGTCAAAAACCCGCCGCCGCCGAACTCGCGCTGGATCTGATCGAAATCCTCGCTGGTCAGGATCTTGCCGGTTTCGAGGTAAGGCGCGATGCCGGGGCCGGTGATCGACAGCACGAGGTCGAAGGGCTTCGGCTCGTCGAAGAAGCGCTTCATGTTGATGCCCTTGCCGGTGATGCGGAAGTGCGGCAGCAGCGCCCGGCCTTCCAGGAGGTCCTCGGCCATGGTCAGGGTGGCGAGCCATGCCTGGACCTGCTCCTCGCCGACTTCGAGGCCGGTGAGCGGGTTTTCGCCCTTCTGCTGCGGACCGGGCAGCCATTCGCGGTCATTGTCGGTCTCGGCGCGGATCGCCTTCCAGTCCTCGCGCGACAGCCGGATCATTTCGAGCAGCTCCTGGCGCGCCGCCTTGCGGCGCTCCGGCTCGACCACCGGCCAGTTGATGAGGTGCACCATCGAGATGAAATCGGCGATGCGCCATTCCGAGGAGAAGATGCTCGAGCCCATCTCGCTTGGCGGCGGCACGAGGATGTCCTGCAATGGCAGCTTGGCGCGCGGAAAAAGCATGTGGAACGAGCCGTCGAACGTGCCTTTGAAATCATGCGCAAGCCAGAAATCGGCCTGCGCCATCAGGAAGTCGGCATAGCCCTGCAGCCAATAGCCGTCGGCGCGGTCGAAGCGGAAGGTGAGCGCGGGCGCGGTGCCGTCCGGCGCCATGCCGCCGCGCGACAGCGCGGCCATGATCGCCGCCATGCTTTCATCCGGCGCGATCGTGCCGTCCTCGTTGAGGTCGATGCCAACATGGGTGAGGTCGATGACCATGCCGATATCGGCATCGGCAGGCACCGAACCCAGTGTCGCGGCGGATTTTCCCAGCCGGTCGCGGAAGGCGACCAGTATGGCGCGGAACTCTTCGTAGGTCAGCGGCTCGGGTTTGGGATTGGGCGGCACCGGCAGCTGCATCAGCGGCAGCATGAAGGATTGCGGGCTCTCGAAACCATGGCGGTGCAGGCCGCTGGCCAGCAATTCCAGCGCGGTGAAGAATTCGCCGGCGCCGGCGGCATAGGCGGACGCCGGATCCTTCGGCGCGGCCGCTTCCAGGGTAGACAGGGCGCTGTCGCGCGCGGCCACGGTCCTTGCTTCGAACAGAGCGGTTGCCGCTTCCGGCATGGCGGCCGATGCGGACGACAGTGGCACGAGCAGAATGAAAGCCGATGCCAGCAGGCTTGCCATTCGTGTCATCTTTTGCCTCCCATTTGTCGGCAGCGACCATACACGGATTTACGACGTCGCGCCTGCCAGCGCCGAAGCGCTGTCCACATCGCGATTGCCGACGGCTTCAACCTGCCCGCTGGACAGTCTAAACAAGGCAAACGATTGGGCGTGCCGTGTCGAACTATCCGCTCTCCTACAAACTGTCCTGGCTGCCGCGCTTCCTCAAACCGTCGCTCGCCGGTGATGCCACAGGGTTTGCGCCGGCATCGGGGACGCTGATGGATACGCCACCAGGACAGACGGTGCGGCTGGCCTTCATCGGCGACATCTCGGCGGTGGCCAACCGGAGCGCGCCCGACTGCGATCCGGCGATCAAGGCGCTGCTGGGCACGGCCGATCTGGTGATCGGCAATTGTGAAAGCCCTGTTGTCGGCAGGCCGAGCGCCGTCCTGGGAACCAAGCTCGGCACGCATCATGCGATGAGCGAACGCTTTCTGGCGGAGACGCTGGCGGCGGTCGGGATACGGCGCGAAGAACTGGTGCTGTCGCTGGCCAACAATCATGTGCTCGACCAGGGCGTCGCCGGTTTCGACGCGACGGTGGCGGCGCTGAAGCGGCTCGATATCGGCGTGATCGGCCTGGCCGCCAATGGTCCGGTCGAACGCTTCGCGGCCGGGCCGCTCGCCATCGGCTTCGCCGCTTTCACGCTCTGGCGCAACGCCGACGAAAGCCTGTTTGCCGGGCGCGTCGCGATGGACAGCGATCCGACGGACTGGCCGCGCGAGGCGAGTGCTGGGGTAGACCTGCTTTGTGCCGTGCCGCATTGGGATTGGGAATTCCGCCATTTTCCGCGCGCCGGAACACGGGCGCTGGCTCAGCGGCTGGCCGGCCAGGGCGTTGGGCTGATCGCCGGCCATCACGCGCATGTCGTGCAGCCGGTAGAGCGGATTGGGGAGACAGTCGTCGCCTATGGGCTCGGCGATTTCCTCGGCACCGCTTTCGCCCGCCAGCCATGGCCGGGGCGGATCGGCGGGATCTTCGTGGTCGATGTGAGTGCAGATGCCGATACGCGCGGCAGGGTCGCCGCCTATCGGCTGCATCCATTCATGCGGCTACGCGTGGGCGACCATGAGCGGCTGGTGTCGGTGGAGGAATTGGACGTGTCGATGCGGCAAAAAATCGAGGGCCGGCTGGGAGCGGTTTTCCCTTCTCCCCTTGTGGGAGAAGGTGGATCGGCGCGCAGCGCCGAGACGGATGAGGGGTGCGTGACGGAATGAGACGTTGGCGATCTTTCCACTAGGCAGGCAAAATCGGAAATCGGGCGTTGCCAAGCTGGAACACCCCTCAACCGTCTCGGCGCTATCGCGCCGATCCACCTTCTCCCACAAGGGGAGAAGGAGGTCGCGCTTGCTGTCTCCGGCTAGCGTCATTCCGACAAAACTGGCTATCATGCGGCAACACTGGCGGCGGGGGATGGCGATGGAAAATTTCATGCCGGGCGCGGATGCCGTCGCAGCCATCAAGAAGGACATCGAGACCTACGAAGCGACAAGGGCCTCGGTGGCGCGCGGGGTCAAGTGGCGCGTGCCGTTGTTCATTGGCCTGGTGGTCGTGTTCGTCGCTCTCATTGCCTGGCTGTTCAACAAGGTCGCCGATCCCAACGAGCAATGGTTCTCGACGCCGCACGTATTTCTCTATGTCATCGGCTTCGTGGTGGCGATCATGCTCTATTTCAGGGCAGTCAGGCCGGCGGCGAGGCTGCGGCAATCGTTTCGCCAGACGCTGATGCCGATCATCTTCGGCTTCATTGGAGATATGCGCTACCAACAAGGCGTGACGCCGCATTCCTTCGACCGATTGCCGCGTGAGACGGTCGGCGGTTTCACCATGAGCCGCTTCGACGACATCATCTCCGGACGCTATGACGGATTTGCCTTCGAACTGTACGAAGCCGATCTTTGGGACGGAGGCGCCACCAAGAACAAGGCCACCACGTTCAAGGGTGTCGTCGTCGCTTTCGAGGCCATCGAGCCGTTTCCTGGAATATTGGTGGCGGCGCGACGTGCCAGTGGCGTCATCGGCTTTTTCCGCGGCATGTTCGCGACCAGGATGCAGGAACTGCCGTCCGGCGTGCCTGAGCTTGACGCCGCCTACGAGTTCCGCACCGACAATGTCGAGGCGGCACGGCCGCTGGTGACCGGCCGGCTGGCGCAGGCGCTGAAATGGCTCGGCGAAACCTGGCCGGACGAGCCGGCGCGTGTCGCGCTCAACGGCGGCGACGGTTTTCTGCTCCTGCCGCAACCGAAGAACTTCTTCGAACTGCCTGATATTTCGGTGCCGCTGGACTACCAGACCCATGTCGCGCCGATGATCTCGGACATGGGCGCCATGCTGGCGACGGCGGCCTTGGTGAGGAAGATCGGCGCGAGGGATGGGGCGATTTGACAGGCCGAAGCAGGCTCAGCAGTCGAAGCCGTATTTGCCACGCATATAGTCCGCCTCTTCCTTGGACGTTCTCTTGAACATCACACAGACGGTGAAGCTGCCGACCTGGTGGCCGTCCCTGGTGTACCCCCAGTCAGAAATATCGTCGCGCGTGAATTCGATATTCTGGCCGAGCACGACGTTGTGCACTTCCTCCGGTTCGTTCGCCAATATGCCGACAAATCCTGTCTCCGTGCGACGGAAGGGAATGACCCAGAAGTGTTCGGTGACGTTGCCGTCCCGCACCTTGACCTTCAGCTTGAACCTGTCCGTGCCGGACGGAGGTGTTTCGGACAAGGCCAGGAATTCATCCAGGCTGGCGAGCGCCCGCGCGGTCGCCGCCGCCATGTCGGGATCATCAGGAGCAAAGATCATCGTCTTGTCGTCACCCGGATCGGCGCCTTGCGCGCCAGCCAGGCCGGGCAAAAACGCCAGCATCAGGGATAGTGTGGTCCGGACGGCGATTCTCATGAAGTCCCCCCTTACTACAAGGCGACACCATCCGGCATTCGCTTCGATTTTGCAACCTGAGCGCGAAATTCATCTCTGCGGCTGGCAGGCTAGAGCCGGCGCACGACATAAAACGTGTATCGATGAAAAAATCGAAGTCCTGTTTCGTGATACGGCCGGGAAGGGATTGCGGCGGCCGCGTGATCGCCGACGGCGCGAGCCGCAATCCGTCAAACGACTCATTTCGCGCGCAGAAAGCCTTACATGAGGGTAGGGCAAGCGGTCGCTATCGGGGGCTTAGAGGCTATTATGTCGGAATTAAGCCGATGATTTCCTTTGCGAAAATACACCCAACGTGATTTGCGGCCAGTGCGCTTTCCGCCCCAGTCTCGGGCCGTTCGGTGCTGCTCTCTCCCAAGCGGTACCGGAAAACCGAAACAGCACGGAGTGCTATGGCGGTGATGGTCGACGACAAGACCGGCATGGTGACGTCGATCAAGAAGGCCTCGTAGAGACCGCCGACCGGACTTTTGAGACCCTGCTCCAATCTGGCCGGTTCCTTCGGGGATCGGCCATTTTCATTAGCTTGGACACTCCCCGTCAGGCGACGACGGTGGCGAAACGCCGTTCCGGCAGCGTCGCCATGGTTTTTGCCAAAAGGCCGCGCTATTCCTTGGCTGACCGGGGATCCGCATGGCCGAGGAACAAAAGGGGTTTCGCCTGTCGCGGCGGCTGCTGCTGGGCGCGGCTGCCTTCGGCGGAGCCGTGCTCTGGGGCGGCACCACCGTGGCGCGGCTGGCGCGAGGCCCGTCAGGGCCGAAGAACACCGGGCGCATCGCCGATATAGACGGCATCGCACTGCCGATGAAGCCGATCGCCAGCCCGCCGGCCTTCGATCCGTCGCTGCCCTGGCTGGCAAAAGGCGGCGACATCAACGATGCCAGCGGCCTGTCGAGGACGCCGGTCTATGGCGTGGTCGAGGTCAATGAGGAAGAGCACATCGCCAGGGCGCTGGCTTTCGCGCGCGCCACCGGGCTGAAAGTGTCGCTGGCGGCGATCCGCCATTCGATGGGCGGGCATGCCTTCGACGACAATGCGCTGGTTCTCGACCTCAGAAAGTTCAACAAGATCACGGTCGACGCCGCGGCCAAGACAATGACCTTGCAGCCGGGCGCGTGCTGGCACGACATCCAGAACATGCTGCACCCGCGTTTCGCGGTGAAGGCGATGCAATCAACCGACATTTTTTCGGTCGGCGGTTCGCTGTCGGTGAACGCGCATGGCATGGACCACCGGGCGGGTTCGGTGGCAGGCTCGATCCGCTCCATGCGCGTGATGCTGGCCGACGGGTCGGTGACCACCTGCTCGCCAGCCGACAACGGCGAGCTGTTCCGCCATGTCGTCGGCGGCTACGGCCTGTTCGGCGTGGTGCTGGAGGCGACGCTCGATATCGTCGACAATGCCGTCTACCGCACCTCGCGCGAGATCATCAAATCCGACGATTTCCCGGAATTCTTTGCCGAGGTGCTGGACCCGAACAAGGACATCGGCCTGTTCTACGGCCATCTGTCGACGGCGCCGGGCAATTTCCTCGAGGACATGATCGTCTACCGCTACGACAAGGTCGCCGAGCAGCCGCCGGCCGACCAGCTGGCGCTCGGTGAACCCGATGGCGTCGGCCTGAAGCGGGTGATCATGAACATGGCCAAATGGGGCAGCGCGTTCCAGGAACTGAAGTGGTTCACTGAAAAGACGCTGGAGCCGAAATTCGAGAGCTGTACGGTGCCGCGTACCTCCGCGCTTGCCGAGGGCGAGGCCTGTCTCGTCACCCGCAACAACCCGATGCACGATTCGGTGCCGTATCTGTTCAACGACCTCATGAACGAGACCGACATACTGCACGAATATTTTATTCCTCGCGCCGCCTATGTCGAGTTCATCGCCGAAGCGCGCGAGATCCTGCGCAACCAGGATCTGCCGGTGCTCAACGCTTCGGTGCGCATCGTCCACAAGGAGGACGTGGCGCTGACCTATGCGCCGGAGCCGGCCTATTCGCTGGTGCTGTATATCAATCAGCCGGCCGATGCCGATGGCAATGCCAGGATGCGGGCGCTGACGCGGGCGCTGATCGACGCGACGATCAAGCATGGCGGCCGCTTCTTCCTGCCCTACCAGCTGCACTACACGGCCAAGGAGCTGCTGGCGTCCTATCCCGAGCTGCCCGCCTTCCTGGCGGCAAAGCGGCGCTATGACCCGACGGAACTGTTTTCCTCGACCTTCTACCGTGCCATCAAGGCGCTGAGCGGGACGGCTTAGCAGTTGGAGGAGAATTCCATGCGGATGGGATCAGCGGCGGCGGTGCTCGCCTTCGTCGCACTTTGCCCCGGACCGGCCGGCGCCGAAGACCTGAAAGCCTTCAGGCTGACGATCGACGGCAAGGCGGTCGACATCGACGCCGGCGAGAGCGTCCATGTGACGTTGCCGGACGGCAAACAGGTCGACGTGAAGCTCGACAAGAACGATTTCGCGACCTTTTCCGGCGATAGTTTCTCCTTCGTCCATCCGAGCGGCATTTCGGTGACCAAGACCGATCTCGGCGAGAACATCACGCAATATCTGATGGCCTCGGCGCTGGGCACGATCGTCGTGGTGCAGGAATACGGCAAGATGAACCCGGTGTCGCTGAACCAGCTGATGCTGCAGGAGATGACCAAGGAATCGGTCAAGGCCGGTGCCGAGCTGACGCAGCAGCCGACAACGCGCAAGCTCGCGGACGGCAAGGCGTTGACCGGCATCACCGCCGAGGTGAAGACCCGCACCGACACTGCTTATTTCGAGATCGTCGGCTACGGTCGCGCCGACCAGGGGCTGCTGTTCATCACGCGCGTCGCGGGCGAGGACGCGGCGACCGAGAAGCCGCTGATCGACAAGTTCTGGCAGAGCCTGAAGCTGAAGATGTAGACGAGGCCTACAGCTTGCCCGGCACCAGGCCGGCCAGCCAGTTCACCGAGCGCTTTGCCGCGTCGGCGGTTGCCGAGACGGCGCGGCCGAGATCGGTCTTGACCACCGCGTAGCCGTTCTTCGTGCGATAGAGCACGCCGGTGCCGCCATCGACCACCTGTTCATAGGCGACGGGGCGGGCAGCGGCCGCGTCCAGGGCCGTCGTGGGCGATCCGACGGGCACGCTCGGCCGATGGCTGAGCTCGGGCGGCAGCGGGCTTTCCGTTCTGACGGTTCGGCTGGCGGGCTTCAGTTCCGGGCCCGACGCGATCGCGGCCAGGTGCGAGGAGGACGCCGAGCCCTTCGCGCGGCAGATGCCGGACACGAGCGGATAATTGAAATTGCGCTCGTGCAGGATCTGGCTTTTCATCGCCGCTTCGCAATCGGCGATGGTCGACCACTTGGCCGGTGTCTCGCCGATATATTCGCAGAGCTTGGCGTCGCAGTCGCAGCCGACGATGGTCATGGCGACAAGGGCGGTCTTGATCACGGTCTCGTCCCTTCGAGATGCCCCCCGGCAGCCCAGTCAGGCGCATGTCGCGCCTGGGCAACACGCAATTCTCCATTGCGTGTGATCAAGGCGGGAATTTGGCTTCGACCATGGAATGTGCGTGGCGGCGCGTGTTTCCTCCGGGCGTGAGCGAAATGCCTCAATAGTCGTAGACGTGTTCGAGCCTGGCGCCGGCCTTCATCAGCGACGGCAGCACCAGATGCAGCTTGCGCACGGCCACGACCATTCCGGTGCGGCGCGTCGAGGGTTCCGCGGGGAGCGGATAGCTGAACAGGATGCGCATGCCCTCGGGGACGGCGATTGAATCGGTCGACAGCACCGTGACCATGATCTCGTCATTGCCGCCGATCTCGACAAAGGAGACACCCTTGTCGATCAGCCGCGGGATCATGTCGGTGAAGACCTGATAGCGCTTGGTGACGAAAACGGTGCCGTCAGTGCCGTAGTCGCGTTCCAGCAAGGTGTCGGGCTCGTTGCGGGTGGCCTCGCCGACCGGCCCCTTGGCCCAGACATGGACATCGAGGAAGGCGGGGTCGGAGGTCGCGGCAAGCGCCTGCTTGATCAGGTCCGCATAGCCTTGCTTGATGGTGTCGGCGAGGCCGAAGGCGAGCTTGCGTTCGCTGGTGCGGACGGAGCTGTCACCAGGCGCCGGCTGCACGGCAAACAGCCCGGCGCGCTTTTGCGCATAGGGGAACTGATACCACGGCACCTGGTCGAGGAAGGCGGCATAATCCGCCGCCACCTTGGCCTGGTAGATATCGGCGGCGGTGCGCTTGCCCGATGCCGCCTCGGTGATGCGGCCGACCGTGTTTTCATAGGCCCATTGCAATATATGCTCGATCGAATGGCTGGTGCCGATGATGACCAGCATCTGGTGGTTGGCATAGTTGAACTTGTAGGCGGAACTGGCGCGGATCACCGTGGCGTAATCCTGCCAGAAGCAGCCGACATAGGACCAATAGGGGAAGCCGCTCGGCTGGTCCTTGGCGACGAAACCGGCATATTCGCGCGCGGCGTAGACGATCGCCCATTCCGGATAGGTGAGGAAGGTCGATTCCTCCGGCCGCTGGTAGCCGGGGATCTCGGCGCGCACCTTGTCGGCCAGCGCCTTGGGCGGCGCGCCGTCGGCAATGCCGGGCAAAGGCGACTTGTCGAGCGACGGCGTGGTCAGGAAGCCATAGGCGAGCCCGGCGATCGGGATCAGGATGACGATGACGATCAGCCAGAGGATCGCCTTGATGATGCGCTTTATCAAGCGGAACAGGAACATCGCCGGTCAGGCCGTGGCGAAGTGGTCGTAGATGCGCTTCGACAGCCAGAAGCCGATATAGACGGCGATGCCGCCGATGACGATGTGCGGCAGGTTGGCGAAGAAGCGGGTGGGGAATTCGATGTCGTTGAGGGAGCGGAAGCCGTTGATGAAGATGCCGGCATCGAGACAGCCGGAGCCGGTGATCAGCCCGAGCACGCCGTCGAACAGATAGACCGAGCCGAACAGCTTGAAATAGAACACCGCCTGGCGATGCGAGATGAAGGCTGCGGCCAGCGCCCAGACGCCGGAAAAGGCATGCAGCAGGTCGTCATACCATTGCAGCGAGAACAGGCCGAACAGATTGCCGTCGGCATCGTTGAAGGCCGGAATGTAGCCGATGGCGACGACCGCGAAGAACAGGAACGCATAAGCGACGGCAAGCTTCTGGATCAGCGTCATGAAGTATCCCCCTTCAATTGACGTCGAACGTTAGCTGATTTTGCCGCCGGTTGCAGCCCTGACCAGAAACACCGTAACAATTGTGTTGGAGAGCCCAAAGACAGTCGGCGCCGGGATTTCTCCCAGCGCCTCCCTGTCAGATCAGGACACGGTCGCGGCAGCAACTTCCGTAAAGTCGTCGCGCCATGCCGGCCTTGATTTTGACGGTCCTGCCAGAGGCCGCCCGAAGGCAGCATCCGTTCCAGACCACGCCGGTCTTGGCCCTTGCGGGCTTTGCCCTGCGCGCCATCGAAGGTTTTTGCCGTCCTTCATGGCAGCATCGGTCCGCCGTCGGCGTTGGCACGCTTTCCGCGGCCCCGTAGGTCTCGGCTTCCGTCCCTCGAACAGGCAAGCCTGCTTTCGCTCCGGGCCGTACGGGCCTCAGGAAATCCGCCTTTCACTTCGCCTTTCGGCTTGATGATCGGTAGCCGCCTGAGATGGGTTGAACTTACGCCGGGTAAGGGGTTTGGGGAATGGCCGCGCCCCTGTGGATAGCGGGGTTATCGGGGACCGATGCCAGAAGCCAAGGAAATTCAGGCGCGAACGCCTTAGACAGCCTGCCCCGCTTTTTCGGCGACCGAACCGACGGTGCCCCTTGCCCTGCCGACAGGCGCGGGTTTCAATACCGGCAAAAGATTTGGGCGCGGCATGTCCGGCGCCTTCCGGGGGAGGATGCATAGTGAAGGTCGGGGTGGTGCTCAATCCGATTGCCGGTGGCGGCCGGCTGAAACGGCATTGGCCCGATGTCGCCGCAGCGCTGAAAAAGCACTTCGGCGATTTCGAACTGCGCGAAACACAGGCCGAGGGCGACGCCGAGCGGCTGGCGCTCGATCTCGCGGCAAACGGTTTCGACCTGGTGATCGCGGCCGGCGGCGACGGCACGGCGAGCGAAGTGGCCGACGGCTTGCTGCAGGCCCGCGAGGAGGGCGGCAGGACAACCGAACTCGGCCTGCTGCCTTGCGGCGCCGGCATCGATTTCGCGCGCGGCCTCGGCCTGCCGACGGCGATCGACGCGACGCTGAAGCGGATGGCCGAGGCCAAGGCAAGGGCGGTCGATGCCGGCCGCATCTGCTATGTCGACGAGCATGGCGCGCTGGCCAGCCGCCACTTCATCAATATCGCCAGCCTTGGCCTGTCGGGCGCCACCGACCGCGCCGTCAATGCCGACAAGCGCAAGGGCAGGATGTCGGCCAAGGCGCTGTTCCTGTGGCGCACCGTGGTCGAGTTCATCCGCTACCGCTTCCAGGACGTACGGATCACCGTCGACGACGGCGACCCGGTCGAGGCGCGCATGGCGCTGGTGGCGGTGGCCAACGGCAAATTCTTCGGCGGCGGCATGATGATCGCGCCCGATGCGGAACTGACCGACGGACAGTTTGACATCGTCATCCTGCGCGCGGCCGGCAAGCTGAAGCTGATCTGGGATATCAGGCTGCTCTATGGCGGCAGGCACCGCGACCATCCCGCCATCACCATTTTGCGCGGCAGGAAAGTGGTGGTCGAACCGCTCGGCGATGTGGAAAAGAACGGCGCGCTGGTCGACATAGACGGCGAGTCGCCCGGGCGCATACCGGCGACCTTCGAGATCCTGCCTGGGGCGTTGACGCTGAGGTATTGAAACGAGATGTTGCCGGGGACAGCGTCCCACAACGTCGTCATCCCTGGGCGAAGCAGGAGCGAAGCTCCGTCGCGGAGACCCTGGGATCCATGCCGCGACCTTGGCCGGAACAGCACCGTTGCAACGCCTTGATGTTACGGCATGGATCCTCGGGTCAAGCCCGAGGATGACGAAGGGAAGGGTGTTTCCGTCAATCGCCGAGGTATGCGATCCGATCGAAACTCTCGTTCAGGAAACCAGTCGTGATGTTGCAGCTCTGATTCAAGTTGTTGCGGCTCTGAGTCTAGATTCTTGCCCAACGCGTTGATTTCATTTGCTGGCTCATGTTGCTCAGATTTCCAACTTGGCCGGAAAGCCCGGCGCGCGCAGATCGGTGCCGACTGTATCCTCCAGCAGTTTGACGATCTGGGTCGACCAGGCGCCGCCGCCATACGCGGCCTTGCCTTGCTGAAAAATCGCGTTGACGCGCGATGCCAGATCGAGCGGGACGCCGGATTGTTCGGCCATGGCGAGCGCGAAGCCGAGGTCCTTCAGTGCCAGGTCCATGGTGAAGCCGATGTCGTAGGAGCCGTTCAGCACCAACTGGCTTTCGGTCTCGTGGACGAAGCTGTTGCCGGAGGAGGCCACGATGGCGTGGTAGGACTGGGCGAGGTCGAGCCCGCCTTGCTTGGCCAGCATCAGCGCCTCGCCGGCGGCGACGAGATGGATGAAGGCCAGCATGTTGGTGATGACCTTGATCACCGCCGCCGAGCCGATCGGACCCATCAGGAACGACTTCGCGCACATCGCTTCGATGGCCGGGCGGTGGCGCTCGTAGAGGGTGGCATCGCCGCCGACCAACGCGGTGATTTTGCCGACCGCCGCCAGATGCACGCCACCGGTGACCGGGCATTCCAACGTCTCGACGCCTCGGGCCGAGGCGAGGGCGGCGAGCCGCAAAATCTCGTCGCGGCCGTTGGTCGACATCTCGATCCAGGTGCCGCCCTTGGGCAGACCTTCCAGCAATCCGCCCGGGCCGGCCAGCACGGCTTCGCTGACTTTTGGGGAGGGCAGGCAGCTTATGGCATTGCCGGCGCGGGCGGCTGCCTCGGCCGGGCTGTTGGCGGCCGTGGCGCCGAGCGCGACGAGGCGCTCGACGGCGGCGGGGTCGCGGTCGACAACGGTGACGGCAAAGCCGTTGCGGATCAGGCTGGCGGCAAGGTTGCCGCCGAGATGGCCAAGGCCGATGAAGGCGTAGCTTTCGTTCACGGCATCAGCGGCGTCTGCATCATCTGCAGATGCAGGTCCTTGCCGGTGTAGGGATGCGCGTCGCAGACAGCCTCGTCGAGCTCGACGCCGAGACCCGGCTCCTTCGACGGGATGACATTGCCGTCCTGCCATTCGATCTTCTTCTTCAGGAGCGTGGCGTGGAAACCGTCCCACTGCTTCAGCGATTCCAGGATGAGGAAGTTCGGCAGCGTCACCGCGAGCTGGATGTTGGCGGCACCGACGATCGGCCCGCAATAGCAATGCGGCGCGACCTGGATGTGATAGGCCTCGGCCATGGCGGCGATCTTCTTGGTCTCCAGAATGCCGCCGGAGCGGCCGAGGTCCGGCTGCAGGATGGTCGCGGCGCGGTTCTCGATGACGCGGGCGAATTCGGATTTCGTCGTCAGCCGCTCACCGGTGGCGATCGGGATCGAAGTCGCACGCGCCACCTGCGCCATCACTTCGGGCATGTCAGGCGGCACCGGCTCCTCGAACCACAAGGGATCATAGGGTTCGATGGCGCGCGCCAGGCGCAGCGCGCCCGATGCGGTGAACTGGCCGTGCGTGCCGAAGAGGATGTCGGCGCGGGTGCCGACCGCCTCGCGGATCGCCTTGATCATGCGGGTCGAGACATCGATGTCGACGAGGCGGGGCTGGTGGCCGTCAAAGGCGGTGTAGGGGCCGGCCGGGTCGAGCTTGACGGCGTTGAACCCCTGCTTGACATATTCGAGCGCGCAGGCCGCGGCCATTTCAGGGTCGTTGTAGACGTTCCTTCCGTCCGGCGCGTCCTCCGAATGGACACTGCCGGTGTGCGGATAAAGATAGGTGTAGGAGCGCAGCGTCTCGTGCACCTGGCCGCCGAGCAGTTTGTAGACCGGCTTGTTGGCCTCCTTGCCGACGATGTCCCAGCAGGCCATTTCGAGTGCGGAAAAACAACCCATGCCGGAAACGTCGGGGCGCTGGGTGAAGCCGGAAGAATAGGCGCGGCGGAAGAAATTCTCGATGTCGTGCGGATCGCGGCCGACGAGGTATCGCTCGGCCATGTCCTCGATCATCTTCGCCGTGATGTGGGCGGAGAAGGTAGCGTTGTAGGCCTCGCCATAACCGACCACACCGCCATCGGTGGTGAGTTTGACGAAGATGAAATACTTGCCGCCGATGCCGGGCGGCGGATTGCCGACAACCCAGGTCTTGACGTCGGTGATCTTCATTTATGGTCCTCCAGAACCAGTTCGGCGCCCTTCCACCCGGTCATGACCGAGGCGGCGTTGGTGTTGCCGGTGATGTTGTCGGGAAAGATCGAGGCGTCGATGACGCGCAAGCCTTCGAGCCCGTGCACCTTGAGGCGCGGATCGACGACGGAACGCGAGGGGTCGGGGCCCATGCGGCAGGTCGAAACCGGGTGATAGACGGTACCGGAGCGCTTCCTGAAATCGGTGATCAGGTCGGCGTCGGACTGGATCGACGGTCCGGGCAACACCTCTTCGGCGATGATCTCGGCCATGGCCGGCATCGAGGCGATCTGGCGCACGAATTTCACCGCCGCCAGCATCTCGTCGACATCGGCGTTGGTCGAGTAGGCGTTGGCGACGATCTTGGGATAATCCAGCGGATTGCTGGAGCGGATCATGATCTCGCCGCGGCTCGACGGACGGCAGTTGGACAGGCCGATGGAGAAACCTGGCCAAGGATCCGGCGTCAGGATCGGACGCTCGCCGTTCTTCGGGATGAGGGTCGAGAAGGCCTGGAAGTAGAGCTGCATGTTGGGCCGCGAGAAGGCCGGGTCGGTGCGGAAGAAGCCGCCGCCATGGTTCATCGACAGCGACAGCGGGCCGGAGCGGGTCAGGATATACTGCATGCCGACCAAAAGCTTGCCCCACCACGGGCGAAGGATCTGGTTGAGCGTCGGCAGCTTGCCCTTGAAGGTGTAGTTGATGCCGACATGGTCCTGCAGATTGGCGCCGACATTCTCGTTGGCATGAGCCACCGGGATGCCCAATCCTTTGAGCAATGCAGCAGGGCCGACGCCGGAGAGCTGCATGAGCTGCGGCGAGTTGATCGAGCCCGAGGACAGGATCACCTCGCGGCCGGCGCGGGCCGTTTTCGTCTGACCGTTCTGGAGATACTCGACGCCGACCGCGCGCTTGCCTTCGAACAGGATGCGGCTGGCCAGCGCGTTGGTCTCGACGCGGACATTGGCGCGCTTCATCGCCGGGCGCAGGAAGGCGCGTGCCGTCGACATGCGACGTCCGTTTCTGGTCGAGATCTGGTAGATGCCGACGCCTTCCTGGGCAGCGCCGTTGAAATCGGGATTGAGCGGCAGCCCGGCCTGCTGGCCGGCGGCGAGATAGCGCTTCGTCAGCGGGTGGACGGCATCAGTCGTATCGCTGATGTGCAGCGGGCCGCCGCTGCCGCGCCATGCGTCGGCGCCGGCCTCATTGTCCTCGAGCGCCTTGAAGGCCGGCAGCAGATCGTCATAGCCCCAGCCGGGATTGCCGGCGGCACGCCAGTCGTCGAAATCCTCGCGAGCGCCGCGGATCCAGACCATGGCGTTGATCGAACTCGACCCGCCGAGCAGCTTGCCGCGCGGCCAGTGGTCGACATTGCCGCCGAGACCGGGGTCCGGCTCGGTCTTGTAGTTCCAATTGACGGTGGGATCGAAGAAGGTCTTGCCGTAGCCGAGCGGCATCTGCACGTAAAAGCGGCGGTCGCTGCCCCCTGCCTCCAGCACCAGGACCGAGAAGCGGCCCGAGGCCGACAATTTGTCGGCCAGAACCGAGCCGGCCGAGCCGGAGCCGACAATGATGAAATCGTAGGTCTGCATGGTGGACGTCGGTGGCTCCTGAATGTGGCACCAACCTAGGCGCGGCGGGCCCGCCGCGTCGCCGCGCCTTCCGGCATCGGTTGTGAAAAAAGCGACTGGTATATCCAGCTACGTCGCGGGGAATACCGACAATCGCGCTTGATATGCATGGGGTCGACGGACTATGCGAGGGCATCGCCACTCTGCGCAAAGGCAGGAGAGCCCATGCGTGTCCTGTCGGATGCTTTCATTCCCGAACTGCCGGGCTATTACAAAGGCAAGGTCCGCGAGAATTACGACCTGGCCGACGGCAGGCGCATCATCATCGCGACCGACCGTCTCAGCGCCTTCGACATCATCTTGACCTCGATCCCGTTCAAGGGAGAGATACTGACGCAGACGGCGCGGTACTGGTTCGAGGAAACGGCCGATATCTGTCCGAACCATGTGCTGGAATATCCCGACCCCAACGTCGTCGTCGGCACTAGGCTCGACATCCTGCCGGTCGAGATCGTCGTGCGCGGCTATCTGGCGGGGACCACCAGCACCTCGATCCTGACCCGCTACCGGCGCGGCGAACGGGAGATGTATGGAATGCGCCTGCCGGACGGCCTGCGCGACAATGAGAAGCTGGCCGAACCGGTCATCACGCCGACCAGCAAGGCGGCCGATGGCGGCCATGACGAACCGCTGTCCAGGGCGGAGATTCTGGAGCAGGGCCTGCTTACGCCGGCGCAATGGGAGACCGTCTCGGACTACGCCTTGCGGCTGTTCGCCCGCGGCCAGGCGCGCGCCGCCGAGCGCGGCCTGATCCTCGCCGACACCAAATACGAATTCGGCGCCGACAAGGACGGGACGATCATCCTCGCCGACGAAATCCACACGCCCGACAGCAGCCGCTACTGGATCGCGGCGAGCTACGAACAGGCGCTGGCTGATGGTACGCGGCCGGAGAGCTTCGACAAGGATTTCATCCGCTCATGGGTGACCGCGCGCTGCGATCCCTACAAGGACCCGATCCCGAGGATTCCGGACGAGATCGTCGAACAGGCCTCGCGCGTCTATGCCCAGGCTTACGAGGCGATCACCGGCAAGGTATTCGTTCCCGACCTTTCCGGCGACACCGTTCTGGACCGCATCCGAGCGAACCTTGCAGGTTATTTTTGAGAGGTGCGCCTCTCGGCTAGCGCCTGGTCTTACGCCGCGCAGTCGACCCCCACTCCGTCGAGCTTCGCTCGCCACCTCTCCCCCGTTCGACGGGGGAGAGGAAGGGCGCGAGCTTGGCGGGGCTGGCGCCTTCCTCTCCCTCCGGAGGGGGGAGAGGTGGCGCTGCGAAGCAGCGACGGAGTGGGGGAAGCCCGTTCCAAAACCCGAAGCCGCTGAAAATCAGGCACAACCGGGCGAATGCCAAGGTTAGCCAATGGCCCCATGGAGGCGAGGAAACAGCAGCTGCGGCGCGTTGACCTGTTCCTGCAGCGGCGATACGGGATCTATGATCATCACCTCGCAAGGATTCGGCCCATGGTGCAATACGCGGACGGACGGCCGATCGGAGACCTGACGCTGCGCACGCTGGCCATGCCTTCGGACGCCAATGCCGCCGGCGACATTTTCGGCGGCTGGGTGATGGCGCAGATGGACCTTGCCTGCGGCATCCGCGCCGCGGAGCGCGCCAGGGGCAGGGTGGTGACGGCGGCGGTCAAGGAGATGTCCTTCGCCAAGCCGATGAAGATCGGCGACACGCTGTGCATCTACACCCATGTCGAACGCGTCGGCCGCACCTCGATGACGCTCAAGGTCGAGGCCTGGGCACAACGTTATCTCTCCGACCTGATGGAAAAGGTGACGCACGCCGATTTCGTCATGGTGGCGCTCGACGGGGAGGGCAGGCCGAAGGCCGTTCCACCCGAGAGCTGATTCTGCCAAATCCCGGACATTTGTAACATCGCCCGAGCGGAGCGATGCGTTCAGCGACATCCTGCCGTTGCATCCACGGCCAATTCTGCGGGCGTCGGAGGAAGACAATGCGTCAACACCTATCGAACGGCTGGCTTGCGGCGGCTCTCGCCGCGCTCGCCTGTCTGCTTGCCATAACCGCTTATGCCGAAGTCAAACAGGACCTTGGGCGCACCGCCTGTGTGCATGACACGACTGGTGTGAAGGAGCGGACAGCGGCGTGCACGATCGGCAGCCCGACGCCTTGCGGGGCCATGGCGCGAACAGTCTGACCGGCTGCCTTTGGAATGCGGTCAGCGTCACGGCGGGGTGAGCTCACCTCGAGCGCCATGCACAAGATTCCCGGATCTCTTCGGCGAACCAAGCCCCCTCGTTCAGGGAACGATGACTTCGCCTGCAAACACGAAGCGCCGCTCAGTGCGAAACTCCGGACTCCTTGCCGCGCAAGGACTTCAGGCTTGCATCTCGTCAAATCTGGCGCGCGCCGACTGGACGCGCTGGGTGTTCTTGCGTGCCCAATCCCCAAGCGCGCCGACCGGGACCAGCAACTCGTGACCGAGCTCCGTCAGCTCGTAATCGACGCGTGGCGGGATGGTCGGAAACACCTTGCGGGTGACGAAGCCGTCGCGCTCCAGGCCGCGCAAGGTGGTCGTCAGCATCTTCTGCGAGATGCCGCCGACAGCCGCGCGCAGCTCGTTGAAACGCAGCGGTCCACCGCCAAGCTTGCCGACCACGAGCACGGTCCATTTGTCGCCGACGCGTTGCAGGATCTCCGACACGGCCCGGCAGTCCTCGGTGTTATGCGGGTGCCTCAGTAACAAAAACGTGCCTCCTTGCGCGCCAGTTTGACAGTATCACATATAGCGCCGGTATCCAAACGATACCAAAAATTCCCGCAAGGAGAGCCCCCTTATGTCCAAGCCCAAAATCGCCATTGTCGTCGGTTCGACGCGCGCCGCCCGCTTCGCCGACGTGCCGACGCAGTGGATCGCCAAGATCGCCAAGGCACATGCCGATATCGATGTCGAAATTGTCGACCTGCGCGACTTTCCGCTGCCCTTCTTCGACGAGGTCGCGTCTTCCGCCTGGGCGCCGTCGCAGAACGAAGTCGCACAGCGCTGGCAGAAGAAGGTCGCCGGATTCGACGGCTTCATCTTTACCGCCGCCGAATACAATCACGGCCCGACGGCCGTGCTGAAGAACGCCATCGACTACGCCGCCAACGAGTGGAACAAGAAGCCGGCCGGCTTTGTCGGCTATGGCAGTGTCGGTGGCTCGCGCGCCGTCGAACAGCTTCGTCTCCACGCCGTCGAATTGCAGATGGCGCCGGTCAAGTCCGCCGTCCATATCGCCTGGGGCGATTTCCTCGCCGTCCGCCAGGGCGAGAAGAAGCTCGAGGAGCTCGAGCACCTGAACCAGGCCGCCACCGCGCTGGTCAACGACGTCGCCTGGTGGGCCAAGGTGCTGAAGGCCGCTCGTGCCGCCGATGCCGTCGCCGGGGAAGCCCAGGCGGCCTGATCCGCCGGATCGGATTGTCCTCCCAAGGATACGGGGCGGCGCTTGCGCCGCCCTTTTTTCGTCGGGGTTCTTGCGAAGAAGTTGCGGCGCGCCTGAAAGTTAGCTTGAAACGCCACGCCTACCAACCCGCTTGGCGCGGCGGTGAACGGCCAGCTAAAGGTCGCGATCGGCGGCTGCCGTGGCGCGGGCGAGCAGCAGGGCGCGTTCCCTGTCATTGCCGGTCAATTGGGCGGCCTGGCGGAACGCGGCGCTGGCTTCCGCCCGATGGCCGAGCTTCTCCAGGAGATCGCCGCGCACCGTGGGCAGGAGATGCGAGTCCTTCAGGCGCGGCTCGTCCTTCAGCGCCTCGACGATGGCGAGGCCTTGCGCCGGGCCGAACGCCATGCCGACCGCCACGGCGCGGTTGATCGCGACGATTGGCGAGGGAGCCGAGAGCGCAAGCGCCTGGTAATAGGCCGATATCGCGATCCAGTCAGTGTCGGCGGCGGTGACCGCGCGGGCATGGCAGGCCGCGATCATCGCCTGCAGCAGATAGGGGCCGGGCGCTGATGTCAGGGCCATGGCGCGATTCAGGCCGTCGAGGCCGCTCCGGATGAGCGACCAGTTCCACCGGCCGCGGTCCTGGTCGAGCAGCAGGATCGGGTCGCCCGTTGCGCCGGTGCGGGCCGCGAAGCGCGAGGCGTTGAACTCCATCAGCGACACCAGCCCCCGCACCTCGGGCTCGTCAGGCATCAGCGCCGCCAATGAGCGGCCAAGGCGCAGCGCCTCGGCGCATAGATCGGTGCGCAACCAGTCCGGTCCAGTGGTGGCCACATAGCCCTCGTTGAAGATGAGGTAAACCACCTCCAGCACGGCGGCGAGGCGGTCGCGCCGCTCTTCCGCGCGTGGCGTCTCGAACGGGATGGCGGCATCGCGAAGGGTTCGCTTGGCGCGCACGATGCGCTGGGCTGCTGTGGCTTCGGGCACCAGGAAGGCGCGGGCGATCTGCGGCGTCGACAGCCCGCCCAAGAGCCGCAAGGCCAGTGCGGCGCGCTGCTCGGCGGGCAAGACGGGATGGCAAGCGGTGAAGATCAGCCGCAGGAGGTCGTCGTCGATATCCTCGTCGCGCGCCGCCCCGATGTCGGGCATCTCGCGCTCCAGTTCGGCGAGGTCGATGGCGAGTTCGCGATGCTTGCCGTCGATCATGGTGGTGCGGCGCAGCCGGTCGAGCGCGCGGTTCCTGGCGACCTGCGTCAACCAGGCGGCCGGGTTGCGCGGGATGCCGTCGCGAGGCCAGCGCTCCAGCGCCAGCAGGAAGGCGTCCTGCGCGATTTCCTCGGCCAGCCCGACATCCCTGAGGGTGCGCGCCAATCTGGCGGTGAGCTTCGGCTGCTCGATCCGCCAGACGGCCTCGATGGTTGCGTTGGCGGTCAACCCTTCAGCTCGCCAAAACCTTCCGCCACCTTCTGAACGTCCTCGGGAAATTCGCTCATTTCAAAGACTTGGCGGATTTCGATCACGTCGTTCTCGCCGGCGGGGCAGCGACGGGCCCATTCGATGGCCTCATCGCGCGAGCGCACGTCGATCACCCAATAGCCGCCCAGCACTTCCTTGACCTCGGCGAAGGGGCCGTCGACGACCACAGGCTTGCCGCCCTTGTAGCTGACCCGCGCCCCGGCGGACGGCGGATGCAGGCCGTCGAGCGCCAGAAGCACGCCGGCTTTCTTCAGTTCGTGATTGTACTTCATCATCCCTTCCACCGCCTCGGCGCTGGGCATGACATCGGGTGCGGCGTCCGCGTAGCCGCCGGGGATCATCAGCATCATGAACCGCATGGTCTTCTCCTTGGTTGGGTTGGTTCAATCATATGACGAACGGGCAATGGCGGAATCGACAGGCTGGCAAAAAAGTTCAGGTCCCAGATCACACGCAGCAATGTGGACCGCCATCTCGGCGTGGCTGCCATCTGGCCCCGCCGATCGGCCCTGATATACCCGGCTGCGATCCACCACATGAGGGGGCCTCGTGAAGTCATCCAGCCTGGCAGGCGTCGTTTCTCCCATGGTCCCGGTGCTTGTCTGCGCGCTCGGCATCTTCCTGCTGTCGGGGATGGACGCGGCCATGAAGGTGCTGGTCATCGCGGTCGGCGTCTACAACACGGTGCTGTGGCGCAGCATGCTGGCGACCGTGGTCGCGGCTACTGGCTGGTCGATTGGGCCACGCAGGCTGCCCACGCCTTCCGTGCTCAAGCTGCATGCGCTGCGCGCCGCGGTCGTCGGCGTCGTCTTGCTGTCCTTCTTCTGGGGGCTCGCCAGGCTGCCGCTGGCCGAGGCGATCGGGCTCAGCTTCGTCGCGCCGCTGTTTGCCCTGCTGCTGGCCGCGCTGCTGCTCGGCGAAAGAATACAGCGGCGGGCGATCTGGGCTTCATTGGCCGGCATAGCGGGCGTCGCAATCATCGTGGGCGGCCAGTTCGGGCAGGCGAACCATGCCAGGGATGCCTTGCTCGGCACAGCGGCGGTGCTGGTATCGACGGTGTTCTACGCCTACAATCTGATCCTTGCGCGGCAGCAGGCACTGGTGGCCAAGCCGATCGAGATCATGCTGTTCCAGAATCTTTGCGTGGCGGTCATCCTCGGTCTCGCGGCACCTTGGCTCGCCGTTGCCCTGCCTCGAGAACTCTGGCTTCCGCTCGCCGGGGTAACGGCGCTGTCGCTCGCCGGCCAGTTCCTGATGAGCTGGGCTTACGCGCGGGCCGAAGCGCAATATCTGATCCCGACGGAGTACTCGGCCTTCATCTGGGCGATCGCGCTTGGCTTCCTCTTTTTCGACGAGGCGGTGACCTGGACCACGCTGGCGGGAGCCGGCCTTATCGTGGCCAGTTGCCTGATCGCCGCGCGTTCAAATCCCAGGCTTGCCGAGCCGATCGAGGCCGCTGTCTGAGGGCAGGTCGCACACTACGACAGTCAGCGCATCACTTCGCGGTGGCCGCTGGGCTGGCGGGTGGCGATCAGTTTGTCGAGGTCGACCATCTCAATCGTCAGCCGGTGCGGCAACGCGTTATTTCCCGGAGCGGCAATTGCACGGCCTAGCCAGACAGCAGAGAGCGCTCCGGGTGACCTGAAACAGGCATGACCGCAAGTAGATCGTCCGGTATCGTGAAATTTTTATTAAATATTTCGCCCGCCTGATTACGATCTATCGACCAATTGTTGGTCTGTTGTGCTGTCCGCTCAGAGAATGTCACCGAATGATCGATGCAATAGCAGACTATATGGCAAGTTCCTGGAACGATATCTCGCATGGCAACGTTGGTCCGGGTGCGGTCGCCTGGAATCGAACGACACAAGCTGGCCAGGCATCACGAGGAGGATTTGTCCGATGAGCTTCTTCGTCAACGCCGTGGGTGTTCCTCTTCCCTATAGCGGCGCCTCCAACCATTGGTTCTCGGCGCCAGGGGCCGGCCCGGACTTGTACGGCAGTGCGGGAAACGACTCGCTCTACGGAGCAGGCAATGTCAACGTCACGATGCATGGTGGCACAGGCGATGACATCTATTACCTCTATGGGGCGGGCAACAAGGTTGCCGAGGCCGCCGGGGCAGGCATCGACACGATCAGCACATGGATGAACTACAAGCTCCCCGACAATGTCGAGAACCTCATCGTCACAAACCCCAATAACTACGCCTTCGGAAATGGGTTGGACAACATCATCACCGCCAAGGCCGGGCACCAGACGCTGGACGGCGGCGCGGGAAACGATGTGCTGATCGACGGCGGCGGCGGTTACGACACGTTCATCGTCTCGAAAGGCGACGGAAGCGATCTGATCGCGAATTTTGCCGCCACCGATACCGTACGCCTCAATGGCTATGGGTTCACTTCGTTCGACGCCATCCACTCGAACATGGTCCAGGCGGGATCGAACGTGTTGTTGAACCTCGGATCCGGCGAGATCCTCGAGTTCAAGGACACGACCGTCGACAAGCTGCAGCCCGGCCAGTTCGAATTGCCGATCGACATGTCCGCAATGAAGCTGTCCTTCAGCGACGATTTCAACACGCTCAATCTTCACAATGCCCAGGGCGGCACGTGGGACACCAATTTCTCATGGGGAGCGCCGAACGGCAGCACTTTGAGCGACAATGCCGAATTGCAGTGGTACATCAACGCCAATTACGCACCGACGAGTTCGGTCCACCCGTTCAGCGTCGATAACGGCGTGCTCACCATCACCGCGGCTCAGGCGCCGGCAGACATCAAGCCTCTCATCAACAATTACGAATACACGTCCGGCGTCCTGACGACGCATGACTCGTTCTCGCAGACCTATGGCTATTTCGAAATGCGGGCCGACCTGCCCGAGAACGCCGGCGCCTGGCCAGCCTTCTGGCTGCTGCCGGAAGACGGCTCGTGGCCGCCGGAACTGGATGTGGTGGAGACGCGCGGACAGGACCCGAACTCGTTGATCATGACGGCGCACTCGAATGAAACGGGAACGCACACCAAGGTGACGTCGACGGTGAATACCATGGACACCGCCGGCTTCCACACCTATGGCGTGCTGTGGACGCCGGAGAAGCTCGTCTGGACTTATGATGGTGTTCAGGTCGCGGAAGCGGCGACGCCATCCGACATGAACAAGCCCATGTACATGCTGGTCAATCTCGCGGTCGGCGGTTTCGCCGGCTCGCCGCCCGATCATCTGGCGACGCCAGCCGAGATGAAGATCGACTACATCCGCGCCTATACGTTGGACAACGCGCCGGCGAGCGCTCTGCACATCACCAGCAGCAGCGCCACGCACAGCATCGCCAGCAGCACGCTGCACAACGGCTCGGAATTCGGAGGCCACGCGTAAGGTCCCGGGGTCATGCAGCGGTGGGGAAAGCGGAAATGACTGGACCGTCGGGCCTGCGTCCGGTCTTCATGCGCGCCATCGCCGATGTCGGCATCTTCTCGTTGCTGATCAACATCCTGCTGCTCGTGATCCCGCTCTACCTGCTGCAGGTCTATGACCGCGTGCTGCCGTCCTCCAGCGTCGAGACGCTCGTCTATCTTTCGGGCATCGCGGTTCTCGCGCTCGCCTTCCTCGGGCTGCTGGACGCGATCCGTGCCGTCTACACGCAGCGCGTCGCGGCGACCGTCGACCGCAAGCTGGGTGCCAGCACCTTCGCCATTTCGCTCGGCGCAAAATATGCCGGCGGCCTGTCGCCGCTGCGCGACCTCGCCTCGGTCTGCGCCTTCGTCAGGTCGCGCGGCGTGGCGGTGCTGTTCGACCTGCCCTTCGCGCCGGCCTTCCTCGCCTTGCTGTATCTGATCCATCCGGTGCTGTTCTGGGTGACGGTGGCCGGCGCGGTGGTTCTGCTTTTCCTGGTCATGGCCAACCAGCTTGCCATCGGCAGGAACGATACCTTGTCCACGGAGCGGTCGGCCTTGGCCAGCCATGCGGAACAGGCCTTCGCCCGCAATGCGGAGACGCTGCGCGCCATGGGCATGGTGGAGAACGCCGCGCAGGTCTGGGGACGGCACGTAGCGGCTGCGCTCACCTTCCATGACCGTTCCTCGAGCGCCAATGCGATCTTCAGCGGCGCCTCGCGGGCGCTGCGCATGATGCTGCAGCTGGCGATCCTCGGCGCCGGCGCATGGCTGGTGCTTCAGGGGCAGATGACGGCCGGCATGATCTTCGCTTCGTCGCTGGTGTCGTCGCGCGCGCTGCAGCCGCTCGACCAGCTGATCGGCGCCTGGCGCCAGATCGCCGACGCCCGGCGGGCGTGGACACGGCTGGAAAAGGCGCTTGCGGCACGTCCGGCCGAGGCGCGAAAACTTATCCTGCCCGATCCGGCAGGCGCGATTTCCGCGCAGGACGTTTTCTTCATGGCGCCGAATGCCCGACCCGGCACGGAGCCCATCCTCAAGCGGCTGACCTTTGCGATCGGCGCCGGCGAAGCGTTGGCCATCGTCGGCCCGAGCGGCGCCGGCAAATCGACGCTGGCGCGGTTGCTCGTGGGGGCCGCACAGCCGACCGGCGGCTCAATCAGGATCGACGGCGCCGACCTCGGGACCTGGGACGAAAGCCAGCTCGGAAAGCATGTCGGATACCTCGCGCAGGAGGTCGAGCTCTTTCCAGGATCGATCGCGCAAAACGTCGCCCGCTTCGACCCGGAGGCGGATGACGGAGCGATCGTCGATGCGGCAAGGCGTGCCCAGGTGCATGAGTTGATCCTGGCGCAGCGCGATGGCTACCAGACCATGATCGGCCCGTCGGACAGGGCGCTGTCGGGCGGCGAGCGCCAGCGTATCGGGCTGGCGCGCGCCTTCTACGGCAATCCGCGGATCCTGGTGCTCGACGAGCCCAGTTCCCATCTCGACGGCAGCGGCGAGGCCGCGCTCGAGGCGGTGCTTTCGGCGGCGCGGACGGCCGGCGTCACGGTCGTCGTGATCACCCATCAGCCTTCGATCGCGGCTGCTTGCGACCGCGTGATGCTCTTGCGCGGCGGCATGATCGAAGCCTTTGGCCCAAGGAGCGAGATGCTGCGGCGGTCGGTCGTCGGCAAGGGCGTCCAGCAGAGCACGGTGGTGACCGGCTCGTTCGCCCCGACGATCCGCGCGCATGGCAGCTTCGGATCCTGAAGATGACGACACAGAGCATCGCCTGGGACAGCCAGCCTCGCACCGACATAAGACGCGTGGCGCTCACCGGCTATGCCGCGATAGCGCTGCTGGCGGGCGGCTTCGGCTATTGGGCCGTCAGCGCGCCCTTGTCGGGAGCGGTGATCACGCAAGGCACGATCTCGGCAACCGGCGGCAACATCCAGATCCAGCATCGCGAGGGCGGTATCGTCCAGGCGTTGCTGGTCCATGAAGGCGATCGCGTGCAACTGGGCCAGGATCTGATCGTGCTGGATCCAACGGCCGCGCAGTCCGAACTCAACCGGCTGACGAGACAGTCGATCGCGCTCAGGGCGAGCGCGGCGCGGCTGGAGGCGGAACGCGACGGATTGAACAGGCTGGCGCCAATCGCCGAAGCGGCGCCCGCGCCTTTCCAGCACGATTTCGAAATCCTGATTCGAGAGCAGCAGAAGGAATTCGACGCCCGGCTCGCCCGGTTCCGGTCGGAAAAATCGATCCTGGCACAACGGGTCGCCATGCACCGGCAGTCGGTAACGGGATTGCAGGCCCAGAAACAGGCCATTCAGCAACAAGCCGAAGTCGTCAAGAAAGAACTCGGCATCAAGACCAGTTTGCTGGACAGGGGCCTTACCAACCGGACCGAATACTCTCAGCTATTGCGCAGCGAGGCCGATCTCGTCGGGCAGGCCGGGGCGCTGGAGGCCAATCTCGCGACGGCCAACACCCAGATCGTCGAAGCCCAGGAGCAGACCGAGCGGCTGACCACGCAGCGCGTCGAGGAGGCGCTGACGAAACTCGACGACGTTCGCTCCAATCTGGCCGACGTCGAGGAACAGACCAGGGCGGCGGAGGCGGTGCTGCGGCGAACCACCATCAAGGCGCCGGCAGCGGGCATTGTGGTGTCGTCGACCTACAATTCCAAGGGCAGTGTGATTGCCCCCGGCGAAAAGATCATGGAGATCCTGCCCACCGCGTCGGGCCTCGTCGTCGACGCGAAACTGCGGCCGAAGGACATCGATCAGGTCCGCGTCGGTCAGCCGGCGAAACTGCGATTGTCCGCCTTGAATTCGCGGCTCACGCCAGAGGTTTCAGCCACCGTGACACGGATTTCGGCGGATCGGCTCATCGACCAGACCTCGCGTGAACCCTATTTCCGCGCCAAGCTGACGATTGCCGCCGACCTGCCGCCCGGCGTGAGGCGCGATCAACTTTATCCCGGGACGCCGGTCGAGGCGTTCATCAGCACCGGCGACCGGACTTTCCTGGAGTATCTCGCGCGGCCGATGCTCGATTCATTCGCGCGCGCTTTCGCGGAGCAGTAGATCTCCTTGGACACTTGAACCGTCAGCGCGCCACCTCGCGGTGGCCGCTGGGCAGGCGGGTGGCGATCAGCTTGTCGATGCGGCGGCCGTCGAGGTCGACCACCTCGAAGCGCCAGCCCTGAGCATCGACGCATTCGCCGGTCGCCGGCAGATGGTGCATGTGCGACAGCACATAGCCGGCGACGGTCTCGTAGTCGCGGTTTTCCGGCAGGTCGATGCCCAGCACCTCGGCCATCTCGTCGGCCTGCATGTAGCCGGCAAGCAGCCATGAGCCGTCGTCGCGCTGAACGGCGTTTTCTTCCTCGCCGGCCTCGAGGTCCGAGCGGAAGACGCCGGTGATGGCTTCCAGAATGTCGGCGGGGGTGACGATGCCCTCGAAGTGGCCGTATTCGTCATGCACCAGCGCCATCGGCACGTCGCTCTCCTTCAGCTTCTGCAGCACATCGAGCGCATCGGCCTGGTCGTGCACGATGGGAGCCGCGCGCACATACTTGCGCGGGTCGAGTGCGCGGCCACCGAGCAGCGCGGCCAGCACGTCGCGCGTCTGGATGACGCCGATCATGGCGTCCACCCCGCCGTCGCCGGCGGGCAGGCGCGAATGCTGGGTGTCCATCAGAAGCTTGCGGATCGTGGTTTCATCGGACTGCAGGTTGATCCAGTCGACATCGGTGCGCGGCGACATGACGGCGCGCACGGCGCGGTCGCCAAGCCGCATGACGCCGGCGATCATGCGCCGCTCGTCGGATTCGATGGTACCGTGATGCTCGGCCTCGGCGACCAGCATCCTGATCTCCTCGTCGGTGACCTTTTCCTCGCTTTCGCCGTGCTGGCCAAGCAGCCAGAGCAGGGCACGGCCCGAAATATCGAGCAGGAAGACCAGAGGGGCCGAGACGGTGGCGAGGATGGTCATTGCCGGCGCCGCGCGCACCGCGACCCGCTCGGGATCGCGCAGCGCGATCTGCTTGGGCACCAGTTCGCCGATGATCAGCGAGGCATAGGTGATGATGGCCACGACGATGCCGACGCCGAGCGGATCGGCGATGTTCTCGCGGACGCCTGTCGAAGCCAGGGATTGCGCCAGCCTCTGGCCGAGCGTGGCGCCGGAAAAGGCGCCCGAGAGCACGCCGACCAGCGTGATGCCGATCTGCACGGAGGACAGGAATTTGCCGGGATTGGAGCCAAGCGCCAAAGCGCGGCCGGCGCCTTTGACGTTGCGGTCGATCATCGCCTTCAGGCGAGCCGGCCGCGATGAGACGATGGCGAGTTCGGACATCGACAGAAGGCCGTTCACGCAGATGAGGACGACCACGGTGGCGATTTCAACGTATAGCATGAGGGCTCAATAGCATTGCCGCACGGCTTTCGAAAATAGTCGGCGACCATTTTAGAAAGATGACGGCAAATGCGGGTCGATCAGGCGGCATCCCAGGGCGGCGACGAGAAATGCGCGACCAGCGCGTCGACAACGACCCGCACCTTGGGCGTCAAGGCGCGTGTCACCGGCCAGATGGCATGGACGGAAACGGCAGAGCGCTGTCTTTGGTTTCGACGAAGTGCCGCGCGCCTTCGAGCATCTGGAGAAGGGGCCGTTCGGCAAGATCGTCATCGCCACGACCTGATCTCCGGTCATGGCAATTGCTTCAGCACGCCGACGATCGCCTTGCCATCGGTGAAATAAGGGTCGCGGCCACCATTGCGGCCGGTCTTGGTGGGGCCAATGCCCGCTAGGTCGCTGGTCGAGAGCAGCAGGCCGGAGGCACTCAGATCGCCGATCATGAAGTCGCGTTCGGCATCGATGTCGGGACCGATATGATGGGTGATGGCGCCCGTGTCATGGCTCAAGCCGACGCCGCGGTCGAAGCTGGCAGCACCCAGCCAGAGCGGCCTTCCATCGTCGCCGACCGTATCCGTCTGCCAGAAGCGGACGTGGTGGCGCCGGTCGGCGCTGTCGCCGACCGGCTTTTCGAAAGCGAGTTCCTGGGCGCGGCCCTCGAACAGCAGGCGGCTCATCGGTGCGTCGGGATAGGGGCGGGAAAACAGAACGCTCTCGCCGATATCGATGGCGGTCCTCAATGTGACGGCGTCCGCGGTGTCCCAGCCGGCGACAGCGAAAGCGTGCACCAACTCCTTCTCCGTACCGACCAGGCCGACATTGATGGGGTCGCCGGGAATGCCTTGCCGCGTGTGGGTGACCATCTCGAAGCGCTGGTCGCGAAAGCCGCGGTCACGGAATGTCCAGAATTCCGGCGCGGCGACATAGGCGAGCGCCACATAGGCGGCCAATAGCGCGGCAAGCCATATCGTCAGGCGTCGTCGAAGGCTTTGTTGGCTCATTTGCTCCCCATGTCGTCAGGGTCTAAGCAGATTCCGCCGGTGGGGCCAGAGTCCTATGGGTAGAGCCAGGTGTCTTTCTTATGACCGGTGACCATGTCTTCGTCATCACGCAGCGAAGCGATGGGGCGAAGACCTGTGATGACGAAGTTCGGCTGTGCGATCAGCGGCAGGCGCGATAACCGCTCTTGCGGTTCTTGATGTCGAAGTGGAAATGGTTGCGGTGATCGTAATTGTAGCCGGGGCCAAGCACCGTGGTGAAATACTGGCAGCCGTCGGCGCGCACATTGTTGAGGAAGCCTCGCGTGCGGAAGGCGAACAGGCCGGGCTTGCGCACGTCGATGTCGTCGCCATTGTTGAGTTCGATGCTCATGACGTCGAGCGCGTTGCCCTTGCCGTGCTCGGACAGCACGCCTTCACCGGCGATGTTACGGCAGGAGTAACTCGAGCCCTGGTGGATGGTCTTGACGCCGGAGAAGTAACGCCAGCGGGCTGAGGGAACGAGTTCGTTCTTCGTCCAGGCGGCGAAGGTGGCGGCCATGTCGCAGGTCAGCGTCGCTGCGGGTTTCATCTGGACGCTGCCGATGGCCGAGACCTTGACCGGATAGTCGATGCCGCACTGGCCCTCATGTATCGGCGCCAGGTCGGTGTAGGCGACATCGAGGCGCTTCAGCTGTTGGCGGCAATCGGTTTCGCTGGCCGGCATCTGCTCGAGCGGCGACATCGGCTCATCCATGCGCGGATAGGCGGCCTGCGTCATATAGGGATTGGACGGAACTAGTCTCTGCAGGCCCGTATATTGCGGCACGGCCGCGGTCTGCGAGCCGACATCGACGGCAGGCTGCAACGACAGCACGCTGCCGGTGTTGCAGGCCGAAACCGCGGCCAGTGCAAGGCTGGCGGCCAGCAATGCAGCAGGTTTCAATTGGCACGCGGCGGCGAGAAAAACGGCGCGAAATGTGCCGGCCATTGGCGGAAATCCTGTCCCGAACCTGATCACGATCAGGTTCTATCCTTGCCTGACCATGATCTTTCGCGAAAACCGGTTTCCACTTTTCGGGGTCATGGTCCGGATATCCGGCATTTTAACGATCAAGGGTAAAGGAAAACTCAGCGCCCGCGTTCACGCCTGCGGCTGAATTGCGGCAGCCAGCCTGCAACAGCCGCGTTTATTGGCAGAACGTGCCGCCGTGCCGGCGAGCCTCCAGGTCGAGATGAAAATGCAGCGCGTGGTCGGCATCGGCGCCGGGGCCGAGCACCGTCTTGAACGGGCCGCAGGCAGCCTTGCGCACCGCGTCGAGGAATTTGGCGTCCTCTTCCGGCGGCGCCAGCCCGACCTCGATCGTCTTGCCGTCGGACAGGGTAAAGCTGGCGATGTCGAGCGCGTTGCCGAAAGCATGTTCCGAAAGTTTGCGCGTGCCGTTGCGCGGCCGGCAGACGAAGGCCGACGCCTGGCCGATCGATTTCAGGTCGGCGCCGAATTCGGCCTTTGCCGCCGGCTGGATCACGTCTGCGGCAAAACGCGCCGCCGCCTCGGCCATCGGGCAGTTGAGCTCGGCGCCGGGGGAAATGGCGATCGACTTGCCAAGCGACTTCAGCACGATGGGATAGGGGATCGAGCAGCCGATTTCGGGGTTGCTTTCGGCTTTGTGCTCCTCGAATTCGACCCCGAGCGTCTTCAGGCGCTCGCGGCAGGCGACTTCCTCCTCCGGCATCTTATCTGCGGGAAGAGCGGCCGAGCGTGGATCGGGCAGCATCTTCTCCTCGTCGCCCGCGTCCGCCGGTTTTGGCGTCGGCTGCGGGGCGACGGCCGGCGGCTGAGGCTCGGGCGTCGTGGTGCCGGGCTTTGGCGTCGGTATTGGCACCACGGCTGGCGGCTCCGGCTCGCTTTCCGTTTCGGCTGGTGGTTCGGGTGGTGTCAGGCTTTTCCGATGGGCCTCTTCGTCCTTGGGCAGATCGGGCGCTCCGCCGCTCTTTGGGCCTTCAGTGTTCTGATCTTGCGGCTTTGGAGCGTCTACCTTTGGAGTGGCCGCCGGACGTGGCTCGGGCACCGGAACATCGGCGGATGGCCGAGGATCCTGCGTTTTCAGCGGTGCCGGATTTGGCGTCAGATGCTGCCTGGCCCGCGCTCTCAACTGCCGCTTGCCTCGCTGTTTCAGCGGCTGATCGGCCCGCTGAGTCAGCGGCTGCTCCACGCGCGGGGTCAGCGGCTTGTGGTGTTTGTAACGATGTTTGGCGTCGGCCGGCATGACCAGCAGAGCCGTGAAGGCCATGGCCAATGCAATCCTGCAATTACGGGAAAAGCTCAGCTTTGCCATCACCCACAAACGGCGCCGGTCGGCTGGAAGTTGCCTGGACAGGCGCTTCGACCCGATCACAATCGGTTACCTCTGCGTTACGCGCCGATCGCTTCCAGTCCCTCTTCCAGCAAGTCGGCGAGCAGCGGCATGCCGAGCAGGTATTTAGCCGTGCGCTTGTTGGCCCGCTCGCGCGCCGCGGTCACCGCCTCGGCCCATTCCGAAGCGTCGTAGTCGCCGCGGCCGACCCAGGCCAGCGCGATCAGCTCCGCGGCCTCGTCGACATTGAGGTCGTTGATCAGCTCGCGCAGCTCTTCCTCGGTGAGGTTTTCCGAGCTTTCCTCGGCAAGGCCGTCATGGTGGTGGTTGTCATGCCCGTCGCCGTCGAACTCGACCTCGTGTTCGGCGCCGTCGGCATAGTCCTCGTTGACGGCCGCACTCAGCGCCTTGGCCTTGAGAATGAACAGCCGCACGGTGTCGGGGCCGATCGTGAGATCCCAGTCCTTTTCAAGCCGCCGCTGCACGGGCCCTCTCCGTGGCTCAGTCTCATTCGAGGGCGATGATACCGGATTTGCGGCATCCGTCACCTCATGTTCTCCAGACGGGCTTTTCCGGGATGAAACGCGGACCGCTCGGCGTTAGTGTTGCATTGTCACACCCTCAGGAGGTTTTCCATGCATAAAAGAGTGCTGATCCAGGCGGCGAGCGCGCTTGTCGCCCTGCAGTTCCTTGCCGTGCCGGCGTTTGCCGCCGGCAGCAGCGGTGGCAGCGACCAGACTGTCACCCAGTGCAAAAAGGGCGAGGTCTGGGACAAGAAGAAGCAGAAATGCGTGCCGCCCAAGGAAGGCATGCTGGACGACGACAGCATCTATGATGCGGGCCATGCGCTGGCGATGGCCGGCCGCTATGACGAGGCGATCTCGGTTCTCGTTCTTGCCGCCAACAAGCAGGATCCGCGCATCCTCAACTATCTCGGCTACTCGCACCGCCATTCCGGCCGCGTCACCGTCGGCCTCGGCTATTACGAGGAAGCGCTGCGCATCGACCCGAATTACACGCTGGTGCGCGAATATCTCGGCGAGGCACATCTGCAGATCGGCGACCTGGCCGGCGCCCAGCAGCAGCTGACCGAGATCGAAAAGCGCGCCGGCAAGGGTTCGCGCGAATACGGCATGCTGTCCGAGCAGATCGAACATTTCATGAGAAGCTGATCGGGCCTCCATGGTTTCTCGAAGCGGCCGCGAGCGATCGCGGCCGTTTTTTGTTCGCCAGCCACTTGGCTGACAAAAGAAGGGATGATTTTAACAAAACCGATTTTTGAGCGTGAAAAGCCCGCAAAGATTGCTATATTCAGGGAAATTGCGGTGAAACGGTTCCGTTAGCCCGAGGCTGCCGGACCGTTTTCTTTTTGTACCCAACGACAAGGCTTCCCCCGAAACGCGGGGGCGGCGGCAGGAAAGGTCAGGCACTATGAACAAGGTCCCGATGACAGGCGAGGGGTTCGCGTCATTGAAGGAAGAACTGCGCTGGCGCCAGCAGGAAGAGCGGCCGCGCATCATCGAGGCGATCTCCGAGGCGCGCTCGCATGGCGACCTGTCCGAGAATGCCGAATATCATGCAGCGAAAGAGGCGCAGAGCCTCAATGAGGGCCGCGTCAACGAACTCGAAGATTATATCGCGCGCGCCGAGGTGATCGACGTCACCAAGCTCAGCGGCGACAAGGTCAAGTTCGGCGCCACCGTGGTGCTGGTCGACGAGGACACCGAGGAAAAGAAGACCTACCAGATCGTCGGCGACCAGGAAGCCGACGTGAAATCCGGCCGCATCTCGATTTCTTCGCCGATCGCGCGTGCGCTGATCGGCAAGGAAGTCGGCGACGCCATCGAGGTCAACGCGCCGGGTGGTGCACGCGGGTACGAGATCGTTCGGGTGCAGTTTATCTAGGACGTAGATCAGTAAGCTTCCGAGAGGAAAGCTGCTCAACAGTTCCGGATTGCCCCAAGCTTGACCCAGACCCAATCCGGATTTTTGTCGTCGTCAGCCCAAATTTCGATTGATACCGGTCCCGACGGGACCGGTATGTTCACATAGCGAAATGAGCTGCTGTCGCTCAAGGTGGCCACTCCGCTTGGGATATTGATCGAGCCGCTAAACAGTTT
Organism: Mesorhizobium sp. B2-1-8; assembly: GCF_006442545.2. Classification (NCBI taxonomy): domain Bacteria; kingdom Pseudomonadati; phylum Pseudomonadota; class Alphaproteobacteria; order Hyphomicrobiales; family Phyllobacteriaceae; genus Mesorhizobium; species Mesorhizobium sp. B2-1-8. The sequence continues at coordinate 2,368,678 of NZ_CP083952.1, forward strand.
CGTCCCGCCACTCTCACAGTTCTGATCTGTGACGGTTACGACGGTCGCTCCATCGACGAAGGATAACACGCCGAAGTAAAGGCAGTCGCTCGTTGCCGAGACGAATGCCCGGCGCGCATTGTCTGGAATCGACACATTCGGCGCGGAGCCGGAGAGGAAGAGGATCGGATGTGCAGTCTCGATTTGCATCTGAAACCTCGGCATAAACCCTCCTGACGCGTCGCTCGCAATCTGGCCCCCGCGAAGATCCTACATCTTAGCCTGGGTTTTGAGAGCCATCAGCCTCTCCGCTTCCGCCATTGCCTCCGCCGGCGTCACGCGCGCGCCGGGCGCTGCCAGCAGCGTCGACGCATATTGCCCACGCGGCCCGGTCAAACCCGGCTCCGTCGCTAAAAATACCGCCACCGTCGGCAGGCCGAAGGCGCTGGCGAGGTGGGTCAATCCCGTATCGGCGCCGATGACCAGCGTCGAGTGGCCGAGGATGGCGGCGACGTCGGCCAGCGGCGACTTCGGCAGCACGACCGTGGATGGCACGGCCTTGGCGATCGCTTCGGCCACCGCCTTCTCACGTTCGTTCGACCAGGTGGTGATCGGCGTCATGCCGCGCTCGACCAGCAGGCGGGCGGTTTCGATCCAGTCCTCGACCGGCCATTTCTTGTCCTCACGGCTGGTGCCGTGCAGCAGGAAGGCGGTTTTGCCGTCGCTGGCCGCGATCGTGCCCGCCGGCGCAACGATGCCGGAGTCGAGCGTCGAAAGATCGGGCCGATAGCCGAGCGCCAGCCCGAACAGCCGCCTTGTCCGCTCGATGGCGTGCAGCTTGCGCGGCACGGCGTAGGCGATGTCGTAGAACAGCGTGGCCGAGGGTTCGCGCGCGCTCGGCCGGTCGAATCCGGCGATCGGCGCACGCGCCTGCCTTGCCACCAGGGCCGACTTCAGCAGGCCTTGCGCATCGATGACGAGATCGTAGCGGCATTCGCGCAAAGTTCGGCGCAAGGCCGCCGCCTCGCGCCAGGTGTATGTGTCGAAAAGGTTCTTGCGCCAGCGCCTTATCGCCACCGTGTGGATGGTGCCGATCGCCGGATGCAGGGCGACAATGCCGGCAAACGCCTCCTCCACGCACCAGTCGAAAGCGATATCGGGCCGTGCGCGGCGGGCATCCTCGAGTGCCGGAAAGGTGTGGATGACATCGCCCATCGACGAGGTCTTGACGATCAGCACCTTCATGCAGCGGCCGGAAGTTCCAGCAGCCGGTCGGCCGCCGCGGCGACTTGCCGGACTTCCAATGTCTTCAGGCAGTTGAGGTGGCCGAGCGGACAGATTTTCCGGTGGCAGGGCGAACAGGACAGGCCAAGCCAGATCAGTTCGCGCCGCTCCGCCAGCGGCGGTGTATTTTCAGGCGAGGTCGAGCCGTAGACGGCAACGATCGGGGTGCCGACGGCGGCCGCGACATGCATCAGCCCGCTGTCATTGGAGACCGCGAGCCTTGCCGCGGCGATCAGGTCGATGGCGTCCTCCAGCCGCGTCTGGCCGGCGAGGTCGACGACACCGGGGGCAAGGGCTGCGATCTCCGCCGTCACATCGCGGTCGTTCTTCGAACCGAACAGGGCGACCTTAAAGCCTTTGCCCATGAATTCGCGGGCAAGGCCGGCATAGCTTTCACTTGGCCAGCGCTTGGCCGGACCGAACTCGGCGCCGGGCATGAGGGCCACGAATTCCCGCGGCGCCAGATCGAAACGGTCGAGCAGGGCGGCCTGGTTTTTCGGCTCCACGGCTAGCCGGGGCGCGCGGAAACGGCCGCCCTGGGCAAGCCCGAAATAGGCCTGAGCGGTGCGCCGTTTCACGGCATCGGGCAGCGGCACGATGTCGGTCAGCAGACCGTAGCGCATTTCGCGCAGATTGCCGAAACGGCGCGGAATGCGGGCAAAGAACGGGATCAGCGCCGACTTCCAACTGCCCGGCAGGACGTAGGCCATGTCGTAGCGGCCGCGCAGCAGGCGGCCGAAGCGGCGGCGATGGCTGAATTCGAGCGCGCCGGGCTGCAGCGGAAAATCGATCTGCTGGCGGATTTCGGGCATGCGCTTGACCAGTGGTGCCGCCCAGGCCGGCGCCAGCACATCGATCGCGGCGTTGGGATGGAGTTCCTTCAGCGCCGAGAACAGGCACTGCGCCATCACCATATCGCCCACCCAGCGTGGGCCGATCACGAGGATCGTTGGGCTTTCAGCCATTCGACATAGTCTCTGACGCCGGTTTCTACTGTGCGGAATTGCCCGTTATAGCCGGCCGCGCGCAAGCGGGACATATCAGCCTGGGTAAAACTCTGGTAGCTGCCCTTGAGATGGTCGGGGAAGGGTATGAACTCGATCTCGCCCTTGCCTAGCGTGTCGATGACCGTTTCGGCGATGGCCCGGAACGGCTGGGCGCGGCCGGTGCCGCAGTTGAAGATGCCGCTCGCGCCACGCTTCCATAGCCATAGATTGACGTCGGCGACGTCCCCGACATGGATGAAGTCGCGGCTCTGTTCGCCCGGCCCGAAACCATCATAAGCGCCGAACAGTTTCGGATTTTCGCCGCGCTCGACCTGGTTGAACAGATGGAAGGCGACCGAGGCCATGGCCCCCTTATGCGCCTCGCGCGGGCCATAGACATTGAAGTAGCGCAGCCCCGCGACCTGCGAATGATCGCTGTCGAAGATCGTGCGCCTGACATAATCGTCGAAGAGTTTCTTGGAATAGGCGTAGACGTTGAGCGGCCGTTCCAGCGCCGGCTCCTCGCGAAATTCGGCGCCGCCGCCATAGACCGAAGCGGAGGAGGCGTAGAGGAAGGGCACGCGCAACGCCTGGCAGGCATGCAGCAGCCGTTTCGAATAGGCGTAATTCACCTCCATCATGAACCTGCCGTTCCACTCGGTGGTGGTCGAGCAGGCGCCCTGGTGGAAGACCGCCTCGATGCGGCCGAGCGAGCCGGCCTCCATGCGGGCCAGGAAATCGTCCTTGTCGAGATAGTCGGCTATCGTCAAATCGGCCAAGTTGGCGATCTTGTGACCGTCGGTGAGGTCGTCGACGACCAGGATGTCGTCATGGCCTTCGGCGTTGAGCGCGGCGACGATGTTGGAGCCGATCATGCCGGCGCCGCCCGTGACGATGATCATGAAGGCCTCTGGTTGCGTGCGATTCCGGTCCTTATAAGGGAGGCTGATCGGGCTGTCGACAAAGCAGGTGGCATAGCCGTGATGTAGAGCACCGAACTTGGCGCCGCCCCTCACCTGCCTGCCGGCATCCTCTGCCCGTCACTATACGGGAGAAGTGCCCAGCAGGGCGATGAGGGGCAGCGCCAATGCCTGTAAGAAGGTGATGGAGCGAAATCTCAGCGATTGCCTGGCGGCGAGACAGGCGTCACAGTGGCGCCGCAAAGCTGCCGCTTTTGTCGGTTCGCCGCCGACGGGATCACAGGGGACAAAAAATGCCGTCGACCGAACTGCTGATCGCGTTCTTCGCCACCACGGCGATCTTCGCCTACATTCCGGGTCCCGCCATGCTTTACGCCGCCGCGCAGACCATGGCGCGGGGGCGCTGGTCGGGGCTGACGGCGGCACTTGGCATCCATCTCGGCGGCTATGTGCATGTCTTTGCCGCTGCCGCCGGCCTGTCCGTGCTGTTCCATGCCGTGCCGCCTCTCTACATGGCGGTCAAGCTGGTCGGCGCGCTTTACCTCATCTGGCTCGGCATTTCGCTGTTTCGCAAGCGCGTCGAGGGCGACGTGGCGCTGCCGGCGATCGAGCGCAAATCGGCCCGCCGGGCGTTTTTCGAGAGCATCACCGTCGAGGTGCTCAATCCCAAGACCGCGATCTTCTTCATGGCGTTCCTGCCGCAGTTCATTGATGCCTCGGCGACCTTGCCGGTCTGGCTGCAGTTCGTGGTGTTGGGCACGACAGTCAACCTGATGTTCTCCTCGGCCGACATCGTCTGCGTGTTCCTGGCCGGCCTGGTGATCGGCCGGCTGCGGCGTTCGAGCCGGGCGCAGCGCCTGATGCAGCGGGCCGGCGGCGCGGTACTGGTCGGGCTCGGCGTCCACGTCGCCCTGCAGAAAACCTGACCTGTCAGGGTTTGCCTCCACCCCGGCGTTGCGCTGTGCCGAATTGCGGTATATCGGCAGGCATGACCGGCCGGCCTCGCAAATCTGCTGTTTCGACCTATCTGAGATCGGCGTTTCCCGCGCGTGGCAGATGACATGATCAATCACAATCCGCCTTCTCCCGAGCCCCTGCACCGCGCCATCGCGCGCTTCGGCGACGTCGCCGTGCTGGTGGTCGGCGACATCATCCTCGACCGCTTCATCAATGGCGTCATCGAGCGGATTTCGCCGGAAGCGCCGATCCCGGTGCTGCACGGGCGCGGCGAGACTTCGGCGATGGGCGGCGCCGGCAATGTCGTGGCCAACATCGTCTCGCTTGGCGCGCGCGCCATTCCGGTCTCGGTGATCGGCGCCGATGCCGCCGGCGACAGCCTGGCGCGGATGCTGGGCGAGCTCGGCGCCGACACGGCTGGGCTTGTGCAGCAGCGCGGCCGCATGACCTCGTCGAAGAGCCGCTTCAGCGCGCTCAACCAGCAGGTGCTGCGTTTCGACGAAGAAGAGATCAAGCCGCTCGGCGAGGCGGAACGGGCGGAGCTGACCCGCCGTTTCCGGGACGCATTGAAACAGGCGGACATCGTCATCTTGTCCGATTACGGCAAGGGCATATTGCTGGACGGCGTCGCCGCCGAACTGATCGCCGTCTGCCGCGAGGCGGGAAAGCCGGTGCTGGTCGACCCGAAGGGCCGCGACTATGCGCGCTATGCGGGTGCGACCGCCGTCACGCCCAACCGCAAGGAGCTTGGCGAGGCCGTCGGCCATGCGGTGTTCGCCGATGACGAGATCGTTGCGGCGGCGCGGGAACTGATTTCGGCGCACGGCTTCGACTTCGTCGTCGCCACACGCAGCGAAAAGGGCATGAGCGTGGTCGGCCCCGATGAGGCACGCCACATCGCCACCCAGGCGCGCGAGGTGTTCGACGTTTCGGGCGCCGGCGACACGGTGATCGCGACCTTCGCGCTGGCGCTTGCCGCCGGCGCCGATCCTGTCGCCGCGGCCTCCATCGCCAACGCCGCCGGCGGCGTCGTGGTGGGCAAGCGCGGCACCGCGCGGCTGAGCGTCGAGGAACTCGCCGGTGCGCTGTTCCGCTCGCATGGTCCGACCGCGCACAAGGACGCCATCCTCGACGCCGCCTCGGCCGCGCGTATGGTGGCGGCATGGAAGGCGGAGGGTCTGAGCGTCGGCTTCACCAATGGCTGTTTCGACATCCTGCATGCCGGCCATGTCAGCCTGCTGCACGCGGCGCGCAGCCAGTGCGACCGGCTGGTGCTAGGCCTCAACAGCGATGCTTCCGTGCGCCGACTGAAAGGGCCGGGCCGCCCGGTCAACGATCAGCATGATCGCGCCTGCGTACTCGCCGCGCTCGCCTCGGTCGACGCCGTGGTGGTGTTCGAGGAGGACACGCCGCTGGCGCTGATCGAAGCGCTTCTGCCCGACATACTGGTCAAGGGCGCCGACTACACGATCGACACCGTGGTCGGTGCCGATGTGGTGCAGAAGGCGGGCGGGCGCGTCGTGCTGGTCGATCTCGTCGCCGGCAAGAGCACCACCAGCACCATCGGCAAAATGCGCGCGGGCGGCAGCACCAATTGAGGGTTTCATGTCTGAACTGAACGATTATCTGGTCCGCTCGGCGGCCGCCATATCAGCTATGGTCGAGCGCGACCTGACCGGCGAGATGGAGCGGGCGGCGCGCGCCGTCGTGACGGCGCTTTCGTCGGGCAAGGCCTTCCTGATCGCCGGCAATGGCGGCTCGGCCAGCGACGCCATTCACATCGCCGGCGAACTGGTCGGGCGCTTCCTCAAGGAGCGCAAGGCCTACAATGTCATCGCGCTGCCGGCCAATGCCGCGGTGCTGACCGCCTGGGGCAATGATTATGGTTTCGACACGGTGTTTTCGCGCCAGGTCGAAGCGCATGGCTCGGCCGGCGGCGTGCTGCTGGCGATCTCGACCAGCGGCAATTCGCCGAGCATTCTGGCCGCCGCGGAACAGGCGCGCATGATGGACATGACCGTGATCGGCCTGACCGGCGAGAGCGGCGGCAAGCTCAAGCCGCTCTGCGACATCCTGCTCAACGTGCCTTCGACCTCGACGCCGATCATCCAGCAGGGGCATCTGTGCCTCTATCACCATCTGTGCGAAGTGGTCGAAGCGCGCCTGTCGAATGGCTGACAGGATCGGGACGCCGCACCCACTGATCGAACCGGGCCTGTGGGTGGAGGAGGTCGGCGACAGCGTTTTCCCGGCGCGCTCACCGGCGCTGTTCCTGGACCGCGACGGCACCATCAATGTCGATACCGACTATCCCAGCGATCCGGCCGAGATCGAGTTGAGGCCTCAGATGCTGCCGGCGATCGCCGCCGCCAACCGGGCCGGAATCCCGGTCGTTGTTGTGACCAACCAGTCGGGCATCGCGCGCGGCTATTTCGGCTGGGACGTTTTCGCGGCGGTCAACGGCCGCGTGCTGGAGCTGCTGGACGGGCAGGGGGTGTCCGTCGACATGGTGCTGGCCTGCGCCTATCACGAGGCGGGCGTCGGGCCGCTCGCCATGGTGGACCATCCGATGCGCAAGCCCAATCCGGGCATGCTGATCGAGGCGGGCAGGCGCCTTGATCTCGATCTCCGGCGCTCCCTGATGGTCGGCGACAAGCTGGCCGACATGCAGGCGGGCCAACGCGCGGGCCTGGCACAGGGCTGGCTGGTTGACGGTGAGGCGGCACTTCAGCCTGGCTTCGCCATCAGGCGCTTGCATGACGACCACGATCTCGGCAGCCTGCTCGCTGCCATCGACGCACTCGGATCGTAGGGCTTACGCCTGGTCGTTGCGCTCCGAGGCTTCGTAGAGCTTGGCCTCGGTGGCGAAGGAATAGATCATCACCGACATCGAGTAGACGAAGCCATGGCGGCCGCACAGGAAGTAGCGCTTGGCCAGGTAGAATTTGAGGAAGTTGCCGAACGGCGACAGCACCAGCCGCACCAGGCCGGGCTTCTTGCCTTTCTCGACCAGCGTCACCGCCTTGAGGCTGGAATAGGCGTTGGCCCGGGCAAGATCCTCCTCAACCGATATTTCACGGCGATGCAGCAAGACACCCTCTTCGATCGTGTCGGTCTCGCCCGGCACGCGAACGGATTCATGGACCCGCGCGGTGAGATCCATGGCGGCGCCTTCGCGGCGGAAAAGCCTGAGCAGCCTGTTGTGCAGCACCCAGCGATGGGCATAACCGTAGCCTTTCAGCCAGTCGCGGCGGCGCATGTACCATCCGCTGGCCTTGCCGCCGGCCGCCTGGGTGATGGCCACGATCGACTGCCGCAACCGGTCGTCGACACGCTCGTCCGGGTCGATCGAGAGGCACCAGGGCTGGTTGGCACGGTCGAGCGCGAATTGCCGCTGGCGGGGGAACCCCGGCCAGTCATTGTGCAGCAGCGTTATCGGATAGCCCTTGGCGATATAGCTTTCAACGCATTCGACGGTACCATCCGTCGAACCGGAATCGACGACGATGATCTCGGCACAGAAATCGATGCTTTCCAGGCACGGGCCGATCATATCGGCTTCGTTCACGCAGATGATGAGCGCCGAGACCGGGCTTGCAAAACGGGTCATGGTCCCCTTCCCATGGCGGATTCTCCCGGAATTCATGTTGCTCGTGCCATCTGTTCTCAAGCAATTCCGGGCGGAAAACCGTTACACATTTTTCCTGGAATTGCTTGAGAAACCAGTCAAGCGCCCAGTCAAGCAGTGAAATCCGGCAGAGCTGTTCAGCCTTGTATATCAGCGTCTTTCGAACACCAACGCGGCACCGGTGTGGCGAACGTCGGGAATTCGTCGGCGCACGGGCGCTCACCCAGACTCAGGAGCGCTCGAACGAGACCAGGCCTTCGTCCTTGACCCGGCGAATGGTGAGCGCGGTGCGCACGGTATCGACGTTCGGCGTCGAGGTCAGTTCCTCGATGACGAAGGTCTGGAAGGCGCCGAGGTCGCTTGCCACGCAATGCAGCAGGAAGTCGGACTCGCCCGACACCATCCAGGCGTCGCGTACGATCGGCCAGCCGCGCGTGCGCTCGGCGAAGATGCGCAGTTCGGCATCTGCCTGGTGATGCAGCCCGACCAGGCAAAAGGCGACGACATCGAGGCCGAGCGCCGGCGCGTTGAGCAGCGCGCGATAGCCACGGATGATGCCTGCCTCCTCCAGCCGCTTGACCCGGCGCAGGCAGGGCGGGGCCGAAATACCGACGCGGTTCGAGAGCTCGACATTGGTCATGCGCCCGTCCGACTGAAGCTCACGCAGGATCTTCCAGTCGATGGCGTCGAGGTCGGCCTTGAGCGGCATTGGGTTCTCGATGATCAGTGTGGCGCAAGAATCTTTCGCGATTTTGTAATTAAACGACTTTTGTGTCGAAGCCAGCCCTCGTCGACGCGATTTTAGGGGAGGTAACGAAAGCGCTCGACGCGCGAATATCCGCATGGGTCGAAGCTTTCCGGGGACGACGGCGCGTTCGTCTTGCTGGCGTGGCTGGCAGCCCTTACATTAAGCGCGATATTTCCACGTCTTTGGCACACTCGTGTCCGCCCCGCAGAGGCTCCAAATGATCACCAAGCATGCGCCCGTTCTCATCATCGGTTCCGGTCCGGCCGGCTATACGGCGGCGGTCTATGCCGCGCGTGCGATGCTGAAGCCGATGCTCGTCGCCGGTCTGCAGCAGGGCGGGCAGCTGATGATCACCACGGATGTCGAAAACTATCCCGGCTTCGCCGATCCGATCCAGGGGCCGTGGCTGATGGAGCAGATGCTCAAGCAGGCCGAGCATGTCGGCACCGACATCATCAACGACATCATCACCGAGGTAGACCTCAATGTGCGGCCGTTCCGCGCCAAGGGCGATTCCGGCACGACCTACACGGCCGATGCGCTGATCATCGCCACCGGCGCGCAGGCCAAGTGGCTGGGCATTCCGACCGAGCAGGACTTCATGGGCTTCGGCGTTTCCGCCTGCGCCACCTGCGACGGCTTCTTCTATCGCGGCAAGGATGTCGCGGTGGTCGGTGGCGGCAATTCGGCGGTGGAGGAGGCGCTCTATCTGTCCAACCTCGCCAAGAGTGTCACCGTCATCCACAGGCGCTCGGACTTCCGTGCCGAGCGCATCCTGCGCGAGCGGCTGTTGAAGAAGGACAATGTCCGCGTTATCTGGGACACGATCGTCGACGAGATCACCGGGCGTCCGGGCAAGGCACCGCTGCCGCCTTCGGTCGAAGGGCTGAAGCTCAGGCATGCCGTGACCGGCGCCGAGAGCCATCTCAAGATCGACGGCGTCTTCGTGGCCATCGGCCATGCGCCCGCGGTCGAGCTGTTCGCCGGCAAGCTGAAGCAGAAGCCGAACGGCTATCTGTGGACAGCGCCGGATTCGACGCGCACCGACGTGCCTGGCGTGTTCGCCGCCGGCGACGTTACCGACGATATCTACCGCCAGGCGGTGACGGCGGCGGGGCTGGGCTGCATGGCCGCGCTCGAGGCGGAAAAGTATCTGGCCGGCATCGAGGTGCATCGCGAGGCAGCGGAATAGGCGGCTCGCAAGACTGTTGAAAAAACGGCTTGGAAACGCCGTGTAAAAGCCCGATTTTTCATTCAGACGCCAACCGTAACGAGGGGAAATCATGGCGTTGGACTGGGACAAGCTACGCGTGTTTCACGCTGCGGCGGAAGCGGGATCGTTTACGCATGCGGCCGAGACCCTGCATCTGTCGCAATCGGCGATATCGAGGCAGGTCAGCGCGCTTGAACATGATGTCGGCGTGCCGCTGTTCAACCGCCATGCACGCGGCCTGGTGCTGACCGAACAGGGCGAGATGCTGTTCCGCACGGCGCATGACGTGCTGATGAAGCTGGAAACCATCAAGTCGCGGCTGACCGAGACCAAGGACCGGCCGTCAGGCGTGCTCAGGGTAACGACGACCGTCGGCCTCGGCGCCGGCTGGCTGACCGAGCGGGTGCAGGAGTTCATCGAACTCTATCCCGAAATCAGCCTGCAGCTGATCCTCGCCAATGAGGAGCTCGACCTCACCATGCGCCAGGCCGATTGCGCCATCCGGCTGCGCCAGCCGCAGCAGCCGGACCTGATCCAGCGCCGCCTGTTCACCGTGCATTTCCACCTCTACGCCGCCCCGTCCTATGTCGCCAAGTATGGCAAGCCGGGCTCGATCGCAGAGTTGAGAAGCCATCGCATCGTCACCTTCGGCCTGCCGGTGCCGTCGCATCTGTCGGAGTTGAACTGGCTGGAGACGGTCGGTGATTTCGAGAGCGGCCGGCGCGTGCCGACACTGCAGATCAATGACATCCTGTCGATCAAGCGCGCCGTGCAGGGCGGCGCCGGCATCGCCATGCTACCGGACTATGTGATCAGCAAGGATTCCGGCCTGGTGCAGCTGCTGCCGGAAACCGAGGTGCCGTCCTTCGACACCTATTTCGCCTATCCCGACGCGATGAAGAACCAGGCCAAGCTGCACGTGTTCCGCGACTTCATCATCGCCAAGGCCAGAAGCTGGTCCTTCTGATCCAAGGTCAGCTCCGCGAGCCTATCCTTTCCAGGGCCTAATCCGCGGCAGCCAGCCCGGCACGTTGCGGCGGTAGGCTTCGTATTCGGCGCCATAGCGGCCGGCGAGCGTCGGCTCCTCATAGAGCTTGACGAAGGTGATCATGGCTGCCGCCGCGATTGCCGCATAGGCGGCGATCGACCAGCTCGAGAACAACAGCGCCTGGCCGAGAATGATCGACAGCACGGCGACATACATGGGATTGCGGACATGGCGGTAAATGCCGCCGATCACCAGCCTTTCGGTCGGTGCGACGGGGGCGGGCGTGCCCAGCCCTTCCAGCGCGAAGCGGGCGAAGGCATGCAGCAGCACGGCGGCAGCGGCGACGATGAGCACGCCGCCGGCGAGGACAAGGCCGGGTACCATCGACCATGGCAGGCCCCAGCGATCGCTGAGCAGCCAGGGAACCAGCCCGGCGACCACTCCGGGAGCCGCAACCAGGAAAATGCCGCTGCCGGCAATCGCCGAAAACCTACGCATCGGTTGATCCCCGCGTGACTGCCTTTGAATTAAACCGCTGCTGCCTCATTACACATCATCAATGTTTTCGGAATTTTGGGAGCAGAATCGGCCGGGATTGGCGTTTTCGGGGCGACAATGACGCGAAAGCGCGCTTCATTTTCACGATTCTGCTGGTCCTATTGGCTCCTGGAGCGGGTTGGACCACAGCCTGTGCCTTTTTGCATGCGTGTGTTGCAAAATAGATGCTTGTTTCTTGGGCATGATGAGCACATATATACATCATCTCCTGGACGCGTTCTCCTCCCATTAGCGTCCTCGAGTGTTCCCCTCTGGAGGTTAGCCTTAACAGGCACTTCCAATCAAACTCAGCCGGATCTTCGTTGATCCGGCTTTTTTGTTGCCTGCGTGCCACGGGGATGGCTGGAAAATTCACCAGAACTGCCGCGTAACCGTGTCATGTAACCTCTGGTAACATGACAAGGACACCCTCCATCTGCTAAATGGATCATAGGACGCGGTGTGGTTCGGACGGGAGATGGGGGCATCACTCGGACGACCCGGGCTCAGGCGGCTACCGCGTCCGAACCTTTTCCCGTCGAAGCGCGGCGACCTTACATGTGGCGGACCTGCCGTTTTTCCTCCCAAGAAAACGGTCCACAAAACAAACGGCGTCCGGCCCCCCGGGCGTCGTTTTTTGGTTTTTGCCCCCTCGATCGTTCGAGGGGCGCTTCACACGCTTCCAAATCGGCCACCGGGCGAAATCAGGCGGCCTTGCCGTTGGCGTTCATCGCCTCGTCGGCGAGACGGCCAGTCAGCTCGGCCATATGGTCGAAAGCGGCGCGATAGCTGGCAACGCCTGACGTGGCCGACCGCAGCTCGATGATCAGATCACCGATCTCGGCCTGCGGCATGGTCGCCTCGACGACATCCCATCCAGGCCAGCCGGGCCGCGCGTCATAGCCCAGGATCTGGCCGCGCCGCTGCGGGATCAGCGCGATGATCTTCGACGTCGTGTCCGACGGAGTGACGATCTCGACCTTCATCACCGGCTCCAGAAGCACCGGCGAGCAGGCGGCCATGCCTTCCTTCATGGCGAGCTTGGCCGCCATCTGGAAGGCCATGTCGGAGGAATCGACCGCATGGTAGGAGCCGTCCGACAGGTTGACCGCGACGTCGACAACGGGGAAGCCGAGCGGGCCTGACTTGAGGTAATCGCGTATGCCTGTCTCGACCGACTGGATGTAGGTCTTGGGCACGACGCCACCGGTGATGGTGTCGGTGAACTGGAAGCCGGAGCCGCGCGGCAGCGGCTTGATCTCGATCACCACATCGCCGAACTGGCCGTGGCCGCCCGACTGTTTCTTGTGACGGCCACGCTGCTGCACCGGTTTGCGGATCGTCTCGCGATAGGGCACCGCCGGTGCATGACCTTCGACCGGGATCTGGTTCTTGCCCTCAAGCCGCTCGCGCACGACGCGCAGATGCATCTCGCCATGACCCGACAGTACCGTCTCGGCCGAGTCCTGGTTGTGGCGCAGGCTAAGCGAAGGGTCTTCCTCGGCCAGGCGCTGGATGGCGGCCGACATCTTGACCTCGTCCTTGCGCTCCTTGGGGCGTAGCGCGAAGGCGAAGACCGGCTGCGGCGGCTCGACATCGAAGAGCTGTTTGGTCCCGCCCTTGGCCGAAGTCAGCGTCTGGCCGGTCTTGACCGCGTCCAGCTTGCCGAGCGCCACGGTGTCGCCGATCCTGGCGCCGGTCAGCTTGACCTGGTCCTTGCCCAGCATCCTGTAGATGCCGGAAACCTTGGCGGTGTCGCCGCCGGGCAGCCACAGCTCCGACCCGTCGGCGACCTGGCCCGACAGGATGCGCGACACCGACAGCTTGCCGCCATGCGGCGTGTGGATGGTCTTCATCACCTGGACCACCGTCGCGTTGCCGTCCGGGGGGCCGCCGAGCCGCTTGCGGGTGGCCTCGATGTCGGGCGCGTCGTGGCGGATCGTCTTCAAGAGGCGCAGCACGCCATTGCCTTTCTCGGCGGTGCCGATCAGCACCGGCGTCACAGCGCCGTCGCGCAGATCGGCGGCGAGATCGTCGAAGATCGCGTCCTTGGGCGGTTCGATCTCCTCGAGCAACTGCTCCATCAGTTGGTCGTCATGATCGGCCAGCGTCTCCAGCATGGAGAAGCGCGCCTCCAGTTCGCGCGCCTTGTCGTCGCCCGGTATCTCGGCCACCTCGCTCTCGGCATATTCGCGGTAGATGTAGGCGCGCTCCAGCGCCAGATCGATCGAGCCGATGACGACGCCGTCCTTGCGCAGCGGGATCTGACGCAGAAGCAGCGGCGCCGCGCTTGTCGGCTGCAGCATCTTCAGCGTGTCGCGCACGCCAGTGATCGCCTTGTCGACCTTGTTGAGAAACAGGATACGCGGCACGCCGAGATCGTCGAGCTTGCGCATGATGAGCTGGAGGGCAGGGATCTTCTTTTCGTCCGCCTCGGCCACGACCACAGCGACATCGCAGGCGGCCAGCACCGGTTCGGCCTCGAAGGAGAATTCGATCGACCCGGGGCAGTCGATGAAGGTGAACTGCTCGCCCATGAATTCGGTGGTGGCGATCGACGCCTCGACACTCATGGCGTGGGCGCGGGCCTCGGGCGAATGATCTGAAACGGTATTGCCGGAGGAAACCGGGTTCTGGCGGGGGATGGCGCCCGTACGGGCCAAAATGGCTTCGAGAAGTGTCGTCTTACCGCTTGCGAAGGGACCGACTATGGCAATGCATTTCGGTCCCGTGCGTCGTCCTCCGGCGCGATTACCCATGACTGACCTCCACTCAGGCGTTTTTCCTGGGGACCGACTGGCATTCATGGTTCAGGCCAAGGTCAATCGGTCCTGAGCGGCGGCCGGCCTGTTCGACCGTCGCGGGCGGGTCTGTTTCGACCTGCCCCGATTATCGTCCCACTTGTTTGCCTGGAGGGCAAGAAAAATAGGAAGCCGCGCGGCTGGCCGGCTCAGGCGCTGAGCACGAGCGGTTCGACCGAGCGGCCGGCAAGCAGTGCGAGCTTGTCGCGCGGCGCCGGCCTGCCGAAGAAATAGCCCTGGAAACGGTTGCAGCCGGCCGCCTTGGCGAGAGCGAATTCCTCCGCCGTCTCCACGCCCTCCGCCACGATGGTGACGTGCTGGATGCGCGCGATCTGCGCCAGCGCCGAGACGAAGATCTGTGCCACCTGGTCATGGGCGAGGGCGCGGATGTAGGAGCGATCGATCTTGATGATGTCGATGGGCAAGGTCTTGAGATAGTTGAAGCCGCAATGGCCGGTGCCGAAATCATCGAGGGCGATGTGAAAGCCGAGGCCGCGCAACGCTTCGAGACGCCGCAGAATCTCGGGCGTGGCGGCGGTCGCCACGGTCTCGGTGATCTCGATGATGAACTGTGACGCCGACCGGCCGGCTTCCCTAAGCACGCGGTCGCACATGGTGACGATCTCGTCGCGCTTGAGTTGCTCGCCGGAGACGTTGATCGAGATACGGTGGCCCGGGAAATGACCGATATCGGCACAGGCCCGCTTGAACGCCCATTCGCCGAGCATGTCGATCAGCGTCGAGCGTTCGGCGATCGCAATGAACTCGGACGGTGCGATCAGTCCGCGAACCGGATGGCGCCAGCGGATCAGCCCCTCGAGCGCGTGGCGGGAACCATCCGGGCTGACGATCGGCTGATAATGCAATTCGAGTTCGCCCAGATAGACCGCGGCGCGCAATTCCCGTTCGACCAGACGACGGTAGCGCTTGTCGGACAGCATCTCCTCGTCGAAGACGGTGACGCGGCCTCGGCCCGCCGCCTTGCTTTCATAAAGCGCCAGATCGGCAACCAGCATCAGTTCCGTCGTGTTCGAGGCATGGGCCGGCGCCAGTGCCACGCCGACCGAGATGGAGAGCGGAATGGTCTTGCCTTCATGCGATTTGCCGGCGCGCATGGCATCCAGCAGTTGCCTGACATCCTTGTTGATGGCGGCCAGGTCGCCATGCGGAATGATGATACCGAATTCGTCGCCGCCGAGGCGTCCGACCATGGCGCCGGCAAAGATGCGTTCCGAGGTCTTGACCAGATGCGTCAGCGTGAGGTCGCCGAATTGGTGTCCGAACGTGTCGTTCAACTGCTTGAAATGGTCGAGGTCGATCAAGAGCAAGGCCGCCTCGCGCCTGTCGCGCATGGTGCCCAGGCTTTCGTGCAGCGCCTCGAGGAAATAGCGTCTCGTCATCGCGCCGGTCATCGCATCCCTGGTGAGGAAATGATGTTTCTCGGCCTCGGCGGCGGCGGCCGACTGGAGGCGATGGACGACGCTGCTGCGCATGTACATCAATGCCAGCAAGGCGAGGCTCGTGGCCAGGATCAAGATGGCGAAGGCACTGCCGGCGGACAGGTTTCGCGAGACGTCGAAAGCCCCAAGCACTGCTGCGCCGATGCTGATCACAAGCAGTGACTGGATACCGCGATAGATCCGGCCGCTGTGGTCCTTGATCGTCGCCAGTATGCTCATCCGCCAGCCCCGCAATGCAGGCTCACGGCTAGTGGGCAGCCGTTAAGAAGACATTGAATTCGCCGGCATTTCGAGCTGCGTCCCGAGCGCGCGAGGTTCATGGTTAAGAGAAAGATCAGGCCTTCGTCAAAGCGAGATGACAAGGGCCGGTTGCGTCCAGGTCAATCCGGGCCGAGAATGCAGTTCATTCAAACGGGCCGGCGTCTCGCCGGCTGCTGGCGGTTCCAGGGACAGACGATGAAGATCATTGCTTGCGGCAGCGTGCCGACCATCATAGCGCCGGACAAATACTTCACCGGTCGGGTTCTGCAGACGCCGATCATCGAGACGGAGGCGCCGGCCCGGCTCAGGGCCACGCTGGTCAGCTTCGAGCCGGGCGCGCGCACCCATTGGCACACGCATCCGCTCGGCCAGACGCTCTATGTCACCTCCGGCGCCGGACTGGCCCAGACATGGGGCGGCCCGGTCCAGGAGATCAGGGCCGGCGACACCATTTCGTTCGCACCCGGCGAGAAGCACTGGCACGGTGCCGGATCGAAAACGGCGATGACGCATATCGCCATGCAGGAGGCGCTCGACGGCATCCATGCCGAGTGGCTCGAAGCGGTGACGCCGGCGCAATATGGCGGCTGAATGCCGAGCCTGGATTGACAAAACCCGGCGGTAACGCCTGACAGCGGTGACGCCGGGTTTCGTTTCGGACTTGGCTGATCAGGTCAGCGATGCCGTAAAGCGCTGGATGCGGGTGCAGGCTTCCTCCAAAAGTGTCTCCGAGGTGGCGTAGGAGATGCGGAAGTTGGGTCCGAGGCCGAAGGCCGAGCCGAACACCACCGCGACGCCCTCGGCCTCGAGCAGTTCCGAGCAGAAGGTCTCGTCGGTGTCGATCACCTTGCCGGCCTTGGTCTTCCTGCCGATCAGCTGGGCGCAGGATGGATAGACATAGAAGGCGCCTTCCGGCGACGGGCAGGTGATGCCGCGCGCCTGGTTGAGCATCGAGACGACGAGGTCGCGCCTGCCTTGAAAGATCGCCTTGTTCCTGGCGATGAAGTCCTGCGGGCCGTTGAGCGCCTCGACGGAAGCCCATTGCGCGATGGTGCAGGCGCCCGAGGTCTGCTGGCCCTGGATCATGTCCATCGCCTTGATCAGCTGGACGGGACCCGCGGCATAGCCGATGCGCCAGCCGGTCATGGCATAGGCCTTCGACACGCCGTTCATGGTCAGCGTGCGCTCGTAGAGTTGGGGCTCGACCTCGGCGATGGTCTTGAAGACGAAGTCGCCATAGGTGAGATGCTCGTACATGTCGTCGGTCAGCGTCCAGACCTGCGGATGCTTCAACAGCACGTCGGCGAGCGCCCGCAGTTCGCCTTGCGTGTAGGCCGCGCCCGACGGGTTCGACGGCGAGTTCATCAAGAGCCATTTGGTCTTCGGCGTGATCGCCTTTTCCAGAACCGCCGGGGTCAGCTTGAAGCCGTTGTCGATCGAGGTGTCGGCAAACACAGACGTGCCGCCGCAGATCGCCACCATTTCGGGATAGCTGACCCAGTAGGGGCGGGGGATGATGACCTCGTCGCCGGGATTCAGTGTCGCCATGAAGGCGTTGAACAGGATCTGCTTGCCGCCGGTGCCGACGATGGTCTGCTCGGGCTTGTAGTCGAGATTGTTCTCGCGCTTGAACTTCTTCGCGATCGCCTCGCGCAGCGGCGCGATGCCCGAAACCGGCGGGTATTTGGTCTCGCCACGGCGAATGGCCTCGATCGCCGCATTCTTGATGTTGTCGGGCGTATCGAAATCCGGTTCGCCGGCGCCAAGGCCGATAATGTCACGGCCGGCATTTTTCAGCTCGCGGGCTTTCTGCGTCACCGCGATGGTGGCGGAAGGCTTAACGCGGGAAAGGGTGTCGGCAAGAAAGGCCATGACCTTTTGTCTCTCCAAAGGATCGGCGCGGCCAGGAGCGGCCGCGGCGCTTCTCATGTCGCAACATTCCCGTCAGTGCAAGCCTTGTCGGCTGGGCCAGGTGGGACAGCGTGGTCAATGAGGCGTGATCGACAAAAGAAAGTTCGTTAACGGGCGGTAGAGGCTTGCGTGGCAGGATCGAAATCCAATTCCGCCCAGTCGCGGAGCGAGGAACCCTTGTCACGCAGCATCGGACTTGCCCATATCATCCGTCATGATGACGGCACCTCGAGCGGTGTCTGGGGCATTTATACGCTGCAAAGTGCCTTCCAGCCGATCTTTGCCTTCAACGAGGGCAAGCTGTCGGTCACCGCCTTCGAAGGGCTGATCCGCCCGTTTCGCGACGGCGAGCCGCAATCGCCGATGACCTTCTTCTCGACATGTCCGGCGGCCGACCGCCTGCACGTCGAAGCGCTGACCAGGACACTGCATCTGCTCAATGCCGGCGCCTGCCTGCCGCGGGAGGCATCGGTCTTCGTCAATTTCGATCCCTCGGTCTTCACCGAGCGATCGATCGTCGACAACGCCTTGCGTGACATGCGGCTCGTGCTGCACGAGGCCGGTATCGATCCGGGCCGCGTCGTGTGCGAGGTGACGGAACAGAGATCGGCATCGCAGGAAACCCTGCACGGCTTCGTCGCCGCGCTCAGAGCCAACGGCTTCCGGATCGCCGTCGACGACTATGGCGCCGACGATTCCGACATCACCCGCGTCAAGGAGCTGAGCCCAGACATCGTCAAGTTCGATGCGCACTGGATCACCCAATTGATGGAATCGGGTGCTGGTTTCGCGCTGCTGACATCCATGGTCAGGAGCTTCGAGGACCAGGGCGTCCGCACCGTGTTCGAGGGTATCGAGGAAGGCTGGCAATTGGAGCTGGCCGAGAGATCGGGCGCCTCGATGGTCCAGGGGTACGTGCTGGCCCGTCCCGAACTGGCGCCGACAAGTTTCCGTGTTTTCGCAAAGGGCAGTCCGGAACCTGCCCCCGCCGCAAGCCATGCTGCCGCCGCCGTTGCGCCGCGCACGGGGCGACCTGCAAAGGCGTTTGGGCGCAGGATCGCGCCATGAGTGTCGAGCGGCGACGCACCATTGACGATGCGATCTTCGTCGACGAGATCGGCATCGAATACGGCGTCCACGGCGACTTCCGCCTGCGCAGCGCCTACCAGCCGATCTACGCCCCGCGCGGCAGCAGCTTGTACCCGGTTGCCGTCGAAGGCCTGATCGAGCCGCACCGTGCCGGCCGGACGGGGTCGCCGCGGATGTTCTTCGACGGCGTCGCGGCTTCGGACCGCCTGTTCGTCGAAACCATGTGCCGGGTGCTGCATCTCAGGAATTTCCACAATATCGGGGTCGACGGGCTCGACCTGTTCTTCAACTACAATCCGCTGGTCAACAACCATGCTGGACGGGCGCTGGCCGAGATACGGCTGATGAGCCGGCATCTCGACGAGCTCGGCCTGGCGCCCGCCATGCTGGTCTGTGAAATCACCGAACAGGCGGCGGACGATGCGCTGCTGGCAAGGTTGGTGCGTGAAATGCGGCGCGACGGCATCCGCATCGCCATCGACGATTTCGGGACCGGCCATTCGACCGTGGAGCGGGTGGGTCTGCTCCAGCCCGACATCGTCAAGATCGATGGCGGCTGGTTCGCGGAATTCTGCCGCCACGCCGCCGCGGAACGCTTCTTCCGCCCACTGGTGTCCAGCCTGCACGATCGCGGCGCCAAGGTGCTGGTCGAGGGGATCGAGCAGCCCACTCATCTGCGTGTCGCGCTCGAAGGCGGGGTCGATTTGCTGCAGGGTTTTCTTCTCGGGCGTCCGGCGCTTGCCGGCACCATCTTCAATGAAGAGCCGCTTGCGGTCGATGCGCTGCTGGGCTTCGACAACAAGGTCGTGCCGTTGCATAAGCGGCGTTGATGGTCGCGCCAAAAGAAATCACTGGTTGAGGATGGCGCCGCTGCGATAATCCGCCCGCAGAAGCAGCGCTCCGGGGAACCACAATGATACTTTACAGCATGATCGACAGCGGCAATTGCTACAAGCCGCGGCTGCTGATGGCCAAGCTCGGCCTCGCCTTCACCACTGTCGAGGTGAGTTCGCACACCGGCGATACGCGCAAGGCCGATTTCGTCGCCAAGAACCCGAACGCCATGGTGCCGCTGCTGGAACTGGACGACGGCCGGCGGCTGGCCGAATCCAACGCCATCCTGCTCTATCTCGCCGAAGGCACGCGCCTGCTGCCGGCGGACAGATACGAGCGCGGGCTCGCCTATCAATGGCTGTTCTTCGAGCAGTACAGCCACGAGCCCTATATCGCCGTGCGCAAGGCGCTGCTGACCTTTCCCGAACGCGCCGCCGATGCCACGCCGGAACGGTTGGCGGCGACGCTGGAGCGCGGCAACAAGGCGCTTGGCGTCATGAACAAATATCTGGAAAACAACGACTTCTTCGCCGGCGCGTTCAGCATCGCCGACATCGCGCTATATGCCTACACGCACACGGCGGAGCAGGGCGGCTTCCAACTCGACGCCTATCCCGCGGTGGTCGCCTGGCTCGGCCGCGTGGAGGCGGACCCGGGGCATGTGCCGATCGAGTGGGTGGGGTAGGCGGGCGACACAGCGTCCTTCTCCCCGTTTCACGGGGAGAAGATGGCGGCAGCCAGATGAGGGGCGGCGCCAGCCTCGGTTGTTATCGTGTTAGCTTTGCGATGGATAATCTCGGGGGGCGCCTCGCGCTGCCGCTCATCGCCCTGCCGGGCACTTCTCCACGTATAGTGACGGGGAGAAGGACGCTGTGTGGCCGATTTCGCCAATCGTCAGCGTCAAAATCCAGACAAATAAAAAGGCGGGATAAATCCCGCCTTCCCATTTCGGTAGCCTGATCGGGAGCGTCCGGTCCGGGCTGGCAGCTATCTGCTGTTCCAGCTTGTCGGGTCTTTCCACTCCGGCGCGCTTCTCGCGCGACCGTCAGTACATCCGTGACTTGCCGCGCGCCCCGAACTCTCGTCCGGCGCGCGCCATTTTCAAAATCAGGCTGCCTTGCTCAGAGAACCAGCGGACGACTTGCCAGTGCGGCGGTCCTGCTCGATCTCGAAGTTGATCTTCTGGCCTTCGACCAGGGTCGACAGTCCAGCGCGCTCGACAGCCGAGATGTGGACGAAAACGTCCGCGCCGCCGCTGTCAGGCTGGATGAAGCCGAAGCCCTTGGTGGCGTTGAACCACTTGACCGTTCCAGTTGCCATAAAAATAGTCCTTCACATTTGCTTTGGTATGACCGGACCGAGGTCCAGCCGGTGTGCATCGAGATTTTGGAGATAGACGTCAGCAAACGCGAAGATCGCGAGGCCCGGATCGATCGGCCGAAATATCAATGGCGCTGATATAGGCTGCTTTCGCACAAAAAACAAGACTGCGTGAAAAAGCCGTGATCGAAGCCGCCCAACGGCCGCCCCAATCTGGTGAAACCGTGAGGCGAGATCCGCCGTCCTCGGGCGGCGGATCGAGGGGAGAGGACCATGAAAACCATCCTGCTTGCCGCCTGCCTCACGCTGGTGGCCGCCCAGGCGCAGGCGATCTCGCGCTACGACCCGACGCGCATGAGTTGCGGCAAGGTCCAGTCGACGATCGCGGGTCAAGGTGCGGTCATCCTGCGCTATCAGTCGACGCGGGTGCCGGGGCTGCCGCTCTACGACCGCTATGTGCAGAGCCAGCAGTTCTGCACCATGGGCGAGGTGAGGACGCGCGCCTATGTGCCGAGCGCCGACACCAGGTCCTGCCCGGTCTATATCTGCAAGCGGCCGGACAATGAGCGTTTCAGGCATAGGTTCATCCGGCGCCATTAGGGCGTGCCGATATTCAGGTGATGCCGGCCCGACCTGAAACTCGACACATCCGGGAACGGTTCCTGGACCTGCTCTCAAAAGCCGAAGGACACCTGCGCTGGCGGCGGCTGGCCGACGCGCACGCCTTCCATGGCCAGCATCTTTTCCTTGGTGACCGAGCCTCCGGGCGCCGAGAAGCC
Source organism: Mesorhizobium sp. B2-1-8 (assembly GCF_006442545.2). Classification (NCBI taxonomy): domain Bacteria; kingdom Pseudomonadati; phylum Pseudomonadota; class Alphaproteobacteria; order Hyphomicrobiales; family Phyllobacteriaceae; genus Mesorhizobium; species Mesorhizobium sp. B2-1-8. The sequence continues at coordinate 2,390,373 of NZ_CP083952.1, forward strand.
GCCGATCTTGCCGCCGGCGGCAAGGATGCGGTGGCACGGGATGACCAGCGGCACCGGATTGGCGCCAAGGGCCGCACCGGTTTCGCGCGGCAGGCCGGCATGGCCGGCGCGCTTGGCGAGTTCGCCATAGGTGGTGGTTTCGCCATAGCTCAGTTTTCGTGCCGCGTCGTAGATGGCGAGGCGGAAATCGTCGATGCCGTCGAGATCGACGGGAAAGCCGGTGAAATCGACGTCCTCGCCCGCGGCATAGGCCTTGATCGAGGCGATCAACTCGACCACCCATGACGGCTGGGCCGTGGAGGCGGAAACGCCGGCATGGCGCATCAGCCGCCGCTCCACCGCTTCGCGGCTGCGTTCGGGCAGGCAGAGCCGGATCAGGCCCTTTTCGCTCCAGGCGATGCCCATGAAGCCGATCACTGTTTCTAACACTGCGTGGCCGGCTGTGATCGAAGATGTCGTTTCCATGATGCGCTCCTTTCCGCAAAGCGGCGGAATCCGGGATTCCCGCCGGTACATATCAGGAACAATATGGCATCGCTGCCTGCGTCCCGCCACCCGGAAACCGCCAGATGGCCCCGATTGCTAGCCAGGAATCGCTGGTGTAAGGGAAAACTTAACGACCCGACAAACCGGACTCCGAACGCGGCTTGCCAGCAAAACAAACCCTTATCGCCATCGGCGTGATCGTGGCGGCCGCCGGCATGAGCGGCTGCACCTCGACCTCGCAGATGAAAGCCGCGCCGTCGCTCACCGAAACCGCGACCACGGCAGGCAGCGATGCCGGCTTCACCCTGCCGCTGCCGGAGACGGTTTCGGTGCTGCCGCAATCCTCCGGAATCGCGCCCGTCCAGACGGCTGAGTTGACCCCCGGCGCGGCCACCCCGGCGCTCGATCCCGCGGTCCAGCCGGCCGCGGCAACCGCCGCCTTTGCCGGGACAACACCCGCGGCGCCGGCCGTGCCCGCCGTGATGACCGCCAATGCCTGGCAGGCGCCGGCCCCGGCGAAAGCCGGCCAGCCGATCCAGTCGGCGGCGACCTATACGACCGCCGGGCTCATCGTGCCGGCGGTTGCCAAGGGCGGCCAGAAAATGCCCGGCGTGCAGCAGGTGGCTTACGTCGTGCCGCAGAACCCGGCTGCCCTGGTGCAGTTCCCGTCGGCGCCGGTGGAGCCGGCAGAAGAACAGCATGCGACCGGCATGCGCGGCGACGTCGACCGACTGATCGTCAAATACGCCGCCTTCTACCAGGTGCCGGTGGATCTGGTGCGCCATGTCGTCAACCGCGAAAGCACCTACAATCCCAAGGCCTACAACAACGGCCATTGGGGGCTGATGCAGATCAAGCACGCGACGGCGCGCGGCATGGGCTATGACGGGCCGGCCAAGGGCCTGTTCGACGCCGAGACCAACCTCAAATACGCAGTCAAATATCTGCGTGGCGCCTGGCTGGTGTCGAACGGCAACGCCAAGAAGGCCGACTGGCTCTACCAGACCGGCTATTATTTCGACGCCAAGCGCAAGGGCCTGCTCGAGGCGACCGGCCTCGGTGTCGACCGCAAGCGCGGGCGTCTTCAGCCCGACGCCTGAGCGCGATGCCCGAACCGCGTCCGCCGGCTCCAAACGACATCCGGCTGCGCAAGATCCTCGACGAGACGCTCGTTCCACCGCACTGGCCGGACGGCTTCGTCATGCGCTTGTTTGAGCGCGGCGACGCGCTGCCCCTGCATGCGTTGCTGGGCGAAGTGTTCGACGATGGCACCGACGGCCCTTTCGACGAATGGTGGCCGCGCATTTCCGAAGACCCCGAATTCGACTCGGCGCTGTGTTTCCTCGTCATCGACGCCAAGGGCCGGCTGGCAGCGGCGGCACTGTGCTGGACCTCGGCGTTCGTCAAGGATCTGGCCGTTCATCCAGAGGCGCGCGGCAAGGGCGTTGGCGAGGCGCTGATGTGGCACGCCTTCGCCATTTTCCGCGACCGGGGTGCCACCCATGTCGACCTCAAGACCAATACGCTCGAGAACGCCGCCGCCGTGCGGCTCTACGAGCGGCTGGGCATGAGGCCCGTCGCCTGGGAAGGCTGACTGGCGACGTCGATCGGTGCCGTCATCGCCACCGGAGATGGCTGTTCGGGAACCCAAAGCGCGGCTCCGCATTCAATGAACGGTGGGGTCTGACCGGCTGTCGGGGCTGTGCGCCGCCGGCCAAGGGAGATCCACCGCGATGAAGGTTTTCCACGCATTGCTGGCGTTGAGCGTAGCTGTCGTGCTCGCGGCGGGTCAGGCGAGCGCGGTCGAGCTGTCGATCGTGTCGGGTGACACCGGCAACGGCCTCAAGGTGCTGCGCGAGATCCTCGACCGCTATGAGAAAGAGAGCGGCGACAAGGTCACCATCGTCGCCATGCCGTCATCCGGGACCGATCAGTTCGGTCAGTACAGGTTGTGGCTCGCCGCGGGCAACAGCGACGTCGACATCTACCAGACCGACGTCATCTGGGCGCCGCAACTCGCCAGCCAGTTCGTCGACCTGACCGCGGCGACCAGGGATGTCGTGGCCAAGCATTTCCCGTCGATCATCCAGTCGCAGACCGTCGACGGCAGGCTGGTGGCGCTGCCGATCTTCACCGATGCGCCGGCGCTCTATTACCGCAAGGATCTGCTCGACAAATACGGCGCCAAGGTGCCGACCACATGGAAGGAACTGGGCGAAACCGCCAGGCTGGTGATGGACAAGGAGCGGGCCGCGGGCAACAGGGATATCTGGGGCTTCGTCTTCCAGGGCAACGCCTATGAAGGGCTGACCTGCGACGCGTTCGAATGGGTGGTCTCGAACGGTGGCGGCCATATCGTCGAGCCGGATGGCACCATTTCCATCAACAACGCCCGGGCGGCGGCCGCGCTCGACATGGCCAAGGCCTGGATCGGCACCATCGCGCCGCCCGGCGTGCTCGCCTACCAGGAAGAGGAATCGCGCGGCGTGTGGCAGACCGGCAATGCCGTCTTCATGCGCAACTGGCCCTATGCCTATGCGCTGGGCAACAGCCAGGGGTCGCCGATCAAGGGCAAGTTCGACGTCGCGCCGCTGCCGGCCGGCACGGGCGAGGGTGCCCGGCCGGCGGCAACGCTGGGCGGCTGGAACCTTGCGGTCTCGAAATATTCCAAGCACCCGGATGCGGCGATCGAACTGGTCAAGTTCATCGCCTCGCCCGCAATGCAGAAATACCGCACGCTCAGGACCGCCAACCTGCCGACCATCCAGGCGCTCTATGACGATGCCGACATCGCCCGGCAACAGCCGATCATTCCGCACTGGAGGGAGGTCTTCCTCAATGCCGAGCCACGGCCCTCGGCGGTGACCCGGAACAAGTACAACGAGGCGTCGAGCCAGTTCTGGAACGCCGTGCACAAGACCTTGTCCGGCGAGGGCAGCGCCGCCGACAATCTGGCCGACCTCGAAGCAACGCTCACCAGGCTGAAGGGCAAGGGCTGGTGAGCGCGCAACCGGCTGACGCCGCCGACCGGCGCCCGGGCTCGCGGCTGATGCGCCAGCGTGTGCGCTCGGCATGGCTGTTCCTGGCGCCGATGCTTCTGGTGCTCGCCGCCGCTGCCGGCTGGCCGCTTGCGCGCACGGTCTATTTCAGCTTCACCGACGCCTCGCTGTCCGACCTCGACGCCCGCCAATGGGTCGGCTTCGCCAACTATGTCTCGGTGCTGCGCATGCCGAGCGGCAGGATCATCTATGACGGGCTGCTTCTCGACCCGGCCTGGTGGGGCGCCGTGTGGAACACCATACGGTTCGCGGTGGTTTCGGTGACATGCGAGACGATCCTCGGCATGGTCGTCGCCCTGGTGCTCAACGCCGAATTCACGGGCCGCGGCATCGTCAGGGCGGCGATCCTCATCCCCTGGGCGATCCCGACCATCGTCTCGGCCAAGATGTGGCAGTGGATGCTGAACGACCAGTTCGGCATCATCAACGTCGTGCTGATCAACCTCGGGCTGATCGACCACAAGATCGCCTGGACCGCCAGCGCCGACACGGCGATGGCGGCCGTGCTGATCGTCGACATCTGGAAGACGACGCCGTTCATGGCGCTGCTGATCCTGGCCGCGCTGCAGATGCTGCCGCGCGAGATCATCGAGGTCGCCAAGCTCGACGGCGCCAATCCCTGGCAGATCTTCTGGCGCGTGACCTTGCCGCTGATCCGCCCGGCGGTGATGGTGGCGGTGATCTTCCGGGCGCTCGACGCGCTGCGCATCTTCGACCTGATCTACGTGCTGACGCCCAACAACGCGCACACCAAGTCGATGTCGGTGTTCGCCCGCGAGAACCTGTTCGAGTTCGACAAGTTCGCCTATGGCTCGGCCGCCTCGACCCTGCTCTTCCTCATTCTCGCTCTGCTCACCATGCTCACCATCCGCATCGGCCGGCTAAGCCTGGAAGGAGGCCGTTGAGATGTGGCTCCTGAAGCGCACGGCCTTCTATCTGCTGGTCGGGGCAATCGTGCTCATCGCGGTGTTCCCGTTCTACTACGCCATCGTCACCAGCCTGAAATCGGGGACCGAGCTGTTTCAGGCCGATCCGTGGCCGAAGGCGCCCAGCCTCGGCAATTATCGCAACGTGCTGGCCGAAGGCGCCTTCGCGCGCAACCTCCTGAATTCGCTGGTCGTCTCGGGCGCGGTGGTGGCGCTCTCGCTGTTCCTTGGCGTCACCGCCGCCTACGCGCTGGCGCGCATCCGTTTTCGCGGCCGCTCGGCATTGCTGTTCGCCATCCTGTCGGTCTCGATGTTCCCACAAGTGGCGGTGCTGGCCGGGCTGTTCGAACTGGTGCGGATGTTCGGCCTCTACAATTCGCTCTTCGCGCTGATCTTCTCCTACATGATCTTCACGCTGCCGTTCACCGTCTGGGTGCTCACCGGCTTCGTCCGCGACCTGCCGGTCGAGGTCGAGGAGGCGGCGATCCTCGATGGCGCGACGCCGTGGATCATCATCACCCGCATCTTCCTGCCGCTGATGTGGCCGGCGCTGGCGACCACCGGACTGCTGGCCTTCATCGGCGCGTGGAACGAATTCCTGTTCGCGCTGACCTTCACCTCCAACGACGCGCGGCGGACCGTGCCGGTGGCAATCGCGCTGCTTTCGGGCAATTCGCAGTTCGAGATTCCGTGGGGCAACATCATGGCCGCCTCGGTGATCGTCACGGTGCCGCTGGTGGTGCTGGTGCTGATCTTCCAGCGCAAGATCGTCTCCGGCCTCACCGCCGGCGGGGTCAAGGGGTGATGGGCTTCGCTTCGGATAAACAATCGGATAAACAAACTGTCCACCAAGGCGGCAGGCGACATCTTGCCAGCATGCAGCCGGCCGCTAAGCTTCGTCTCCGCAGGGGCTTGTCGAAACCGGAGGAAACATCATGCGGCTTCTGCTCTCCAGCCTTGCCACGCTGATCCTTGCCGCCCCGCACTTCGTAGGCACCGCGCGCGCCGCCGACTGCGCCGATGCGCAGGACCAGGCGACAATGAACCAGTGCGCCGGCAAGGATTTCGGCGCGGCCGACAAGAAGCTCAACGATGCCTACAAGCAGATCGTGGACCGGCTGAAGGACAATGCGGCGTCCAGGAAATTGCTGGTCGATGCGCAGCGCGCCTGGGTCGCTTTCCGCGACGCTGAATGCAAGTTCCAGGGCGGCCCGATCGACACCGCGGGCACCATCTATCCGGTGGTCGTCGCCAATTGCCAGACGTCGCTCACCAATGGCCGGCTGAAGGATTTCCAGACCTATCTCAATTGCCCCGAAGGCGAATTGAACTGCCCGGTGCCAACGGCGCAATAGCCTTCATCCGCTCCTTTCGAAGACCCGGCTCGTGATCGGCGCGCCGGGTGCAAAAAATGTCGGAACCGACCGCGGTGAAACGTCCTTGGGTCGCAGAGCATCCGCGCCGGGACGCCGGCGCGACGACTTGAAGGAGCCGACCATGATCACCTTTCCCAATGAATCCGCCAGATACCGCACCGCACGCGAAAAGCTGCTGAAGAAGGAAATCGAGCTGCGCCGCGCCATGGAAGCCGTGGCCGAGGCGCGGCGCACGCTGCCGCCGGGCGGGCTGGTGCCGCGGGACTATGTGTTCGACGGGCTGGATATCGCCGGCAAGACCGCAGAGATAAAACTGTCGGAGCTGTTCGCGCCCGGCAAGGACACGCTGATCCTCTATCAGATGATGTTTCCGCGCCACCCGCGGGAGACGCGCGATGTTGCGGCCAGCGGCGGCACGGCGAAGCTCGCCCGGCCCGACCAGCCGTGCCCGTCCTGCACGGCGCTGCTCGACCAGTTCGACGGCGCGGTCGGCCATCTCGAGGCGGCCGGCTTCAACTTCGCCGTCGTGGCCAAGACGGCGCTCGAAAACCTCGTCACGCTCGGCCGCGATCGGGCGTGGCGCAACATGCGGCTGGTGTCTTCGGCCAACAACAGCTTCAAGCGCGACTACAACGCCGAGGATGCCGACGGCGCGCAGATCCCGCTGCTTCAGGTGTTTCACCGCGATGCTGACGGCATCAGGCATTTCTGGTCGTCCGAACTCGGCTTCGCGCCGACCGAGCCCGGCCAAGACCCGCGCGCCATCGGCACCTGCGAGATCCTGTGGAACCTGATGGATTTCACCCCGGAGGGCCGGCCGGATTGGCATGAGCAGCTGCAGTATGGCGATTCCTGTTGTCACTGACATCTGGGCGTTTCAGCTTCAGTCGCTGAGTTTCGGTTCGGAATGGCTTTTCTGCTGGTGAAGCTCTCGCTCAAGTCGGCCGGAACATTGGAAGATCGGCTGCATTGATAGGAGACGGCTTGCGACCCCTTTCATGGATTCGAAGTGCGACCCACACTTAAAAACCTATGGGACCTGGTGCGAGAAAGCGTGGTTGGCTTTGTCGACGACAATGCCCTTAGTCATGGCGCGGCGATGGCCTTTTATGCCGCCACGTCGCTGGCCCCGGTTCTAATAATTGTCGTCGCGATAGTTGGCATCGCATTTGGTCATGACGCGGCACAGGTGGCTTTGTCTGCTCAGATATCAGGGCTGATGGGTTCAGAAAGTGCGGCGCTCCTTCAGGCAGCGCTCGAAGGGGCATCCAGCAAATCATCGGGGACCCTGGCGGCCATCATCGGCGTGGTCACTTTGCTCGTCACCGCCTCTGCGGTGTTTGGCGAGATGCAGCAGGCCCTGAATGCAATATGGAAGGTTGAAGCGAAAGGGAGTTCGCTGTCGCGTCTCTTGCGCGCGCGTGCGGCAAGTCTCGGCCTGGTCGCCGCCCTCGGCTTTATGTTGCTGGTATCTCTGGTGGCGAGCGCGGCGATCTCTGCCCTGGGCAACGTGATCAGCGCTCGTTTGCCGTTCGGCGAACTTGTTCTGAGCGCGATCAACACCCTGATTTCCTTTTCCCTGATCTCCGTGATGTTCGCCGCGATCTACAAAGTCCTGCCGGACCGTGACTTGGAGTGGCGGGATGTCGGGATCGGTGCTGTCGTGACCGCCGCCCTGTTCACGTTGGGGAAGTCGCTTATCGGTTGGTATATCGGCACGAGTGCGATCGCATCATCATATGGTGCGGCCGGAGGGCTGCTCGTCATACTGCTCTGGGTCTATTATTCATCGGAAATCTTTCTGCTCGGTGCGGAATTGACCCGCGCCTATTCCGTTCGACATGGGAGCAGGTCCGACTTGGACGGGTTGGTTCAAAATGCTCCCGCTTCACAAAACCTTGTTTCAATTCGCCGAGGGTCCAGATCCTCCGGCGTCGTTGCGTTGTTGGCGATGGCGTGCGTGAGCGCGACGATGACAGCCTTTCTGCTGGGGCCTCGTCGCCCGTAGGGAGAGATCACGCTGCAATCCAAGGGTGCTTCCCCTTCTTCCTGCGCGAGGAGAAGGGACGCGGCTGGCAACCTCGCCGCATCTGCGACGTTGGAACCCCGAGGGAACCATTCCGATCGGAGATCCCAGATGAAAATGCTCCTGACCGTGGCCGCCGTCGCGCTGACCGCCGTCGCGCCCGTCGCCCTTGCCCAGACGAACGGCACCAATTCGAATGCCGCCGCGCCCATGTTGCCCGACAGCAAGGTCGACACCGCGACCTTTGTCAGCACCGTGCCCAGTGCCAATGAATTCGAGATCCAGTCGAGCAGGCTGGCCGAACAGAAATCCGCCTCGGCGGACGTCAAGGCCTTTGCCGGCCAGATGATCAAGGACCACACCAAGGCCGGCGAGGACTTCAAGCAGGCGCTGAGCCAGGGGCAGACCACCGCCTCGATCAAGCCCGCCGGCCCCGCGCTGCAGCCCAAGGACCAGCAGATGCTGGACCAGCTGAAAGCCGCCAGCGGCAAGGAGTTCGACCAGAAATACATCATGATGCAGACCGAGGTCCACAAGCAGGCGGTCGCCCTGTTCAGCACCTATGCGAAATCGGGCGACGACCCCGCATTGAAGGAATTCGCCAAGAAGACGCTGCCGACGCTGAAGATGCATGAGAAGCGGGTGAAGGAGCTCGGCGCGGCGCATTAGGGGGCGGGGCGTGCACGGTTTGAAATTCGAGCTCTACGGCGCCCCCCTCTGTCCTGCCGGACATCTCCCCCTCTTGGGGGGAGATTGGCTGTCATCACGGCCTTCGCCAATTTTCAACATTGCCAGGAAGAGAGCCGGCGCCAAAGCTGCCAATCTCCCCACTTGAGGGGGAGATGTCCGGCAGGACAGAGGGGGGCGCCGTAGAGCGCTACATTCAATACGCCTCTGGCAAACCCCCACCCCGCAAGGTGGCCCCTGTGCCTTCACCCGCCATGCGCTAGACTGCCGGCATCACCCTCGGGAGCACCCCATGCCCAAGATCGACCTCGCATCCGTGCCCGTCCGCAAGGGCTCCGGCTATCCCGCGCCCTTCGACGCCCCTTGCGCCACGCGCGCGCGCTGCCGCCTCGGCGATGCCGGCGGGCTCACCGATTTCGGCGTCAATCTGATGACCTTGCCGCCCGGTGGCTGGTCGAGCCAGCGCCACTGGCACAGCCATGAGGACGAACTCGTCTATGTGCTGGAAGGCGAACTGGTGCTGGTCGAGGATGGCGGCGAGACGCTGCTCAAGGCCGGCGACTGCGCTACCTTCGCTGGGAATAGCGGCAACGGCCACCACATGATCAACCGCTCGTCGGCCGCCGCGCGCTACCTGGAAGTCGGCTCGCGCTCTCAGGACGATGTGATCACCTGCTCGGACATCGACATGATGAGCCCGAGTTCGGACGGGCGGTTCCTGCACAAGGACGGCACGCCGTATCCGGGGCAGGGGTGAGGGCTGGGCCATGCGTCCGCGCTGGCGTTCCGCCCGTGCCGGGATAAGCTGCCTATAACCGCAGGAGTCGGCGCAGCCCCCTCATCCGGCCGCTTTGCGTCCACCTTCTCCCCGCTGGGGAGAAGAGATTGGCGCTGGCGCTCGTAACCTCCTCCCCCCTCGGGGAGAGGTCAGCCGAGCGAAGCGGAGGCTGGGTGAGGGGGCCTGGCGCTAACCTTGCCAACCCAGGGAGGACACCCATGAAAAAACAAGTCATCGAAGTACCCGTCATGTCGGACAAGGTGCGGGCGCTCGGCCTGCCCTGTTCGACGGCGGTGAGGGCGAACGGCTTCGTGTTCATCTCGGCGACGCCGCCGCTGGATATGGTGACCGGCGAGATGGTGCGCGGCGACATCGAGGTCCAGACCGAGGCGTCGCTGAAGGCGCTGAAACTTTGCCTGGAAGCGGCCGGCACCTCGCTGGAAAACGTGGTGATGGTCCGGATCTACGCCGTCAACTCCGGCTTCTACAACGCGATAAACAGGGTGTATGCCCGGTATTTCAGCGTGAACCCGCCGGCGCGCAGTTTCGTGCCGGTGGCGTCTTGGCCGATGGAGTTCGATATCGAGATCGAGTGCGTGGCGGTGGCGTGAGGGCTTATGTTCTTGCCGGCCGAGTGCCGAATGTTACTTAAGGCGGGTCATCACGAAAACTTGCCACATACATCGACAGCGACCACCTGACTACTGCGGTCAAAGACGGCGCCTGGGCATCAACTAGGCCCATGCCGGGTGCCGTCTCTGGCGGCGTCAGATGCGAATATCCAAGACGGATATCACATGGCGTTATTCGGCCGGCGCCAACGTCTCCAAAGCCAGCCGAATATCGCGGACTGTGCGCCTGAGAAGGCCGGAGCCGACGCTTGCATTCGGCCTTCTACTACTGACGGCCTCAAGCATTGCATGCAAAGCCAAACTCACCCGCGGTGACTTTCTTACAATTGACAAAGCCTCACCAGCAAATGCTTCGCCTAAATGCTCTGAGAGATAGAGCGTATCCCTCTCAGTTTGTCTATTAGGATCTGAAATTAGCCGTACAGCCGTTTGAAGCGCTTCGACGTACGCTTCTTCATGATCTTTGTATTCATTAGTCTTTCGCGCTCGCGACACAAGCAAAAGCCTAGCTTGGTGGTGATCAAGCATAAAGGTGTCGTAATAACTCATCTCTCTTGCAAGGCTTTTTGCTGTATCAAGCCTCCTTTGAGAAAGCTCGTATTCCCCGTTAATGTAAAGAGCTATACTGTATTGCTGCCAAAAATGTATGTTACTCTTCTCTATCCCGGTGTCTGCGAACGATCGGAACAAAGATATGATACTGTCAAGATCTGGTGCGCCGCCAGGCTGAACAAGTATCCTCTGCAAACTTCCATACTGCATTACATCTCGTCTGAAATCGCTAAACTCGTGGTTTCCAAATTCAGATGATTTCACAAATGAGTTTTCAATCACGGACTTGATACGATCTGCGCGGAACAAGGACTTCAACATCTCTCTGGAAAATATGGAGGACGGAACTGCATACTCGCCATTCTTTATGTATATAATATTGAAATTACCATATAAAAAGTTTACAGAAGCTAGGTCGTAAGAGCGCTTAGAAATAAGCTTATTTATGATGTTTATCTTCGCCGACCTGCCAAGATATGAATATATCATGGACAGAATCACTAGGTCTGTAAGAGATTCACTAATCCAATCAATTCTGGCAACTTCATTGTGCAGCACGTCTAAAAGGCGTCTCTGATGGAGGTGGCCGATGGATAAGGTTCTAAATTCTCCCTTGCATTCTTTCAGGACATATCTTTGCTTTTCTGCAATCCCCCTCCCTTGAAGATCTCCCCAAAGCCCATGTCTGTCATAGATTTGGTTAAGGTCATTAAATTCGGAAATAGACAATGTCGGTCGGCGTGGACGAGGTGAAACCGCTTTCCCTCCTCTATGGAAGCTACGATGCTGTCTTGAATTTCCCTTTTTAGCAGAACTGGAGAGCTGCTTGTTCGATCAAACTCAGCCAATTCCAAGTTGTGGTGACCGAAAAAATGTACGTCTTCTGCGGCCTTAGAAGAAGCTATATCTATCGGTGTAATTTCTGAGATCTTTCGCAGAAACTGAGGTATTGCAACCTCGGACGCTCTCTCCGCGTACGGAGGGACCAGACGGCTAAATTCTTCTATTCCGCCAAAATATATGTTTCCGTACTCGGCGAGTCTGTATTTGAGTTCCTCGTTATCTTCACTATCTTTTCTTAATATAAAGAATGTCTTGTCTTTTGTGTATGGTGATTTACTTAGTATTTTCTCGATATGCCAATCAGAAAGGCTAAAGCCGCAGAAGAAAATCGCTGAAGACGTCTCTATGTCTCTCTGTAAAAAATCCCAATATTTATGGTTAGTTTCATATGACGCGTACTGCTCTCTGGTTAGAAGGAGTGCATCTCTGTAGTCATTTTCATTTAGGTCGTCAATAAATCCATGAAGATGGACAATAGGGATTTGTACATCGTAGAACTGAAAGGGAGAGTAAGGCGAAATCGGCCGTAATCCTATATTTATATCCCTTTCTACTAGCTCAACGCAATCGTCATAGTTCGTTGTATATATTGATCTCCAATTTGAAAATAGCGTTTTCCTATGCCATTCTTTGTATTTTAAAACTTTAACGTTGGATCTCATTAAGTTTACGTATTCATTTACTCTGCTCGCTGTAGGGCTCCTTAGATATTCTCTGGCTGTTATATCTAAAGGTAGCGAGGGTGACATCCCAACTTTCGTCGCGAAGATCTCGCTAAGTTTCTTAACGGAAGGTACCGGCTCTTTGTCTACGGCCACCAATTCCGAACTAAAGCCAGCTCCTAAGAACAAGGTGGCTTTCCCGATCGAGATGAACCTTACCGCAGTTTCGATTTCCATTGATACCCCGCTCCCTATCGAAAATAGAGAAGGGTGGCTCGGAGTTGTCAAGCCTTATCGTGTGTTAAAAATCGCAAACACTTCTAGCCAAAATACTCCTGCAGCGGCCTAACTTCCAAACTCCCCGCCTTCAGCGCGGCGATCGCCTCCGCCACCGCGGCCGCACCTGACAGCGTCGTGTAATACGGCACCTTCTGCATCAGCGTCGCCCGCCGCAGCGACTTCGAGTCCGACACAGCCTTCTGGCCGTCCGTGGTGTTGAACACGATCTGGACCTGGCGGTTGCGGATGGCATCCTCGATGTGGGGGCGGCCTTCCAGGACCTTGTTTATTTTCTCGGCCACGACGCCGTTTTCGGCGAGGAAGCGCTGGGTGCCCGAGGTGGCCAGCACCTTGAAGCCGAGGCCGGCGAGGCGCTTGACCGCCGGCAATATGCCTTTCTTGTCCTCGTCGCGCACCGAGACGAACAGCGTGCCGGAGCGGGGCAGGTCGACGCCTGCGCCGAGCTGGCTCTTGGCGAAGGCGAGCGCGAAATCGCGGTCGAGGCCCATGACCTCGCCGGTCGAGCGCATTTCCGGGCCGAGCAGGATGTCGACGCCGGGGAAACGGGCGAAGGGGAAGACGGCTTCCTTGACCGCGATGTGGCCGGGGTTGCGCGGGTCGGGCATGGCGCCGTAATGGGCGAAGGCGTCTTCCAGCGTCTCGCCGGCCATGATGCGGGCGGCGATCTTCGCGATCGGACGCCCGATGGTCTTGGCGACGAAGGGCACGGTGCGCGACGCGCGCGGGTTGACCTCCAGCACATAGACCGTGCCGTCCTTGATCGCGTACTGCACGTTCATCAGCCCGCCGACATTGAGCGCGCGGGCCAGGGCCGCCGTCTGGCGCTCCAGCTCGTTGACGAGGTCCGAAGGCAGCGAGTGCACCGGCAGCGAGCAGGCCGAGTCGCCCGAATGGATGCCGGCTTCCTCGATGTGTTCCAGAATGCCCGAGACGAAGGTTTCCTTGCCGTCGCAGAGGCAGTCGACATCGACCTCGATGGCGCCGGACAGATAGGTGTCGAACAGCAGCGGGTTCTTGCCGAGCAGCGTGTTGATCTGGCCGGTCTTGTCGTTGGGGTATTTCTGCTTGATGTCCTCCGGCACCAGGCCGGGCACGGTGTCGAGCAGGTAGTTCTGCAGCATGCCCTCGTCATGGATGATCTGCATGGCGCGGCCACCGAGCACATAGGAGGGGCGCACCACCAGCGGGAAGCCGAGCTCGCCGGCGACGAGGCGGGCCTGCTCCACCGAATAGGCGATGCCGTTCTTCGGCTGGCTGAGGTTGAGCTTGTGCAGCAGCTTCTGGAAGCGGTCGCGGTCTTCGGCCAGATCGATCATGTCGGGCGAGGTGCCGAGGATCGGGATGCCGGCCTTCTCCAGCGCGTCCGCCAGCTTCAGCGGCGTCTGGCCGCCGAACTGGACGATGACGCCGACCAGCTCGCCCGAGGCCTGCTCCGCGCGCAGGATCTCCAGCACGTCCTCCGCCGTCAGCGGCTCGAAATAGAGACGGTCCGACGTGTCGTAGTCGGTCGACACGGTCTCGGGGTTGCAGTTGATCATGATCGCTTCATAGCCGGCGTCGCGCAGCGCGAACGCCGCATGGCAGCAGCAATAGTCGAACTCGATGCCCTGGCCGATGCGGTTCGGACCGCCGCCGAGGATGACGACTTTCTTGCGCGCCGACACCTGCGCCTCGTTGGCGAGCGCGCCGGCGAAGGGCACTTCATAGGTCGAGTACATGTAGGCGGTGGGCGAGGCGAACTCGGCGGCGCAGGTGTCGATGCGCTTATAAACCGGATGAACGTCGAGCTTTTCACGAATCTTCTGAACGACTTCGGCGTCGGTCTTCGTCAGCGAGGCGAGGCGGGCGTCGGAGAAGCCCATGGCCTTCAGCATGCGCAGATTGACGGCATCCTCGGGGATGCCGTGCTCGCGGATGCGGGCTTCCATGGCCAGGATGCCGGCGATCTGTTCGAGGAACCACGGGTCGATCTTGCACATGGCGTGCACGTCCTCCAGCGACGTGCCCATGCGGATCGCCTGCGCCACCATGCGCAGCCGGTCGGGCGTCGGCGTACCGAGCGCGGCGCGGATGGCGTTGCGGTCGTCGGCGTGGTTGGCGGCCAAGGCGCCGTGGCCGAGGCCGGGGATCTCGATCTCGTCGAGGCCGGTGAGACCGGTCTCCAGACCGCGCAGCGCCTTCTGCAGCGATTCCTGGAAGGTGCGGCCGATGGCCATGACTTCGCCGACCGACTTCATGGCGGTGGTCAGCACCGGCTCGGCGCCGGGGAATTTCTCGAAGGCAAAGCGCGGGATCTTGGTCACGACATAGTCGATCGACGGCTCGAACGAGGCCGGCGTGGCGCCGCCGGTGATGTCGTTCTCCAGCTCGTCAAGCGTGTAGCCGACGGCGAGTTTGGCGGCGATCTTGGCGATCGGGAAGCCTGTCGCCTTGGAGGCGAGCGCGGACGAGCGCGAGACGCGCGGGTTCATCTCGATGACGACGAGGCGGCCATCGGCCGGGTTCACGGCGAACTGGACGTTCGAGCCGCCGGTCTCGACGCCGATCTCGCGCAGCACCGCGATCGAGGCGTTGCGCATCATCTGGTATTCCTTGTCGGTCAAGGTCAACGCCGGGGCGACGGTGATGGAATCGCCCGTGTGCACGCCCATCGGGTCGATGTTCTCGATCGAGCAGACGATGATGCAATTGTCCGCTCTGTCGCGGACAACCTCCATCTCGTACTCCTTCCAGCCGAGCACGCTTTCCTCGATCAGTACTTCGGTGGTCGGCGAGGCATCAAGGCCGGACTGGACGATGTCGTAGAATTCGGCCCTGTTGTAGGCGATGCCGCCGCCGGTGCCGCCCATGGTGAAGGAGGGGCGGATGATGGCGGGAAGGCCGACATGGTCGAGCGCCTGGGCGGCGATCGCCATGCCATGGCTGATGTAGCGCTGCTTGCGGTCGCCTTCGCCGAGGTTCCAGCGTGTTTCCAGCGCGTCGAGCGCGGCGTCGAGATTGTCGGGCTTCTCGGCCTTCAGCGCGGCGCGCTCGGCCTCGTGCGTCTTGCGGTCCGCGTTCTTGACGTCGGTGGCGTTGGCCAGCATCGACTTCGGCGTTTCCAGCCCGATCGTCTTCATCGCCTCGCGGAACAGCGCCCGATCCTCGGCCTTGTCGATGGCATGCGCGTCGGCGCCGATCATCTCGACATTGTAGCGCTCGAGCACGCCCATGCGGCGCAGCGACAGGGCGGTGTTGAGCGCCGTCTGGCCGCCCATGGTCGGCAGCAGCGCGTCCGGCCGTTCCTTGGCGATGATCTTGGCGACGACCTCGGGCGTGATCGGCTCGATATAGGTGGCGTCGGCCAGTTCCGGGTCGGTCATGATGGTGGCCGGATTGGAATTGACCAGGATGACGCGAAAACCCTCTTCCTTCAGCGCCTTGCAGGCCTGGGTGCCGGAATAGTCGAACTCGCAGGCCTGGCCGATGACGATGGGGCCGGCCCCGATGATCAGGATCGACTTGATGTCGGTGCGTCTTGGCATGTCTATGAATTCCGTTCGGCAGCGGGCTTGCACAAAAAACCGGGACGGGAAGACCCGGCCGGTTGTGCTCGCGATTCTGGTATCAGGCTAGGAGGGCCTTATAGGGAAGAGTTTTGCCCGATGTAACCCCGAAAATGAAGGGTTCATGTGGGGTTCGTGGACAGGGGCAATTGCTTTGGGTTGAATTGGTATCTTGCCGGGCGTTTGCGCCGCCCCTCATTGCCCTGCCGGGCATTTCTCCCCGTATAGTGACGGGGAGAAAGAAGCTCTGTCCGATGGTTTCGCCAATTGCCAGCATTGCGGGAAGAGGGCCGGCACTCGTTCAGCCCCTTCTCCCCGTCGCTATACGGGGAGAAGATGCCGGCAGGCAGATGAGGGGCAGCGCCGACGTCGGTAATTGGCTGATCGCTGCACGCGCAGCAATCACCGCGACCTTCAGTCCCCCAGCACCACCGTATCGACAATCTCGAACCGCTCCGACACGCCGATGCGGATCATGTTGAGGTTGCCTTCCCTGGTGAAGCGGAAGTTGCTGCCGGCGTCCGAGCTTGCCGGCAGGCCGGCATCGAAGGAGATGACGCGGCTGCCGCCATCGGGCCAGGTCACGGTGACGTCGGCCTTATCAGTTCCCTTGCGCGTCACGCTGGCCGCACAAGACGCCATGGGCTGTCCAACATAGCGGGCGCAGGGAATTTGCAGGGTTCCATTCGCCGCCAGCGCCAGGCCATAGGCATCCTGCATGGCGATCTCCGCCGCGGATTTCGGCATGGTCTCCGGGCTGGCCGGCTCGGTCGCGTCACCCAGCCGAGCGGTCAGGTCGGGGGCATCGGAAGTCGCGCCGGCTTCCGTGGCCTCGGCGTCCGCCGCCTGGTCGGGCACCGTCGCCGGATTGACGGGCACGAGATAGCGCGCGGGGGCCCAGCCGGTGGCTTTGGGGTTGTCAGACTCGACCTTGCACCAGGGATGGCCGTCAATGTCGTTGCAGCCGAGGTTTCTGACGCTCGCACCGGCAGCCAGGCGGGCCTCGGTCTTGCCGATCGCCGACGGCTTGGCGCGGACATTGAGCAGATCGTCGGGGGCGAGCCCGGTGACCACGGAGATGAACGGCGCCTCTTCGGCATGCGCCGGAACAACAGCCGGCCACGCCGCCATCAGCAGCGGAGCGGCAATCAGCGCATGCAAACTTTTTCGGAGCGTAACTGTGCGCCTCATCATTTGGCCGTGCGCCGTACTCAAATCACTCTGTCGCGGCGGTCTCGCCGCACGCCCGGACGATTTTATAAGGGACGGCGCGCCGCCATGTAAGCCGGAAAATTCAAGCCGACCATGGCGGTAACCATGGTGCCGGGTGGCCGCCTCTCACCGCTTCGCGAGGGGGAAATGATCTCAGGCCGGTACTTCCAAATCATGGCCGCCAACGGCCGGCAGAGCAGCGTCGTCGGCGGCCGCGGCGATGACGCTGTCGAGCAGGCCGGGGAAGCGGGCGTCGAGATCGGCGCGGCGCAGCGTGATCATGCGGTTGGTGCCGACCACTTCGGCGCGGGTGACGCCGGCCTCGCGCAGCTTGGCGAGGTGGTAGCTGAGATTGGTCTTGGAGGCGAGGTCGAGGAAACGGCTGCAGTTCAGCGGCACGCCTTCCTTGCTGGCGAGATAGCGCACGATGGCAAGCCGCGTCGGGTCGCCGAGCACGCCGAGCACGATGGGCAGGCTGATCTGGTCCGTATTGGGGTGTGGCAAGGTCATGGCTGGAACCTAAGCACAGTTCGGGCCGATTTCAACGCGTCGATCCTGCTCGGCCGATACACACTGTTTCTCCATTTCATGACCGTCCTGACACAGGGCTGTCAGCATGGTTGTGCTATTTTTGCCTGGCTTCATTGACATGATGCCCCGTTATGTCCAATTGTTCAATAACTTTTGAACTAAGGACGCTTTCCCATGGACAAGAGAATCTTCTGGCTCGCGCTCGGATCGTTTGCGATCTCGACCGAGGGCTTCGTCATCTCCAGCCTTCTGCCCGATATCGCCAGGGATGCCGGCATCTCGGTGCCGCTCGCCGGCTCGCTGATCACCGCCTTCGCGCTCGCCTATGCGATCGGCACGCCGATCCTGGCGACGCTGACCGGTGAATGGGACCGGCGCCGCGTCATCCTGTGGACGCTGGTGTTCTTCGTCATCGGCAATGTCGTCGCCGCCCTGAGCTCGTCCTTCGAAGTGCTTCTGATCGCCCGCATCATCATGGCGCTGTCGTCGGGCCTGTTCGCGGCGACCGCGCAAGGCACGGCGGTGGCGCTGGTCGATGACCATCACCGAGCCCGTGCGATCGCCGTCGTCGTCGGCGGCACCACGGTGGCGGTCGCTGTCGGCGCGCCGCTTGGCGCGCTGGTCGCGGCCATCGCCGGCTGGCGCGGCACTTTCTACGCCATTGCCGGCCTTGGCGCGCTCGCCGGCGCCATCCTGTGGTACCGGCTGCCGCGCGGCATCATTGGCACCCGGCTGCCGCTGAAGCGCCGGCTGGCGGCGGCCATGCGTCCCGGCGTGATGCCGATCCTGGTGACGACGGCGCTTGCCCTCATCGGCGCGTTCACCGTGTTCAGCTTCATCGCGCCGCTGGCCATCGAAGGCGCCGGGCTGTCGCCGATCGCGCTGCCGGGCATGCTGCTCGCCTTCGGCGCCGGCGCCGTCATCGGCAACATTGCCGGCGGCCAGGCAGCCGATCGTTTCGGCGCGACGCGCACCGTCGCCTGGTCGCTGGCGCTGAGCGCGGCCATGCTCGTCACCTTCTCGCTGATCCCGACCTTCCTGCCGCATCACCTCGCCGGACCGGCGCTGATGGGCATGATGGTGCCGTGGGGCATCGTCGGCTGGGCCTTCCCGCCGGCGCAGGCCAGCCGCATCATCAAGCTCGCGCCCGACGCGGCCCCGATCGTGCTGTCGCTCAACGCCTCGGCGCTCTATCTCGGCGTGGCGCTGGGCGCGGTGGTCGGCGGGGCGGTGCTGCGCTTCGGCGCGCCGGCCGATCTCGGCCTGATCGCCGCGGCCTTCCCGGTGATCGGGCTCGGCATCGTGCTGGCTGGGCGGGTGTTCGCCAGACCAGTAGCGATGCCGGCTGAATAAGACCGGTTCCAAGGCCTACATCCCAGTTCTTACGCGGCCGCTTCTTCAGCTGGAAGGAGCGGCTGCGGGCAGTTCCAGGTTCAACGCAGCCACTTCATCTAACGTGGCCCGCAGTTTCGCGGCCTGCTCGGCGCCGATCATGGCCTCGAATTGTCGCTGGGCAACGCTCCATAGCTTGATCGCCTCGTCGAGCTTGGCCTGGCCTGATGGCGTCAGCCGCACGCGCTTGACGCGGCGATCGTCCTTGTCGGCAAACGTTTCGACATAGCCGTCGCGAACCAGAGGCTTCAGCGTATGGCCGAGTGCCGAAAGGTCCATGATCAGCGCCTCGGCAATGGCCCCCATCGCCGGCTCGCTGCCGACACTGATCTGGAAGAGCAGGCCAAACTGCGTGCCCTTCAGGCCGGAAGGCGCCAGCGCGTCGTCGTAGAACCGGCCGAGCCTGCGCGCGGTGCGCCGCAAGGTGGCATTGTTGCAACGGCTAAATCCTTCAGCTTCACTCATGGTCGCTCCTTGCTGGAGCATTTCCGGCGAAAACGCATCGCCTCCAATGCTCTCTCTTCTTACGCAATTCCGGACGCAAAACCGCCGAGCACTTTTGCTGGAATTGTTCCGGCAGGTGCGCCAGCCTGCCGCAGAAATAGTTTTTGCCGCAGCCGTTGACAAGATAGTGGCATATACCTATTTCGCCGAAAGTGGCATATGCCACTAATCGATAGCAGCCCCGGCTGCCGGTATGTCCCGGAGCCGAAGACAACGAACACAGGAACGTGACAATGAGCAAGAATGACAACAAGGGCACGGCGGTCGTCACCGGCGCTTCATCGGGTATCGGGGCCGTCTATGCGGACCGGCTGGCGGGGCAGGGCTATGATCTGGTGCTGGTTGCGCGCCGCGCCGACAGGCTGCAGGACTTGGCCGAAAAGCTGCGTCATGCCTACGGCCGCAAGGTCAGCGTGATCAGCGCCGATCTCTCGGACGACGACGATGTGCGCCATGTCGAGCAGGCGATATCATCCGACGAAACCGTGACGCTGCTGGTCAACAATGCTGGCCTTGGCGGTCAGGCGGTGGTGGCAACCGCCGATGCGGATGCCGCCGAGCGCATGATCAAGGTCAATGTCGTGGCGCTCACCCGGCTGACGCGTGCCGTGCTGCCTGGGCTCCTGGCGCGCAACCGGGGCGGGATCGTCAACATCGCCTCGGTGCTGGCCTTCGACACCTCGTTCGGTGGCATCTACAGCGGCACCAAGGCCTATGTCGTCAACTTCACCGAGGCTCTGCAGCGTGAAGTCGCTGATACCAAGGTAAGGGTACAGGTGGTGTTGCCAGGCGCGACCCGGACCGATTTCTGGGAGCTTTCCGGCGGCGATATCGATGCCCTCCCGAAGGAGATCATCATGGCCGCCGACGATATGGTCGATGCCGCCCTTGTCGGCCTGGCGCGGGGCGAAGCCGTCACCGTGCCGGCGCTTGCCGACACGGGAAAGCTGGATACGTTCCTCGGCGCTCGGCAGGCTTTCTATGGCAGCCTGCATGCCGACAAACCGGCGGCCCGCTACGCGGCTTGAGGGCAACTCTGTCCCCCGCTCTGGCGCTACGCTATACGCACATCTTCTGTGACTGGCGTGACTGAATCGGCCTGAGGCTTGATTGCCACGTGGTCCCCCCAATCCGTCGCTGCTTCGCAGCGCCACCTTTCCCCCCTCCGGAGGGAAAGGAAGGGGGCGTTGATGGACGAGCGTTGACGGCGAAAAAGCTTGGCGCCTTTCCTCTACCCCGTCGATCGGGGGAGAGGTGGCTCGGCGAAGCCGAGACGGAGTGGGGGTCGATCAGCGCAGCACAAGACAATGCATGCGTGCCGTAGCGCTGTGTCGGGGCAAGAAACCCTGGTTCTGCAAGGCCGACGCTTCTAATGCGACCACCACATAGGAATGATCGACGCGGCGAGCACCAGCGCCAGCACGATGTTGAGCGCGTGCCATTGCCACTCGGTCTTGAGCAGCCGTGCCAGCACCATGCCGGCCACGCACCAGACGGACAGCGAGATGGCGGCGGTGAGGCCGAAGGTCGAGCCGAGCAGCAGCGCCAGTTGGCCTGGCCCGTCGGCAAGCGCGGCGAAGGAGGCCGCCGCACCCAGCCCCATCGCCCAGCCCTTCGGGTTCATCCACTGGATGCCGGCGCCGCCGAAGAAGCTGTTCGGCCTGGCCATGGTCACGTCGAGATTGGGTGACCCGGCGCGGCCGATCTTGATTGCCAGCCAGAGGAGATAGAGCGAGCCGGCGATCTTCATGGCAAGCTGCAGCGACGGCATGGCAAGCAGCAGCCCGGCAAGCCCGGCGGCGGCGGCCGCCGTCACCGTTGCCAGGCCGGCCGCGCTTCCCGCCATCAAGGGAACCGAGCGGCGAAAGCCGAACTGCGCGCCCGAAGCGGTCGACAAGGTGGTGGCGATGCCTGGCGTGGCGGTGGCCACGAAGGCGAACAGGATCAGCGGCAGGATAGGCTGGAGCATGGGGCGTCCTTTGTCGTGAGCTTCATGGTAGACGCCGGCTCGGATCAGTAAATGCAATGTTTGCGATGCTCTACATTAGCGTTCATAATGCAGGGATGATCCGCAATCTCGATACGAGCCTCGTGCGCACCTTCGTCACCGTCGCCGACAAGGCCAGCATGACGGCGGCGGCCAACGCGCTGCACTTGACCCAAGGCGCGGTCAGCCAGCAGGTCAAGCGCCTGGAAGAGACGCTCGGCTGCAGCCTGTTCGAGCGCGACCGGCGCGGTCTGCGCCTGACCCATTCCGGCGAGCGGCTGTTCGACAAGGCAAGGCGCCTGCTCAGCCTCAATGATGAGATCTGGACCGACATGGTGGGGACTGCCGTCGCCGGCCAGGTGCGGCTCGGCGTGCCCTACGACCTTGTCGGTACCTTGCTGGCGCCCGTCTTGAAAGCCTATGCCGAGGCGTATCCGCAGGTCGAGATATCGCTGGTCTGCGCCTCCTCGCCGGAACTGGCGGCGGCACTCGCGGCGGGAACCATCGACCTCGCGGTGATCGAGGAGCGGGTCGGTCCGACGTCAGGCGAATGCCTGGCCATCGACCGGCTGGTCTGGGTCGGTGCAAGGGGTGGGGCGGCTCGCGCCAAGCGGCCATTGCCGGTCTCGATCGTCGCCGACACCTGCGCCTTCCGGCCGGTGGTGCTGTCGGCACTCAACGAGCATGGGCTGGAATGGCGCAGCGTGTTCGAGAACGGCAACATCGACGCGACCACGGCGACGGTTCGCTCGGACCTTGCCGTCACCACATGGCTGGCGTCCACCGTGCCTGCGGATCTCGACATATTGCCGTTCGACGCCGGCCTGCCGCCCCTGCCGAATTTTGCCATCAACCTGCACCTGCCGAGGCATGGCGTGGGTACGGCGGCACAGGAGTTCGCACGGCATATACGTGAAGGGCTGGGGCGGCGATTGCAGGCGGCTTGATGGTGCGCCCCCTTCTCCCCGTCACTATACGGGGAGAAGGTGCCGGCAGGCGGATGAGGGGCAGCGCGACCCGATCCGTTTTCATATCCACAGACGTTTCGTCCAATTGGCGAGGTCAGCGCTGCCCCTCATTGCCCTGCCGGGCATTTCTCCCCGTATAGTGACGGGGAGAAAGAACCACTTGTCCGAACCGGATAGATAGGTAACAGAATGGACCGATAGCATGGGTGACAGTTTTCTTGTCCGCCGGGAGGACCGGCGATGGTTTGGCGAGCGACTGGCATCATGGACGAGCGGCTTCGGTTTGTAGTGGATTGCCTGGCCGGCGAGGAGACGATGAGCGCGCTTTGTGGGGCCTACGGCATATCGCGCAAGAGCGGCTACAAATGGCTTGGTCGCTATCGGGAGTTTGGCCCGGAAGGTTTGCATGATCTGCCGCGGGCGCCGCTCGAGCACGGCCGAGCAACGGCAGCGGAGCTGGTGGATCGGATTTTGGCGGAGAAGCAAGCGCATCCGCTGTGGGGTCCAAAGAAGATCATTGCGCGCCTGAGACGCAGCGAGCCCTGCTGCGACTGGCCGGCGGTCTCGACGGCAGGCGAGATCCTGAAGCGGCACGGTCTTGTGGGACGCCGGCGCAGGCGCTGGCGGGCTGAGGGCAACGGGCCATGGCCGGAGCCTGCGGAGCCGAATGCGGTGTGGACGGCAGACCACAAGGGGTGGTTCCGGACCCGTGACGGATGGCGCTGCGAGCCGTTGACGGTGATGGATGCATTGAGCCGCTATCTGCTGGGGCTCGAGGCGACGGGCTCGACGGCCGACGAGGAGGCGTGGCCGGTGTTTGAGCGGCTGTTTGAGGAGAACGGTCTGCCGGATCGCATCCGAAGCGACAACGGCCCGCCATTTGCGTCGGCCGGCGTCACAGGGTTGACGCCGCTTGCGGTGCGCTTCATCAAGCTCGGCATCGCTCTGGAGCGCATCCAGCCAGGCAAGCCGCAGCAGAACGGACGTCATGAGCGTTTCCACCTGACCATGCTGCCGATGGCCAAGGAACCGGCGGCCGACAGGGCGGCCCAGAGCCAGGCTTTCGAGGACTTTCGGCGCAGCTACAATGAGGAGCGTCCGCACGAGGCGCTTAGCATGGACACCCCGGCGCAGCACTACCGTCCCTCGACCCGGCCGATGCCGAAGACAGCTCCTGAACCCGACTATCCGGCCGAGGCAGCGGTGCGCGGCGTGCGCCAGAATGGCGCCGTCAAATGGCGAGGCACAGAGATCTATGTCTCGGCCACGTTGGCCGGCGAACCGATCGCCATTGAGGAGACCGAGAACGGCAAGTGGGCCATGCGTTTCTACGCCCATCCGCTCGGCTTCATCGACGACAAGCACATGAAACTGGTTCGCCGCAGCGCCGCGCCAACCGGACCGCTTGGCGCTGCGGCAACCGCATCTTAGGGGGAGAAAACTGTTACCTATGTATCCGGTTCATTCTGTTACCCATCTATCCGCTGGACACACTCACTTCCAATTTTTCCGCCGTTCGAGCTCGGCGTCGGAGGGCTTGCCCGTGACGAAGGAGCCGACCTCGATTTCGCCGGCGCGCTCGTAGGTCGCCATGATGACGCCGGTGGTGGAAGCCTGCGATTTGATAAGCTTGAAGGCGGCCGGCATCGCGGCGTCGCCGAACAGCCGCTTGCCCTTGCCCAGCAACAGCGGGAAGGTCATCAGCCGGATCTCGTCGATCAGCCCGTTGGCGAGCAAGGTCTGAATGAGATTGCCAGATCCCTGGATGAGCAGGTCAGGTCCATCTTCCTGCTTGAGGCGGCGCAAAGTCGCGATGATATCGGGCCCAAGCGCGTGCGTGTTCTGCCAGGTCAGGGTATCCGGCCGATGCGTCGCCACATATTTGGTCGCTGGGTTGAAGGCATCCGCGATCGGATCCTTCTGGTACGGCCAATACGCGGCGAAGATGTCATAGGTTCTGCGGCCGAGCAGCAGGGCGAAGGGTTTGGAGAACAGTTCATCCATTGCCGCGCCCGCCACCTCGTCAAAATAGTGGAACGTCCAGCCGCCGAATTTGAAGCCGCCGACCGGATCTTCTTCCGGTCCACCTGGGGCCTGCATGACGCCATCGAGGCTGACGAAGGTCGCGGCTATGATCTTTCTCATCCGTCTTCTCCTTTTTGCGATCCGCACTGTCACGGCCAGATTCAGTCTCAGGACGAACGGCAGGCCTCCTTTTCGACACGCGACGACAAATTTTTACAGCATGTCGCGGCGAATAGGATTCGCCCGACCTGCTGTAGCTTCTGATTTGATGCATGTCGTTATCCCGGAACCGAGGACACTTCCGAGCGACATGCATTAGCCGTTGCCGCCAGCGTGAACAGGGTCGGAGGAGAACCAGACTTCGCCGAAGATTGCCGTGGCGGTGCCGTTTGGCTGCCTGTCCTCGATCAGCCAGATCGAGCGGCTGCGCGCGGCCTCTTCGCGTGTCGGGATCTTCGCGGCCGTATCCGCGGTCGGCGCCCCGACACAAGGGATGAACCACGAGCGCATGAACGGATGGCAGGCGAAGCCTTTCTCGCCGCGGGTCACCATCACCGCGAACGGAACGCGCTCGGCCGGACGCCACGGGAAGATCATGCGGCCGCCGGGGCGCAACGCCTTCAGCCATCCGGCGGGAGGGGCCACGACACCCGCATTGACATAGACGATGTCTGATGGCGGCAGGGGCGAGGTCACGGCGTCGCCATGAACAACAGTCGCATTGCCATAGGCTTCGAGATTTCCGCGCGCTAGTTCGGCCATCTGGTCGTCGAGCTCGAAAGCAGCGACGGTGCCGCCTGGCGAAACCAGCGTGGCAAGCAAAGCCGTGTAGTAACCGCTGCCGGCGCCGATATGCGTGACGGCCTCGCCGGGTCTCGGTGCGAGTTTTCCGATCCAAATGGCATGCAGGAAGGGTTCGCCATTGTTGATGCCCTTGTCGGCGTCGAGCGCCACCAGCACGTTCTGGTAGATGTGAGCCGGATCGGCGCTTGGCGTCATAAATGTGGCGTTTCCGGCAATGATCGTCCATGGCCCGGGGCCGAGGAAGGCTTCGCGCGGCACGCTGGCGAACACCTCTTCCAGGCGCGGGTCCGACGAGGCGGCGTTGGCCGCCATCAGCCGCGCGTAGAATCTCCTGATGTCGTTGATGTTGCTCATGGCATCGGGAAAGATAGAGCGATCTGGCGGTTTGTCCCGGGATTAGACGGGCCTTCAACCGACCCCGGACATGGTGTCGTAGAGCAGCTTGAAATTGAGCACCAGGATGATGGCCGCGACCAGCCAGGCCAATGCCGCCACGCCGCGCGGGATGGCGAGGTTGCCCATCTTCTTCTTGTCGGAGACGAATTGCACCAGTGGGATGACCGCGAAAGGCAGTTGCATGGACAGGATCACCTGGCTGAATACCAGCAACTGGCCGGTGCCCTTCTCGCCATAGAGCGCGGTGACGACCACCACCGGAACGATGGCCACGCCGCGCGTCAAAAGGCGCCTTGCCCAGTTGGGGATGCGCAGCCGCAGGAAACCTTCCATGATGATCTGGCCGGCCAGCGTCGCCGTCACCGTCGAGTTGAGGCCCGAGGCCAGCAGGGCCACGGCAAACAGGATCGAGGCGATGCCGAGGCCAAGCAGCGGCGACAGCAGCTTGAAAGCCTGGTCGATCTCGGCGACATGCTGGTGCCCAGTATCGTGGAAGGCGACCACCGCGACGATCAGGATGGCGGCGTTGACGAACAGCGCCAGCATCAGGGCAATGGTGGAGTCCGTCGTCGCCCATTTGATGGCATCGCGTTTGCCCGCCTCGGTGCGCTCATAGGCGCGGGTCTGCACGATCGAGGAATGCAGATAGAGGTTGTGCGGCATCACCGTGGCGCCGATGATGCCGATGGCGATGTAGAGCATCGCCGGGTTGGTGACGATCTCGGAGGACGGCACGAACATCGAATGCAGGATCGTGCCGGCCGGCGGTGCGGCAACGAAGATCTGGATGGCAAAGCAGCTGAAAATAATGATCAGAAGCGCGACGACGAAGGCTTCGAGATAGCGGAAACCCTTGTTCATCAGGAGCAGGACGAGGAAAGCGTCGAGCGCGGTCAGCATGGCGCCGCCGACCAGCGGGATGCCGAACAAAAGCTGCAGCGCGATCGCGGTGCCGATCACCTCGGCGAGGTCACAGGCGATGATGGCGAGCTCGCAGGCGATCCACAGCACGAAGTTGACCGGGCGCGGGTAGTAGGCGCGGCAGGCCTGGGCGAGGTCGCGGCCGGTGGCGATGCCAAGCCGCGCGGCCAGTGCCTGCAGCAGGATCGCCATCAGGTTCGACAGCATGATGATGAACAAAAGCGTGTAGCCGAACTGGGCGCCGCCGGCGAGGTCGGTCGCCCAGTTGCCCGGGTCCATATAGCCGACCGAAACCATGTAGCCCGGACCCATGAAGGCGAACAGGCGGCGGAACCAGACTCCTGTAGGCACCGCGATGGTGGAATTGACCTCGCGCAGGCTTGGCTGATCGTCTTCCTCCCGTTTGGCGAACCGCCATGCGGACCGGGGGGCTGTGACGTCTGCTTCTAACATGAAAAGGCTTTCCGCAGCTTCGGGAGGATACCCATAAGCTATGCCATGGCTCAACATTATGCAATAGGCTATATTTCATTGTCGATGCTTTTTATCCGGCATTTTACCGAAAGTGGCGGACAAGCCGTCGGATTCCGTATCCGAGCCGCCTAGCGCGCGCTTCCGACGGAAAGCCCTCTATCGCTGCAGTAGCGCTCGAGCGTATCGACCGAAGCCTTGGGATCGGCTAGCGCCACATAGGTGTCGGGCCGCAGGAGGTAGAGCGCATCGCGCGCCAGGCCTGCCTCCTCATGGGCGGGCCGCCAGTCGAAGACGCTGAGCGGAACCCGATGGCGCTCGCACCAGGACCTGACGTCCTCGCTGGCGACGCCGTAGATGTGGATCTGCCATTGCGTGGCGGCGAGCGAGGCAAAATTGTCCACTCCATCGACCGGGGCCCAAGGCAGCCGCTCGCCGCCGCGCACTTCGCCCGCGGATCCCTCGCTGAGTGGGCTTTGGCGATAGTTGAGGGTGATCTGCGAAACAGTCCGGAAGATGAATTCGCGAACCCGGTCGATGCCGAGTATCCTGGGCACGACAATCGGCGCGATCCGCGTGCGCACGAGGTCGGCGATGCGCCCGTCGGCGGTGACGAAAGTGAAGATGCGGTCGGTGGTGGCAACCAGGCGCTTGGCGAATGCGATGCGCTCGATCTCATAGCTGTCGAGCACGGCATCGGGCGCCTGCGCCGCGAGCACGGAAGACAGTTTCCATGCAAGGTTGATCGCGTCCCCGATCCCGGTGTTCATCCCTTGTCCGCCGACTGGACTGTGGATGTGCGCCGCGTCACCCAGCAGGAATGTACGGCCCTTGCGGAATTGACCGGCCACGCGGTGGTGGACGTGGTAGGTCGAAAACCAGTTCACCTTTTCGATCTTGATCTTGAGGTTTTCGATCGCCTGGCGGCTGACGTCGTCGAATGTCAGCGTGTCGGCCTGATCCGCGCGCTCGTCCCGGACCGTACCGATCAGCCGAGCACGGCGCGTGTCCGCCAGAGGAAAGATCGCCAGGAAGTCGGCTTCATCGAGATCGACATGCAATTCGCCATTGATCGATGCACCGGATGCCTCGACATCCGCGACGTAGAAAAGTTCACGGTAGGTACCACCGGAAAACCCCGCCGATATCGTCTCGCGCACCAAGGAATGCGTGCCGTCACAACCAGCCAGATAGCTGAACTCGGCGGTCTCCTCGCCGTGCTCGCCACGCAGGTGGGCGACGATGCGGTCGCCATGGTCGGTGAAGTCATGCAATTCGGTCCGCCGCTCGACGGTGACGCCCAATTGTCCGAGCCGTTCGACCAGAAGGCGTTCGTGCTCGTCCTGCGGAAAGATTTGCAAAAACGAATAGGGCGACAGATCCTCACCGATCGCCGCGAACGGTATGCGCGCCTCAGCTTCACCTCGCACCCACAAATTGGCGGCGCGCACCTTGTGGCCGCGCGCGACCACGGCATCGGCCAGATCGAGTTGACGGTAGAGTTCGAGCGTGTGCGCGGCAACGGCCAAGGCGCGCGACGTCGTTCCCGGCTCGGCGGTCCTGTCTATGATGCGGACGCCGACACCCAGCTTGGTGAGCCAAAGCGCCAGAACCAGGCCGGTAGGGCCGGCCCCTACGATGAGAACGTCACTGCGGGTCATGTTTTTCTCCCTGGCGGTGATTGCAGTCGGGCGGTTTCGGATCAGCAACATCCAAATATGGCCGCGGGAGTGGCGGACAATGCCACCGGATCCATTTCTGCGGCAGAGGAACGTCGTCCCAAAACGCGTCGCCCGCTTGCCGATCGACAAACATGCCTCCAAATAAACGGCCTGAAGAATCAGAGCCCGTGCTATAAAAGCAGCGACGGCTAAACTTCCGAGGAGGAGCGCGCGTTGGCGCTGAAGAACAGACCGGTCCCGCGTGAGCCGTTGCTCGATGCCGATGTCCATTCGGAAGGGTTCCGGCAGACGCGCGAAGCGCGCCGCAGCGCGCTGGTCGAGGACTATGTCGAACTGATCGCCGACCTGATCGAGGACGGCAATGAGGCGCGCCAGGTCGACATCGCCGCTCGCCTCGGCGTCGCCCAGCCGACGGTGGCCAAGATGCTGACGCGGCTTTGCGCCGATGGGCTGGTGTCGCGAAAACCCTATCGCGGCGTGTTCCTCACCGAAGCCGGCCGTAAGGTCGCGGAGGAAAGTCGCATTCGCCACCAGACGGTCGAGGCCTTCCTGCGCTCCCTCGGCGTCAGCGCCGAGACGGCGCGCATCGACGCCGAGGGCATCGAGCACCATGTCAGCGCCGAGACGCTGGAAGCGTTTCGCAAGGCGATGACGGCGCGCTGAAGCGTTCCATTGCCGGCTTGCCGGACAACGTTAGCCACTGGAACCGCCGCCGCTTGTGCACGTTGCCTTTTATCGCGCGCTTGTTGCGCGCCAGGGAGGAAGCAATGGGCGTCGAGCAGGCACCAACCGCAAAAGGCAAGCAGGCAGCCACAGGACTGAAGCAGGCGGCCGCCAGGGACGAGCGCAAGACCGAGGCCGAAACGGGCCACCCGCTGAAGAAAGGCGCCGATCGGATCGAGGAACGCTCGAAAAGCTCTGATGGAAAGAGCGCAGGCGCCAAGCAGAAGGGTTGACGGCAATAATTCCTCACGCCTCGAACCCCTCCGATGCCGGCGATGCTACAGGCCTTGTGCGCTCCCGGCCAGTGCGGTGAAACGGCGATGCCAGGGCTGCCATGCCCACGAAAAATGCTGTGACTTGGAGCAACCGTTGCGATAATTGTTTGTTGGGTTGAGCCGGCCTTGCCGGAGCAATGAGAAGTTCGCAGCGTGAGGAGTTGCCATGCTCTGGAGAGGCCGTCGTCAGAGTGACAATATCGAGGACGACCGCAGCGACGGCGGCGGCGGGATCGGTGGCGGCGGTGGTCAGTTCCGCATCCCGATCGGTGGCCGCGCCGGTGGCGGTGGCAGCATATTCCTCGTCATCCTGGTGGTGCTGGCCGGATGGTATTTCGGCTTTGATCCCTCGACGATCCTGGGCGGTGGTGACGGCGGCCTGCTGCCGGGCGGTGGTGGCCAGATTACCGACAACAGTGGCGGCCAGGATAGCGGCGCGGGTACGCCGGCCAATGACGAGATGAAGCAGTTCGTGGCGACCGTGCTCGCCGAGACGGAAGACACCTGGACAGGCATCTTCAAGTCGCAAGGCCTGACCTATGAGGACCCCAAGCTGGTGCTGTTTTCCGGCCAGGTACGATCGGCCTGCGGTTTTGCTTCCGCGGCGGCCGGACCGTTCTATTGCCCGGGCGACCACAAGGTCTATCTCGACATGACCTTCTTCCAGCAACTCGACCAGCAGTTCGGCGCTTCAGGCGAGTTCGCCCGCGCCTACGTCATCGCGCATGAGGTCGGCCACCACGTGCAAAACCTCACCGGCATCATGGGTAAGTTCAACCAGATGCGGCAAGGCATGAGCGAAGCCGCTGCCAACCAGCTGTCGGTGCGCATCGAGCTGCAGGCCGACTGCTTCGCCGGCGTGTGGGCGCATTACACTGGGCAGAAGGGCATATTGGAGCCGGGCGACTTCGAAAGCGCGCTGAATGCCGCCAAGCAGATCGGCGACGATACGCTGCAGAAGAAGATGCAGGGCTATGTCGTGCCGGAAAGCTTCAACCACGGCACCTCGCAGCAGCGGCAGACCTGGCTGACGCGCGGCTACAAGAGCGGCAAGCTGTCGGACTGCAATACGATGAGCGGGGCGCTCTAAGCAGTCGTTTTTGGGGCAAAGACCTGATGGCAAAGACGCCGTCAGGGAGTGTCAGGATGAAGGCATCCTGACTGTTCCCGCATTGTTCCTTTTTGCTTGCTCGCCTATAAGGTGCCTCCGCCCGCGCCCCAGGGCGGCCAGAGGAGCTTGACCGATCATGATCGACCCCAAGACCGCCAGGCGGGGCCTTGCGCTCGTTTTCACCACGCTGCTGCTCGACATTATCGGCTTCGGCATGATCATGCCGGTGCTGCCGGCTTTTCTCAGGGAATTGACCGGCGTCGGCATCAGCGAAGCGGCGATCGAGGGCGGCTGGCTGTTCTTCGTCTATGCGGCCATGCAGTTCTTCTTCGCGCCGATCATGGGCGGCCTGAGCGACCGGTTCGGACGGCGGCCGATCCTGCTCGCCTCGGTGCTGACCTTCTCCATCGACAATTTGATCTGCGCGATCGCCTGGTCCTATCCGATGCTGTTCATCGGGCGTGTGCTGGCCGGCATTTCGGGCGCCAGCTATTCGACGACGTCGGCCTTCATCGCCGATATCTCGAACGACGAGAACCGGGCCAAGAATTTCGGCCTGCTCGGCATCGCCTTCGGCGTCGGCTTCGTCATCGGGCCGGTGCTGGGCGGATTGCTCGGCACGTTCGGTCCGCGCGTGCCGTTCTTTTTCGCCGCTGGGCTCGCTTTCGTGAACTTCCTGATCGCGATGTTCTTCCTGCCCGAGACGCTCGATGAAAAGCATCGCCGCCGCTTCGAGTGGAAACGCGCCAACCCGGTCGGCACGCTCCTGCAGATGCGTAGGTATGAAGGCATCGGCTGGATCGGGTTGGTCTTCTTCCTGATGACGCTCGGCCACATGATGTATCCGGCGGTCTGGTCGTTCGTCTCCAACTACCGCTATGGCTGGAGCGAGCAGCAGATCGGCTTCTCGCTCGGCGTTTTCGGCCTGTGCGGGGCGATCGTCATGGGCACGGTGCTGCCACGCGTCATCCCGAGGCTCGGCGAGTGGAGAACGGCGGTCATCGGCCTGACATTCACGGCGGCAAGCGCCTTCGGCTATGCCTTCGCCTCGCAAGGCTGGATGGTCTATGCGGTGATCGTCGTCGGCTGCCTGGAGGCACTGGCCGATCCGCCGCTCAGAAGCCTCGCCGCCGCCAAGGTGCCGCCTTCGGCACAGGGCGAGCTACAAGGCGCGATGACCTCGATCTTCTCGATCACCTCGATCATCACGCCGCTGCTCTACACCGCGGTCTTTTCCTGGTTCACCGGGCCGAGCGCGCCCGTCACCTTCGGCGGCGCGCCCTACCTGGTCGGTGCGTGCTTCCTGGTGCTGGCGGTCATCGTCTTCGTCACCAAGGTGGCGAGACCGGCGACGGTCGCTGACGTCGCGACCGAGGTCAAAGATGGAGCACAGGCATGAGCCATGACAGCCGCATCGCGCTGACCAGGGGGCCGGTGCTCGGTTCGTAAGGTTGCGGCGGTTTGCGATACGAAATTGTGGGGCGTTTGTGCCGCCCCTCATTGCCCTGCCGGGCATTTCTCCCCGTATAGTGACGGGGAGAAAGACGCTGTCATCAGTCGTTTCGCCAATTGCCTACGTTGCAAGAAAGGGCGCTGCGTTCGGTCCGCGGGCTTCTCCCCGTATACGGGGAGAAGGTGCCGGCAGGCGGATGAGGGGCAGCGCTGACGGATCGAATCAGGCTCGTTCCACCAGCAATTCCTCGCCGCGCTTCTGGCGGATGAGATTGACGAAGCGGCGGAACAGATAGTGCGAATCCTGCGGGCCGGGCGAGGCCTCGGGGTGATGCTGGACCGAGAACACCGGACGGCCGGTCAGCGCGATGCCGCAGTTCGAGCCGTCGAACAGCGAGACATGGGTTTCCTCGACGCCGGTGGGTAGCGAGTCGGCGTCGACGGCAAAGCCATGGTTCATCGAGACGATCTCGACCTTGCCCGTGGTGTGATCCTTCACCGGATGATTGGCGCCGTGATGGCCCTGGTGCATCTTGGCGGTCTTGCCACCCAGCGCCAGCGCCAGCATCTGGTGGCCGAGGCAGATGCCGAACACCGGGATGTCGGTCTTGAGCAGGTCCTGGATGACCGGCACGGCATAGTCGCCGGTGGCTTCCGGATCGCCGGGGCCGTTGGAGAGGAAGATGCCGTCGGGCTGCATGGCGAGGATTTCTTCCGCGTCGGTCTTGGCGGGAACGACGGTGACCTTGGCGCCGAGGCCGGCGAGCAGCCGCAAGATGTTGCGCTTGACGCCGTAGTCGATGGCGACGACGTGCAGCGAAGGCTCGGCCTGTTCGCCAAAACCTTCGTTCCACACCCACGGCGTCTCGCGCCAGACCGAGGACTGGCCCGACGTGACCTCCTTGGCGAGATCGAGCCCGATCAGGCCCGACCATGCGGCGGCGCGCCGCTTCAGGTCGTCGAGGTCGAAGACGCCATCCGGCGCGTGAGCGATGACCGCGTTGGGCATGCCCTTTTCGCGGATCAGCGCGGTGAGCGCGCGGGTGTCGATGCCCGAGAGCGCGACGATGCCGCGCTTCTTCAGCCACTGGTCGAGGTGGCCCGCGGCGCGGTAACTGGACGGGTTGGTGACATCGGCCTTGAACACGGCGCCGACGGCGCCGGCGCGGGCGGCCGGATTGAGGTCTTCGATGTCCTCGCCATTGGTGCCGATATTGCCGATATGCGGGAAGGTGAAGGTGACGATCTGGCCGGCATAGGAGGGGTCGGTGAGGATTTCCTGGTAGCCGGTGAGCGCGGTGTTGAAGCAGACTTCGGCGACGGCGGAGCCGGTGGCGCCCAGGCCGCGCCCTTCGATGACGGTGCCGTCCGCCAGCACCAGCAGGGCGGTCGGCTTTTCAGTGGCCCAGGCGGGCGTCATCTCGGCCATGGCGGCACTCCTATCAAGCCGCGCGCTTCCATAGCCCGGCGGGCATTGGCGCGGCAAACGGCGCGAAGCGGCGAATTCGCGGCCTCACGCACTCAAGCTTCAGTTCATGCAAGGCCCAGTACATAGGGGAAGGGGGCAGGGCGGTCAATGATCATGCGAAATGCCGCCGCGATTTATTTCATTGAGGAATATCATAGGCTTGCCCTGGCATATGAGGGTTTGCGTTGGCCTGTCCCCGGCGCTATTGTCCGCGCCGACCGAAGGAGAGAGAGCAATGCGCGCGAAAATCGCCGAATCCCTGAAGACCGCGATGAAGGCGCAGGACAAGCACCGGCTGCCGACATTGCGGCTGATCCAGGCCGCCATCCACGACCGCGACATTGCCAATCGCGGTGCCAGCAAGGAACCCGCCAGCGACGAGGAAATCCTGCAGATCCTGGCTAAGATGGTGAAGCAGCGCGAGGAATCGGCCAAGGCATTCGAGGACGGCAAGCGGCCGGAGCTGGCGGCGCAGGAACGTGGCGAGATGGAGATCATCCGCGGCTTCCTGCCGACGCAGCTCGACGATGCGGCGGTCACGGCGGCGGCGCGCGAGGCGATTGCCGCGACCGGTGCGGCCAGCCAGAAGGACATGGGCAAGGTGATCGCCGCGCTGAAGCAGAAATATGCGGGGCAGATGGATTTTGGCAAGGCGAGCGGCATCGTCAAGGGGTTGCTGCAATAGGGCTTTTACCGTCGCGGCTTGTGAACCACATTTGAAGGGTACCCTATGGGCGCAGCAATGAGCCGCGAAGCCTACATTAGAAGCCTATTCACTGGTGCCGATCAGCGCCAGAATTTCCAGACCATGGATACGATCTTTCCAGTCGGGCGGATGTCGGCATCTCCGGAACCCTTTGTTTTCCCGAGGGCGGCGGAAATAGCCTTGCCGGCGAACTACCGGTATGAAGGGAAATCCAGGTCGATCGATAGTTTCCTCGAAGAAACCGAAACCATGGCGCTGCTCGTACTGAAAGGTGGTGTGCTCGTGTTTGAGCGCTATGCGCCTTGGGGTGGTCGGGATAGGCGATGGAAGTCCATGTCAGTGGCCAAGAGCGTCATTTCCGCCTCCCTCGGGATTGCCGTCGGCACTGGATTGGTCGCTACTCTCGATGACAGCATTTCCTCTTACCTGCCGGAATTGAGCGGGTCGGCGTATGACGGCGTGCGTATCAAAGATGTGCTTCAAATGTCCTCTGGAGCCGGTTGGAATGAGGACTACAGCGACCCTGATTCGGACATCAACCGCTTCGCCGCGATCACGGCCAAAGGCGGCTCATTCAATGGCTTTCCACCGACTTTGAAGAGAGCGACAGAGCCGGGCACCTTCAATTTCTACAATAGCACCGATACCCAGGTGCTCGGAATGCTGCTCAAGCGCGTCACTGCCCGTCCGATCCATGCCTACATCCAAGACGTTCTCTGGCACCCTCTTGGCATGGAATCGGAAGCATTCTGGCTGCTCGACGATACGGGAATGGAAATGGCTTATGCCGGCCTCAACGCCACAGCGCTGGACTATCTCAAGATTGGCGAATTGTTTCGGTTGGGGGGATGCTGGCAGGGGCACCAGATCGTTCCCAATGGGTGGGTGAAGGCTTCGATCACTCCTGACGCACCGCACTTGATGCCGGGCGATACGAGCCGCTCCGATTCTCTGTGGGGGTACGGCTACCAGTGGTGGATTATGGATGGAACCGAGGGAGAGTTTGCGGCTGTCGGCGTCTACAATCAGTTCATCTATGTAAATCCGGCGCGCGACATCGTCATGGTAAAGCTTTCAGCCAACCGCCGATATGGCCTTACCAACGACGAAACGTCATATCGCGAGCTTGAGACGATCGAAGCGCTACGAGAGATCGCCATTGTCGCTTCAGGCCAATAGTTTCCTGGAGCATTCCCGGATGCCGACTGACCGGCTCCGGGAACTCCCCTGATATCAGGTGTCCGTTTCACTGACCGGGCCGGCGTTTGAGTTCCAACGCGCGGCGCAATGCCGGCGCTTCCTGCTTTTGAAGCGACGGCCAGAAGTGCGGTTCAGATACCATTGCGTAACTGCTGAACATCACGCGGCCGGAATTCCGGCCGCTCTCAGGCCGTCGACATACAGGTCCAGCATCCAGCGATGCCGCAGTCGGCTCATGCCAGCGCTGCCGAGATTGTAGCTGGGCTGGATCTGGAGAAGCGCCGATGCCGCGGCATTTGCTTCTTCCAGCCTGCCGCCATGCGCAAGCGCCGCGCTTAGATATCGCCGGGCGATCGTATGGCTCGGCACCAGGGAGATGATGCGCTCGCTCAGGCGCACCGTGTCCTCGAATCGTCCCGCGAAGAAATGCGCGGCAGCCATGCCGAGCAGCGGGAAATAGTCGCGCGGGTCCATCGGGCTCATTTTGCGCGCAGCCTTGAACTGCTCGATGGCCCTGTCGCTTTCCCCTGCATAGACGAACACCCAGCCGCAATAGGAGCGGATGGCGTGCGAGCTTGGATGCAGTTCGAGCGCGCGGTCGGCCAGTTCGAGCGCATCGTCGAAGCCGTTCGAGAACATGGCATACGACCATGCCGCCGTTGCAAGCGAGAGCGGATTTTCCGGATCGGCGGCGACGGCGCGTCTCGCCAGGGCGCAGGATTCGGCAAAAGCCCCGTTGCGATCCCACGCCCATCCATTGAGTGCCATGCGGCCGACGCAGTCGGCCAGCGCCGCGAGCGCGTCCGAATAGGCTTCGTCCTGCCTGAGCGCCGCACGCAACAACCCCTCGGCCTCGCGAAAGGAGGCTTCCGTGTAGGCATAGAGGAAAGGCAGAGCCCGCAGATAGAGGTCGTAAGCGTCGAGGCTTCCTGGCGGTTTGCTGCGTGCCCGCTCGATCTCGGCGAGGCGCAGGTTGGGCTCGACAGCCCCCAGTACGCTCACCGCGACGCGATCCTGAAGCTCGAAAATGTCGGTCAGGTCTCCGTCATAACGGCCTGCCCAGAGCTGCCGCCCGGTCTCGCTCTCGACGAGGAGGCCGACCAGCCGGACGTGCCCGTCCTGCTTCCGGACCGATCCTTCGAGGATGTAGCGTACACCGAGCTCCTTGGCGATCCGGCGCGCGTCGAGTTCCTTGCCGCGGTAGGCGAAGGACGAACTTCTGGCGATCACAAACAGCCAGCGCAAGCGGCTGAGGGCCGCGATGATGTCTTCTGCGATGCCGTCCGCGAAGTAGGCGTCTTCGTCGTCGCCGAGGTTCTCGAAGGGCAGCACCGCGATGGATGGCCGTTGATCCGCGGCGGTTGGCCGCCCATGGTCGGCGGCGGGTGCAAGCAGGCACCTGCCGCCAGCATCGCCGATCCATCCGCCCAGCATATAGCCGCGACCGGAAACGGTCCGCAGCGTTCGACGCAGTTCCGGCCCGAGGGCGGAACGGATGTCGGACACACAGCGCGCCAGCGAATCGTCGGTCACGGTGAGGCCGGGCCAGTT
Source organism: Mesorhizobium sp. B2-1-8 (assembly GCF_006442545.2). Taxonomy (NCBI): domain Bacteria; kingdom Pseudomonadati; phylum Pseudomonadota; class Alphaproteobacteria; order Hyphomicrobiales; family Phyllobacteriaceae; genus Mesorhizobium; species Mesorhizobium sp. B2-1-8. The sequence continues at coordinate 2,427,624 of NZ_CP083952.1, forward strand.
CGCCTCGGCCAATTCCTGCTTGGAGACGACACGACCGACATTCCTGGCGAGGTGAATCAACAGGCCGAGCGAGCGGCGGCGCAGGACAACTTGCCGACCGGCGCTGTCGACAAGCTCGTTCCTGTCCAGATCGATCGATAGCTGGTCGGTTGCCAAGCCTGCGCCCCTGCCGTGAAGACATGGAAGGCAAGCTCATTTCCACCCACCGCGCAAGACCAGCGAATTCAGGAAAATTTCAGCTTCGTTTCCTGACGGGGCGCTCGGCACGACCTATCGTGCCACCCGGATAGGCACCCATGGGCAAGCCCGACATGGCCGGTTACTTCGGAACAGATCATCAGCAGGCGCTGCAACGGCGCACGCACGAGAAGCGCCATTGGATCGCCGCGACGCCTGGCATCTACAACGCCGGACGCTTCATGGGGGTCGATGATCCCGACAGGCTGCCATGGAGCGCGCTGGAGACGATGCTCGGCCGCGACGGCCTGCTCGGGTTGCGGATGATTTCGCCGCAGCAGGCGGCGCGCTGCTTTCCCAGGCTCGAGGCCATGGAATGCCGGATCGACACCTGGGACATTCTCACGGGCGAGCCGCACGATGCCGGCAGGCAGGCGCAAGCCATCATCGCGCGGGGAATGCCTGGCGGCATCGCGATGCGATTGCCGCTGACAAATGCGAAAAGCGCCGACACCCGCTCGGTCCAGCAGTTCCTTGCCGCGCACGGCCTTGCACCGTTTCCCGGAACGATGCTGGCGGCCCGGCCGCCGCGCGCGATGACAATCGTGCTTGGTGACGACCGCGGCCGCATCGCCGCGACCGGGCACACTTATTTCCCGCACAACACGCACAGCCCTTTTTGCGACCACGCCTGGCTGGGCCTGGTTGCCGTCGCCGAGCCATGGCGAGGCAAGGGGCTTGGCCGTCTCGTCAACGCGCTGCTCGTCGATTGCGCCTTCAGCGAACTTGGCGCGCGGCACGTCTACGAGATGGTCGCACCCTCGAACCAGGTGTCGCGGCGCATGGCCGAGGGCTGCGGCCTGCGGCACGCTGCCGATCTCCGCTGCGGTGTCGCCATGCCAGCCGGCACGGCGACGTTCACACGCTGAGGTCAGCCGAGGGATCAGTCGCGGCGTTCATCCAGATGGGGATCAAGCGCGGCGCCCGCCAGGGTGGGTCTCACGGCTCCTTGCAGATCGGCAGTGGCTGCGCGGGTGGTGCGGGATGATCCTTCTTGTACTGGGCGATGACAGGCTCAAGGGTTTTTCGCGGCCAGAATTTCGGCGTCCCGATTTCCTTGAGGCACGATGCGTTCCAGTAGGTGCCTGAAGCGGCATGGCCGCCCGCAACGGCGGCGATGTCGCGCGATTCCGGATAGATGTAGAGCGTGGTCGGATTGTCCTTCACCATCGAGATGAGTTGCCTGGCATCGGCCGGGGACCAGCTGGTGCAGCCATTGCTGCGGCCGCCAGCATAGTCCACCAGCTTGCCGAACGGCACCAGACCGTCATGGTCGGCATAGGAGTTGCTGGGGCTTTTGCGCATGCACATGGTGCGCAGCACTTGCGCCGCATGGCCGCCGATCACGCGCTGCCTTGCGTTGGCGGCTTCGCCTTCACCGTCGAACTGGATGAAGGTGCGCTGGAAAGCTACGTCCTGTTTCGCACCGGTGCGATAAAAGCCCTTGAACGAGGTTTTCGCTTCGCTGGTCATGTAGGCGCCGCCGGCGGTCAGTTCCGAATCCATGGCATTGCCGAAGTTCTTGGCGCAGCGTCTGCCGTTCGAAAAGTCCACGATGCCTTTCAGGTTCCGGCCGCCGCCGTGACCCGACGAAATCGCACTGAACGACTGGCTGGCTTCGCACACGACATAATAGCGGCGCCCGAGCACGCCATTGCCCAGGTCGCCGGGACGGGTGGCGTCCATGGCGAAGTAGCAGGGGTTCCTGACCGCGCCCTGCGCCACCTTCTTCAGGTAAAGCGCGCGCGCCCGCTCCAGCACCACTTGTGAAATCTGGCCATCGCCATTGCCGACATGGGCCTCCAGCCAGGCCGGAATGGCCGATGGCGCGGCAAAGGACCGGGCCGATGCCATCAAGGCAATGACGACGACGAGAAGGCCGAGGAGCGCAACGACACCCAAGGGGACAGATCTCAACCGCACCAGACCCATTCTCCTGTCGAAGCCGTTCGTGATCCCCAACGGTGAATCACCAGAGGACGATCATAAAATAGCATAATCATAAAACGCCGCGCGCCATCAGGCGAAACACATCTTGTTTAGCGCGCCGGCAAGTATGCGTGACAAGCCCGGGCCGACGCGCAACCTTCCAGGCGGCGAGCCCTTGAGGCGGATGCTTGCCTCGGTTATGCCGCCGTGGTGGCAAGGAGCGCGGATCATGATCGAGATCGTCAAACCGGCGCTTGAACATCTGCCGTCCTACAAGGCGGCGCTCGAACGCGGCTGGTCGCCGGACAATGTGCGGCTCCTGGAGGCGACGCGCGAACAGCTCGCGGCCATAGAAGAAAATCCCACGGCGTTCCTCGCCGACCTCGATGATCCCGAGGCCAAGGGCGCGCCCATCACCTTGCCAGACGACACACAAGTGCCACGCCTGCCGGGCTTCCGTCGCTGGATCTGGGACGGCGAAGCGTCGGGCTCGATCGGCTTCCGCTGGCAAAAGGGCACGGCGGAACTGCCGCCGCACGTGCTTGGCCATATCGGCTACGCGGTGGTGCCATGGAAGCGGCGGCGCGGCTATGCCACGCAGGCCTTGCGGCTGATGCTGGACGAGGCGAGGGCGGTGGGCTTGCCCTATGTCGAGATTACCGCCAAGCCGGGCAATCCGGCCTCGCACAAGGTGATCCTGGCCAACGGCGGCAAACTCATCGAGCGCTTCTTCGAGGACGCCGCCTATGGCGGGGTGGAAAGCCTGCGGTTCCGGATTGAGCTGTAGCCCTATCGCCTTTTGGCCTCGTCGCGCAGCCAGTCGGCGAGCGATGCGCGATGCGTGCCGGACCTGCCGGTGAAAGCCTCGGCGGACAGCATGGAGTTCAGCACCGTTTCCTGCGTCGCTTCCGCCGCCGCCTGGAAGAGAATGTCGATGCGTGCTTCGTTGAGCGCGAGCAGCGGCACCAGATCGCGGTTTTCATCGTGGTCGATAGCGTTGCCGGTGCTGAAGGCGATGGCGATGTCGCCGCTGCCATTGCCCCAGAAGGAACCGAGCCTGGCGACGCCGGCGCCCGCGCGGCGCGCCACACGCTCCAGCTGACGGTTTTCGAGCGGCACATCCGTCGCCAGCACGACCATGATCGAGCCGCGTTCGGCCTCGGCCTGCCGCCTGGGGTCGGGCCGGCGCCCATCGGGCAGGAGGAGGTCTCCGGGCCGGCCGAAATTCGACAGGACGAGAACGCCAAGATGATGTCCGCCGCCAAGCGCGATCTTCCTGGACGCGGAGCCGATGCCGCCCTTGAAGCCGAAGCAGCTCATTCCCGTTCCGGCGCCGACATTGCCCTGTTCGACCGCGCCTTCACGGGCATCGGCCAACGCGGCAAGGGCATGCTCCTCCGATATCGCCATGGCCTGGATGTCGTTCAGCGGACCGTCATTGCACTCACCGACCACCGGATTGACGGTTCCAGTGGTGCGGCCGATCTCGGGGTTCTGGCGGATGGCGTCACAGATCAGCGCCGTGGCGCAGGTGCCGACTGAAAGCGTGTTGGTCAAGAGGATAGGCGTCTCGATGGTGCCGAGTTCCTCGACCTGCATCAGCCCGACGGTCTTGCCGAAGCCGTTGATGACATGGCATGCCGCCATCACCTTGCTGCGGAACAGGTTTCCGCCATGCGGCAGGATCGCGGTCACGCCGGTGTTGACGTCGCCGTCGCGCAGCGTGCAGTGACCGACGCGCACGCCGGGCACATCGGTGATCGCGTTGTGCGTGCCCGCCGGCAAGGTGCCGCGGGTCAGGCCGAAATCAGCGACGGTCCTTGCCATGTTATTCGGCGGCCGCCGGTACCGGCGGGCTGATGTCGCTGCGCCGTTCCCAGAGTTGGGAGATGACAGCCACGATGACGGCAACCGCCATCGCAAAGGCGCCAACAACCGGCAGGCTGCGATAGCCGTAGCCTGCATTGAGCATGGCGGCGCCCAGCGACGCGGCCAATGCGATGCCGATATTGAAGCCGGACGGGATGAGCGAGGCGGCGAGGCCGGAAGCGTCGGCCGTCCAGGACAGGATGCGGGTCTGGATCGGGGTGCCGATGGCGAAGTTGAGGCCGCCCCAGACGATGACGGCAATAACCATCGGCACGGGGTAGGGGCTGACGGCATAGATGATGGCCAGCGTCACCGCCTGCAGGGCGAGCATGGTGATCAGCGACGGCATCAGTTTCCAGTCCGACAGTTTGCCGCCGAGAAAGACGCCAAGCGTGGCGCCGACGCCGTTGAGCAGCAGCACCCAGGGCACCAGATTTTCGTCGAGCCCTGTCACCTCCAGCAGCGTCGGGGTGATGTAGGTGAACAGGCAGAACTGGCCGAGCATCAGCATCAGCATCAGGATCAGCGAGGTCCAGACCTGCTGGCGCGCCAGCACGCGGACTTCGCTGGCAAGGCTCGCCGCCTTGGCCTGATATCCGGTGGTGCGCGGCAACAGGGCCGCCATGGCCAGAGTTGCCGCCACGCCCAGTGCGCCCATCACCCAGAAGGTCGCGCGCCAGCCCCAGATGTTGCCTATGGCAGTGCCGGCCGGCACGCCGATGACGTTGGAGACGGTGAGGCCCGACAGGATGACGGCGACCGCCATGCCGCGCTGGTCCTCGCGCACCAGGCCGACCGCGACCACCATGGCGACGCCGAAATAGGCGCCATGCGCGACAGCCACGGCAATGCGCAGCAACAGCATTGAGGTGAAATCGGGCGCCAGCGCGCAGGCTGCCTGGCCGATGGTGAAGGCGACGGCGAGGCCGAGCAGCAAGGTCTTGCGCGGCAAGGACTTGGTGGCGAGCGCCAGCAGCGGCCCGCCGATGGCGATGCCGCAGGCATAGCCGGAGACGAGATAGCCGGCGGAGGGAACCGAAACGCCAAGCCCATGCGCCACCTGCGGCAGCACGCCGGCGATGACGAATTCGGTGGTGCCGAAAGCGAAAGCGGCGATGAACAAGGCGACGAGCGGCAGCGACATGAAAAAGAAACCCTCGAAATACAGGGGCTCAAACCATGGATAGCCGTGGCAGGCAATCCAGAAATTGTCGACGTCGTTTTAGCTTTTCTTGACCAAGTCCGTTGGTCACCGGTCCCGTCAGGTCGCGGACTTACGTCCGTAAGGAATCTTCAGCCACGCCCGCTCATGAAAATAATAGAGCAGCGACTTGGTGACGACTTCGGTCATGCCGATGGCTGCCGCCAGCTTGATGCTTCCGGTCACCACCAGCGAGATGATCATCGTATCGATTGTGCCGGTCACACGCCAGGAAAGCGCCTTGGCGAAACTGCGCGAATGGGTGTCCATCGATTTCCTCCGGGTGGCATTAGATGCTTAGCCGACGGATGTGAGGATGAGCAAAGACTAATTTTGCCGTTGAAGCCGGAATACCGGAATCGTGTTCCCAAGTTGATGCCGATGCGGCAAATCCTTGCCGCCTCAGCTCGCCTTCAGCCTCGATCCCGTGAGCAGGCCGCGCTCTTCGAGCACGGGGTAGGCCATCGACGCCAGCAGCGAGTTGATCTGCTTCAGGTCGCGGATGGTGTCGAGGTGGATCGAGCTGGTTTCGATGCTTTTGGCGGTGCCTTCGCGCAGGCGCTGGAAATGGCTGGCGCTGGTTTCCTTCTCGCGGTCGCGCAACTGGTCCTTCTCCAGCACCAGCTGGCGGGCGGTCTCGGCATCGCGCGAGACCAGCACGTTGAAGGCGAGCCGGGCATTGGCCAGCACCGAGCCATGGAAGGCGCACAGTTCGCTCCAGCCTTCGTCGGTGAATTCCAGCCCGCGGTCGAATTTCTTCTTCACATGCACCAGCATGTTGCGCACGACGATGTCGCCGACCTGCTCGAGCTTGACGCAGGCGCCGATCAGTTCCTGGCATCGCAACGCCTCGTCTTGGGTCATCGGGTTCCTGGTGACCTTGGCGAGGTAGAGCTTTATGGCCGCGTGCCTGCGGTCGACACGGTCGTCGAGGGCCGCCAGCGCCTTGATCTTGTCCGAGTCGGCGTCCTCGTAGAGTTCGATGATGCGCTTGAGCATGATCTCGACCGTCTCGCAGACCCGCACCACTTCGCGCGTGGCGTTGGCCAGAGCCTGGCTCGGCACATCGAGCGCGCCTTCGTTGAGCGCCGACAGTTCGACGACGTCGAGCGTCGCGGTCGGCGCCGGCTTGGCGCCGAGCGCCACGATTCTCTCGGAGGCTCGGTAGACCAACCCGGCCAGCGGCAGGCCGGCAAGCAGGATGATCACGTTGAACAGAATATGAGCGTTGACGATCTGATCGGCCGCCGTCGCGCCGAGCAAGGCGACATGCGGCCGGAAGATCATGAACAGGATCAGTATGACCAGCGAGCCCAGTCCGCGCATCAGGAGGTTGCCGACCGGCACGACACGCACTTCGGGACTCGCCGAGCGTGTCAGCATCGGCGCGATCAGCGACGAACCGAGATTGACCCCGAGGATGAGGACGAGGCCGAGTTCGGGGCTGATCAGGCCGCGGCCGGCCAGCGTCGCCATCAACAGCACCGCCGCGATGCTCGACTGGAACAGCCAGGTGATCATTGCCGCCAGCAGATAGGCGGTGATGGAATCGCTGGAGAAATAATTGAGGATGACCGGCAGCAGCTGGCTGTTGCGCAGCGGCTCGGACGCCTGCCCGATCATTTCCAGTGACAGGATCAAGAGGCCGATGCCGACCAGGATGCGGCCGGTCTGGCGCCAGTCGCGCCGCTCGGTGGCCATGAACATCACCGTGCCTGATATCAGGCAGAGCGGCACCAGCAGCGTGAGATCGAAGGTCAGCAGCTTGACCACCAGAGCCGAGCCGATCTCGGCGCCACGCACCGCCAACTGGCCGGCGGCGCCCGAGACGATGCCGGAACCGGCGAAGGAGCCGACCAGCAAGGTGACCGCGGTCGAGCTTTGCAGCGCGATCGCAAGACCGGTGCCGGCCAGCACCGCCATGATCGGGTTGCGCATGGTGGCGCGCAGACGATGGCGCAGCACGTCGCCATAGGCGCGCTCGACGCCGGTCTTCACCATGCGCGTGGCAAACAGCATCAGCGCTACGGCGCCGGCCAGATGCAGAAGGACGACCGAGCCGCTCATCGCGGCGCCTGGATGCGGGCGTGGCGCGCGCCGCGGGCAGCATGGCGGCCGGTGGCGAAGGCGAGGGTAAGAATCATGGTCATGACAGCCCTGGAATATAGCCCGGAACATTTTAGCCGGATAATAAAAATTTGTCGATTTCAAGGGCCGCCGCGAGGCGACGGCCGGTGTCGGAAAATGGACGGACCCGCAAATGGTTGCACGGGCTGGAGCGGTGGATCGGCGGGATCTGCGGCACTGTTGGCGCCGGTCTTTGCGACGATGTTTAAATCTTTGGAATAAGCGGCGGAATTCATTACACAATTGTAATGGTGGCGTTCAGTTTCGGTTCATCCCCTGGCCGTTATTCCTCTGGCATCGACAACCAAGGAGACTTCCGATGAAACGCATTGTCCTTTCCACTCTTGCTTTCTCGATGCTGGCCGCCACCTCGCTCACCGGCCAGGCAGCGCCGATGAACGAGCCGGTGGCGCCGCAGTCGAACTACACGAAAGTCGATTGGCAGAAGCCCGGCAGGCATGTCGAGAAGCGCGTGGTGAAGAAGAAGGTCGTCGTGAAGCGCAATCACTGGCGCAATGGCCAGAAATATTCCGGCTGGAGGCAGCACCAGCCGATCCGCGACTATGGCCGCTATGGCCTGCATCGTCCGGGCCATGGCCAGGAATGGATCCGCGTCGGCAATGACTATGTGCTGGTCGGCATCCTCTCCGGCGTCATCTTCGGCGCGCTTGCCGCGCAGTAATCATTGACGATAGCCGGTATCTCGCCGGCCTTTCGATGGGAGGCGGCCCCGCGAGGGTCGCCTTTTTTGGTTCGTCCTGCCCAGTCTCATGCCGATCTGCCTTGCCGGAAATATCACGATATGCGATATTTAAACGGTGAAGCGGGTCATACTTCTGCCTTTGGCGGCAAAGGCGTTGCGAAAGCATCGGGTCGATGCCGAGAGGATTTTATCGAAGATCGAAACCTATGCCAGGGACGCGAGTACGCTTGCAAACAGCGTCAAGGCCTTGCAGGGATGTTCGGCCCTGCGCCTGAGGGTCGGCGACTATCGCGTGATCTTCGAAGAGACGGATCAAGAGATCATCGTGACCAAGATCGGACCGCGTGGATCGGTATATGACTGAAGGAATGCCGGGATGAACAACATCGCCTATGTCACGACGCCAGGTGGCGAGGAGCTGGCCATCCTGCCTCGCAGCGAACTGGAAGCCCTTCGTGAATCACTGGAGCATGCGCAGGCGCTTGGCGGGTTTCGTGCCGGGCAGCTTCCCGGCCTCACGCCCGATGAAGCACGAGCACTTGTCGGCGCGGTCTCTCCACTCGCTTTTTGGCGCAGATACCGCAAGCAGACCCAGGCCGTTCTCGCTGCCTCCGTGGGCGTGACCCAGAACTATCTTTCGGATATCGAGAACGGAAAGCGCGGTGGGGACGTCACGCTTTGGCTGCGGATTGCCCGCGCTCTCGAATTGCCCATCGAGAGTTTGGTCGACGACGGCGACTGATCGGCGGCACCGGAGGGGCGCGTTGCCCTGTGGAAACCGGGCATCGTCCGCATTAGGGGTCGTCTGAGATCGCGGGCATGATTATATGGTGGCGAAACGAGTTCCCCGATGCGCTTTCCGCCCGCCTTCCTCGACGAGATACGCGACCGCGTGTCGATTTCCTCTGTTATCGGCCAGCGCGTGGCGTGGGATCGCAAGAAGACCAACCCGTCGCGCGGCGACTATTGGGCGTGCTGTCCGTTCCATGGCGAGAAGAGCCCGTCCTTCCACTGCGAGGACAAGAAGGGCCGCTATCACTGTTTCGGCTGCTCGGTCTCGGGTGACCATTTCAAGTTCCTGACCGAACTCGAAGGACTGAGTTTTCCCGAGGCGGTCGAGAAGATCGCCGACATGGCCGGTGTGCCGATGCCGATCCGCGACGAGCAGGAAGAGCGGCGCGAGAAAGAACGCGCCAGCCTGACCGACGTCATGGAGATGGCGACGGCCTTCTTCCAGGAGCGCCTGCAAGGGCCTGAAGGCGCCAAGGCCCGCGCCTACCTGCGCGACCGTGGGCTGACACCGGCGACGCAGCAGTCGTTCCGGCTCGGCTTCGCGCCCGACAGCCGCAATGCGCTGAAGGAGCATCTGGCCGCCAAGGGTGTGCCGAAGGCCGATATCGAGGCCTGCGGGCTGGTGCGCCATGGCGACGACATTCCCGTCTCCTACGACTGGTTCCGCGACCGCATCATGTTCCCGATCCCGGATTCGCGCGGCAAGATCATCGCCTTTGGCGGCCGCGCACTGGCCCCCGACGCGCTCGCCAAATACATGAACTCGCCAGACACCGAGCTCTTCCACAAGGGCAATGTGCTCTATAATTTCGCCCGCGCCCGAAAAGCCTTGGCCAAGGGCGGGACGGTCATCGCGGTCGAAGGCTACATGGATGTGATCGCGCTGGCGCAGGCCGGCTTCGAGAATGTCGTGGCGCCGCTCGGCACCGCGCTCACCGAAAACCAGCTCGAACTGCTATGGCGCATGGCGCCGGAGCCGATGCTGTGCTTCGACGGCGACAAGGCCGGGCTGAAGGCGGCATGGCGGGCAGCCGACATGGCGCTGCCGTCAGTGCAGGCCGGGCGCTCGGCGCGCTTTGCGCTGCTGCCGGAAGGCAAGGATCCCGACGATCTGGTCAAGGCCGAGGGGCCAGACGCCTTCCGCGCCGTGCTGGCCGATGCGCGGCCGCTGGTCGACCTGTTGTGGATGCGCGAGACAGCGGGCGGCGTCTTCGACACGCCGGAGCGGCGGGCGGAATTGGGACAGACGCTGCGGGAACTCAGCAGCCGCATCCGCGACGAAAGCACGCGCTACCACTACCAGCAGGAAATGCGCGAGCGGGTGCTGAGCTTCTTCGGCTCCCAGCGCAATGCGCGGCAAGGTCGTCAGGATAACGGCCGGCCCGGCGAGCGCGGCCAGGGCAAGCCTGCGCCGGGCGGGCAATTCGCCAAGCCTGGTGGCGGCCGCATGGCGATCACCGAAAGCCTCGGCCAGTCGGCGCTGGTCAAGCGCGGCGAGGGAATGTCGGTGCGCGAGGCAACGATCATCGTCGCATTGATCAACCATCCCGCGCTGATCGACGAGAACTTCGCCCATGTCGAATTCCTCGATCTCGCCAATTCCGATCTGACCCGTCTGCATGCCGCCATCCTCGACGCGATGGCGCATGATATGGCCAATGACCGCAACGCCGTGGTGGCGACGGTCGAGCGCGCCGGCTGCGCCGAGATCTGGGAGCGCGCCGTCGGCCTGATCAGGCGGGCGCGGCAATGGCCGGCACTGGAGACGGCGGCGCTCGAGGATGCCCGCGACGCTCTGAACCAGGCGTTGCACTTGCAGCGCAGCGCGCGGACCTTACATAAGGAGCTGAAACAGGCGGAAGCGGCGCTCGAAGCTGATCCTTCGGATGAAAACTTCCGCCATCTGATCGAAATTCAGGCGCAATTTCAGGATGTACAAGCAACGGAAGCGCTGATCGAAGGGTTCGGCGTTTCGTCAGGCAGGGCTGGACGAGCCTAAGTGCAGCTGAGTGCGGAATGAAGGCGTTGCCGTGCCTCCTTTTGGGGCGGGGCGCGCTAAGTCGGGTAATTGATTCGCTTTTTTCATGCGAATCATGCCAGAGCCGCTTGACCTTCGGACAGAATGGCGGAATCAGGACGATTCGAAACGTTAACCCGCACCCGCGTCGACGGGAAACAAGCGATGTAAGGTACTGGTCACTGGACAGGCAGCCCGCCTGCCACAGATATCAGGGTTAATCTGGACTTAATGCATGCCGCCCAAGAGTGGAACCCGGTTTTGGGGCAACGGCATGCACCAAACAAAAAGAGTGGATGCAGCTCATGGGCCGGGTGAAGCGCGTTTAGAAAAACGGGCGTATCCGATTTGACTGGTCCGAAAGCTGACGCGGCCCGATGGCCGGCCGCTAGGAGAAGATAAAGACTATGGCGACAAAGGAAAAGGAAGAGGTCGAGACCGAACGCGAAGGCGCCACCGATGGGCCCTTGCTCGACCTTTCCGATGATGCTGTCAAGAAGATGATCAAGGCCGCCAAGAAGCGCGGCTATGTCACCATGGACGAGCTGAATTCGGTGCTGCCTTCCGAGGAAGTGACCTCCGAGCAGATCGAGGACACGATGGCGATGCTGTCCGACATGGGCATCAACGTCGTCGAGGACGACGAACAGGGCGAAGAGGCCGAGGCCGGCGACACAGCCGCCGACGCCGAGGAGGACGCCAACGAGCTGGCCGAGCAGACCGGCACCGCGGTCGCCGCCACCACCACCAAGAAAGAGCCGACCGACCGCACCGACGACCCCGTGCGCATGTATCTGCGCGAAATGGGCTCGGTCGAGCTTCTGTCGCGCGAGGGCGAAATCGCGATCGCCAAGCGCATCGAGGCCGGTCGCGAAACGATGATCGCGGGGCTGTGCGAAAGCCCGCTGACCTTCCAGGCCATCATCATCTGGCGCGACGAGCTCAACGAATCCAAGATCCTGCTGCGCGAGATCATCGATCTCGAAGCCACCTATGCCGGGCCCGAGGCCAAGCAGGCGCCGGTGGTCGAGCGCGTCGAGGAGGCGCCCAAGGCCGAGGAAAAGCCGCGTCGCGGACGCGACGATGAAGACGACATCACCAATGTCGGCGCCGACACGCGCGGCATCGGGGATGACGACGAGGAAGACGAGGACGAGGCGAGCCTGTCGCTGGCGGCGATGGAAGCGGAACTCCGCCCGCAGGTGATGGAGACGCTCGACGTCATCGCCGACACCTACAAGAAGCTGCGCAAGCTGCAGGACCAGCAGGTCGAGAACCGTCTGGCCGCCGCCGGCACGCTATCGCCCAGTCAGGACCGCCGGCTGAAGGAGCTGAAGGACCAGCTGATCAAGGCGGTGAAGTCGCTGTCGCTCAACACGGCGCGCATCGAGGCGCTGGTCGAGCAGCTCTACGACATCAACAAGCGCCTGGTGCAGAACGAGGGCAAGCTTCTGCGCCTCGCCGAAAGCTATGGCGTGCGCCGCGAGGAGTTCCTGAAGGAATATCAGGGCTCCGAGCTCGATCCGAACTGGACGCGCTCGATCGCCAATCTGACCTCGCGCGGTTGGAAGGAATTCACCAAGAACGAGAAGGATGCGATCAAGGACCTGCGCGCCGAGATTCAGCACCTAGCCACCGAAACGGCGATCTCGATCCTGGAATTCCGCAAGATCGTCAATCAGGTGCAGAAGGGCGAGCGCGAAGCAGCGATCGCCAAGAAGGAAATGGTCGAGGCCAATCTGCGGCTCGTCATCTCGATCGCCAAGAAGTACACCAATCGCGGCCTGCAGTTCCTCGACCTGATCCAGGAAGGCAATATCGGCCTGATGAAGGCGGTCGACAAATTCGAATACCGCCGTGGTTACAAGTTCTCGACCTACGCGACATGGTGGATCCGGCAGGCGATCACGCGTTCGATCGCCGACCAGGCGCGCACCATCCGCATCCCGGTGCACATGATCGAGACGATCAACAAGATCGTGCGCACCTCGCGCCAGATGCTGCACGAGATCGGCCGCGAGCCGACGCCGGAGGAACTGGCCGAAAAGCTCGCAATGCCGCTCGAAAAAGTGCGCAAGGTGTTGAAGATCGCCAAGGAGCCGATCTCGCTCGAAACGCCGGTCGGCGACGAGGAGGACTCGCATCTCGGTGATTTCATCGAGGACAAGATGGCGATCCTGCCGATCGATGCGGCGATCCAGGCCAATCTGCGCGAGACCACCACGCGCGTGTTGGCTTCACTCACTCCGCGCGAGGAGCGTGTGCTACGCATGCGCTTCGGCATCGGCATGAACACCGACCACACGCTGGAAGAAGTCGGCCAGCAGTTCTCGGTCACCCGCGAGCGTATCCGCCAGATCGAAGCCAAGGCGCTGCGAAAGCTCAAGCACCCGAGCCGGAGCAGGAAGCTGCGCAGCTTCCTGGATAGCTGAGTTCATTTCTATCTATCACGAAGAGTTAAGGGCGCCGGTTGGCGCCCTTTTTGTTTCAGGCGTCAGGGCAACGGCACGTTCAGCCGTGCGCCCTTGACGATGATTCCGCCCCGGTCGCCGATCTCGATCGAGCCATAACGCTGCCTGAAACTCTCGGGCAGCGGACGGTCGCCGGGGACCGACAGCCACAGGCGCAGCATATGGCGCCGCTTGTCGGGGTCCGGCCAATCGCGAAAGCCCATGCGATCGTGAAGCAGCGAATGATTGTAGACGAACTGCATGTCGCCCGGTCGAAGCCGCATCGACAGGTTTAGCTTCGGGTCATTGGCGAGGCTGTCGAAGAGATCCAGCGCTTCGACATGGGCGGCGGTGAGCCGCATGGCATCGGGAAAGCGTTGCGCGCTGTCGATGTACTGGCGCTGATAGATGCCGGTCAGCAGTCCGGCATGCCAGTTGAGTACGGGGATTTCGAAATAGGGCTTTTCGCCTTCCGGGATCTCGCCGCGCCGGTCGGTGGCAATCGGATCAAACAGCAGGGGAACCAGATCGGGCCGTCTTTTGCGCATCTCGTTGTAGATCGTCACCGTGCTGACCAGCAGGGACTCGCCGCCTTGCATGGCATCGCGCAGGCAGAGCAGACCGACGACGTCGGCGGAGTCGGTGTGAAATGTCTGGCGTTCCGACGTCTGGTAGATGCGCGTCGTGACGTCCCTGGCGTCGGCGCCGATGTCGCGGACATGGCCGAGGATATGGCCCTGGGCATTCTGGGACCGAGCGCTTCCCAGATGGGCGCCAACTCCGCAGAAGATCGTTGCCGCCATCTCGGCGGAATAGCTTTCGACCGGGAGACCGCGCAGCACCTCGAATCCAATGCCTGCAATCAGTTTTTCGCGAAGGGCCGCAAGACGGCCGGCCAGACGAGGCAAAGGGAAATCCGCCTTGGTAAGGCCGCTGAGATCGTGCGAGCTGGCAAGAAAGCCGGTCGCGGCAACTTCCAGTTCCACGACATCCTGCGGGCCCAGTTCGACCAGCCACTTTTCAGGATGCTTCGCCATGTACTCGCCGGTCCAGGCGGCGGAAGTTTCGATCTGTTCCGGCGGCAGGTCTATCGTCTCGCGCATGAAGCTCTCCTGCGGCTGGGTCGGTCACGGACGTTTTGCCGGGCTCACGCCACGACGGAGATTGCCGCAATCAAGCGGGTTTTTAAACCGGCTTCAACTGGCCGCGCTCACTCTGCAATGGGTGCCGGCGCGGTAGTGCTTGCGGGACGTGGGCAGCGGGAGGATAATCGGACGTCGGATGCATTTTTTCGGGCGACAACCCCGGAAGCCCGCCCCGGTCGAGGCCGTGTCGATACGGCCTGAGTGCCGTGCTCCGTGGCCCCGGAGGGAGGTGTGCCATGACAAGCTACATCGTGCTGATGAACTGGACGGAGCAGGGCGCCAGAAACGTGCGCGATTCACCGAAGCGGCTCGATGCAGCCAGGAAGCAGCTGGGCGAAATGGGCGGATCGTTCAAGGCGTTCTACCTGACCATGGGCGAGTACGACATGGTGGCGGTGGTCGAGGCGCCCGACGACGCGGTCCTGGCGCGTTTCTCGCTGATGCTGGCGGCGGCCGGCAACATCAGGACGCGGACGATGAAGGCCTTCCCCGAATTCGCCTATCGCGAGATCATCACCTCACTTGGATGATGATGTTTTCGCGGACAGCCGGGTCAGGTGTCGTCTCAACGGCATTCGACCCGGCGCGCGTTCCGACAAATCTGACAGTTGCCTCAGGACAGGACGCCTCGCCGTGGTAGACATGCGGCCGAGGAGAGATCGCATGAAGAAAGTCTCGATATTGGCTGCCAGCCTCGCTTTGTTGTCCTTGATGCCGATCGACGCCGGCGCCGCCGCGCAAAAACCGGTCGGCATGGCAAATCCCGCATCGCTCCATTGCGGTGCGGTCGGCGGCCGCTTCGTGGTCAGGAAGGACAAGGCCGGCAACGAATACGGCTTTTGCCGCCTGCCCAACGGTCGCCTGTGCGAGGAGTGGGCGCTGTTTCGCGACAACAAGTGCGTCGGGCCGAAGGCGGCGATGCGCGGCAAGTGACTGGTAGCGGAACCACGCCTTTGCTGACCGTCTGGTACAACACGCGCTGCCCGGTCTGCGATGCCGGTATCGGCAGACAGAAGCGGCGGCTGGTCGAGGCCGTGAAGGCCGGACGGGTCGAATTTCGCGACATCAACCTGGAGCCGCATGCGCTGTCGTCGCATGGCGTCTCGCTGGAGGACATCCGCCGCCGGCTGCATGCCATCGATGCCGAGGGTAGGGTGCTGGTCGGCGCCGACGTGGCGATCGCGGTCTGGCTGTTGACGCCGGGCGAGGGCTGGCTGGCGAGCCTGTTCGGCAATCGGCTCATGCTGCCGCTGACCCGCCATGCCTATGATCGCTTCGCCGATCTGCTCTACGGCTGGAATCGGCGCAAGGGCCGCTGGTAGCGGTCTCGCCGGCCGGACATTCGTTTGCCCGGAACTCTCAGCGTTCAAAAAAAAGTCATCGCGGCGTATCCATCTAGCGGACCTTGCGCCGGACCCTAGTTCTGCATGCAAGGGCCTCGTGGCCCCCGTCCATGGCTTTGCCGGCCGTCCGGCAAGAAGGATGCATAAAAAAAGAAAATCGGAACTTAGGGAGATCGACCATGATCGCTGATCATGAATACACCAATCGTGGGCAGGGCTTCGCGGCCACGCGACGCACCCTGCTGCAAATCGCGCTGGGCGCGGGTGGCGCGGCCTCGCTGGCGGCGCTGGCCGCCTTGCCGGCCTCCGCGGCGGCAGACGCCACGCAGGGCGACTTTCCCCAACACAAACCGTGGAAGTTCGTCTTCGTCAACCATGTCACCACGAACCCGTTCTTCGTGCCCACCCAATACGGGATCGCGGATGCCTGCGCGCTGCTCGGCTGCTCCTATCAGTGGACGGGCTCACAGCAATCCATCGCCTCCGAGATGGTCAACGCCATGAACACGGCCATCGCCGCGGGGGTCGACGGCATTGCCGTCTGCCTCGTCGACGAGCACGCTTTCAACGAGCCGGTGAGCAAGGCGCTCGCGGCCGGGATTCCTGTCTTCGCATACAACGCCGATGCCAAGGGCAATGCCCGGCTCGCCTATGTCGGCCAGGATCTGTACCTTGCCGGCAAGGCGCTTGGAGAGCGTATCGTAAGCCTGGTCGACGAGGGCGAGGTGGTGGGTTTCATCGCCACGCCCGGCCAGCTCAACATCCAGCCGCGTCTCGATGGCGCCGCCGACGCGATCAAGGCTTCAGGCAAGAAGATCACTTTCACCCAGATCGCCACCGGACCGACGGTCAACGAGGAAGTGTCGCGCGTCGATGCCTATTATGTCGGCCACAAGGACGTGAAGGGTATATTCGCCGTCGATGCCGGCAGCACCATGGCGGTCGGTAAGACCATGGAGAAATACGGCCTGCACGCCAATGGCGTCAGGGCCGGTGGCTTCGATCTCCTGCCCGCGACGCTGGACGCCATCGCCAAGGACCATCTCGACTTCACCATCGACCAGCAGCCCTATCTGCAGGGCTTCTACGCGGTGATGGAGATGTTCCTGTTCCAGATGTCGGGCGGGCTTACAGGCCCCGCCGACATAAACACAGGCCTCAAATTCGTCACCAAGGACAGCGTCCAGCCCTATCTGAAGACGCAAAGCCGCTACGAGGGCAATGCGAGCAAGCAGATGCTGATCGAGCGCTCGGGCGCCATCGGCGGTTGAGGGCGAGCCCATGGCCGACGATGCCCGGCATTCTCCGGCCGGCGAAGGCCGGCTCCCCGACGACGCCGTGAAGGGAGCCGACGCCGCACCGCCCCGCGGCGCCTGGAACCTGGCCGCGACGGCTGTCTTTCGGTACCGCGAAGCCAGCATCGTCATCGCCGGTCTGCTGCTGGTGATCTATTTTCAGTATTCCAGCGCGGCCTTTCTGTCGCCGGCCAACCTCGAAAACCTCGTCCAGTTCACCGCCACCACCGCCATCATCGCCGCTGGCGAGGTGATGGTGCTGGTGTGCGGGGAACTGGACCTGTCTGTGGGCATGGTCTATGCGCTGGCACCCTTCGTCATGTACTTCGCCATGGCTGGCGGCGCACCACCATGGCTCGCGGTGGTCGCGGGGCTCGCGGCGGCGGCATTGGTGGGCGCGATCAACGGTTTCCTCACCACGCTGTTGCGCCTGCCTTCCTTTGTCACAACCCTCGGCATGCTGTTCTTGATCAACGGTTTCACCTTGACCATTTCCGGCGGCTTTCCGGTGCAGCCGCTGGCGGGCGAGCTCTTCACCCGGATTTTCGGCGGCAACCCCTGGGCGGAATTGGCCTGGGCGCTGGCGATCGCGATCGGCCTGCAATTCGTGCTGATGAAGACGCGCTGGGGCCTGCACACCGTCGCCACCGGCGGCAACCCGACTGGCGCCGCCGAGGTCGGCATCAAGGTCCGGCGCATCAAGACCGGCAATTTCATCCTGTGCAGCATGCTCGGCGGCTTTGCCGGGATGCTCGATGCGTTCCGTATAGGCTCGATCGACCCGCTGGCCGGCGGCAGCGAGATCATGTTCGCGGCGATCGCTTCGGCCGTCATCGGCGGCACATTGCTGACCGGTGGACTCGGCACCACGGTCGGCGCCTTCCTCGGCGCGCTCGTGCTGGCCATTCTGAAGGACGGCTTCACCTTGCTGGGCGTCAGCGCCTTCACCTTCGACATGATCCTGGGCGCGGCTATCCTGGCGACAATGACGGTGAATATCCATCTCAGCCGGCTGCGCGACCAGGGAGGCGGATAATGGAACAAGAGGCGGTTTCGGGCGAATTGATGCGGGCCGAGCACATCGCAAAGCGTTTCGGCCAGGTCACGGCGCTG
Source organism: Mesorhizobium sp. B2-1-8 (assembly GCF_006442545.2). NCBI lineage: Bacteria > Pseudomonadati > Pseudomonadota > Alphaproteobacteria > Hyphomicrobiales > Phyllobacteriaceae > Mesorhizobium > Mesorhizobium sp. B2-1-8. The sequence goes on from NZ_CP083952.1 coordinate 2,445,845, forward strand.
CGCGACGTCAATCTGCGGCTGAAACGCGGCGAGGTGCTGGGATTGCTCGGCGACAACGGCGCCGGCAAGTCCACGCTGATGAAGATCCTTACCGGTTTCCTCAAGCCCACGAGTGGACAGCTCTATCTCGACGGCGTGCCCGTAACGCTGAGTTCGGTCGCGCATGCACGCAGCCTCGGCGTAGAGGCGGTGTACCAGGACCTGGCCCTGATCAATGAGCTGAATGTCTACCGCAACATGTTCCTGCAGCGCGAGGCCGTGTTCGGCGGCCCGCTTGGAATCCTCGACGACAAGGCCATGCGCCGCGCGGCGCTGGCGCAACTGGAGCGCATGGGTGTCAACATCCCTTCGGTGGATGCCGAGGTGTCCCGGCTGTCGGGCGGCCAACGCCAGGCGATCGCCGTCGCCCGCTCGGTCTACCAGAAAGCCAGGATCCTGCTGCTCGACGAGCCGACAGCGGCGATGGGCGCAAAGGAATCGGCACTGATCCTCGATCTGATCCAGCAGCTGAAGGAGGGGGGCGATGTGGGCATCATGATCATAGCGCACAACTACGCCCAGATCTTCGACGTCTGCGACAGGATCAACCTCATCGAGGGTGGGATCATCCTCTTCGACAAGCCCACCTCCGAGACCTCCGTCCAGGAACTGACGGATCTCGTGGTCCGCGAATACCGCAACGCGCGCAAGGGCGTGAGGGGTCGATAGCTTCCTCCACTGGCGTCACTCTCAGATACATCGTAAGATATATCTTGACTCGATCGACCGGCGAGCCTAATTAAGATATATCGTAAGATAGAACTTTAGGAGCGATCAATGCACAATCATTCAGACCACCATCATTTCGGTGAGCGCATGTTCATGCACATGGCCGGCAAGTTCGGCGGCAAATTTGGTGGCAGAGGAGGCGGCGGCTTCGGTCCGTTCGGGGGGAGGGGCGGCGGGCGCGGCCCAGGCGACATGTTCCGCGCCGGACGGATGCTCGCCGATGGTGACCTCAAGCTGATCACGCTGTCGCTGCTGGCGGAGGCGCCGCGCCACGGCTACGACATCATCAAGGCGCTGGAAGAGCGTACCAGTGGCATCTACAGCCCGAGCCCGGGCGTCGTCTACCCGACGCTGACCTTCCTGGAAGAGGCCGGCTACGCCGTCTCGTCGAGCGAAGGCAACAAGAAGGTGTTCTCGATCACCGAGGCCGGGCAGGCGCATCTGGCCGAGAACCGCGAGATGATCGACGGCGTGCTCGAGCATCTCGAACGCTTCGGCCGCAAGATGGCCAAGGCGCGCGAATGGTTCGGCTGGAACGACGATGGCGAGGATCGTCGCGGCGGCCGGGGTGGCCGTGGCGAGCGCTCGGAAACGCGCGACGAATTCCGTGCCATCCGCCACCGGCTGCGCGCCGCACTCGGTGACATCGTCGATGCCCCGGCCGAAAAGCAGGCCGAGGCGATGAGCATCCTCGAAGCCGCGGCAGACGCGCTGGAAGCGCTGACGCACCGCTGATCTCGTGATGCCCGCGACTCTTGAAAGCTCAACAGCCCGGGGAGACCCGGGCTTTTCTCGTCAGGCCATTGTCGGCATCATTCCTTGCCGACATATTCGCTGATCAGCTTTTCATTGCGCGCTTTCTCGATCTTGGCGGTGGTCTCGGCGGAGATGCGCTCGTCGGTGCGGTACTTGACCAGGTTCACCAGGCTGCCGGTCAGCAGCAGGATGCCCATGGCCCAGTAGCCCTTGGTCGACAAGTCGACCGGCGCCAGCCAAAGCGACAGGCCGAGCATGAAGTAGGCGGCGCCCACCGAGACGGTGTTGAACATGATGTAGGTCTGATTGCTGTTCATTGTCGTATTCCTTTGGTTGGATCGAAGTTGGGTTTGATGTGCAGGTCCAAAATATTCAGTTGATGGTTTTCAGGCGCTCGAGCACGTCCTTGGCGCGCACCTTCACAGCCGGGCCGTGTCCGGCGTCGGCAAGGCGGTCGCGGATCGCCTCGTGACGCAACTCGCCGTCGATCTCATCGAGAATGCCGGCCTCCTCGAACGGATCGCTGCCGGCCTTGATGCGGGCCAAAAGCTCTTCGGCGTCGTTGAGGCTTGCCGAATGGCCGATCGACCTGACGAGGCGTGACTGCGCCTTGCGCTCGGCATCGATGGCCCGGGCCGAGATCATGCCCTGGTTGAGGTCGATGATGCGGCGGTGCGCCCGCTCCACCGAAACGCGCATCCGCAAGGTCTTTTCGCCAAGGCTCTGCACCGTGGCGCGGCGGACCTCGCGTTCATTCTCCAGTTCGGCGATGGCCGCGGCACCGCTCTCGGCCAGTCCGCTGTTGCCGGCGGCCAGTGCGCTGATGGTGCGTGCCTCCAGGTCGGCGTGGCGGCGATCGAGATGCTCGAGGCCGGCCTGCTCGGCACGCTGGCGCACGATCAATGAGGCGAGTGTCTGCTTGGCGGCGGCAAGTCCCGCCTCGGCATCGCGGATGCGCTGCGCCAGAAGGTCGATGGCGAAGCGATCCTTCAGGCCGTCCTCGGCCCGTGCGCCGGCGCCGTCGAGCAATGTTCTGATCAGGCTAAGCATGGTTCTTCTCCCTTCGAAGTGTTCGTGAACAATGTTCACAAACTCAACATAGCAGGAAATGAACTGCGTTCAAGACGATTTTGAACACTGTTCACGATATCCGGGATATGGTAAACGAAGGGAAATCGGGGTTCGAAAAAGCGTGCCATCAAAAGCACGCGCATCCAAAGGACTTATATGGCGCTGGACAAGGAAGAGACGGGCGAGCGGGTGCTGGCCATTGCCGAGACGCTGCTCGACGAAGGCGGCATGGACAATCTGAAGGCGAGGACCATCGCCGAACAGGCGGGCATCTCGGTCGGCTCGGTCTACAATCTGTTTTCCGATCTCGACGGCGTGCACCGCGCCGTCAACATGCGGCTGCTCGACCGGCTGGGGGTCGCGGGCGCGGCGGCGATGGCCGATCTTGGCAGGCGCGGCATTACCGACGTGCGCCAACGGCTGATGGCGCTGGCCGGCGCCTATGTTCGCTTCGTCGAGGCGCATCCCGGCAGCTGGCCGGCGCTGCTGGCCTTCAACCGGAGGCGTCCGGTGCTGACCGAGCCCGATGTCTATGAGGCAAGGCTCGACCAGTTGTTCGAGATCATCGCCAGCGTCCTTGCCGATGGCGGCTTCGATCTCGACGAGGACACGCGCCGGATCGCCGCGCGAACCCTCTGGTCAAGCGTGCATGGCATCGTCACCAGCGGGTATGCGGGGAGGTCCGAGCGCCGGCAGGCCGACGAGATCGACCGGCAGATCGAGCTCCTGGTCGCCGTCTTCATCAGGGGGCTGGAACGCGGCGGCACATTCGCGCATGCTGGGAAGACAACGTCGTGAATCGCATACCGACGGCGATCGCAGGCGACAAGGAGATCTGAGCGATGTCTTTTTTGAAACGTCTTTTCGGCGGCGGCGAAGCGGCCGAGCCTGGAAGTGCCGCGCCCGCCAAGCAGGTCGAGCACAAGGGTTTTACGATCAGCGCCACGCCCTACAAGACAGAAGGTCAGTACCAGACGTGCGGCGTCGTCTCCAAGGAGATCGACGGCGTGGTAAAGGAGCACAAATTCATCCGCGCCGACCGCTTCGCCGGGCTGGACGACGCCGTCGACATCTCGATCAAGAAAGGCATCCAACTCGTCGACGAACAGGGCGATCGGATTTTCGGGTAGAGCAGAAGACGCGCCATACCTTACTGACGCAGATGCACCAGTTCGTCCGGGATTGGAGTGACCGCCGGCGCGGGAGCAACCGTTGGCGTCGGTACGGCCGTCGCCGGGGGAGTGACCGTAGCGTCAGATCCACCAATGACATAGCCCGGCTCTTCCGAGTACGAATAGACCTTCGTTACGATGCCTGATTTAAGCGCTTCAGCGTCCCAGACGTTATATAGGCCCTGCGGTGTTGCCAGCCCCATCATGGCGAACACATCGGCGCTGTTGAGGCCCATTTCGTCGAAATAATCGGACATCATCTGCTTCAGCGCCGGATCAACCACCGTCGAAATTTCATCGAGATTTCTTCTGCCGTTGTGCATTCGGGGTTTGTTCCGGCCGTTCGTTATCTGATGGACGGCGATACGGGCAGTGGCAGCCGCGGCGCGAACCCAGCCTCCGGCCAAGGCCCATGGGCAAGCCGAGAAACAGTACGCCCCGCCAGAATGAACTTCCCCTTCCGACCAGCCGTCCTTCACGATCTTTTCCGGACAGCGCGGAACCAGCATCGGGCAGCCGTTCAACTGCGTCCTGCCTATCGCGGTTTCGAGGCTGGCGTCCCGGATCATGTGCCCGATCGCAAGCGCCGCATCCACGTTCCCGCCGCCGGACTGAAACACGATCGGAAGTCTCTGACCCTTCAGACTCCGCAGAAACTTCTCAAATTGTCTGTCTGTATCAGGTTTAATGATACCTTCTGCGGATATCCATTGGATGCAGCTTACATTGCAATCGCCGTTCCGAACCAAAATGAAATTCATAGGCCATTCTTCGGGCGCTTTCTGCTTTGCGGCGCCCGACGAGGTGCCAACCAAGGTCAGGGACGCAAAGAAACCTGCAACAATCAAGCGAAAGACTGCCCGCAAGTTCAGGCGAGTTGCCATGATGGAAAACCCCCAAAAAAAATTAGGAGAATAAAGTCTACAGTTTGGGCCTTTGTGGCACAATCTTTTTTAGAAAGCTGCAGACGAGAGTATAGCTTTAAGAAGAAGCAAGTCCGCTTTGTGTTGAAGACAGCAATCGGATTTCTCGAAATATGCTCCTGTTCGGCAGCTCGTGCACCAGCAGCAAAGCCGCCGCGTCGCGTAGATGGCCAATCCATCCGCGCCGACCGCTTCGCACCGCTGTACGACGCCGTCGATATCTCGATCAAGAAGGGCATCCAGCTGGTGGATGAACAGGGCAAGCGGATTTTTGGGTAGGGCAGGCCATCCCCGAAAGACTCCCTCAAGCACTCCGGCTGAAGCGCTCGAGGTCCTTACGTCAGCCGGTGTGCCGTCAGGCGGGTATTATCCGCGCTTTTGGATAACGCCGTAGAGCACGTTGCGGTTCTCGCCGAAATACACCTGCGCCTCGACAGTGTTGCGGTCGACGCTGGCATTGATGATGTTCCACATGTCGACTTCCGACCGCAGCAGCAGCACCCAGTCCATGAACGTTTCCCGGTAGCCGGCGTCAGGAGTGCCCTCGGCGTAGTTGGCGAACAGGAATGTCCCGTTCGGCTTCAACATCTGCAGACAGGTCTTGGTGAGTTTCACGGCGACATTGTGCTGGAGGTAGTCGTAAAGGCCGGAGGCATAGATGAGATCGAACTTGCCAAGCTTGTGGCCCCTGGTGAGCACGGTCCGTACCGACCCGTCGATGGCTTCGACGGCGGTGCCCTGGAAATCGCGCGCGATCAGTCCGACGCTCTGGGGATCCTGGTCGAGCGCGACCCAGCGCTTGAGGCCGCCCTCGGCCAATGCGGCCGAACGGTTCGCCTCGCGCAGATGGCCTGCTGCGATAGCCAGGACTTCGGTATCCGATCCATTCCTGGCCGCGGTCTCATCGACATAGCGGGTCAGAAGATCGCGCCGCTCCCGGGCCGCCACGCATGACGGAACGTTCTGGGTATGGCTGTAAAGCGCCTTGCCGATCTCCGAGGCGCTTGCCACGCTCTCGGCCACGTGCGGGTCACAATAGATGTAATCAAGCAACTGCGCGTCGCCGGAATAACCCCTGGGCTTGGTGAAGGACCAATGCGTCAGCGGATCCTCGAGAAAGTACTTCTGGAGCGGGTGGTTCTGCGCCAGCGGTATCAGGGCTTGCCACACGTCGGGATGGACCTTGGCACGCAGCGCGTTGAGAAGCGACAGCAGGCGGCGAACGATCTCGGCGGGAAATTTTTGCTGCTCGACCTGCTGCTGTGTCGTCAGGAGGATGAGCGCCAGCTCTGCGCGAGCGGTTTCGAACGCTTCGCTGTGATGCTCGATTTTTCCTCGCGGTAGCCCGCCGGCGATCGCCTCCGCAGTGATCAGACTCTGGCCATCAAAGACAGTTTGCACACCAAGACTCCATAGTTAACAGTCAGTTAACTTATTGCTTAGAATATTCGATTTGCCAATGTCGGCTCACTGGCATTTTATCGGTATGATTAATTTCCCGCTAACCATGTCAATTCTTTGGGGTTTTTAGGGAGGGGATTCCGGGTTCGAGTTAACGGAAACTTGTCCTGCGTCGTTGCATTTGATCGCGCGGCAAGACATGTCGCGCCCAAGGAGTCGGTCTGCGTTGGGGGCAGAAGCTGCAAAAGAATTCGGAACGCGAAATCCCCCTCAGCCGGGATTTGTCGTGAACGAGCGCGCGTCATCCCGAGCGGCCGAAGCGGTGGCTTCGGAACCGCACGATCCGCGCCAGGAGCTGGGGGCGGCCGAACTTCGCATCCTTTACCGCACGGAAGCCCAGGCGAAGCGAAGGAAGGAAGCCAGGCCAGGCCTTTGGATCGCCGTCGTCATCTATGTCTTGTTTTCGGTATCGGATCTGCTGCTGATACCGGATGTGGCCGCCCTTACGATCACGGCCCGCTTCGCTGTCGGATTGACCGCACTGCTGGTGCTAGAAACGCAGCTTCGCCGGGGAGCCGCCACGGACTGGCTTGACGTAACCTGTGCCGGGGCCATCATTTTCGGTTATCTCGGCTGGCTTTACCCTGCCTCCATGGGAGCGAACAAGGAAAGCGTTGCCTATTATATGGTCTTTGGCACCATTTTCATGATGAGTGCCAATCTTTTCTTCACGTTCCGGTTCAAAGTGTCGATCATAACGTCGACCATAATTTTGTGCATCTTGTATGTGGTGAACTACTTTCTACCCGCATCGCTGATATACAAGATGGTATTCGGCACCTTCTACGTTTCGTGCTTCACGTTCACATCCTATGTGAACTGGAAGCTGAACGAAGAGCGCTACAACGTCTTCCTCAACGCGCTGGAAGCCAAGATCCAGCACAATGAGGCCACCGAGCGCGGCAAGGCCCTGCTCAGGCTGTCGCGGACGGATCCGCTGACAGGCCTGGAGAACCGGCGCGCCATCGACGAGAAACTGCGCGACTACTGGAATGACTGGCAAAAGCTTGGCCACGGTTTTGCGGCGATCCTCATCGACGTCGACTTCTTCAAGAAATTCAACGACTGCTATGGCCATCAGGAAGGCGACCGCTGCCTGATCCAGGTCGCCGATGCGCTCAGTGAGCTGATCAAGCAATATGATGGTTCCATCGGCCGCTATGGCGGTGAGGAATTCATCGTCCTGGCCCGCATGGACAGGAAAGACCAGGTCGCGGATCTGGCGGAAGCCATTTGCCGCACGATCGAGAACCTGGCGATCGCGCACGAGTTGCGGCGGGATGGCGTCGCGATCGTGACGGCGAGCGTGGGCGCGGCGTTCACCAGGAAGCAGACCGCCGCCAAGCTGGAGAAGATCATCCACGAGGCCGATCGAGCGCTCTATCTGGCAAAAGCCAGCGGCCGAAACTGTGTCCGGCTGTTCGATCCGACCGACCCCCAAAGCAGCGACGAGAGCGAGAACCTCGCGGCTTTGCTGAAGATCGCGATCGGCCAGGATCTCGTTTCGCTCGTCTATCAGCCCATCCAGGACGTCGCGTCGGGCAGGGTCGATGCCGTGGAGGCGCTGATGCGCCTCAAGATGCTGGACGGCTCCCTGGTTCCGCCGAGCCTGTTCATTCCCGTCGCGGAGCGGACCGGCGCCATCCTCGAGCTCGGGCGTTGGGCAATAAGGACCGTCTGCGCCGAGCTCCTGGCGCAGGATCACGTGCGCGTCGTCAGCGTCAACGTCTCGCCGATCCAGCTCAAGACGCCCGGCTTCGCGACATCGGTCGCGACCATTCTGGGCGAGACTGGCGTAACCGGAAACAGGCTGGCCTTCGAGATCACCGAGGGGCTGGAGATGGAGATGCACTCCGACATCCTGCGCTGCATCAGCGACCTTAAGCTGCTCGGCATCAGGATATGGCTCGATGATTTCGGGACGGGCTTCGCCGGCCTTTCGTGGCTTCGCCTCATCGATTTCGATACGGTCAAGATCGACCGCTCGTTTCTCCACGACTGCGGCACCCCCAAGGGCATGGCGATGCTGCAGGACATCATCGCGCTGGTCAGAAATCGCGGCCACAAAATCCTGGTCGAAGGGGTGGAGACCGAAGAGCAGATGCTCCTCATGCGCCAGTTCGGCATAGACAAGGTCCAGGGCTTTCATGTCGGCCGCCCGGCTCCGGCCGCGAATTTCCAGGCCAAGCGGGCCATTCAAAAGCGGCCGTTCACGGTTCTCAAGTCGGCGTGACGGCTAAGCAGGCGGGGGCTTGACCGGCCATCGGCCCATCAAGCGCCCGTTTGTTACCTGGCCACGATTGCCGTCCGGCCGTGCCTACAGCATGTCGCGGCGAACAGGATTCGCCCGACCTGCTGTAAGCTTCTGATTTTATGCATGTCCTTATCCCGGAACCGAGGGCACTTGCGGGCGACATGCATTAAGCCGGCTGCAACGCCCTGCGTGGCAGCGGCGGGAAGGCGATGGCTATGCCCGCGGCGCCCAGACCGATGAGAGCCGAGCCGATGAACAGCCAATGGTAGCTGGCATAGGCGTCGAAGATCACGCCGCCGGCAAGCGGCCCCAGCGCCATGCCGAGGCTGGAGAGCATGGTGGCGGCGCCGAACACGGTGCCGAGGATACGCTGGCCGAAATATTCGCGCGCCAGCACCGCGTAGAGCGGCATGACGCCGCCATAGGTGGCGCCGAAGATGACGGCCAGCATGTAGAACTGGTCGAGCCGGCTGATCGAGAGATAGGCGGCAATGACGATCGCCTGGATCGCCAGCCCCGCGATCAGCACCGGCTTGACGCCCAGCCTGTCGGCCAGCACGCCGTAGAGCAGCCGTCCGCCCAGGCCAGCCAGACCTTCGACACTGTAGATCGAGACAGCGGCCATCGGGGCGACACCGCACAGCATGGCGTAGCTGACCATGTGGAAGATCGGGCCGGAATGGGCCGCGCAGCAGGCAAAGAAGGTCAGCCCCAGCACGATGAATTGCGGCGAGCGCAGCGCCTGCCCGACCGTCAGGCCGGCACCTTCGGCTATCGGCGCCGCGGCCGCATGGGAGGCGGCGGGTTTCGGTGGCTGTCGCACCAGAAGGACGGCGGGCAGCAGGAGCACCCAGGCCATGAGGCCGATGTCGAACATGGCCGTGCGCCATTCATAGATGGAGATCAGCCAGCGGGCCAAGGGTGAGATCGTCATCGGCGCCACGCCCATGCCGGCCGAGACCAGCGATACCGCCAGCCCGCGATTGGTGTCGAACCAGCCTGATGTCAGCGCGATCATCGGCGCGAAGAAGGCGCTGGCCGCGAGCCCGACGAGCACGCCGTAGGTGATCTGGAAGTTGAGAAGCGAACCGGCGCGGCTTGCCAGCACCAGCGCCAGCCCGAGCAGCACGGCACCGATGGTGACGACGATGCGGGCGCCGAACCGGTCGGACAGGGCGCCCCAGGCGAAGCCGCCGAGGCCCATCACCAGGAAGTTGAGCGTCATGGCGCTCGAAATGCCCGCGCGCGACCATTGCGTGTCGATCGCCATCGGCTCGAGGAAAATCGCCAGCGAAAACATCGTGCCGATGGCGACACAGGACATCAATGCGCCAGCCGCGACGATGACCCAACGATAGGAAAGGTTCATGTTTCTTCTCCCAGCCGGGTACAGGATCGATCTTTCGACGCCGCCCGGCAATTCCGGTTGCGTCCGAAGGACGTTCGAGGCGTGCTCGGATCGACATTCCAGATGGAAATTTCTACAGGGCCAGGCGATGGCATGCGCCTCGTCAAATGCGCTGACTATCCACCGACGCGAGACATTTCAAAAGCTCAGATCGGCAGTTCCGATGTGTACTTGATCGTCCAGCTGGGAACGTCGGTCTTGACGTTCTGCACGCCCTTGATGCGGCTCAGATGCTCCGACTGGAAACGGCGATAGTCGTTGATGTCAGCCGCTACCACGCGCACCAGGGCGTCGCAGTCGCCGAGCATGAGATAGCATTCCATCACTTGCGGCAGCTTGGCGACCTCGGTGGCGAAATGCTCGATCGTGTCCTCGTCCTGCGTCTTCAGCCAGATGCGGGTGAAGAAGGTGAGACCCTTGCCGATGCTGGCCGGATTGAGCACGGCGACATAGCGGTCGATGACGCCGGCTTCCTCCAGGAGCTTGACGCGCCGCAGGCAAGGCGAGGGCGACAGGCCGACCTCATTGGCCAAATCATTGTTGGCCATGCGGCCGTCGCGCTGCAACGCCCGCAGGATGCGCTTGTCGATCTCGTCGAGCTTCATGGCGTTGAATTCCATTTTCCTGCCGATATCTGACACTGAATGCCAAAATTTGGCGAAGGACAACAATCTTCGCAACCAAATTGCGGTGAGGTGTAGGTATGTTTTGCCCCTGACATCACCGACTTCAAACGCAGGGGCAGGGCGGCTGTGAGGCCGGCCTATGGCAGACCATGAGCATTTCACGGGCAGTCGAAACAGCCGGCAATGGTTCGGAATCCGAGTTCCGCCGGGGCGTGGCGTCCTGCGCGCCTGTGCTGCTCGGCACCATCCCCTATGCGCTGGTGCTCGGCGCCCAGGCCACACAGAAAGGGCTGAGCACGGTCGAGTTGTCTGTCATGACGGGGCTGAACTTCGCCGGCGGCTCGGAATTCGCGGCGATCCAGCTGTGGACGTCGCCGCCGCATATCCTGCTCATTGTCGCCATCACCTTCCTGGTCAACAGCCGGCATCTGCTGATGGGTGCGGCGCTCGCGCCGTTCCTGCGCGAGCTGCCGCGGCGCAAGGTTTTCCCGGCGCTGTTCTTCATGTGCGACGAAAGCTGGGCGCTCGGCCTGACCGACGCCAAACAGCGCGCCGCCGTCGGTATCGCGCCCGCCTTCAGCCCGCGCTATTACATGGGCGCGGCGCTGGCGATGTATCTGGCGTGGGTATCCTTCACCACGCTCGGTGCCTTGCTCGGCCCGATGCTGGGCGATGTCGGGACCTTTGGTTTCGACATGGCGTTTCCGGCCGTCTTTCTGGTGCTGATGCGCGGCATGTGGAAGAGCGTGGCGGCGGCACGGCCCTGGCTGGTCAGTCTGGTTGTCGCGGCCCTTGTCTATCTCTTCATTCCCGGCGCCTGGTATGTCGCGGCGGGTGCGGTGTCGGGGCTGCTTGCTGCCTGGTTGATGGCAGGTGATGGATGATCGACGCGACGACCCTTCTGACCGTCGTGCTGATGGCCGGCGTCACCTATCTGACGCGGATCGGCGGCTATGTCGTCCTGCGCAACCGCGTGCTCGGTGCTCGCGCCACAGCGGTGATGGAGGCCGCGCCCGGCTGCGTGCTGATCTCTGTTATCGCGCCGGCCTTCGTGTCGCGCAATCCGGCTGATCTTGCGGCATTGGCCATCACGCTGGCGGCGGCAACGCGGCTTTCCATGCTGCCGACCGTGCTGATCGGGGTCGCTTCGGCCGGCCTCTTGCGGCATCTGATTGGCTGAAACGAAAAGGCAGGCGCGAACGCCTGCCTTTGATAAGCCATACGGATCAGTGGCTTACGCGGCAGCCGCTACGTCACGGCTGGCGGCAACCAACGCATCGACCTTGGCGGTCGCCTTGGCAAGCGCTGCTGTCACCGCGTCAGGGCCCTTGGAGATACCTTCGATGCGGACGACTTCGACATCGGTCATGCCGTTGAAGCCGAGCGCAGTGCGCAGGTAAGGGATGGCGTGGTCCATCTGCACGGCAGCGCCTTCCGAATAGATGCCGCCGGAAGCCAGCACGACGTAGACCTTCTTGCCGGTGACGAAGCCCTTGGGGCCGTTCTCGCCGTAGGCGAAGCTCTTGCCGGCACGAGTTACGTGGTCGACCCAGGACTTCAGCGTCGAAGAGACGCTGAAGTTGATGAAGCCAGTGGCCAGGATCACGGTGTCGGCGGCGAACAGTTCGTCGAGCACGTCATCGGAAACGCCGACCACCTCGGCCTGGCGAGGGGTGCGCGCTTCAACCGGCGTGAAGATGCCTGCCGCATAGTCGGCATCGATATGCGGCAGCGGGTTGGCGACGAGATCGCGCACGACAAGCGTGTTCGACGGGTCGGCGGCGAGAAGCTTCTGAGCGAATTCGGTGGCGATGCGGGTCGAATGCGAGTCAGCGCCGCGCGGGCTTGAGGTAACAAGAAGAATGGACATAGCGGGTCTCTCCAGTGGAATGAATTGTCCCGCTACATATGTGGCTATCGATCCATCCGATAAACTGGTATATTTTCTATACGATCCATCTATAAAGTAGATAGAGATATGCAACCCAATCCAACCCTCGACCAGCTCCAGATCCTTGTCGCCGTTGCCGACACCGGCAGTTTCTCGGCCGCCGGCCGCAAGCTCAACCGGGCGCAATCCGTCATCAGTTACGGCATCGCCAATCTCGAGGCGCAGCTGGGGCTGAAGCTGTTCGAGCGCGAGGGCACGCGCGAGCCGCAACTGACCGAGATCGGCCGGGCGATGCTGGAGGATGCGCGGCGCATGGTGAGTGTGCTGCAGCGCATCCGCTCGCGCGCCGACGGCCACCATCACGGGCTGGAAGCCGAGGTGGCGCTGTCGGTCGATGCGACGTTGCCGTCCCCGGTGCTGGTGCGGGTGCTCAAGGCGTTCGAGACGAAATTCCCGACCGTGATGCTGCGCCTGCATATCGGCACGCTCGGCGTCATTCCCGATCTCGTCGTCAACGGACAGGCCGATCTCGGCATTGGCGGCTTGCTGGGCGATGTCGACGTGCACCTCGTGCGCATCGGCTTCATGTCGCTGGTGCCGGCGGCCGCACCCAACCATCCGCTGGCACTGCTGCCGAAGCCGGTGGCGCTCGAGGATGTGCGCGAGCACACGCAGCTTGTCGTCACCGACCAGTCGGAGCGCACCAAGGGGCGTGACTACGGCGTCTTCGCCTACCGCACCTGGCGCCTGACCGACGTGCGCACCAAGCACATACTGATGCGCGAGGGGCTGGGCTGGGGTGGGCTGCCGCGCTGGCTGATCGCCGACGACCTAGCTACTGGCCGCCTGGTGGAACTCGATCTCGATCCCTACAAGGAGGTGAGTTCGCCGTTGTTCGCCATGCACCGCAACGATCGCAGCCCGAAGCCCGCCGCCGCCTGGCTGATCGACCGGTTCAAGCGCGGGCTCGGTTGCTTCAACGAATTCGAGCCGGGCGAGGTGCCCGAAGAGGAGCCGGAGACCCATGGCGTGTCCGGCTCCGGCATCTGACCTGGCAGTGCCGGGATCGCCTGCCCGGGCCCTGGAACCGGCGCGTCCGAGAAATCATCGGATGATCGTCACCCCGGAAACCACGATCTGCGCGGTGCGGGCGGTCAATTTCCCGTGCTTGCGTAGCGTCGGTTTTTCATAGGTCTTTTTCATCTGTCGGTCCCGAATGTGAGCCTCGAGGGATGCCCTGACACAACGAGATTGGAGGGTTCCGGTTGCGTCGCCATTCCATTCCCTATCGCGGACTGGTCACGATCACCTGCCTCTCGGAGACCGTTAGAGAACTCCACGCTTCACAGCTGGTCGCGATAATGTGCCGCTTTGTTGGCTGTCGCAAAACCGACGTGTCGACCTCGATCTTCTGGTCGCCTCCCGCCGCGAGGCTCTGCCGAAGCGGTGGCACGCCTCAGTGAGACTTTCCCAGTGCCTTCAGGATAAAGCGAATCTGCTCGCGCAGGGCAGCTTCGTTATCTTCGCCGTGTCGAAGGCAGTGCTCGATCAGAATCGGGTGAAAAAACGGCGTGAACGCGGTCTTGACCGCGCGCGCCGCTTTCGCGGAATCTTCGACCTTGAATTCCCCCGCTTCGATGCCCTCGCGGATGATCGCCTCGAAGATCGTTACCACCCGCTCGGTATGCGCCTTGATGATCGCCCAGTTCTCTTGCATGGCGGCGACAATCATGTCGTGCATGCGCTTTTCCTTGACCAGTGTGGTCTTGCTGTGGTGGTGAACCGCGGTCAGGAGTTGATCGAGTTTCTCCGAGGCCGGCGCGCTCGTGCGTGCGATCGCAAAGGCGATCTCGGTGACCTCGTTCACGGCCCGCCCGCAGATGGACTCGATGATTGCACCCTTGGAGGGGAAGAAACGATAGACGTTTGCCGTGCTCATGCCGAGTTCGGAGGCGATATCGGCCACCGACGTCTTGTGGGTGCCGATGCGGCGAAATTGCTCGTCCGCCACGGCCAGGATGCGCGCGCGCATCTCGTCGGGATCAGTTCGTGTTCGAACCGGACGATTCATGCATGTCTCCAGAATTGATGAAGCGAAACTGCCGGACTCGCATGAAGGATCATCTGTAAGCGGTAAGTTCGTGCCGTTGGCCCTGCATGTGTCCAGGCAAAGCCAACGGGCAAGAACTTGAACCGTCTCCTGTGACAACAGACCCTTATTCGGCCGCCATTGCTGCTGGCACTTCCGGTTGCTCCGTCGAATCCTCACGGAGCTCATCCGTGGTCGGTTTGATCCGGAACCACGCGACATAGAGCGCAGGGAGGAACAGCAGGATCAGCACCGTGCCGGCCGCCGTGCCGCCGATCAGCGTGTAGGCCATCGATCCCCAGAAGACCGAGTGCGTCAGCGGGATGAAGGCCAGCACGGCGGCAAGTGCGGTCAGGATCACCGGCCTCGTGCGTTGCACCGTGGCCTCGATGACCGCGTGATAGTCGTCAAGACCGGCGGCACGGTTCTCCTTGATCTGTTCGGTCAGGATCAGCGTGTTGCGCATCAGGATGCCCGCCAGGCCTATCAGGCCCAGGATGGCGTTGAACCCGAAGGGCTGGTTGAAGGCCAGCAACATCGGTACGACGCCAACGAGGCCGAGAGGTGCCGTCAGCATGACCATCGCCATCGTCGAGAAGGATCGCACCTGCAGTATGATGACGATCAGCATGGCGGCGAGCATGGCCGGAAAGACCTTGCCCAGCGCGGTGTTGGCCTTGGCCGCCTCTTCGATCGATCCACCGATTTCGATGCGATAGCCGGCAGGCAGGGATTTAATCAGCGGCTGAAGGGCCGTCATGATCTCCTTGGAAACTTCTGGAGGCTGGGTCGCCTCGTTGATGTCCGAGCGGATCGTGATGACTGGCGTGCGATCACGCCGCTTCAGGATCGGCTCTTCCAGACGGATTTCCGAGTGGCCGATCTGGTCGAGCGGGATCTGGCGGCCGTCCCGGCTCATCAGCGAGAAATCCGCCAGACGCGATGGATCCAGTCGCTCGCCGCCGGCGCTGCGTGCCACGATGGGGACATTGCGGATGTCTTCGCGGACCTGCGTGACCGGGATGCCGGTGAGGAGGAACTGGAGTTGCTGGGCCACCTCCGCCGGGGACAGGCCGATGAGGTTCAGTCGATCCTGATCCGGTATGAAGCGCAGTACCGGCGTGCGATTGCCCCAGTCGCGACTGGCCTGCCGCACGTCCGGCACGCCGCGCATGACGTCGAGGGCTTTCTCAGAGATGGCGTACAATTGCGCGGGATCAGGTCCCATGACCCGGAACTCGACCGGGAATGGCGTGTAGGGTCCGAACACGAGTTGCGTGACGCGGACGTTCGCTTCGGGGGCAAGCCCTGTCGCAACCGCTTCACGGAGCCGGCGCTTCAAGGCCTCGCGCGCCGCCGCGTCCGGTGTCAGCACGACGATTTTGGCGAAGGCGGGATCCGGCAGTTCCGGCGCCATGGCAAAGAAGAAGCGGGGAGCGCCCTGACCGACATAGCTCGTCACGATCTTGGCCTCCGGCTGGCCGCCAAGCCAGTGTTCCAGCTTCTCGACCGTGGCGGTCGTCGTCTCGATGCTGGTGCCTTCCGGCAGGCGAACCTCGACCAGCACTTCAGGGCGATCGGACGTGGGGAAGAACTGCTGCTTGAGACCGCTCATGCCGACAACCGAAAGCGCGAAGACGAGGCCGACGGCAGCGCAGGTCACAAACTTGTGGCGCACGGCAAAGGTGATGAGCCGGCGAAGGCGCCGATAGTTCGGTGTATCGTATATGGCGTGGACGCCGCCTTCGACCGGTTTGATCGCGGGCAGCATCTTGACGCCCATATACGGGGTGAAGACCACAGCGACGACCCAGGAGACGATGAGGGCGAACCCCACGACCCAGAAGATATTTCCGGCATATTCGCCGGCCGTCGAGCGCGCGAAGCCCACCGGTAGGAACCCGGCGATCGTCACCAGCGTGCCCGACAGCATCGGCGCCGCGGTATGGCTCCAGGCATAGGCCGCCGCCTTGATGCGGTCCATGCCCTCTTCCATTTTCACCACCATCACCTCGATGGCGATGATGGCGTCGTCCACGAGAAGACCGAGCGCCAGGATGAGTGCGCCGAGCGTGATGCGGTCGAAGAACCGGCCGGTTTCCAGCATGATGAGGAACACGACCGCAAGCGTCAGAGGAACGGCGGCCGCCACGACGATGCCGACGCGCCAACCCATGCTGATCAGGGCGATCAGCAGCACCACGCCGAGCGCCATCGCGAATTTGAGCATGAACTCGTTCACCGACGAGCCGATGTTCACGGCCTGATCGCTGACCTTGGCCAGCGTCATGCCGAGAGGCAGCGTTTGTGCAATCGCCGCCGATCTCTCCTCCAGCGCCTTGCCGAGTTCAAGACCATTCCAGCCCTCCTGCATCACCGCCGCGAGCATGATGGTCGGCTCGCCCTGGTGACGGATGACGTAGGTGGCAGGATCCTCGTAGCCGCGCCGCACCTCGGCGATGTCGGAGAGCTTCAACGTCCGTCCCGCGGCGACGATCGGCGTGTCGGCGATCGTCTGGACACTGTCATAAGCGCCATTGACCCTGATGAAGACCTGCGGCCCTTGGGTATCGATCGAGCCCGCCGGTGTGACGGTGTTCTGGCGCTGCAAGGCGGCAACGATATCCTGCGCCGACACGCCGAGGGTTGCCAGCTTGGCATAGGAAAACTCGACGAATATCTGCTCGGGACGTTCGCCGAGGATGTTGATCTTCTTGACGCCAGGCACATGCAGAAGGTCCTGGCGAATGGTCTCGGCTTGCCTGGCGAGTTCCCGCATGGGCAAGCCCTTCGCCTCGAGGGCGTAAAGAGCGAAACTCACATCGGAATATTCGTCGTTGACGAAAGGGCCGAGCACGCCGGGCGGCAGATTGCGGGCTTCATCGCCGAGTTTCTTGCGGGCCTGGTAGAACTCCTCCTGCACGCTGGATGGCGGTGTGCTGTCCTTCAGCGTGACCGTCAAATACGCATAGCCTGGCCGTGTTGTCGTTTCGACCCGGTCGTACCAGGTCAGTTCCTGAAGTCGCTTCTCCAACGGTTCGGCGACGAGGTCCTGCATCTCGCGCGCCGTCGCGCCCGGCCATACCGTCGTGACCGTCAGCGTCTTGATGGTGAAGTTGGGATCCTCTGCCCGTCCAAGCATGAGGAAGGCGTAGGCGCCGGCGGCGACGAGCAGAATAATGAAGAAAAGGGTGACGGCTCGCTCGCGAACGGCGATCGCGGAAAAATTGAGGGTCATCAGTTGCTCCTGCCTTCAGAGACAGTCCTGACGCGAGCGCCTTCCTGCAGGAGATGAGCGCCGAGCGAAACAATCGAATCACCAGAGCTCAGCCCGGAGATCACGGCGGTTTCACTGGTTACACGAACAAGCTTGACGGGCCGAAAGTGTACGGTCGAGGTTGCGCCGTCCAAGCTCCAAACGCCGGTCTTCTGGCCATCATCCAGCACGGCTCCGAGCGGCACCTGGACTTCCGTTTGACTTGCCTGGCTTGCAAGCCGGATGGTCACCGTCGCGCCAAGCGGTGCCGCAGCCGCCTCACCGTCGAGCACATAACGGGCCTCATAGGTGCGAGTCTGGGGATCGGCGGCGTCCGACAACTGCCGAAGATGCGCCGTAAAATGCCGCCCATCGGTTCCATACAAGCCTGCCTCGGCTACCGATCCGATCGCCGGCCGGATCGTTTCTGGAAGCGCGACCACCGCCTCGCGTGGGCCGGCGTTCGCGATCCGAACCACGGTCTGTCCCGCAGTGACAACCTGTCCCGGCTCGCCAAGCGTTTCGACGACCGTCCCATCCGCGTTCGCGTCCAAGACGGAATAGGCGGCCTCGTTCTCCGCGACCTTCGCTTCCGCTTCCGCGGCGGCAAGCTGTGCGGTCGCGGTATCAAGTGCTGCCTTCGCCTGCTCGTAACGCTGCGGGGTTGCTGCCAACTCCTTCTTGACCAGAACGGCATAGCGCTTTTCGTCCGCACTGGTCTGAACCAGGACAGCGCGTGCCGCGGCGACAGCGTTGCGCTTGGCGGCGAGCGCAAGGGCCAAATCGGTATCATCGATCCGCAGCAGCGGTTGGCCCGCCTTGACCTGTTCGCCGACATTTACAAGGCGCTCGATGATCTTGCCGGGTACACGAAAACCAAGATTGCTCTGTACCCGCGCGGCAATTGTACCCGTGAAGCCGCGTTCGGATCCCGTCACCTCCACTGGCGTCACCAGTCTGACGATCGGTGGTTCCAGCCTCGGGTCGCCCGCTGCGGAAGCTGCCTGCGTGCGAATGGAAAGTGTGACGAATGCCGCCATTCCTAATCCCGCGACCAAAATGCTCCCCAGCCCAATAACGTGTTTCTTTTTCATGCCCGTCGCCTCCTGTTAAAATAGATTGCATTCACACTCTATAATGATATAGATTTCGAACGCAATCTAAAAAAGGAGATGACGATGCGCGTAAGTCGCAGTCAGGCCGAGCAGAACCGGCAAACCGTGATCGATGTGGCAAGCCGGCTTTTTCGAGAGCACGGCTTCGATGGCATTGGGCTGAAGGATCTGATGAAGGGTGCCGGGCTGACCCAAGGCGCCTTCTACAAGCAGTTCGAATCCAAGGACGACTTGGCAGCGCAGGCATCGAGACGAGCGATGG
Source organism: Mesorhizobium sp. B2-1-8 (assembly GCF_006442545.2). Lineage (NCBI taxonomy): Bacteria > Pseudomonadati > Pseudomonadota > Alphaproteobacteria > Hyphomicrobiales > Phyllobacteriaceae > Mesorhizobium > Mesorhizobium sp. B2-1-8. The sequence goes on from NZ_CP083952.1 coordinate 2,464,897, forward strand.
AACACGCGACCCGCAGATGGTCGGCTGTTGCTGCCGGAAGCCCTGATCCCCTTGAAGCCGTTATCGGCCTCTACCTTTCGCTGGGACATCGCGAAGAGAAGAGCGACGGTTGTCCATTGGTTGCGCTTGGTTCGGACGCGGCGCGTCAAAGCGAGGAAGTGAGGAGCCCCTTCCAGGATGGGATCGCAGCTCACCTCGAGGTTCTCGACGAATTGATGCCGGCGGCGGAAGGTCCAAAAACCCATCGCAAGGCCATGGCGATGCTATCGCTCATGGTGGGGGCCGTGACGCTCTCCCGTATCCTTGGGGATGAAGAGATGTCGCAGCGTTTTCTCGATGTCGCCGCCGGCGAAGTCAGGCGAATAGCGGCCGCGCAGGAATAGAGGCGGTGATCGCGATCGAGCGTCAGCACGGCGCCGTCGCGCGAACGGATCAAACAGAAGCCGGAGTAGACATGCGTCGTATCGTCATTACAGGCATGGGAGCAATCAGCCCCCTCGGGGCCAACGTGGCGACCTCCTGGTCGCGGCTCCTGGCAGGTCGTTCGGGCATTCGGAGCCTGCCGGATGAAATGGTGGGAGACCTGCCGGCGAAGGTCGGCGGAATGGTCCCCACCCTGCGGGACGACCCCGAAGCCGGCTTCGATCCAGACACCGTCCTGGTTCCGAAGGAACAGCGCAGGGTGGACCGCTTCATTGTCTTCGCACTGGCGGCGGCGGAAGAGGCGCTGGCCCAGGCGAGGTGGAAGCCGGTCTCGGACGATGACAGGGCCCGCACCGCGACGATCATCGCTTCGGGTATCGGAGGATTTCCCGCGATAACCGAGGCCGTGCGAACCGTCGACCAGCGCGGTGTTCGGCGTCTCTCGCCGTTCACTGTGCCATCTTTCCTGGTGAACATGGCGGCGGGACAAATTTCGATCCGATACGGGTTCAAGGGTCCGCTCGGCGCTCCGGTGACGGCGTGCGCGGCCGGTATCCAGGCGATAGGCGATGCGGCGCGTCTCATCCGCGCCAATGAGGCCGACATCGCGGTCTGCGGCGGAACGGAAGCCTGCATGAATACGGTCAGCCTCGGCGGCTTTGCCGCGGCACGCTCTCTTTCGACCTCTTTCAATCACCGCCCCGATCAGGCGTCCCGCCCCTTCGACATGCTGCGTGACGGCTTCGTCATGGGCGAAGGAGCCGGCATCCTGGTCATCGAGGCCTTGAGCCACGCGCTTGCGCGGGGCGCCAAACCGCTGGCCGAACTCGTCGGCTACGGCACGACGGCGGACGCTTATCACATCACGTCCGGTCCCGAGGATGGCGACGGGGCTCGCCGGGCGATGGAGATCGCGATTGCCCAAGCCGGTATTTCGGCACGGGAGGTCCGCCACCTCAATGCGCACGCCACGTCAACGCCAGTCGGCGACCTGGGGGAAATCGCGGCGATCAAGAGGGTTTTCGGGACAGATTTCGCCATAGCCGTCAGCGGAACGAAGTCGGCGACCGGACACCTGCTCGGCGCCGCCGGCGGGCTTGGGGCCATCTTCACGGTGCTGGCTCTCCGGGACCAGGTCGCACCGCCGACGCTCAATCTGAGCGCTCCCGATCCGGCGGGCGACGGGATCGATTTCGTCGCAAACCACGCCCGGCCAATGGAGATGGACTACGCGATCTCCAATGGCTTCGGCTTTGGCGGCGTGAACGCCAGTGCGTTGTTCCGGCGCTGGACGGACAGACCCGCCGGCGCGGGCGCCGGAAGGGCCGGTTATTGAGCCGCTGACCGGTCCTGAGCCGACCAGCGGGCCATATTTTCGAAACGCAAACCCAGCTTGAAGAAGGAGCTTCCATGAACAAGACCAATCCCGGCGTCGCCCTGGTGACCGGGGCATCCTCCGGCATCGGGCACGCAACGGCCAAAGCCCTGCTGGACGCGGGCTTTCGCGTGTTCGGAACCAGCCGTCGCGCGGCGGGCGAGAGATCCGACGGCGTCACCATGCTGACCTGCGACGTGACCGATGACGCGTCCGTGGCGAAGCTGGTCGACGACGTGCTGGCCAAGGCCGGACGTATCGACCTGCTCGTCAACAATGCCGGAATGGGTCTGTTTGGCGGCGCGGAGGAGTCCTCGATCGCCCAGGCCAAGGCGCTGTTCGATGTGAACGTCTTCGGCGTGTTGCGCGTGACCAATGCGGTGTTGCCGGCAATGCGACGCCAGGGAAAGGGCAGGATCGTCAATTTGAGTTCGGTACAAGGGTTCATCCCGGCTCCCTATTTCGCGCTTTATGCGTCGACCAAACATGCCATCGAGGGCTATTCCGAATCACTCGACCACGAACTGCGTCCGTTCGGCATTCGCGTTGCGTTGGTCGAGCCTGCCTATACCCGCACGGCGTTCGAGGAGAATCTCGCCGCTCCCGATCAGGTGCTGGATCTCTATGACTCCGCGCGCGCCGGTATGACCATGGCCGTGCGGAAATCGATGGAAAAAGGCGATGCGCCCGAAGCGATAGCCAAGGTCGTTTTGGCGGCTGCGATCGATGCCACTCCGAAGAGGCGCTATACGGCGGGAAAAGTGGCGCGCCAGGTCAGTTTCCTGCGCCGTTTCGTTCCCGCATCCGCATTCGACAAGAGCCTGAGAAAGCAGCTCGGGCTACCGGTCTGACGGTGTTGGTTTTACTCGCGAAAGGACATCGAATGAAGATCGCAATCATCGGGGCTGGAAACATCGGCGCCACATTGGCGCGAAAGCTCGCCGCCAGCGGACATGAGGTCAAGCTCGCCAATTCAAAGGGACCGGACACCATTCGCGATCTCGCCCAGGACGTTGGCGCTGCCGCTGTGACGAAGGAGGAAGCGGTGCGAAACGTCGCGGTGATCGTTCTTTCGATCCCGTTCGCGAACTATTCGGATCTCACCAACCTGTTCGATGACGTACCGACCGATGTCGTCGTGATCGACACCTCCAACTACTATCCGTTGCGCGACGGCCATATCGCCGAGGTCGATGCCGGAAAGTCCGAGGCCGTTTGGGTTCGTGAGCAGATCGCTCGTCCCGTGGTCAAAGCCTGGAATGCCATTCTGGCGGCGACGCTGTCCGACAAAGGACTGCCGGCCGGAGCATCCGGACGTATCGCCATTCCGGTCGCCGGTGACGATTCCCAGGCTAAGGCCACGGCTATGGAATTGGTAGAAGCCACGGGCTTTGAGGCGCTGGACTCAGGGAGCCTTGTCGATTCCTGGCGTCAGCAGCCCGGCACTCCCGCCTATTGCACCGAGCTGACGAGGGACCAGCTGAAGGCGGCACTGCAATCGGCCGACAAGTCCCGCGCTCCCGGCAATCGTGATGCGTTGATCAAGGAGTTCATGGCAGCCGGCGACAAGCTGACACACGACCAAATCGTCGCCCGCAACAGGGCAGCGACTGCGTGATCACATTCGCCTCGTGAAGAATGAAGCACTTCAGGCGCGCGACAGTCCGTCTATCACTGCCATGAGAACGGCGCGGTAGTCCTCGGCTGATGCACCGGCCTCGATGGCGAGCGCCGCGCGGTCGAAAGCCGAGCCGAGCAGGGCGGTCAGCGCTTCCGGCGGCAGCCTTTTCATCGACTGCGTCCGCATCGACGCGACCAGGCCCTCGCGCAGTGAGCGGTTGCCGTGGCGGTTGTCGATCGCATCCATGGCGGCGCGGCCGAGCACGGCCGGGCCATCGAGCAGCAACAGCCGCGTGCGGCCGGGCACGCGCATGGCGGCGAGATAGGCATCCGAACCGGCAATCAGCGCATCGCGGGCACCGAGCGAAGGCGGGGAGGCGCGGTCGATCTCCCGGGCCACCGTCGCCGCTTCCTGTTCGACGACGGCGGCGAAAAGCGCCTGCTTGTCGGCAAAGTGGTGGTAGAGCGCGCCACGCGTGACGCCGGCGGCGGCGACGATCTCCGGCGTGCCGGTCTCGGCATAGGACTTCTCCGTAAACAGTTTCCGCGCCGCCGCGATCAGGTCGGCGCGTGTCGCCTCGGTGCGGTCGCGGTTCGAGCGGCGGCCGGTTTCCTGTTGCATACATGCAGCCTGTATGTTAATTCAATTTACATGCAGACTGTATGTTAACTGGCGGAAGAAGGAAAGATGAAGACGACGAGCTACTACCCGGTGCTGATGACCGGCGATGTCGCCGGCACGGCGGCATTTTACGTCAGGCATTTCGGCTTCCAGCCGCTGTTTACGAGCGACTGGTACGTGCATCTGCAATCGGTGGACAATCGCAGGGTTAATCTCGGCATCGTCCAGGGCGACCACGAGACGATCCCCGAGGAGGGGCGGGGGCGGACCTCGGGCCTGCTGATCAATTTCGAGGTCCGCGATCCCGATGCGGTCTATGAGCGGATACTTGCTGCTGGCCTGCCGATCCTGCGCACGCTGCGCGACGAGCCCTTCGGCCAGCGCCACTTCATCACCAGGGATCCCAACGGAGTGCTGATCGACGTCATCAAGCCGATCCCGCCCAGCGAGGAGTTTTTGGCGCAGTATGCGGAAGGCGCGGCGGAGGTGTGAGCGGCAGCCTCAACCAGCCCTTGCCACCGGCGTCACCGCCACCTGGCTGACACCGGTGCGGCGGACCACCGTGCACAGCGTCTCGCGGCCGATGCGCTCGGCGTCGAGCATGCGCACGAGATCGTCGACGCCGGTCACCGGGCGCCCGTCAATGGCGGCGATGATGTCGCCTTCCTTGAGACCGGCCTTGGCCGCCGGTCCATCCTTCTCGACGCTGCGCAGCCGCACGGCCGTGCTGGTCGACACCTGCGACAACAGCGCTGCGCGGCGCGGCAGGTTTACGGTGTCGGCGGAGATGCCTATGAAGGCGCGGCGCACGCGGCCGAAGCGGATGATCTCCGAAATGACGAAGTTCGCGGTGTTGGAAGCGACGGCGAAGGCGATGCCTTGCGCGCCGTGGATCATGGCCGTGTTGACGCCGATCACTTCGCCCGCCGACGACACCAGCGGTCCACCGGAATTGCCGGGGTTGAGCGCGGCGTCGGTCTGGACGACGCGTCGATCAGCCTGCCGGTGGAAGCGCGCATCGACCGGCCGAGTGCCGAGACGACGCCTGACGTGACGGTCCATTCGAAGCCCAGAGGATTGCCGATGGCAATCGCGATCTGGCCGCGCCGCAGCCGCTTGGAATCGCCGAGCGGCGCCACATCGGCGAAGCTGCCGTCGGCGCGCACCAGGGCGATGTCGGTGTCGGGGTCGCGGCCGAGCACGCGGCCCTCGCTGGAGGCGCCGTCGGGCATCGACACGCGCACCGTCCTGGCGTCACCCACGACATGGAAATTGGTGACGACCAGCCCGTCCGGCGCGATGACGAAGCCCGAGCCATGGCCGCCCGGGCCGCCGATGCGCTCGATGCGGCAGACGGCCGGGCCGATGCGGTCGACCGCATCCGCGACAGTCGTCGAATAGGCGTCGAGCAGCGTACCGTCGAGAAGTGTGTCGTCGGATTCGAATTTCTGGGCGGCGAGGGCCATGAGCGGGCTCCGTGTTCAGACACAACGATGCGTTTCCTGCATGCGTGTCGTTGTCCCAAAACCGGTGAGCACTTTTGCGCGACACGCACTATATGTGCGGAGCGGTCCGAACCGCCGCGACCTGACCAGATGGCCAGTCGAACCCGTAACTAGCCGTCAGGCGAGTACCTGCAGGCGCGCGGCCGAGCGATATCTGGGACATGCAAGAAACCCAGGAGACCCTTATGAGCGACTTCAATCTGAGCGCGTTTTCAGACGCCATCGCCGATCTGGCCGCGAAAGCGGCCCCCGCGACGGCGAGTTTCGCCACCCATCACCACCGCACGGCCAGTGCCTTCCATTGGCGCGACGGCTATTTCGTCACCGCCGAGGAAGCCGTCGAGGCCGGCGAGGAGATCGAACTGACGCTGGCCTCCGGCGAAACGGTTAAGGCCGAACTCACCGGCCGCGATCCTTCGACGGGCGTCGCCCTGCTGAAGCCGGCCGATGCGGCCACCGCGCCTGTCCTTGCCAAGGCCGATGCCGTTCGGCCGGGCAACATCGCCATTGCCATCGGCAACAGCCAGGGGTCAGCACTGGCTGTGTCCGGCTCGGTCGGCGAAGTCGGGCCGGCCTGGCGCTCGATGCGCGGCGGCACCATAGACCGGCGCATCAACCTTGCCGTCGGCGCCGGTGGCCGCTTCGAGGGCGGCCCGGTGCTCGACGCCAAGGGCGCGCTGATCGGCATGCTGTTGTTCGGGCCGCGCGGCCGCGCGCTGGTCATGCCCCACGAAACGATCGAACGCGCGGTGGCGACGCTGCGTGAAAAGGGCCATGTCGCACGCGGCTATCTCGGCGCCGGCCTGCATCCGGTGCGCGACCGCGACGCGCATGGCGCAATGGTGATGAGCCTCGACGACAATGGCCCGGCCAAGGCCGCCGGCCTCTCGCTCGGCGACATCATCGTGGCGTGGAACGGCGAGGTAGTGCATGGTCCGCGCGACCTTATCCGCCGGCTCGGACCCGATAGTGCCGGTGCTTCGGTGACGTTGGGTGTCGTTCGCGGCGGCGAACAGCGCGACGTCGTGCTGACCATCGGCGAAAAACCACTGAGCTGAGAGGAATGATGGAAACACTCGCCAGTGAGCGGATCGGGACCGACAATGCGGCTTCACGGCGGCTGGTGGTGCTGATTGCGCTTGGCGATGCCGGGCGCGCCGAGCGCCTGGCCGCCTCGCTTGCCGCCAGCGACGACCTGTTGCCGGTGGTGGTTGGCGCCGGCAGGGCCGACGTCGCGATCGTCGACGACAGGAGCGGTGACGCCGTGCCCGCCTCGGTGCCACGAGTGCTGCTCTCGGCGCGCGCCAGCGGCGACCGGCCTGCCGGCGAGGTGTCTGCCGTCATGCCCGCAGGCGCGGACGACCTGCTGATCGCCGCGGCGGCGCGGTTGGCCGCCGCTGGCTACAGCATATCGGGCAATGGCCGCGCGCCCGGACATCGTGAGGATTTCCATGCCGGCGATGGCGCGCCGTTCGAGGATGAAGCTCTGGACGAGCACGCCTCCCGGCCAGCGCTGTCCCCGCGCGAGGCGGAAGTGCTGGCGCTGCTCGCCGAAGGCGCCCCCAACAAGGTCATCGCGCGGCGGCTCAACATCTCCGTGCATACGGCGAAATTCCATGTCGCCGCGATCCTGATCAAGCTCGGCGCCGCCAATCGCACGGATGCCATCGCCATTGCTATGCGACAGGGGCTGGTGCTGGTCTAGCAATCCAAGTTCTGAGAGGTTGGCGGCGCGACGCTGTGGGCGAAGTATGCATTATCTGGTCGGGATTCCGAACTCGTCGTAACCGAGTATCTCGTCTTCCGTCATTGGATTGTCGCGCTCTGGTATCCGACCTGCGCGATCTGAAATTTCCGTGAGCTTTATGATCAGATCAGATTCGTTCGGCCAAGAGGTCACGCTGTAGAGAGCAATTTCGCTTTCGAGACTTTGCCGGATCGCTTCGGTCACCGATATGCCGCGGCTGCGGGCAAGCTCACGCGCCAGCTCTTCCACTTCCCTGTTTTTGATCGACAAAGCCATTTGATCGTCTGCCCTTGTGCTCTGAATATATGCCAAATCTGTTCTAGTGGCACATCCCTGCCATTGGCGTGACGCGGAACCCTCCGTAGCGTCACCATGGCTTGGAGTTGCAAGCCCTTGTATCCGGGTTCGCCACGAGCAAGGATCGCGTCGACGAAACGGCAGGCAGGCGGAGGAAAAATGTCGCTCAAGGGTAAGACGCTGTTCATCTCCGGCGGGTCGCGCGGCATCGGGCTGGCGATCGCGCTGCGCGCCGCGCGCGACGGCGCCAACGTGACGATCGCGGCCAAGACCGCCGAGCCGCATCCCAAGCTGCCGGGCACGATCTACAGCGCGGCGCAAGAGATCGAGCAGGCGGGCGGAAAGGCGCTGCCGGTGCTGTGCGACATCCGCGAGGAAGCGCAGGTGGCCGAGGCGGTCGCCAGGACCGTCGAAAGATTTGGCGGCATCGATATCTGCGTCAACAATGCCAGCGCCATCCAACTCACCGGCACGCTGGAAACCGACATGAAGCGCTACGACCTGATGCATCAGATCAACACGCGCGGCACCTTCCTCGTTTCCAAAATGTGCATCCCGCACCTGAAGTTGGCTAAAAACCCTCACATCCTGAATCTGGCGCCGCCGCTCGACATGAAGGCCAAATGGTTCAAGAACCACGTCGCCTACACCATGGCCAAGTTCGGCATGTCGATGTGCACGCTCGGCATGAGCGCGGAATTCGCTGGGGACGGCATCGCCGTCAATTCGCTGTGGCCGATCTCGACCATCGACACGGCGGCGGTGCGCAATCTCCTGGGTGGGGCGACGGTGGCGGCGATGAGCCGGTCGCCCGAGATCATGGCCGATGCCGCGCATGCGATCTTCATGCGGCCGTCGCGTGAGGCGACAGGGAATTTCTACATCGACGAGGAGGTGCTGCGCGCCGAAGGCGTCAGCGATTTCTCTATCTCTGCGCCTGACGCGACGGGACCGTTGGCGGGAGATTTCTTTGTGCCCGACGAGGTGTTTGCCAATTCCGACACGAACGTCAAAAGCATCTATTAGCGGACGTCACCCCCGAAGCAAAAAACCCCGCCGGAGAGGGCCGGCGGGGCTCAATGCGTCCCGCTGGAGTCGGGACGGGGCAGGGAACGCCCAGACAGGAATCTGGGGTGCGAAGCCTGTCGATTCAATGAGCCGGCCCTTGGGCTGTACGAATCTTATTGGCCCAGGCCGTACTGTCCGTAGTCCATCCCACCCCGGTTGACCGGGATGGGACCTTGTTGCCGACCTGATTCCAGAAATCACTGTAAGTCGCTGGAAACGCGGGTCAGTCGTTGCTCGCCACCGGCGCCACCAGCGAGGTGATGCGACGGATGGCGACACGCCGGTTCTCGCGGTTGGGCGCCGAGGTGTCGACCTTCAGGTACTCCTCGCCATAGCCCTGTGTCGTCAGGTTCTCCGGAGGGATGCCGAAGGCATTGGTCAGCGCCTCCGCAACCGCTTCGGCACGGCGGTCCGACAAAGCAAGGTTCGCCTCCGGAGTGCCGACGGCGTCTGTATGGCCCTCGATCAGGAAGGTCTCCGCCGGGTTCTTCTTCAACAGCTTCTCCATGGCGTCGGCGACACCCTGGAGCTTCTGCACCTCGGTGTCGGAGATCGAAGAGGAGCCGAATTCGAAGTTCAGCGTGTCGAGGTCGATGCGCCGTGCAATGTCACGCACGCGGGCCGAACGTTTGACCTCGTTGATCGAATAGAGGCGCTGCACCTTCTCCACCGGCGGCTGTTCGAGGAAGGTATAGTAGTCGTCGGGGCTTTCGACATTCTCGGAATCGAGGATGTAATCACGGCGCGGAATGGTCAGCCGCATCGGCGGCAGGTCATCGCCGGGATCGCGCCAGTCATTTTCGTCCTGGTAGCTGCGCTCGTCGACATAGCTCAGCACATATTCGCGACCGTCGGGCGCGATGCGCGACCGCTGCAGGATGTCGCCGTAGCGGTTGCGGATGGTGACGATCCGGAAGCCATTGTCGCGCTCGACCGTCTCGCGTGTGCGGCCCTGCGGCAGGTCCTCGTAGTAGACATCCTTGGCGCCGCGGGTCAGGCGCGGGCGGTCATTGCTCTGGACGAACGTCTGATCGTTGAGCTGGATGATGACGCGGTCGCCGATCTCCTTGAGCACGTCGACGCCCTTTGGCCGGCGGCGGTCACGGATATTCTCGTCAGGCGCGCGCTCGAGCCGCTTGCCCTTCTCCTCCGTCACAGGAACGATCTTTTCGGGCTTGATCGCCTCCTGGGCGGCCCTATCGTCGGTTGGAGGCGGACCCTGATCCACCGGCGCCACTACCGGCTTGCGGCCCTGGTCACCGCCCTGCTGGGCATTCTGCCCACCATTTTGCTGCCCACCATTCTGCTCTTCACTATTCTGGTTGGCGGGGGTCCGGCCGCCCTGGGCATTCTCACCGCGACCCTTGCGCCTGGCATCCTTCTGGCTGTCGAGGATGGGTGCGGCGTTCTTGTCGGCGGGTGCTTCGCCCTGAACCGGGTTTTCGCCCTGGACAGGCGCGGCTTTCCCATTGGTAGCGGGCTGCTGTCCGGTCGCCGGCTGTTCGCCGGTGGCGGGCTGTCTGCCGGTCTGCGGCTGTTCGCCGTTAGCGGGCTGCTCACCGGTCGTAGGCTGTTCGCCAGCCGGTTTCCTGCCGTGCTTCTTCGTCTTATCCTGCTCGCCCTGGGCGGGAGGCTGCTCGCCGGCCGGGGCCGGTTCAACCTTCGGCGTCGCTTCGCCGGCAGGAGCCTGCTTCGGCGTCGGGGTGGTCTCCGGCACGGCGGCAGGCGCCTCTTTCTGCTGATCCTGCTTGGGTTTCCTGCCGGGCTTGCTCGGCTGGTTGTCATTGGCAGGAGCCGCCTCGCCGGCCGGGGCCTGCCCGGTCTGCTGCTGCTGGTCGCGTTTCTTCTTGCGCGGCTGCTGCTCGCCGGTGGCGGGCGCGGCCTCGGCGGCCGGGGCCTGCTCGGTCTGCTGCTGCTGCTGGTCACGCTTCTTCTTGCGCGGCTGCTGCTGGTCCGTGGCGGGTGCGGCCTCGGCGGCCGGAGCCTGCTGGGTCTGCTGCTGCTGGTCGCGTTTCTTCCTGCGCGGCTGCTGCTCGTCCGTGGCGGGCGCGGCCTCGGCGGCCGGAGCCTGCTGGGTCTGCTGCTGCTGGTCGCGCTTCTTCCTGCGAGGCTGTTGTTCCTCGACCGCAGGGGCCGGCTGCTGGGCGGCCGGGGCGGACTCCGTCTGCTGTTGCTGGTCGCGCTTCTTCTTGCGCGGCTGTTGGTCCTCGGTTGCGGGAGCGGCCTGCGCCGCCGGTGCCTGGTCGGTCTGCTGCTGCTCACGCTTCTTGCGCTGGGGCTTCTGCTCGCCCTGCTTCTGTGCGCAGGCTTCGGCTGATTCGCCCTCGGCGCAGGCCGCCTGGGCCAGGATCAAAGGCACAGCGCCGCGTTGCATGGGGCCGAACGCGGCTGTCCCCTGAAGCGGGGACGCGCCTAACGGCGCGGATGCCATCAACAGGCCAAGGGCTGTGCCTGCCAGAATCCGTGGTTGGCGTTTCATCGAAATTCTCCTTGTGGGGTCCCATCCTTGCCGAAACCGCTTTTTACGAAATTGGTTCCAGCGGCCCATCGTTAGGGGCCGTACGGGGCTATTGGCCGGCCTTTTGAAGGCAAATTCGTGTCATTCGGCCGAGTTATCGCGCCATTCTGGCTGTCGCCACGCTTGACCTTGGCGGCGGCTGGGGCCACATGCCGGAAATGGAAACGCCGTTCTGGAAAACCAAGACGCTGGAAGCGATGACCCTCACGGAGTGGGAATCGCTCTGCGACGGCTGCGGCAAGTGCTGCCTGTCGAAGCTCGAGGACGAGGACACCGGTGAAATCTACTGGACCAGTGTCGGCTGCCGGCTGTTCGACGCCGAGAGCTGCCGCTGTGCCGACTATGCCAACCGGCTGGCGCGCGTTCCCGATTGCGTCGGCCTGACGCCGCAGAATGTGCGCACGATCAGCTGGCTGCCCAGCACCTGCGCCTACCGGCTGGTGGCCGAGGGCCGCGACCTTTACTGGTGGCACCGGTTGATCTCGGGCAGCGCGGAGACCGTGCACGAGGCCGGCATCTCGATGCGCGGCCGGGTCAAGGCGAGCGAGACCGAGCTGGCCGAGCCGGAAGACTATTTTGACTATATGCTCGACGACGAGCCTTGACCCGCGCGGATGTCGAGAACCCGGCGAGGGGGCAGGGCGTTTGGCGCGAATATCGTTCAATGCGGCAAGGGATTTGGGCCGGCAAGGGATTTGGGCCGGCAAGGGATTTGCAAACGGCCAGCGCCTCGCCCGCCGGCGCCACATGAACTGCAGATGAACGGCGAGTTCGTAAATAGTTCAGACAGGCCAGTGCATTCTCCCTCCATCGATTTCACGAGGACGGGCGCAAGCCCGCAACAAGGAGAGAGAACCATGTACACCACCATCAAGACGGCAGCGCTTTCTGCTCTGGTCGGCCTCGGCACGCTGGCGGCCATTCCCGCCCATGCCGACAGCCTCTATCTTGGTTTCGGCAACAACAACGATCCGCGCTTCGGCGTCTATGCCGGCGACGACGGCTATCGCCACCGCCGGGATGAGCGCCGCGACGACTGGCGCCGCGGCTGCTCGCCGGACCGCGCCCTCGACAAGGCCGAGCGCATGGGGCTGCACCGTGCCCGCATCGTCGATGCCAATCGCCGCGTGGTCAAGGTGATGGGCCGTCAGTACGGCGACCGTGTCGTCATCGTGTTCGCCAACGAGCGTGGTTGCCCGATCATCAACCGCTGAACGGGCGCAGCTCGAAAGAACCCCGCGGGAGCGATCCCGCGGGGTTCTTTCATGGGTGCCAACGGGGGACCCATGGCCGGCGGGGACCGGCCATCGCCTCGACCGATTACTTGAGTTCGAAGGTAACGGTGACCTGGACATTGTAGGCGTTCTCGCCGGCCTGCACAGGTGCCGCCCCGGCGGCGGCGTCGAAGGCCTTGGCGTTGATCGGCATTGGCGCCGGCCTGATGTTCTGGTCCGTGATCTCGAGCACCCGGCCGAGGCTGACCCCGGCCGCCTCGGCCAGCGTCCTGGCCTTGGCCATGGCGTCGGCGACAGCTTTCTTGCGCGCCTCGCTGACGGTGGCCGCCGGATTGTCATTGGTGAAGGCGATGCCGCCGCCCTGGTTGACGCCGAGCGACACCGCCTTGTCGAGGATCTCGCCTGTCTTGTCGACATCGCGTACCCGCACCGAGAGCGTGTTGGTCACCTGATAGGCGACGAGTTCGGCGTCCTGACTGCCGTCCGGCTTGTTGGTGTAGTTGTAGCGAGGGTTGATCTGGATGCCTGCGGTCTGCAGGTCGCGATCCTTGATGCCGGCTGCTTTCATCGCGGCGATCACGGCGGCCATGGCGTCATTGTTGGCATCGAGTGCGGCGCGCGCCGTCTTGGCTTCACGCATGACGCTGAGCGTCAGGACCGCCAGATCGGGGGCGACGGTTGCTTCGCCCTCGCCGGACACGATAATGCGAGGCGGCGTCGGCAGATCGGTGGCTCCAGCCATCGCCGGAAAAGCGATTGCAGCGGCGAGCGCGAGGGGCAAAAGATGTCTGGTCATGAAAAATCTCCTTGGTCTGCGACCAGGTCGCAGGGGTCGCGTAGAGCGCGATTATGGGGTGATTTGGGCGATCTGCGAAACCCCGCAGGTAAAGCCTTGTGCCGCGATGCGAAAAACATTAATCCAGCCCGCGTGGGGCCTGTAGCTCAATGGTTAGAGCCGGCGGCTCATAACCGCTTGGTTGGGGGTTCGAGTCCCTCCGGGCCCACCAATACTTTAACTTATTGATTTTATTATATTTTATGGCCATGCTAACCTCGGTGTTTTGGACTCGAACCCTCAGATATTCGAGCAACGAACGATATGAGAATATTTGGCCGTGGCCGGCTTGAAACAGATGGTGGCCGCTGGACGCCATCTTGCCGGGGCAGCACTCCCTAAGTTGGCAACGTGAACTCACCGGCGAGGTTAACGGCACGGCCTTCGCGGGCCGATCTCTGAGCGGCGAGGCCCATGACGACGGCCCACCAGCCGTCGTGCAGGCTCACCTCCACATTGCCTTGTCCGCGCACCGCCGCGAGGAAGCGGGCGTGTTCGAAATAGGTCGAGCCGTTGTGATCGCCGGCCGCAAGCAGCCGCGGGTCGACCGGAAACTCCAGCAGGCGCGGTCCCGGCGGATTGCGCGGGCTGATGATGAGCTCCGGCACGGGGTTGGCGCCCAGATGCTGTGGCCAGAAGCGCCCGGGTCCCGGCACCCGACATTCGATCTTTCCGTTGCCGCCGACGGCGCAGAGCTCCTCCTGGTAGCGGCTGCCCTCGGCGAACATGCAGAGTTCCAGCATGGCGCGCGCGCCGCCGGCGAAATCGATCAGCACATAGCCGTGGTCGAGAATATCCGGCGTCTCGCCGCTATAGCGTTCGTCGAGATGGTTGACCGCCTGTCCCGCGCTCGCCATCACGCGGACGGGATCTGATTTGAGAATCAGCCGCATCAGATCGAAGAAGTGGCAGCACTTCTCGACGAAGGTGCCGCCGGTGTTGCGGTTGAAGCGGTTCCAGTCGCCGACCTTGGCCAGAAAGGGAAAGCGGTGCTCGCGAATGGTCAGCATGCGGGTGCCCCCTGTGACATCGCCAGCGTGTTCGATGAAATTGGCGACGGAGGGCATATAGCGGTATTCCATCGCTACCCAGACGAGAGGAAGCCGGGCTGTCAGCGCCGCGATCCGTCTTTCATCGGCGGCGTCGGTGAACAGCGGCTTTTCCACCAGCACAGGCACTGGCCGCAGCGCTGCGATCTCCTCCAACTGGGCGAGATGACGGTGGTTGGGGCTGGCGATCAGAACACAGTCGACCGTGTCCATTGCCAGCAATTCGGCGGCCGACGCCGCCGGGCATGCATCCGGCGCCAGGGCGAGCGCGGCCGCCATCATGGCTGGGTCCGGCTCGAAGATCGCGGCGACATGCGCGTCAGGCAGCAGCGCGATGTTACGGATATGCTCCTGGCCCATCATGCCGCAGCCGATAATGCCGTAGCCGATCGATGATGTGGTCACGCTGCGTCTTCCTTCCAATGCTTATTTGAAACGGGTCACGTAGCGCGCCACGTCGGGATCGAACCAACTGCGGGAATACTCCACGCTGGCTCCGTCTCCATCCCAGGCGACACGTTCGATGAAGCCGACGACCGTCCCCGGCGGCGGCCTGAAATCGGCGGGCGCCCAGTCGGGTGCCGGCGCGACGGAGACGAGATCCTCGGCGCGGACGATCGAAAAACCGAGCGCCAGCCGGTAATGGAGATAGAGCGATTCCGATAGCTCCTCGCGCTTGAGCCGCTCGGCGCGGCCGGCGTCGAGCCAGATCTCCTCTGCCGCCGCCGGCTCGCCGTCGAGCCGCCGCAGCCGGCGGATGCGATGGGCTTCCTGTGCGTTGCCGAACTCCGGCAGGCCGGCGGGTTTGGGCAGCCGTTCGACCGACAGCACCTCGGCGGTCGGCAGCCCGCCACCGCCGATGCGCTCCAGCCGGAAGAAGGCGTAGACCCCGAGCAGGTCGCCGCGCGCCCGCACGTAGTTACCTGAACCCTGTATGCGATCGAGCAGCCCTTTGTCGGTGAGGTCGGCAAGCGCGCGCCGCAACGTGCCGACTGCTATCCCAAGGCTGGCGGCCATCTCACGCTCGGGCGGAAGCCGCGCCCCGTCAGCCAGCCGTCCGACCGCGATTTCGCGGATCAGCATCTCGCTGATCTGAAGGTGCACGGGCAAGGGACCGCGCATCTGGCTCGATCGGTGGCCGGGCTCGGCCCGTGTCAGCGGCATTTCCGCTTTCTCCAATCCGCCTTCTTGGCTGCATCGAAAATTGATACAGTATTGATCTACATCAAAACGGATGCTACGCAAGCCTTATTCCGCCGCCAAGGCCAACGCGCTTCCCGAAGGACCGGCATGACCATCGTCCCCATCACCTCGCCGGATCTCGACTCGGCCGAAGTCTCATGGTTCGCCGCGCTGTGCTCGGACGACTACCGCCATCTCGGCGTATCGGACGGCGCGCTGCGCTCGAGTTGGGCGCATTGTTCCGAAATCGTGAAGACGTCCGAGGAGCTCGGTTTCCGCAACATATTGTGCCCGTCATCCTATCAGGTCGGCCAGGACACGCTGAGCTTCGTTGCCGGCTGCGCGCCGATCACGTCGAAGATCAATCTGCTGGCGGCAGTGCGCTGCGGCGAGATGCAGCCGATCATGCTGGCGCGCACGATCGCGACGCTCGACCACATGCTGGAAGGCAGGCTGACACTGAACATCATCTCGTCGGACTTTCCCGGCGAGACGGCCGACAGCGCCTACCGCTACCAGCGTTCGCGCGAAGTGGTGCAGATCCTGCGCCAGGCCTGGACCCGCGACAGCATCGATTTCGAGGGCGAGGTCTATCGATTCAAGGGTGTGCCGACGGCTCCGGCGAAACCCTATCAGCGGAATGGCGGTCCATTGCTCTATTTCGGCGGCTATTCACCGGACGCCCTCGAGCTTTGCGCCGAACAGTGCGATGTCTACCTGATGTGGCCGGAAACCAGGGAAGAACTGGCCGGGCGCATGAAGGCCGTCCATGAGCGCGCCGCGCGGCACGGGCGTACGCTCGACTATGGCCTGCGCATCCACATGATCGTGCGCGACACCGAGGCCGAGGCGAAGGAATACGCGCGAGAGCTGGTTTCGAAGCTCGACGACGAACAGGGCAAAGCGATCCGCGAGCGGGCGCTCGATGCCCGATCGCTTGGCGTGTCGCACCAAGCCAAAAACCGCGAGATCGCCGATGCGGAAGGCTATGTCGAGCCGCATCTGTGGACGGGCGTCGGTCGCGCCCGCTCGGGCTGCGGCGCGGCACTCGTCGGATCGGCCGATCAGGTTCTGTCGGAGATCGAGGCCTATATGAAAATGGGCATCCGCGCCTTCATCTTCTCCGGCTACCCGCATCTCGACGAGGCGCGGCATTTTGGCACCAAGGTGCTTCCGCAGCTCAAGACCTGCTCCTTGCCGCATGCCTATGGCCGGGTGCCGAACCGGATGCCGGACACACCGTTGGGAACTGGGGCGCGGCGCTGATGGAGCATGTCGTGTGCGATCCGCGCAGTCTGCGCAACGCGTTCGGGCGCTTCGCCACCGGCGTCACGGTGGTCACCACCGGCGGCGCCGACGGCCCGGTCGCGATCACGGCCAACAGCTTTTCGTCGGTGTCGCTCGACCCGCCGCTGGTGCTGTGGTCGATCGGCCGCCACTCGCGCCGGTTCGATGCTTTCGCCAACGCCGCCCATTATGCCATCCACGTGCTGGCGCAGGATCAGACCGATTTGTGCTGGCGCTTTTCGAAATCCGGCTCCGACTTCGCCGGTCTCGACCTCACCTGGAATGCACATGGCGTGCCGCTGCTGCCCAAGGCCTTGGCGCGGTTCGAATGCTGCGTCGCTGACCGTTTCCCAGCCGGCGATCACATGATACTGCTCGGGCGCGTGCTGGAACTGGAAACGCAGGACGGATCGCCGTTGCTGTTTGCCGGCGGCAAGTCCCAGGCTCAGGACGCGGTGTGATGAATATTCGCGCCGGCTCGGGCCGGTGCCGTCGATTGGCGCACCACCAGATGGCAGGCGAGTTCGACGCGGCGCGGCGGCAGGTTCGAATGAGCCATGTCGTCGAGCAGCATGCTGAGCGCGGCCGAGCCGATTTCGCGCATGGGAATGTGCATCGCCGTCAGCGGCGGATTGCAGAAGGCCGCCAGCGGCAGGTCGTCGATGCCGACGACGGAGACATCGCCGGGCACCGAATACCCGGCCTCCTGGATGCCGGCGATGGCGCCGAAGGCCAGGCTATCGCCGGCCGTCAGCACGGCGGTGAAATCGAGGCCACGCGCCGCAATGCGCTCCTTCACCGCCTTGCTGGCGAGCTCCGGCAGCCAGTCCTGCACCTCGACCACGAGATCGTCGAAGCCGGCGGCGCCGCTGGCGATCAACGCGTCGCGCCAGCCTTCGTAGCGGCGCTCGATGGTGCGCCGGCCGCGCCGCATCAGGAACAGGATGCGGCGGTGGCCGAGGCCGATCAGGTGCTGCGCGGCGAGCATGGCGGCGGAGCGGTTGCAAGGCGTGACGCTGGAATGGCGCATCGACGGATCGTCGCCGTTGACGAGCACGATCGGCTTGGAGAGGCCGGCCGTCAGCGTCAGGACTTCATTGTCGTCCAGGGTCAGGAAAAGGCAGCCGGCGACGCTGTCGTCATGCTCGGATTCGCGCAGCAGTGCGATCTCGTCATTGGGCGTCGAGACCGGCCGCGTCACCACTTCGACACCGAGCAGGCGGGCGCGCTCGTTGAGCCCGTCGAGCACATGGTAGGTGAACTGGCTGCGGGCACTGTCGACCATGGCCACGCTGCTTGCCGCCAGGATGACCTTGCGGCCGGCGACCGAGGCCGGAATGACGTAGTTCATCGACTTCGCCATTTCGATGATCTTGCTGCGAAGCTCATCCCTTACGCCGACCGCGCCGCTAAGGGCACGCGAGGCGGTGCTGACCGACACGCCGCAACGCGCCGCGATCTCCTCAAGTCGAACGCGACGGCTGGGTCGGCCTCTCTTTCCGTGGATCGTCATGCGCCTTCTCCAGCAAAGTTGCACAATCCTGCAAAAAATTTTCAGATTGCGCAAGAAAAATGCCTGTGAGACAGTTTCGGCAGGGTGGAGGAAACGGGAGGAATGATGCCGCTGTCGGCCGAACGCCTGAATTCCGCGCTTGCGAGCCTCGTGGCCGGCATGACCGGCTTGCGCCATGACGGGCGGTTCGATGAACCCAATCTCGACGGGACGCCGGGCGACTATGTCAGCTTCGAGAGCTGGGAATGGCCGCAGGGCGTCGGGCTCTATGGTCTTGTCCGGCTTTGGGCGCAGACCGGCGACGACAGCCTGCTGCAGACGCTGGAAGCCTGGTACGACCGGCGCATCGCCGCCGGGCTGCCAGCGATGAACGTCAACACCACGGCACCGCTGCTGGCGTTGAGCGAGCTTTGGCGCCGACAGCGCCAGCCGCGCTTCGAGCCGGTGTTGCGCGAATGGGCCGAGCGGGTGATCACCGCCATGCCGCGGACGCCCGAGGGCGGCTTCCAGCACAATGTTTCGGACCGGGTCAACGACGATGAATTGTGGGACGACACGCTGTTCATGGTGGCGCTGTTTCTCGCATCCTACGGCCAGGCCGCCGGCCAGCGCCACTTCGTCGAGGAGGCGGAACGGCAGTTCCTCGTCCACGCCCGCTATCTCGCCGATCCGGCCTCGGGACTGTGGTTCCACGGCTGGACCTTCGCGGGCCGGCATAATTTCGCCGGCGCCCTTTGGGGCAGGGGCAATGCCTGGATCACCGTCGGCATCCTCGACGTGATCGAATTTGCCGACATCACGCCTTCGGTGAAGGCCTACCTGCTCGGCGTGCTCGAGACGCAGATCAAAGCGTTGCTCAAGGTTCAGTCGGGCTCGGGCGCATGGCATACCTTGCTCGACGACCCGACCTCCTACGAGGAGATCTCGGCCACGGCCGGATTCGGCTATGGGCTGATGAAGGCCGCACGGCTGGGGATCGGCCCGCCGGAATGCCGGGCCGCCGGGCTCCGCGCCCTGGAGGCGGTGGTGGCGAACATCGACAAGCAGGGTGTGGTGGCCAACGTCTCCTATGGCACACGAATGGGCCATGATTTGCAGTTCTACCGCGACATACCGATCCACCCGACCGGCTATGGACAGGCGCTGGCCATCCTGTGCCTGACCGAAGGGGCGCGGCACATCAAGGCGGAGGTGGAGGCGGCATGATGCGGACGCTGTTTGGCGCATCGCCGGCGGACATTGCCGGCATGGATACGGAGCGGCTGAGGGCCGAATTCCTGGTCGACGGCCTGTTCCGGCCGGGTGCGATCGAATTCGCCTACACCCACATCGACCGCATGATCGTCGGCGGCGCGGTGCCGCTGGCCAATCCGCTGCTGTTCGGCAACGGCGCGGATGTCGGCACCGAGTTGTTCTTCACCGCGCGCGAGATGGGCATCGCCAATCTCGGCGGCAACGGCACCGTCACTGTCGATGGCGCCCGCTTTGCCTTGGCCAACCGCGATGTCGTCTATGTCGGGCGCGGCGCCCGCGAGGTGATGCTGGAGAGCGACGATGCGGCAAGGCCGGCACATTTCTACATGAATTCGGTGCCGGCCGGCGCCGACATCCCGCATCGCCTGATCGCCAAGGGCGAAGCCAAGCCATTGGTGCTGGGCGAGGAGGCGCGCGCCAACAAGCGCACGCTGCACATGTATATCCACCCCGAGGTCGCCCCATCCTGTCTCCTGCTCATGGGCATCACCGACCTGGCGCCGGGCAGCATCTGGAATACCATGCCGCCGCATCTGCACGAACGGCGCATGGAGGCCTATTGCTATTTCGATCTCGCCGCGGCCGACCGGGTCGTTCATCTGATGGGCCGGCCCGACAAGACACGCCATTTGATGGTCGCCGACGGCGACGTCGTCCTGTCGCCGGCCTGGTCGATCCATATGGGTGCCGGCACCGGCCCCTACGCTTTCGTCTGGGGAATGACCGGCGAGAACCAGGCCTACACCGATGTCGACCCGGTTGCTGTGAAGGATTTGCGATGAGCGTGGCGGCAAAGACCGTTCAGACCGATTTTACGCTGCGCCGGCCGCTCGCGGCGGGACAGCCGGTCGTTCATTGGCGGCTCGGGCCTATCGCCGAGCAGCGCTACGATGTGGCCGACCAACCGATGAAGGGGGAGATGGATCCCTTCTTCTTCCTGACCAAGCACAAGAATTTCATTCCGCATGAATATCCGTGCCGCACGCAGTTCGCAGCCGAACGCCGCGGCAAGCGGCCTCAGGTCGGCGCCGAATTCAGCGCCGGGCGCATCTGGCTGCCTTTCGCTTCGCCGCGTGTCGACCTGTCCGGCTTCTGGTTCCGGCCGACGGTGCTTGGAACCTGGGCCGAGACGATCATCGACGCTGCCTCGGCCGGCGAGGCGCTGCTGCGGCTGCGCACATGCGGCGGCGCCGTACTCTTCGTCAACGGTGGGGAAGCCGGCTGGATGGCGCCCTACGGCCGCAACCTGGAAAGCGCCGAGGACTTCCGGGTCGCGCTCAGCGCCGGCCGCAACGATATCCGCATCTGGTTCGACGATCTCGCCGAGCGTGACGCCCGCTACTATTTCCAGCTCGACTATCTGTCGGGCCCGGCCGCTGCGGTCGCCTTGCCGATCGAGGTCGAGGGCGCGGTCGCCGATGCGATGGAGGCGGCGCTCGACGACATGCGTTTCGAGCGTCCTGCCTATGATGGCGGCGAGGTGGCGCTGGTCACCGGCGTGGCGCTGCCGCGCGATGCCCAGGTCGCGGTCGAGATCGAGGGCGATTTCATGTCGATCGAGGCGCCGGTGCGCTTTGCCTTCGAATTGTCCGCCGGCCAAACGCGGCTGCCGATCGCCGACACCGAGCAACTGCCCGCCGATTTTCGTCATTTCAAGGTGACGCTGACGATTGGTGGCCATGCCGCATCGCGCGTCTTCGGCGTCGAGATCTGCCACGCGCGGCGACAGGGCGGCGCGCCGGAAACGCTTGCCGCGCGCATCGACGAGGCGCTGAGCGAAGTCGCCGGTCATGCCGAGGCCGACACGGTGCGCGCGCTGGCGCGGCTGGCGAAAGGGCAGGAGGGTACCGAGACCGACGCCATGATCTCCGGCGTGCTGCCGGCGATCGAGGACTGTCACGACTGCGCCGACTTCATCCTGGTGCCGCTGCTGTGGTGCCGCAGGGCCTATGGCGATCGGCTGGACGCCGGCCTGCGCGGGCGCGTCGACAAGGCGATCCTCGGCTATCGCTACTGGATGGACGAGCCCGGCAACGACGTGCAGTGGTACTTTTCCGAGAACCACGCGCTGCTCTTCCACACCGCGGCCTATCTCGCCGGCGGGCTGTTGCCGCAAGCGCGCTTCGCGCGCTCGGGCCGCTCTGGCCGCGAGCAGTCGGCGGTGGGCGCGGCCCGGGTGCGGGCCTGGCTCGACCATTTCGAGGCGTGGGAAATGGCCGAGTTCAATTCGGCGCCCTACTTTCCAATCGACCTCAAGGGCCTGTGTGCGCTTTACGCGCTGGCGCCGGACAAGGACATCGCCGATCGTGCCGGAAAAGCTGTCATCCGCCTACTGGAGATCGTCGCCCGCTCGGCCCATCACGGCATGCTGACCGGTGCTCAGGGCCGCTCCTACGAGCACACGCTGCGCGCCGCGCGCTCGCTGGAGTTGTCGGGCATCTGCCGCATGGTCTGGGGCAAGGGCAATTACGGCATGCGCTTCCATGCGCTGCCGCAGCTTGCGTTGTGCCTGCGCGACCACGGCCTGAGCATTCCCGCCGAGCTTGCACCCATTGCCTCGGTCGCTGACGATACGGCGTGGGAGTGGAGTTTCGCGCAAGGACAGGACCGCTTCGCGCGGCTCTATCACCACAAGACGCGCGGCCATGCCATGGGCAGCGCCTCCGGCTATCGCTGGAACCAGTGGGGATACCAAGAAACGGTCCTTCACGCCCGGCTGGGCGGGAACGCGGATGCGCAAATCTGGATCAACCATCCGGGCGAAGTCTTGCAGTCCGGCTATGGCAGGCCGTCCTACTGGGGCGGCTCCGGCACCTTGCCCAGGGTCCACCAATACCGCGACCTCGCCGTCGTCAGCTTCTCCTGTTCGGACGAACAGCCTGATTTCACGCATGCCTGGTTTCCGGCCGGTGTCTTCGACACGGTCCGCATCGACGGTCAGTCGGCGCTGGCGCAGGCCGGCGACGCTTTCGCGATGCTCATGACGGATGTGCCGCTGTCCCAGGTTACCAGCGGCCCGACCGCCGGCAATGAATTGCGTGCGGCCGGGCGCAAGGCGACGTGGATCGTCCGTCTCGGCGACCGGAACACCAATCTCCCGACGCTCGAAAGCTGGAGCGATGCCTTCGCCGGCCTGTCGTTGCATTCGAGTGCCGATGGCCAACTCACCGTCGAGGATCCGGAATATGGCACTGTGCGTTTCCTCGCCGACGCAACGATAGTGGCCGAGGGACGGACACTCGATCCGGCCAGTTGGACCGTGCGCGGCGAGGCGACACGCATGAAACGCAGGGAATAGGGAGGATCAGGCCGTGCCCTCATGAGGAGAGGGCGGGGCGGCTTGAATTGATAGGGGCTGAACCCCGACAAAGGAGGAGACGTAGCATGATCAAGACCCGCACCTTGCTGGCCGCGATATCGGTCAGCCTGCTCGCATCGACCAGCGCGTTTGCCGGCGATGTGCGCATCATGTGGTATTCGGACGGCGTCGAAGGCGACGTCATCCAGGACCTTCTGAACCGCTTCATGAAGGACAATCCCGACATTCACGTCACGCTGGACAATGTCGCCTACAAGGTGATCCAGGAGCAGCTGCCGATCCAGCTCGAAGCCGGCCAGGGCCCGGACATCGCCCGCGTCACCAACATCAAGGAGCTTGCCCAGCACTGGCTCGATCTCAGGCCGCTGGTTGCCGACCCGAAATACTGGGACGATAATTTCGGCGATACGCTGGACTGGATGCGCCCCGACGGCTCGAAGGCCATCACCGGCTTCATGACGCAGCTCACCTTGACCGGCGGCTTCGCCAACAAGACGCTGTTCGAACAGGCCGGCGTGGCGCTGCCCGGCGACAAGGCGACGTGGGACGACTGGATCAATGCCGCCGCCGAGGTGGCGAAGAGCCAGCAGCTACCGGCGGCGTTTGCGATCGACCGCTCCGGCCATCGCATTTCGGGCGCCAATGTCTCCTACGGCGCCAATTATATCGGAGCCGACGGCAAGCCGGCGAAAGTGGACGACGGCACCAAGGC
The DNA here is from genome assembly GCF_006442545.2 of Mesorhizobium sp. B2-1-8. Taxonomy (NCBI): domain Bacteria; kingdom Pseudomonadati; phylum Pseudomonadota; class Alphaproteobacteria; order Hyphomicrobiales; family Phyllobacteriaceae; genus Mesorhizobium; species Mesorhizobium sp. B2-1-8. The sequence goes on from NZ_CP083952.1 coordinate 2,488,458, forward strand.
GTTCATCACCAAGCTCGTCGACTGGACCGCCAAGGGCCTGATGCTGAAGGATACCTGGGTGTCGGCGGCGGGATCGACCTACCGCGCGGCGACCGACGATTTCATCAACGCGCAGATCCCGTTCTATTATTCGGGCAGCTGGCAGGTCGCCAATCTGTCGACCAAGATCGGCGACAGTTTCGACTGGGTGGCAACCGGTTCGCCCTGCGGCACGGTCGGCTGCTCGGGCGTGAAAGGCGGCGCGGCACTTGTCGCCATCAAATATACCAAGAACCCCAAGGATGTCGCCAAGGTCATGGACTACCTGGCCAGCGAAGCCATCGTGAAGGAGTTCAGCGAACGCACGCTGTTCCTGCCGGCGCACAAGGGCGTGGTCGCGAAAGGCGGGCTCAAGTGGGGTTCGGCAGACAAGAATGTCGGCCCGGCGCTCGATAGGTTCGTAAAGGCGGCGGGTGAGACCTTGCCTGCGGCCGACGCGCTGCCGGCGTGGAAATGGGCCAACGCCTACTATGCCGCTCTGGTGACCCGCGTCAGCCAGGTGATGGCCGGCGAACTCACCCTCGACGAGGCCTGGGGCAAGATCGACCAGGACATCGCCGACAAGGTCGCCGAGGGCAAATGAGCGCCTCCGCGACCCTCAAGGCATGGGCTGGCGCCGCGCTTGCGGCGCCGGTCGTCTGGCTTGCATCTGCCGTCAACGTGCCGCTCAAATCTTGGCAGCGCGCGACGGGTACCGGCGGCATGGCCGCCTTCTTCCTTGCCCCGAACATGGCGATCTTCGGCATCTTCGTGCTGGTGCCGCTGGTCATCAACTTCTTCTATTCGGCCACGTCAGGCACTGCCTACTTCCTGCAGGACCGCAGCTATGTCGGACTTGAGCAATATCAGCGCCTGCTCGATTGCAGCAATTATCTGGATACCGCCACGTGCCGCGAGGATCTATTCTGGAAAGCCGTGCACAATACCGGCCTGTTCGTCGTCGTGCAGGTGGCACTGATGACGGTCGTGTCTGTTGTCACGGCGCTGATCCTCAACCGCGAGATCGCGGGGCGCTCGTTCTGGCGCGCGGTGTTCTTCTTTCCGGTGCTGCTGTCGCCGGTCGTCACAGGCCTGATCTGGCGCTGGATCCTGCAACGCCAGGGACTGCTCAACTTGATCGTCCATGACTTCGGAGGCGAGCCCTACAACTGGCTGACCGACCGTTTCTGGGCCTTCACCGCAGCCGTCAGCGTTTCGGTCTGGGCCCATATGGGCTTCTACACGCTGATCCTGCTTGCCGGGCTGCAGGCGATCCCGCGCGATCTTTACGAGGCGGCCGAGATGGACGGCACCAAGCCGGCGCGGGTGTTCTGGCGCATCACGCTGCCGCTCTTGATGCCGAACCTGCTCGTCGTCATCGTGCTGGCGCTGATCCGCGCCGTGCAGATCTTCGACGAAGTCTATGTGCTGACGGGAGGCGGACCAGGAACCTCCACCCTCTATCTCACGCAGTACATCTATGAGATCGGCTTCGCCTCGCTGCTGCGCAATCCGGGACTGGCCTCGGCGGCGTCCATGCTGATGGGGCTGGTGCTGGTCGTGTTGACCCTGCTTCAGCTGCAGGTCGGACGCCGGGGCGAACGCAAAGGGGTGCGCCAATGAGCGGCGTCATGACATTCCTGACCCGCCGGCGCGGCGGCCGTGGCTGGCATTGGACGGATGTCGTGAGCTGGCTGTGGCTCACCGGCGGTCTCGTCATCATGTTCGGCCCGGCCATCTGGCTGGTCGGCTCGTCGTTCAAGACGCCGGCGCAGCTTGCCGAGTTCCCGCTGACCATCCTGCCCTATGTCAGCCAGCAGGTCAGCGTCGAAGGTTACGACAAGCCGCTCACGCTCTACAAAGTGAAGCTGCCGGACCGTTCGACCAAGGTGCTGGCCGAGATACGCCGCCTCGGCATCGTGGCGCAGATGGTGGATCCGCAGGCGCCGAAGGACATCATCAAGGTCAACATCGCCAACCGGGAACCTGTGCGCGAAATCGGCTTCGCGACAGAAAACTACACCGAGCCCTTCGTCCATTTCGATTTCCTCCGTTATTTGCGCAATTCGGTTTTCGTCACCGCGATGGCGACGCTGATCACGTTGCTCACCAATTCGATGGCGGCGTTTGCCCTGTCGAAATACAGGTTCCGCGGCCGAGATCTCACCATGCTGGTGATCGTCGGCACGCTGATGGTGCCGCTGTCGGTCATCCTTGTGCCGCTCTATTCGGTGGTCAGCGCCGTCGGCCTGCTCGATTCGCTGTGGGGCGTGATCCTGCCGACCGTGGCGACGCCGACCGGCGTGTTCCTGCTTCGCCAATACATGCTGACCATCCCGGACGAGTTGCTCGACGCGGCGCGTATGGACAATGCGTCCGAATGGCAGATCTACTGGCGTATCGTGCTGCCGCTTGCCGCACCGGCGCTCGCGGTGCTCGCGATCTTCTCTGTCGTCTGGCGCTGGAACGACTTCCTTTGGCCGCTGGTGGTGCTGTCGCGCAAGGAGCTCTACACGCTCCAGGTCGGGCTCAATACCTATGCCGGCCAGCTCAACGTGCAGTGGCACTTTATACTGGCGATGACAGTGGTGACGATGATCCCTGTGGTTCTCGTCTTCGTCTTCCTGCAGCGTTACATCACCTCCGGCATTGCCGGCACCGGGCTGAAATGAGGGCGCCATGGGACGGATAACGCTTACCAGCATCGATCGCGCTTACGGCAAGATGAAGATCCTGCACGACATCAATCTCGACGTCGCCGACGGCGAGATGCTGGTGCTTGTCGGCCCGTCGGGCTGCGGCAAGTCCACGCTGTTGCGGCTGATCGCCGGGCTCGATCGTCCGACCGGCGGCAGGATCGAGATCGACGGCGTCGATGCCACCGACGTTTCGGCCGCGCAGCGCGGTCTGGCCATGGTGTTCCAGTCTTACGCGCTCTACCCGCATATGAGCGTGCGCCAGAATCTCGCCTTCGGGCTCGAAAACATCCGCATGGCGAAGGCCGAGATCGATGCGCGCATCGCGGAAGCGGCGCGCATGCTGGAGATTGCGCCCTATCTCGACCGCCGGCCCGGGCAGCTTTCCGGCGGGCAGAAGCAGCGTGTGGCGATCGGCCGTGCGGTGGTTCGCAATCCGACCGCCTTCCTGCTCGATGAACCGCTGTCCAATCTCGACGCCGAACTGCGCATCTCGACACGCGCTGAGCTGGCCGCCCTGCACAAGCGACTGGCAACCACGATGATCTATGTCACCCATGACCAGGTCGAGGCGATGACGCTGGCCGACCGCATCGTGGTGATGCGCTCGGGGCGGATCGAGCAGATCGGCCGGCCGCTCGATCTCTACAATGCGCCGGCAAACCTGTTCGTCGCCGGCTTCATCGGCGCGCCGCGTATGAACCTCTTGCCCGTGAAGGTGCTTTCCGTCGCCGTGAATGAAGTCGCGGTGCAAGGCCCGGGCGGACTGAGCGCCGTGATCGCTGCCAATGGCGCCGCCCTGAAGCCGGGAGACGAAGCTACGCTCGGTATCCGCCCGCACGACGTCGATCTTTCGGCAGGCGGTCCCGGCAGCGTCGAGGCGCGTGTCACGCTGGTCGAGGCTCTAGGTCCCGAGACGGTCGTTCACGCCACCATCGCCGGCGATGAGAAGATGGTCGCGGTGCTTAACCAGCAGGGCATCGGCGCCGGCGGCAAGCAGATCAGCCTGCGGCTCAATCCAGAGCGGATGCATCTGTTCGATACGGCAGGCCTGCGCGTGCCCACAATCTAACCCGGCAACAGGTAAGGTTGAAAAAACGAGTGACGGCGGCGCGCATGGCTGGCGTGTCGACATGGCGATCACCGTCAATCTGTTCTGCGACGCCGGGCTGGTTCACCTGTTTTCGCTGTCAAAGACCCAACTGCTCCTGGCAATCGAACCCTTCAGGAAGAAATTGGCCTTTGGTCGCGGCCCTCGCGCCAGCCGGTCGCGGGATGATACGGAACAATGCGGGAATCCTGAAGACTCGAACCCACGAAAAAATCAATAAAATCAATGTTCCAGACACGTCCTCCGGGCCAAAATCTTTCAATACCAATTAGTTATGGCCAACTTCGTTCTGAAGTGGGCCAATTCAGTTTGTTCTGCGCAGGACTCAGTTCGATTATTCCGGCATGAACATGATCCATGCGCGGGGACAATCTACGCCTGTCTCTATCTTTTACCCTTGCTCCTGTTCGTCAATCGGGTTGCGCACAGCCATTCATAGCCCAGTTGTTTCAAGGCTGAAAAGACCACTGGACGATAGGGGCGGCAAAAGGCGGTAACGGCCTGCGATCGGGATGGTTTGGCCCGCCACATCGATAGGTTGCGGATGCAAATAAGCTAGAGCGGGATGAGATTAGTTTCGGTCATATCCGGAGTTTTCGAAGTAGTGTGAGCATTCTGTCGGTGTGATGCGGTTGAGAATTTGGCCGATCGCGTCGCAAACGGTTTGGACGGTGCGGCTTGCTGCCTTTCTCAGCCAGTGCTTGAGTTTTGAAAAGAGCTGTTCGATCGGATTAAGATCGGGCGAGTATTTCGGCAGGAAGAAGAGCCTGGCGCCGGCGGCGCGTATGGCGCGGCGCACCGCCTTGCCTTTGTGCGAGCCGAGATTGTCCATGATGACGATGTCGCCCGGCTGGAGGGTCGGAGCGAGAACCTTCTCGACATAGAGAAGAAATCTCTCGCCGTTGATAGGTCCGTCGATCAGCCAGGGCGCCTCGACGCGATCGTGGCGCAGCGCGGCCAGGAAGGTCATGGTCTTCCAGTGGCCATGCGGCACTTTGGCCTTGATGCGCTGTCCAACCGGCGCCCAGCCCCTTAGCGGCGACATGTTGGTCTTGGTCCAGGTCTCGTCGATGAAGACCAGTCGCGTCGGATCAATCCGGTCCCGATACTTCGTCCACTGCATGCGCCGTCGCGCGATATCGGGACGATCCTGTTCGACGGCGATCAGCGTCTTTTTTTGTGACTGAGCTTCTCGGCATGCACGAACTCCCACACCGAACGGTAGTCGACCCTCAGGCCACGCTCGCCAAGTTCGGCCACAAGCCCGCGCAAGGTGAAGTCCCTGTCGTGACAGCGTTCGATCAGCCAGTCGCGCCACGCTCCCGAGAGCTTCTTCGGTTTGTAGCCGCCGACCTGGCGAGGCGCAGCACTGCCAGTCTCTTCGACGCGCTTAAGCCACGCGATGGCCGCGCTGTAGCTGACGCCAAATCGAGCCGCCGCCGCGCGTCGCGAGAGCCCTTCCGTCTTGACCGCGGCTACAACCCGCTCGCGAAGGTCCATCGAATAGGCTGCCATCCATGCTGGCCTCCTCCCAGCATGCATGTTGAATCAGAACTGCGATGATTTGGGAATCTCACGACTCTTATAAATCTCATCCCGCTCTAGTGCGAAAACAGCAACCGTGTCGCAATGGTCATTGCAGCTGCGTTATCCTGACTTGGAAGGGGGCTTTCGCCGAACTGTTATTTATTTATGGCCGTCGTTCTCGCTGCGCCTGTTGAACGACGGCTTCGCGCCTATCCTCGACGTAGAGGCCAGTTTTGCTGCTGCTCGGAAGCAGACATTTCCCGCGACCGCGGTTGCGGTAATGGCGTGCGCATCCGATGAGGTCCGCAGCGTTGCGTATCCGGCGGCCATGAGCACCTTGGTTGGGCGCTATCAGACGCAGGTAGAGACGCGGGGAGCTCTTTGGATTTTTCGCTCCCATGGTCTTCATCATACGGTCGCTCGCAGCCGGGTGGCGAAGTTCCGTGGCTATGATTGTGGGGAAAACTCCACCGCGTCAATCGAGAGGCAATCGGTGACGATTCACGGAACTGAGATACTTCGAATACATGGCGGCGGTTTCAATCAACGGCCAAATTGTTCGTGCATCCCGCCTGTTCACCAGGGTCGAATTCACCTTTGAACAAGATTGTCTCCACCGGTCCCGCCGGATTAGTGATCCGCCTCTCCAGCACTTCGACAAGTGTCCGCCCAACCGCGGCCATGTCGACTGAATGAACGCCGATCTTCGCCGGCAGGAAGCGCGCCAGACGTGTGTTGTCGCGGGCGACGATGTGGACGTCGCGGCCCGGCTCAAGGCCCCGCCGGCCGAGTGCGTGCAACGCTCCAAGAAGGCCCAGTTCATTGGCGCATGCCAGGCCAGTCGGCGGATCTGACGACGCCAGCAGGCGATCGAACCAGGCTGCGCTCGATTCTATCGTGAATGTGCCGTGGCCGATCAGCGATTGGTCGACCGCAATGCCGGCCTCGGCAATCGCTCTTTGATAGCCTGCCAGACGCGTGGCGCTCGCCTGGTCTTTCGGCACGAGAAGTTGCAGCGCAATACGTCGGCAGCCCTTGGCCATCAGCCGTCGGGTCGCCTCGTAGGCGATCTGCTCATTGTCGATATCGACATAGGGATAGGCGATGTCCAGATCGGTTCTGCCGAAGGTGACGAACGGCATGCCCCGGTCGAGCAGCAGCTTGACGCGCGGATCGCCCGAGACCATGCGCGTGATGACCAGTCCGTCCGCGCTGTGCGCCTGGAGCAGGCGCCGCATGCTTTCGACCGGATCGTCGTCTGGTGTGGTGGAATATATGGACAGGCTATAGCCCGTTTGCCGCGCCGCCAGCGTCATGCCCTCGATCAGGGGAAGCTTGGCCAGATCGGACAAGTAATCGCTCGTCTCCATCGGCAGCACTGCCGTCAGTGTCATGGTCCGTCCGGTTTTGAGCGCGCGACCGTGATGATCCGGCACGTAGCCGACGCGCTTGGCCACCTCCTTGACCCGCGCCACGGTCAAGGGATGCACTTCCGGCCCGTCCTTCAGAGCGCGCGATACGGTGGTTACCGAAAGAGAAAGTTCCGCCGCTATCTGTTTTAGATTGGCCATGTCGCCCGACTTGATTTGCGGAAGCGTCGGCTGATTTTGCCGAGCTTCGTAACGTTACCGGATTCGACCTGACGGTCAAATCCAACGCCACCACAACCGAATGGTCCATTTGAAAGCCGCTTGACTCCATTGCATTTCACTGCAATCGTAACGTTACGATTAATAAAAACCCCACCTAAGCGACATTTTGATGAATCCTGGAGGAGGAGAACCCATGTCCTGGCTACCACGCATTTCCCTTGCCTTGATCGCAGTCTCGGCTGCCTTGCCCGCCTATGCTCAAACGGTCACCATCACCACCGCCGGCGGCGACTACGGCAAGGCCATGAAGGAAGCCATGTGGGAACCCGCCGCCAAAGAGCTTAGCTATGATGTCCGCGAGGAGACGCAGAGCGACGGCCTTGCCGCGTTGAAGATGCAGGTCACCTCGGGTGCGGTCACCACCGACATCATCCATCTCGGTTCACCGGAAGGCGCGCAGGCGGCTGCACAGTCGCTGCTGGAGCCGCTTGACTACAAGATCATCGATCCCAAGTCCGTGCCGGCCGGCGCAAAGTCGGACTATTGCTATCCGTTCGACTCCTACGGCACCGTCATGTCTTGGAATACCAAGACCTTTGGCGAGAACCCGCCGAAGACCTGGGCGGAGTTCTGGGATGTCGCCAAGTTCCCGAACCGTCGCGCTCTGCGCGCCAATGCGCAGGACTTGATCGAGATCGCACTGCTCTCCGACGGCGTGGCGCCGGCGGACGTCTATCCTGTGCTCAGCACGCCGGAAGGCCTGCAGCGCGCCATCAAGCGGCTTGAGGCGATCAAGCCAAGCGTCTCGGTATGGTGGACCTCGGGAGCTCAGTCGGCGCAGTTGCTGAAAGACGGCGAAGCGGATCTGGTCGTTACCTGGAATGGACGGGCCCAGACGGTCAAGGCAGATGGCGGCGCCGTCGACTACACGTTCAAGGGTTCCGTAATCGGCACGGACTGCCTTGGTGTGCCGAAGGGAGCCCAGAACAAGGATGCGGCCATGAAGCTCATTGCAGCGATGACGCAGCCCGCGCGCGTGGCAAAGCTCACCGACTTCATCGCCTATGGTCCGGTCAACCCTGCCGCATATGAAGGGGGCCTTATCCCAAAGGACCGCTTGAGGACCCTGGCGACGGCGCCCGAAAATGCCGGCACTTCAGTGTTCTCGAACGCCGACTGGTGGGTCAAGAACGGCGAAGCCGCACAAAAGGCCTTCGATGAAATGATCAGCCGCTGACGCTCCAATGCATCAACTGCAGGGCCGGAGCGCATGATGAAATCGCTTCCGATCACCATCGACAGCGTGCGTAAGGCCTATGGGTCTTACGTCGCGCTGGACGATGTTTCGCTCGATATTAGGGCCGGCGAGTTCCTCACGCTGCTGGGCCCGTCCGGATCGGGCAAGACCACGTTGCTCATGGCTCTGGCCGGTTTTGTCCGGCCCGATGCCGGAAAGCTCCTGTTGGGTGATCGCAACATCACCCGCCTGGCCCCCAACAAGCGGGAGATCGGCATAGTATTCCAGAACTACGCCCTGTTTCCCCACATGAACGTCCTCGCCAACGTCGAGTATCCGCTGGCGCTGCGCAGGATACCGAAGGCGGAGGCGCGTCAGCGGGCGCTTGACACCTTGGCTCGCGTGAAACTGGAAGGTCTGTCGGAGCGCAGCGTCGCCGCCCTGTCCGGCGGCCAGCGGCAGCGGGTGGCATTGGCGCGGGCGATCGTCTTCGAACCTCGCGTGATGCTGATGGATGAGCCGTTGTCGGCGCTCGACAAGAATCTGCGCGAGACCATGCAATACGAGATCCGGCGCCTGCACGACGATCTGGGGATCACCACCATCTATGTGACCCATGACCAGCGCGAGGCATTGACCATGTCCGACCGGATCGCGGTGATGAATTCCGGCCGCATCCAGCAGATCGATGCGCCGCAGCGAATCTATGATTGTCCATCGACCCGCTTCGTCGCGGAGTTCATGGGCGAGGCCAACATCGTGGCGCCGGGCCTGGCGCGCAGGATCGACGGTGCCGAAGCGCAGCGCGAGACCCTGATGATCCGTGCGGAAAGCCTGCATCTCGATGCGAGTCTGGTCGGCCGGGACGGAGTGGCGCTCGAGGGGACGCTGCGCGCCAAGGCATTTCGCGGCGACAACTGGCTATTGACGCTCGCGCTTGGCGGTGGGCAGGAAATCCTTGTGTGTATTCCTGCGGCACTGGCTGGCGGCTGCGCCGAGCTTGCGGCCGGTCAGCGGGTGACCGCCTATGCGCCAGCGGAGAAAGTTCACGCGCTTCCGGGAGCGATTGCGTGACCATCGCCGCCGATCCCGTTCTTGCCGCGGACGGCCGACGCGAGCGGCGGTTCTTCCTTTCGCTGTCGCTTCCGGCGCTTTTCATCGTTGGACTGGCGGCGATACTGCCGCTCCTTTGGATCATCCGGCAATCCTTCCTGACTACGGCTGGGGAATACACCGTCGGCAACTACGAGAAGGTCCTGTCGAGTGGGCTGACGTGGGCGGCGCTTGTCACAACCCTTGAACTGTCGCTGGGCACGCTGGCGGCCTGCATCCTTCTCGGCACTCCCCTGGCGCTCGCGCTGGCCAGCGCCAGGCCAAGGGTGGCCAACGTGCTGATGGCCTTCGTCATGCTGCCTTTGTGGACCTCTATTCTTGTGCGCACCTATGGCTGGCTCGTGCTGTTGCGGCGCGATGGCTTGATCAACGCGGCTTTGACGGGGTCAGGGCTGACCGCGGAGCCACTGCCGCTGGTCTACAATTTCACCGGCACGCTCATCGGCATGGTTCACTACATGCTGCCGCTGTTTCTGCTGCCCGTTTACGCCGCGATGCGCGATATCGACACAAACCTCATTCGCGCCGCTGCCAGCATGGGCGCTACGCTCGGGCAAGTGATCCGCACGGTCATTCTGCCGCTTTCGGCCGGCGGCATCTTCTCGGGTTCGATCATTGTTTTCATCTACACGATCGGTTTCTTCATCACGCCAGCGGTGCTTGGCGGAGGCAAGGTGAATCCGCTCTCCATCCGGATCGAGCGCACGCTGTCGACCTTCCAGGATTGGGGCTCGGCGAGCGTCCTGGGCATTCTGCTCCTCGTGCTCATGGCGCTGATCGCTGTGATGCTCCTGGCGGCAAGACGGCTGATGGCACACAACAAGATGGGCGCGGCCCATGCTTGAGGCCTATCTGGACAACAGGCTCGCTCGCGTCCTTCTATGGGGTTTTTCCGCGCTTGTCATGGCGTTCTTGATACTGCCGACGCTTGTCGTCGTGCCGCTCTCCTTTTCGGCGTCCGACCTTCTCGAGTTTCCGCCGCGCGCCTATTCGTTGCGCTGGTATGAGAACTTCTTCGGCTCAGCCACATGGATGGCCGCGCTGAGGACGAGCCTGATTCTTGGGACCTTGACGGCGGCGGTTGCGGTGCCGCTGGCGCTACTGGCCTGCATCTCGATGAACAGGCTCGGCGGCAGGGCCGCCGCGACCATTCAAGGCGTGCTGCTCACCCCCTCCATCGTGCCCGGAATCCTGCTTGCGATCGGCCTCTTCTTCGTGCTGGCGGCGCAAGGCCTGGTCGGAACGCTGTTCGGCGTGCTGGTCGGGCATGTGGTGCTGGCCATCCCGGTCGCCTGCATTGTGTTGGCGCCCGCTCTTGCCCGCTTCGACTGGAACCAGGTTCAGGCGGCGCGCAGCCTGGGCGCCGACTGGACCAGATCCATTGGCGGCATCATCGTTCCGCAACTTCAAATCAGCCTGTTGTCGGCGACATTGATGGCCTTCCTGACCTCGCTCGATGAGTCTGTCATCTCGATCTTCGTCGCGAGTGGTCGAAACAGCACGCTGCCGAAACTCATGTTCCTGTCGCTGCGCGACCAGATCGATCCGACCATCGCGGCGATCTCGACATTGTGGACCGCCATTGTCGTGGCCGTCATCCTGATCGTTACCCTTCGCCAAAAATCCTGACTGAGACCGAAAACATGCCAATCAATCCTATCGCAGCCGATCATTCGACAGACATACCCAAGGTGGGGCTGGCGATCATCACCGGCTCGGCAAACTGGGGACTGGCCTTTCCGGAGGATGTCGAAGTCGACGGCGTGCGCACCTTACAGCGCGATATGAGCTTTGAGACACCCTTTGGCCGCACCGACCACTGGAAGCTCATCGAGTTCGATGCCTCGATTACCGCCGAAGGCAAAACGAAACAGGCGCTATGTATGTATTCGCACGGCAACCCTCGCGACCATATCGACCATTCCTGCCATCGCCGCGCGTTCTGGGTGTTGATGAGCGCGGGTGTAAGGCAAATCCTGGCCTGCTCGACCATTGGCGCCGTCAACAAGGCGATCAAGCCCGGCGACATGGTGGTGCCCGCCGACATCATCGAACTGACGCAGACGCCGTTTTCACTGCTCCCTGGCCGCCAGAGCTTCGACTGCTCGGGCAAGCAGATCGTATGCCCAATATGCGCGGCCGCTCTGGTCGAAACCGCCCGCCGTCATTGGCCGTCCCAATGCCGCGTTCATGGCATCGAGCAGCAGCTGGTCGCTGCCCACTGTTACGGGCCGCGGCTAACAACTCCGGCCGAAGCCCTGGCGTTTCGAAGCATGGGAGCCGACGTGCTCAACCATTCGATCGCCCCCGAAGCGACCTTGTCGCGCGAGATCGGCGCCTGTTTCGTGCCTTGTGCGTTCGTGACGGCGGGCTTCAACGATTATATGGACCGCAATCGCCAGGAATTGCTTCAGGACGACGTGTTGCCAAGCCTCTCTATGACAGCATCGCGAGTTGCGCTGGAAACTGCCGCAAGATTACCGGCTGATCCGGAGTGCTCATGCCAGGGTTTGAAGTCGCCACAACCCGCAGAGCGCCTTACCCGGTTCTGAGGCAGCGAGGGAGTTTGACTGGTCACTCACGAGGAGCGCCTATATCGTCAAAGCAGTTGCGTCTGCGGGCGACCGCACCAAAATTGAGAGCGCCCCAAACGGCTTTCCGCGATCGGGACGTGTTACCGACCTCTCAATGATAGCCTCGCGGGTAGCGCTTGAGACTGCGGCGCGGCTTCCTGCAAATCCTGAATCTTGCCAGGGCCTGAAGTCGCCTCAACCAGCAGAGCGTTCCAGCCGTTTCCGAAGCCAAGGTCCGGTTCGAGCTACAGCGCGCCGGTCTATAGCTGTTGGGTCAGGAGCCAATGTCGACTTTCAGTTGGAACATCGTTGTTCGTCGTCGCGCGAGCGTCCGAACACCAATAGGCGACTTCGCGGCGGTCAGAACGCCTCCTTCGCACGGAACAGATGCCTACCGGCACCTACCTGGCGTCACGCGGATCCGCGCACGACCAGTCGTCCGGGAATGATCACCGTCTTCTTGGGCTCGCGGCCCAAGATCATGGCAACGGTTGCCTTCACCATTGCCTCGACGGGTTGTTCGTATGTCGTTAGATCATAGGCCGGCGCGGCAGCGAACAGCGTGTTATCGAAGCCCGCCACGGCGATGTCTGCCGGCACCTTCAAGCCGAACTCGCCGCGGATGACGTCCATCGCCCCGAAGGCCAGGACATCGTTTTCGCACAGCAGGACGTCGACGCGATCAGCGGGCGATACCTCGTTCAGATAGCGCCGCACAGCCTCCGCGCCCGAGGCCGCGCTATAATGGTGCGCCACCAGTTCCGGCATCTCGGCGATGCCGTGAGCCTTCCAGAATGCCTTGAAGCCCCGATGCCGGCCAAGCGCGGTCGACAAAGTCTTTGGTCCGGCCATGAAGCCCGGGCGTCGGTATCCTTTTCCATACAGATGCCTGCACAGGTCCTTGATGGCCAGGGTGGTGTCGCAGTTGATCGCAGGCACGCCGGGGATCTGGCTGTCGCGTGCCAGAACGAACATCGGGGCCGCTCCGTCCAGCCTGATATCCTGCAGCATTTCGGTTCTGAAAGCGGTGCCGCACATGATCACGGCATCCAGCTGGCGCTGATCGGCGTTGAGAAGCGCATGCACGTGGTCGAAATGCTCGTTGATGTTGATCAGGACGGCAACGAGACCTTCCGATTGAAGTTCGAGAGTTAGCCGCTCGAGGAACGACAGCTTGTAGGGATTTTCGAAGTCGTCGACGAGAACGGCCACTTGATGCGTAAGATTGGTCGCAAGGCTTCGGGCGAGCAGGTTGGGCCGGTAGTTCAGCCTTTCCGCGACAACCATGACCTTGGCACGGCTGCTCTCGGTGATCGACGCCCCCGGCGTGAAGGCGCGAATGACCGTCCATTTGGAGACGCCCGCCTGTTCCGCGACGTCTCTTGCAGTCGCCCTCTTAGCCATCACTCTTCCCGCCCGCGTCGTCATATGGAATGCCTATTTCATTTTACGGCAAAATGAAATGGACGTTGACATTCCTTCGCCCGCCGCTATGAATATGCACGTTTGCTACCGGTAGCAAAGAGGTAGCCAGACGGGAGCATCGGCGCGTGTGAATGCGCCGAAAGATGGAGGAGGGGCGCCGCCAAGCCGCGCCCATTTGGAGGAATCGAAATGAAATCGATAGTGAGGAAGCTTGCCTTCGGCGCAGCCGTGCTCGGCTGCCTTGTGACTGGTGCCCAGATCGCTTCGGCAAAGGACGTCAAGATCATCGTCGTCAGCCATGGCCAGGCCAACGACCCGTTCTGGTCGGTCGTAAAGAACGGCGTGACGGCGGGCGCCAAGGATGTCGGCGTCAAGGTCGACTATCGCGCGCCCGAGACGTTCGACATGGTGGCGATGAGCCAGCTGATCGATGCGGCGGTCAATCAGAAGCCGAATGGGCTGATCGTCTCGATTCCGGACGCTTCCGCGCTCGGGCCCTCGATCAAGAAGGCGGTCGCCGCCGGAATCCCGGTCATCTCGATAAATTCCGGCTCCGATGTTTCGCAGTCGCTCGGCGCACTCCTGCATGTCGGCCAGGACGAGTATAGCGCCGGCAAGGCGGCGGGAATGAAGCTGAAGGAGATGGGCGGCAAGACAGCCATCTGCGTCAACCAGGAAGTCGGCAATGTCGCGCTCGACCAGCGCTGCAAGGGCTTCGGCGACGGCTTTGCAGGCAATGTGAAGGTTCTGCCGGTTTCCAATGATCCCGCCGACGTCCGCGCCAAGGTGAAGGCGGCGTTGAGCGCGAACGGCGACATCGACACCATCATGGCGCTCGGCGCCAGCACCGCCGGCGAACCATCGCTGGCCGCCGTCAAGGATGTCGGCAAGCTGGGCAAGATCAATGTCGCCACCTTCGACCTTTCGGCGGACTTCCTGAAGGCGGTCGCGGCCGGCGACGCCGCCTTTGCCATCGACCAGCAGCAGTTCCTGCAGGGATATCTGCCGGTCGTCTTCCTGGCGAATTATGCGAAATACGGCCTGATCCCGGGCGGCAACGTGCCTTCCGGCCCGAACCTGATCACCAAGGACAAGGCGGCGCAGGTCGTCGAATTGTCGGCCAAGGGCATTCGCTGAATCAAGCATTGCCCAATGCCGATTGTCGACGGTCCCTCCCCGGTTTCGGGGAGGGCGCTCGACCGCCAGCCGCAAGTTCCGCAACACCGTCCGGACACGAGCACCTCGGCAACTTCGCACGCTATGGGGAGGAATCATGGCTCAGATCGAACAACAGAGCGCCGCTGCCGCGAAACCCGATGAGCGGATCAGGCAAGTCGGTTTTCTCACACATATGATGCGCCGGCCCGAGCTCGGCGCCGTCGCCGGGCTGGTCCTGGTGGTGGTGTTCTTCTTCTTCACCGCCGACCCCTCGATGTTTTCGCTTTCCGGCCTGATGACCATCCTGGCGCCGGCGTCGCAACTGGGGATCCTGGCCGTCGCCGCCTCGCTCTTGATGATCGGCGGCGAGTTCGATCTTTCGATCGGCTCGATGGTGGCCTTCACCGGCCTGATCTTCGGCGCGCTGTTGACCAATTTCGGTCAGTCGCTTTGGATCTCCATCGTCTTCACGCTGCTGCTTGCGGCCGTCATGGGCGCGGTCAACGGGCAGATCGTCATCAGGACGCGGCTGCCCTCGTTCATCGTTACGCTTGCCTTCCTGTTCATCCTGCGTGGCCTGACCCTGGTCGGCCTCAAATGGGCGACTGGCGGCTCGACCCAACTGCGCGGGATAGAGGATGTCGTCGGCGACGGATTGCTGAAGCAGGTGTTTTCGGGCGTCGCCTTCCAACCCTTGTTCAACTGGCTGGCCGAGCATGATCTCATCGAGAAATTCGACAATGGCGTGCCCAAGGTGACGGGTGTGCCGGTCTCGGTTCTCTGGTTCGTCGGGATCACGGGGGTCGCCACCTGGATGCTGCTGCGCACGCGCGTCGGCAACTGGATCTTCGCGGCAGGCGGCGATCCGGTCGCGGCGAGAAATTCCGGCGTGCCTGTCGACCGCGTGAAGACGGGGCTCTTCGCCCTGACGGCGTGCGCGGCGGCGCTCGTTGCCATCATCACTGTGCTGGATGCAGGCTCGACGGACGCGCGCCGCGGCTTTCAGAAGGAATTCGAGGCCATCATTGCGGCCGTCATCGGCGGCAGTCTGCTGACTGGCGGCTATGGCTCGGCGATCGGCGCCTTCTTCGGTGCCATCATCTTCGGCCTCGTCTCCATCGGCCTGACATACACCCAGTTCGACTCCGACTGGTTCCAGGTGTTCCTGGGCTCGATGCTGCTTCTGGCCGTCCTCTTCAACAACTTCATCCGCCGCAAGGTGACAGGGGAGCGCTGATCATGGCTGATGGCAAGACAGTGACCTCGCCGCCCGTCATCGAGGTCAACAACATCGTCAAGCACTATGGTTCCGTCATCGCGCTGTCGGGCGTTTCGATGAAGGTGTCGCAAGGCGAGGTGCTGTGCCTGCTGGGCGACAATGGCGCCGGCAAGTCGACGCTCATCAAGACGCTTTCCGGTGTTGTTCGTCCGACCAGCGGCGACTTCCTCGTCGAGGGCAAAAGTGTCAACTTCAACAGCCCTCGCGACGCGCTCGATGCCGGCATTGCCACGGTCTATCAGGATTTGGCGATGATCCCGCTGATGTCGATCACCCGCAATTTTTTCATGGGCCGCGAGCCGCTCAAGGGCATCCCGCCGTTCCGTCACATCGACTTCAAGCACTGCAATGCCGTGACGCATGAGGAGATGCGCAAGATTGGCATCGACATCCGCGACCCCAACCAGGCGGTCGGCACGCTCTCGGGCGGCGAGCGGCAATGCGTGGCCATCGCGCGCGCCGTCTACTTCGGGGCCAAGGTCCTGATTCTCGATGAACCGACTTCGGCGCTGGGCGTCGCCCAGACATCGATGGTGCTGAAATACATCCATCAGGTTCAGCAGAAGGGCCTAGGCGTGATCTTCATCACCCACAATGTCCGTCATGCCTATGCTGTCGGCAGCCGGTTCACCGTGCTCAACCGGGGCAAGACGCTTGGCACCTGCGCCAAAGGCGAGATCGGCATCGATGAACTGCAAAACATGATGGCCGGCGGCAAGGAACTGCAGACCCTGTCCGACGAGCTCGGCGGAACGATCTAACCTCGAACGGGATATTGATGATGACAACGGCCCTTGAGACCGCGGGACCCTTCACCTTGGCGGTTTGCGCGGAGATGGTGTTCCGCTCGCTACCTGTGCTCGATCGCCTCGCGCGGATCACCGAACTTGGCTTCGCCGCCGAGATCTGGGACTGGACGAAGCACGACATCGCCGCGCTTGCCAGGTCTGGAGCCTCGTTTTCCTCGATGACCGGCTATGTGACAGGCACGCTCGCCGATGACGCGGGCGCGGACGAGCTGATCAGGACGGCGAAACTCTCCATACCGGTCGCCAAGGAGCTGAATTGCCCGCGGCTCAACCTTCATGGCACGGGGCTCGACGGGCAGGGGCTGCCGGTCGTCAAGTCCGAAGACGTGACCGGCCAAATGTGGCTCAAGGCCCGCGATACGCTCAATCGCATCGCCGACCTTGGCGAGCAGGAAGGCGTGACCTTCGTGCTCGAGAACCTCAACGAGGCTGTCGACCACCCGAAAACACCGTTTGCCAAGGCGGCCGACACGATCGCGCTCGTCGCGTCGGTCAACCGGCCGTCGCTCAAGCTCAACCTCGACCTCTACCATGCGCAGATCGGCGAAGGGAATCTGATCGAGCTCTGCCGCCTTGCGCTTCCCCACATCGGGGAGATCCAAGTGGCCGATGTTCCCGGCCGCAACGAACCGGGTACCGGAGAAATCAACTACCCCGCCATCGCCCGCGCCCTCTACCAGATGGGCTACCGCGGCGTCATCGGCATGGAGGCCTGGCCGTCGGGCGACGACGAGCTCGCGCTCAGTCACTTCCGCCAGGCTTTCACCTGCTAGGCCACCCTTTTCTCGTCAATTGAATTTCGGAGTATCAAATGCCTGCCCAACGCCCCGTGAACATCGCCCTGATCGGAGCTGGCCGCATCGGTTCCTTCCACGCTGAAACCGTTGTGCGTCGGCTTGTCGACGCAAATCTGGTCGCGATCGCCGATCCGGCCGAGGGCGCGGCGCAGGCACTCGCCAGAAATCTGGACGTGCCAACCGCCGCGACCGACGTCTCGGCGGTGCTCGCCGACCCGGCGGTCGAAGCCGTCATCATTGCATCGCCGGCACGCTTCCACACCAGCCTCGCCGTTCAGGCGGCCGTGGCCGGCAAGGCCGTCTTCTGCGAAAAGCCTATGGCACTGACCCTCGAAGAGGCCGATCGCGCCATCGCCGCCGCGTCCAGCGCTCGCGTGCCGCTCCAGGTAGGCTTCAATCGCCGCTGGGATCAGGCTTTCGCCGAAGGACGCGCCGCGATCGATGCGGGCAAGGTGGGTACGCCGCAATTGATCCGGTCGCTGACGCGCGATCCCGGCCCTTATGGCGGCAATCCGGAAAAGACGCCACGGTGGACGATCTTCTACGAGACGTTGATGCACGACTTCGACACGCTTGTCTGGCTCAACCCCGCAGCTCGGCCGGTCTAGGTCACGGCAATCGCCGATGCGCTCGTGCGCCCCGATGCCAAGGACAAAGGCTTCCACGACACGGCCGTCGTCACAATCCGCTTCGACAACGGGTCGATCGCCGTAGCCGAAGCCAATTTTTCCGCCCTGTACGGCTACGATATTCGCGGCGAAGTCTTCGGTTCGGGCGGCATGATCACCATGGGCGACGTGCGCCGCTCGAGCATGACCCTCTTCGACAAAAACGGCGTCTCCAGCGATACGTGGCGGCGCGACACCGATCATTTCGTGCACGGCTACACCGCGCAGCTTGCCTCCTTCGTAGGCGCGGTTCGCAGCGGCGTGGTCAAAGGGCCGACCGGTCAGGACGCGCGCACCGCGCTTGCGATCGCTCTGGCATGCATCAAGTCGGTGGAAGAGCGGCGCACCGTGTCGATGAGCGAGATCTGAAGGATTGCGCGAAGGTGGTGGGACATGTCGGTTTCAGATCACGGCACCAATCGGTCGGCGACCTTTGCGGATCTGAAAGGAGGGATTGCTTGTCGCGAGCTCGTTTTCCCGCCGCAAGTCGAAAAACTCGCCGCCGTCGCCTTTGCGCGTCCTGAACTTCTGGCTTTCGACAGTGCGCTCGAGATTGCTGCCAGCGCCGGCGTCTCGAAGACGACCGTCGCCAGGTTCGCCAGGCTTCTCGGCAAGCGCAGCCTGAAGGAGGCAAGAAGCGTTTTCCGCGAGGAACTCCGACGGCGTCACGAAGCGGACGCTAGGCGGGCAGGTCAGTAGCTGCCATAGCGACAGGTCGATCACTTCCTTTCAGCAATATCAGGCTTCGGTGATCACGCAGTCACCGCCCGGTTGGGTGACGATTTCGTCGTGCGTCAGTCTGCCGCCGGCTGCCATGAATCGATGATGATTTGAATCGGAAAGGTGCACAGAGTGTCAGCGCGCAACCGCGTCGACATTCTCGTCGTTCCGGCTGACGAGGAACAGCCCGTGGCGCGCGCGCTGAACACAGTCTGAGTGGTCCGCAAGCTGCTGGGGCCGCTGCCGCACCTTACTTCGGCAACTTGGCGCCCCGCTTGCGCTGGACCAGCACGAGTGTTGCGTCATCCGGGTCAGTCGTGACTGTGAAGCCCATCTCGCGCTCGAGCTCGATTGCTGCGTGGTTTTCCCGGTTTTCGATCGACTCGATCATGTCGAGACCCTGCTCATCCGCGTGGCGGGCAATGTGGGCGAGCAACTCCCAACTGACACCCAGGTGCTTGCGGTCGTCGCGAATGCAGATTGCGACCTCGCCACGCCGGTCGGCCGGATCGCTGGCGAGCGTCGCTACCGCGATCAACATTCCGTCTGGTGCAAATGCAAGGAAGTTATGGATATGAGCATCATCCGAGCGCGTCATGGCAACCAGCCGTTCGTGCGAAACTTCCCGCACGGCGCCGAGAAAGCGGAAGCGCAGATCTTCAGGCGTCACATGGGTGAAAAACTCAGCCAATGCCGGCTCGTCCTCGGGGCGCGCGCCGCGCACTTGGAAACGGAATCCCGTGTGGGTGGTGAGCGTCTTGTTCATTGCATCTGATCCTTGGTCTGTGGTCAGGCTTCATCGCAGCGGCGAGGGCGGTTATTCGCCCATGTCCAAAAGCACGTCCTGCTTGAGGATTTCGATGCTGCGCAGGCCGAGCAGGCGAATGACGCCTTTGTCCTTCAGGCGGGTGAAGACCCGCGACACGGTCTCGATGGTGAGGCCGAGATAGTCGCCAATATCCAGGCGCGACATCGGCAATTCGACCTGGCGCAAGCCGCCCTGGCGTTCCGTCATGTCGACCAGGAATGCGGCGACCCGTTCGATGGCGTTCTGGCGGCCGAGGACCAGAAGATGCTCCTGGGCTCTGATCAAACCCTTGAGCGCCAGCGGCAGCAACTGGCGGGACATGTCCGTGGCCGCGGCGATCCGGACAACGCGGATACCGGTCGCGTTGATTGCCTCTGCGAAGAAATGATGCGTGGCGTCGGCCTCGAAGCCAAAAGTCTCTCCGGCCATATGAAAGGCGCTGATCTGCCTGCGGCCGTCAGCCAGCAGCCGGTACACACGCACGGCGCCGAACTCGACCTGGTAAAGAGGCCCGGCCTTTTCGCCCTGGGCGTAGATCTCCGTGCCGGCCGGGAAGAAGCTGACTGGTTGCGCCGTAGCCCCGTCGAGGAGAGCGAAAGGGCTCGGCTGTGTCGGCAGTTCAATCTTGGCGATCTGTCGAGCGTACATGGCTGTCTCCCCGGTTGGTCCGTGACACAGCAATCGCGCGAATCCGCAGATCGCGAAATTCGGTTATGTCCCTAAGGGATACTACCTAGTCAGTTCAGCCCGATTCGATGCACTGGCGACTGCATGGCCTTCCAGGGCCGCCCAATTTTGCAGAACTTGACGCACACACCTTGTCGAGCGTCTTCGACCATGGCTAGTTCCGCGATGCCATGCAGCCGGCCGATTGAGGAAATCGGCGTAAGGCAGGGCAGGCTCCGACCCTCGCGCCAGCCGTGCTGGCGGACGTCACCCACGCTTGGCTTTGGCCGTTTTCGTCTCGGGGTCGCAGTAGATGCCGTAGAGCGTCTGGAGTATGCGTTCCACCTCCTCCGAAGCCAGGCGGTAGTAGACCTGCTGGGCGTCGCGGCGGGTGTCGACCAGCTTCAATGCCCTGAGCTTCGACAGTTGCTGCGACAGCGCCGACTGGTTCATCGCGACAAGGTCCGCCAGTTCGTTGACGGATGTCTCGCCGTCCAGCAGGTGGCACAGGATCATCAGCCGTTTTTCATTGGCCATTGCCGCGAGCAGTTCGGATGCCTCGCGCGCCCTCTTGTCCAATTCGGCGACTTTCTTATTGCGCATATGAACACATTAGCATATTAACAGTTGCGCATAATATTAGCCCGATGCTGTCGCCTGTCAAGCCGACGGATCGATGACCCTGCGGGAAATCCACACTGGCAGGATCGTTTGACCCGCATCAAGTCGCAACCGGTCGCAAGGGCGCAAGATGAGCCAATGTCGCTGTCTGCGGCAGCGGCAAACATCGGCTCTGCACGCAAGCACCGCCGCAATGGGAGGATAGAGCATGGCGCATGTTGTGGTCCTGGGTGCCGGGCTGGGTGGTACCATCATGGCCTACGAGCTTCGCGACGAACTGGCGAGCGAACATCAGGTTTCCGTGGTCAACAATGGCAGCCACTATTCATTCGTGCCGTCCAACCCCTGGGTCGCCGTTGGCTGGCGCGACCGGCAAGCGATCGAAATCGACCTTGTTCCGGTGCTGGCGCGGCGCAACATCGGCTTTCATCCGCAAGGTGCCAGGCGCGTTCACCCGGTCGAGCGCACTGTGGAACTCAATGACGGCTCATCCGTCACCTACGACTATCTGGTGATCGCCACCGGCCCCGAACTGGCATTCGACGAGATCGAAGGCTTCGGGCCTGAGCACAATACCCAGTCGGTCTGCCACATCGATCACGCACTCAAGGCCAAGACGGCCTTCGATGCGCTCGTCGCCAAGCCCGGTCCGGTCGTCATCGGCGCGGTCCAGGGCGCGTCCTGCTTCGGGCCCGCCTATGAGTTCACCTTCATTCTCGACAAGGCGTTGCGCGACGCCAAGGTGCGCGATCGCGTCCCAATGACCTTCGTCACCTCGGAACCCTATATCGGCCATCTCGGCCTCGACGGCGTTGGCGACACCAAGGGCCTGCTCGAGAGCGAGATGCGCCAGCATCACATCAAGTGGATCTGCAACGCCAAGATCGACAGGGTCGAGCCGGGCAAGATGTTCGTCCAGGAAATCGCCGACGATGGGTCGGTCAGACAGGCGCATGAATTGCCGCATGCCTTCGCCATGATGCTGCCGGCGTTCCGTGGCGTGGCGGCGGTGCGCGGCATCGAAGGCCTCACCAATCCGCGCGGCTTCATCCTCGTCGACAAGCACCAGCGCAACCCAGCCTTCCCCGACATATTCGCGGTCGGCGTCTGCGTTGCCATCCCGCCGATCGGCAAGACGCCGGTTCCGGTAGGCGTGCCCAAGACCGGCTTCATGATCGAATCCATGGTCATCGCGACGGCCCGCAACATCGGCCGGCTGGTCAAAGGCATCGCGCCCGATGCCCAGGGCACATGGAATGCGGTTTGTCTCGCCGATTTCGGCGATTCCGGCGTGGCCTTCGTGGCGCAGCCGCAGATCCCGCCGCGCAACGTCAACTGGTCGTCTTCCGGCAAATGGGTGCACACCGCCAAGGTCGGCTTCGAGAAGTATTTCCTGCACAAGATCAGGACCGGCAAGGCCGAGCCCTTCTACGAACGCCTGGTGCTGCAGGTGCTGGGCATCGACAAGCTCAAGCAGATCAAAGTCGAGGCATCCGTGGATGTCCCGGCTGACTGACCAAGGTAAGCCGGCGATGGGGCCGGTTGGCGGGCAAGCGACAACCAGCGGTCGCCTGCGGCAAATTCAACACGAGCCCTTGCAGTCAATGATAAGTATTCGTATATTAAAATATAATCATATGCAAATGGAGATGACAATGTCCATCGACCGTTCCGTTCTGGCCTTCGCGGGCACCATGGTGCTTTTGTCCGTCGCGCTTACCGCTTTTGTCTCGCCGCTGTTCGTCTGGCTGACGGTCTTTGTCGGCCTCAACATGCTGCAATCGGCGTTCACCGGCTTCTGTCCGGCGGCGATGATCTTCCGCAAGCTCGGCGTCAAGCCTGGATGCGCGTTCTGAGGAAGGTCAAGATGCGCTCGTCTGTTCTGTTCGCCGCGTTGCTGGCTACCTCTCCGGCGCTTGCCGGCACGCTGACGCTGGCGCCGACCACGGTGACCGAATGGAAGGCGGTCTATGGCCGTGTCGAGGCGCGCGACACCGTTCCGGCGCGCGCCCGCATCGGCGGCGTTGTCGTGGAGCTGGCGATCACCGAGGGCGACATGGTCAAGGCGGGGCAGAAGATCGCCACCGTCCAGGACGACAAGATCGCCTTTCAGGTCGCTGCGCTCGATGCCGAGCTGCGCGCTCTGCGGGCACAGCTGGATACGGCTCAATCCGAACTCGAACGCGGCCAGACCCTGGTCGACAAGGGCGTTATTACCGCGCAGCGTCTCGATCAGCTGCGCACCGAGGTCGACGTCGCGCGCAACCAGCTTGCCGCGACCGAGGCGCAGCGTTCGGTGATCGTGCAGCAGGGCGCCGAGGGCGATGTCCTTGCTCCCGGCGATGGCCGCTTGCTGAACGTGCCGGTGACGCGCGGCGCCGTCATCATGGCCGGTGAAGTGGTGGCCACCATCGGTGGCGGTGGCGTGTTCCTGCGGCTGGCTGTTCCGGAGCGCTACGCGGGGTCGCTGAAGCAGGGAGCCGTCATCCGCATCAATGCCGGCGGCAAGGAGTCCGCCGGCCGGCTCGCCAAGATCTATCCGCAGATGGACAATGGCCGTGTTATCGCCGATGTCGAGGTCGACAATCTCGATACCAATTTCATCGATGCCCGGGTCCTGGTCGAGCTGCCGGTCGCCGAGCGCTCCGCGCTGCTGGTGCCGGCATCGGCGATCGAGACCCGTTCGGGGATCGATTTCGTGCGCGTCGCCGCCGGCGGCGGCGATGCCGAACGTGCGGTGGTCGCCGGCGAGCGGACCAAGCGCGCCGGCGGCGACTATGTCGAGATCCTGACAGGCCTCGCGGCCGGCGATGTCGTGATCACGCCATGAAAGATCCAGCATCGTTCGGTATTGCCGGCGCGCTGACGCGGGCCTTCATCGGCTCGCCGCTGACGCCACTGTTCCTGGTCGCGGCTTTCGCCTTCGGGCTGGTGGCGCTGCTGACGCTGCCGCGCGAGGAGGAGCCGCAGATTTCGGTGCCGATGGTCGACATCTTCGTGCGCGCGGACGGGCTGAAGGCCGACGATGCCGTCAAGCTGATCACCGAGCCGCTGGAGACGATCGTCAAGGGTATCGACGGCGTGGAGCATGTCTATTCCCAGACCCGCGACGATCAGGTGATGGTCACCGCCCGGTTCGTCGTCGGCACATCGTCGGACGCCGCGGTGCTGCGCGTCCACGACAAGGTGCGCGCCAACATGGATCGCATTCCCATCGGTGTGCCCGAGCCGCTGATCGTCGGCCGCGGCATCGACGACGTCGCCATCGTCACGCTGACGCTGTCGCCGAAGCCGGAGGCGGCCGCGCGCATGACTGCCAACGACCTCACCCGCATCGCGCGCGAACTGCGCACCGAGATTGCCAAGATCGACAATGTCGGCCTTACCTATCTGGTCGGCGACACCGGCGAGATCATCCGCGTCGGCCCGAACCCGGAGAAGCTCGCTCTTTACGGCGTCACCCTGCAGCAGCTCGCGGCCAAGGTTTCCGGCGCCAACAAGGCTTTTCCGACTGGGCGCGTGCGCAATCAGGGCGAGCAGATCGATATCGTCGCCGGCGAGACGCTGGCTTCGCCCGACCAGATCGGCAACCTGCTCTTGACCTCGCGCGACAACCGGCCCGTCTATGTCCGCGACGTCGCCGACGTCGCCTTCGCCACCGACACCGGTGAAGCGCTGGTATCCACGGTCACCAGGGCCGGCGCCGGCGTGGAGCGCGTGCCGTCGGTCACGCTCGCCATTGCCAAGCGCGCCGGATCGAACGCGGTCGCCGTCGCTGATGCTATCCTGCATCGGGTCGCCCTGCTCCAGGGCGGACTGATCCCCGGCGATATCTCGATCGACGTGACGCGCAACTACGGTGAAACCGCCAACGACAAGGCCAACGAGCTCCTCTACCACCTCGGCCTGGCCACGATCTCGATCATCGTGCTGGTCTGGGTCGCCATCGGCCGCCGCGAAGCCATGGTCGTGGCCGTCGTCATTCCAGTGACCATCCTGCTCACGCTGTTTGCCTCGCGCGTCATGGGCTACACGCTGAACCGCGTCTCGCTGTTCGCGCTGATCTTTTCCATCGGCATCCTCGTCGACGACGCCATCGTGGTGATCGAGAACATTTCGCGCCACTGGGCCATGGGCGGCGGGCGCGATCGTCGGCAAGCGGCGATCGAGGCGGTGGCCGAAGTCGGCAACCCGACCATCGTCGCCACCTTGACCGTGGTCGCAGCCCTGCTGCCGATGCTGTTCGTCTCGGGAATGATGGGCCCCTATATGAGCCCGATCCCGGCCAATGCGTCGGCGGCGATGATCTTCTCCTTCTTCGTCGCGGTGATGGTGACGCCGTGGCTGATGCTCAAACTCGCCGAACGGGCGCCGGTGCACGCCCATCAAGACCATGGCAATGGCGGTCCGCTCGGCCGCGCCTACACAGCCGTCGCCCGGCCGATCCTGGCCTCGAAGAAGGCGAGCTGGGCTTTCCTCCTTGCCGTCGGCGTGCTGACGCTTGGCTCGCTTGCGCTGTTCTACACCGAGCATGTCACCGTCAAGCTCCTGCCCTTCGACAACAAGTCCGAACTGTCGGTCACCATCGACCTGCCGGAAGGGTCTTCCGTCGAGGCGACCGATGCGGTGGCGCAGGCCGTCGCCGCCAAGGTTCTCGAGCTGGAGGAGGTCCGAACGGTCCAGACACATGCCGGAACGGCGGCGCCCTTCAATTTCAACGGCCTCGTCCGCCATGCCGTCCTGCGCACCGAGCCGCAGCAGGGCGACGTTGCGCTCAACCTGCTGCCGAAAGCGAACCGTACCCGCTCCAGCCATGAGATCGCGCTCGATGTGCGCCAGCGCATCGCAACGATCCCGGTGCCGGAAGGTACCAGCCTGAAGGTCGTCGAGCCGCCGCCCGGCCCGCCGGTGATGGCGACCCTGCTGGCCGAGATCTACGGACCTGACGGCGAGACGCGCCGCAAGGTCGCCGCCAGGATCGAGACGGCGTTTCGCTCCGTGCCTTTCATCGTCGACGTCGACAATTCCTGGGGCCAGCCTGCGCGCCGACTGCGCGCCACGATTTCGACCGACGATGCGGAGTTCTTCCATGTCGAGGAAAGCGACGTCTTCGACACGCTCGCCATCCTCAATGGCGGGAGGACCGTCGGCTATTCGCATCGCGGCGGCGGCCGCCAGCCGATCCCGATCCGCATCGAGCGGCCGAAGGGCGAAAAGACGCTCGACGAGCGCTTCCTGACCACGCCAATTCCGTCGAATGTCCTGCCCGGCGACCGCGGCGTGGTCGAACTCGGCGATGTCGTGCGAGTGACGCCGGAGCGCGCTTCGTTCCCGGTGTTCAGGCACAATGGCCGCGCCGCCGAAATGGTGACGGCCGAGCTTGCCGGTTCCTTCGAGGCGCCGCTTTACGGCATGCAGGCTGTCGGCAAGGCCATCGACGCTCAGGACTGGATCGGCTTGCAGAAGCCCACGATCGCGCTGCATGGCCAGCCGGAGGATGAAAGCCGACCGACGCTGTTGTGGGATGGTGAGTGGGAAGTCACCTGGGTGACCTTCCGCGACATGGGGGCTGCCTTCGGGGTCGCGCTGCTCGGTATCTACATCCTGGTCGTCGCGCAGTTCGGGTCGTTCAAGGTGCCGCTGGTGATCCTCACTCCGATCCCATTGACCTTTATCGGCATCCTCGGCGGGCACTGGTTGTTCGGCGCGCCGTTCACGGCCACTTCGATGATCGGGTTCATCGCGCTGGCCGGCATCATCGTGCGCAACTCGATCCTGCTGGTCGACTTCATCCGCCACGCGGCGTCGCCTGAAAGGCCGCTAAGCGAGGTGCTGATCAAGGCTGGAGCCATCCGGTTCAAGCCGATCCTGCTGACGGCACTCGCCGCCATGATCGGCGCGGCAGTGATCCTGACCGACCCGATCTTCCAGGGGCTGGCGATCTCCCTGCTGTTCGGCCTGGCGTCCTCGACGCTGCTGACGGTGCTGGTCATCCCCGCGATCTACCGGGTGCTGCGCACGTGAACGGGAACAGAGCGGCCTGTCGAATGCTTTCCTGTTGTCGGATCGATTTCAAGTGGCGCCGGAATGCAACGTCGTCGATTCGCGTCAGATCAAATAGACGCGCAGCGATTGTCGTTACGGTGAGGTGGATGGAGCTTCGCTCGCTGCCGTCCTTCACCAGCGACGAGTCTCTCGCAAATCTGGTAGCCTACAATTGAGGCGTCTGGCCGGCACAATTGGTGGCATCTACCATTGGGGTCCTTGCAGTAGTCATCCTTGTCTGGCCAACGATGGCGGATCGTGATCGCTCAAGGAGGGGTTAGATATGTCGACGTCCTTCCAGCCGATGCAGGCCAATTTTCGCGTGCAGGAGCTCTCGCAATGAGACGAATCGGCACTTTCCTGCTGGTCATGCCCATCACCATAGCGGTTATGGCCGGTGTGGCTTTCTTGAACTACAAGAACGAGCTTGGCCGTCAGCGGGACGCGGTCAGCCGAGGCAGTCTAATCGCCTACCTCGACATCGGCCCGATCGAATACGCCGACAGCGGTGCGGGCATTCCGCTGCTGTCGATCCACGGTGCCGGCGGCGGCTTTGACCAGGGTCTTGCCCTTGCCGCCGATCTTGTTGGGGGCGGCTTTCGGGTCATCGCGCCGTCGCGCTTCGGCTATCTTCGCACGCCCGTTCCCAGGGATCCCTCTCCAGTCGCGCAGGGCGACGCCCACGCGGCCTTGCTTTCTAGACTGAAGATTCCAAAAGCGGTGGTTGTCGGTGTTTCGGCGGGCGCCCGTTCAGCGGTCCAGCTGACACTGCGGCATCCGGACAGGGTCGCCGGTCTCATTCTGATAGTCCCAGCCCTCTATTCACCCAGCAGTCCGGTTGCCATCCACGTGGGTCGCGGCAGCAAGTTTGCATTCTGGGCCGTCAGTGCAGGAGGCGATTTCGCTTGGTGGGCCGCCGAGAATATCGCACCGTCGGCACTTATTCGGTTTGTCGGCGTTCGACCGGCACTATTGGCGGCTGCGCCGCAAGCGGAGAGGGTCCGCGTCATGAGCTTCGTCAGGAGCGTTGAACCGCTGTCGCTGCGCTTCGCCGGTATCAACATCGACAGCGCGCCCGAGCTGCATGAGTTGCCGTTGGAAAAAATCACTGCACCCACGATAATCATCTCCGCGCGCGACGATCTGTTCAATACGCTGCCCGCTGCCGAATTGACCGCCGATAGGATCCCCGATGCACGGCTGGTCGTCTACGACACCGGCGGACATCTCTTGGTCGGACGGTTGCAGCAGGTTCGCTTAGCAGTCCGCACCTTTCTAGTTGCCGCTGGCGTGATCCCCCCATCAGATCTGTGACCGATGTCGCCTTGGCGCCGGTTGGGTGCTGTCGCCCATCGAAAGCAACGGTTGGGCCGAGGGTAGAGCGTCATGCCGGCGCTCGCTTTCATAGCGACTGCCGAGCTGAGATTGCCGAAGCTAATGCAATGCATGTCGCCCGGAAGTGTCCTCGGATCCGGGATAACGACATGCATAAAATCAGAAGCT
Source organism: Mesorhizobium sp. B2-1-8 (assembly GCF_006442545.2). NCBI lineage: Bacteria > Pseudomonadati > Pseudomonadota > Alphaproteobacteria > Hyphomicrobiales > Phyllobacteriaceae > Mesorhizobium > Mesorhizobium sp. B2-1-8. The sequence continues at coordinate 2,516,824 of NZ_CP083952.1, forward strand.
TACAGCAGGTCGGGCGAATCCTATTCGCCGCGACATGCTGTAGGGACGTACTCAAATCCGAGTCGGAGCGATTGGCCAGGACCGGGCTTGCTGCGAGGAAATGTTGATATGCTCTCAGTCTCCATGCGTCACAGCAGTTCAGCATTTTGCAAGAAGCAGCGGGCAGGCCGAAGCGCTGCCTTCGAACCATGTACCGCGCTCGCCTTTAACAATTTGCACGGCGTCATCGAGTTGGCCGATCGCGGCTGGCTTGCCCGTCGCGTCAACGAATTCGATCGCGGCGGCGACCTTCGGCCCCATCGAGCCGGCGGCAAAATCTCGTCCGGATATCTCCGTCGTGGCTAGCCGGCGGAGGGCACGGGCTGTGGCGGTGCCATAGTCGGCATAAACGGCATCGACGTCGGTCAGCAGCAGAAGCATGTCGGCCTTCAATTGGCGGGCAAGAAGGGAACTCGCCAGATCCTTGTCAATGACGGCTTCCACGCCGCAGAGGCTGCCGTCATCCATGGCCATCACCGGAACTCCACCGCCGCCCGTGCAGATGACGATGACGCCGCGCTCGACAAGGAACGAAATCACGGAGGCTTCCAGAATCTCAAGCGGCCTCGGCGAGGGGACGACGCGGCGCCATTTGTCGCCATCGGGCGCGATCGGCCATCCGCGTTCCGCGGCAAGCCGAAGCGCCGTCGCCTTCTCGTACACTGGGCCTATCGGCTTGGTTGGTCGAGCGAAAGCCGGGTCGCGAGGATCCACCCGCACTTGCGTCAGCAGGGTGGCGAACAGCCGCTCCTTGAGGAGATTGCCGAGCTCCTGTTCAATGACGTAGCCGATCATCCCCGCGCTTTCGGCGCCAAGTACGTCGAGTGGAAAGGCTCCGCCGTCAGGATGGGCTGCCGCTGCTTGCAGCGCGAGCAAGCCCACCTGTGGGCCATTGCCATGCGTGATTACGATCGAGTGCCCTTCGCCGATCAGCGCCGCCAACACGGATGCGGCACGCTTGATGTTGGCGCGCTGGTTGTCGGCGGTCATCGGCTCGCCGCGCCGCAGCAACGCGTTCCCGCCAAGCGCGGCCACGATAAGCATTTCAGTTGCCAATCGTCGCGACTAGCAGGGCCTTGATCGTATGCATGCGATTTTCCGCCTGATCGAATACGATCGACGCGTCCGACTCGAATACCTCGTCGCTGACCTCCATGCAGTCGATGCCGTATTCGCGCGCAATGAATGCACCGATCTCGGTATCGGTATCGTGGAAAGCCGGCAGGCAATGCATGAATTTCGCGCGCGGATTGCCGGTGGCCGCCATTACGTCGCTCGTCACCCGGTAAGGTGTCAAAAGGCGAATGCGCTCGGCCCAACCGGATTTGTCCTCGCCCATCGACATCCAGACATCGGTGTAGACGAAGTCGGCATCCTGGACGCAGTCCTTTACGTCTTCGCCCAATCTGAAGCGCCCCCGGCTGTTTTGCGTCAGGTCCCTGATGTGAGCGCTGAACGCCTCGTCGGGCCAGAGTTCGCTGGGCGAAGCAATGCGCATGTCGATACCGACTTTGGCCGCGCCCAGCGCTAGTGACATCGCGACGTTGTCGCGCCCCTCGCCGACGAAAGCGACAGTCATGTCCGAGAGGTGCTTATGGGTGAACTCGCGCATGGTCATGAAATCGGCAAGAATCTGCGTCGGATGCGCTTCGTCCGTCAGGCCATTGTAGACCGGCACCCCGGCATAGGTGGCCAGCACTTCCGCCTGTTGCTGGGCAAAACCGCGATACTCGATGGCGTCATACATCCGGCCAAGCACACGTGCGGTATCCTTCATGGATTCCTTATGGCCGATATGGCTTCCGCTCGGACCGAAATACGTGACATGAGCGCCCTGATCGTAAGCCGCCACCTCGAACCCTGTGCGCGTGCGCGTCGAATCCTTTTCGAAGATCAGTGCGATATTTTTTCGGGAAAGGCGCGGCACTTCGTGTCCAGCGTGCTTGGCTGCCTTGAGATCCGCTGCAAGCCTCAACAGAAATCGAATCTCGTCACCTGTCAGATCGTCCAGCGTGAGGACGGACCGGCCGTGCAGGTTGATCGACATTGTGAAGTTCCTTTCAGATTGGGTCGCGCGCCAAGGGACAGGTCATGCAGTGCCCGCCGCCGCGCCCACGGCTGAGTTCGGCGCCCTCCACGGTAATTACTTCTATTCCAGCCCTGCGCAGAAGGGTGTTGGTGTAGACGTTTCGGTCGTAACCGATGACCACTCCCGGCTCGATCGCGACGACGTTATTGCCGTCGTCCCATTGTTCCCGCTCTGCTTCATAGCGGTCGCCTCCCGTGGCGATGATCCGCAGCGACTTCAATCCGAGCCCGTCGGCGACAACAGACGTGAATGGCTCTCTTTCCTCCGTTACCTCGACTGTCGCGTCTCCGTCACCGGGTCGCAGCGAAAAGGAACGCAGGCGTTCGACAACGGGCGGATACATGGTGACCAGGTCGCGATCACAGAAAGTGAAAACGGTGTCGAGATGCATGAAACCGCGATCTCTCGGCATCAGGGCTGCAATCACACGGGTCGCTTCGCCGCACGCGAACAATTTTCGTGCAAGGTCGCCCACCGCTTGCGGCGTCGTGCGTTCTCCCATGCCGACGAGCACCGTTCCACCACCGATCGGCATGACATCCCCACCCTCCAGGCTATTACTGGTTCCCAGGTCAGGCGACACGAAGGGAATGCTACTGTCTCGAAAGCGAGGATGAAACCGATACACCGCTTCGACATTGGCGGCTTCCGGGCGGCGCGCGGCCCAGTACATGGGATTGACCGAGACCGAGCCATGGATCCAGCAGGAACTGTCGCGCGTGAAAAGCTGGTTCGGCAACGGTGGCAGCACGAACTCCTGAGGGGCGAACGTCCTGCCGGTCAGTCCCGCGGGCTCGAAGGGTAGCTCGGCACGAGCGATGCCGCCGACAAGCACGGTCGCGAGGTGATCCGATGGCATTTCATCGAGCCAACCCCGCATTTCGCCGACCATGTCGAGGCCGACGACACCGGCGTGAATCCTGCGGTCGAGGAGCCAATCGCGGGCTTTGGCCAGGCTCATCGTCTCTGCCAGGAGTTCTCCGAAGGAATGCACCAGCACACCGCGTTCACGCAAGGCATCGACGAAGACATCGTGCTCCTGGCGGGCCCGCTTGACCCACAGCACGTCGTCGAAAAGCAGCGCCTTGCAGTTTTCCGGTGTCAGCCTGCGCAGGCTGAGATCGGGTCGATGGACCATCACCTCGCGCAGACGGCCGACTTCGGAGTGGACACCCAGCTTCGTCATCGAGCGCTCTCTTCAAAGCGGGCTGATGGCGCCGGTCCACATTTCGTAGACAGCGAGAATGGCGACTGCGACGAGGGCTACGGCGAGTGCCGCTTCGGCAGGACGGAATAGACGCTGACTGGTTTCGCGGCGCGCCCAGATGTAGAAGATGATGCCGGGAGCATAGAGGATCGCGCACATGAACAGGTAGGCAGGTCCAGCCGCGTAGACGAGCCAGAGCCCGTAGACCGTTGCTAGTAGTCCAGCGAAGAGAGGACCTGTTCGCTGCTCGCCAGTCGTATAGCTCTCTCCAGTCAATGCCAGCTTGGCCGCGTAGGCGCCGGAGAAGATGTAAGGCACAAGAATGGCCGCCGACGCGATGTAGAACAGGGCCTGATAGGTGCTCTGGGCGAAGAGCGTTATCACCAGGAAAGCCTGGACCAGCAGGTTGGTGATCAGAAGCGAGATCGACGGCACGCCGCGTTCGCTTTCCTGGCCGAAGAATTTCGGCATCGTCCCATCCTTGGCGGCGACATGCGGAATTTCGGCCGCCAGCAGCGTCCAACTGAGGAAGGCGCCGACCACCGACACGACAAGCGCGATGTTGATGAGGATTGCACCCCAGGGCCCGACAACCGCCTCCAGAACGCCGGCCATGCTCGGGTTTTTCAGCGCGGCAAGTTCCGGCTGGTTCAGGATGCCGAGCGACAGCAGCGACACCAGGGCGTAGAGCGCGAGGCAGGTGAAGAAGCCGAGAATCGTCGCCGTGGCGATGTCCTTGCGGCGCTCGGCACGGCCGGAGAATACGCTGGCACCCTCGATGCCGATGAAGACCCACAGCGTCACCAGCATCGTGCTTTTCACCTGTGCGGTGATCGAGCCGAGGCTGGCGTTGCCGAGACCGGTGAAGTCGAGAGACCAGACCTGAAGCTTGAAGGCAACGGCAACAACCCCAACGAACAGGACGATCGGAGCGATCTTTGCCGCCGTGACGATGAGGTTCACGACCGCCGCCTGCCGGATGCCGGCAAGGATCAGGAGGTGGATCAGCCACAGCAAAACCGATGCGCCAAGCACCGCCTGCCAGGTATTGCCATCGCCGAACGCCGGAAAGAAATAGGATAGGGCGCTGAACACGATCACCGCGTAGGAGACGTTGCCGACCCAGGCGCTGATCCAGTAGCCCCAGGCGCTGTTGAAGCCGATGAAAGGGCCGAAGCCGGCCTTGGCGTAAGCATACGGGCCGGCGTCGAGTTCGGGCTTGCGGGTCGCTAGCGACTGATAGACGAAGACCAGCGCCAGCATGCCGACTGCGGTGATCGCCCAGCCGATCAGGACGGCGAGGGGACCGGCACCAGCCGCCATGTTCTGCGGCAGGCTGAACACGCCGGAGCCGACCATTGAACCGATCACGAGTGCAGTCAAGGAACCCAGTCGAAGTCTCGCTGGCGCCGCGGTCTCGACTTTCATAACAGCAATATCGATATCAGCCGTAGTCATGATGCGCTCCCGAATTTGAAGGCTCTGATGGGAGGCAATGAATAGGAAGACGAGGCTTCCAGCTTTGATGCCGGTCAAATTGAAACTTGATTTCCAAAGGTGTGAGTTGAGGGGTCACTCATCTCGCTCGACCAGAGATCGTTTGATCCTCATCAACGTCAAGACGAAATCGCCTCTGCATATTCAGGCCGTTCAATAAACCGAGCGCGGCCCGCTCCCATGCAGAGGTGCAATCATGAACAACAATATTCTGAGGCAGGACATCATCGATGAGCTGGAGTTTCAGCCGAGTATCGACGCGGCCAATATCGGCGTCGCCGTCGACAACGGCGTGGTCACCCTGACCGGCCATGTGTCGACCTATGCGCAGAAGGCAACCACGGAAGAGGCGGTACGCCGCGTCAAAGGTGTAAAGGGTATCGCGCAGGAGATCGAAGTGCGGCCTGTCGGCGGCAACCTGACGGCCGACGACGAGATCGCCAAGCGCGCCCTGCACTCTATCAGCTGGAATACCGTCGTCCCCGACGGAGCGGTACAGGTCAGGGTCCAGAATGGCTGGGTGACACTCACCGGCAAGGTGGAGTGGCAGTATCAGAGATCCGCGGCGTTCGCCGCGATCCGATATCTGGCTGGCGTTCTCGGCGTGCATAACAGCATCGAGGTGCTGCCACAGGCCACGGCGTCCAATGTGAAAAAGTGCATCGAAGACGCCTTGAAGCGCAGTGCGGAAGTCGAGTCGAAAGCGATAGAAGTCAACGTGTCCGACGGCAAGGTTACACTGAAAGGCAAGGTCAACAGCTGGGCCGAACGTCGCACGACAGAGCGCGCGGCCTGGGCCGTGCCCGGGGTGCGCATGGTCGAAGACCACCTTACAATCGCTTAAAGCGTCGGAACGTCAAAGGGAAGCGAGCATGGCACGCCGGCGCCCATGCATATGCGGGTCCCTTCGCCCGCGTCGCATCGCGGGCGAAGGGGTCGATGTCGAACAAAGCCCGACCCACGCACGTCTCCGCAGTCGGCCAGGATCGGGCTTGGTGCACTGACAGATCGTCAGGCGATGTCGGCCGGTTCGGCCTTGCGTTTTCGCCCGGTGATCATGGCCCGGACCAGGTTTTCACGGTGCCGTAGGCTTGCCAACGCGACACCGCCAATGTGCAGCAAGACAAGCAGCAGCAGGCCGTGCGCGGCCAGGCTGTGCGCCAATTCGACCCACGACACGCCGAAATAGGCGTCGGTAGTCATCAGCCAGCCGGTCAGCGCGGTTGAGCCCATAGCCGCCATCAGCACGATCACCATCACACCGCCGGCCGGATTATGGCCGATGTAGCGGGCTTCGCGGCCGCTCAGTATTGCCGCGAGATAGCGCAGCACCGTCGCCGGATCGCGCACGAATTGAGTGAACCGCGCGTAGTGCGTGCCCAGGACACCCCATAGGAGCCGCATTGCGACCAGCGCGGCAGCAGCGTAACCCGCCAAATGGTGAAGGACCTCCGAAGAATGGGAGGTGAGCCAGGCGGTGATGAAGCTGAGCGCCAGCGCCCAGTGGAAGCCCCGCACGACCCGGTCCCAGACGCGCACCATCTCCGACGATGGCTGCGCGTCCGTGATCGCTGAAGTACTCAGATCAATTTTCGCCGGCTTCGGCATTGTCGAGCTTTTCAAGGGTCTCGGCATTGTAAGCCCAGTTCACTTTCTTGCCGGCCTTGTCGACCGCGTAGACTTCGTAACAGCCCTTCTCGACCTTGATCTGGCGGACCGTGAGGCCTTCGCCGGTCAACTGGGCCTCGAGCGTTGCCTTGGGCTTGAACTGCGATTTCGGAGCGGTGCTGCAGCTGCCGCCGGCGGCGAGGGCTGGCGCGGCAATTAAGCCCGCCAGGGCGGCCAAGGTGAGTGTACGGTACATGATGGCTCCATTCTGAAGGCGCGGATGTTGCGCCCGTGGGTGGGATTCGGATCGGCTTTGTTGGACGGCGATGTGACCGTCATGGTGCGACATAGCCAATTCAAGCTGACAAACAGCTGACGGTTGCACGGGCAGCGACATCGACGCTGAAGATCGGGCTCGCGCCGGGTGGATTGATCTGGCGCAAGGCCGGCGTCTCACAGCGCGAGCAGCATGCCGGTCCGGACTGAGAGCGCTTTTGCCGTCGTCCTGAAGGAGGATTGTCATGAAAACGATATCGAGGAGTGCAGGGCTCGGGCTCGCTGCCGCAATGTTCATGGCCGGTGCTGCCGGCGCCGTCCAGGCCGCCGCGCTTGTTCAAGTCTCGCTGTGGGACAAGGGCGCAAGCATGGAAATGCCGATGGGCCTTGCCTATGCAATGCCAGGCCTTGATCCGGCCAGGGCGACCATGGGCATCAAGGCTTTGCCTGGAGCTGTGAAGGCCGGGGAGGTTACGTTCAATGTGAAAAATGACTCCAAGGACACCGTTCACGAGATGATCGTGATGTACCTTGCCGATCCCAGCAAGCCGCTTCCCTACGTTGAAGCCGAAAACAGCGTCGACGAAGACAGGGCCGGCGACAAGGGCGAGGTTTCGGAGCTTGGCCCCGGCAAATCAGGTGCGTTGACAGTCGACCTGAAGGCTGGAAAATACCTGCTTATCTGCAACGTGCCAGGCCACTACGGGGCCGGCATGTGGGCTGAGTTCACCGTCGATCCATAAAGCGGACAGCGGTTCGCGCTGCAGCGGTGGTTGTCCCGGTTCCGACGGTTGCCGGGATCGCCGGTTTTCAGGAATGGTGGCAAGCTGCGGGATCGGAAATGTGGCGATACTGATGGTGCGCCTCATCCCTGGTCGCCTGTCACCATTGTAAGCCCATTGTCAGCTTGGCTGTTCTAGCCGGGCTTTGCGACCGAGGAATGATTCCCCAAAAACAATCGCCTGCGGGGTCGCCGCATGCGATCAGGAGCTATTTGAACATGCAGCTTTTCAAGTCTGGGCTGGTCTTGGTCCTTTTGACGGCGTCGGCGCCCGCCTTCGCCAACGCGACGGTAAACGTCAAGCTATGGGACAAGGACGGCGTCGTGAACACCGACGCCAAGATGGGAATGGGCATGCCGGCGAACATGAGCATGGCAACCATGAGGGTCAAGCTGGACCAGACCGTCGTGCCGGCAGGCAAAGTCACCTTCCAGGTGAGCAACACCTCCAAGGACACGGTCCACGAGATGATCGTCGTCCCGGTCGCGGATGCCAAGAAAGCCGCGTTGCCATATGCGCCGAATGAAAATCGGGTCAACGAGGATGCGGCAGGCCATCTCGGCGAGGTCTCGGAGCTTGATCCGGGCAAGACCGGATCGCTGACGCTCGACCTCAAGCCCGGCAACTACGCAGTCTTTTGCAATATTCCCGGCCACTTCATGAACGGAATGTGGGCGACAATCCTGGTCAAATAGGCCGTGGTCGATGAAGGGCCCGCCGCGCCAAAGCTGCGGCGGGTTTTCGATTGGTTCGCGCCGCCGACCCGTCAGCTTTCCGACGCGATCCAAAGGCGAAATCGCGTCATCGGCCTAGGCTGAGCCATCACGGCCGTTCTACACGGGCAACCTGATAGGTATGCATGGCACCGTTGCGCTCGACCGACACATATTCGCCAGTCACGAACAGTTCGTCGCCGAGATGGAAACCGATCTCGTCGTCGCGATCGCCATCGGCATAGTCGAAAAACCACTGGCCGCCTGGCTTGCGCCTCAGCCGGCCGATGAGATCTTCCTCGCCGGTACGAAACCGGCGAACACGGCAAGAGCCCCTGTGCGATCTCCACTCCTGCACGTCGATCCGACCTTCGCCGGTCAATGGGGCCAGTAGATCATAGCCTTCCTGACGGTCACCTTCCGGATGACCTTTGTCGCGGGCAAGCAACAACCGTATGTGGCGGAATTTCGACGAGAGATCCTTTGAAGTGGTCATGGCGAACTCCTTTCACGGAGTTCTATATCGCGGCAACAGGATGTGGCTCTTGATCCGCATCAAGGAAGCCTCGAAACCTGCGCTTCTTCAGGGGCTCATCCACACCATTGCGCCGCTGGCCAAGGCCATCGCGATCAGGGTGGCGAGGGCCAATGGCGGCCAGAACCTGGCCGGGCCGGCGGAGACAGCAAGTAGCAGGCGGCCAAGCGCATTTGCGGCGAGCGCGGCGAGCACGCCGCCAAAGCAGCCCCGATATGCCGAATGTCGGAATGCCGGCCGTGCGGCTGCGGTCAGGTGCGTCCCGTTCCTGCCAGCCACGCTCCCGACCGACGAGCAGACCTATTGCCAAGGCGAGCCCAAGCTGGGCAATGAGCGGATCCCATCTACGCGGCGATTTTCAGGCGGCGACAGTCGGCAGGCGGTCGCGAACCCACCTGACGATCTGGCCCGCCGTCATTGCACCGGATGTGCGCGAAAGTTCGCGCCCGCCATGGAACAGGATCATGGTCGGGATGCCGCGAATGCCGAGTCTGGCCGCGACAGCCTGCTCGTTGTCGGAGTTGAGTTTGATCAGGCGAACATGCGGCTCAAGCTCGTTGGCCGCGGACTCATATGCCGGAGCCATCATCTTGCAGGGTCCGCACCAGGGCGCCCAGACGTCGACGACAACCGGCAGGCTGCTGCGCGCGATCTGACAATCGAAAACGCGGGTGTCGACGTCTTCCGGGTGACCCGAAAACAACCTGTTCCTGCACTTTCCGCATTTCGCCTCCATGGCGTTGCGGGCCGGCGGCAGACGGTTGACCCCGCCGCATTTGCTGCAAACCACCAGATTTTGCTGTGCCATGGCCATTCACCGAACTTGTTCTCGACCCACTATGCGCGCCACGGCTGTCCATCGCCAAGGGCGCGTAACGCGTTCAGGATAACCGCAACGTCAATACCCTCCTGAATCAGCGCACCGGCAACGGGCGTGATCTGCCCCATGGCCGCGGCCGCCATGGCCAGTCCCGACAGCGCCAGCCCTGCAATGATGCTTTGCAAGGCGATCGCCCGCGTTCGCCTTGCAATGCGCACCGCATCGGCTACCGGCTGCAGCCGGTCGGTCAGAACGATGACGTCGGCTGCCTCGGAGGAGGCGGTCGCGCCACGTGCTCCCATGGCTACACCGACCGTTGCGGCCGCCAGGGCAGGGGCATCGTTGATACCGTCGCCGGCCATCATCGTCGGCGCCAGGGCCTTCTCGGCTTCGACAGTCGCGATTTTGTCGGCAGGGGTCGCGTCGGCCACAATGGCGTCGAGGTCGAGCAAAGCAGAAATGCGCTTCGCCGCCACGACATCGTCGCCTGTGAGCATGATCATGCGTGCAATGCCGGCGGAGCGCAGCTTGCCGAGTGCACTCCGCGCATCGACACGCAGGGCGTCACCGAACGTGAATATACCGGCAAGCCGTCCGCCGAGTGCTACAAAAACCCTGAGCACCGGTTCGTCCCGGTATCTTTCTTCACCGCTCTTCGCCCAACACGGCAATGGCTTGTTGGCCAGCACGAGAGCCCGGGATCCCGCCGCGATAGCCATGTTCTCGACCCGGCCGTTCATTCCCGCACCGCGATGCTCTCGCACATCATGCGGATGCGAAAGCATCAGATGTCTGCCGCGCGCTGCCCGGATGATCGAGTCGGCGAGAACATGGTGCGAGGCCTGCTCCAGGGACGCCAACAGTTGCAGCAGATGGTCGGCATCGCGGCCGGGTTCAGCTTCAATCTCGATGAGTTCGGCGCCACCGATGGTCAAGGTCCCCGTCTTGTCAAAGATCGCCGTCCTAACTTGGGCGAGGGCCTCCAGAGCCGCCGAGCCTTTCATCAGGATGCCGGCGCGCGCGGCGCGCGATACGCCGCCGATGAAGGCAACGGGCGCCGCGAGGATGAGCGGGCAAGGCGTCGCGACGACCAGCACGGCGAGCGCCCGGATTGGATCGCCGGAGATGTACCAGGCGGCACCGGAAACCAGCAAAGTGGCTGGCAGCAGGAAGAGAGCAAAGCGGTCGGCCATGCGAATAAAGGGCGCTTTGACGGTCTGCGCTGCCGCTACCATGCGCACGATCGCGGCATAGGTGCTCTGGTCCGCGCGTGCGGAGGCCCGCATGCTGAAGGTTTCGCCCGCATTGATGGTTCCGCTGCGTAGCATGTCGCCCGCGTTTCGCCGCTCCGGCAGCGGCTCTCCGGTCACCGCCGACTCGTCCAGCGATGCCGACGGGTCGAGCAAGATGCCGTCCACCGGTAGCAGCTCGCCGGCGCGCACCAGGAGAGTGTCACCGACAGCGACCTCTTCAATCGGGATCATTTCTGTTCCATTTGCCGACTTGCGATGCGCGACACGCGGCGAGCGATCGGTAAGTGCTTTGAGACTCCGCTCGGCGCGGCCGCGGGCAAAGTCCTCGAGCACTGTGCCGCCGGCATACATGATCGCGACCACCACCGCCGCCAGCGGCTGGCCGAGCAGCAGCGCAGCCGACATCGACACGAGCGCAATCGCGTCCACGCCGAAGCGGCCGATCCAGAAATCACGCAGAATGGAGATGGCGAGAGCCCCGACCACAGGCAAGGTCGCGATCGTCCAGATCGTGTCGGCCTCAAGCGGGCCGACCCTGGTTTGCCGAACGCCGAAGCCAATGGCGAGGCCCAGAATGGCGATAGCCAGCAATGCGCGGCGAAGGGTGGACTCGTTCATGCGATGTCTTCCGATTTGGTCGATGCTCGCCAATTTTCGTCAGCGCTGACGGGCGCGTCGAACTCGGGCAACAGCTAACCGCAAGAACTGGAGAACGCTTTGATCCAACGCAACGAACGGGCAGGATCGACCAGCGATGATCGCCACGAACAGGAGAAATAAGGGTGACGATCCGAAATCTCGAACATGCGTTCGCGCCAAAGTCGGTTGCTGTCTTCGGCGCGTCGGCGCGTGACGGTTCCGTTGGCCGGGTTGTCTTCGACAACGTCGTCAGCGGCGGATTCGAGGGCGAGATCTGGCCGGTCAACCCGAAATACCTGCAAGTGGAGGGTCGGCAATGCTATCGCAACGCGGCCGATCTTCCGGGTGTCCCGGACCTTGGTGTCATCGTCACGCCGCCCGAGACAATTCCAGGCATCGTGCGCGACCTTGCTGAAAAGGGCACGCGGGCGGCGGTCGTCATCACCGCCGGCCTTACGCGCGAAAACGGCCTGCGCCAGGCGATGCTCGATGCGGCCAAGCCCACGCTCTTTCGCATCATCGGACCGAATACAGTCGGGCTGATGATCCCGCCCGTCAAACTTAACGCCGGATTTGCGCATATGGCCGCCAGGCCCGGCAACATCGCGCTGCTGTCGCAATCCGGCGCCATCGCCACATCGCTGATCGACTGGGCGGCGGACAACAATGTCGGCTTCTCGCAGATCGTCTCCCTGGGCGACATGGCGGATGTCGACGTAGGAGATTGTCTCGACATGCTGGCGGGGGATGCTCGAACACGCGCCATCGTGATGTATCTCGAAACGATTCCCAATCCGCGCAAGTTCATCTCGGCCGCGCGTGCGGCGGCGAGGATCAAGCCGGTGATCGCAATAAAATCGGGCCGGCACGAGCAATCGGCCAAAGCGGCCGCGACCCATACCGGCGCGCTATCGGGCGCCGACCGCGTCGTCGATGCGGCCCTGCTGCGCGCTGGCATACTGCGCGTCAAGGGCCTCACGGAGTTGTTCGATGCGGTTGAAACGACCGCTCGTTTCGTCCCGCTCGAACGAGCCCGCGTCGGCATCGTCACCAATGGCGGCGGCGCCGGCGTGCTTGCTGTCGATCAACTCATCGAAGGCAACGGGGAATTAGCCGAACTTTCGCCAGGAACGATCGCCGGCCTGGATGCCGTCCTGCCGAGCACATGGTCCCACGCCAATCCTGTCGACATTATCGGTGACGCCCCGCCAGAGCGCTATCGAGGCGCGATCGAGGCCGTCGCGGCCGATGCCGGGACCGACGTCATCCTGGTCATGAACTGCCCGACTGGGCTCGGCTCGCCGCTCGCTGCGGCAAGCGCGGTGGCGGCGCTCGTGCAAGACGGCAAGATTGGCGGCAAACCTGTCCTGACCTGCTGGCTTGGCGGATACACGGCGCGTGAAGGGCGACGTGTTCTTCAGGATGCCGGTATTGCCAGCTTCGAGACGCCAGCGGATGCCGCGATGGCCGTCTCCAACCTCAGCGAATGGTCACGAGCCCAGCGGGCCCTGCTGCGCACGCCGTCGAGCCAGGGCGAGGCCGCCACGAGCGGCCGAGAAGCGGTGCTTGCCGTATTCCGGCAGGTTGCCAAGGAAGGTCGGCGAATGCTGACCGAAACCGAAGCCAAGGCGGCGATTTCGGCCTACGGCATCCCGGTACCCGAAACGATCATCGCGAGATCTCCTGCCGAAGTGGGGAAGGCGGCCGGAGGGCTTCTCAGGACATCCGAGCAGGTCGTCGTCAAGCTGCTGTCAAAGGCGATCTCGCACAAGTCGGACATTGGCGGAGTGGTGCTTGGCATCGCCACCGCTGCTGCCGCCGGCGAGGCCGCATACTTGATCGAGGCGCGTGTGCACGAGCACGCACCGCAAGCAGACATTGAAGGTTATGCCGTTCAGCCAATGGTGGTGCGGAAACAGGCCCAGGAACTCATTCTCGGCATGAACCAGGATCCGATCTTCGGCCCGGCCATTCTGTTTGGAGCCGGCGGCGTCGCCGTCGAGGTAATGGATGATACGGCGATCGCGTTGCCGCCGCTCGATGACATTCTTTCCCGTGACCTGATCGGGCAAACGCGGATTGGCCGCCTGCTGGCCGGATTCCGCGACCGCAAGCCGGCCGATCGGCAGGCGATCATCGCAGCGCTCAACGGCCTGTCGCAGATGATCGTCGACTTTCCGTGCCTCGTCTCGATCGATATCAATCCGTTGCTCGCCGATACCGCCGGCGTGATCGCAGTCGACGCTCGCATCGAGATCGACCCGGAACAGGTGGACGAGCCGGGTCCGAATCCGGCGCTTACCATCAGGCCTTATCCGTCGGGTTGGGGAAAAGAGTTTTCGGCCGACGGCATGTGTTACCATATCCGGCCGATCAAGCCGGCCGACGTCGCGCTCTATCCCGAATTCCTTGCCAGGATTTCGCCTGATGATCTGCGCCTGCGTTTTCTGTCGCCACGCAAAAGCTTCTCCGACCAGATGTTGAAGCGGCTCACCCAGCTCGACTACGATCGTGACATGGCTTTCGTCGCGCTGGAGACGAGCTCCGGCGCGCTGGCGGGTATCAGCCGGATATCTTGCGATCCAGACCACGCCGTCGCCGAATACGCCTTGCTGGTGCGTACGGATATACAGGGTCATGGCCTGGGCTGGGAATTGCTCAGGCAGCTCGTCGATTATGCGAAAGCCGATGGGATCGGACGGATCGAAGGGACAATACTTGGCGAGAATACGAAGTCGTCGGTGAACTATCCGCAAGGCTTTGATCTGGTTTCCTAATCGGCGAGGAATGCGGGAATAGCGTTGCAACATTTGCGGTGTCTGGTTGCCGTTTTCTTGCAATTCGATTTGACGATTCCCTTGTGCGCCGATGCGTGATTCACTCGTTTTGGCGGGCGAATCGAGGGGACGGCGAATGTCCAGGCCACGCGAGAAGCGCGAGACGGGAGAGCAGGACCTGTTCCGCTCCAGGCTCGATCAGATCATCAACATGAAGCACGAGTTGGTGCGGCTGGCGCAGGCGATCGACTGGCCGGTGCTGGAGGAGCGTTTCGGCGCGGTCTATTCGGACGGTCCTGGCATGCCGCCCTTGCCGACGCGACTGATGGCGGGCCTTGCGATCCTGAAGCACACTTTCGACTTGTCGGACGAGGAGCTGTGCGCCCGCTGGGTGGAGAACCCCTACTTCCAGTATCTGTGCGGTGAAGAGTTTCTTCCGCCACGAGCTCTCCTTCGAGCGCTCATCGATGACGCGCTGGCGCCAGCGCATGGGCGAGGAGCCGATCACGGCGCTCCTGCAAGAAAGCCTGGCGGTGGCGGTCAAGAGCGGAGCGATGAAGCCGGCCGATACGCGCCGGGTGATCGTCGACACGACCGTGCAGCCGAAGAACGTGATGTTCCCCACCGACGCCAAGCTCGTCAATCGGGCGCGCGAGCGGCTGGTGCGGCTGGCCAAGAAGGCGGGGCTCGATTTGCGCCAGACCTACGTGCGGGTCGGCAAGCTGGCGCTGATCAAGCACCAGCGCTACGCGCACGCCAAGCAGTTCAAGCGGGCCAACAAGGCGCTGCGCAAGCTCAAGACCTATCTCGGCCGCACCATTCGCGACATCTCCCGCCGGATCACCGGCCAAACGGACCTCGAGGCGAGCTTCAAGTGGCCGCTCTACCAGGCCTCGGCGGTTCTGGAGCAACGTCAGCGCCAGCGCGGCCGCAAAATCTACAGCCTGCACGCCCATGAGGTCGAGTGCATCGGCAAGGGCAAGGCGCATGCCCCTTACGAGTTCGGCGTCAAGGTCTCGATCGCCACGACGCTCGAACGCTCGAAGGGCGGCCAGTTCGCCCTGCACGCTCAGGCACTGCCCGGCAATCCCTATGACGGCCATACGCTCGCGACCGTTATCCCCGACATGGAAAAGACCATCGGCAACGAAATCGGCCGCATCCTCGCCGACGCCGGATATCGCGGCCACAACGCACCTGAAAGCCACAAGCTCAGGGTCTTCACCGCCGGCCAGAAGCGCCGCGTCACACCTGCCATCAAGCGTCAGATGCGCAGGCGATCGGCAGTCGAACCCGTCATCGGCCACATCAAGGCCGAGCACCGCATGGGCCGCAACTACCTCGCCGGCGAACAGGGCGACGCCATCAACGCCATCCTCGCCGCCGCCGGCTACAACTTCTCGCTCCTGATCAAATGGTTCAGGCTGCTTTTGTGGCTTCTCATCACAGCACTCCAAAGCCGCCCCAGATCCAGCGCAGCCTGACCCACTTCATTGTTCACGGACGACTACGAAGATGCTGGCCATGTGCCGCGAGTTCGGCTTCTCGATAAGGCGCCATCCGAAGGAACCCGGTCTTGTCGAGGCAACTCTCGAACTCTGTTGATGCCAATCGCCCTGCTGCAGCAATCAGGAGGCTGTGCGCAGGGTTTCGGACGCATCGCTCTCGGAGTGCCTTCTCAATTCCAAGACGATGTCAGCGAGCTTTCGATCGACGTTGATTCTTCGCCAGCCAGACTGGACGGTATTTCGCAGCAATTGCCGCGAGAGGATATCTATCGTGGCGTCGGAAGGCCCCCCCTTGCGCTCGTCGACCCGCTGCCAAAGAACGAGCGGGTCCGCTTCCAGCCAAAATCCGTGGAAGTCGACAGCCCGGCTGCGCGCCGCTTTCTCGATCCGCTCATGATCGGCTGGTCTGTCGAAAACGGCATCGGCCACGACCGAACCGCCCTGCGAAAGGATCAAGCCCGCCCGCCATGCCATTTCGCGGTAGACGCGATCGGAGACTTCCGGCCGATAGGCTTTGTCCGGCAGCTTAGTCTCGGCCGGCACTCCGTGCATGGCCTTGCGGATACGGTCGCTTTCGACAATGCGCGCGCCGGGCGGCGCACCGACATGGGCGGCGAGCGCCTCGGCAATAGTCGTCTTGCCGGAGCCACTGAGGCCACCGATGGCAACGAGCCGCGGAGGCTTTTCCTGGAGCAATGCTTGCGCAAGGTCGAAATAGGATCTGGCTTCGGCACTCAATTTGTCAGTATCGGCACTGCCTTCCTCGACCTGGGTGGCAGTAATGTGCGCGCGCACTGCAGCCCGCACCGCCATGAAAAAAGGCAGCAGGATGAACCCGTCCTCGTCGTCGGCTTCGTCGAGATAGCGGTTCATCACAAGATTGGCGAGCTGCGGAAAGCCGCGGTGCCACAGGTCCATCAACAGGAAGGCAAGGTCGTACAGGACATCGATGCTGGCGATCTGGTCGTTGAATTCGATGCAATCGAAGAGGCGGGGCTCGCCGTCGAAAAGGCAGATGTTGCGCAGATGCAGGTCGCCATGACACCGGCGGATCTTGCCCGCGGCTTCGCGGCGGTTGAGCAATTCGGAATGGCGGGCGAGTTCTGAGCAGAAGGCCCCGGCAAAGGTCTCGATCTCTGCTTTTTTGAAGACATGACTGGTGGCGAAGCTGGCCTCGTTGATATCAAGCACACCCGCCAGGTTGAACGAGCCGCTGCCATCATGAACCGTCGGCGCGGCACGGTGGTATCCGACGATCATGCGTGCAACAGCGGTCATCAGTGCCGGCGTCAATTCTCCCGCGGTGGCCATACGATCGAGAAGCTTGGACTGATCAAAGCGGACCATCTCGATCGCTGCGTCGACCACTTGCCCCGCGCCATCAAAAGCCAATTTGCCGTCGGCTTCGCGTGTGATGTGACGCACCCCGAGGTAAAGGCCGGGTGCGGTCTTCGAGTTGAGTTCCACCTCTTTCTCGCAAGCGGCCAGCCTGAGGGCTGACGTCGAGAAATCGACGTAGGGCAGCTTGACCGCCCGCTTCATCTTGTAGGCGCTTTGGCCAACGAGGAAGATGCGTGAAATGTGGGTCTCGATGGCCTCGACCGGCCCCGTGGCGCCATAGGAGGCCGGATCAAAAAGGAACTCGGCTGCGGCTTGCTGGTCGTCGACGATCATGGCCGGCCTTCCCATTGTATCCTGCGAAATTCGTTTCCTCGATCCGCGCTCATTGCTGCAATGTCTGGACATAACCTGCCAATTCATGAATGCGTTCCCTGGTGACGATTTCGCCTGCGTTCGGGCCGTATCTCTTCACGTCGGCAGGCAGGAACTGGCTGCCCCATACTGGCATGTCGCGCTCGCCATGCGCCGGCACCATCGCGCGGCCGTCGATCACGGCATAGACACGCCAATAAGGGAATTCGCCACCATTGCGCCTGGAGATGCGCGTCAGGTCGCTCGGCCGCTTCAACAGTTCGTCGCCCAGCGGTCCATCGCCCTTGCCGTCCGGGCCATGGCAGACGGCGCACGAGTTCATGTATTCGGCCTTGCCGCCGCCGAGGTCCTGAGCACTGGCCGTATGGAAGGTCATGCCTGCGAGAACCGCCGCGACCAGAAGTTTCATTGGCGTTGTCCCGATTGATCAGTTGAACCTACAGCTCTGATGTGCCGTGACGTTGATGCGGATCAAACGCCGCGCACAAAGTGTTTGATTCAGCGCAATGAACGCGGTGGCCGCATCGGCTATGGCTTCGACACCGAGTGAACCTTCACCCGAAGTGAGGAGGAGTTGCCATCATGGCGTTCAAGACACTGCTTACGGTTACCGGACCGAACCAGGGCGAGGGCGATCTGAAGCTCGCCGCCAATCTTTGCGAACAGGTCGGCGCCCATCTCTCCGTGCTCGTCCTCGAACTGGCAGCACCGCCCTCGGGCGGCGAGTATGCTGCTGTCGTCTCGCCTGCCTGGCTCGAGGAACGGCAGGCCGAGTTGAAAAGGCTCGAGAAAAGAATTTCTGACGTCGCCGGCTTTCTCTCTCAGAGCGCCATATCGGCTGATCTGAGCGACGACTATCCAGACACGGGATGGGCGGACGATGTCATCGGAAGGCGTGCCCGTTACGCTGATCTGACCATTCTGGGACCGGATCTGCTGGCAAGCCATGCGCTGAAGGATAAAGTCATCGAGGGCACTCTGTTCTCATCGGGGAAGCCCATTCTGATCGTTCCCGAGGGCTCGCCCCCGACGCTGAAGCCGAAACGCATCCTCGTTGCATGGGACGCCCGCCTCGAGTCGTCGCGCGCCGTCCGCGAGTCTCTCGATATGCTGAAAGGCGCCGAAGATGTTCGCCTTGTCATCGTCGATCCCATTGAAGATGAGTTCCATCATGGCGAGGAGCCGGGTGCAGATGCCGCGGCCTATCTTGCACGGCACGGCGTGAAGGTTACGGTCGAGCGGCTGCCGAGCGCGAAGCATTCGGTTGCCGACGTGCTTCGCCAGCATGCCGGCGACGTTGCGGCCGAGTTGATGGTCATGGGCGCGTATGGTCATTCCCGATTGCGCGAGCGGATTTTCGGCGGGGTCACCAAGTCGATGCTCGCGGGTCAATCGCTGCCGGTCTTGATGGCGCGATAGCAATTCAACGGTAGGAAAAAGGGCCGGTGCAGATTGCACCGGCCCTTTTTCATTTCTCGCAAGACTTGATGGTGCGACTACTCGCTTGCTTCCCGTCCGGATAGCTGTTCGATCAGGATCCGAAAAAAAACGTGCGGTGCACTGTCGGCTGTGGGAGGAACGACGGGCTTGAGCGCGCCAGGTTCCCACCAGTCGGCGTGCTTGCTCAAAACGGACCAGGCATGATCCCGCTGAAGCTTGTGGCCGATCCGGTCAGGCAGTTCTTCGTATCGGCCGTCGACAATGACACTTTTCCATCCTCGCCCCTGGCCATGTTCATCGACCTGAACGGACACCAGCGGATTGGCCCGCATCCATTCGATCTTTTTGCCCGGCATGGAAAACGCGTAAAGATGAGCATCCGAATGGGCGTAGTAGAAGGGCACGACGTAGGGCTGCCCATCCTTTGCGCATGCCAGGCGACCCACGCGATTGGCCGTCAGCAATCTGGTACATTCCAAAGCAGAAAGCGTGCGGATCTGCATTAGTGCGATCTCCTGTTCTTCACGGCTTTTGAACTGGGCCGGAAACGTGCCGCTGGCCAGTTTTGTACGGTTGCGCAGCCTCGTCCATAGCGGAGACAACGTCGTTGTCGGAGAGCTGCGGGAACCGCAGATAGTGGTGGCCCAAGGCCCCGAACTGTCCTGGCTGGCTAAGGCAGACCACATGGTCCGCTTCCTGTTCCAGCGCGGCGACCGTTTCGGGCGGCGAAACAGGAACAGCCACGACGATCTCCCTCGGTGACCGGCGCTTGAGGGCGCGGATCGCGATTTTCATGGTCGTACCGGTCGCGGCCCCGTCATCGACGATGATCGCCGTCTTTCCCGCTATCGACATCGGTCTAATCTTACCACGATAGGCAACGCGCCGGCGTTCGAGTTCCGGACGCTCATTTGTAATCAAGACACGCAAGGCGTCGTCGTCGAGGCCATAGGTCTCGACAATTCCACGGTTCAACACGACCTCCCCAGGATCGCCATCGACGATTGCGGCGACAGCCAGCTCGGGATTGCCGGGGGCGCCCACCTTGCGGACGATCAGCAAGTCGAGAGGAGCGTTGAGGGCTTTGGCCACTTCCACTGCGACGGGCACGCCGCCACGCGGCAATGCCAGTACGATGGGCCGATGCAGTTGAAGCCTGCTCAGTTCCAGGCCAAGCTTCACTCCAGCATCTTCCCGGTCACGGAACATCGGTCAATCCACCGGCCACAGTTTTCGCAGCGACTTCTTCATCGAGTTTCTGACCTGCACGATCTCACCATGCGAAAGGTGACGGTCGAGAAGCTTGAACACGGCACTGATCGCGACATCGAAATCGATCTCGTCATCGTAGCCGAAACTGTTTCTGACGCTGACAATGAAGTCGCGCTTGGTGCGCTCATGCGTTGACGCCGAGGGGTTCCAGCCTTCGAAGTAGAGGCCACGGACCAAAACAGGCAGTTGCGCCGAGAGATCGGCCATTTCAGCCGGCGACAGCCAGTCCCGCACCGTGTGCAGGACAGACCTCAGCAGACGACACGCGCTCGACTCGCTCCAGCAGAGGTCCTTGGCGAGCTCCTTGACCCATTGTTGCGCCTGCTGGCCAGCGTGCGTGAAGTCAGCAAAGGATGTGTGGGAGATATGACCCATGGCGATGCTCCTCGAAGATTTGAACTCCATTCTCAGGCATCGAAAGGCCTTGAGCATTGAGCAGGATCAAATCGTTCAAAAGTGCATCGCCCCGATTGTTTTTCCACCGCCGCCTCGACCAGCTCGAAGAGGCCGCGCACCGACTGGCAAGGGGGACGAAGACCGTTTTGGACAGGCGGCGGGTTTCAGCCGCCGGATTTCTGCACCAGCAGTGGAATAATGCGGTCGCTTTTCGCGACGGCCGGCCGTCCCGCCGAACCGTAGGGAATGCCCAGCGCGTCCCAGGTTTCGACCAGCGCGTCCTGCAACTCGGCGATCAGCGGGTCCGAATGGAACGGCGTCGGCGTGATGCGCAGCCGCTCGGTGCCGCGCGGCACGGTCGGGTAGTTGATCGGCTGGATGTAGATGCCGTGCACGCCGAGCAGGCGGTCGCTGGCCATCTTGCACAGTTCCGGATCGCCAACCAGCACCGGCACGATATGGGTGGCGGACTCCATCACCGGCAGGCCGGCGGCGGAGAGGATCTGCTTGGTTCGGCTCGCCTGCTGCTGCTGGGCGTCGCGTTCGGCCTGTGAGCGCTTGAGATGCCGGATCGACGTTGTGGCCGCGGCGGCGATCGCCGGCGGCAACGCGGTGGTGAAGATGAAACCCGGCGCATAGGAGCGCACCGCGTCGATGACGGCGCTGGTGCCGGTGATGTAGCCGCCCAGCGTGCCGAACGCCTTGGCGAGCGTGCCTTCGATGATGTCGATACGGTCGGCCAGGCCTTCGCGCTCGGTGATGCCACCGCCGCGCGGCCCGTACATGCCCACCGCATGGACCTCGTCGATATAGGTCATGGCGTTGTAGCGCTCGGCGAGTTCGACGATCTCCTTGATCGGCGCGATGTCGCCATCCATCGAATAGACGCTTTCAAAGACGATCAGCTTGGCGCGTTCGCGCCCGGCCGTCTGCAACAGGCTTTCCAGATGCGCGACGTCATTGTGGCGGAAGATCTTTTTCTCGGCGCCCGAGCGCCTGACACCTTCGATCATCGAGGCATGGTTCAGCTCGTCCGAGATGATCAGGCAGTTGGGCAAGAGCCGTGCGATGGTCGAGATCGAGGCTTCGTTGGAGACGAAGCCGGAGGTGAAGACCAGGGCCGCTTCCTTGCCATGCAGGTCGGCCAGTTCATGCTCGAGTTCGACCAGCGGGTTCGACGTGCCCGAGATGTTGCGGGTGCCGCCGGCGCCGGAGCCCATCTTGCCGGCCGCGTTCTGGAATGCGGCGATCACATCGGGATGCTGGCCCATGCCGAGATAGTCGTTGGAACACCAGACGGTGATTTCCTCGGCGCGGCCGTTGGAACGCCAGATGGCGCGCGGAAACTTGCCCGCGATGCGCTCGAGGTCGGCGAAGACGCGGTAGCGACGCTCTGCATGCAGCTGGTCGATCGCCTCCTCGAAGAAACGCTGGTAATTCATGTCCGAATTTCCTTTGGCTTGAGCGATTCAGGTGCCGCCGCACCGCCCCCGCTGCTGGAATTCTTCCATTGTCGTGGGGACAGTACGACGGCCACTCACCAAGTTCTGGCGCCAGCGTGACCTTATCGCTGATGCCCGCGTTTACTCGCGGGCTCTGTGCTGCGGGGTATCGGCCACACCCAACTCGGCGAGGCTTGAACGTAAGCGGTTGCGCGAGAAGACGGCCTTGATTCAGATCAAAACCACGGCTCGGGAAGTCACTCCTTAGAGCGGTATGAACCGATGCATCGATCCGCTGCGCAGCACGGAAACGCGTCACGCCGGGAACGGTCATTTCACGGACGCGACTGTAGCCATAACCACCGACGACAATCAGATCCGCAGCGGTCTCCCGGCCAATCTGAAGCAGCAGTTCGCCCGGGTCAGAGCGGCGCGCGTCCAAAACTTCCGATCGGCTGACGGCTCTGCATTTCCGGCAGAGTCAAACGGTTGATCTCGATCAAGGACATGGACAGGAATGGTGTCAATTTGACAGTTGGCGACCATCGTTTGTACGTCGTCGGAACGGAGCAATCGATAATGCAAACTACGTCCGTACTGTCGTCTTTGGACATGCCATTGTTGCCGACCACGGAAAATGGCCAGAAATTCTTCCTCGCCATCGCGTCGCTTCAGGTGCATGCCTTCAAGGCCATGATGCGCTACAATGTTGAAACGCTGGGGTTTCTGAAGCACCGCTGTGAACAGGACCTGAAGCTGGCCGATGACTTGATCAGTGGTCCGCAGTTCAACCAGGGCTGCGAATCCAGGTTAACGGGGAAGTTGACCGAGGATTGAGGCGAGGTAGTCGGGGCTCCATCCGGCCTTTTTGCGCCTCAGTTTGATCGACTGCCTGTCGTTGATTGCCCGGACGAGGTTGAGGGCAAAATGGCGGACGATGGCCATGTTGTGGGCGCCATGGCCCTTTCTGAGCCGCGACTGGTCGTCCTTGAAGACGACATCAAGGGTCCAGTGCAGGGCATTCTCGATCAGCCAGTGGCCGCGCACGGCGTGGGCGGCCCGTTCGGCGGTGAGGTCGGCGGAGGCGATGAAGTAGCGGGTATCGAAGCGGCTCCTGTCCTTCAGTCCGGTGCGTGAAGTGACGCGGACGATGGCCTTGACCTCAGGCAGGCGCAGTTCGCCGGGGAAACGGCGCTGGCCTGCGAGCCATCCAGTCTCGCGGCTGACGGTGACGACGCGTTCCTCGATGCGGCCATGGCCCTTGTCGAGGTCGGTGAAGCTGTCGAGGCTGTCTTGCGGCGCGTCGTCGAAGTAGCGCTCGATCTCGGCGCGCAATGTCGGCTGATTGGCCTTGACTGCGAGCAGATAGTCGGCGCCGTGAGCGCGGATTGCGGTTGCGATGGCGGCATTTGTGGCAATGGCGTCAATGGAGACGAGCGCGCCCAGGAGGCCGCCATTGGCGCCGAGGCGCTCCAGAAGCACGGGAATGGCCGTTGTCTCGTTGCTCTTGTCGGCCACGGCCTCCTGGCCGAGCACCAGCCGTGCGGTGGTGGCGAAGGCGGAAACCAGATGCAGCGGCGCCTTGCCTGCGCTCTTGTCGTGGCTGCGCCGCGAGGTCTTGCCGTCGATGGCAACGAAGTCGGGCTTGTCCGGCCACGTCTCGCGCACCCACGCGGTGAAGGCGCCGGCAAACAGCGCCGGATCGATGCGGTTCATGAGCAAAGTCAGCCAGCGGCCGCCCGGCACGCCGTGATGGTAGGGCAGATAGCGGCGCAGGAAGTCAAGATGGGCATTTCCCCACGCTGCTATCAGGTCGTAATCCTCGCAGTCGCAGATCGTGCCGCAGACGACCAGAAGCAGCACCTCGGGCAGCGGATGGGCAACCCGCCACGGCTCACGCGGGTCTTCGATCTCGCCAAAATGCTCGAGAAGCGACCTCAGGCGGGACTTTTCGAATCCTTCAAGGGCGACAGTGGTCATGGCGAGGCTCCGAATCATGGGACCCCCATGGAATCAGATCAGCCGCAATCCCCAAAGCGCGTTAACCCGAGTTCGCAGCCCTGGCAGTTCAACGACGCCTTCGACATCGTCGCGGCTTTCCTGCAGAATGCGACGTCGCAGTATATGACCGAAGGGGGCAAGGTCGCCACACTGACCTCCAAGTTCGCTTCCGAAACGGCCAGACATGTGCGCAAGGGCGCCAGGATCGCGATCGAAGATGGCGCAGCGAAGACAGTCGCGTAGACCGCAATGCGGAGGTCGTCAGACAACATGAACGCCGTTTGCCGACATGGTCGTCTCAAGGCTTCCGCAATCGGACTGGTGCTCCTCGCATGTGTGCAGTCAGCCTCGGCCGACAGCGTGACTGAGCATGGAAAGGCGTTGGTTGAGGTCAACTGCGCCCGCTGCCACGGCGTCGGAAAAACGGACAAAAGCAGCCATCCCGACGCTCCGCCATTTCGCACGCTGTCAAAGCGCTATCCGATCTCTGACCTAGAGGAGGCCCTCGCTGAGGGCATTTCTACGGGGCATCCGGACATGCCTGAGTGGATTGCCAGCCCCGATCAGATCGAGGCAATCATCACCTATATCAGCACGCTGCAGGGTCCGTGATGCAAGCCCAAAATGCTGCCGGCGATCGAGCCTGAACGCCTGCAGTGCGTCTTCAACGCGAACGTCGGCTATGCGTTCTCCGGCATTGATCGAGGCGCCGCCGGTAAGCAACCATCGCTCAGGCTGCTCGCCCGTAGGGCTTCATCGACCTCGATATACCGCATAGCGTTTCTCCCTGTCCTGCCGAACCTATGCCCCTCCGCGCGGTCCTTGGTCACATCAAACGGCGTGTGACGCAGATGCCGCGAACGCGAGGCGTTTGACGCTGATCAAATTGTGGTTCGGCAGCCGGCTTAAGATGGCTGACCATGGCCGGAGCGAGGTCATGAGGTAGTTCAGGGAAAAGAGACCCATCGCCATGGACGTCGGATCAGGTATCGGTGCTGCGATCGCGATCAATTGCACTGCGCGCGGCGCCCATGCAATTGCGACCTGTATGGCGTCTGCCGTCGGAACCGTGGTCGGCTTCAGTTCGACGCAGACGATCGCATCGGCCCGGCCGGCGATTTCAGAAAATGATGCAGATCAAGGCGCACCACACCGTTTGCGAAGATTTTGATGCGATGTGGAAACCAATCCCAAGCGCTCCGTTTGGTCGCGATCTCGAACTGGCCGTCATCGACGAAGACGGTGAGCACGCGCTCGTGTTTGCCTGCAGAAGGGTGAAGGAAGGCTGGAAGAATGCTGCCAGTGGTGCCCGTCTCGACATCCGGCCGACCCACTGGCGCGATTGGGGTCGGCAAAGGGCCGACACCAGAATTCGCAAACCTTCCGAATTCTCCCCCTAGCACTACTTTGGCAGTTTAGGTTTGAGGGCGTGTGCGGGCAGCTTCTGACAGTGAGGACATCTGCGGGGTGGCGATCGCGTGAAGAGGTCGAGAATGGCTTGTCTAACAGCTGGCATGCTCGGTTGTGGCGGTGGTCCGCCGACTCTTTTTTTTTCGTCCCGCTGCTTTGAGGCGGCGGGCTTGGAGAAAGGCGTAGGCGATCATGGTCATCAAGGCATGTCGATGTAATCCAGTCCATGATCGGCCTTCGAAGTGGTCGAGGCCGAGTTCCTCCTTCAATTGCTGATGTGCCTGCTCACAAACCCACCTGGCCTTGATCGTGGCGGCGAGCATCTTGAGGCTCGCATCGGCCGGTAGGTTCGACACATAGTATTTTTGCTCGCCAGTCGACCGGCGTTCGCCGACGAGCCAGACCTCGTCGCCTGGCATGCATTGCACGCGATTGTCGAGCATCCGGTGCTTATGACCATCCGCAACGCGGACACGGCGAGCCGCAAAGAGGCATGTCAGCCGACCTTTAGTGCCGCGCCGCCAGCTTATCTTGTGCCATCTCTCACCAGACAGCATCACCTCGGCAGAGACCGGCGGCTGGTCTGGGACATGATATTGGCGGCGCCTGCCGGTGGTCGCGACCGGGAAGATCAGATCAACATCGGCCGGATAGACGTTTTGGCGTCGCGATAGTCCTACAGCCCACAGCAGACCGCGCTCACTTAAAGCCTGACGAAAAGAGCTGCTCGACCCGTAACCCGCGTCGGCAAGCACGCAGCCGAAACGCACGCCGGAGGCGATGATACGATCGATCTCTTCGATGGCGATCTCCGGCTTTGTCAGAGCGACCTGTCGATCCTTCGGGACGCGCGCCCGCATCATCCGCTCGGGATCATTCGTCCAGGTGTCGGGCAGGAAGAGCCGAAGGCCCACCATCACCGGCACTTCGCGCGAGGCCAGGGTCACCGACACCAGTGACTGGCAATTGGACGTCTTGCCAAGCGACGAAGCGTATTGAGGCGCGACACCAAACCGAATGTTGTCCCTTCTTCGGTAACGCTGTGTCGTCGATGACGAGAAAACCCGCCTCATCGCCGACCAGGCGATCTGCCTCCTTCAGCAGGGCGGCCTCGAGCGGGGCGCTGTCCCAAACCCCTGCCGCGACGAAATGATGAAGCTGATCGTAGCCGACCTCGCCAGTGCGCGCGGCCATCGGTTGTACGCTCTTACGGTCGCCCGGCCCGATCAGACCAGCAATGTACAGCGGACACATCCGGCGCCGAGCTGGATGCGAAAGACCTGCCAAAAACGGTTGAAGCCAGTGCTCGAGATCGGCTTGCCAGTCCACATCCATTGATCGGCCCTCCACAAGCCGACCTCCCATGAATCACGCAAACTCTCTCTTGGGAATTCCAAAAACGCGCCGCCGCTAAAAATCTGCCAAAGTAGTGCTAGGGTCTGGACTCCACGATCAACGCCATGCGCACCAGGTGTGACAGGCTGCTCGCCCCCATTTTGCTCATGACATTGGCCCGGTGGATTTCGACCGTACGCGGGCTGATTCCCAGATCGTACGCGATCGTCTTGTTGGGCAAACCGGAAACAAGTCCGTCCAGCACTTGGCGCTCCCGCTCTGATAAGGTGGACAGACTTGTGCGAATATCTAAAGACTGGGGATGCGCCGCGTTCGCTTGGTTCCTGTTGGCCAGTGCGGAGCGGATCGCTCCGATCAGCATCTCGTCGTCGAACGGCTTTTCGATGAAGTCGGCAGCGCCTTCCTTCATGGCCTGAACGGCGAGCGCCACGTCGGCGTGGCCTGTCATGACAATGACCGGAATCGTATGGCCGCGCGTTCTGAGTTGCCGCAGCAGTTCGATACCGTCTATCCCCGGCATGCGCACGTCGGTAACAATACACCCGTCGAGATGGCCAGTCGCCGTCGAGAGAAAAGCGGTGGCCGATTCGTGCAGGCGTACAGCGAAATCGGCTGTCGCCAGCAGAAAGCCGAGAGATTTGCGAACATCGAGATCGTCGTCGACGACGTGCACTAGGTCATTGCCGGCCATTTGTGATCTCGTCTTTCTCAACTATGCGCAAGGTAAACCGAAAAGCGGTGCCGCCCATAGGCATTGCCTCGGCCCAGATGTGACCGCCATGCGATTCGACAATGGTGCGACAAATGGAGAGGCCGACTCCCATGCCCTGCTTCTTTGTGGTCACAAATGGCTGGAAAAGCTGTGCCGAAACCTCCGGGGCAAGACCCGGGCCCGTATCGATTACGCTCACCTCGGCCATGCCATCGTCCCGGGCGACCGTTCTGATTGTCAATTCGCGGCGCGGCGCGTCTTGCATCGCCTCGACGGCGTTGCGCATCAGATTGAGAAGAACCTGCTGAATCTGAATGCGGTCGGTCAAGACCAGTTCCGCGGCCGGATCGAGCGTGTAGCTGACCTGGACATTGATCTCCCTTGCACCGACCAGCGCGAGCGACGACGCTTCCTCGATCAGCGCCGGCAGTCGTTCGACCTGACGCTCGCTTTCGCCTCTGGCGACAAAATCGCGCAGATGACGAATGACATCTCCTGCCCGCAGGGCCTGCTCGGCCGCCTTTTCCACGGCATCCCGCAGCATCGGCGCGTTCTTTTCCTCGCTGTTCTCGAGGAGTCGGCGGCTGCCTTTCAGATAATTCGTGATGGCTGACAGTGGTTGGTTGATTTCATGGGCAAGCGTCGAAGCCATCTCGCCAAGTGCGGTAAACCGCGCCATGTGCAGGAGTTCCTGTTGCTGTTCCTGTATTCGTGCTTCCGCGCGGTGCCGTTCGGTCAGGTCGCGGCAAAAGCCGGTAAAGAAACGACCGGTTCCCGGATTCATTTCTCCAACGGAAAGCTCCATCGGAAAGGTTGAGCCATCCTTGCGGATCCCGGTCACGATGCGTCCGAGCCCTATGATCCGCCGCTCCCCTGTCGCCAGATAACGATGAAGATAGGCGTCATGCTCGCCACGATACGGCGCCGGCATCAGCATTTTGACGTTCTGCCCGACGACTTCGCCTGACTGGTAACCGAACAGCGTTTCGGCGGCGGTGCTGAAGGATTGGATACTGCCTTGCTCGTCGATGACCACCATTGCATCGGGCACGGTCGCCAGGATCGAACGCAGATGGTCTTCGCGCAACAGAAGAGCCGCATTCGCGAAAGAGAGATCGCTGACATCCGCGCCTTCAATGAAGATGGCAGTTATTCGGCCGTCATCGGCCCTGATTGGCTGATAGACATAATCCAGGATACGCTCTTCAATTGGCCCATCGCGGTTGTTGCGAAGACCGATCTTCACGCCCTTGCCGCTGTATGGTTCGCCGGTCGAGTACACACTGTCCAAACGCTCGAGGAATTGGTGTCCCTCGAGTTCGGGAAAGGCCTCGCGGGCCGACTTCCCAATAACTTGCCGGTCGCCGACAAGTCGCTGGTAGGCGGCATTGGTCAGCACGAATACATGGTCGGGCTCGCGTATGAGCGCCATGAATCCCGGAGCCTGATCAAACATTTGCGACAACAGTGATTTCAGTGTCGTGCCGCCAGGCGACAAACTGAGTGCTTCGTCTTGGATCACCTGCGGTTCCTAGGCTCGAGACACATCAAAGAAAGCCTAACTATCACTTCCCCGATCAGAGGCAAAACGAAACGAGACCGATGGATTTGCTTGCAAATGCAATTGGACGGTTCTTTGACGCGCATCAAGGAAGCCAGCGCCGCTGAATGCAATTCATGGCGCATTCGAACCGCTTCAGTGAAAGGTGCGTCCAATGTCCTACAAGTCAATAATCGTGAACCTTGCCGTCGATGCGCCTCCTGCTGCCATCGTGAAGGTGGGTATCGAGCTCGCGCAACGTTTTGGAGCCCATCTCATCGGTCTGGCGGCGGCGGATGTTCCGCCTTTGGTCGCCACCGGCGACGGCATGGTCTACGAAGGCGAGGTCATGCAAATCCAGCGAACCGAAATCGAAAAGCGGCTTGCCGAATTGCGTGCCGAGTTCGAAGGCCTGGTTCCGGCTTCGATCACAAGCGAATGGGGACAAGCCGTCTGCAGTCCGACCCGGTTCCTCAGCGTTTTCGCCCGCGCAGCCGACCTTGTCGTGACCGGCGAGTCGGGAGACAACGTGTTTCGTGCTGTGGATCTTGGCAGCCTGGCGCTCGGCATCGGCCGGCCAGTCCTGGTCACGGGCACCAAACTAGAACACGTCCGCGCCAAAACGGTCCTGGTTGCCTGGAAGGATACCAGGGAGGCGCGGCGGGCGATGGCAGATGCCTTGCCCTTCTTGGCCAACGCCAATGAGGTTGTCGTCGCCACGATCGCAGCCAAAGGCGACGACAGCGTTCGCGACAGCCTCGCCGATGTGGCCGTCTATCTCGAGCGCCATGGCATTATGGCCCGGACGGAACTGATAACCGGTGAAGTCGATGGCGAGCAGTTGGTGACATTCGCACGCTCGATCCATGCCGACATGATCGTCTCGGGCGCCTATGGCCATAGCCGCCTGCGCGAATGGGCGTTTGGCGGCGTCACCCGCACGCTGATCGAAGAGAGCAGCATCAACCGCTTCCTGTCATACTGATGGCATCGAATATCGTGCCCTCTGGCGTGGACCAACAATCCGCCACCGCGGTCGCAGAACCCTATTGGTCGATCAGCAGCGAGGAGCTCGTGCGACGTCTGGCGACGTCCGCCACGTCGGGGCTGGCAGGGCCCGAGGCCGCCTCGCGGCTCGCCAGATACGGCGCAAATACTCCGGCGTCGAAGTCAAGCACGTCGGCGCTTGCCGTGTTCGTTCGCCAGTTCCGGAGCCCCCTTGTCCTGATCCTGATCTTCGCAGCCAGCGTTTCGGCCTTCGTCGGCGAAGGTCAGGAGGCCACAATCATCGTCGCGATCGTACTGGCGAGTTGCGTTCTCAGCTTCACCCAGGAATATGGGGCGTCGCGAGCGACAGAGGCACTCAAACAGCGTATCTCGCGCAAGGCTATCGTGCTGCGCGATGGCGTCGAATCCTCCGTTTCTGCTGAAGAAATCGTGCCGGGGGATCTCATCCGGTTGTCGGCCGGAAACCTCATACCTGCCGACGGCATCATCCTTGACGCGCGCGACTTCAACGTCAGCGAGGCCGTGCTGACCGGCGAAACCTTCCCCGTCTTGAAGATGGCGGGGCATTCAGCCCCTGATGCCTCCGTCGCCGAACGCAACAATGCGGTGTTTACCGGCACATCCGTGCGCAGCGGCACTGCAACCGTGCTTGCGGCAGCGACCGGCGCCCGCACAGAATTCGCTTCCATCGCCGCGGCACTGGAGCGGCAAATCCCGGAAACGGGTTTTGCCCGAGGGATCAGGTTGTTTGGTTATCTGATGACAGAGATCATGCTGGCGATTGTCATCATGGTGTTTTTTGCCAACCTGATGCTGCATCGTCCGCTGATTGAATCGCTGTTGTTTTCGCTGGCACTCGCGGTCGGCCTTACACCGGAACTGCTCCCGGCCATTATCAGTGTAACGCTTGCTCGAGGCGCGCGCGCCATGGCTGCCAATGGCGTTATCGTGCGGCGGCTCGATGCCATCGAGAATCTCGGCAGCATGGATCTTTTGTGCACCGACAAGACAGGAACGCTGACGGAAGGTGTGATCCGCCTCGACGGATGGTTCGATGTCGATGGCAATCGGTCAGAGGAGATCCTTCTTTGGGCCCGGCTCAACGCCAGCCTGCAGACCGGACTGAAGAACCCGCTGGATGAAGCGGTTGCCGGGACCCCGGGCGGGAACGCGTCATTGGGTGCTTTCACGAAGGTGGACGAAGTGCCCTACGATTTCATTCGCAAGCGCCTCTCCGTCGTTGTGCGGAGCGAGGACACCGGCGATCTCCTGATCACCAAGGGCGCGGTACAAAATGTTCTCGAAACCTGCAGCGTTGTCCTCACAGCGAAAGGCCTGGAACCTCTCGAAGACGCGCACCGTGCGGCGATCGACAAGAAGTTTCGGCTCTGGAGTTCGGACGGCTATCGGGTTCTGGGGCTAGCGACGCGTCGGTTTGAAAGCCGAAGTGCCTATGGCAGGAAGGACGAGGTCGATCTCGCCTTCGCCGGCTTCCTGCTTTTCCTCGACCCGCCCAAGGAAGGCGTAAAGAACACGCTTGCCGAACTCGCCCGTCGCGGCATCGCGGTGAAGGTCATTACGGGCGACAACCGCTACGTTGCTGCCCATCTTGCCCAAGCGGTCGGCTTGCGCATCGCTCGGATCATGACCGGGGAGGATCTGTCGAAGCTGACCAAGAGCGCGCTGTTTGCGGGCGTTCAGGACACCGATCTCTTCGTCGAGATCGACCCCAACCAGAAAGAACGCATCGTCCAGGCCCTGCGGAGCAGGGGCCATGTCGTTGGCTATCTTGGCGACGGCATCAATGATGCCCCCGCGCTTCATGAGGCCGATATCGGGGTGTCCGTCGACACCGCATGCGATGTCGCGCGCGAGGCCGCCGATATCATCCTCCTCAAGCAGGACCTCGCCGTGCTGGTGCGCGGCGTCGACGACGGCCGGAAAACCTTCGCCAACACCATGAAATACATCTCGATCACCACCAGCGCCAACTTCGGCAACATGATCAGCATGGCCGTCGCCTCGCTGTTCCTGCCTTTCCTGCCGCTTCTGGCAAAGCAGATCCTGCTCAACAATTTCCTTTCCGACGTTCCCTCACTCGCCATAGCCAGTGACAACGTCGATCAAGACCAACTGCGACGGCCTCGCCACTGGGACATCGGCTTCGTGCGGCGGTTCATGATCAGCTTTGGCCTTGTGAGCTCGCTGTTCGACTTCGCAACCTTCGCCTTCCTGCTTCTGTTCGCGCACGCCACGGCCGCCACGTTCCAGACCGCCTGGTTTGTCGAATCCTTGCTGACGGAGCTCGCCATAGTGCTCATAGTGCGCACGCATGGGGCTTTTTGGGCGAGCCGCCCAAGCCCCTTGCTTGCCTGGCTGACGCTGGCCGTCGGAATTGTCGCGATCGCGATCCCCTATCTGCCGTTCGCGGCATGGTTCGGCTTTGTACCTCTGCCGCTGCCGGTGCTGGCCGGACTTGCCGTCATCACTGCACTCTATCTATTGGCGTCGGAGGCGACCAAGCGCTGGTTCTTCGATCGTGGCCGGCACGGAGGATACAAATCGATTTTTGCGAAGCTTCGCAAAAGCAGGAAAATCCTCGGCTCTCAATACTGAATTGCCTTGCGGGACCAAGCTCAGTGAAGGCGTCAATGAAATCGTCTGGAGGGGAGGTGATCTCGGCGATGGCGAATATGACGAATTCGTCTTCGCGGCTACCTGTCCTCGGAGCTCAAGGTCGGCGGCACGCTCTATTTTCCGGTTATCCAGGGATGTTCGGAAGGCAAAGTTGAGCGACGGATCGAAATCCCCGCTGCTGGCCAGACATACGATGATCTCGAACTACCTGCGCCCACCTCGAGCTGGTGAAGGCGTCATATTGGAAAAAGGAAGAGAGTCAAAAAATGGACAACGTCCGGAGCAACGAGGTGATCGAAGTGTGGCCGGGCCTGGTTTACGGCGCTGAGGCGGCCAGCGCCGTAAAGGCCGGCAATTCATTGTTGCCGATGCTGATCCTTGGCGTGGCTCTGATTGTCACAGGCGGGACCGTGGTGATGGCCTTCGTCTAGGAGAACATCCCGTGACCATCAGGATAGATAGCAAGAGGCAGCGCGCATGAATGGTATCCAACGAAGCAAGCCAACGGTCATTGTCGACGGCGTCGAGCTTTCCCCGCTTCTCGACGAGACGATGATCCGAAAGGTCGTCCACGGTTTTTACGATGAAATCCGCCGCGACCCGCTTCTTGGCCCCGTTTTCAATGCAGCCATCAGAGCGGAGGCGTGGCCGTCGCATCTGGCGAAGATGTGTGATTTCTGGTCGGCCACACTGTTGCGGACCTCTCGTTACGCGGGGCGGCCGTTGCCGCCGCATCTGGTTATTCCCGGTCTGGGCGAGGAGCACTTCCGGCGCTGGCTTACGTTGTTTCGGGCGGTGGTGAAGCGCATCTGTCCGCCCGACGTCGCAGCAATTTTCATGGCACGGGCGCTCCGCATTGCCCACAGCTTCCGCCTGGCTGTCGCCTTCAACAGAGGCGAGAACACAGTCCAGATCGAACCGATCATCGAGGACAGCCTTTGATCGCGATTGTGGCTGCGACTCCTGTCCGGCTCTGACGACCTGCAGTCTTGCGTGGACCTTCAGCTCGGCTCAGATCACCAAGAAATTGGAGAGCCTCGGCGTCACCGCAATGGCGACGCCGACGCAGCGTGTGTTGACCGAGATCAATGTGATGTGGCTGCCGGAAGCGCAAAGATTGGCGACACGTGCGGGGAGAAGCCACATGACCTTTCTCGACTATCTGATTTCAGTTGATGCCAGGACGGCGCTGATGGATCGCATGATGCGGACTCTGGGCGTCGACCGGCAATTGACGGTCGTCGCGGATCACGCAGCTGTCACCAATCGGGCCGTTAATCGCTGCCGCTCCTGCGGCCATCAAGACGACTGCTCGGCCTGGCTTGACAATCATCACCACGCCGACGAGCCGCCAGCCTATTGCCGCAACAGCGACCTGATCGCGCGGCTGCAACACGTGTCTGGCAAAGGCTAGGTCGTCGCGCTCGCCTCCGGGTCACTGAAGACAGGCGGCTCATCCCGAATGTGTGGTAGTTCATTGGCGGGGCAGGGCTCTGCCCCTGTCGGAAGAACCATGATGTTCTGGGTTATAACCCCACTGCTCACACTGGCAGCCCGCTAACAGCACTTGTGCCGCTGGCCGGTGGCATTGAGCCCGTTGCAGTGGCAGGCGATCACGACCTCGAAGTTTATCGCGATCAGCTTTCTGAACTCGATCGCGACGTGGCGGGTATTCAAGGATTTATTGCGCTTGTCGGTCCACGCGGACCTTTGATTCAGCCCTACTCCGGCGCGGTGGTGGAATGGCTATGATACGAGGATGACGGACAGCGGATCGGCGCAAAACAGATTATCCTGGACAAACCTGACGCCTGCGACGTTTTCAGCGGCGACGATGGCTGCCTGACGCTCGCGTTCGTCGAAAATGGCGCCGCTGAGTTTCACCACGCCCTTCTCCACCGCCACGTTGATCAGCGCTTTGCTGGCCCATTTCTGCGTCGCAAGCTCGGCAATGATGTTCTGTCGTATCCGTAGATCATCGACCGCTGCGTGCTCGGCGTCCGGAAGGGCGCCGAACAATGCCCGCAGAATGTCAGAGCGGGTAATGATGCCGACGACTTTTCCATTGTCCACGATTGGAATGCGTTTGACATGGTGGTGCATCATAAGATCCACGATCTCGGCGAGCCACGCGGCCGGAGATGCTGTGACGACGTTGTCGGACATCACCTCTGCGATCTGTCGACCATTGGCTCGGACATATTCGTCGGCGGCTTTTCCAGGGCTGACCAGCAGCTCCAGCCAGCGCGAGCGCTTCTGTTGAGTGCCCAGTTCTGCTCGCCGCAGGAAATCGCCTTCGCTGACAATCCCCGCCAACGTGCCGTCGCCACGAATGACAGGGAGGCCGCTGATCTCTTTGGACAGCATCAGCCCGGCCACCTCGGCGATGGACGCCGACGGATATGTGCAGATGACTGGCTTGCTCATTATGGCTTCGGCTTGCATGTACGCTCTCCGGAGATATTCCCATTCCCCGGCTTCTTAGATGCCTAATGAGCAGTTGAGCCTTGATCTGAATCATTTTGCCGTCGAGAAAAATGGCCCAAAGCTGGGGCTTCAGATTGCCGCGCGCGTGCTCGTCAACCGGCGACCGCGGCCTTGGCGACATTTACGCCAAGTTCGTAGACAAGCAGTCCACCATAATAGGCCGTCGCAGTGACCAGAATAGCGCCGCCAATTTCGACCAGAGGAATGGCGATCGCGAGCATGCGAGACTCTCGATTTCGCGTCCAAAACGCGAGCCTCGCAAGCCCCCAGATCAGGAAGGTGAACGCAGTGACACCCCCCAGGCTTTCATGGATCTCTGCTATGTCACTGCTGAAGCCGGCCGCTTCGGCATGATCGAGGGCAAGTCCGCCATAGAACCAGGTTCCGATGGCGAAAACTCCGGCTGCCAGCGCGACAAAAGCGGAAATCGTCCCCGCGCCAGAACGCTTGGTCACCGCGTTGCCGTGAGCGAGCAACACAATGTCGATTATCACCAGTGTGTAGATGAGAACGATGGGAAAATGCACAAGCATGGGATGGATGTGCTGGGCTGGTATCATAGCGGGAGAATCTCCGGAGGTCAGACGAGAGCTGCGCGGCCTTGCAGGACGCCAGCTGTACGGTGGGCGGGGGGTCATCTGGGGCGCGGCGACAATGACAGATGTCGCGGACAGTCATCGGAAGGTTTAGTCGTCGTCTCCGAGAGCATCGCCTTCGTCCTCGCCGACGAGAGCGGCTCTTTCGCGGAGGTGGTTGCCATCACATTCGACATCGCCAATACCTTTGATGGCTTTCGTGGCGGTCGTGTCCTGCATCGGTATGGCCTGGAGGTCGATCGGCCCGGGCGGCGTCCCGGAGGATTGCACGCCGCATGACTCTTCGTCGGATGCAGCGGCCGCAGGCAGGGCAAAGCTCGCCAGGCCCGCGAATACCGCCAGCAGAAGCGTGGAATTGCGCATGGTTTCGATATCCTTCTCGACGCGGCCATGATTGGACGCGACGATGCCGATAGACAGCCTTTGCTTGCTTCCGGCTGAGGACGATTGACAGCAGATTGTAAGCTTCGACATGCGACATGCACCGTTCATGAGAGCCATTCTGAAGCGCCTGGCGATAGCAGGGCTGGCCGGGCTTGTCCTGGCCCAGCCGCTCGCCGCTCGCGCCGACGAGGACGACGATGGCGATCATGACCGCGCGAGAGACCTGTACGAGCGTGGCGAAATAAAGGGCTTGGCCAGTATCCTGGATGTCGTTCGCGCGCGGGCTCCAGGCGATATCGTGGCAGTCGATCTGATCCGCAAGGCAAACAAATGGGTCTACCGATTTCAGGTCGTCGACGTCGATGGCCGGCGAAAGGCAGTCGACGTCGACGCCGGTGCCGGTGTGATTATGCGGGACGGAGAGGGTGACTGATGAAGATCCTGCTGGCCGAGGACGAGCCCCGCATAGCAGTCGATATCGAGACTGCCCTCAAGGCGTCCGGAATGGTGGTCGATATCGTGCGGGATGGTGAAGCTGCCTGGTTTGCCGGCGACGTGGAGAACTATGATGCCGCCATTCTGGATCTCGGCCTACCCAAACTCGATGGACTGACGGTGTTGAAGCGCTGGCGGGCCAACGCGCGCCGGTTTCCGGTTCTCATCCTGACC
Organism: Mesorhizobium sp. B2-1-8; assembly: GCF_006442545.2. Taxonomy (NCBI): domain Bacteria; kingdom Pseudomonadati; phylum Pseudomonadota; class Alphaproteobacteria; order Hyphomicrobiales; family Phyllobacteriaceae; genus Mesorhizobium; species Mesorhizobium sp. B2-1-8. The sequence continues at coordinate 2,553,630 of NZ_CP083952.1, forward strand.
GCAAGGGGCATGTGGACAGAACGCGTGGACGGTATCAATTCCGGTGCAGACGACTATCTCCCCAAGCCCTTCGAGATGGAAGAACTGCTCGCCAGGTTGCGGGCTATCCTGCGGCGTTCGGCGGGTCAGTCAGCACCCGTGTTGAAGTCTGGGCCGCTGGTCTTGGACACGCGCCAGATGCGCATTTCGCTACGCGGCATTCCCATTGCGCTTTCGCCGTTGGAATACCGGTTACTGGCGTTTTTAATGCACCACGCCGGCCGGGTGGTGGCGCCGACCGAACTTGCCGAGCATCTTTACGATTCAGGGAATGATCGCGATCCGAACACGATCGAGGTCATCGTTGCGCGGCTGCGACGAAAGCTCGGCAGCGATGTCATCGAAACGCGGCGCGGGTTCGGCTATCTGATGCCCGATGATGCCGCCTGATGGGCAACTCGATCCGCCTCAGGCTGTGGCTGGCTGCCACGATTTCGGTTCTTGTCGCGCTTGCCATAGCCGGCGCCGGCCTGCGCTATTTGTTCGAACTTCACGTCGAGCGGCGCGTGGTGGGCGAATTGACGGTCGACCTCAACGAACTGATCGGTGCAACGAGCTTCACAAGCGATGGTCGCCTTGTCGTGAGCCCCGTGCTCACCGACCCGCGTTTCGCCAATCCGCTGTCCGGTTATTACTGGCAGGTCGAGAATGTCGCCACTGGCGATCTCGAGCGCTCGCGGTCTTTGTGGGACGCCAAGCTGACGTTGCCTGCCCGGAGCGCAAGCGGTGAGCTGCGAACGGTCGAAGAGTTCCTCGGCCCTGGCGGAGAACTCAGTATTGCGGTCGAGCGTACAATAATCGACGCCTCGGGCCGGTCCTTTCGCGCAATCGTTGCGGAAGATCATCGCACCGTTGCCGTGTCTGTCAGCGAATATGTTCGCGATCTCGCTCCGGCCCTCCTGATGCTCGCGGCAGTTCTGATGGTTGCGTTCTTTATCCAGATTACCATCGGTCTTGCACCGCTGGAAACTTTGCGGGTCGCCGTAAGGAACGTGATCGCGCAAAGAACCGCGAGGCTCGATGTGGCGGCACCAAGCGAGGTGCAGCCGCTCGCTGACGAGATCAATCGCCTTCTCGATGCCCAGGAAAAGGCGCTTGTGCGAGCCCGCTCGCGCGCCACCGATCTGGCGCATGGCCTCAAGACACCGCTGCAAGTTCTGTCGGCCGACATCCGGGCTTTGCGCAAGAAAGGCGAGACGGATCTGGCTGACGATATCGAAAAGAGCGCCGGAGCGATCCGGCGCCATGTCGAGCGGGAGCTCGCGCGCGCGCGCCTTGCACCCGGCGTTTCCGGCAAGGCGTCCTGCCTGGTGTCCGACGTCGCGGCTGGCGTCATTGCCGTCGTCAAACGGACACCAAGCGCCAAGCAGCTTTCGTTCAACCTGGATGTCACGGACGATCTTACGGCGCCGATCGACGAAGGCGACTTGTCAGAAATTCTCGGCAATCTGGTCGAGAATGCCGCGCGCTATGCAAAATCGTCAGTTCGTGTGGGTGCATCCACCGCCTGGGACGAGGTGACCGTCAGTGTTGCTGATGATGGCCCAGGTATACCGGATGCCGATCTGGGGTCCGCGCTGTCGCGCGGCGTGCAACTCGACAGCAAGGGCGGCAGCAGCGGTCTTGGCCTGGCCATCGTTTTCGACATCGTCGAAGCCTACGGCGGAAGCCTTGCCATGGCCAACGCCGATCCGGGTCTGGTCGTGACCATTTCCTTGCCGCGACACAATTGAGTGTCCTTCAGGCAAAACCCGGGAAATAGTCGACCTTTATCTTCGAGCGGCGAACACCCATGGCCAACAGCTTCTGGCGCAGCGCCTTGACCATCGCCTGCGGGCCGGAAATGTAGAAAGTGCGCTCAAGGTAGTCGGGTATGGCCAGACGTATCAGGCGCTCGTCGATATATCCGGGATATTGCCCGCGCTCGCCACCGTGCGCCACAGCGTGGATCGTCTTGATACCAAGTTCCTGCCTGGCCGCGTCAAGCACGTCGCGATAAGCGATGTCCTGCTGGCCTTCGGTTCCGTAGAGCATGACGATCGGTCGCCGCTCCTGACGGTCGATGAGATATTGCAGCATTGAGCGGAACGGGGTGATGCCGATGCCTCCGGCCAGGAAAGCGATCTTGGTTTCACGCCGGGCGGGCAGCGTAAAGTTGCCGGCCAGTTGCGCGGCGTGAATCGTGCTGCCTGGCTTCATGGTCATCAACTCGCGCTTGAAGGCACTTGATTGCGGATAGAACTTGACGCCGAGACGAACCGTTTCCTCCGTCGGCGCCGAAGCGACCGTGAAATAGCGGCGGTTGCCGCGATTGTCGGCGCGATCGAGACCAAGCGTCCATTCGAGATACTGGCCGGCCTCGAAGGCGAGCTTGCTTGGCGATCGGAAAACGAAGTCAAAGCTGTCGACGGCCGATCGCTCGATGCGTTCCAAGGTCAGCACCAGGCGTCCCTTGGGGCCAGCCGCATAGGCAAACAGGTTGCCGGCAAGCAACGCCAGTTCCGGCGTGAAATAGAACGAGCCGATATGGATGTTGGGAGCAAACAGAAAGCCGACGATGGCGGCAAAGGCGATACGCGGCCAAAGCATCGTCGGTGCGGTCAGCGGCTCGGTCAGCATCACGAAGGCAAAGAACAGCAAAGGCGACGAACCCAGTGTCTCAGCAAGCGCGGTCCAGTATTGCGATGGGTCCGTGGTTGCCAGAATGGTCGCCAGCGCCACGACAACGAAGGTCGAGACGAGGTCAAGCCGGCGCAGTTTGCGGACAACAAGCATGCCGCCGACGAGCACGAGTGGAAGTAATGGCAGATTGCCACCAACCCACCAGCTGGCCGGCTGGTCGAGCAGCATCGCGGACAGCGCCACGCCCAGCGCAGCCGGGTTGAAAAGGTGCTTCCGGCCGATGGCGAGAATAAATTTGGATGAAATTGCCCAGACAGCTGCGAATGCCACCGCCGCAATCCCCTTTATGTCCGTAATCGCTACCGGATCGAGGATGAGCGCCAGGATGAGTGCGGTGATGTAGACGGACTCGTTGTTGGCCGGGACTGCGAAGACATGCGCAAAGACCTTGTTGGTGATCCAGCAGGCGGCTAGCGCAAGCGCTGTCGTAAAGGCAAGCGCAATCGGATCATGTGGCACCAGCTTGACGAAGCCGAGCACGAACGCTGCGCCGACCAGCGCCATCAGATAGTAGAGGACCAGCCTGTACATGGTCAGGTGGTCGAGAAATCGGTCGATGGTCTTGATCATGGCAGGCAAAAGGCTCCGAACCCGGTTGTCGGCGTGGCGCGGCCATCGGCGTCGACGAGATAGCCCTCCAGGCCAGGCGTCTGCTCGATGAAGAGAATGCCGTCCCGCCCCATGGCGAAGGCCGCGGTGGCGAAACGATCGGCTTCGAGCACATCGGCACCGATCACGGTCAGGCTGACGATGTCCTGGATCGGACTGCCAACTCCATGCGGATTGTAGATATGCTGACCGCGGACATAGGTGCCGGAGGTTGCGACACCGCGACCGCGGGGATAGACGATCTTTACGATCTCGTCCGCATTGAAGGGATTGCGGATGCCGACGCTCCAGTCATGGCCCAATGCATTCTTGCCGCAGGACTGGATATCGCCGCCGGCCTCGATGAAGAAATCACTGACGCCGGCCCGTTGAACAATCCCGGCCGCATTGCGGATGGCCCAGCCCTTGACGATGCCGGAAGGGTCGAGCGAACCGTCGGGCTTGCAAATATCGAAGTATCCGTCCGTCTCATTTTTCGTCTGCTTGGCAATGGCCAGCACTTCCATCATCTCGCTGCTCCAGTCGACGACCGGAACGTCGCCGCGGTTGATGGCCGCGATCTCGCTGTCGGCCCGGTACGTGCTGAAGCGCCGGTCGATATGCTCGAAATAGCCGAAGACCGTATCGACCAGCTCACCGGCCGACGTGCCACCGATGTCGACCGTGATCGGCATGCCCATCAAAATTCGCGTGTCGCGCATGGGCCTACGACGATGCTTTCTTCAGCGCGCCGCGCAGGGACTGGATGAAAGCCCTGCTGGTTAGCGTCGCACCCGAAATAATATCGACATTGGCGCTCTGGGCGCTGATCGCTTCGTCGCGCAGCATGGGCAGCGCCTGCCTGTTGATATTCACGGAGGTGCGGCGGTCGGATGGATATTTCAGCACTTTCAGCGCCGTGAGCTGTCCGTTCTGCACGACGGCCTGAATCTGGATGATGCCGTAATAGGCATCGGCCGTGGGGCCGGTGTAGACGCCATCGGCATAGCCCTTTGCGGCGAGCTTCATGTCTACCCGGACGACCCGTGCTGGTGCATCCGGATATGCCGGCCTCGGCTGCGGGACTGGTATGTAGACGGCGGGCGTAACGGCGAAGGAAGGCGTTGGCGATGCAGGATCGGCGACAGACGGTGCCACTGGCGTTGGCGACGGGTGTGGTGCCACCGGAACCACTGTCCGCTTGACTGGATCATTTGGCCGTTCGGCAGGCGCTCCTATGCCAGCTGTCGTTTCCCCGGAGATCGGCAACCTTGTTCCAAACCGGAGATCGAGGGGTGCCGGCGAAGTGCGAAGCACCGGCAAAGCCGCAGCGGATCGGGGCTCTTTTGGCTGCACGGAAGGCGCTTCGGCTGCGTCGGCCGGCAGCGCCTCGCCGAGCATATCGTTTGCCGGATGCCTTCCGGCCTGATCCCAGACATAGGCGCCGGAGGCAGCGACCACGAAAAGCGACAGCGCAAACTTCTTCATCGAAATTATGTTTCCACATTGAACCTTTGCAGTGGCGATCCATCCGGTTCGCCGCGGATGCACTATCGCACGACCAAGCTGACAACTGGCTGTCAGCCAAGATCGAGTCGCGGCAGGTGGAAAGCTCAACGGGATGGCGAGAAGATTTGTCCTAGATCAAGATTGTCGCATAAGCAGCGAGGTAGGAAGGGTCTCTTTTAGCGAGGTAGCTGCCGATGCGTGTTGCCAACGAGCCGGCCGGATACACCGGACCCCAGATACTGCTGCATTGGACCATCGCGGTGCTGATCGTCGTCCAGCTTGTGATAGGTGAGGACATCAAGCCGGCTTACCGGGCGTTCTCGCGCGCTGCCGAGCCGGCAGCCGGCGCCGCGGCTGCCCATTTCCTGCTGTATCTCTTCATTTTCGGGATGCCTATCACTGGGGCGCTGGCCTGGTATTTCAGCTTTCGAGCGATGGGTGAGATTCACGAACTCGCCAAGCCGGTGATCATCGTCGTCGTCGGCCTCCATGCGGTGGGAGCCTCGTGGCAGCATTTCCTCATGAAATCGGACGTGCTCGTCAGGATGCTGCGACCGGCTGGACGACGCCTGAGGTGACGTCATGAGCCGCCTTCACAGTGAAAACCATCTTGTATCCCGCGTCGGCTGGCTGCGCGCCGCCGTGCTCGGCGCCAATGACGGCATTGTCTCGACGGCCAGCCTCATCGTTGGCGTGGCGGCAGCCAATGCCGCGGCCTCCAACGTTCTGGTTGCCGGCGTCGCCGGACTGGTCGCCGGAGCGATGTCGATGGCGGCAGGCGAGTATGTCTCGGTCAGTTCGCAGTCCGACACCGAACATGCCGACCTTGCGCGTGAGAAAGGGGAACTGGCGACACAGCCAGATTTCGAGCTGCAGGAACTTGCGGAGATCTATGTCAGACGAGGCGTCGAGCCGAGCCTTGCCTTGCAGGTCGCCCACCAATTGATGGCGAAGGATGCGCTCGGCGCCCACGCTCGCGACGAACTCGGCATTTCCGAAGTCACCACGGCCAGACCGATCCAGGCCGCGCTGACCTCGGCGGCAGCATTTTCGGTTGGCGCGGCCATGCCTTTGGCGATGGTGCTTGTTTCGCCGGCCGTGTGGCTTGCCGCAACGGTGTCTGTTGCCTCACTCCTGTTCCTGGCGGTTCTGGGCGCCATCGGGGCCAAAGCCGGCGGCGCCAATGTGCTGAAAGCAACGGTTCGCGTCACCTTTTGGGGCGCGGCGGCAATGGCGCTGACCGCAGGCATCGGTGCGATCGTTGGTACTGCCATCTGACGGTGCGGTAGCCTTTATCCGCTCCGATATCTGCGAGTCCTACTGCCTCAAGAAGTCTCAGCGCTTGGCCAATAAAGTTGCGAAATCGCAACGAAGCGGTCCTGAGCGCGATGTAGGACGAGGGCGTCGCAAATCGCGGAGGACTGCGTCGTGAAGGAACCCAGCTCCATCACTCCCGATATGGTGGTTGACGAAATCATGAGGAAATGGCCGGCAAGCGTGGCAGTGCTGATGGGCTACAGGATGCTTTGTGTCGGCTGTCCGATCGGCACGTTTCACACCGTGGCCGAGGCGTGCCATGAGCACTGCGTGGACGAGGCGCGTTTCCTTGCCGATCTGGAAGCGACTATCCGGGGCGAACGGTAACGTCAGTGCTTGCCCGGGTTCTCTGCGAGAACCACAAGGCGATGCGCATCCTTGACCGTGACTTTCTGGCGGCCGCTGACGATTATTCCGATGTCTTCCCACCTGCTGAGCAGCCGGCTGACTGTGTGCAGCGTCGTGCCTGTCATCTCCGCGATGTCCTGCCTTGAAATCGGGAAGTCGATTTCGATGCCGCTTTCGGTCTTTCGGCCGGTCTGGTTTGCCAACCGCAGCAAGGCATGCGCGACCCTTTGCTCGACCTGCTCCGTGGACATCTCTACGACCCGCGTCTGGGTCTCCTGCAGTCGGGTGCCAACGGTTCTGTAGGTGGTTGCCCCAAATATCGGGAATCGTCGCGCCATCTCCGCCCACAGAGCGTTGGGCCACGCCAGCACCACGCAGTCGACGGCCGCGAGGGCGCTGGCGGGATAGGCCGTCCGGCCGAGCGCCGCGGCGACACCAAAGATTTCGCCTTCGCTGATGTACCTGGCAATGACCTGTTGTCCATCCGGCGTGGTGCGGACGACGCGGATATGACCAGAGATCAGCACAAAAAACGAATGGGCATCCGTTTCCTGCTCGAAGATCGCGGATTCCTTGGCATAGCGTGACGACCGTGCGCTTCGCAGGATTTCGCTTTGTTCTTCCGCAGTCATCCCTTGGAAGAGCGGCAGCTGCGATATCAGCGATCGGTCGAGCGCAGCCAAAATGTGTTTCCTCACGACCCCAAGACACTGCGCCAGCGCGCGGCAACCATTCTTATCGCGAGTTTGCGCCAGCGCAAATTGTTCGCAGGGGCATCAGGCTAAATGACATTGAACGGCGCAATGCCGCGAACATGAGACAAAGGACAAATCGATGAAACGCACCATCCTCGCCGCCGCAATCTCCCTTCTCGCGCTCGCCGGAGGCGCAAGCGCGGAAGAGCATGTGGTGCAAATGCTCAACAAGGGCGAAAAGGGCGCCATGGTTTTCCAGCCGGCCTTCGTCAAGGCCGCACCCGGCGACACCGTGAAGTTCGTGCCGACCGACAAGACGCACGATGCCGAGTCGATCAAGGACATGATTCCGGAAGGCGCCGAGCCGTTCAAGGGGAAACCGAGTGAAGAAATCACCGTTACGCTGACCAAGGAGGGCGTCTATGGCGTCAAATGCGCGCCGCACTATGGCATGGGCATGGTCGCACTGATCGTCGTCGGCAAGCCGGTCAATCTCGATACCGCGAAAGCGGTCAAGCATCCTGGCAAGGCAAAGACGGTATTCGCGGATCTGTTCACCCAGATTCCGGCCAACTGACCGGCATGAGATAGCTTGCCTGCCACAAGTGGGCGGGCACGAGCCGGACGGACCGAGGGCGGCGGTCCACCCGGCCTTTCATTTCAGGATGCGAGTCATGGCTATTCCACGTCTGCGGCGCTACTCCGGCCCCGCCTTTCTGTCCTATGGGTTCAGACCCTTTTTCTTCCTCGGCTCGCTTTATGCCGCGCTCTCCATTCTGCTCTGGCTGCCGATGTATGCGGGGGAACTTCAAACCCACAGCCTGTTCGTTCCGGTCGACTGGCATATACATGAGATGCTGTTCGGCTATCTGCCGGCGATCGTGACCGGGTTCCTTTTGACGGCGATCCCCAACTGGACCGGCCGGCTGCCCGTGCAGGGCCTGCCGCTGCTGGCGCTGGTTGTCCTGTGGCTTGCCGGCCGCGCCGCTGTCTTCTTCTCGGCAGACATTGGCTGGGAAGCAGCAGCTGTGATCGATGGCTCATTCTTGCTTGCAGTGGCTGCCGCGGCCGCACGCGAAATCGTCGCGGGACGCAACTGGCGAAACCTCAAGGTGCTGCTGCCGCTCGTCGTGCTGGCGTCCGCGAACGGCGCGTTCCACATCGAGGCTCATGTCCTGGGAATGTCGGACATCAGCCGAAGGCTCGGCATGGCAGCCGCGATCCTGCTCATATCCTTGATCGGCGGGCGAATTATTCCGAGCTTCACACGCAATTGGCTCGTGCGCGAAAATCCCGGCAGGTTGCCGGCGCCATTCGACCGATTTGACATCGCTTCGATAGCCATCTCTACCGTTGCGCTGGGAGCATGGACAATTGCCCCAGACAACAGCGCCTCAGGTCTTCTTATGGCCGTCGCCGCCATTGCTCAGGCGTCACGGCTGTCGCGCTGGGCTGGCGAACGCACATTGCGGGATCCGCTTATACTGATCCTCCACCTTGCATACGCCTTCGTGCCCGTTGGTCTTGCCCTGGTTTCGGCATCGATCTTTTTGCCTGCAATCCCGGTCGCCGCCGGGCTGCATGCGTTCGGTGCCGGTGCGGTCGGGTCGATGACGATCGCAGTGATGACCCGCGCTACGCTTGGCCATACCGGCCGGCTACTGCGGGCCGGACGACAAACGATCATTATCTTCGCAGCGATTTTGATTGCGGCGTCGTTACGCATTGTTGCGGCTTTTGTCCCTTATGACGGGATCGTTGAAGTCGCGGGCGTTGCGTGGGCTATGGCATACGCCGGCTTTCTCCTGACCCATGGAGTGGCCTTGACGACGGCGAAGCGCCGGTAACGATGTTTGCAAGAGGATCGTGGCGCCAGTCGTGTGCCTCTTCGGTTCCGGGATAACGACATGCATAAAATCAGAAACTTACAGCAGGTCGGGCGAATCCTGTTCGCCGCGACATGCTGTAAGTCCGAGGCGGACCTGGCGACCCAGAGGGGGCGACCTCAATTTGCTCGGCAAGTCCAGCGCTTGTCGTCCTCAAGGCGGATTGTGTCGCCATACTCTGATGGCGCTTGCTCGTCAGAGTATACCCAAATGAGACAGCAGATCGCTCGCCCAGCCAGCGTGGTTTCGCACCAGCCTGAACCCCAGATTGTCGGGAGGCAAGCCAACGGCGCAACCTCCGCTTTTCCCGTCGCTGATGAAATTCGACATATAGGCTCTATGCAGGCCTTCCAGGACGTGGACCCCACAATTGTCGACCGAGCTCGCAACGCCGCTGCCGTCTTTGGCGAGCGTCGTGCGGACATAGCACGTCGAAGTCCACTCCCAGACGTTGCCGGAAAAGTCGGCAAGCCCGCGCGAATTCACTCCAAAGGAGCCGCGACTCCTGGGCAACGGGTCCGGTTTGCGATTGAGTTCGACCTCCGCCTGATAGCTGGTCAGCCAATGCCTGGCGGGGTTGTTGGCATCGTTTTCGACACCCTCGAATTCTCCCGCGAACCGCTCGGCTGCGGCAAGGGCCCACTCTTCGTCGGATGGCAGCCTCCATTGGCTGCCGGTCTCCTCAGAATACCATCGGGCGTAGGCAACGGCGTCGAGGTAGCTCACGCCGGTAGCGGGTGCGTCACGCGGGACTGAGCGGGTCTCCTCCGCCGGCCGGCAGCTGCCGGCCGACACACAATCCGCGTAGTCGGTCGCACTGACCTGATAGGCCATGATCTCGAGCGGACCGTCGAATTGCCGCGCGACCTTGGGATTGGCTTGCGGGCGTCCATCTCGCAGGAACTCTCCCGGCATCGGATATCTGATCGAACCGGGAGGCAGGCTGACCGTCATGGCAATGGCGTGGGACTGCCTATGACCACCGGCAGCCTGTATCGAAAGTCCTACCGGCACAGCCGCGGCCACGGCCACCATGGCGATCGGCATGAGCTTCAGGATGAAAGCCGACATGTCTTTTGTCCATGCCCGGACAGGGTCGCTGTCCGGGCAAACTGGAGTGGCGTTCAGTTGGTGGCGATGGGTTTGGGCGCTTCGACCTGTGTCATCAGGTCGTCATTCCACTCGCCCTCGACCTTGAAGTGAGCGGTCGCTCCGAGTTCGACGGCCTCGATCAGATTGTGATTGACGTAGGCGTAGACGCCAGGCTGCAGGAAAGTATAGAGCGCCGAGCCGGCGGAGCCGCCACGGATGAACCACGTCTCCAGATCCTTGGCCGGCGGGTTGGCGAATTTGCCCTGTTCCCAGACGTAGTCGCCATGACCGCCGATCAGGTGCGGCCGCGTATCGCGGTTGGCCTGCGAATGGACGATCAGCACCGTTTCGCCGACCTTGGACTTCATGGCGTTGTCGCCAGTCAGGGATCCGACCTTGCCATTGAACACCACATGCGTCGGAATGAGACCGCGCATGACCTTGACGATGTCGTCGTAGCCGTCGCCGGCGGATTCGTAGCTCTTGAAGTTGCCCTTCTCGTCGCGCGGAATGTAGAAGTCACTCTCGCCGATGTAGAAGACCTTGTCGTACTTGACCGGTTGGCCCTTGTCGTTCCTGAGCCCGTCGCGCGGCAGCACCATGATGGCACCGTTCATGCCGGAAACGACATGCCATGGGATCATCGCGCCGCCAGGGGCGCAGTGATAGACAAACGTTCCCGTCCGCGTCGCCTTGAAGCGCAGGGTCACCTGTTCGCCGGGATTGATCAAGGTCAGGCCGCCGCCTCCCAGCGCGCCGGTAGCGGCGTGGAAATCGATGTTGTGGGCAAGCGAGTTGGTATCGGGATTGATGAGCGTCAGTTCGACATAGTCGTCCTGATGCACGACCATCAGCGGGCCGGGGATCGAGCCGTTGTAGGTCATCGCATTGAGCTTCGTGCCGTCGGCATCGATGACGAGAGGCTTCTCCTCGATCTTCATGGTGAACTCGACGATCTTCGGCCCGTGCTTGGCGACCTGATCGTGCGGATGAACAAAAGGCGGTGCCACGAGCGTGATCTTTTCGCGCGGCAGCCCGCGAATCTCTGCCTTTGTAACCGTGGCGGACAATGCGGGCAGTGCCGCAACGGCGGCAGCGCCAATAGCTGCTCCAAAGAGGGCTTCGCGTCGTGTAATCATGTCAATCTCCTGTCTCTCGACCGTTGCGGACGAGCAGAAGGTACCTGACCTGACGCCAGCCTTCTTTGCGCTGGCGCAAACTGTGTTGTCAATCGCAGGAACAACAGCTCGGGATGCAGAGGTTTTGTAGGGGCACGATTGGAAATGCGAAGGTTTGGTGTCGCGTTTTTCTGCGACGATGCGCTGCCACCAGCGGCTTTCTGAATATCAGCGGTCGCTTTTGTCTTCCAGATCGATCAGGATTCGCTCAGCGGCTCCGTCGAGATCTTCGTACTGGCCACTCTTCAATGCCCAAAGGAAGCCCCCAAGGCCAAGCGCTCCAAGGAACAGAGCGACGGGTATGAGGTAGGTGAGAGTGGTCATGACGATCGGACCAGTTTGTCGAAGTTGGACACCCTGTTGCGGCGAACTTCTTTGGCCGGTGAAAACGGCTGCGACGATCGCAGGCGTAGCGCATTGCCAACGACAAGCAGCGATGAGGCGGACATGGCGATCGCCGCGATCAGGGGCGTAACGTGCCCGAGGATCGCTATCGGTACGGCGACCGCATTGTAGACGATCGCGACGACGATGTTCTGCCGGATCAGGCGTCCTGCCTGGCGCGAGACGTCCAACGCCAGCGGGACGGCCAGAAGGCTCTCGCGCAGGAAGACGAAGTCCGCAGCGTTGCGACCAATATCGGCGGCGGTCGCCGGTGCCATCGAGACATGCGCAGCGCGCAGTGCCGGCGTGTCATTGAGGCCGTCGCCAACCATCAGAACCCTCTGTCCGTCTTTCGCCAGCGTCTCGATGCGTTCGACCTTGCCGGACGGCAGCAGGCAGGCAACAAAGTCATCGACACCAAGCACCTTCGCAACCTCGGCGCAGGCTGCCGCGGTATCGCCCGACAGCATTTCGACTGACACCCCGGCACCGCGCAATTGATCGATGGCCGGTGTAGCATCGGCGCGCAGCACATCCTCGAAAGCGAAGGATGCGACAATCATCCCGTTTTTTGTCAGAACCGTTCCACCGTACCCGTGTTTGCCTTCGCCGCCGGTTCGAGCCTTCCAGCCGGCCCATCCGCGTCGACCCAGCCGCCAGATGGTTCCGGTGTCGGTGGCTTCGATCCCTAAACCTGGGTGTTCCGTCACTGCATCGAATCTGTGCTGGCTGCCGCCAACGGCAAAGCCAGCAATGGCTTTTGAAAATGGATGACGCGAATGCGCGGCCAGGTCGGCTGCGATGGCAAGCATGGCTGGATCGATCGAGGCCGCGTTGACGAGCCCGGGCTGGCCAAGCGTGAGCGTACCGGTCTTGTCGAATACCGCCGTGTCGATTGTCGCCAGGCGCTCCATGGCCGAGCCGTCCTTGACCATGATGCCGTTCTCGAACAGGCGCCGTGCGGCGACCACCTGAACGATCGGGACGGCCAGGCCAAGCGCGCAGGGGCACGTGATGATGAGAACAGCGATAGCGATCGTCATGGCCCGGTGCCAGTCGCCGGTCGCCGCCATCCAGCCCAGGAATGTCGCCAAAGCGGCGAGATGAACAACGGGCGCGTAGAGCGCCGAAACGCGGTCGGCGATGCGGCGATAGCGGGCGCGACCGCCTTCGGCGGCCTCCATCAGCCGCACCATCTCCGCCAGGAACGAATCCTTTGCGGCGGCAATCGCTTCGATGGTCAGCGGGCCGGTAAGATTGAGCACGCCGGCCTGCACGGTTTCGCCTGGTGCCACGTTTTTCGGCGTGCTTTCGCCTGAAGCCAGCGAGCAGTCGAGATCCGACGCTCCCTGGATGATCTTGCCGTCGACGGGGATTCTCTCGCCGGCTGCGATCAACAACCGCATGCCCGGTTCGATCTCGCCGACTGGCAAATAGTCGCGCGCGCCGTTGCCGCGAACCACCATGGCGCCACGCGCGGCCAGCTGCGACAGGCCTTTTACTGCCGTGCGGGCACGTTCCCGCATCACGTGATCGAGCGTGCGGCCGATCAAAAGGAAGAACAGCAGTGATACCGAGGCGTCGAAATAGGCGTGGTCGCCATGGTTGATCGTCTCATAGAGGCTCATGGCATAGGCGAGTGAAACACCGACCGCGATCGGAACGTCCATGTTCATGCGGCCGTGGCGCAGTGCATTCCAGGCCGACCGGAAGAAGATTCCGCCGGCGAAGGCGAGCGCCGGAATGGCGATCAGCGCCGAGACCCAGTGAAACAGGTCGCGGGTAGCCCCTTCGGCACCCGACCAGACCGACACCGAGAGCAACATGATGTTTCCCGCCGCAAATCCAGCGACCGCGACGGCGCGGATCAATTCCGAAAGCGTCTTGTCCTTCTCGTCGATCTCGGGGGCGAAGAGATGCGCCTGGTAGCCGAGCCGCCCAAGCGCGGCGACAAACGGTGGAACTTCATCTCCACGCCACCGGACCGAGACCCGTTTCGTCGACAGGTTGACGCGGGCGCTCTCGACGCGGTCGAGCTTCGCTAACGCCGTCTCGATCGTCTGGATGCAAGCTGCGCAATGAACGCTCGGCACCGAAAGATCGGTCTGGCGATGGCCATCGCCGAGCGATCGGCTCGCCAGCCTGATTTCCTGGCTGGATGGCAGGACGGATTGGCCGCTGCCCATGTCCAGCCCCATTTCAGCGCCCGGCGCGCAACAGCTCATTTCAGCGCCCCATGGGAAATCATGACCCGGCGGACGTCGCGGTAGGGTTTGTCCAGACCGGCATCGGCATCGACTTCGATAATCCAGACGCCGTCTTTCGGCGTGTGCCGGGCGGCGAATTCCTCGCCTGAAGCGAGGGCGAGCGTGACTGACTTGTCCTCTTTCTCGTACGCGGGATGACGAAACAGCATCTTCACGCCGTGCAGAGGAACCGGCTTGCCGGCTGCGTCGGAGAGGCTGTAGCGGACTTCGCCCCATGCGATGGTAAGCTTGCCTGTCCAGCCGAGTGCCGCTTGGGCGCGACCCTCCTGCGCCTGCTTGTTGAATTGCTGGCTCGCAACGTAGGTGTTCTCGACGACGAGGCCGGTCCAACTGGTGTTGGCAAGCGTCGCCATGGTCAGGTTGACCGCGATCACCACTCCGAAGAAGGCGAGGATGATGGCCAGCATGTGCCGGCCGGTGAATTCGCGAGGCTTGTGAGCATTGGCGGTCATCTGGCGGCCTCTGGCGCGTTGAAGGTGGCGGTGTATTCATTGGACTCGAGGCTGGCCTTGTCCTCGACGCGGAACGTGAAGGTCTGCGCCGGGGCGCGGATTTGGTCCGCCGGCTGGCGAACAAAGACCTTCAGCATTTTCAGGCGGTCGGGCTCGACCGGAACGGCGAAAGAGCGGCCCGCCGGGATGTCGTCGCCGACGACAGTCATGTCGGCGCCTTCAAGCCCCCGCATGCTGACGACGATCGTTCTCGGCTCCGGGATCATGTTGAGCAGCTTGACCGTATAGCCATTGCGGATGGACCCGTCGGATAACGTGACGAACTGGGGATTGCGGTCATGCAATACGTTCAGTTCCAGCCGGTCACGCGTCAGCAACGAATAGAGCAGGCCAAGGCCAATCAACGACCAAAAACCCATGTAGACGTAGGTGCGCGGTCGAAAGATCTTGCGGACGTGAAAATGCGCTACCTGATCGGAGAAGGCGCCGCCAGCAGTCCTGACCAGCGGTGGACTGACCGGGCCGGAGCCGCCTGCGGTCGCCAGCATCATGTTGGCGTTGTAGTCGGACAGCGTAGCATAGGCGATCAGCCCGCGCTCCTTGCCGAGCTTGTCCATGACACCGTCGCAGGCGTCGATGCAAAGCGCGCAGGTGATGCATTCGAGCTGCTGGCCATCGCGAATGTCGATCCCCATCGGGCAGACCGCGACGCAGGCGTTGCAGTCGACGCAGTCGCCTACGGGCTGGCCTGCGGCCAGCATTTTCTTGGCGTGACGCGAACGCGGTTCGCCGCGCCAGTCGTTGTAGGTGACAGTGAGAGAATTTTCGTCGAGCATGGCCGCCTGGATGCGCGGCCATGGGCACATGTAGGTGCAGACCTGCTCACGCATCAGGCCGCCGAACGTGTAGGTGGTTGCCGTCAGGACGGCGACGGTGATGTAGGCGACAGGCGCGGCAGTGCCGGTGAAAAGCTCGCCGAGCAGCGTCGGTGCATCGGCGAAATAGAAAATCCAGGCGCCGCCTGTCGCCGCGCCGATGACCAGCCAGATCACGTGCTTCGATACCCGCAGCATCAGCTTGCGCGCGGTCCAGGGTCCCGCATCGAGCTTCATGCGAGCGTTGCGGTCGCCCTCTATCGCGCGCTCGACGACCAGGAACAGATCGACCCAGACGGTCTGCGGGCATGTATAGCCGCACCAGGCACGTCCGACAGTCGACGTGATCAGGAAAAGACCGACGCCCGCCATGACCAGGAGGCCAGCCACGTAAAAGAATTCCTGTGGCCAGATCTCGATGAAAAAGAAGTAGAAACGCCGGTTGGCGACATCGAGCAGCACCGCCTGGTCGGGCGCAAACGGGCCGCGGTCCCAACGCAGCCATGGCGTCAGGTAGTAGATCCCAAGCGTGATCGCCATCACCAGCCATTTGAAGCGGCGGAATTTCCCCGCAGCGCGTTTGGGAAAGATCTTCTTTCGCGCGGCATAAAGGGGCTGACGGGTCTTGGCGGAATTGACCGCTTCGGCTTCCAGCCGTTCTACCTGCGTATTGTCCAGCACCAGGATCTCCACTTGCGCGCAGACTGTGATTTTGATTGCGCTTGGCAAGAATGCCGCCGGGGGGATCGCTCCGCGTTGATGCAAGTCAATCTCGTCATGGCAGAAAGAAATCGAGGCCCGGCAAAGCCGGGCCTCGTCACTCGAGCGGTGAGGGCCGGAGAATAGTCCTCGCTTCCTATTCTCCACCGCCGAGCGAATGCACGTAAACCGCCAGTTCCTTGACCTTGGTCTCGCCCAGGCGCGAGCCCCAGGCTGGCATGACGCCCTGCTTGGGTGCGCGAACCTGGTCGGCGATTGCCGTCTCGCCTGAGCCATAAAGCCAGATCGCGTCGGTCAGGTCGGGGGCGCCGAACTCCTTGTTGCCT
Organism: Mesorhizobium sp. B2-1-8; assembly: GCF_006442545.2. NCBI lineage: Bacteria > Pseudomonadati > Pseudomonadota > Alphaproteobacteria > Hyphomicrobiales > Phyllobacteriaceae > Mesorhizobium > Mesorhizobium sp. B2-1-8. The sequence goes on from NZ_CP083952.1 coordinate 2,569,988, forward strand.
TTCGCGTTGTCACCATGACAGGCAACGCAGTTGTCGGCGAAGACCTTGGCGCCAGGCTGGATCAGACTTGCATCGTGGACCTTACCGGACAGGCTGGCGACGTAGGCACTGACCTGTGCAATCTGGTCGGCAGTGATGGTGTCGCCAAAGGCCGGCATTTCCGACAGACGCGTTTCCGCATCGGTCGCAAAGCGGATGCCGTGCATGATCGTCTGCTGGATCTGCTCTGCCTTGCCACCCCACAGCCAGTCGTCGTCATTGAGGTTGGGAAAGCCGGCGGACCCCTGAGCACCAGAGCCGTGGCACTGCGTGCAATTGACCTTGAACGCGGCGCCGCCAGCGGCGACCGCGAATTCGCGCAAGGCATCGTCCGCGGTGATCTCCGAGACTGTTTTCGATTCAACGGCCGCGACATATTTGCCCTTTGCCAGGTCCGCCGCCGCCAGCTCGTTCTTGACGTCCTTGCGGCTCGAATAGCCGAGCGCCCCGGTTGTCGCGGAGTGCAGCAGTGGCCATGCCGGATAGGCGACCGTGTAGCCGATCGCCCAGACGATGGTCACGTAGAAGGTTATGACCCACCAGCGCGGAAGCGGATTGTTCAGCTCCCTGATGCCGTCCCATTCGTGGCCCGTGGTTGAGACGCCAGAGATTTCATCGATGTGCTCGTCGCTCATGATCACTCGTCCTCAAGAGGAATCCGGGCAGCCTCGTCGGCCAGCTTGCGGCTGCCAGGGCGCAGCGCAAAGACAATTGCCCCGACAAAGAAAAGCGCCATGGCGACCAAACCCCAGCTGTCAGCAAATTCCCGCATTAGATTGTAATCCACGGATAGAACTCCTTAGCGGTAACCGGCGGCTTCGTCGTAGTTCTTGAAATCGACCAGCGTGCCGAGCATCTGCAGATAGGCCACGAGGGCATCCATTTCGGTGACCTGTCGCGGATTGCCGTCGAAGTCGCCGACCTTGGCTTTGGGATAGCGCGCCTCCAGCCCGGATGTGTCGGCGTTGGGATCAGCCTGCGCCATCAGATCGGCGTTGGCGTGCGCGATCATGTCATCATCGTAGGGGACGCCGACACGCCGGTTGGCGACGAGGTGCGTCGAGAAGTCTTTCACCTCGATCGGCACGTCTTTCAGGAATGCGTAGCTGGGCATAATCGATTCCGGCACCACCGAACGTGGAGCCGAGAGATGCGCGACATGCCAGGCATTCGAGTAACGGTCACCGACCCGGGCGAGATCCGGTCCGGTGCGCTTCGATCCCCACTGGAAGGGATGATCGTACATGGATTCAGCAGCCAGGCTGTAGTGGCCGTAGCGCTCGACTTCGTCGCGGAACGGCCTGATCATCTGGCTGTGGCAGAGGTAGCAGCCCTCGCGCACGTAGATGTTGCGCCCGACAAGTTCGAGCGGCGAGTAAGGGCGCATGCCTTCCACCTTCTCGATCGTGTTGTCGAGATAGAAGAGCGGAGCGATCTCGACAATGCCGCCGACGGTCACCACCAGAAGAGAGCCAACGAGAAGAAGCGTGGCGTTCTTCTCGATGATCGCGTGTCTATCCATCAAGCCCATTTCTGGCTCCTTACTGTGCAGGCTGAAGGGCGGGTACAGAGCCCGGCATCGGTTGCTCCTCACGCTGGCGGCCGAGGATGGTCATCGCGATGTTCCACGCCATGATCAGGGCACCCGAGAGAAACATCGCGCCCCCCATGGCCCGCATGACATAGTAGGGGTGCATGGCTGCGACCGTTTCGGCGAAGGAGTAGACCAGGAAGCCCTGCTCGTCGTATTCGCGCCACATCAGGCCCTGCATGATGCCGGACACCCACATGACGGCCGCGTAGACGACGATCCCGAGTGTCGCCAGCCAGAAGTGCCAGGTGACGAGCCTCAGCGAGTAGAGCCGCTCGCGGTTCCAGAGCTTGGGCACCATGTAGTAGATCGCGCCGAACGAGATCATGCCGACCCAGCCGAGTGCACCCGAATGGACGTGCCCGATGGTCCAATCGGTATAGTGCGACAGCGAGTTGACCGTCTTGATCGACATCATCGGACCTTCGAAGGTCGACATGCCGTAGAAGGCGATGGCCATCACCATCATGCGGATGATCGGATCGGTGCGTAGCTTGTCCCAGGCGCCTGACAACGTCATCAGGCCGTTGATCATGCCGCCCCATGAGGGCATCCACAACATGATCGAGAACACCATGCCCAGCGTCTGCGCCCAGTCGGGCAGGGCGGTGTAGTGCAGGTGGTGCGGTCCGGCCCAGATGTAGAGGAAGATGAGCGCCCAGAAATGGATGATCGACAGCCGATAGGAATAGACCGGCCGGTTCGCCTGCTTGGGAACGAAATAATACATCATGCCGAGGAAGCCGGCAGTGAGGAAGAAGCCGACGGCGTTGTGTCCGTACCACCATTGCGTCAGGGCGTCCTGGACTCCAGAAAAAGCGGAGTAGCTCTTGGATCCGAGGAAGGAAGCGGGCATCGACAGGTTGTTGACCACATGCAGTATCGCGATGGTCACGATGAAGGAGAGGTAGAACCAGTTGGCGACATAGATGTGCGGTTCCTTGCGCTTCAGGATAGTGCCAAGGAACAGGATGAGATAGGCGACCCAGACGATGGTCAGCCAGATGTCGACATACCATTCAGGTTCGGCGTATTCGCGGCTCTCGGTAATGCCGAGCAGGTAGCCGGTCGCGGCCATGACGATGAAAAGCTGGTATCCCCAGAAGACGAACCAAGCGAGATCGCCGCCGAACAGGCGCGCCCGGCAGGTGCGCTGCACGACGTACAATGACGTGCAAAGCAATGCGTTGCCGGCAAAGGCGAAGACGACGCCCGACGTATGCACTGGCCGCAAGCGGCCGAAATTGAACCAGGGCTGGATGTTGAGATCGGGGTAGGCAAGCTGCAGCGCGATGACCACGCCGACCAGCATGCCGACGACACCCCAGAACATAGTGGCGATGGCGCCGTAGCGGATCGGACCGTCCATGTATGCGGATGGGTCGATTGGGGCGGCGGCCTCGAAGCTCGTGTTGCGCAGCAGAATGGCGATGAAGCCGAGTAGGACGAAAAACAGCACCCACATATGTTGCCGGAATGGCTCGTCGACGCCGAAGCCGGCAGCCACCAAAGCCGCGAATGTAAAAAGGCTCAACGCGAAGATTTGTGTGCCGAACTTCATGACATATCCCCGACCTCGGATTCCGATGCGCGGACGTCAATCCGCTCCGCATGGACACCAATTCCGCAGTCGCTCCGTTGCCGCCTTGATCCATGTCAAAGTCATTTGCTTTTGGATTGGGCAGCCTTGGTCCTGCAAACGACCGGGAGGCTGCCGTTGAGCTCGCAGACACGAGGCGGATCGTTCCCGCTGCAAACAAGCGGCACCAATTCGATGCCGGCGATTCGATCCGGCACAAAAGCGGCCTCAGCTGCGGTGATGAGACGTGCGCATCTTGAAAAATTGCAGCTCTGCGACGCCTTGGAACGGATCGCGGACTGCCTGCCCAAGGTGGATCTTTTGGCATGCCTAAGTGCGGCAAACACAATCGTCCCGCTGTTGCGCGACAGTCATCGATACGAAGAGACGGTCATCTTTCCAGCCTATGAGAACGCTTTGGCCAGAAGCGGTGCGGACATTGATTCAGTCCGGCGATTGCGCGCCGAACACGTCGAGGACGAATCCTTTGCCGGCGAGGTGACCGAGATTCTGTTGGGGATCGGCCACGGCAAGTCGATCGACAATGTGGAGGCCGTTGGCTTCATGCTGCGCGGCTTCTTCGAAGGCTTGCGCCGGCATATCGCCTTTGAGCGGGAGCACGTCTTGCCGATGATCGGGATCGTCGATCGATCCTAAGCGCCGGAGCGGCGCTGCAGCCGGTTCAAGCTATCGACGATAATATGCCGATTGTTCTCGATGCGGATCACGCCATCCGATCTTAGTCTGGTCAGCTGGCGGCTGACGGTTTCGATAGTCAGGCCGAGGAAATCGGCGATGTCGGCGCGGGTCAACGGCAGATCGAAACGTGTCGACTGGGCGGCCGGGTCAAGCGCGGGGTCGATGTTTCTGGCGATCATCAGAAGAAAGCTTGCCACCTTTTCCGACGCACTCTTGCGGCCCAGCGTCACCATCCAATCGCGTGCGTCATCGAGTTCATTCAGCGTCTGCTTAAACAGACGATGCTCCAGTCCTGGCGATTCCCTCATCATCCGTTCAATGGCGGCCTTTGGAAACGAGCACAAAGAGACTGCTGTTGCTGCTTCGGCGTTGATCGCGCTTTCGGCCTTGAAGGGCCGGCCCAGAAAATCGGGAGCAAATTGAAGCCCGACGATCTGCTGGCGCCCGTCCGAAAGGCTCTTCGTGAGCTTGACCACGCCGGAGAGCACGTTCGAGTAACTGTCGACCGTCTCTGCGTCGCCAATCAGTTCCACGCCCGGTTCAATCGTTTGCTTCGACGAGGTCTTGGCGAGACCCACCAACTGTTCGGGATCGAGCGCGCCGCAAATGCCATGGTGCCGCGCTTCGCACGATTGGCAAAGCACGGGAATGCCGGCGCTGTGTACATCCTGACGCGCTGTCATCGTGGTCTTCCGAGGAACGAAAGCTGCTGTAGGGGTATAGCATCGACCCTGGAAAAAACCTTGCGGCAGTTTGTCCGTAACCGATGAGCATTGACCGAGATCAAGGTGCTTGTCGCCCCTTGTGCCCAGTATCGTCGGACACAGCGCGGAGCACATCGCGAAATGCGGCCAGATTTAGTTGCCAGACTTGGTGAGAACGTGCCGCGTTACACCAGCTATCCGACGGCCCCGCATTTTCATCCAGCTGTTGACGCTGCCGTCTGTCGCAGCTGGCTGCAGGCGCTCGGTGATGACGAAGAGATCTCGCTCTATTTGCACATCCCTTACTGTGACAAGCTTTGCTGGTTCTGTGCGTGCCACACAAAGCAGACACGCCACTACGAGCCGGTGGCCAAATATCTGCGCTCACTGCATGCCGAGATCGCGACCGTTGCCGGTCTTGTCGCAGGCAAAGGTCACGTTCGTGCCGTCCATTTCGGTGGCGGTTCGCCAACCATGCTCAAGCCGCAGGATATAGTCGCACTGGCGGAAGTCTTGCGCGACAGGTTCACCTCTCTTGCCGGCGCCAAGATCAGTGTCGAAATCGAACCCAACGACATGGACGAAGCCCGCCTCGACGCACTTGCCGAAATCGGCATGACGAGAGCGAGCCTCGGCGTCCAGGATTTCGATCCGAAAGTGCAGAAGGCAATCAATCGCGAGCAGACCTTTTTGCAGACCAAAGCGGTCGTCGATGGCGTTCGCTCACGCGGCGTCGAGTCCGTCAACCTGGACCTGCTCTACGGCCTGCCGCACCAGACCAGGCAGAGTGTCCTGTCCACGGTCATGCAGGCGCTGTCGCTGGAGCCAGACCGGATCGCTCTTTTTGGTTACGCCCACGTGCCATGGTTCAAGAAACACCAGACAATGATCGATGACGCCTGGTTGCCAGGCCCGGAGGAACGGTTCGCCCAATCGCAACTGGCAGCGCGCGCCATCCTGGACCAGGGATACGAAGCAATCGGGCTCGACCATTTCGCAAAACCAGGCGATGCGCTGGCGCTGGCCGCGCGGTCAGGGACGTTGCATCGCAACTTCCAGGGCTACACCGAGGATCGCTGCGAAACCCTGATCGGCCTCGGTCCGTCGTCCATCAGCCAGTACCGGCAAGGCTATGCACAGAATATGCCGTCGACTGCAGAGTATGAACGCATGGTCACCAATGGCGGACTGGCGTCAGTGCGCGGTGTCGCACTTTCCGACGACGACCGCGCTCGCGGCTGGATTATCGAACGGCTGATGTGCGATTTCGGCTTCTCGGCAATCGACTTGGTGGAACGCTTTGGCGAAGCCGGCCAAAGACTTCTTTGCAAAGCGAGTTCCACCGCCCTTCTTGATCCTGCGCGGATGCTGGAACTTGACGGCGATCACTTCGTCGTGCGTGTAGAAAACCGCCCCTTTGTCAGAAGTGTCGCGGCGAAGTTCGACAGATATCTCGAAACCGGCAAGGCGAGGCATTCCGTAGCGGTCTGAGCATCGGCTGCAGTCGGATGGGAAGGGTTACATCCCGATCCGAACAGCGCAAATGGTTGAGCGGGTCAGGAATCGCTTTTCCCGCCCATTGTCGAGCGAGAACATGCCGCCACGACCAGGCACAACGTCGATGATGAGATCGGTGTGCTTCCAGGCCTCGAATTGCGAGGCCCCGATGTAGAAGGGCGTGTCACCGATGTGACCAAGCAGCACATCATGGTCACTGATGATGAAGCCAGCCAACGGATAGCACATCGGCGAAGAGCCATCACAGCAGCCACCGGACTGATGGAACAGCACTGGACCGTGCTCGGCAACGATCTCCGCGATCAGTCCAAGCGCTGCCGGGGTCGCCGTGACCTTCGCATGCATGAATTTTCGATTTCCAGTCGGAGGCGCGGCCCTGTGCGGAGCCGCGCCTGTAAGCCAAACCGATGATCAGAAGAAGCCGAGCTTCTTCGGGCTGTAGCTGACCAGCATGTTCTTGGTCTGCTGGTAATGGTCGAGCATCATCTTGTGCGTCTCGCGGCCGATGCCGGACTGCTTATAGCCGCCGAAGGCGGCATGAGCGGGATAAGCATGGTAGCAATTGGTCCAGACGCGGCCAGCCTGGATTGCCCGGCCGAAGCGGTAGGCCCGGTTGCCGTCGCGTGTCCAGATGCCGGCGCCAAGGCCGTAGAGCGTGTCGTTAGCAATCGACAGCGCTTCGTCGTCGTCCTTGAAGGTCGTGACCGAGACCACGGGTCCGAAGATCTCCTCCTGGAAGATGCGCATCTTGTTGTGGCCCTTGAATACCGTGGGCTGGACATAGTAGCCTCCCGCCAGATCTCCGGGCAGAAGATTGCGCGCGCCGCCGGTCAGCACCTCGGCGCCTTCCTGGCGGCCGATGTCGATGTAGGACAGGATCTTTTCCAACTGCTCGGATGAGGCCTGCGCCCCGATCATCGTTGCCGGATCGAGCGGGTCGCCCTGCACGATCGCCTCGACGCGTTTCAGGGCGCGTTCCATGAAGGTGTCGTAGATCGATTCATGGATGAGCGCGCGGCTTGGGCAGGTGCAAACCTCGCCCTGATTCAATGCGAACATGACGAAGCCTTCGATTGCCTTGTCGAAGAAATCGTCGTCCTCGGCGACCACGTCCTTGAAGAAGATGTTTGGCGATTTGCCACCCAGTTCCAGCGTGACGGGAATGAGGTTCTGGCTGGCATATTGCATGATCAGCCGGCCCGTCGTGGTCTCGCCGGTAAAGGCAATCTTGGCAATGCGCGGCGAGGAAGCCAGCGGCTTGCCGGCCTCGAGGCCAAAGCCGTTGACGATGTTGAGCACGCCCGGCGGCAGCAGATCGCCGATGAGATCGGCCCACAGCATGATGGCGGCGGGCGTCTGCTCGGCAGGCTTCAGCACCACGCAGTTGCCGGCGGCAAGTGCGGGAGCAAGCTTCCAGCACGCCATCAGCAGCGGAAAGTTCCAGGGGATGATCTGGCCGACCACGCCGAGCGGCTCATGGAAATGGTAGGCGACGGTGTCGTCGTCGATCTGGGAGAGGCTGCCTTCCTGGCCACGCACTGCGCCGGCGAAATAGCGGAAGTGGTCGATGGCCAGAGGCAGGTCGGCCGCGGTCGTTTCGCGGATCGGCTTGCCGTTGTCCCAGGTTTCGGCGCAAGCGAGGAGATCGAGGTTTTCCTCCATGCGGTCGGCGATGCGGTTGATGATGAGCGAGCGCTCGGCCACGCTGGTGCGCGCCCAGGCGTCCTTGGCGGCATGCGCCGCGTCAAGGGCCGCGTCGATGTCCTGGGCATCCGAACGTGCCACCTCGCACAGCAGTTGACCGTTCACCGGCGAAAAGTTCTCGAAGTAGCGGCCGGACCGCGGCTCGGCCCATTTGCCGCCGATGAAATTGCCATAGCGCTTGTCGAAGGGCGCCTTGACCGAGCGTGAAAATTCAACCTTGTTCATGTGTCTTCCTCCCAAAGCTGACGTCGCGGGATGCGACGCTTCGGAAGAGACTTGCGATTTCCGCCTGTGGTTGTCACCGCGCCGGTCACGGCGGTCGGGTACGATGTGTCGCAGAATTGCGACAGTCATGAGAGTTCGGGCGTTCAGTGTGACCGGTGGACATCCAGGCGATTGAGTTTGCGGTGAAGCGTCGCGCGGCTGATCCCAAGCGCCTGAGCCGCGGCCGAGACATTTCCGTCAGCGCGAGCCAGCGCACGCTGCAGTGCTCCGCGCTCTGCCTCGGCGATATCTTTGGAGCTGCTCTCAGCCCAGCCGAGGAGATCGCCGGCGGGCATCGGTTTGTCGAGACACTGCTGCGTAATTCCAAGCGCCAGGCGGGCCGAACGGGTCGCGCCGACCACCAGATCGTCCGCATCAACGGCGATCAGCGCGCCGGAGCCTTTGTCGGCCACCGGCGCCAGCAGAATGCGCGCCTTTGGGAATGCCATCTTGAAGTTTTCACTTTCGATCCGACGCACCGCGTCGACCACGGCCATCGAAATGAGATTGGAGAATGCTTCGGTCAGATCTGCCCGGCAGGACGACACGTCCAGCGCGGCGACAAGATTGCCCTCGTGATCATGAATCGGAGCGGTGGTGCAACTGAGCAGTGTGTTTCGCGTATGGAAATGCTGGTCACGGTGGATTGTCAGTGCGCGCCGCTCGACCAGACAGGTGCCGATCCCGTTGGTGCCCTGGCTTTCCTCATTCCAGACGGAGCCGGTCCATAAACCCCAGGAGTGAAACGTCTCGTCGTCGACGGGAGCGCCCCGCCGTTCGACCGGGACGCCGTCACGATCGGCGAGCAGGACACAGCATCCGACGCCGCCAACCGCAATATAGAGACGGTCGAGGCTCGATTGGGCTGCCCTGACGAGCGGTTCGATGCTTTGCCGGGCCTGCGCCAATTCGGCTTCAGTCAGATAATGTGGAGGACTGCAGTCAGCTGGATCGAGCCGATGCAGATTGGAAGACCGTCGCCATGAGGCAACCAGCGCGGACTTCGCTGCAGCGTCCGAGGCGATCGCCGCCTGGATGCGGTCAGCATGACGGCCGTGTGGATTCTCTCCCATACCTATCCTCCCACCGGATCTCTTTCCTCCTGATCCGACCGGTCTGCGGTTCGATCAGCACATAGTCAATTCGTCGAAAGAAGTAGGAAGGCAGATCTCTCCTCCAGCCGATCACCGGCCAATCATGGCTGCCCCCGTCGAGATAGATACCAACAAAATACCTGCCTCTTTTTGATCGGGAGCAATTTTGAGCATCAACCGGTCAGAAATGCTCGCCGGCCTCGAACGGCCCGATGCGGGTGCCTGCTGCGATCAGATAGGGTGTCGACCAGCCAATAAGAGCGGCCGATGGCTGACACGGTATCCCCGGGCAATCTCGGCCTTGTCACCGCTTTTTCCTAGGTATTGGCGGCGCGCGGGGCTAACGTGGTCAAGGGGAGGTCGGCGATGACAAAGATTTCGATCCGCCGGGCGGACTTCATGATGGTCCTCGCCTACGCGTCGGATCTCGCCACCGGCCATTCGCGCGATTTCGCGCTGAAATCCTGCGTGCTTGCGATGCGGATCGCCGAGCTTGCCGGCCTTTCGGAGGAAGTCCGGCGCAATGCCTACCACCAGTCGATGCTGCGTTACGTCGGCTGCAATGCCGACACCGACCTTCTGTCGGCCACTTTCGGCGACGAAATCGCGCTACGCCAGGACCTTGTCGGTCTGGACATGGGCAACCGCGCCGAACTGGGCCGGGTCTTCGTTCAGGCCTTCAAGCGGCTCTATTATGATCTTGACCCCGACGCGCAGGCCAAGGCGATCGAGGCCGCGATGTCGCAAGCGCTCGCGGTGGCCCGCCCGGTGCTCACTGCGCATTGCGAGGTCGCGCAGCGGATCGGCGAGCGGCTCGGCCTGTCCGACGAGATACGGCGCAACCTTGGACAGATATACGAACGCTGGGACGGCAAGGGCCTGCCGCGTGGGCTGGGCGGCGAAGATGTCTTGCCCGCCGTGCGCCTGATTACATTGGCACAGGACGTCATTGCGCTCAGCGACGCCGTCGGCATCGACGCGATGGCCGAAACCATCGCCAGTCGTGGCGATGGCCCCTACGAAGCGGAGCTGGCCCGCCTCGTCTCCGCCAACGCGCTCGCGCTGATGGAGGGCATCGGGGCGACGGTTGATCGCGAGACGATTTTGGCACTGGAGCCCGATCCGCCGGTGACGCTGGACGAGGCGGCTTGCGACGAGGCTTTCCTTGCCATCGCCGACATGATCGACATGCGCATGCCGTTCACGCAGGGCCATTCGCGGATGGTGGCGGAACTGGCCGAGGGCGGAGCACGACGGCTCGGGCTGCCCGAGCCCGATGTCCGCGCTCTGCGCTGGTCTGGCTGCATCCATGACATCGGCGAACTGGTGGTGCCGGTGGCAACCTGGATGCGCAACGGTCCGCTGTCGGTCCGCGAGCGCGACGCTGCGCAACTGCACGCTTATTACGGCGAGCGCGCGCTGGCCTCGTTCGGCCGCGACGGCGATACCATGGCCAACGTGGTGCTGCGCCATCACGAACGCCTGGACGGCTCGGGCTATCACCGCAAAGTCGGCGGGTCCGACCTGTCCCCGGCGGCGAGGATCCTGGCCGCGGCCGAGGCGTTCCAAACTTCGCGGGAGGAGCGTCCCCACCGCAAGGCGCTGTCCAGCGAGGCTGCGGCGGCGCAGTTGCGTGCCGCCGTTCGCGATGGCTGTATCTGTCCCGACGCCGCCGAGGCTGTGTTGTCCTTCGCCGGACAGCCGTCGCGACGGCCGCCCCCGCGGTCGCTGGCCGGCATGACGCCGCGCGAGATCGAGGTGCTGCGCCTGATCGCCGCCGGCCTGACCGCGAAGGAAACGGCCCGCAGGCTCGACATCTCGCCGAAGACCGCGGACCATCATGTCCAGAGCGTCTATTCCAAGATCGGCGTGGCCACCCGTGCGGCCGCGGCGCTCTACGCGGTCGAGCACGGCCTGGTCAGGCCAGGCGAAACGCAGCCATAGGGAATTCACCCCATGTGCGCCGGCCGCGAGACGCGCATCGTGATCCTGTCGACGGACCAATGGTGGCCGCGACCGACAGGAGGAATTCAGATGCTTCTCGCAACGACCAAAGTGGCGGACCTCGACCGCTTCATCCACATCTTTTCGACCAAGGGCGCCGACAAGCGGCGGCTGCACGGGTCGAGCGGCGCCACTGTGTTCCGCGACCCCAGCGAGGCCGACCGCATCTGGGCGATCTTCGACTGGGACGCCGAGGGCTGGAAGAATTTCGTCTCCGACCCCGAGGTGCCCGGGATCATGCAGGAAGCCGGCCATGTCGGGAAGCCGCAGGCCGCACTTCTGCTCGGCCACTACGAGGCTTGAATCCGTTCTGTGCGCCGCCTGCCATCGGCGGCGGCGCGCCCAACGAACCCCAAGAGTTGGAGAGATCAGATGAACCAGAATCCCATCAAGATCGGCCTTATCGCCGAACTCACTGGCCCCTTGTCCTTCATGGGCATTGCCAATGCCAATCTCACGACCATGCTTGTCGACGATATCAACGCCGGCGGCGGCCTCCTCGGTCGGCCGGTCAAGTTGATCATCGAGGACGGCGAGACCACCGACAGCGCCGCCAAGGCAAGGGCCGCCAAACTCGTGGATGTCGACAAGGTCGACCTTGTCGTCGGCGGCATCTACAGCTCGACCCGACTGGCCATCAAGAGCGAGGCCGTCACACGCGGCAAGACGCTCTACATCTACACCGAGCAGTATGAGGGACAGGAGAACGACGGCCTGATATTCTGCACGGGTCCGGTACCCGCGCAGCAGGTTGAGCCGCTGATACCGTGGCTGATGGAGACCACAGGGGCGAAAAGCTTCTATCTGCCGTCGGCCGACTACATCTGGCCCCATATTCTGAACAAGGCGGCAAGCCGGGTCGTGCGCGCCAATGGCGGCGAGATCGTCGGCGAGGAGTATTTCCCGCTCGATACCGTAGATTTCCGACGGACGGTGCAGCAGATCATGGCCAGCGGCGCCGATGTCGTGTTCAACACCATCGTTCCGCCGGGGCTGACGCCGTTCCTCGATGAGCTGGACAAGGCCGGATTCGGCAAGCGCGGCGGCAGGATCGTCTGCACCTATTTTGATGAGAACTTCCTCAACCTCGTCCCGTCCGAGCAGATCGAGGGACTCTACAGCTGCCTCGATTACTACCAGGAACTCGACGATCCATATGGCCGCGCGCTTTTGAACCGCTACACAGCGCGTTTCCCAGGTAGCGCCATGTTGACCGCAGGCAGCGGCTGCACCGGGCATTACCGGGCGATCAAGATGTGGGAAGCAGCAGTGAACGAAGCCGCTACGCTCGACCAGGGCGCCGTCATCCGGGCGCTCGATCATGCCCGGATCAGCGAGGGACCAGGTGGACCGGCCGAAATGGTTCCCGGCCAGCACCATGTTCGCATGAACATGTACATCGCGCAGGCGGAGCGCGGTCGCTTCCGGGTCGTCCGGAAGCTCGGTCCGATCGATCCGAACGAGCGTGTGCTGGCCGGCGAACTCCAACTCACCATTGCGGACTGATTAGCGGCATTCCGGTGTGTGCAAGCGGCGGGGCGGCTAGATACGGCCCGCCGCCTATCCCGGCGATAGTGGCTGTACCGGCCAAGCGCCTGGAAATGGCAGTTTTGCTCCGCCGACGTTCCCTTGACGCACTGCTGAGCAGGTATCCCTATGCTATTAGTCCTGGCTCCACTTGCTCAAAACAGGGCAGTCCGCAAAGTCTGAGGTCAGTTGCCACTTCGTCCAATAGAATGTCAAGAACCTTTGCCACACCCGGCTCCCCCACCACGGCACCGAATAGGGCGGCCCTGCGACACCGGCGTTGTTGACCAGTATGTCGAGTGCGCCAAAGGTTGAGCGGGCCAGGTCGGCGGCCGCTTCAAAACTCTCCAGTTTGGAGATGTCGCCGGTGATCGGCCGAACGTTTGCACCGACCTCGCTGGCAACCCGGGAAGCAGCCGCCTCCTCACGGTCCATCAGCAGGACCAGCGCGCCCTCGGCGACGAACTTCCTGACGATACCTTCGCCAAATCCCGACCCGCCACCTGTGACGATGGCAACCTTGCCAGCAAGTCTCATATCCGTTCCTCCGTTGCTGGAACCATCGGGGAAGACACGCGCGCTGCACAAGTCCGATTATCTGAACGCTCTTTCAGCTTTCCTTGTTTGAGGTCGCTCGCGCCGGGAGTAATAGTCGCCACGGAATTCGTAAGGAGGAGACGATGACGCTGAGCTTCGACCCGAGGGCGAAGGCCACCACGCTTTATCATGGCGAGTTCCGGCCGATGTTCATCGGTGGCAAGTGGGTCGCGGCGCAGTCCGGCCAGGAGATGCAGGCGCTGAACCCGGCGACGGGCGACGTGCTGGCAACGGTGCCGCGCGGCTCGGCCGCCGATGTCGACGCGGCTGTGGCCGCGGCGCGCGCGGCGTTCGAAGGTCCCTGGTCCAAGTTCTCGCCCTACGAACGGCAATGCGTGCTGCTCAGGATCGCCGACCTGTTCGAGACACATTGGGAAGAGCTCAGCGTCTCCGACACGCTCGACATGGGGCTGCCGATCACGCGCACCCTGGCCAACCGGCGCCGCGTCATCGGCATGCTGCGCTTCTACGGCGGCATGGCGACCGTGCTGCATGGCGAGGCCATCGACAATTCCATTCCCGGCGAGATCCTCACCTTCACAAGGCGCGAACCGGTCGGCGTCGTCGGCGCGATCATTCCCTGGAACGCGCCGACCGCTGCCTCGATCTGGAAGATCGCGCCGGCGCTCGCCACGGGCTGCACAATCGTGCTGAAACCCTCGGAGGATGCATCGCTGACGCCGCTGCTGATCGCCCGGCTGATGCAGGAAGCCGGCGTGCCCGACGGTGTCGTCAACATCGTCACCGGAACCGGCGCCGAAGCCGGAGCGCGGCTCGCCGAACATCCCGACGTCAACAAGATCGTCTTCACCGGCTCGACGCTGACCGGTCAAGCGATCGCACGGGCTGGTGTGACCAACCTCAAGCGCGTTTCGCTGGAGCTGGGCGGCAAGTCACCAATCATCGTCTGCCGCGACGCCGATATCGACAAGGCCGTGCCGGTCGCGGCCATGGCGGTGTTCGTGCATTCGGGCCAGATCTGCATTGCCGGCTCGCGCCTGTTCGTGGCGCGCGAAATCCATGACGAATTCGTGCGCCGGGTCGCCGAGTTCGCCGGCAGGTTGCGCATCGGCCACGGCATCGAGGCGGAGACCGAAATCGGGCCGCTCATCAATGCCAGGCAGGCCGGCAAGGTGGAAGGCTACATCAAGGCCGGCAGCGACGAAGGCGCCGAACTGGTCGCCGGCGGCTCGCGGCTGACGGGCGCGCTCTATGATGGCGGCAACTTCATCGCGCCGACCGTCTTCGGCGCGGTGTCGGACACCATGACCATCGCACGCGAAGAGATTTTCGGGCCGGTCATTTCGGCGATGCCTTTCGACACGCTGGACGAGGCCGTCACGCGCGCCAATGCGACGCCCTATGGGCTGGCGGCCGGCATCTTCACCACCAATCTCGGCACCGCGCACAAGCTGGCGCGCCGCATCAAGGCCGGCTCGGTCTGGGTCAACATGTACCATGCCATCGACCCGGCCGTGCCATTCGGCGGCATGAAGATGTCCGGCTATGGCCGCGAGGGCGGCGTCGAGCATCTGCATGAGTATCTCGAGACGAAGTCGATCTGGATCCAGACCGACTAGTCTACGGCAGGCTTCCAGGGGAATCAGGGATTGCGCATTTGTCGCGCATCTCCAGCCATTCAGTTAGCGCAATCCGAATGAGATCCAGGCGCCCCAGGTTCATCTCGGCGGAAATGGTCGCCAACGCGCTTTCGGTTGTCGCATCAAAAGACATGAAGCCGGCGTCGCGCAGCATTGCCGCCGCGCGAAGATCGGCAATGCGTGGATCTTGTGCCGGGCTCGTGGTTTCGGGGCTCTCGTCGATTGACATGGTGATCACATAGCCGGTTCTTTTTAGCGCGGATGCCGTCTAATAATCCCGAAGTGCGACAAGCATGTCGCCCTTTATGGTGGCTAATACCAAACGGCTTCCATCAGGATAGTATCTAGGAAGATTAGCCGCTTGATCGGCCAAGGATGCACCATCTAGTTCACACAGATCACCTCCCAATATCCAGTCATATTCTCTTCTGCTGTCAACCACGGCCAGGTATTCTCCGTCGCACGGGTAGCCGATTAGCCCTATCCCTTCGTGCTTTTCCAATTTTCGCATCAACGCTCGCCTCAACTCAAAACCATGGATGCCGGTTCGCCATTTACTCAACAGGCAGTGCCGCGGGAGAGCGGCCCGGCGCCAACCCCGCCGGACGCCGGGCCGTAAGGAAGTGCCCGCGCGGACGCACTTCCTCGAACTGCATCGCGTGCTTCACGAGAAGCGGTCCGTCTGAAGGCGCAACGTCTCATTCGCGCAGGCCACGAGCGGAACTTGCCGCGCACTCGCAGCCTGTTGCCGGGTCTGCGAGAGCCACAATTCTCGATGCTCCCGCGATAGGCCCTTCATTGCGGAACGAGCAGCGGCAGTGATCTCATATGCGCCGCAGGAGGCACATTGGAATTCTACCCTTCGCGGCGTGATATCGGCTTCGAGTGCCGTGCCCGTACAGATCGGGCAGGTTGATGGGTAGTACCTTGGGCTTTTGTCAAACGAAAAGGCATTCATCGGTCAACCTTCCTTGTGTGCTACCAGGGCGTGGAACCTGTGCGAGTGTTCATCACCGCGTACGCAACTAGGGAAACATGGTTCGGCGAGGAAACGAGCTGAACCGGTCGGATCCAAACTCGGTTCTCATTTTCTTGCCATCGTCATGTCGGCCCCAATCAGCCCCTTGTCTTGGGCGCAACGTTCCTCCTTGTGGCGACTTCCATTTGCTTTGCTTCTTTCTCGAGCCGATCCGGGGCGGCGGACCCCATCAAGGCGTAGGCTGTGCCTCCCGATTGCCAGTAAACAGTTGGCACGCGGCCGTCAGTGGCTGGGGTCGGAGGGACAGCATCTTCGCCATTCATCGGAGCCGCCACCAAGGTGATCCTACCAACGCTCGGCGTATCCGCCGTCAAAACCAGACTCTGCTTCCCGTTCCAGGGTTGCACCTGAACATCCGTCACCACCCATACTGAGGGAAGGGTCGGCATACTTATATTCGCGGCGCCCACCAGTCGTTCGATCTTGTCCTGCTTCGGCTCACTGCCCTTCCCGGGACCGGCGTTCAATTGCGCAACGCGCAAGGCATCACGCGCTGCCAGAATGAAACTCGCATCCGCCGTTTGACCGCCTTGGCGAAGCGACATGGTCAACGAGTTGGCCGACCACCCGAGCGCAATCAGTACGACGGCGGCGATTTGAAATCTCAGCGCGGCAAAGAATCTCCTCCGGCGAAACGCTCCCTCCAACCGCTTTGCTCCTTGCAGGCTCGCAGAAGGCGGAAACAACCGCTGGGGCTGGACGTCGCGCAGTGACCCCATGCGCTGCGCATGAGCAAACACTTCCGCCGCCAGTTCCGGTTCCAGGGCAAGACGTGCCTGCAGGTCGGATCTCTGCGACGGCGACAGTTCGCCATCGAGGAGGCGGTTGATTTCTTCCTCGGAAACGCGATCACTTGGCCACATCACGGCCTCCCACTACCTTAAACTGAGCCGGTGCGAAGCCGCTCATTTTTTCCATGTTGCGCTTCAAGGCGGCTCGTGCGCGGCTCAGGCGCGACATGACGGTTCCTGTTGGCACCCCCAGCAATTCGGCGGCCTCGGAATAGGTAAAGCCCAGCACGCCGACCAGATGGAGAACTTCCGCTTGCTCGGTTGGCAATCCGACCAGTGCCTTCCTTACGTTGGACAGTTCAGCGCTATGCTCCTGTGATGGGAGCAACGCCGTGTCAGACGTTTCGGCGTAAGACTCAAGGCGCCGCTTGTCGGCGTTCGCACGGGCCGCGCCGGTCAGAAACGTATTGCGAACAATTCTGATCAGCCAAGGCAGCAGCGGACGAGAAGCATCATAGGTGCCGGCCAGTGAAAGTGCGCGAGCGAGCGCCTCCTGAACCAGGTCATCGGCGTCAGCATCATCCCGCGTGAGCACGCGCCCATAGCGCCAAAGATCCTCCAGGTAAGGTGTGACGTCGAACTTCGCTCTCATTTCGCCTTGTTCCGAGCCACCCTTGACGCCGTCCCCAGCCGATCGCTGCCTACGGCAAGAGTGATTCGTGCCCCAAATTCAGAGGCCCTGCGCCTCACAATCTTCATGGATAGAATTCGCTTCATGGATAGAATTCGAAGTCGTTCAAGTGTGCTTTGGACATGTGGATCGGCCCAGCGGTCAGGGAAATAACCGCTGGGCCTGATGGGAGCGCGCTCCTCCCGAACGCAAAGCGCTGAGCTGTCGAAAAACATCGTTACCCGCGCTGTCGCTCCCTTTGTCCGACCTTGGCCTGCCAGTTGCCGCCACGCCGAAAGCTCACCCTCATTGCCCTACTTACTGAGCCAGGGGCGAAACTATTCCAGCCCGATAGACATTTTTCGAAAGCCTGGCGCCCGCAACCGTTGAGGCGTTGTATCCCAAAGGCAGGGCTTTGCGGTGGTCAATTCACGGGGATGGCCAGTGATAGTCAGGCAACTGCAAGGTGTCGGTAATTTCCCTTCCGAACGCCACACGTGCCAGTCCGGGGATTGCGAATTTGCGGAATAACAGGCCCAGTCGCGTTCTTGGTGCAAGGGCTCCAGCAAATCGCTCGGCACCTTGCTGCTTCGCGTTGATGTAATCCCGCAGGAATTCTTCGTATCGGGGAAAAGCTTCCTCGCACCGCCCGTCGGCCCTGAGCAACTCGCCTGCCAGCACATAGGCGGAAATCAAGGCCAGGGCCGATCCTTGTCCCGCCAAAAGGGACACGCAAAATGCGGCATCGCCGGTCAGGGCAATGCGGCCTCGAGACCAACTGTTCATCCTGATCTGGCTGACGCTGTCGAAATAGAGTTCGTCCGTACGATCCAACTCCTCCAGGATGCGAGGGCATTCCCAGTTTCCATCGCCATAACGCTCCCGCAGCATTTTCTTCTGCATGGCCAGCGCGACTGGCATGGCATCGCTGTCGACGGCAAAGACGAACAGAAAAAGCGTGCGGTTGTCACGAAGCGTGAAACGGCCGACCATTTGCCCAGGCCGCGCGTACATCAAGTATACGTCATCATCGCGCGGACGATAGCCACCCGCCTCGAAGGCCGCGACAGCGTAGCCGAGTTTCTTCTCGAACCTGGCCTGGGGGCCGAAGGCCAGCCGGCGAACGGCCGAATGTAACCCATCGGCGCCGATCACCAGATCGAACTGACGCTCGGCTCCACCATGTAACCGAACCTTCACCCCGTCTGACTGCTCCTGAAGCCTGACGATCTCATCGTCGAAAATGACCTCGGTCGTGTTCTTGATCTTTTCGAACAGCAATCGCGAGAGATCGCTGCGCCCGAGCGTCACATATCTCCCATCCGTCAGATCGCTGAAGACGCCCGTGCCAAAACCGGCAAGCCGCTTTCCGCGATCATTCACGATGCGAACCTCGCGCACGTGGTAACCTACACGGTCGATGTCGGCACCAAGTCCCATTCGTTCGGCGATGCGGTATCCGAGGCCCCAGAAGTCAATGACATATCCTCCGGTGCGTAGCCTTGGCGCTCGCTCAATCAGCGTTGGCTGGAATCCAGCTGCATCGAGCCAAAAGGCGAGGGCCGGCCCTGCAATTCCTCCGCCGGAAATCAGCACCGTTCGGCTATCCATGCCAAAAAGCTAGCGGGCGCGACGTTCGAGGCAAGGGATCCATGGACCGACGGTCGCAGAAGCGCCTCCGGCCGCCGTCGCCTCTTCAATCATCGCATTGCCACGATGTCATGATCTCGGCACGCCGATCGCCGTGCCCATCTCGTGGCCTGCTTCGATCACGCAACAACACGTTCGGTTACAATTTCGTGAGGATCCCGCCGATGAGTCGATTCGCCCCATTGGCGCCATAAACGGATCGCTAGTTTTCCTCGTTGCATCAAGCTCCCTAAGGCTTTGCAAGAAAACGACTATTTGCCAACATTGCGCGGGAGGCGGATGTGAATCCTGCATCTATTCGTATGTCTTTTCCCAACCCGACGACACAACTGGCTACAGCTCTGATAGGCCTCGGTCTGCTGTTGAACGTCGTCCCGGCGCGCGCCCAGCAGGCCGCGGCCTCGGGCGCGGCGCTTGCCGGCCAGATGCCGACCGGCCTGTGGCTGACGACGCCCTATCCGGAATTTTCCGCCCAGGTCGGCAAGGAGGTGAGCGTTCCCCTGAGCCTGGCCAACCATGGCCTGCCGCCCCAGCGTGTCGAGTTTGGCGTCGATGGCTTGCCGACCGGCTGGAAATGGGAAATCGACGGCGGCGGCAAACCAGTCTCCGCGGCGATCGCCGGCGCCGACAATACGGTCGGCCTGACACTGAAACTGACGCCACCGGCGGCCGGTGGCGTCAAGGCGATCGACTTCGCCGTCTCGGGCAAGTCCGGTGGCGAGGCCCTCAAACTGCCCATGCAACTGACCCTTGCCAAGACCGAGCCGGCGAAGCTGACACTGGAGCCGAAGCTGCCGGCGTTGCGCGGCACGGCCAAGTCGGCATTCGACTTCCAGGTCGACATTAAGAACGAGGGACAGGAGGACACGACGGTCAATCTCCTGTCGCGGGCACCATCCGGCTTTCAGGTGACCTTCAAGCAGGGCTACGGATCGCAGGAATTGACCAGCCTGCCGCTGAAGGCCGGTGAGTCGAAGACGCTCTCGGTCGGTGTCCAGCCGCCGGACAATGCCCAGGCGGGCCAGTACCCCGTCGACATCGCCGCCAGCGGCGGCAATGTCAGCGCCGATACGAAGCTGGTCCTCGACGTTACCGGCAGGCCAACGATCTCGCTTTCCGGTCCCCAAGGTCGGCTTTCCGGCAACGCCACGGCGGGTCAGGAACGGACCTTCACCTTTACGCTCTCCAACAATGGCTCGGCGCCCGCCCGCGACCTGAAATTGACGGCAAGCCCGCCTTCTGGATGGAAAGTGGCCTTCAGCCCCGAAAAGGTCGACGAGATCGCGCCTGGCGCTACGTCCGATGTCGGCGTCTCGATGACGCCGTCCGCGCAGGCGATTGCCGGTGACTACATGGTTTCGGTCCGTGCCAATGGCGAAGGGACTTCCGACGACGCCAATTTCCGCGTCACGGTGCGCACCTCGACGCTGTGGGGCGTCACCGGCCTCGGCGTCATCGGCGCCTCGGCGCTGATGCTGGCTTTTGCCGTAACCCGGTATGGCCGGCGATGAACACGGTCATCGAAGCGACCAGCCTGGTCAAGCGCTACGGGCGCATTGCCGCCGTCGACGGCATCGATCTTGGCGTCGGCAGGGGCGAGGTCTTCGGTTTGCTCGGCCCCAACGGTTCGGGCAAGACCACCACGATCCTGCTCTTGCTCGGTCTTACCGAACCGACTTCCGGCACAATTCGAGTTCTGGGCCTCGACCCGCTGCGCCAGCCGCTGGCGGTCAAGCGCAGGGTCGGCTATCTGCCGGATCAGATAGGCTTCTACGACCAGCTTACGGCGCGCGAAAACCTGGTCTACTCGGCGAGGCTCGCGGGCCTTGTCGCCGAGGAGGCGAACCGGCGCATCGCCGCGGCTCTGGAGCGTGTAAGGCTGGCCGATGTCGCCGATCGCCGCGTCGCGACCTTCTCGCGCGGCATGCGCCAGCGGCTCGGCCTGGCCGAAGTGCTCGTCAAGCAGGCCGAGATCGCCATCCTCGACGAGCCGACCTCGGGTCTCGATCCGCAATCGACGCAGGAACTGCTGGACCATATCCGCGAGCTTGCCGCCGATGGCGTCACAATCGTGCTCTCTTCGCATCTGCTTGGCATGATGCAGACGATCTGCGACCGTGTCGCACTTTTCCGAAAGGGCCGCATCGGGCTCATCGGCCGGGTCGACGACCTGACCTCGGAGGTGCTCGGCGGCACGCATGTGGTCGAGGTGGAAGCCGAGAAAACCGATCTGCGCCTCGTACTGGCGGGCACGCCGCATGTGTTGGGCGTGACACCTCTGAGGCCGGGGCGATGGCGCGTCCACACCGACGCCGACATCAGGGCCAACATTGCCCGGCTGGTCGTGGCGGCGGGAGGCGCGCTTCATGCCATGAGCATTCGCCAGTCCGGTCTCGACGAGGTCTATGTCCGCTTTTTCGAGGGAGAGAGCCATGACGCAGCGGCGTGAAGGGTCGCCCTTTGTCGGCCTGTCGACGGTCGCGCTCAAGGAAGCGGCCGATCATATGACCAGCGTCCGCATCCACCTGGTCATGCTCCTCGTCGTCTTGACGGCGATCGGCTCGGTCTATGCGGCCATCGGCCAGATCAAGGCGACGCTGGGCGAGGACCCGTTCCTGTTCCTGCGCCTATTCACCACGGCGCAGCCGCCGCTGCCTTCGTTTGTCTCCTTCCTCGGCTTTCTCATTCCCCTGGTGGCGATCGCGCTCGGCTTCGATGCCATCAACGGCGAATACAGCCGCCGCACCCTGTCGCGCATCCTGTCGCAGCCGATCTACCGCGACGCGCTGCTTGCCGGCAAGTTTCTGGGAGGGCTCCTGGTCATCGCCATCTGCCTGCTGGCATTGTGGCTGCTGGTCACCGGCCTCGGCATGCTGTTGCTCGGCCTACCCCCGAGCGGCGAGGAAGTCGCGCGCGGACTTGCCTTCCTTTTCGCGTCCTTCGTCTATGCCGGCGTCTGGCTGGCAATGGCGATGGCTTTCTCCACCCTTGTCAGATCGCCGGCGACATCGGCGTTGTGCGCACTCACCGTTTGGCTGCTGTTCACCGTATTCTGGCCGATGCTGGCGCCCCTGATCGCAGGTGTGGTCGTGCCGATCGATCCCCTCGATCCGATGACGGCGGTGCACCAGATCGGTCTCGAGCAGGCGATCGCCCGCGTCTCGCCCAACACGCTTTACGGCGAAGCCACGCTTGCGCTGCTCAACCCGGCGACACGCTCGCTCGGCCTGCTGTTCGCCGACCAGATGAGCGGCGCCGTGATGGGCGCGCCATTGCCGTTTTCGCTGAGCATGGCGCTCATCTGGCCGCAGCTTGCCGGCATGATCGCGGTGCTTCTTCTGCTGTTCACGATCGCATACGTATCGTTCCAGCGTCAGGAGATAAGGGCATGACGGCGCGAGCGCGGCACTTGCCTTCGAACCGCGCAATACCGGGATATCCGTGAACAGTATCTTGAAGTCGGCGGACCCGACGATCGGCTGCGAAGTCGCGCGGGCGCGCCACTTTGGCGGGCCGCTTCGCCGCATCGCGGCGTCGCTCACCGTCTTCGTGGCCATCGGACTGACCATCGCCGGTTTCAGCGATGTCGTCCAAGACCTCGATTACGAAGCTCTTGTCAGGGCGATGCGTCACATGCCCGCCGCCGCCATCGGCTGGTCGATCTGCGCGACGATCCTGAGCTTTGCCGCACTCGTCGCAAGAGACGTCTGTGCGGTTCGTTATGTTGGCGGCCGCACTCCTCTTTTGGCACCGTTTCTGGCGGGGTTCTGCGGCACCGCGCTGGGCAATGCCGTGGGCTTCGGCACCCTCACCGGCGCGGCGGTTCGATATCGTATCTATGGCGCTGTCGGCATCAGGTCGCGCGACATTGCCCGGCTGTTGCTATTCATTGCCGGAGGTTTCGGACTGGGACTTGCCGGGTTCGGCGGATTCGCCGGGCTGATGGAGCCGGTACCGGTCGCGCATCTCTTGGGATGGCGGCCGGAGTTGCTGAGACTGATATCGGCGATGGCTCTCTCGGCGGCGGTGGCCATCGTGTTCTTCGGTCCGCGCGGCACCTTGCGAATAGGCGCGTTTTCAATTGCCGGCCCGAGCAGGATGCTCACGGCGGCGCAACTGCTGCTGGCCGCGACGCGCCTGACCGGTGCCGCGGCGGCGCTGTGGATCCTTCTGCCCGGCGCACCGATCGATTTCTTGACCTTTGCCGCGGTGTTCTCGGCCGCCACCGCCTTGGGCGCGGTGAGCAATCTGCCTGGCGGGATTGGGGTCTTCGAGGCCGTCGTGCTTTGGGCTCTCAAAGGACAGGCTTCTCCCGATTCGATAGCAGCGGCCCTGTTGACCTATCGCGGCATCTATTTCGCCGTGCCGCTGGCGCTTTCCGCGGCACTGCTGGCAATCTTCGAGACCCGCCTTGCCATCGGCCACGAACGATCCCGCGACGATCGCCTTGTCCGAGCCGCCGCCGGTCTGGCACCGCGCTTCATGGGCGTCATATCTTTCGCGGCCGGAGTGATGCTGCTCATTTCCGGCGCAACACCTACTTTCGGGCACCGGCTGGCAATCCTGTCCATGCGGCTGCCGCTGTGGATTGTCGAGACATCGCACTTCCTCGGCAGTCTGTTGGGCCTTGTCTTCTTGTTTGTCGCTCGCGGTCTCTTCGAGCGGCGGGACGGCGCCTGGTGGATTGCGCTGGCGCTGGCAATTGCGAGCCTGGGTTTGTCACTCGCCAAGGGGCTGGCCTATGGCGAGGCAGGTTTCCTTTCTTTCCTGATTGCTCTTCTTCTCACGACGCGGCGGCAGTTCGATCGTCCGGCCTCGATGCTCGAACAACCATTCACGATTGGCTGGTTCGTCGCGGTGGCAGTCATCCTGGTCGCTGCCCAACTGATCTTTTTTCTGGCGTTCCGCGACGTCGACTACACGGCTCACGACCTTTGGTGGCAGTTCGAATTCGACGCGCAGGCTCCGCGGGCATTGCGCGCCTTGCTCGGAGCAGCAGTCATCGCGATAGCATTTGGCTTGTGGGAATTGCTTCGCCCGCCCAAGGGCCTTGCCTCGCCGCCCGATGCCGCCGCGCTCGCGCATGCATCGCGCATCATCGACCTGCAGGGCCGCAGCGAAAGCCTGCTTGCGATGATGGGAGACAAGAGCTTGCTCTTTTCCACCTCCGGCAAGGCTTTCATCATGTACGGCAAGCGCGGGCGCAGTTGGATTGCGCTTTTTGACCCCGTCGGCCCGTGCGAGGAATGGACGGAACTGATCCGGCGTTTCATCGGGCTCGCTGACGGCCATGGCGGGCGGGCGGCTTTTTACCAGATACGCCCCGAGAGCCTGCCATATTACCTGGATGCCGGCCTGACCGTCATGAAGCTCGGCGAGGAAGCATGTGTGCCGCTCACCGACTTCAGTCTCCAGGGCGGTGCGAAAGCCCATCTTCGTTATGCGCTCAAACGTGGCGAGCGCGATGGACTAACCTTCGAATTGGTGCCGCCGGATCGTGTGACTTTCATCCTCGCCGCGCTGGAAACGATCTCGTCGGATTGGCTCGAAACACGGCGGAACGGCGAAAAAGGCTTCTCGGTTGCCGCGTTCGAACCACGCTATCTCGAGTCCCAATGGGTCGCGCTCGTCCGTCAACATGGCGTGCCCACCTCTTTCGTCACCGTGATGACGACCAGTTCGGTTCGGGAAGCATCGACAGGGTTGATGCGGCACGCACGCGGCACGTCACCATACGCGATGGAATTCCTGTTCACGAATCTGATGCTTCAGCTCAAGGAACTGAATTGCCGTTGCCTCAGTCTTGGCATGGCGCCGCTCAGCGGCATCGAGTCTCCGCCCCTCTCTTCCCGCTGGAACAGGCTGGGGGCCATCATCCGGCACTATGGCAGCCCGTTCTACAACTTTCGCGGCCTGAGACTTTTCAAGGACAAGTTCAATCCGATATGGGAGCCACGCTATCTGGCGGCGTCGGGCACGCTCAGTCCTTTCATGGCCCTTGCCGATGCCACCACTTTGATCGGCAGGGGGTTCAAGAGACCAAAGGAGCTTTCGAACCGTGAATAGGCTCTTCGCCTGCCTGCTTGCCGCGGCGGCAATGCTTTCTGCCACACCCGTCTTGGCGCTTGACGGTGGCCGCTTCGGCGACGTCCATGTCGCCTTGCCCGAGGGACCGATGCGCGGATACGTCGTGGTGTTTTCCGATATCGGCGGCTGGAGTGCTGCCGATCAGACTACGTTGGACGCTCTGGGCAAGAACGGGGCACTCGCGGTCGGCGTCGATACAAAGCTCTATCTCGACAGAATCGCCGATGGCGATCGCCCATGTGACAATCTCGTCGGCGACGTGGAGGCACTCAGCCGCCAGTTGCAGCGCACGCATGGCGGCCTTGAATATCACTTTCCGATCCTCGCCGGCGCCGGAGAAGGCGGCACCCTTGCCGGGGCCATTCTGGCGCAAGCGCCGGTCAACACGCTGGCGGGCGCCGTATCGCTGGACCCCAGCATCGGCTTGAGCGGCAAGCGCCCGGTTTGCGCGGGCGCACCGTCGACGCGCGGCGCCGGCGGCTACACCTATGGGCCGATTTCACCGCTGCACGGCTTCTGGGACGTCGGGCTGACGGCGTCCGAGCCCGCGAGCGCGAGAGAACACTTCGACCGGCTTCGCGCCGCAGCTACGCCATTGACCCTCCAGTCAGTCAACTCCGGTAGTCGCGATGACATGTTGGCTGGGCTGGTCGGACCGCATCTGGACCAGGGAACGGCCCAGGGCGTGGCCGCCCTGCCACTTATAGAATTGCCGGCTTCGAAACCCTCGGGGCTGATGGCGATCGTGCTGTCGGGCGACGGAGGCTGGCGCGACCTCGACAAGACCATAGCTGAGGATCTGCAGGCGCGAGGGGTTTCCGTGGTCGGCTGGGACAGCGTTCGCTATTTCTGGAACGAGAAATCGCCGGAGCAAACGGCAGCCGACCTGGCGAGTGTCATTTCAGCCTATGGCGCGAAGTGGCATGCCGACAAGGTGGCGTTGATCGGTTATTCGTTTGGGGCGGACGTCCTGCCGTTCGCCTATGACGGGTTGCCCGCCGATCTCAGGCAGCGTGTCGCGATTGTTTCGCTATTGGGCTTCGCGGGCGCGGCCGATTGGAAGATTACCGTCGCCGGGTGGCTGGGAGCCCCGCCGAGCGCGAAAGCCACTCCCGTCGAACCAGCCGTCGGGCGCATGCCGGCTGCGGCCATTCAATGCTTTTACGGTGAGGAAGAGACCGACTCATTTTGCCCGCAATTGGTCTCCCGGGGCGCCGAGGTCATTCGGACGGCGGGCGGTCACCATTTCGACGGTGACTATTCGAGGCTGGCGGAACGTATCTTGGCTACCTTCGAACGCCATGCCGCGAAGCAAAAGTAGCTCCCAAATGTTGGCGGCTTCGTCATTGTGTACCGGTCAGGCTTTCGTGTGCCCGAAAGGCGGAAGACCAACCCGGGTTCAAAGCCCCAGATAGGCGCGGCGAACTTCGGGATCGTCGATGAGTTCCTTGGCCGCGCCCCGGTGCACGATATGGCCGGTCTCCATGACATAGCCACGGTCGGCGCCCGACAGCGCCAGATGCACGTCCTGTTCGACCAGAAGGATGGTCACGCCCTCGTCGCGGATGGTCCCCAGCACTGCCATCAACTGCTCGACCACGACCGGCGCCAGGCCAAGGCTCATCTCGTCGATCATCAGCAGGACGGGTGCCGCCATCAGCCCGCGCGCCATGGCGCACATCTGCTGCTCGCCGCCCGACATCGATCCGGCGAGCTGCTTCTTGCGTTCGCCAAGCCGGGGAAAGAGGCCGTATATACGCTTGAGATCGCGTTCCACGGCCGCCTTGTCGCTGCGCCGGTAGGCGCCCATCAAGAGATTGTCCTCGACGGTCATGCGGTCGAACAATTGTCGGCCTTCCGGCACCTGCACGAGCCCTGACGCAAACGCTTCGTCCGAGGTCATCGGCACCAGATCCCGGCCGGAAAATTCGATCTTTCCGGTGGCGGCGATCACACGCGACAGGGCGCGGAGTAATGTCGTCTTGCCGGCGCCATTGCCGCCGACCAGGGCGACGATCTCGGCCTTGTGCACTTCAAGCGAAACGTTTCGCAGCACCGGCATGCCGCCATAACCGGCGCCAAGGTCGGCGACCTTCAGCAGCGGAGCCTGCCCTTTCTTCGCCGCGGCGCTCATGCGCGCCTCTTGCCGAGATAGGCCTCGACCACCGTCTTGTCGGAGAGCACCGCATCCGGCGCGCCGTCGGCGATCTTTTCGCCATGGTGCAGCACCAGCAGCCGGTCCGACAGGCTCTTGATCGCCTTGATGACGTGTTCGATCACCAGAATGGAGATGCCTTGATCTCGCACCTTGCGGATGACGTCGATCACCTCGTCGATCTCGACATGGTTCAATCCCGCCATCACCTCGTCGCACAACAGAAGCTTCGGCTGCATGGCCAGCGCCTTGGCGAGTTCCAGCCGCTTGCGTCCCGGGCCGCCAAGTTCGTCGGCGCGCTGGTCGACGGATTTGCCAAGGCCGACGAAGTCGAGGTAGCCGCGCGCCCTTTCGCGCGCGCGGTTGAGATCGGCTTCGCCACCGCCATGGCCGAACAGCGCGCCGACGGCGACGTTGTCCAGAACCGACAGGCCGGGAAAGGGCCGCATGATCTGGAAGGTGCGGCCGATGCCGAGCCGTGCGCGCCGGTAAGCAGGCAGTTTGGCGATCGACTGTCCGGCGAAAATGATATCGCCGGAACTTGGCGCCAGCGTGCCGCTGATCAGGCTGACCAGCGTCGTCTTGCCTGCGCCGTTGGGCCCGATGACGCCGAGGATTTCGCCTTCGTCGAGCGTGAAGGAGACATCGTCGACGGCGATCAGCCCAGCGAAGCGGCGCGTGGCATGGCTGATTTGGAGGATCGTGCTCATATGCGATGTGCCCGGATGTTCTCGATGAAATAGCGCCATCCCGACTTGCGGAAACGACGCACCACGTCGGCCAGCCCACGCGGCATCAGCACCACGGCGGCCACCACCACGATGCCGAAGAACAGGCCGGCGACACTGGTCACCTCGCTCGACAGGAATTCCGACACCGCTGAAAGGGTGAAGGCACCGACGACAGGGCCAAGGATGGTGCCCGGCCCGCCGAATACGGCCATGATGATCATCTTGACGTTGAGGCTGATGTCGAAGGCGCTTTCGGGATCGAGAAAGGTGATCCAGTAGGCGTGAATGCCGCCGGCGAGCGCGCTGAATATGCCGGAGAGGGCAAAGGCGAGCACCTTGTAGAGCGTCGTGTTGACGCCCATGACGGCAGCACCTTCCTCGTTCTCCCGGATGGCGATCAACCCGAAACCAAAGCGGCTCCGTGTCAGCCAGAAGATGGTCAGCGTCGTCAGCACCAGCAGCCCGAGCGCCAGTTCGTAGAACAACGGGTCGTTGTTGAGCGGCGGCAGCACGAGGCCGATATTCTGGCCGGCCAATTCGATATTGGAGACAATGGCGATCATGACCTGCGCCAGAGCCAGGGTCGCGATCGCGAAATAATGCCCTTTGAGCCTGAGCACCGGCAGGCCGAGCAGAAAAGCGAAGACGAGGGCCAGCGCCACGCCGAACACCAGCCCGATGGCGAAGGGCAGTTCCCACTGGACCATGGCGATGGCGACGCCGTAGCTGCCGAGGCCGTAAAACACCGAATTGCCGAACGAGGCATAGCCGGCATAGCCCCCGATGATGTTCCAGCCTTGCGCCAGAACAGCCAGCAGCAGTGCATTGATGCCGAATTGGACCAGCACGTCCGAACCGAACCACGGCACGGTGGCGAGCGCGGCGATCACGACCAACGCGATGATTATGCGGAGAGCGGTCATGCGGTTTTGCCCAGCAGGCCGCTCGGCCGCACGATCAGTACGGCGACCAGCACGCCGAAGCTTGCCACGTCGGCGAAAGTCGCGCCGATATAGAGCACCGCCAGTGACTCGATGATGCCGAGGAACAGCCCTCCGATCAGGACGCCGAACGGATTGTCCAGTCCGCCGATGATGGAGATGGCGAAACATTTGGCGGTCAATGCCGCGCCGATATAGGGATTTATCTGCGACACCGTGCCGTAAAGCCCGCCGGCAGCACCGGCAAGTCCGATGCCTATGCCGAAGGTCACGGCATAAAGGTGACGCGGCTCGACGCCGTAAAGCCTTGCTGCCACGAGGTTCTGCGCGGTGGCGCGGATGGCGCGGCCAAGCTTGGAGCGCAGCAGGAAAGCCCACATGGCGAGCGTCAGCACGACGGCGACGCCGAACGCCATCAGTCGCGCCTGCGGCAGTACGACCGGACCGAGCGCGATGCTGTTGCCGGCGTAGGGCGGGTTGATGGTGCGGAAGTCGGCGGAAAAGGCAAGCTGTGCCAGATAGGTCAGCACCACCTCCAACCCGAAGGTGATCAGCAACGTGTTGAACATCGGCCCGCGCACGACAAGGTTGAGCAGGCCGCGCTGCACCGCGTAGCCGAGCGTGAACATGACGACGGCCGTCATCGGCAGGCCGAGGAAAGGGTCGATGCCGAGATAGGTGTAGAGATGCCAGGACAGGTAGGCGCCCAGCATGATGAAGGCGCCATGCGCCAAGTTGACGATGTTGAGCACGCCCCAGACAAGGGCGAGCCCGAGCGCCATGATGGCGTAGAGGCCGCCCAGCAGGATGCCGTTGATCAGGATTTGCGCCAGCAGATCCACGCCGTTCCCCTCAGTCCGACCTTGTCAAAGGTCAGCGCTTGTCCCAGGCCGGCATCGGATATTTCGGTTTCTCGACGAAACCGTTGGCGCCATAGATTGCCTTGAGCTCCGTTCCCTGAACCTGGATCACCGTCTGGGACAGGTTGATCTGACCGTTTTCGGCGAAGGCAATCTTGCCGTAAAGGCTGTCGAGGTTGAGCTTGGCGAGCGCATCGCGCACCTTGGCGGGGTCGGTGCCACCGGCATCCTCGATCGCCTGTGCCAGTGCCTCGACATCGGCCGCGGCCGACGCGGCGTGGTAATCGGGATCGTAGTTGTATTTCGCCTTGTAGTCCTTGGCGAAGGTAGCGGCATTGCCGAACCATTTGTCCTTCAGCTCCGCCGAAGGCAGCCAGGCGGTCATGCCGAAGGCATAGTCGGCGTCGGCGCCCAGCGCCTTGCGGAAATCCTCGCTCGGTACGCCGACGGTGAAGGAGTAGAGCTTTGGGGCGACGGCGAGGCTTTTCGCCTGGCGCACGAAATTGAGGATTTCGGTTTCGTGGCCGGCTACCAGGACGACCTCGGCGCCATTGCTCTTGATCTGTGACAGCAGCGAATTAAAGTCGCTGGCGTTGGAACTGTATTTCTCGTCCATGGCAATCGTCAGCCCCGCATCCTTCAGCAATGGCCGCGTGCCATCCGCTACCGAGACGTCGAAAGCGTCGTCGGCATAGAGAAGCGCGACGGATTTGGGTGCCGGGTCGAGTTCCTTCAGCATCTTCACCGTCGAGCCGAAATAGTTGCTCGCCGGCGCCAGCGTGCCGAATATGTATTTGAACTTGCGCGAGAAAATCTGGTCGGATGCGCCGCCGCCCTGAACCATCGGTATCCGGTACTTTTCCGAGACGGCCGAATCCGCCAGCGCGAAATTCGACGCGAACGGCCCGAGCAGCAGGGCGACCTTGTCCTGCGAGACCAACTGCGTGTACTGCCGCACGCTCAAATTCACATCCGACTGGTTGTCGTAGATTTTCAGCGCCAGCTTGTGTTTCTCGCCGCCCACGGTGACACCGCCGGCTGCGTTGATCTTATCGATCGCGAACTCGTAGGCGTCCTTGTAATAGCGGCCGGTATTGGCCGAGGCGCCGGTCAACTGCACCGATGCGCCAAGCACGATGTCGTCCGCGGATGCCGCGCCCGATGAAAATGCGAGGGCCGCGCCGGCCAGCAAGGCGCCGGCCAGATGAAGCATGCTGTTTGACATGGTGTCTCCTCCCTAAGCGTCTTTTGTTGTGCCATCGGCAATGAGCCGCAGGCTGGTGGTGGCATCAACCAAAGCCGTTCGGGAACGCCATTGGCTAGAGCCTGAAACTGGAGTTCAAGCGCTCCGGGGCAAGAGGGGCGATACGACATTCGTTTGACGCGCGACCGTAGCCAGGCGTGGCCTCTATCGTCAGCGGTGCCCTTCCAGCAAGGGGATCGGCACGAGGTTCTGCGGCTGATACTGGGCCAGTCGTCGCAAGCCCGCGGGGTCGCTCAACGCGATGAGCCGCGCTTTGCTGGTGATCAGCTGTTCGGCGCGCAGCTGCTGCATGACCCGGTTGAGATGTGGCACGCTCAGCCCGAGTGCGTCCGCCATGACCTCCTGCGAGAAGGGCAGATCAAAACTCGTCTCTGGCGCAAGTCCTACCTCGACAAGGCGCGCATGAATCTCGAGAAGAAGGTGGGCCAACCGTTCGATCGGTGTGCGGCGGCCGAGATTGACAATGTGCTCCGCGTAGTTCGCTGCCTCCTGCGCGGCGAGCCAACTCAAGACCAGTCCGAATTGCGGCTGCTCGTAGCAGAGGCGGATATAGGAATCGAGCGAGCAGACGGTGCACGTCAATTCCGTCAGTGCCACGACAGCATAGGTGGACCGATCGAAAAAGCTGACCGGAAACCCGATCACGTCGCCGGGCAGGATGAGCTTGAGGATCTGTCGCTTGCCACTCCGCAGCAGTCTGTAGCGGATCGCGTAGCCCTCTTTGATAAAGCACAGGCTCCGGAACTGCGACCCATGGATGACGAGTTCCTCTCGCTTCCTGACAGTCACGTCGCGTTCGAAGATTGCTTCAAGACTGGCGAGGTCGGCCGCGTCCAGTTTCATGACGCGCGTCAGTCTGGTCATGATCGCGTGACCGGTCAGCGGCATACCAATGTTCCAAACTGCGAGAGGCCGATCGTCCACAGCATCCTGCGGTGGCTTGTTAATCTAGATCATTAATCCAAATCATCCAACGAAAGTTGCATTGACCGAACCGCTCCCGCAGCTGCGAATGCCAGTGCGATCCGGCTTGTTTCCACGGCCGGTGGAAAATGGGGCAACAACGAGTGCCTCTGGAGGTCTTGCCGAGGGAGGAATATCCGATGCTATTCGACGATCATAAACCAGCCAGCCTGTCCCGCCGTACCTTGCTTCATGCTGGTGCCGGCTTTGCCGGCAGCTTCATGTTGCCGGCTTCCTTCATTCGTCCGGTTTATGCCGCGGACGACAAGCCGGCAATCGGCACGTGGCCGGCAGGCTCGCAGGGCGACACCGTCTATATCGGCGCCACCGTGCCGCGCACTGGCGCCTATGCCGTACAGGGTGAGGACGAGCTCAAGGGTATGCAGCTAGCCGTCGAGCACATCAACGCCGGTAGCGATCTGCTCAAGCAGATCGCGCCGAAGGTCGACAAGGGTGTGCTCGGCAAGAAGGTGGAACTTGTCGTCGCCGATTCCGGTGCCAAGCCCAACAATGCCGTGCAGTCTCAGCAGACGTTCATCAACGACCACAAGATCATCGCCATGACGGGGTCGACCTCGTCGGCAGTCGCGGTGGCGCTGAACAAGTTCGCGGAACGTGAGAAGATCCTCTATCTGGTGGCCATATCCGGCTCGAACGACACCACCGGCAAGGATTGCGCACGCTACTCGTTCCGCCAGTGCGTCTATGGTGAGACTTGCGCCAACGCTATAGGCCCGGTGCTGTTGAAGAACTTCGGCAAGGGCAAGAAAGCGGCGTTCATGACGCCCGACTACACCTATGGCCATACGGTAACCAAGTCGGTCAACGACTATCTGACAGCCAATGGCGGCTGGGAAATGGTGACCAATCAGATCTCGCCGCTGGGCACGCAGGACTTCAGCCAGTATCTCACCAACATCGCCAATTCCGGTGCCGAGTTCATCATCAACGTCAACTGGGGGCGTGACGCCGTGCTGTCGGTGCAGCAGGCCAAGCAATTCGGCCTCACGCCGAACATGAAGATGGTGATCCCTTACCAGATTCCGTTCCTGGCCAAGGAAGTGGGTGCCGAACTCACTGAAGGCGTGTTTGCCGCCACTGATTTCTGGTGGACGATGGAGGACAAGTATCCGCTCGCCAAGATGTTCGTCGACGAGTTCCAGAAGAAGTACAACTACCGGCCGGAATGGGGCGCCGAGAACAGTTACATGCAGTTCGCCATCTGGGCGCGCATGGTCTCGGAAGCCGGCACCTTCTATCCGCCGGACGTCATCAAACAATACGAGAAGGGCGAAACCTTCCCATCCATGGTCGGCGACGTGAAGTTCCGGCCCGAGGACCATCAGCTGATCCGTCCCGTCGTCATCGTCCGCGGCAAGGCGCCGAAGGACATGAAGAACGAGGAGGATTTCTGGGAGGTGCTCGACGTCGTGCCGGGCGAAGGACTGATGCAGAAGCCGGACGCCTTCGGCTGCAAGCTTGGCGATTACACCTGACGGTCACAACTGCCTTCTCCGCGTCATCGATGCGGAGAAGGACTTCATCCCGTATATGGCAGACCAAAGAGGGCGCGAAGCAGTGTCTTTGCGGCTTGAGGTCTGGCCGATTAACTATCGCATGGCAACGGATTGCCTGTCATTATGGCGGGCTGGACGGCGACGCGACAGGCTATTCATCAACCTCAAAGCGGGCGGCAGCGTGGTCAATTGGGCTAATTTCATTTCGCAATGCTTCAACGGGCTGGTGCTCGGCGCGCTTCTGGCGCTGATTTCCTCCGGTCTGACCATCATCTACGGCACGCTCGGCGTGCTCAACTTTGCGCATGGCGCGATGTTCATGCTCGGCGGCTATGCCGGTTGGGTCGCCTATGACTATACGGGCTCCTTCATTGTTGCGCTCATCGCCGGCTCCCTCTTCGTCATGCTGGTCGGCGTCCTTATGGAGCGGCTTATCATCCGCTACTTCTACGCTCGTCCGCAGGAGGATCAGATCCTCGTCACCTTCGGACTGGGCATCGTCTTCGTCGAGGGGGTGCGCTTCTTCTTCGGCAGCCTGTCAAAGACGGTGCCGCCACCGAGCCTGTTCCAAGGCATCACCAATCTCGGCTTCATGGTCTACCCGACCTATCGTCTGGCGTTGCTCGGCATCGTTGCCGTGGCGTTGCTGGCGCTCTATTTCGTGCTCTACCGTACCCGCATCGGCATGATCGTGCGCGCTGGCATCGAGGATTCGGTCATGGTCGGCTCGCTGGGCATCGACGTCTACAAGGTCTTCATGCTGGTGTTCGGCATCGGCGCCATGGCGGCGGGCTTCGCCGGCATCGTCAACGCGCCGGTGGTATCGATCGCGCCTGATGTCGGCGAGGCGATCCTGGTGCAGACCTTCGTCGTGGTGGTCATCGGCGGCGTCGGATCGTTCCCGGGTGCGGTGCTCGGCGGCATCATCGCCGGCGAGATCATCTCCATCACCTCGATGTTCAACCCAGGCTATGCCTATGTCATGCTTTTCGTGGCGATGACTCTCGTGCTGGTGCTGCGTCCTTACGGACTGCTCGGCACGGCGGGCCGCGAGTGAACGCGGTCCGCGCATGAACATGAAACGCTCCTTCCTCGTCGAGGTGCTGACGGTGATCGCACTGATCGCCGCGCCTTTCGTCCTGCCGCATCTCGGCTTCGCGCCGACAACCATCAACCGGATCCTGATCTGGGGCCTGTTCGGGCTCGGTTTCGACATCCTCTTCGGCTACACCGGCCTGCTTTCCTTCGGCCAGTCGGCCTTCTACGGCACCGGCGGCATGTTCGCCGCCTACCTGTTGACCGAACTGAATTTTCCTTACGTCATGGTGGCGATCGTCATCGGCGCTGTCGTCGCCGGCTTCGTCGGCTATCTCGTAGGGATGGTCGCGCTCCGGCGCACCGGCATCTATTTCGCCATGATCACCGTGGCGATCTCGGAAGTGTTCTTCTTCGTCGAGTTCAACCCGCTATCGGCCTATACCGGGGGGGAGAACGGTCTGCCGGGCGTGCCGACGCCGAGCGTCTTTCTCGGCTTCACCACGCTTAGGTTCGATTCCGACTGGGCGACGTATACCTTCCTGGCATTCTGGTACTTCGTCGGCTTGGTGATTGCCCTGCGTATCGTGCGCTCGCCGGTCGGAGCCATTCTTTCCGCCATCCGCGACAATCCCCTGCGCGCGGTCGCGCTCGGCCACAACATCCACGCCTACAAGCATACCGCCTTCGTGGTCGCCGCGATCTACGCCGGCTTTGCCGGGGGCCTGCTCGGCGTCATGCAGGGCTTCATGCCGCCGGATGCGTTCATGTTCGATACATCAGGTCAACTCGTCATGCAGACCGCGATAGGCGGTGCCGGCACACTGTTCGGGCCTCTGGTGGGAGCGACCGTGTGGCTTTTCCTCAGCGATTTCTTCCAGAACACGCTCCACCTTGGCGCGACATGGAAGCTGGTGCTCGGCATTGTTTTCGTGCTGCTGGTCGTCTTCCTGAGGCGCGGTATCGTCGGCGCCATCGCGGACGTCTACGACCTGGCGACGGGCGCCAGGAAAACCGTTGAGCCGGTCGAGGCGGCAGCAATCACCCCGCCGATCGCGCCGGGTTCGTCGCCGGTCGTCGTCGAGGCGATGCCGGCGCGCCACCGTTCCACGGACCACGCTTCCGGTCCCATCTTGCAGGCTACGGGATTGAGCAAACGCTACGGCGGCCTGATGGCCAACAGCGATATCGACTTCACCATCAACCATGGTGAGACGCGGGGCATCATCGGACCAAATGGTGCCGGCAAGAGCACCTTCTTCAAGATGCTTACCTGCGAGGTGTCGCCGACCTCGGGCAAAATCGTGTTCGAGGGCCGCGACATCACCGGTATGAGCGTGACGGATGTCTGCCAGCTCGGACTGACCAAGAGCTACCAGATCAACCAGCTCTTCGACCGGCTGACCGTCAGGCAGAACCTTACAATCGCCGCGCTTGGCGAAATCCGCGGCAAGTTCAGGCTCGACCTGTTCCGCAATATCCGCAAGATCCCGGGCCTCGACGAGCAGGTCGAGCGCACGCTGGCGCTGGTCAACCTGACGCACTGCCCGGACACGCTGGTCTCGCAACTCGCCTATGGCGAGAAGCGCCGGCTGGAGATCGGGCTGGCGCTGGCGACTTCGCCGAGCCTGCTGCTGCTCGACGAGCCGCTGGCCGGCATGAGTCCGCGCGAGCGCGTCGAAACGGTTGCGCTGCTGAAGTCGATCGCGGGCGGCCGCACGATGATCATCATCGACCACGATATGGATTCGCTGTTTGAACTGGTCGAGACGGTCACTGTGCTGCAAGAGGGTCGCATCCTCGCTCACGGCATCCCGGAGCAGATCAAGACCAATCCAAAAGTGCAGGAAGCCTATCTCGGCGGCGTTCACGGAGAGATTGCCTGATGAGCCTGCTCGAGGTCGAAGGTCTGAACAGCTACTACGGCGACAGCCACATTCTGTTCGACGTATCGCTGCGCGTGGAGAAAAACGAGGTTGTCGCGCTCCTTGGCAGGAACGGCGCCGGCAAGTCGACGACGCTGAAGAGCCTGATGGGTGTCGTCACGCCGCGCACAGGCAGCATCAAGTTCGATGGCGAGGAACTGGCGGGCAGGAAGGCGCACAGAATCGCGCAGCTCGGCATGCAACTCGTGCACGAGGATCGCCGCATCTTCGGCAGCCTGAATGTCGAGGACAACATCATCCTTGCGGGCCTGACCGCCGATAACAGGTGGCCGCTCGAGCGCATCTACGAGATGTTCCCGCGGCTGAAGGAGAGGCGCACCAGCCGGGGCACGGACCTCTCCGGGGGCGAACAGCAGATGTTGGCGATCGCCCGCGCGCTCGTGCGCGACCCGAAGATCGTCCTGCTGGACGAACCGTTCGAGGGGCTTGCCCCGGTTATTGTCCAGGATCTCGTCAAAGCCTGTCGCGAACTGGCCGAGGCCGGGCAGACCATCGTTCTGGTCGAACAGAACCTGGCCGCGACCTTGGCGCTTGCAAAGCGCGTCTATATCATCAACAACGGCCACATTGCCCATGAAGGACCTGCCGCCGAGATCAAGGCGCAGCCGGAACTCTTGCAGCGCTACCTCGGCGTATAGATTAGAAGCGCGGAGTGGATTGCTCGGCAAGCCATCGGACGAGCTTCCCGACATTTCGGGGGACGTTTTCTTCAGTTGCCGGGCAACAGGCGCGCTTCCCGTGCGGCCTCGATGAACGCCATTCGGGCGGCTTCCGCCTTTGCTTCATCTTCCATCGCGGCTCGACAGGCGTGATGAGCGGCCAGAATCTTGGGTGAGCCGCCATGGCGCAGCCTTTCACGGAGCAGTTCATCCGCCTGGCGCGCGCTAATGATGTTTCTGATGCTTCCGAAGATGCCTACCGTCACCGATACAGGAGCGGCAAACCAACCCTGAGCCATAACCAGACCTCGTACGTTACATCGCAGACATGAACAGAACCGCTCGCTTGGGCGGACCAACGGTTTCTTGCCTTCCGGAATCAAAGCCGGCTAACTGACCGTTGGGGCTGTCTTCGATGCGGAATTTATGTCACAGCATGACATATATGCATGAGAGCGGCGCCCGACAAGGTGTTCGAATTTCCAAGGCCGATTCTCTGTGTCGGAACATTGGCTACCCAGGATGGCCAGGCTGACATGGGTTCCATGGCTCCCCATACTCATGACGATCCTGCGACTTTGCGACGGACGATTGATCATCCATTCACCGGTGACCCATGCCCCAGGCATGGCGCAATGAGGCGGGGGTTCGGATTGGCCGTCCAAAGCCTCGGAGCATACGCGCGACAGTATCGACCAGAAATGCGTTGGTGGGCGCCGTCGAACCGTCCGGCAGCAGAAGATTGTTCTCGAAGCCGACCCGGACATCTCCACCCAGCAGCGCCCCGGCGGACACGCAGGCAGCCTCGTCGCGGCCGAAGGCGCAGACCATGAAGGAACTGAAGGCCGGAATACCTGGCGAAAGAAACGGCAGCAGATCCATGGGCGCCGATTGCTGCGATGTCGTGTAGCGGCCAAGGACGAAGAGCACGGGAATGTCGTCCCAGGGGATCATGCCCCGCCGCTGTAGATCGCACAGGTACAGTGCCTCGCCGGGATCGTAGAGTATGATCTGCGGCAACACGCGTTCGCGCTTCAGCCAGCCGAGGAACGAGGCGAAAACCGGCTCGGCATCCCGGTCCGGGACAAGCTCGCGCAGTGCCAGCGAGACGGCCTCGGGCCTGGTCTCGCGAACCGCTTCCATCTGCCTGCCGGGCTGATAGACGCCAAGCGCCTCGCTGGTGATTTGCACCACCATTGCATTGCCAACCGTCCGTCGAATGGCGGCGGTGGCGGCGCGATAGGCGTCGGGGTCGAGAATGTGCCGGCCATCCCGGTCGCGCACATGCAGGTGAATCATGGCCGCGCCGGCCTCGAGGCACTCGGCCGCCGTCCGCGCCAGTTCGGCCGGCGTCATCGGCAAGCCCGGATGGTCGGCCTTGCTGCGTCTGCCGCCATTCGGCGCGACGGCGATCGCGACGGGCCTGTCCGAGGATTGGGACTGCATGCGCATACCGGTGGCTGGACAATTGGATCACCAACATAACTTGTGAAACACTTGTTGCAAACGAAATCGATGCGCGGCAGACTGCCTCGATGGACCAGGGGCCCTTGGCGGAACGCATCGTCGCGGAGTTCGACGGCATGTCGGCGCAGCTGCAGACCGCGGCTCGCTACATGCTCGACCATCCGAGCGACGTGGCCTTGCTTTCCATGCGCGAGCAGGCGCGGCAGGCGGGGGTGCAGCCGGCCACCATGACGCGTCTGGCCCAGCATCTCGGCTTCGAAGGATATGATGTCGTGCGCGATTCCTACGCCGCGGCGGTGCGCAGCGGATATCCCGGCTTTGCAGGAAAAGCGGGGGTCCAGCTGCGCAGCCAGAAGCTCAAGGGCGACCGCGCTCAAGCCGCCGAGATGCTGGACTCGCTAGCCGCCCAGTTCGCCCAGCTTGCCAGGCCAGATAGGCTGGACCGCATCGTGGCTGCGGCGAGACGGCTCTCGGCCGCGCGCCGGATCTATTGCCTCGGCCTGCGCTCCAGCCATCCTGTCGCCTGGCATATCCACTATGTCCTGTCGCTCGTTGGCGAGAAATCGGTGCTGCTCGACGGCGTGGCCGGAACCGGTGCCGACGCGATTGGCCGCGCCACCAATGACGATGTGCTGCTCGTGGCGAGCGTGCTCCCCTACACCCGCCAGACGGTCGAGGTCGCCGAATATGCGGCCGGACGCGGTGTCTGCGTCGTCGCGATCACGGACAGCGAGGTGGCGCCGCTCGCCCAGATCGCGGCCGAGGTCATCCTCGTTCCAACGCAGACCCCATCCTTCCTCCACACCATGGCGCCGGCCTTCGCCGTAGCGGAAATCCTGGCAGCGGTCGTCGCCGGCCATGGCGGCGAGCAGGCGCTGGCGGAGATACGACGCACCGACGAACACCATGCGGCGCTCAATGTTCACCTGAAACCGCGGCTCGGCAAGAAATGACCCATCTTCTCCATCGCACCACCAAAGGTTCGCTTCCGATCGCCGTCGGCGGCAAAGGCATCCAGATATTCGACAGCGACGGCCGCTCCTACATCGATGCATCCGGCGGCGCGGCGGTGTCGTGTCTCGGCCACGGCCATCCCGACGTCATCGCCGCCTTGCATGAACAACTCGACCGCATCGCCTATGCCCACACCGGCTTCTTCAGTACGGAGGCGGCCGAACGTTTGGCCGACCGCCTGGTTGAAGACGCCCCGGCCGGGATCAGCCATGCCTATCTCTTGAGCGGCGGATCGGAAGCGGTGGAGGCGGCGCTGAAGATGGCGCGGCAATATTTTGTCGAGAAAGGCGAGCCGCGGCGGCGTCACGTCATCGCCCGCCGCCAGAGCTATCACGGCAACACTCTTGGCGCGCTCGCCACGGGCGGCAATGAATGGCGGCGGCGGCAATTTCAGCCGCTTCTCATCGAAACCCATCATATCGATCCATGTTTCGCCTATCGCCATCAACTGCCTGATGAAAGCGATGCCGACTACGCAGCGCGGGCAGCACAGGCCCTGGAGGACAAGATACTCGAACTCGGCTCCGGCGAGGTCATCGCCTTTGTCGCCGAGACGGTGGTCGGTGCGACCGCCGGCGCCGTGCCGCCGGTGGCGGACTACCTGAAGCGCGTCCGCGCCATCTGCGACCGTTACGGCGTGCTGCTCATCCTCGACGAGGTAATGTGCGGCATGGGCCGCACCGGCACGCTTCACGCCTGCGAACAGGACGGTGTCGTTCCCGATCTCATGACCATCGCCAAGGCGCTAGGCGGCGGTTATCAGCCCGTCGGCGCCGTGCTGCTCGGCCAGCATATCTTCGACGCCTTCGCCAACGGCTCCGGCTTCTTCCAGCACGGCCACACCTATATGGGTCATCCGATGGCCGCGGCGGCCGGCCTTGCCGTCCAGGAGGTGATCCGTCGCGACCATCTGCTCGACAACGTCAAGGCGATGGGCATGCATCTGCAACGGCGCCTGGGCGAACGCTTCGGCAATAATCATCATGTCGGCGACATTCGCGGCCGTGGCCTGTTCCAGGCGATCGAACTGGTCGCCGACCGCGGTTCGAAGGAGCCTTTCGATCCGGCGCTGAAGCTCAACGTCCGCATCAAGCGCGAAGCCATGAACAACGGCCTGATGGTCTATCCCATGGGCGGCACGATCGACGGCGTCAGAGGCGACCATGTGCTGCTCGCGCCGCCGTTCATTTCCACCAGCCAGGACATCGATGCCATCGTCGAACGGCTCGGCGATGCCGTCGATGCAGCCTTGCGCGCTCCCGACTTGGCGGGACGCGCCTGACCAGAGCCCGGCGCAAGGCCGGACCAAACCACCAGAGAGGTAGTCGAAATGCGTAGTCTGCTGAAAACCCTGATAGCCGCGGGCGCGGCGGGGTGTCTGCTTGCCGCCACACCCTCGTTCGCCGAGCAGAAGTTCATCACCATAGGCACCGGCGGCGTGACCGGCGTCTATTATGCCGTTGGCGGCGCCATTTGCCGGCTCATGAACAAGGACAGGCAGAAGACCGGCATACGCTGCTCGACCGAATCGACCGGCGGTTCGGTTTTCAACGTCAATTCGATCAATACCGGCGACCTCGATTTCGGCCTTACCCAGTCCGACGTGCAGTTTCAGGCCTATAACGGCGTCGGCAATTTCGACGGCAAGGCGGTAAAGGATCTGCGCGCGGTCTTCTCGGTCCACCCCGAACCGTTCACCGTGCTGGCGCGGCCCGATGCGGGCGTGAAGACCTTCGAGGATTTCAAAGGCAAGCGCTTTAATGTCGGCAATCCCGGTTCCGGCACGCGGTCCTCGATGGAAGAGCTGTTGAAGCAGATGGGCTGGACCCTGAAGGACTTTTCGCTAGCCGCCGAGCTCAAGGCCGATGAGCAGGGCAGTGCGCTTTGCGACAACAAGATCGACGGCTTCTTCTATGGCGTCGGACATCCGTCAGCCGCGATCCAGGATCCGACGACCGCCTGCGGCGCCAAGCTCGTTCCGCTGACCGGCCACGCCGTCGACGCGCTGGTGAAGGCGCACCCCTATTATTCGGTCGCGACCATCCCCGGCGGCATGTACGCCAACAATCCCGATCCGACGACGACGTTCGGCGTGCGCGCCACCGTGGTCACGAGCGCCAAGACCCCGGACGACGTGGTCTACGAAATGGTCAAGGCGGTTTTCGAGAACTTTGACGACTTCAAGAAGCTGCATCCGGCTTTCGCCAATCTCGACCCCAAGGAGATGATCAAGGCCGGCCTCTCGGCGCCGCTGCATCCCGGCGCCGAGCGCTACTACAAGGAAAAAGGCTGGCTCTGAGCTTCAGCTGGGCCGGGCTGCCTGAAGGGCGGTCCGGCCACGGAGCCGAAAAGACCAAAATGAAAAAACAATCGGTCGAGGGGAACAATGACAGACCAGTTCCGCAAGGCAGGAGCACCTGAAGACGTCGATATCGACAGACTGAACGAGATTGTCGC
This sequence comes from Mesorhizobium sp. B2-1-8, assembly GCF_006442545.2. Lineage (NCBI taxonomy): Bacteria > Pseudomonadati > Pseudomonadota > Alphaproteobacteria > Hyphomicrobiales > Phyllobacteriaceae > Mesorhizobium > Mesorhizobium sp. B2-1-8. Next base: position 2,612,095 of record NZ_CP083952.1, read on the forward strand.
GGAAGCGGATACGGGCGGCCGCAAGCCGACCGGCCTGGCCGCGCATCTGGTCTTGGCGGTCGCGCTGGCCTGGTCGCTGTTCCAGCTTTGGTACTCCTCGCCGATCCCTTTCATGCTCGGTTTCGGCGTCGTCAGCGACGGCATTGCGCGTTCCATTCATCTGGCCTTTGCGCTGTTCCTGGCGCTCGTCACCTTCCCCGCTTTCAAAAGCTCTTCACGCAGCCGCGTTCCATTGCCCGACTGGATCCTTGCCATAGCCGGCGCTGCGGCGGCGCTTTACCTCGTCGTCTTCTACGGCGAGATCGCCACCCGGCCCGGGCTCCCCACGACCGCGGATCTCGTCATCTCCATCATCGGCATCGTCATACTGATGGAAGCCGCCCGGCGAGCCGTCGGTCCCGCCATCACCGTCATCGCCGGGCTGATGCTGATCTACATTTTCGTCGGCCCCTATATGCCCGGCCTGCTGGCGCACAAAGGCGCGACGCTGTCGCGCGCCGCCTCGCAGATGTGGCTCACTTCCGAGGGCGTGTTCGGCGTCGCGCTCGGTGTCTCGACCAACGTCGTCTTCATGTTCGTGCTGTTTGGAACGCTGCTCGAGCGTGCCGGGGCAGGCGGCTATTTCATCCTGCTTGCCTTCTCCGTCCTCGGCAAATATCGCGGCGGCCCCGCCAAGGCCGGGGTCGTCGCATCAGGCCTGACAGGCATGATTTCCGGATCGTCGATCGCCAATGTCGTCACCACCGGCACCTTCACCATTCCCCTGATGAAGCGCGTCGGCTACACGCCGGTCAAAGCCGGCGCCATCGAATGTGCCGCCGGCGTCAACGGGCAGATCATGCCGCCCGTGATGGGGGCAGCCGCCTTCCTCATCGCCGAATATGTCGGCATTTCCTATGCCGAGGTGGTCAAGCACGCCTTCTTTCCCGCGCTGCTTACCTACGGCTCGCTCTTCTATATCGTCGACATCGAAGCGATGAAGATGGGCCTGAAGGGCCTGCCGTCGCGCAGCCGCCATCCCGCCTTGCAAGGGGCGCTGCGCTCGCTGATGGGCATCTGCGCCTTCGTCATCCTGGCCGGACTCGTCTATTACGGCATCGGCTGGACCAAGACCGCGTTCGGCAGCGCCGCGACCTGGATGATCGTCGCGGCGCTTGCCGTCGTCTATGTCGGTCTCGTCGCTTACAGGGCAAAGCATCCCGACTTGCCGCTCAACAGCCTCAAGGGCGATATCCTGGAAATTCCGCATTTCGGTGAGACGGCACGGACAGGCCTGCATTTCCTGCTGCCGGTGGTGCTCCTCATCTGGTGCCTGATGGTCGAGGAGCTTTCGCCCGGCCTTTCCGCCTTCTGGGGCTCCGCCGCCTTGATGGTATTGGTCGTCACACAGCGCCCGCTGACGGCGTTCTTTCGCAAGCAAGATCTCATGCCGCGTTGGCGCGAAGGTTTCGTCGATCTCATCGAGGGGCTGTCGGCCGCGGCGCGCAACATGACCACGGTCGGCATCGCCACGGCGACGGCCGGCATCATCGTCGGCACGGTGCTGTTGACCGGTGTCGGGCTTGTGATGACCGAACTCGTCGAATTCATCTCGGCCGGCAGCTTCATCGTCATGCTGCTGTTCACCGCCCTCATCTGCATCATTCTGGGAATGGGCATGCCGACCACGGCCAGCTATGTCGTCGTCGCCACGCTGATGGCGCCGGTGATGGTCGACCTCGCCGCGCAGAACGACCTGGCCGTACCGCTGGTAGCCGTGCATCTCTTCGTCTTCTATTTCGGGCTGATGGCCGATGTGACGCCACCGGTCGGTCTAGCGGCGTATGCCGCGGCCGCGATTTCGGGCGCCGATCCGGTCAAGACCGGCTTTCAGGGATTCAAGTACGAAATCAGGACGGCATTGCTGCCGTTCATCTTCATCTTCAACAACGGCCTGCTGATGATCGACATCCAGGGGCCGCTGGATTTCATCATGGTCATCGCCACATCGGCGCTGGCAATGGTGGCCTTTGTGGCGGCGACGCAGAACTGGTTCCTGGTTCGCAACCGGTGGTACGAGGCCATTGCGCTGTTGCTGATCTGCTTCACGCTGTTTCGGCCGGGCTATTGGCTCGATCTGGTCGATGAGCCCTTTGTTGCAAAACCCGTATCGCAATTGAACCAGACGATCGATGCCACGCCCGCCGGTCAAGCGGTTCGTGTCAAGCTGAAGACGGTCAACATCAACGGCGACGAGATCGAGAAACTGATCAGGCTCGATCTCGCCGAAGGCAAAAATGCGGCGGAGCGGCTGGAAAGCGCGGGACTGACCGTGAGTGCGCTCGGCGACACGATGACAGTCGGGATCGTGCGTCTCGGCAGCCAGGCGGCAAAATTCGGTCTGCAGCCCGGAGACGAAATCATCGGGGTCATGGTGCCGAGCAGCCGGCCGTCACGCTACTGGTTCGTGCTTCCGGCGCTCTTGCTGTTCGGGCTGGTTTTCTGGCTGCAGAGACGCCGAAGGGCGGATAGCCTGGCGGCTGCAGCAGCACCTTAAAGCACGTCGCGTTCGAGCGGATTCATGCGACGCGGTTCGGGCCTCTGCCTCACGCATGTCGCTGGCTTCTGTCCGTCATCGCCTTTCCTGGTCACGGGCCGGGCGATGCGGCTGACGGATCTGCGGCCGCGCCGGAATTGCAAGGCGCTGAGCCCGAATATTGCCCCGAGAGCGGCCCACAGGAAGGTGCTGAAGGTGAGCGGACTGGTAAGCCAGTCCAGCATGGACACCGCGTCGCCCGGCGCGGCGTAGGCGAGATAGCCAAGACTGGTCGACAGTGCAACGCCAGCACTCACCGCCAGTATGGTTTCGAAAATCGGTCTCGACACAGCGCCAAGGAACGCAAAAATGTGGCGCCATTCAAGCGCAAACTATCAAATTCGATTGTTCCGCCGGCCTCGAATGGCCAAGCCAGTCAATTGCCGCCGTACATGACCTTCGGCAGCCACACGACGATCGAGGGGAACACAATGCACAGGCCCACTCCGATGGCTTGCAGACACAAGAAGGGCACCGCGGATCTGAAGATCGTCGCCATTGAAATCTCCGGCGGCGCAACACTCTTCAGGTAAAACAGCGAATAGCCAAACGGCGGGCTCAGGAAAGCCATCTGCATGTTGACCATGAATATGACGCCGTACCAAAGCGGGACGTCTTCGGGAGCCACGCCGGCGAACCCAAACGCGCCGCCGAACTGAAGCGACTTGAGGATGGGCAGAAAGATCGGCACGGTCAGAAGGAGGATTCCCACCCAGTCCAGAAACATGCCGAGGACGAAAAGGATCGCCATCATCAGAATAAGAACGCCGTAGGGCGCCAGACCCGTTCCCAGAATGGACTCGGCCACGAAGTTCTGCCCGCCCTTCAAGATGAAAAAGCCGACGAACATGGTGGCGCCGAAAAATATCCACATGACCATCGCCGTCGCCTTCAGGGTCGATACGCTGGCGTCGCGGATCGTGCCCCAGGTCAGGCGCCGGTGTGCGGCGCAGACGATGAAGGCACCGAACGTACCGATGCCGGCGGCCTCGACAGGCGTGGCAATGCCCATGAAGATAACCCCGAGCACAAGCAGGATCAGCAGTATCGGCATGAACGTGCGGCGCAAAAGCTTGAGTTTTTCGGTGAAGGCGATGCGCTCGTTCGGCGGCAACGCGGGTCCGAGCTTCGGGTTGATGTAGCAGCGCGCCGTCACGTAAGCGACATACATTCCCGACAGCAGCAGCCCGGGAAACACCGACCCGATCAAAAGTTCGCCCAGCGACTGCTGCGCGACGACGGCGTAGACGATCGCCATGACGGAGGGTGGGATGAGAATGCCAAGCGTCCCGCCGGCGAGAAGTGAGCCGCAGGCGAGCTTGGCGTCGTAGTTTCGGCGCAACATCGCCGGCAGCGCTATCATGCCCATCGTCACTTCCGTCGCCCCGACCACGCCTACCATCGCGGCCAGCAGCGTGCAGGAGATCACAGTGGCCGAGGCGAGCCCGCCCTTCAGCCCGCCCAGCCATTTGTAGACGACGTCGAACAACTCCTCGATGATACCCGCCTTCTCGAGAATCGCGGCCATGAAGATGAAAAGCGGCACCGCCGAGAGCTGGTAATCCGTCATGAACGGGAAGACCCGGGAGGGCAGCATGTTCAGCATGGCCGAGTTGCCGAACAGGAAGAGGAAAAGCACAGCAAGGCTGCCGGTGCAAAAGGCCATCGGCAGCCCGAGCAGCAGAAGTACGCCCAGGCCCCCGAACATCAATATGCTGAGCCACAGGATCGGAAGTTCGAGACCCATCGCTCAGCCGATCCTTCTGGTGGCAATGGTGATGTCGCGCATCAGCCGGGACAGACCCTGAAGCAACAGCAGCGCCGCCCCGATGGGGATGGCGAGCTTTACCGGCCAGTACTGGATACCCCATTCGGTGAAAGAACGCTCGCCTACCGCCATTGCGTCACTGGCAAAACGCCAGCCCGTGACGAGCATGGTGCCCGTGAACAGGAAAAAGAAGGCCGAGGTGATGATGTCGCAGACCGCACGGCCACGTTCCGAGAGATGGCTGTAGATGATGTCTACCCTGACATGGGTTTCGTCGCGATAGGCATAGGCTCCGGCCAGCATGTACTGGATGCCGAACATGAGAAACATGCTCTCGTGCACCCAGTTCGTCGGCGAGTTGAAAACGTAACGCGCCACGACCTCGTAGTAGTAGGCGATGACCGCGAGGACCGCCCAGTAGGCGACCAACTCGCCTGTCACCCTGACCAGCCAGTCAACGGGCCGGAAAACAGCGAGTGGCTGCTTGACGGGTGTGACGGGCACGTCGGTCACGAGAGGGTGGACGTCGGTAGGGGCCGGTTGCCGCTCACGTTCCCGGGCGCGGCGAACCAGGCCGGGCACTAGAAAGATGTCGCCCACGAGAACGATGCCGAGGAGAATTCCGGCAATTCGCGCGAGGTTGTTCGATCGGACGAGCCCGCCAATGGCGGCAGCGTTGTTGTCGCGGGCGCTCACCGCATCCGAGTCGGCCTTGGCGAGGCGATCGGCGGCGCCGGCCTTGCCGGATGCAACGTCCGCCTTGGCATGCGTCAAGACCCTTTCGGCATGCTCGGCCTGCGACCGCGCCAGCGACAATGCCTCGCGTCCGTCGCGCACCTGCCCACTCGTCCAGAGCACGGCGACGAAGAACGGGATGAACAAGAACCCCCAGCGGCTCTTCAGGTAGAAACGATGCATGCCGAGAAATCCGGCGGTGATCAGAAAGAAATAGGCGAGGAACAGGTTGGCGCGGCCGGCGTCGCGTTGTGCCCGCTCGCGGTAGACAAAGAAGACCGCGGCAAGCGGAAAAAGCACGAGGCTCGACCAGTAGAGCCAGTGCGGCAGCACAAAAGTGAGTGAGGGCATCGGTGAACGCCTGTTGAAGGAGAGTGCGTCCGCCGTCACCGACGGACGCCAAGTGGCTTCACAGGTTGATCGACAACCCCTGATACATGTCCGGCGTGACGTAACCGACGGTCGGGTTTTCCATCACCTCGAGCTGCAGCTTGAAGATGCGCGCCGCGTCCTTGTCCTTGTTGGCCCACTCGAACCAGATCGGAACGGCGATTTCCTGGAACTTCTGCAGATCGTCGGATCCAAGCCGATTGATTTCAATTCCGGCATCCAGGAATTTCTGCCAGGCCTCCATGTCGGCCTTCTGGATGGCTCCGAAATGGATATTGGAATAGACTTGGATTTCGTCTTCGACGAACTTCTTGAGATTGTCCGGGAGTTGGGTCCAGACATTCATGTTGACGGCAAAATCCATCAGGTCGACTGGCTGATACACCGACATCAATCCGGGCGGCCCCATGGAAATGTACTTGGTCACCTGCTGGAACCCGAGCGCCCAGTTCACCGCCGGGCCTGTGTAGTCGGCGGCATCGATCGTGCCTTTCTCCAGCGCGGAGAACACCTCGCCGCCCGGCAGCAGCGTTGTCTTGGCGCCGGCCTTCGCGAACGTCTCGGCAATCATGCCGCCCGGCACGCGCAGCTTGAGGTCCCTGAAATCCTCGATCGAACGGATCGGCGTCTTCGAATGGATGATGTTCGGGCCGTGATGAATGCGGTTGACATAGTAAAGGCCCTGAGCGGCATAAAGGTCGCGCGCAGCCTGCAGGCCACCCTTTGAATAGAAAAAGATGTCCCACTCGTGCGGGTAGCGCAGTCCCATCGTGTAGGACGAAAGAAAGGCGGTCGCCGGAAGCTTGCCGGCCCAGTACAGCGAGAACGAGTTCATCGCTTCCAGAACGCCGTTCTTCACGCCGTCGAAAAGCTCGAAATCGCCAACGATATCCTTGGCCTTGAAAGGCTGGAATGCGAGCTGGCCTCCCGTCTTGTCCTTGATGGTCCCGCACCAGTTCTGAAAGGTTTCGAGTCCGACGCCCGCCGGCCACGAGGTCTGGATTTTCCAGGTGATGGTATCCGCTGCTCCGGCCCTGCGAACCCAGGGAGCCGCAACCGCCGTCGCCGTGAGCCCGGCGACAAGTCCGCTCGACTTCAGAAAGCTTCGCCTTGATTTGGAATGCGTTTCTCCGTCCATTGTCTTTCCTCCCTATGCGGCAACGGACACATGGTGGACACGCCGCCGACCTCAAATGTTAGACAATAACACCAGACACCCTTAGCTGGCTGAGACCTGCCCCCTCGCAATCCTTTCCGGCCGAGTTGCAAGTGCCGTCAAAGATGCGGAAGAAACCCCACAGCCAGTAAGTAACATAGCGTGGCGCGAACATTTTCAACCTCCATGCGCTCAGCACAAGCTTCCGGCGGCATTTTTTGGCGCGGATCTTGCCGATTGTCCCGGTTCATAAATCTCTGCTAGGCGGCTGCGACCATGGTTCTGTTCGACATCGGTGCTGCGCTGCCGCTGCTGATCCTCGGCATGTTGTCGCGCGAAACCCTGTTGCGCTGGCTCCGCCGCGATGGGCCGGTCGTGCCGAAGGGCAGCGGGGCTTCGAGGTCGCGCCGGTCTCGCCCGAGGATCTCAAGGAGATCGCGGCGCTGCGGCAATTGCTGGAATGCCATGCGATGGAATTGTCCTTCGCCGCTGGCGAATGGACTGGGAGGGCAGGGTGGTGTCGGCCCATCACAAGCTCCACCCGATGGAAATCAGGATGATCAGCACGTCGGGGTGATCGCTTGTTGGTTGGTTTGGACGACCCCGGTCGAATTGTGCCGCCCTTTTACAGCACCTCGCCGGGATAAACGCCCCACAAACCGATTTGCCTGACAAAGCCAGACATCGGGCCCAACTCCACCGCGCACCATTGCCCGTCGCAGCGCGTCAGTTCCACGCGAACGCGAGGTTGGAGCAAGGCAGTTATGGGGCTGTCAATTGTCGGCTTCTTGCACAGCGCAAGGTCGTCCTTGGCCCAGGGCGCGACGATGCCGGTCCTGCGGCCTGAAAGCAGCGGTCCATAGATCCATCCGCTGGTTCCGTCCCAATCCCTTACCCTGCGCCAATTGCCATATTGCTGGTATATTTCCAGCGGGATGCCCGGCCGCGTAAAGACCCATTCAATGTCGTAGCCGACACCAGGCCCGACACGCAGATTGGCGGACGAAGCTTTCAGCGAGACAAAGCGGGGCAGAGGAAGAGCACCGGCCTCTGCTCGCAGTCCCGTCGTCGTCGCGGATGCCGCAAGCGATGCGGTCGCCAGAATGAAGCGAGCGAGCGCGACATACAAGTGATGTCTGATCTCCCCGCCGACCATTCGGAAACCGAAAGCAGCTCTCGATTTCATGCGCATTCACCATCGAATGTAGAAGGGGTCGATCATCACCGCCCGGCACCATCAGAAGCCATGGAAGGGGGCCACCCGAGCCGTGCTTCCGGTTCTGGCGTGTTGGGAACTTCGCTGAAAGCGTCCTTGCGGCGCTTGAGCTTCTCTGACCGCCGCCCGGCAAACTCTCGCTGCCGGGCGAACTCTAGCGTTGGGCTATGAACCGTTCGTTTGATTCTGGGAAACGTCGTGAGCGGGTATCGCATCCATCGCAGCCAACTTGTCCGCGCACAGATCCGCGGCGCCGGGAGCATCCTTCTTCATGCCGGCCAGTTTGACCCACCCGCCATCGCTGATGAAACCATCTCTTTGATAGGAGGATGTTTCCTTTAGCTTGGCCAGATTCTGGCTCGCGTCGGACGCCGTGACGAACTTTTGGACACAAAGATTGGCGACCAGTTCCGCCCTCGCCTTGATGGCTGAGGTCTTCGCCATTTCCGCCGCTGTTCCTGCCAGGGTCCAACCGCCGGCGGTAAAACCGACGATCATCGTCAGCACCGCGGCGCCTACTACCGACCAGAACCAGATTGTCTTGGAAGGTTGGTAGTCGTCGAAGCGTTGCGACAGTGTTTGATTGTCCTCCATGGCTTTCTCCTTTCGACTATGACCTGAACGCAACCCGATCGTTCGGGCTGGTGAAACGTTGCCGCGGGAAGCGGCCAGCAGTTAGGGAACGGGGAAGGGGAACCGGTTCTGACGGGCGGAGCTTCCGGACGCGAGCAAAAATCCGTTGGCGCCGGTCTTCGAACGCTCGCACTAGACCCAGCATTTCAGCATAGCGACGTAGCGCTCGGGCACCTGGAGATCCTCCAAATGAGAAGGGCGGACGAAGTTCGCCTTGATGCTCCATATACCGAGGCCGATCGGAAACTATTCCAAGCCAGTCGCAATTTTGTGAATGGCAGGACGCCGACATGCTGGCTGTACGCCTGCATGGCCAGGCTGGCCAGGTGACCGGTTCAGCGGCATGATCTATGGTATTTCAGAAAATTTATGATATTTTTTTGCAATGCATGAAAACACGCAGAATTCGACAATATCTGAAACAACGTACCGACAGATTCGCGCCGACATTATTTTCGGCCGACTCACACCCGGCGAAAAACTCAAGCTTGACAGGCTGAAAAACCTTTATGGCGCCAGCGTCTCTACCCTGCGCGAAATCCTAAACCGCTTGTCCTCCGACGGGCTGGTGACCGCCGAGGGGCAGCGTGGTTTCGAGGTCGCGCCAGTGTCACCTCAGGATCTGAAGGAAATCGCCGCCTTGAGGCAACTGCTCGAATGCTATGCGATGGAGTTGTCGTTCGCCTCCGGCGACATGGATTGGGAAGGCCGCGTGGTCGCGGCGCACCACAAGCTTCAGCAAATGGAAAGGCGCATGATTTCAGGCGACCATTCGATTGCCAAGGAATGGAAGCGCTATGACTGGGAGTTCCACCAGGCATTGATCTCTGCCTGCGGCTCCAAGGTGCTGATGGATACGCATGCCGCCGTATTCGACAAATATCTGCGGTATCAAATGGTTTCATTGACGTTTCGCGGTCAGATCGCCGCTGACGAGCATCGGCAGATGCTCGATGCGGCGTTGGCGCGCGACGCCATCACAGCCCAAATGGTGTTGCGCAAGCATGTCGAGGCAGGCGTCGAGCGCGGATTGCTGGCCAGCGCGCCCGAATTCCAGAAGAAGAAGGCCGGTTCGGCGTAACGCCCAGCTCAAGCGATATTGTGTCTGATAAAATGACAAATCTATGATGATTGCACTGTTCGTGGGTTGAAGCACCATTATGAACGTGGCATGGTTTGCCCAGACGGTTTGACCACCGCCCATGCAATTCAGGGAGGAAAGCATGACCATCACCCTCGATCGCCGCCGGTTCCTCGGCGGCTCCGCAATGGCATTTGCCGCCTTGTCCGTGATGTCGTCCGGCGCGAGGGCGCAGGACAAGATCACACTCCGGCTCTCGTCGCCGGCGACGCCTGGCGACCAGCGCGCGGTGGCGCTGACCGACGTTTTCGCCCCCGCGGTCAGCGCCTTCGCCACTTTCGAGCCACACTGGAACGCCGAACTGTTCAAGCAAGGCACCGAGCTGGAAGCAATCGCCCGCGGCAATCTCGAAATGTCGATCACCTCGGCGCAGGAACTGGCCTCGCTCTATCCCGAATGGGGGATATTCACCGCCGGCTATCTGCATCGTGACGCCGCGCATCAAAAGAAGGTTTTCGCGGCCGACTTCATGAACCCGATGAAGAAGAAGGTGGAAGATGAACTCGGCGTCAAGCTCTTGACGGTGATGTATCTCGGCCGCCGCCAATTGAACCTTCGCATCGACAAGGAAATCAAGACCCCGGACGATTTGGCCGGCGTCAAGCTCAGAATGCCCGGAACCGACGCCTGGCAGTTTCTGGGCAAGGCGCTCGGCGCCAATCCGGTGCCCGTGGCGTTCACCGAAATCTACACCGCGTTGCAGACCGGTGCGATCGACGGGCAGGACAATCCGCTGCCATCCGACAAGGACTCCAAATTCTACGAGGTCACCAAGCAGATTTGCCTGACCAGCCACCTCGTGGACCTGAACTACCTCGCCTTTTCGAAGAAGGTCTGGGACGGCCTGGCACCGGATCAGCAGGCGGCGGTGCAGAAGGCGGCGGACGATGCGGCCGAGTCCGGACGGCAGAAGCAGCTGAAGCTGGAATCGGAACTCGAGCAGTTCTTCAAGGACAAGGGTTTGAAGGTCTACACACCCGACGTCGACGCCTTCCGCAAACATGTGCAGAAGGCCTATCTGGAGTCCGACTTCGCCAAGGACTGGCCGGAAGGCATGGTCGACAAGATCAACGCCCTCTGAGCCGGGAAAGACCGATGTCGGCAACCATCCGCTGGTTGCAGGCGCGGGCCGACAACGTGGCGGTGGCGCTTCTCGCCGCCATGTTCATCGCCTTCATCCTGCAGATATTCACGCGCTACGTGATCAACGATCCGCTCGGATGGACACTGGAAGTATGCCTGACGACATGGCTGTGGCTGGTGTTCTGGAGTTCCGCATTCGTGCTCACCGAGCGCGACCATGTGACGTTCGACCTGTTCTACCTGATCGCCAGCCGCCGCATGCAGCGCGTCTTCGCGCTGATTTCGGCGGCGGCGATCGTCGCCGGGTTCCTGGCGGCGCTGCCGGCGACATACGAATACATCGCCTTCTACAAGATCAAGAAGAGCGCCACGCTGCGTATTCGGCTCGATGTGGTGTTCAGCGTCTACGGACTGTTCGCCGTCGCCGTCATCGTACGTTACGCCCTGCGCATATGGCAACTTGCTCGCGGCGGCGCGCCCGAACAGCATGACGAGGCGACACCGCTGTGACCGTCGCCTTCGCCCTTTGCCTGCTGGCGCTGTTCGTCCTTGCCGGGATCGGCACGCCGGTCGCCTATTCCATGATCGTGGCGGCGATCGTCTACCTTGCCGTGAAGGGCCAGGATCTGGGGCTTGCCGCAGAGCAGATCATCCAGGGGCTCTATGACGGTTTCATCATCCTGGCCGTGCCGCTGTTCATCGTCGCCGCCAACATCATGAACGCCGGCACGATCAGCGAGCGGTTGCTGGCCTTCTGCATGGCGATCGTAGGGCGCCTGCGAGGTGGGCTCGGGCATGTCAATGTCGTCGCCAATCTGATCTTTTCCGGCATGTCGGGTTCGGCGGTTGCCGATGCGGCCGGCCTCGGCAAGATCATCATCGAAATGATGACGAAAGATGGTCGTTATCCGCGCGGTTACGCCGCCGCCATCACCGCCGCCGCTTCGACCATCGGACCGATCATCCCGCCGTCGATCCCGATGGTGATGTACGCGCTGGTTTCGGATGCCTCGATCGGTTTCCTGTTCCTCGGCGGCATCCTGCCCGGCCTGCTGATGGGCGTGGTGCTGATGGGCCTCAACGCGTGGGTCGCCCGCAAGCGCGATTTCGCGGTCGAGGAAGCCGTGCCTCTGCGAGCCTTGCCGAAGGTGACGCTCAATGCATTTCCGGCGCTGCTTATGCCGGTCATCCTGCTCTACGGCATCTATGGTGGCGCGACGACGCCGACCGAAGCGGCGGCCGTGGCGGCCGCCTATGCGCTGATCCTGGCCGGCGTCTTCTACCGTGCGCTGAGCTGGCGGAGACTTTACGCCATCCTTTCAGAAAGCGCGCGCTCGTCCGCGGCCGTCGGCCTGGTCATCGGCGGCGCCCTGATCTTCAACTACATCGTCGCCAGCGAAAACATTCCTGCCCACATGGCAGCCTCGTTGCAGGGACTGCACATATCCCCGCTCGCTTTCCTGTTCATGGTCAACGTGCTGCTGCTGCTGCTCGGCTGTCTGCTCGACGCGTCCACAATCATCCTGGTCATCGTACCGCTGTTCATCCCGACCTGCCGGCTGCTCGGGATCGACCTGGTGCATTTCGGCGTCGTCGTGGTGGTCAATACCATGATCGGGCTGATCACGCCGCCCTATGGCGTCGTGCTCTTCGTCATCAATGCGACGACGCGCATTCCGCTGCGCGAAATCATCAACGAGATCTGGCTGTTCATCGGCGTGCTGGTCGTCGCGCTGCTGCTGATGATGCTGTTTCCGGAAATCGTATTGTGGCTGCCGAGGCAGTTCGGATACCAGGGATGAGCACGGCTCCGCACGATCGCCGAAGCGCCGGCCTCACCGGCCCGGTCAGGCTTGGGCTGATCGGCGACAACATAAAGCGCTCGCGTTCGCCGGACCTGCATCGTCTCGCCGGCCGACTCCTCGGTCTGGACGTCAGCTACGACCTCTTCATCCCGCGCGACATGGGCAAGGATTTCGACGCCGTATTCGACGCCTGCCGCGACAGCGGTCTTCGCGGCATCAATGTCACCTATCCCTACAAGGAGATGGTGGCCTCCAGGCTGCGCATAGACGACGAACTGACCAGACGGATAGGTTCGGTCAACACGGTGCTGTTCGGGCCGCGGGGCGCAAGCGGCTATAATACCGACCATACCGGTTTCATCGCCGCCTATCGCGAGACTTTTGGCGACACGGCGCCGGGCAAGGTCTGCCTGATCGGAGCCGGCGGTGTCGGCAAGGCCGTGGCCTTCGGGCTGCTGGCGCTCGGCGCCGAGGCCCTGACTGTCGTCGACAGCGATGCAGAGAAGGCGCGCTCGCTTGCGACCGCGATCGCGACAGCCTCGCATGGCGCCGTCAAAACGTCATCCAGCGATGCTATCCGCACGGCGATGGGCGGAGCGGAAGGCGTCGTCAATTGCACGCCGCTCGGCATGATCGGCCATCCCGGGTCTCCGGTCCCGCCGGAAATGCTCGGAGCGCAGCGCTGGGCGTTCGACGCCGTCTACACGCCGGTCGACACGTTGTTCAAACGGCAGGCGGAGGCGGCGGGCCTCGAGGTGCTCAGCGGCTACGAACTGTTCTTCCATCAAGGCATCGACGCCTTCGGCATCTTCACGGGACAGGTGCCGGCCGATCTTGGCGCCTTGCGCCGAATGCTTCTCGAAACACCTCCCAACTGACCAAGGATTATCCGCAGTGTTCGACGATCATCCCGTGCGCAAGAAAATCGGTGTCAGCGCGGCACTGGCGACGCCGTTCGACGATAGAGGCGCAATCGACTGGCCCCGTTTCGGCGCCCACGCCAAATACCTTCTGGGGCAAGGCATGCGGGTGGTGACCGCCTTCGGCACGACCGGCGAAGGCATTTCCATTTCGACCTCGGCCCGCGCTCCGCTCTATGAGCGCATGGCCGCCGCCGGGGTCGACGCGGGCGGTCTGGTCGAATGCGTTTACGGGCCGTCGTCGCAAGATGCGGGCGACCATGCCCGGCGATCACTCGATGCGGGTTGCGCCGGCATCCTTCTGACACCTCCCTTCTATTTCAAGCAGCCGACGGAGGAAGGTGTCTACCGCTGGTTCGCGGAAGTATTGGAACGTGTCGGACCGGCTTGCCGCGATGTCATCCTCTACAACATTCCAGGCTTGACCGGCGTGCGCATCGGCCCAAGCCTCGTCGCCCGACTACGGCTTGCGTTTCCGCAAGCCATCGCCGGCGTCAAGGATTCCAGTGGCGACTGGCAGCAGACGACCGCTTTGCTGGCGGAACACCGGGATCTCGCCATCCTCGTCGGCCACGAAGGAGATCTGGCGCGCGCGGTGCGGGCCGGGGCCAGCGGTTCGATCAGCGGCGTGGCGAATTTCGCTCCCGACCTGATCGCGACGCTGGTGCGCGGGGAGGACGTCCCGCTGATCGATGACATTCTCGAAAGATTGCTCAAATTGCCGGTCGTGCCGGCGGTCAAGGCCGTTCTGGCCGTAACGACGGGCGACCCTGTCTGGTCACGCGTGCGCGCGCCCCTCGACCCGATCCATGACGTGGGCGGTTTGAGGGCTTGCGAAGAAATAGCCGTGCTGGTTCGAGATCGGTTACGGCCGGCGGAAGGCAGAGCGTCGCCAAGCGCTGGCTAATGCATGTCGCCCGGAAGTGTCCTCGGTTCCGGGATAACGACATGCATAAAATCAGAAGCTTTCAGCAGGTCGGGCGAATCCCATTCGCCGCGACATGCTGTAGATCGGTCGAGAGGATCGCATATCCAATCCCCGGGCGACTAAACCGCCACTGGAGGGCGGGTCCGACCGTTTGCCACCTCCGCCTGCGAAATGGCTCGCTGCAATTCCGATCGTCATCTGGGATAGATCTTCAGGCCGTCGGCTACGGAGTTGGCGACATGCTCCCTGGTGATGACGCCGACAACGTCATCTTCTCGAGGGATTCCGTGTCCCTGCACGACGACGGCCATGAATGCGTTCTTCCGCCAAATCCGTTCGATCACGTCGGAGACGATCATGTTCTCGCCGACAATCGTGTAGTCACGGCTGGCGATGTCCGCGAGCGTGACACCGGTATGCGCGCCTTCGAGCCCGCGCCGCAGCCCGGTGTTGACGCGGAGCACACCGAAGATCTGGCCATTTTTGATGACCACCACATGACGAAGTCTGCCCTCCGCTTCATGCTCACGCAGAAAACCATCGAAGCTGTGCTCCGCCTGCAGCACCAGGATGTCCGCATCCATCACTTCGCGGGCATGGCGGACCAGGAACATGTTGGCGTGCATCGCCTTGGGAATGGCACGCCCGCGGCGGACCAGCTTCAACGTGTAGATGTTTTCACGCGAAAGCAGTCGTCGGACGCCGACACTGGTGGCAACGGCCAGGATCATCGGCATGACGATGTCATACTCGCGGGTCATCTCGAAGGTCATGGTGATGGCGGTCATCACAGCCCCCGTACCGCCGCCAACCATCGCCCCCATGCCGACCATGGCAAAGGCCGGAATGCTGAGGGGGATCGGAATGCCTGTCGCCTGCAGCAGCGCGGCGAAGCCGCCGCCCAAAGTGGCGCCCATGAACAGCGAAGGCGAGAAGATGCCGCCGGAAGACCCCGAGCCGAGACTGATCGATGTGGCTGCCGCCTTGCAAGCCAACAAAAGACCGAGCAGCCATACAGCCGAGGTGTGACCGACCAGGATGCTCTCGATCGTCGCATAGCCCACGCCATCGACGTAATACTGTCCGAGCGTGACGAAGAGAACATACATCAGGAGCCCTAGCAGCAGCATTCCGAGTATGTGGCGCGTGTATCGCCCGGGGATTTTGTCGAACCAGTCCTCGGCCAAATGCAGGCTGCGGATGAAGCCGGCGGCCGCCACTCCGGTCACACCGCCGAGGGCGGCATAGAGCACAAGCAGCACGACTGCATTGCCATCCGTGGTCAGGGCCTGCAATGGCGGCACGGCAAATGCAGGCTGCGGGCCAATGAACCAGCGTCCCACGAAGGTCGCGGCGCCAGTTGCTATGGCGACCGGAAGGAAAGTGCTCACACTCACTTCGGGCATCATCAACTCGATGGCGAACATCACGCCTCCGATCGGCGTATTGAACGTAGCCGCTATACCCGCACCGGCACCCGCGGCGACCATCGCGATACGCTGGCCGACCGGCATGCGGATGATCTGCCCCAATGTCGATCCGAGCGCTGATCCGATCTGGATTATCGGACCCTCGCGGCCAACCGACGAGCCACTGCCAATGGCAATGGCCGAAGCCAGCGACTTGACCAACGCCACGATCGGCCGAATTTTCCCTTCCCGATAGTAAATGGCGTCCATGACCTCGGGCACGCCGTGGCCTTTTGCCTCGGGCGCGAAATTGCTGACGAGGAACGTGACCAGGACGGCACCGATCACCGGTGCCAGAATGATGAACCCGCCCCACCGGCTGGGCGCCGTGAACACGTTCGCGTCATATCCGACCGCGAAAGTGCCGTTGAAGAAGAGATTGTGGAGCAGCCCTATCAATTCGCGGAAGAGGACCGCGCCGAAACCGGTTACAATGCCAAGACCGAGCGCGAGGACGGTGAGAACCAGCAGGCTAAGCCGGTGGCTTTCTTCGTCTTCCATCGCTGCGCGATGCGAGGCATCTTGCGCGGAAGGTTTGCCGTCGTCTGATTCACCAGGTTTCGAGTTGCTGGACGTTGCCGTGTCGCCGCGTGCCATAAAAGATGCGCCCCGGAAAAGATGGACTGGAGGATGAAGGCCTGGGCCTTGCCAACCGAACCCGCTGGGTGATCGAGCTCAGCTTGATATATATGTCATGCCATGACATACATTGGGAGCATTGAAAAGAGTGACGGCGACTGATCCTCCTGCTTTTTCGGAGCCATCCCGTGGCAAGGGCACCAAGCGTGGGCGCGCCAAGTTGGAAAAAACACCCCCTGGCGCCAGCAGCGTGGATCCGTCCGATGAACGTTCCCGAGGCCTGGATGAGAATGCCTACCAAGGATTGGCTGGATTTCGTCATGCGCTTCGCCGGTTTTTGGCGTTCAGTGAAGTTGCCGCCTCGGCGGCTGGAGTCACGTCGCAGCAATACCAGGCGATGCTGGCTATCCGGGTACATCCTGATCAAGCCATTATGATCAAGGAACTCGCACGGCAGATGTTGCTTCAACCGAATGGCGCGGTGCAATTGGTGGACAGGCTTGTCGGAGCTGGCCTCGCCGAACGCCGGCAATCCTCAACGGATCGCCGCAGCGTGCTTGTCGTCATGACGGACAAAGGGGCGGCGCTGCTTGAACGCCTGGCCGCCGATCACCTCCAGGAGATGTCCAAACACGAGCCGCTGCTCGCCGAGTCCCTCAGGCGACTGAGAAGCATGGAACGATCGGGTGACACCTCATAGCCATTCTCGCGAACACAACTGGCTGGAACCATACGCGCCGATCGATGTCCTCAAACCGGCGGCCGCCGATGTCTGGATTGTCGACGGACCAGAAATCGAGTTTGGTCTCGGCTGGCTGAAAGTGCCGTTCACCACCCGCATGACGGTTGTTCGGCTTCGTGGCGGCGACCTGGTTCTTCATTCGCCCGTGCGTCACACAGCGGCCCTCCAGACGGCGGTGGAGGCGCTGGGGCCAATCCGCTATCTCATCGCACCGAATTCGCTTCACTATTGGTGGCTGCCGGACTGGAAAGCTCGTTTGCCGGGCGCAACGGTCCTGGCGGTGCCCGGCCTGCAAAAGGGGGCCAAGCGCCGCGTCGTCGTCGACATGGAGTTGACGGGCCATGATACGCCTTGGCCGGAAGAAATCGACATGCTGATTGTCAGTGGCGACGTGCTCACGGAGGCTGTATTTTTTCATCGCGCTTCACGAACCCTGATTCTCACCGACTTGATCGAGAATTTCGAGCCAAAACGCATCCATGGCTGGTTCTATCGCGCCCTCATGAAAATCGGCGGCGTTATCGACCCGGACGGCAAAGCCCCATTCGACATGCGATTGAGTTTCTTCCGACACCAGAAGTCATTGCGGTCGGCTGTTCGCCGCATGATCAACTGGCAGCCCGAGCGCGTGATCATCTCACACGGGCGTTGGTATGAGGCGGATGGCGTCAAGGAACTCAAGCGCGCCTTCCGCTGGGTGCTGTGACGCCGGTGCCTAAAGGAAGTGCGGAACGTGTCCGTATCTACTGATTTTGCGCCACGACAGGACTGATTGCTGGCTGCATTCAGACCGACGACATCGACCTCGCGGCGCCGCCGCCGTGCTTTCAATACAACGCGATCGAGTGCGCCCACCGCGGATATATCCCCGGCACTGACATCAATAACAATACAGGATCCGCCACATCAAGGAGCCTGGGACGCTGGACGATGTTGCCGACCACGCAATCCGATGGTTCCTGCGCCACCTTGCTCCGCGAGGCTGATTTCGCGTCGCTCTCGGCATGATCAGCTCTTGATCTCGATGCGCTTGACCTGCGATTGCGCCTTCTCCGTCTTGGGCAAGGCCACGGTCAGCACGCCATTCTTGAAGCGGGCTTCGACCTCGTCTCCGCGGACTTCATAGCCGAGCGGGATGCGGCGCTCGAAGCGGCCGTAGTAGCGCTCCGAGAACTGCCTGTCCTTGTCCTCGGTTTCGGATTGCTTTTCGCCCTTGAGCGTCAGCACACCGTCTTCGAGCAGTACCTCGATATCCTTCTCCTCCAGCCCGGGCACCTCGGCGGTGACCTTTATCTGTTTCTCGCTGTCGGAGATCTCGACGCTCGGCCAATTTTCGCCGAACGCGGCCCTCCCGACGACGGCATGCCTGTGCCGAAGCGGAAGACATCGTCGAACAGCCTGTTTACTTCTCGATGCAGCGACAGGAACGGGTCGCGCTCACCGTCGCGGAAAAGGCTGGGGCCTGGTCGCCATTGCCGCGACCCCAAGGTATCAGATCACGGACACTGATGATTTTTTCTCCTTTCGGTCGTTCGGTGACAAAATCGTCCTGACGGCGCCGGGCAATGCCCGGCACCGTGCGGGGATCAGGCGGCCTTCTTCTCGCCCTCGATCTGTTTCGTCGCGCCCTTGGGCAGCGTCGTGTCGGCTGCGATCTCGATCTTGCGCGGCTTCATCTCTTCGGGAATCTCGCGCTTGAGATCGATCGTCAGCAGGCCATTGACCAGGGCAGCGCCGACGACCTTGACGTGGTCGGCCAGTTCGAAGCGGCGCTGGAATGCACGCCCGGCGATGCCGCGATGCAGGTACCGACTCTTGTCATCGCCCTCGTCATCGCCAGTCTTCTGGCCAGACACCACGAGCATGTTCTGCTCCTGGGTGAGGGTCAGTTCGTCCTGCGAGAAGCCAGCCACCGCCATGGTGATGCGGTAGTCGTCCTCGCTTGTCTTGGCGATGTCATAGAGAGGCCAGTTGTCGATCGTTTCGATGCGGCTGGCGGCATCCAGAGCGTTCAGCATCCGGTCGAAGCCGATGCTCGATCGGAAAAGGGGAGAAAAGTCGAAAGCGGTTCTCATAGCTATATCCTCCTTTGAGCAACATAGACACGAGAGGCGCCAAGGAAGCGGCGCCCCTTGACTTGCCGACCCGTTGGGCGTCGGCGAAACTGATCTGGTAATTCACCTTTTTTCCGTCAAGAGTTGTTCATTAAAAGTTGTTCCCCCGGAACGGCAGATGGTTCGCGGCCGTTGATCTTGGATCACCCCGGAGGAAATCGTACATGCGCACGACTTTGACAAAGGACGACGTGACTTCAGTGCTCGGTCCGATCGAGGAGGCTACCGTGGCGGAGATAATCGCTACCGGCGCCTCCGCCGATGAGCTTCGCGAAGCCTGGGCGTGGCTTAACGGGGATGAGGCGTTGATGAGCGAAGGACGGCCGCTGCCCGGGACCCGCGTGGCCGCCTTGATCGACCTGCTGGAGCCGGAAGACGAGGAATAAGGATCCGATGCGATGAGGCCATCAATGGCAAGGTCGGGATCGCCCGGTACAAAGTTGTAGCAAGACGGAACAATGCGGGAGCATTGACGTTTCCGGCCTACGAAAAATTCCACCGGGAGATAAGGAAGTCCTTGCCGCGGCCGAAATCGGAGATTGGCACTGCGATCGGATCCGCGCATTGATCAGCGATCGATCTCGCCGAAGACGATGTCGAGGGATCCGATGATTGCGGCGACATCGGCGATCATGTGACCCCTGGATAGGAAATCCATCGCCTGCAGGTGGGCAAAGGACGGCGCGCGTATCTTGCATCGGTAGGGAACATTGCTTCCGTTCGAAACCAGATAGACGCCAAATTCCCCTTTCGGCGCTTCGACGGCGGCGTAGACTTCTCCGGCCGGCACACGAAGGCCCTCGGTATAAAGTTTGAAATGGTGGATGGTCGCTTCCATCGATCGTTTCATCTTGGCGCGCGGTGGCGGTGTGATCTTCTGGTTCGGAATTGCCACAGGCCCTTGGCCTTCGGGCGCGCGCAGCTTTTCCAGGCATTGCTTCATGATCCGGACCGATTGGCGCATTTCCTCCATGCGAACCAGGTAACGATCGTAACAGTCTCCATTCTTGCCGACGGGAATATCGAAATCCATCTCGGGATAGCATTCGTATGGCTGTGCCTTGCGCAGGTCCCATGGCGCCCCGGACCCGCGTACCATCACGCCGGAGAAGCCCCAGGCCCAGGCGTCGTCGAGGCCAATCGCGCCAACATCGACATTGCGCTGCTTGAAAATACGACTGTTGGTGAGCAGGCCGTCAAGATTGTCGCAGACCTTGAGGAACGGGTCGCAAAAATCCCAGATGTCGTCAAGCAGCGCGGCAGGCAGGTCCTGGTGCACGCCTCCAATCCTGAAATAATTCGCGTGCATGCGGGCGCCGGAGGCGCGCTCGTAGAAGACCATCAATTTCTCACGCTCCGCGAAACCCCAGAGCGGCGGAGTCAGGGCGCCTATGTCCATGGCCTGGGTCGTGACGTTGAGGAGATGCGACAGAAGCCGGCCGATTTCGCAAAACAGGACGCGGATAAGCTGCCCACGCCTTGGCACCGATATCTGGAGCAATTTCTCGGCGGCGAGACAGAAGGCATGCTCCTGATTCATCGGTGCGACGTAATCCAAGCGGTCGAAATAGGGCAGGGACTGCAGATAGTTCTTGTATTCTATGAGCTTTTCCGTGCCGCGATGGAGCAGGCCGATATGGGGATCGGCACGGTCGACGATCTCGCCATCCAGTTCCAGCACCAACCGTAGAACCCCGTGGGCCGACGGATGCTGGGGTCCGAAATTGATGGTGAAGTTGCGAACAGCGGCTTCGGCCATGGCGGCTCTCGGCGATATCTGCGTTTCATTGCTTCACGGCGCGGCCGTATCGTTCGGGGTGCCGATCAAGTTGTCGTCTGGATGATCAGGGTCAGCGTGCCGTCACCATCGATGTTGGCGGCCACGACCTGTGAAGAGTTGAGCCCGTTCGCCCTCAGCGCCGTTGTTGCCTGAGGCGATGCATCGATGGAGTTCTGCAGCCGCAGCAGATCTTCCGCGCTGGTCTGGGTAATCACGGCTTCCGCCTGCGCTTTGATTTCCGCGGGTAGATCCTCGACTGCGACAACGGCAACATCGGTGAAATTCTGGTCAGCAGTTCCTTGCCCGGGCAGCGGTATCTGATCCGGCTGGGGCTCCAAGGGCGTCATCTGAGGAACGGGTGTCTGAGGAACCTGCGGGTTGACGGCTTGCCCGTAGAGGGGCTGCGTGACGACCACTCCGGAAAGCGCGGCAACTATCATCAACATCCGCATCGTCGTTCCCTGCATTTTTTCGAAACGTCGAACACAACCCTTGTGCCGAGTGATGGTTCCCTGCCACGACGGCCGCCGCGCGATTTCAATCGTTTCCGCCTGTTCAATCGTTCCGCTTGCCGCCCGAGCGGATCGCTGATGATGGTGATCTTGCTGGGTGTCCTGGTCAGCGGAACCGGTCGCGTGCGGCAGTGGATGGAGCCGGAAACGGATGCCGTGGTCACAAGCGTCAGAAACGCATCCCTCCGCCAGCATAATAGCCAACTCTGTGTCAGCTGGCAGCGCCGATCCGGGCATCCTCTTCTTCCTGGTGTTTGCCGTTGTCACCACAGCGGTGGCTCGCGCTCGGCGCAACGCCGCTGGTGCCACGCTAACTTGCCCAATAGATCATCGTCACGAAATCTTGGAAGCTGCTCCAGGCGGATCAATGTGAGTCCAGCAGGATGTACCCTGGCGACACGGGCCTCTCCAGCTGGCGACTGCTCAGGAACTTTTCGCCGCCTGACGATTTGGATATAAGATCGAATCCGAACAGAAGGGTGTTTGCGATGACGACCAAACGGTTAGCGATCTGCGCTCTTGCTCTCGCAATGGGCTGCGGCATGTCCTCGTCGGCATTCGCGGGGGCCAGGCACCGTCATTATCAACAAGCCGAACAGGAACGCTACGTTCCGGCCAATGACGATCTCATCGACTTCCTGTTCGGCGGCCCGCGCTATTACGACCAGCAGTTGTTCACGACGGCTGCCGGGGCCTGTTCCTACCACCGGACAGGACCGGACGCGTTCGCGATAAACAAGATCAACGATCACCACTGCGGGAAATAATCGGCTGCCGGCCATCAGGCCAGCCCGGTGCGAACGGGACACGGTGCGCCGGCGCGGACAGCGGCCGGCGTGACGTTGTCCAGGACGGCAAGCCCCCATCCCGAGCCGCGATCGCGCGCTTCTCCTGCGGGTACGGCGCTACGAGGCTCGCATCAGCTTGCCGTAGCGCTTGATCAGCCGGTCGCGCTTGAGACGCGTCAGCCTGTGCGTCCAGAAGAGCCCGTCGAGCTGATCGATCTCATGCTGGTGGCAGACCGCCAGCAGGCCCTCGGCGTCCTCGAACCGCTCATTGCCATCCAGATCCTGATAGCGGACGCGTATGCGGGCGTGCCGATCGATATCCTCGGTGATGCCGGGCATCGAAATACTGCCTTCCGCATGACGGATCATCTCGGTCGAGGCCTGGATGACAGATGGATTTGCGTAGATTCCCGGCTTTGTGGCGGAAAGAAGCTGGATCACGACCAGGCGTTTCAAGATGCCGACATGCGGGCCTGTGATGCCGATCCCGGGGGCTGCGTGCATGGTGTCGATGAGGTCGCTGGCCAAACCGTGCAGGTCGCTGTCGAACAGCTTTACCGGCTCCGCCACGGCGCGGAGGAGGGGATTGGGGAACTTCAAGATCGGTCGAACCGCCACGGACCTCGTCCTATCTGCCAATCATCTTCGAGTGAGGCCATAGGCGGCCAGCGAACACTGGCATAGCCTGGCACGCCGTCATCACGGTTCCGCCAGGCCCGCGCGGATTTCGGCATCGTGTTCACCGCGCGCAGGGCTTTTGGCCGATGTCTTTTGTTCCCATCCGGAAAAGCGCGGCGCGGCCGCCGCCTGCAGGACGCCGTCCACTGTCTGCCATGTGCCGCGCGCGGTCATGTGCGGATGCAGTGCTGCTTCATGGGGGCTGAGGACTGGACCGACGCAGGCGTCGGACCCTTCGAACAGTTTGCCCCATTCGTCGCGAGGTCTCGTGGCAAAGATCGCTGCCAGCCGGTCGCCGAGTTCCGGCCACAGATCGCGATCGAACTGATCGGCGAATTGCGGATCGGCCGACAGGCCAAGCCTGTCGAGGAAGTCCGCGTAGAATTTCGGCTCGATGCACTGGACGCTGACGAACCCGCCATCCGACGCGCGGTAGACACGGCACCAATGTGGACCATCGAGCAGGCTTTGGCCGCGCTCGGCTGCGAGCGCGCCGGACTGGCCGAGCGACATCAGCAGGTTCATCATGTGGGCCGAGCCGTCGACGATCGCGGCATCGACGACGGTGCCTTTGCCGCCGGCGCGGGCATTCATGATGCCGGCCAGCATGCCGATCGCCAGATAGAGCGCGCCGCCGCCTATGTCGCCGACCAGCGTCGGCGGCGCCATGGGTGGTTCTCCCGGCAAGGAGGCGTACCAGAGCGCGCCCGATACGCCGACATAGTTCATGTCGTGTCCCGCGGCGGAGGCCAGCGGTCCGTCCTGGCCCCAGCCCGTCATGCGGCCGTAGACCAGGCGCGAGTTGTCGGCGAGGCAGGCATCCGGGCCGAGCCCGAGACGTTCCATGACGCCGGGCCGAAACCCCTCGATCAGCCCGTCTGCGGTGGCGATCAGGCGCATCAGCACGGCCACGTCCCCGGCATCCTTGAGGTCGAGGGCGATGGAGCGCTTACCGCGATCGAGCAGCGAGCGCTTGGGCGCGCCCGGCATGGACGCCAGCTTGCGATGGACGACGATGACATCGGCGCCAAGATCGGCGAGCAGCATGCCGGCGAAGGGCGCCGGCCCCAGCGCCTCGATCTCGACGATGCGGATTCCCCTGAGCATCCCATCCTCCACAGCGGTCAACTCTTTGGTGCTTTGCGAACTTTGGCACCGAGAGGGCGACGGTGTGTAACCCCGCTCTTTTGCCATTGAAGCACGTGCCGCTCGCATATACTTCACGGCGATGAAGAAAATCGGTTTCCTGTCGTTCGGGCACTGGACGCCCTCGTCGCAATCGCAGGTACGTTCGGCTTCGGACGCGCTGCTGCAATCCATCGATCTCGCGGTCGCGGCCGAGCAGCTCGGCGCGGACGGCGCCTATTTTCGCGTCCATCATTTCGCCCGCCAGCTCGCCTCGCCATTTCCGCTGCTGGCGGCCGTCGGCGCCAAGACCAGCCGCATCGAGATCGGTACGGCCGTCATCGACATGCGTTACGAAAATCCGCTCTACATGGCCGAGGACGCGGGTGCGGCCGACATCATCGCCGGCGGACGCCTGCAACTCGGCATCAGCCGCGGCTCGCCCGAGCAGGTGATCGATGGCTGGCGTTACTTCGGCTACGTGCCGCAGGACGACAAGAGCGACGCCGACATGGCGCGCCATCACGCCGAGGTTTTTCTCGACACGCTGCGCGGCGAGGGGTTCGCCCAGCCCAACCCACGACCGATGTTTCCCAATCCGCCCGGTCTGCTCAGGCTCGAGCCGCATTCGCAGGGCCTGCGCGAGCGCATCTGGTGGGGCGCGGCCACCAACGCAACCTCGCAATGGGCGGCAAAGCTCGGCATGAACCTGCAGAGCTCGACGCTGAAGTTCGACGAGAGCGGCAAGCCGTTCCATGTCCAGCAGGCCGAGCAGATCCGCATCTATCGCGAGGCCTGGAAGGCGGCGGGCCACAAGCGCGAACCGCGCGTTTCGGTCAGCCGCAGCATCTTCGCGCTGGTCGACGACCGCGACCGCGCCTATTTCGGCCGCGGCAATGAAAGCCGCGACCAGATCGGCTTCATCGAGGAAAACACGCGAGCGATCTTCGGCCGCAGCTACGCCGCCGAGCCGGACGTGCTGATCAAGGAGCTGGCGCAGGACGAGGCGATCGCCGAGGCCGATACGCTGCTGCTCACGGTTCCCAACCAGCTCGGCGTCGACTACAACGCCCATGTCATCGAGGCGATCCTCACCCATGTCGCGCCGGCGCTCGGCTGGCGCTGACCCATGCGGCGAGCGGTCGTCGGTCCATAGATCGAGGGAGGTTGCCGCATGCCGAAGAAGGCTTTGATTGCCTGGGGCGGCTGGGAAGGCCACACGCCGGAGCGCAGCGCCAATGTCGTGCGCGACATGCTCCGGCGTAACGGGTTCGCGGTCACGCTCGGCCAAGGCACGGCGATGTTCGCCGATCCGGACCTTGCTTCATTCGACCTCATCGTGCCTGTCATCACCATGTCGACGATCGAAAAGGCCGAACTGAAGAACCTGACGCAGGCGGTTCGCCAAGGGAGCGGGCTCGGCGGTTTTCACGGCACGATGGGCGACAGTTTCCGCAATGAGCCGGACTACCAGTTCATGACCGGTGGCCAATGGGTCGCGCATCCCGGTGACATCATAGACTATCGTGTCGTCATCACCCGGCCGGACGACCCGATCACCAGCGGCGTCAGTGGTTTCGCCTATCGGTCGGAGCAATATTACATGCATGTCGATCCCGGCAACGAGGTGCTGGCGACAACCACCTTCACCGACGCGCATTTCCCCGGGATTGGCGGCGTCATCATGCCGGTCGTCTGGAAGCGCCGCTATGGCGCCGGGAAGGTCTTTTACAGCTCGCTTGGCCATACGGCCGACGAGTTCGCGGTGCCGGAAATGGCGCTGATCATGGAGCGCGGTTTGCTGTGGGCCGCGCGCGACTAGCCTACCAGTCGGCGACGCGGTCGCCGCCGGTGAATTGCGCGCTTTTGGCGGTGTATTCGAACAGTTCGATCTTCACGCCGTTGGGGTCGCGCAGCCAGGCCTGGTAGGTGTCGTCGCAAGCGTGTTTCCTGGCGGTGACATCGACGCCCATGGATGCGATGTGGGCGATCGCGGCGTCGATGTTCTCGACTTCCAGGCAGAAATGGTTGATCTGGTCCATCTCGCTGAACCGCGCCCCATCCTTCTGGAAAACCTCGACATGGCTGCGGCCGCCGCAATTGAGGTAGAACCCGAAAATCGCGCCGTCGCGCAGGAAGTTGAACTGGACGTCCATGCCAAGGACATCACCGTAGAAGCATCGCGTCTCCTCGAGGTCATTGGCGAAGATGCAGACATGGGCGAGTTGCTTGACTTTGATCATGGCTAGGTTCCGTGGTCTGGCCGGCTGCGCAGGCGGCCCGTACAGTGCACCATCACTCAATCCCGCCGGCAACCGCGTAGGCACCGGCGATGCGGCCATCCCGCAGCCGCACCACCGCAGTCACGATCGAGCCGTAGGAGCCCCGCCAGACACTGTGGAACCGCTGGTACTCGGCGGTCGGCACGAGCGCTTGCCCGGTAAAACGCGCACCGCTGCGCTGCATCGCGACGGGCTCTCCGTTGACATGCACCTTGATGCTGGTCGTTTCAGTTGTCTCGCCAGCCATTTCGAGGGTGATGGCGATCTCATCCAGATCCCCAGAAGCCCGCGTCTCGGCCGCAAGCTTGATGGTGAGCGCAGGCGCCTTGCCATCGCCGGCTCGGGCAGGACGATGCGAAAACACGTCGTCGGCCAGCTCGGGCGTGCGCGGCGGGCGGGTGCGGCGCCGGGTCGACCGTTCGTAATCTCCGGCCATCCGAAGCAGCCTTTCGTCGTCATAGGCCTTGCCGGCGAAGGTGAGGCCGACAGGCATGCCGATGTCGGCCATGGTGCCCATCGGCACGGTGACGGTCGGGATGCCGAAATGGCGCCAGACCAGGTTGCCGTTGGCGACCCAGGTGCCGTTGCGCCAGGCGAGCGCGGCGGACGCCTCGTTGACGTCGGCATCGGCCGGGCCGACATCGGCGGCGGCCGGCAGGATCACGGCATCGAGGCGGTTGGCGTCGAGCCAATCCTCGAAGTCGATGCGCCTTGTTGCTTCAAGTCCCTTGATGCCGTCTTCGATCGTGGGAATGTCGGCCAAGGGCGCGACTCCCGATTTCGCGCGTTCGACATACTCCGCCAGATCGAAGCCGCCTTCATAGCGGTCCGGCAGCGTGCCCGGCGGCTGGGGAAAGATTTTCGGGCCGTCGACCGAGACGAGGTCGGGCAAGGCAGGGTCGGCATTGGCGCGCAGGAAATCGTCCCAGCCCCAGATGCAGAGATCCCAGAGTTCGCGCTCGGCGAAGTCCGGCGGCACCAGCCCGCGCTCTGCCATGGTTTGCGTGGCGGGCCGGTCGCGCTCATAGTTCGAGACGACGGGAAAATCGACCTCGACCACCTCGGCACCGAGCCGCCGCAGATCCGCCGCCGCCTGCTCCCATAGATCAAGCACCGAGGCGCGGGTTTCGATCGGACGGTCAGCCTCGACGTCGCGACCGATATACATTTTGGGTACGCCGAGCCGTTTGCCCCGGAGTGATCCTTCCAGCGTCAGATCCGTGTAGCACGGTGGGCGCGCCTCGGAACTCTTGGGCAGCGCGACCCAGGGCTGCGCGCGCCAGAAATCGCCTCGCGTTTCCGGATCGTCGGCGACGATGACGTCGAGCAATTCCAGCATGTCGGGTACGCTGCGCGTGTGCGGCACCACCACGTCCATGGTCGGCACCAGGGGCCAGTTGCCGCGCACGGAGATGATGCCGCGCGAAGGCGTGTAGGCGACGAGCGCATTGTTGGTGGCCGGCGCGCGGCCGGACGACCAGGTTTCCTCGCCGAGCCCGAAGGCGCAGAAGCTGGCCGCCGTCGCGGTACCCGAGCCATTCGAGGAGCCCGACGCGAAGGCGGCGGTCAGGCAGTCGGCATTGTAGGGGCTCTCGGCGCGGCCATAGACGCCGCGCTGCATGCCGCCATTGGCCATCGGCGGCATGTTGGTGAGGCCGATCAGCACCGCGCCGCCGGCACGCAGCCTGGCGATGGTGAAGGCGTCCTCGTTGGCGACGAGATGCTCGAAGGCCGGCGAGCCGGCGGCGACCGCCAGGCCCTTGACCTTGTAGCTGTCCTTGGCGGTGTAGGGCATGCCGTCGAGCGGTCCGAGCAGGGTGCCTGCGCGACGCCGCTGGTCGGAAGCGGCGGCTTCCCCGAACATATCAGGGTTGAGCACGGGCACGGCGTTCAGCGCGATGCCGTGCCGGTCGAAATGCGCGATGCGCCTGACATAGGCCGCGACCAGTTCGACTGAGGTGACGAGGCCGTCATCGAGCGCGCGGCGCAGTTGCTCGATCGTTGCTTCGACGAGATGAAGGCTTGTGTCGGTCATCATTGTTCCCAGGCTATTGTCTGTACGCCATGTGTCTGTACGCCATGGATGAGCGAGGCCGCCGGCTTCGGCAAGCGCCAATCGGAATTCGTTGCGGGCCAGGTGGGCTCAGGCGCTCGCCTCGGCATCGCTCCGGCGCCTGACATGGTCGATGAACGCGCGCAGCTTGGGCAGGACCTGACGCTTTCCCGGGTAATACAGGAAAAGCCCAGGCAAGGTCACGGCAAAGGGTCCCAGCACCTCCCGCAACCGGCCGTCGGCGATCGGCACGCTGGCAAGCGGTTGGGGTACCTGGGCAAGCCCGGCGCCTCGCATCGCCGCGCCCAGAAGCGTCGGATAATCATGCGCGATCAGCGGTCCGGAGACGATGGCCTCGACCGACTTGTTGCCGTCGATAAAGGGCCAGGGCGCGATCGATCCGTTTGACCGGCGCATGCGCAGGCAGGCATGGCCGCGCAGATCCTCGACGCGTTGCGGCACGTTTCGCTGGCGCAGGTAATCAGGGCTGGCGACGACCACGAATGGCAGCGGCGGCGTCAAGCGCACCGCGATCATGTCGGCGTCGACAAATTCGCCGGGCCGGATGCCTGCGTCGAAGCCTTCGGCGGCGAGATCGACGAGTTCTCCACTGGCCACGATCTCCAGCTCGATTTCCGGATAGGCCTGGCAGAAGGATGCGATGAGCGGCTCCAGCAGGATCGGCACCACCGACGGAGGCACCGAGAGGCGCAGCAGTCCGGTCGGCCGCTGGCCGAGGTCGCGCGCCACCTCGCTCGCGGCGACCAGTTCCTCGAATGCGGGTCCTGCGCGCGATAGAAAGCGCTCCCCGGCTTCGGTCAGGCCGACGCTGCGCGTCGTACGGGTGAAGAGCGCCGCGCCGATGCGCGCCTCGAGTGTGCGGATCGCCTGGCTCATCGCCGACGGCGTCACCTTGAGCTCGGCCGCCGCCTTGCGGAAATTACGATGCCGGGCGACGCTCAGGAAGGCCTCGACGCCGTCGAGCGCTCCCTGCCGGACTGTGAAGTTCTGCTTCATGACGCATCGACATTATCGCGGATAGTCGTGGTTCGAAAGCGCCTCTATCTCTGCAGCAACGACCGAAATCCGGAGGAAACCGCAATGACAGATAATCTCGACGGCGTGCGCGCTCACTACCGCGCCAGCGGCCTGACCGAGCGTCTCAAGACGGCGCTGGCCGCTTTGGGACCAGAGGACCAACGGCTCATGCCGGAACAGCTGGCCGGGCTCGACCAGTTCCACACTCGTGGGCTCGCGGCAACCGCCGAGCTTGCCGGCTTGGCCGGGATTGGCTCGGAAACGATGGTCCTCGATGTCGGCTCGGGACTTGGCGGGCCGGCCCGTTTCCTGGCGGCGACCCATGGCTGCCGGGTGACGGGCGTAGACCTCAGCGAGCCGTTCGTCGAGGCCGCACACTATCTGACCGAACGAATGGGGCTAAGCGAACAGGTGACGTTCGAGAGCGCCAGCGCGCTGGCGCTTCCCTTCGAGGACAGCCATTTCGACGTCGTGTTGCTGCAGCATGTGGCGATGAACATTACCGACCGGGCAAGGCTCTATGGCGAGATCAGGCGGGTGCTGAAGCCGGGCGGCCGGTTTGCCACCTACGACGTCGTGATAAATAGCGGCGATCCGCATTATCCCGTTCCCTGGGCACGAAGCCCGGCGGAGAGTTTCTTGCTCACCGCGGCCGAAACGCGGACGCGGATCGAGCAGGCAGGCTTTGAAACCTTGGTGTGGCAAGACGACACGGAGGCGGCCAAGGCGTGGTTTTCGCAATTGCGGGCGTCCGGACCGCCTCCTTTGCTCAATCTCGGCGTCGTCATGGGGCCGGACTTCGCGGGAGTTGCCGCCAACCTTGGACGCAATCTCGGGGAAGGCCGGTTGGGCATCCTGACAGCCGTCTTCGAAGCTATTCCGGGCAAGACCTGAGGGAGGCGGAAATGTCGCCGGCAATCATCTTCGACATCCATCTCGCTCTGGGCTACGTGCCGTGGTTGCTGTGCTTCGGCGCCTATGTCTGGCCGAGGCTCAAGTCGATGGACCGCCTCGAGGCGCAACGCGCGATCGCCACCCTGCACAGCTTCCGCTTCTTCGGGCTTGTCTTCATGCTTCCGGGTGTCGTCGGGCCCAATCTGCCGGCTGGTTTCGCCGTCCTCGCGGCTTATGGTGACTTCGCCACCGGCCTGCTGGCCATGCTGGCGCTTCTGACGGCCCGGAGACATCAGCTATTCTGGCCGCTCGTCGTCGCCTTCAATCTCGTGGGAACCGTCGACATCGTCGTCGACTATTATCACGGGGTCCAGCTCGACCTTCCCGATCTGGCAGGAGAACTGGGCGCCGCCTACGCGATCCCGATCCTCTATGTGCCGCTGCTGATGATCACGCACGTCGCCGCGTTCTATCTGCTGATGCGCCGCCGGCCCGAGCCGGTTCAGGGCGCCCACCCCTGATCGGCCGCACGCGGCCGGAAAGAATCGATTTTTTATGCAACCTCTGATGGACGCGTGCGTTACAGCCTCCCCGGGAGGAGGTTTGCGATTTTGGAGCGTTTCGAGATCCTGTACGAGCCGACAGGCACGTATTCCATTTTCGACAGATACACCGAATTGCCGGTTACGGTGGAAGGCAGGACCTTGATCGGGCTCCATCGGCACGAAGTGCCGCTGGCTCTGCTCGCCAGCATGGAGCCCGATGACAGCGGGGTGCCGTCGCTCTCGCTGTCGAGCGGCCGTCTCTCATACGAATATCAGCGAGACGCTTGCAAGCGTGAATGAACGCTCTCATAAGTTGCGACAAGGCATACAGCATGAAAGAAAATGGTGCCGTTATCATCGCATGAAAGGGGAATCATGCCTGACCAGAATGCGCTTGTCCGCGCGGCCATCGCACGGCTGCTTTCGCAGAAAACCGGGGCCTCCGTGATTTCGATGAAGGAGTGTATCGAGGAACTGCCGGCGACAGCTGGCGCGGCGCTGACCATCGAGGACCTGCAGGATCTGCTGCTGGAAATGGCGGAGGAGCGTGGAGTGATGGTGGAGCTCGATCTTTAGAGCATTCCAGGAAAAGCGTGAAACGGTTTCCCGGGAAAGGCGAGTTAGAACCGTTTACCGTGACCTTGAGACGGCGAGCGGCTCAGCGTGCCGATTAGGTAAGTAGCCATCCTAATTTTCAGCATGGCTGAAGACGACAGTTCCATTGTCCTTGCGAACTTCAACGCAAATGATCCCCTCGTCACCCCTTCGGGTCTGAAACATAGCGATTGCGTTTTGCCACCTTTTCGGCGTCAAAGATCACCTTGTCGATGATGCTCTGTCTTCCATACCAAATAACGGTGAACGCCATTCGCCGCCTCCATTCGAGGCACCATAGGCGCTCTTACCGGTACCTTCAAACGGCTCGATAAGATACGCGTCTGTGGCAAAAAGGCGGCGCGAAACGGCCCTCTTTCCCGCAGATTAGCCACCCATCTTCATGGCCATCGCGCAGAAATCTGCATGCGACTTGTTGATCGTGGTATCGCCGCAGTCTTTCAACACCGCCTTCTTTTCATCTGGCTTCATGGACATCCATGCGGTCTTGAAATCCGCTTCCGACCTGAGTGTTTTCATGCCGGCATCGGTGAAGAACGGCGACATCTTTGCCGGATCGTCGAGCGCGGAGGTGCCACCACCAGATGCAGCCAGCGCCGAGCCAGTCATCATTGTGAGCGCCATCGCGCCCATAGTGAGCATTTTGAAGGTCACTTTCATCTCCTCACGATTTACGTCGATCGCATGCAACGATCATCCCACGAAACGTCATCGTGCAGGAAAGGTTGCCCGCCTGCGTCGAAAAGGCGGAATTCTATTCCGTGGAATGCAGCTTGGACGCAAAGGGCGCGGAGACCCAGCCTGAACCGAAGTCCTGCCGCAGCTCGTCCAGCCGCCGACGTGACCTTAAGCAGCGCGAGGCTCAGGTGCCCTGCATTGGCGGCCAGCGTCCGGCAGTCACATCCCTCCCGCCTCACCAGATGCTACCAACAACCATGCGATCCAGGCTTTTGCGCAGATAGCGGTCCAGTACAGCGGACTTTTGACGAAAGAGGCGTCGACGGCTTCAAACCAGCTGTCAGGCATCGTCAACAGGGACCGGACACATCTGACGGCTGATCTATCAAACGATCTCGGGTGAGGCGCTTGGTCCGGCTGGACCCTGCCAACTCAACACATCGTCGGCTTTGAAAACACTCTCGCGTAGTCCACCAGGACGAGGTCGTCATTAGCGAGCCGGATCAACGTGCGGATGTGCTCCCGTCGGCGGTGAACTGATGCTGAATCCTGGTTTGTCCCGCCGTTCGGATAGAGCCGCGCAGAATTGGATGCAGCGTTGCGGACAGCGGCAACGGCCGATACCTTCGCCAGAGCGTCGCGGTTCGTATGAGCCTTTGCATGGCCACGCTTCCTGGACACTCTATGGGAATCGATCGGAATCTTGGCGCTCCGAAAGCGGTTTCTTTCCAGTGGCTTGTCCCGGCCTTAGTGCTTTTCGCGGCCGCATAGCCGTCCTTACTTTGGTCGCCTGGACTAGCGTAATCCTGATTGCCGTAATTTGGATTACACCAGTGACGTCAGTTTGTTCATCAGGCCAGCCTTGGAAAGCCTGGGCGCTTGGTCGAGACGTCGCCCATGTTGCGGTCTCTGGGGTGAGGGCGGGTTCATGTTGGCACCGAGCGTTTCCTCAAGAGTTCGGGCAATGCCGTCGGCGCCAAGCAGAAGCATAGGCAGTCGGTAGGCCTCGGCCCAGGCACGCCAGTCGGTGGCAACAAGTTCGAGGTCGTCGGACACCAGCAGCGGCACCGTCAGCATCGGATCATTGTGCAGAAGCTTGAGCTCCGCTGTGAATTTTCCATCCGGATCCTCCATCGCGCAGGCGGCCACGCCGCGGAAAGCCTTGGCGGGAAGGGCAATGATTGCTGGCACGCTGCTTAAATCCTGCCTGCGGCGGACCACCACACCACGCTGGTTGAGCGTGAAGGTCACGTCGCCATAGTCGTCGCGCGTGGTATAGCTCACAGTCTCCGGCAGGCGCGATGGGTCGAGACGCCTGTTGCGGCCGGTCCAAGAACTCGTCTCCGGTTCAGTATGAGTCCGCTTACCATCGGCCATCATTGGCACCTGGACAGAGAGGGCCTGAAGCACAGCACGCAACCAATGCCCCGAGTGAGCCCCAATCCTCTGCGGCGCCGCCGTTCGGCTTGCGTCCAGCAACAGCTGCGTGCCTTCGCAATCTCCACCCCTTGTTGAGGTCGAACCGGATGTACCCGGCTCGAACTCTCAGCACATGTCCTATTGCCACATAAAATAGCAGTGTATTCTGTATTAGTGATTACTAATTTATGTCAATTTTTCGGTACTTTGGCAAAAGGCCGTCGGCTGAGCTATCCAACTCGACAAACGCGGCAGAACCCAGTCAGCGCATTTGTTGCGCGCCGATTCCGAGGAGGCTTCATTGGCTTCATCGGGTCGTTGGTGATGAGGATATCGGCCGGTTAGGTCAACGGGCGGAGGAGGGGTTGCTCCGAATCCTGCGCCGCTGCCAACCTTCGTCCCAGTGACCGTCATCCATATCGCCGCCCCACATCTTGCCAGCCGATCAGACCCCTGATTATGCTTTAATGCCGATCATCCCTGGCTCCCAGGACGGAAGATTCCGTCGACAGGCGCGGGCCGGCCAAGCTGCCCGCGTGGCCAGCAGCGAAGGGACAACGGCTGCGTTCGCCCGAACTTGCCTTTCGTCGGGCTGTTGCCAACCGTGAAAAAAGCTCGTCGCTTTTCGGCAGCGGCCTTCTCGGGGGAATCCTGATTTGTCAATTGCTGTGGGCCCGCCTCACTGGCGCCGAAGCGGGCCCGGCCGTTGAGCGCGCATGTTTGGGACTGGGCTCGTTATCTGTCATCCTAAAGGGCTGGCTGACTTTCTAGCCGCGGCGTCAGGCTTGACCATGCTCATGTGGGGTTAGATCGATGCTTCTAGGAATCCATCATATTGCAATCATCTGCAGCGACTACGAGCTGTCGAAGGAGTTCTACAATAAACTCGATTTCGTCATCGTCGACGAAAATTGGCGCACCGAAAAGCAATCTTGGAAGTGCGACTTGCGGCATGGTCCCGTCCAGATCGAATTATTCAGTTTTCCCATGCCACCCAGCCGGCCGACCAGGCCTGAAGCATGCGGACTACGACACGTAGCATTCTCGGTCGACTCGGTAGAGGCGACAGCCCGGTTGCTTCGGGCAAGAGGCGTCGACGTTGAGCCGGTCCGCATAGACCCTCACACAGGACGTTCGTTTACCTTCGTGGCAGACCCCGACGGTCTCCCCATTGAGTTCTACGAGGATCGAGTTTGACAGTCGGAGGATTGCGACGAGAAGAGTGCGGAGCTGCCGGCACCCGGCTGACGGTGCGCACCTCGTCAGATGGTTTCAAGCCGGCTGAACCGAACCGGGATGAGTTTCCGAGTCTCGAGTTGCCCAGCAGCATCCTTGTCGATGACAGTCAGAAACTGTACTTCTTCAGAGGCCAAAGGCAGAACAAGGCGTCCCCCTGGCTTGAGCTGATTCAGTAAAGCCGGCGGCGTCCGCTCAGCTGCTCCGCTAACCAGGATCTTGTCGAATGGGGCGTGCTCGGGCCAGCCGCGAGACCCGTCTCCGACACGAACGGCGACATTCGAGAAGCCAAGGCCCTGCAGCAGAGCCTCGGCATGGCTCGCGAATTCCTCGATGATTTCGACGCTCCAAACTTGTCCTGCGAGTTCAGCGAGGATGGCGGATTGATAGCCCAGGCCAGTCCCGATCTCGAGCACCGTTTCGTGCGCTTGGGGAGTAAGGAGATCGGTCATCAGAGCGACCATGAAGGGCTGCGACACAGTCTTATCGAAGCCGATCGGCAGCGGCATGTCCTGGTAGGCATAGGGCGCGACCGCAGAGGGCACGAAGAGATGTCGCGGGACCCGCTGCATCGATGCCATCACCCGCTCATCGAGCGTTGCCTTGCCGAGTTCTTCGCTTGCAAGGTCGGCATGGATCGCAATCATCTCGACCATGTGCCTGCGCAGAACCGCAAGATGCTCTTCGTTCATCGGTTTCATGACGGTGAGGCTTTCCTCGACCAGCTGCTGCCAAATAGCATTGTATCCTGTTCGTCTCGCCACCGTAACCGACAAGGCCGATGCGCTGGGCATTTCCCGACGTTAGGCTTCCGATCGTTTTCATCAGCGGCTACGCAGACGTCACCATGTGCGTATGGGCGATAAAGCCGGGAGCGTCCGACTTTTTGACCAAGCCCGTTCGACACTACGACTTGCCAAACACCATCGGTTTTGCCATGGCGGCCACACCAAGTTACCTCGTTTAAGTGTTGCCCTTGGCGCTCAGCCGCCGCTTCTGCCATCGCCGTTGCATTTGGCGCCGCCCCGGGTCGAAAATGCCTCCGATGAAAGCAGTTCCCAGGCTCACCACACCAAGGCTCGTGCTTCGGGCGCCGGGCGAGCGGGATATCCCGGCATGGTTCGCGCGCGCCACGGACGTCGAATCCGCCTCCCTTGCCGGCGATCCCGTTCCAGACGACATCAGCGCGGGCGCGCGATGGCTCGCGCTTTCGCGTCAGCGCTTCGCCGACGGCAAGGCGATCCAGTGGTCCATAGACCGGGCATCGGAAGTGATCGGGACGATAACCCTGTCCTTCGCAACCGACGCCAAGGCGGCCGCATTGGGATTTGTGCTGGCGCGTGCGCATTGGGGGCAGGGACTGGGCAACGAGGCCGCGCGCGAAGTCGTTCGCTATGCTTTTGAAACCCTGGCTCTGGAACAGGTGACGGCCGAGGCGGTGACGCGCAATGTCGCGTCGCTGCGGATATTGGCGAAGCTCGGCTTCAAACATATCGAGAGCTTCATCGATGAGTCCGACGGCGAGCATTGCCAGCGTTTTGCGCTCGACGCAGACATCGGAACGTCACTCCTGGCGAGCCAGACTTAGAGCGGTTCAGCGTTTGATAGAATCGCCGAACCGCTCTAACTCTTTGTTTTTACGCAATTCCCTAGGGAAAGCGCTACGCGCTTTTCCTGGAATTGCTCCTGAGCCATCCGCTCGCGGCCCCGGGCTGAGATCGGAGCACGCCAAGCCCCGTGGTTATCCAAGTCAATCACACGACCTCGCGGCCTTGAGCGCTTCGGCACGGGCCGGTTCGGGCAAATTCGCGATCCTTCGAACGGATGCATAGAACCTCGGATAATCGCCGGAGCACAGGTCGAACAGGCGAAGAAACGCCGGAACCTGTTCGCCGTAGACGGCGGTCGCGGCGAGCTTTGCGTTGTTGATCGGGGAATTGAACCAGGCGTCGTATCCCCGGTATCCGGCCCATCGTTTGTCGCGCATTTGCCGATAGCGCATCCGCAGCCTGTCGAGCGTGGCGGCCTTGGCGGCCGCCATCTCATCCGGGGCACGGGAGCTTTCATAGACCTGCCGCAACTCGTCGCGCGTTTTCGATACCAGTGCGACAAAATCGGCGCTGCGCTTGCGATCGGCTTCGTAGCGGCGCAATCCGGCGCGATCGCCGGCTGCGCGGAGCCACTTTCTTGTGCCGGTAGTCTCGACGGCCACCGCGAAAGCCTCGTTGAATGCGGAATCGCCGTTCACATAGAGGCGCTGATGCGCCAGTTCATGAAAGATAAGGCTTGCGAGATAGGTGTCGTCCTGACGGAGCATGGTGCTGAGCAGCGGGTCACTGGACCAGCCCAGTGTGGAATATGCGGTGACGCCCGTGACGTAGACGTCGAACCCCTGTTCATGAAGCGCGACGGCGCTTTCCGTCGCGGATTTCCGATCGAAGTAACCCCGGTACGGAACGCAGCCGAAAACCGGAAAGCACCATGTTTTTGGCGTGAGCGAGAATTGCGGGGCGGCGAAAACGGCCCAGGTCACGGCGTCCCGGTGGATGTCGACATAGCTGTGGTAGCTGCTGTTTTCAGGCAATGCCAGCTCGTCCGTCGCGAACCGCCTTATGGCGCTCGCCGACGTCAACCTGGCGCGCAGTGCCTCAGGGGTCGAAGGGGCCTTGATCAATTTTCCAACGTCTTCGCGCGCGGCCATGATCCGAACATGACCCTCCAGCGATTGCGCGTAGTAGGAAATGCTGGTGCAACCGCTCACTGCGGACGCCACGATCACCGCGGCGAGCAATCGAAAAACGCGCTTCACTTCTTCCCCACCACTTCGTCACCGCCCCATGGAGCACATGTCCCGCGGACCGTCCACTGGGCATGCCCTTGAAGCTGCTGGTTCGCCGCCGGCCCCCAAGCCATATGGCTGCTATGCACCCTATGCCGGCCGTACAACCAGCCTCTGCCTGCACCTAGAAACAGACATCGCCGTTTGCAATGTTGTGCCTCTCGGTTGCGCAGTCTCGACCGCAGATATCGGCTTCACCTGGTCCTGAAGGAGATATCGTCGGGATCGATATGGAGGAGGTAGTCACTGACGCCGACGCTAGGAATACTAGCCAAGCCGCCTCAATAACTATCAGCCTACTTCAAGCAAACAACGAGAGCCGTAAAACCTTTGGCGCGATCTGCAAGGTCTTCAGGCTTCAGCACGCTCGATTGATCGCCGACGGAATATGAAATGCCATTCGATTTCAGAAAGCTTGTTATGATCTCAGACTTTATCGCAAAATTGATATTTTCAGCGATGTCATTGGTTACTGAAGCCATCCTGATCGCGTTGAATTTGGCCTGAACAATGCCGACAACATTGCCGGACAGATCCAAAAGCGGCCCGCCACTGTTGCCGGGCTGGACCGGCGCCGAAATCTGCAAATGCCTGCTGTCATCGCCCAAGCCTGACGTCGCTGTCACATTTCCCAAGGTGAAATTTCCGCCACTGGACAGGATGCCATTGAGCGGAAACCCAAACACCGCGATCCCTTCACCCAGCCGGGCGCTTTCACGCATCGAAACAGCGGTCATGCCCGGATTGTGCGTGTCGAGAACAGCCAGATCGTTTGCAGGGTCACGAGCTATCAGGTTTGCTGGCAACGTCACATTGTGAAACTGCACCGCTATGGTCTTGCATTCATGAACCACATGCTCGTTCGTCACCAACTGGCCCGAGGGCGTCACAAAGAAGCCGGATCCGGTATCGCCAGTGAGGCTTTCGGCTGGGTCAGTGCGATTTCCTTCGGGCGGAGGTGGAGAGACAGCTTGCTGTGGTGCGGGAGGCGGTTCAACCGAAGGCGCTGGCGGAGGATTGGCGGAGGCGCTGGTGGCGGCTCCCACCAAGGCGCTTGGCGGAACGCGCTCTTGCAACAGCTCGACATTCGCTCGAAACAGATCGGACATCACGGTTGAAAGGCGCTCGCCGTGAAGCGGTGAATCGGCTTGCCAACTGATCGTGAAGCCGATGAGGCCCCCTAACGCAGCCTCGTATCTGGCATAGGTGTTCCGATTGTTGTCGAGGAAGTTCAAGGCGAAGAACCGGGATTTTTTCACCTTGTAGACAATTTGATACTGTCCGGCATACCTCAAGAGAGAGTCATAACTCGCTGAAAGGTTGCTCCCGGGGTAATAGTCAAAGGAGATCGCGATCCCTGAGCTGGAAGCGAAGCTGTACCCCGATTTGGTCGGAATCTGACTCAGTCCAATGCCGGCCGGAACCCAAAGCCGTGAGGCAGCCGCGGGGTGTGAAATCTCCTTCAGCCCCATTGCTGCAGCAATGGCGAAGCGGCCTGTGCCAGAATGCCTTGCGTTTCCTGCGTCGGCGAACCCGTGACAGGCAGGTGATTGTCCGTTTGAAAGCTCTGGATCGCCTCGAAGAGGCGTCTGCCAAAATTGTCATTGCTCACGGCAGGCCAGTATCCGGCCACGCCTAGCAGCATCTGGAACTGGTAGCGTGTTTCAAGCGGCATGCTTTCAAATGCCGTCCGCGCTGCATTGTAGTCCGCCGGCGTCGACGCTGCGCTGCCAGGCCCATCCGTGACGTTGGGGAGTGGCGTGTAGCGCAACTCCTTGAGAAGTTTTAGCAGAGCCGTGGGGAAAGGGATTTTCCGCACCAGATCAGGCGGACATCCTTCTACCGCGCCACCGTTCGCGCACGTCTCAGGGCCAAAATCCGAGATAGCGGTATAACTCGTCGTCATGCGGGACCACGCCTGGTCGCCCTGCTCCACGAGAATCTTCGAAGCCACCCATCCAGCCAGGAAGCCATTTGAATGCCAGAGATCTGGTTGTCGCCTGGCGGCATACTCAAGTTGGTTCGCGTGCTGAATTAAGCGATGCTGCATCGCCGGCCGATCCGTGACGTCGATCAATCCGCCGTCAACAAACTTGCTGATCCGGATCGGAGAAAAAGAGTCCGCATACGAGCTGAAAGCGTAGAGGAAATGATTGTCGGAATTGATCAGTTCGGCATTGCCATCACCGTCGACGTCCTCAAGCCCGTATCCGCCTCCGTCGAGATCTTCTCCCTTGGCCAATTGCCACGTATTGGAGGGGGTCTTTCCGATAAGAACCGCTTTGACGCAGCAATGGGCACCGCCAGTGAATGTCGTGATTACAATCTGTGGCTTGCTCGACGTTTTATCGAGCCAGACAATATTGGCACTGAGAACAGCCGAAGGCATCGCATATTCGTCTGACCCGACGAAGCTGAAGGCCGCCTTGTCACCCTCCCAGACGCTGACCACCGGCACCGACATGTCACCATGTGGCGCGACACTGAGATCAACCCGAATGTCCTGGTACCGGATGCTCGTGGCCGCGCCGGCCTTGTAGTTACCGCCTGCCAGAACTGGCGACGAAAAGCTCCAAATCTTTCGCTCGAACTCGGATCCGGACGAAAGATAGGCATCATCGGGCAATGGATCCCATTTCGTAATCTGTGCCTTGGCGTCCGAAATGGTTCGCGCACTGATCGGACCAGTAACCACCGTGTAGGAGCCATTTCGCGCCTGAAAAACCTGCGCCCCTTGTGTGAGCCCGCCGTAGCTCCTGGCGACGCCTATTGCGATGTCCGGGTCCGGTGTGGCCGCAAGGATCACCCAATGCATGGATCCGTTCAGACGGAGCGTCTCCGCATGGCTCGGAAGCGTGCAAAGAAGCATCAGGACCGAGAGGCCAGCCGCCACGGCGAAGATTGTTTGCCTGAACATGATCTCACCCGAACCCACACGCATTCGTAAAACTGCCCCGACGTATCCTTTGCCGTTGCGGTCATTTTGGCAATCGCTTGCTGCTCAACGATCGCTTTGCGCGTCGGCGTCATGTCCAGACACCATCACCAAATCTCGCTCACCCCTGACTCTTTTCCCGACCCTCAAAAGTCTTAGCTACAGTGAAACACTGGAGCAGGGTCAATGAGCCTCAGGGATAAGAAGATTGTGGTCACCGGTGGCAGCCGGGGGCTCGGCCTCGGATTGGTCGAAGCGCTGGTCGAGCAGGGGGCCAGCGTGACCGTGGTCGCGCGCGGCGCCGAGGCGCTGGATGCGGTCGGTGCGCGGCTTGGGGTCGCCACCGTCGCGGCCGATGTCACGGACGAGGACGCGGCCTATCGCATCCTTGGCGAGGTCCGCCCTGACATAGTGGTGCTGAACGCCGGTGCAACGCCCCGGATGGGGCGGCTGGACCAGTTGAAGTGGGAGGATTTCTCCGTCACCTGGGAGACCGACGTCAAGGCCGGGCTCTACTGGCTGCAGGCGGCGCTGAACCTGCCGCTCAAGCCGGGCAGCCGGGTGTTGGTCGGGTCGAGCGGTGCCGCCGTCACGGGGTCGCAGATGTCGGGCGGCTATGGTGGCTCCAAGCGGATGCTCTGGTTCATGGCCAAATACGCCAATGGCGTGGCGCAGGAGAAGGGCCTCGGCATACGCTTTCAGGCGATCCTGCCCCGCCAGATGATCCTCGGTACCGGGATCGGCGATGCGGGCGCCGGCGCCTATGCCGGCTCGATGGGCATCACGCCGGAACAATTCGTCACCCGTTTCGGCGCGCCGATGCCGCCCCGGGCGTTCGGCGACAGGGTGGTTTCCGTGCTGGAAGACCCGCAATATGCCGAGGGCGTCGTCTTCGGCCTCAGCGGCGACGCGGGCGTAACGATCATGGAGGGTCCTTGAGCGACGGAAAGCGACCCGTGGAGCGCGACCGGCAGGAAGGGCTGCTTGCCCTTGCGGCGGCCTTGCGG
The DNA here is from genome assembly GCF_006442545.2 of Mesorhizobium sp. B2-1-8. Classification (NCBI taxonomy): domain Bacteria; kingdom Pseudomonadati; phylum Pseudomonadota; class Alphaproteobacteria; order Hyphomicrobiales; family Phyllobacteriaceae; genus Mesorhizobium; species Mesorhizobium sp. B2-1-8. The sequence goes on from NZ_CP083952.1 coordinate 2,653,773, forward strand.
CCGGAGCTGCACCGCTATTGCTCGCGGCTGATGGGCTCGGTGATCGACGGCGAGGATGTCGTGCAGGACACGTTCGCGCGCGCCTTCGTTGCGCTCGACGAATTGCGCGAGGTGCCGCAGCTCCGGCCCTGGCTGTTCCGGATCGCCCACAATCGTGCGCTGGATCTTTTGCGCAGCCGCGCGATCCGCGCTGCGGAGCCCATCGAGGCGGCGCTTGAGATTGCCGACGAGGCCGACCCGGCGGAGATGCTGATGCGCAGGCAAGCCGTGCAAACCGCCGTGTCGCGCTTCGCGGAGCTTCCGGTGCCGCAACGCAGCGTCATCATCCTCAAGGATGTGCTCGACGAACCGTTGGCCGACATCGCCGCTTTGCTTGGCGTCACGGTCGATGCGGTGAAGGCGCATCTGGCGCGCGGCCGCGCCCGGCTTCGGCGGATCAACGCCGAGGCCAAGCCGCTTCCCGATGCACGCATCGCATCGGCGGCCACCGTGCGCTACGTCAATCTGTTCAACCAACGCGACTGGGACGGCTTGCGCGCGCTGCTCGCCGATGATGTGAAGCTCCACCAGTCCATGCACCCGCCGCGCGCGGGCGCCGCCGACGTCGGCATGTTCTTCACGATCTATGCCAAGAGCGACGGCTTGTGGTTCCGGCCGGCATGGGTCGAGGGCCGCGAGGTGATCGCGGTGTTCGAGGACCGGGCCGCCCCGAAGCCGCATCATTTCATGTGGCTGGAATGGCGCGACGGCCGGATCAGCTTCATTCGCGACTACCGTTATACCAGCTACGTTCTCGACGACGCGGAACTGGTGCTGGCAAGGGAAGCCGGATACTCCAGCGGCGGCGGTGGACGCCGATAGGTCGCGGGCCGGATCGACGCTTGACGCGGGCCGCCGCATCAGGCGAGGCGTCGTGCCTTCACGACGGGATGAGGGCCGAGACCTCGCGGTCGGACGGCCGCTCGCTCGCGGCCAGCCCGGCGGCCACGCCGGCGCGGTCGGCGGCGTTGCGGTTCTGGCTCATCTTGCGCTTGCCTTCGAGCCTGACGACCGGCATGCGCAGGCCGACAATGCCGCGAAGCTGCGACTGGATGAAGTCGGGCGGCGCGTCCGACACCGCCCAGGGCGCGGCGCGCGCGCCCTCATGCAGGTTCGTCAGCCGGGTGACGACCTCCAGGAGCCTGTCCGCATCGTCGAAGAACTCGACCGGCCCATAGGCGTGGACCGCGGCGTAGTTCCAGGTCGGCACGACCTTGCCGGTTTCCTGCTTGGTGGCATACCAGGCCGGCGTCACATAGGCGTTCGGCCCCATGAAGATGGCGAGCCCGTCGCCAATCGCAGGAACATGCCACTGCGGGTTGGCCCTGGCCATATGGCCATGGATGACGCCATGCTCGCCCTCGGTCTCGTCGAGAAAGAGGGGCAGGGGGGTGGCGAGCGGCCCGTCCGCCGTGGCGGTGACCAGGTTGGCCAGCCGCGCGGCGCGGATCGTCGCCAGGATGCTGTCCTTGTCGTCGTCGCGGAAGGCGGGCGGCGTGTACATTTTCGAACTCCTTGCATTGCAGGGGAAGATGCCACACAATCTGGCCTGTTGGAATATCCAGTTTTAAAGAGTTTGGATGGTCCAGTTGAGGTGGTCCAGTTGACTGGCGACGGAACCGCGCGCCGCATCATCGCCGCGATCAAGGAACAGATCCACAGCGGCGCCTATCAGCCGGGCGACCGTTTGCCGTCGACGCGGGTCTTCGCCGCCGAATGGGGGGCGTCGCGCACGACCGTGACGGCGGCCTACAGCCAGCTCATCGCCGAGGGTTACCTGGCCTCGCGGGCCGGTGCGCGCGCGGAAGTGGCGCAAGGGTTGGGGGCCGCGGCGGCGCCGAAGCCCGCCATGGCGGCCTTGCCCCGGCACCTCTCGGCCTTCGCGCAACGCCTGCTTGCCCTGCCGGCGCCAGCCTTGGCGCAACCGGCGCTGGTCGCGGACTTCCGCTATGGCGACCTGTCGGGCGCCGACTTTCCGGTGCTGGCCTGGCGGCGCGCCATGAACAGGGCCAGCGTGCGGCGCGGCGCGCGGCTGGCCTATGGCGATCCCCAGGGGTCGGCCGCTCTGCGCGCCGCGCTGCAAGGCTATCTCTGGCGGGCGCGCGGCATCAGCTGCACGCCGGACCGGATCGTGATCGTAAACGGCTCGCAGCAGGGCCTCGACCTCTGCGCCCGGCTGCTGCTCGACGCCGGCGACCGTTTCGTCATCGAGAACCCCGGCTACCTGCTTGCCCGCCAGGCCTTCGCGGCGGCGGGCGGAGTTGCCTCGCCCGTCGCCGTCGACCGCGACGGGCTGAGGACGGACGCGCTGCCGCCGGCTCGGCTCGCCTATGTAACGCCCTCGCACCAGTTTCCGCTCGGCGGCATCCTGTCGGCGACGCGCCGGCGCGCGCTCCTGGCCTGGGCCGCGCGGGAAGGCGCCTACATCATCGAAGACGATTACGACGGCGAATACCGCTACGACATCGCACCCATTCCGCCGCTGCAGACGCTGGACGCAGACACGGTCATCTATGCCGGCACGCTGTCCAAGACGCTGTCGCCGACGCTGCGGCTCGGCTATCTCGTCGTGCCCGCCGGCCTGCGCGTGGCTTTCAGCGCCGCCAAGCGGCTGACGGACCGGCACTCTCCGCTGCTGGAGCAGGAGGCGCTGGCCGACATGCTGGCCGGCGGCGCCTATGAGCGCCACGTGCGCGCCATCCGCAGGAAGAACGCCGAACGAAGGGCGCTGCTGCTGAAGGCGCTGGCGGACAATCTCGGCCCGTCGGTCACCATCGAGGGCGCCGACACGGGGCTGCATCTCGTCATCTGGGTGAACGGCGTCGGCGCCGGGCGCGTTGCGGCGATCGTCACGGCCGCGCACGCCGCCGGGATCGGCCTCCATCCGGTGTTGCCGCTCTACGACCCGGCCGGGCCGCAGCCGGCCCTGGCGGGGTTCATCCTGGGCTATGCCGGGCTCCACGCCGAGGCCTTGCGGCAGGGCGTGGCGGTGCTGGCGACGGTGCTGGCCGGGTTCCGTTGAAATCAGCCGAGAAGGTTGCGCGCTGTCCTCATGAAAATCTTCGAGCCGATCGGGATCAGGTCGTCGGGAAAGTCATAGTCGGGGTTGTGCAGCGCCGGGTGGCGTTCGCCGGCGCCGAGGAAGAACATCGCCGACGAGGCGCTGTGGCCGAACAGGCCGAAATCTTCCGAGGCGCGCATCGGCAGGGCTTCCTCGCCATGCGCGACGCTCTCTTCGTCGAGCGCGCGCCGCAGATGCTCGACCGCGTCGGGCGCGTTGACGCTGGCGACGAAGATCTCGTGATAATCCCAACTGGCGGAGAGGCCGTGCCGGCCGGCGATCTCGGTGACCAGCGCTTCAGCGGCGGCGCAGAGATCGGCCATGCGCTCGTCGCGGCGGGTGCGCAGCGTCGCCCAGACCTCGGCGTGGCCGGGCGCGATGCCGAACACGGCTTCGCCCATCCGCGCATGGGGGACGGTGACCATTGAGAAATCATCGTCGGCGAAGGTTGCGCGGCCGAGCGCGGGCAGAGCCGGCATCAGCTCGCTGATCGCGAGCATGGGCGAGGTTCCGGTCTCGGGCATGGAGGAGTGCGCTGTCTTGCCCTCCAGCACGATGCGCATGCCGCGCGAGGCGCAGTTGACCACGCCGGGTTTGAGCCTGACCTCGCCGAACGGCACGCCGGGCAGATTGTGCAGCGAGAAGGCGAAATCCGGCGCGATCTGACCGAAGCGCGGATCGGCGACCACACCGGCCGCGCCATTGCCGGTTTCCTCCGCCGGCTGGAACATCAGCACGACGCGGCCGCTGGCCGGCCGCTCCCGGCCGAACTGGCGGCCAAGCGAGGCCAGTATGGCGGTGTGTCCGTCATGGCCGCACATATGCGACTTGCCCGGCACCTGCGATGCATGCGGCACGCCGGACAGTTCCTCGATCGGCAGTGCATCGAGTTCCGAACGAAACAGGACGGTTGGTCCGTTTTTGCCGCTGTCGTAGATGGCCGCAACGCCGTGGCCGCCGAGGCCGGTCAGCACCTTGTCCGGCCCGGTGTCGGCGAGGAAGGCGACGACCTCTTTCGCCGTCTTCTCCTCCTCGTTCGAGATTTCCGGCTGCCGGTGCAGCTTGCGCCGCCACTCGGTCAGTTCGACGATGTCGCGATTGGTCAGGGTCATGGTTTTTCGCCTCCACTGCGGTCCCGTGCTAGCGATAAACGGCCGTGCCTGCCACGGTCCAAGTTCCGGGCTTCGGCGGGCCAGAAGCGCGGCAAGCCCCTGGCGAGGGCCTACCGCACGCGGTTGGGGCAGAGCGCCTTGAACTGGTCGAGCGTGTAGTCGTAGCCCGAGGCGCCCGAACCATCGAGCACCACTTTTTCGTCGACGGCGGTGATCCGGTAATCGGTCGTCACATCGGTGCCCTTGTTGCGGCCCTGGAACAGCATCTTGGCGCCATAGAAGGTGGTGAACTCGCCGGTCTTGCAGTTGGCGGTGATTTCAAAGTGCAGGGGCACCGTCATCTCCGCGTCGACGCACGCCTCGGTGAAGTCGTGGGCATATTCGCGGCAGTAGACGCGGGCGTTCGGCCTGCTGTGTCTGGCCAGGATGCTGGCGTGCGTGGAGCCGATGCCCGCCTTTTTGACGATGGTAAGCTCCATTCCGACCCTGGAGCCGTAATAGAGCGTCGCGGCGCCAGCCGGCGCGGCCAGCATCACGGCGCAAGGCACAGCCAAGAGACGTCGCATGGAAACTCCTCCCTTGGAGCGAAGGATTGACGCGCGGCATCATCCGGTCAAGCCTTAATGCGGCCCTGCACCTATGCTTCCCTGGGCGGACTTCCGTTCAGGTGGACCGCATTTTGCCGCACCTGGCCCAATCGCCTCGGCCCGGGAAACGGATGGTCATTATGAGGCGATTGTTTATAACGGTCGCTGAAATCGCCATACCAAGGGGAGACGATGCGTTACATACGTCCGCTTTCAATCGAAGACGCCGTCGGCCAACTGGCCGGATCGGCCGGCCCGGCCGCCATCCTTGCCGGAGGCAGTGACCTTCTGGTGAGGATGAAGGGCGGCTTTGTCGAACCCGAACTGATCATCGACATCAAGTCGATCGCCGGCTTGCGCGACATCAGGGAAACCGCCGACGGCTTCAGCATCGGTGCCGCCGTGCCTTGCGCCGTGCTGGGCGAGAACGCCGCGCTCAAGAAGGCTTGGCCAGGCGTCGTCGAAGCTGCGAAGCTGATCGGCTCGAAGCAGGTGCAGGGACGCTGCACGATCGTTGGCAATCTCTGCAACGCCTCGCCGGCGGCCGACAGCGTGCCGGCGCTGGTGGCGGCGGGCGCCAAGGCCGTGGTCGTCGGACCGTCGGGCAAGCGCACCATCGCCGTCGAGACCGTGCCGACCGCGCCGGGCCGGACATCGCTCGCCAAGGGCGAGATCATCGAGGCGATCCTGCTCGGCAAGCGCGCGCCGCGCTCGGCCGATGCGTATCTCAGGTTCATTCCGCGCACGGAGATGGACATCGCCGTGGTCAGCGCCGGCGTGAACCTGACGCTGGACGAAGCCGGCGTCGTGACGGCGGCCCGCGTGGCGATCGGCGCCGCCGCGCCGACCGTGCTTTTGGTCGAAGAAGGGGCCGAGGCCCTGATCGGCCGCAAGCTCGACGAAGCAGCGCTGGAGCGGCTCGCCAAGGTCTGCGCCGGGACCTGCCGGCCCATCGACGACAAGCGAGGCACAATCGAGTTCAGGCGCAAGGTTGCGGGCGTGTTGGCCAAACGGGCCGCACAGACCGCCTATGCACGTGCAGGAGGCAAATGATGGCTGGTGTAGCTGTTTCAACCACAATCAACGGCGACAGCGTCGAATATCTCTGCCAGCCCGACGAGACGCTGCTCGACGTGCTGCGCGACCGGCTCGGGCTGACCGGTGCGAAGGAAGGCTGCGGCACCGGCGACTGCGGCGCCTGCAGCGTCATCGTCGACGACCGGCTGGTGTGTTCGTGCCTGGTGCTCGGCGCGGAAGCGGAAGGCCGCCGCATCGAGACCGTCGAGGGCATGGCGCATGGCGACAAGCTGCACCCGCTGCAGCAGAAGTTTTTGGAGCACGCCGCACTGCAATGCGGCATCTGCACGCCCGGCTTCCTGATCGCGGCGAAGGACCTGCTGGCGAAAAACCCCGACCCGACCGAGGAGGAAATCCGCTTCGGGCTTGCCGGAAACCTCTGCCGCTGCACCGGCTACGACAAGATCGTGCGCGCCGTCCAGGATGCCGCCACCGTAATGAAGGGAGCCTGAGATGAATTTCGATCCGCGTTTTTCAGGGCGTAAATTCGCTTCCGTCGGCACGCGCCCGATCCGTCCCGACGGTGTCGACAAGGTGACCGGCCGCGCCCGCTATGGCGCCGACTTCAACATGGCCGGCCAGCTGGTCGGCCGCGTGCTGCGCAGCCCACACGCGCATGCGAAAATCCGGAAGATCGACACTTCGAAGGCGGAAGCGCTTGCCGGCGTGAAGGCGGTGATCACCGCTGCCGACCTGCCTGATCTCACCGATGGCGATGCCGCCATGTACGACATCCTCGACAATTGCATGGCGCGCACCAAGGCGCTCTATGACGGCCATGCGGTGGCAGCCGTCGCCGCGATCGATGCCCACACGGCCAGGCAGGCGCTGAAGCTGATCGTGGTCGACTATGAGGTGCTGCCGCATGTCACCGATGTCGACGAGGCGATGCAGCACCACGCCCCCCTGATCAACGACGCGATCTTCACCGAGGGGCTGGAGGAAAAGCCGGTCAAGGCGTCCAACGTGACCAAGCGCTCGCAGTTCGGCCATGGCGACGTCCATCAGGGTTTCGGCCACGCCGATTTCATCGTCGAGCGCTCGTTCAAGACCGAGCAGACGCACCAGGGCTATATCGAGCCGCATGCCTGCGTGGCCAATGTCAGCACCGACGGCACCGCCGACCTCTGGGTCTGCACGCAGGGCCATTTCGTCTACCGCCAGCACTGCGCGCAGCTGCTCGGCATGGAAGCCTCGAAGCTGCGCGTCACCTCCTCGGAGATCGGCGGCGGTTTCGGCGGCAAGACCCATGTCTGGGCCGAGCCGGTGGCGCTCGCTCTGTCGCGCAAGGCCGGACGCCCGGTGAAGCTGGTGATGACCCGCGACGAGGTGTTCCGCGCCTCGGGCCCGACCAGCGCCACCTCGATCGACGTCAAGATCGGCGCCCGCAAGGACGGCACGATCACGGCGGCCGAAGCGACGCTGCGTTACACAAGCGGCCCCTATGCCGGCACCTGGGCCGAGATCGGCGCCATGACGGCGTTCGCCTGCTACAGGCTCGACAACGTCAAGACGGTGGGCTTCGAAGTGCTGGTCAACCGGCCGAAGACCGCCGCCTACCGCGCGCCGTCGGCGCCGATGGCGGCCTTCGCGGTGGAAAGCACCGTCGACGAGCTCGCCAAGGAGCTCGGCATGGATCCGGTCGAGTTCCGCATCAGGAACGCCGCCCAGGAAGGCACGCGGTCGTCCTACGGCCCGGTCTACGGGCCGATCGGCATCGGCCCGACGCTGGAAGCGGTGAAGAACCACGCGCACATGAAGGCGCCGCTCAAGGCAAACCAGGGGCGCGGCATGGCCTGCGGCTTCTGGTTCAATTTCGGCGGCCAGACCTGCACCGACCTGAACATCGGCATGGACGGCTCGGTCTCGCTCGCCGTCGGCACGGTCGATGTCGGCGGGTCCCGCGCCTCGCTGTCGCTGGTGGCGGCGGAGGAGCTCGGCATCGCCTATGAGCAGGTCAAGGCCATCGTCGCCGACACGTCGAGCCTCGGCTACAACGACATGACCGACGGCAGCCGCGGCACCTTCTCGTCCTCGATGGCGACGATCTCGGCCGCCCGCAACGCGATAAAAATCCTGCGCGAGCGCGCCGCGCAGATGTGGGATATCTCGGTCGACGACGTGGTCTGGGAACAGGGCCACGCGGTCGCCAAGGGCGAGAAGCACGGCAATCTCGGCAAGCTGTCGCTGAAGGAGATCGCGGCGCAATCCGGCAAGACCGGCGGGCCGATCGCCGGCCACAGCGAGCTCGTCGCCGACGGCGCCGGCGTCTCCTTCGCCACCCATATATGCGACGTCGAGGTCGACCCCGAGACGGGTTCGACCAGGGTGATCCGCTACACGGTGGTGCAGGATGCCGGCAAGGCGGTGCACCCGACCTATGTCGAGGGCCAGTACCAGGGCGGTGCGGCGCAAGGCATAGGCTGGGCGCTCAACGAGGAGTATATTTACGGCAAGGACGGCCGGCTGCAGAACGCCGGCTTCCTCGACTACCGCATCCCGGTCTGCTCCGACCTGCCGATGATCGACACGCAGATCCTGGAAATCCCCAACCCCAACCACCCCTATGGCGTGCGCGGCGTCGGCGAAACCTCGATCGTGCCGCCGCTGGCGGCGATCGCCAACGCGGTCTCGAACGCGGCGGGCGTGCGCATGACCCACATCCCGATGTCGCCGCCCCGCATCCTGGCGGCGATCGAGGCGGAACGGGAAGGCTAGGGCAGGGCAAGCGGCGATGGTCGAAGTCACCCTCTGGGGCGCGCTTGGCCAGGTCGCCGGAGGCAGAAGCAAGGTCGAGGTCGAGGCCAAGGACATAAGGGAGCTGTTCAGGAAACTGGCTGAACAGTATCCCGGCCTGGAGCCGTGGATCGACCGCGGGATCGCGGTGGCGATCGACGGGACGATTTATCGGGATACGTGGTCGAAGGAGTTGCCGCCGGGGGCGGAGATATTTTTGTTGCCGAGATTGGCTGGGGGGTGAGGGGCTGTCGGCTTGCGTCAGGTCTCACACATCTTGGTAGTGCCGTTAGCGGACCGGCGGGTTTTGCAGTACCCCCTGGAGCGGACAATCCTTGGAACGCGATTCTAATTAGAATACTCGACGAAATTCCAAAGCCACTGCCTGACGTCTTCGCCAATCTCTGGATCGTTGCAGGACCGATCTAGTAGTCGGAAGGCTTCCGCCTTTAAAAACGCACGGTCTGCATACCCGTCTTGAACTACGCCTTCGATGTATCGTGGGACCTCCGCTGCTACTTGATCAGCAGTTTGATCTCTTCCCTTTTCAACCAAGAACCACTTGCTGTAGTGGCCAATCCAAGAGAGGAAGTCAGCATCAAGAACGTCTCGTGAATATCTGAGCTTGATTTGATAAACGCTATTCCATGTTTCAGCTCTATCCAGCTCGTCGCCCACAATATTGATATTCCAGCGCGGCAAGGTATAGCCCCCAACCTCATTGCCGATGAAAAATTCGCTCCCCTCTAGCGTGATACGGTAGGTAGGCCCGAGGTACGGATCTGAGCAGCGGCGCCTCAGTCCGCCACCTCCTGTGAGGATGTCGGTACTGCCTTTGTACGTCGAATTGCATTCGTCGCACGCTGGTGGGAGGTTGCGTAGGTCGGCAGCGGCAAACGGATATATCGAAATCGGCAACAGATGGTCGAGTGCATGACGTGGTGCACCGGGAGCCCGAAAGTAATTCAGGCCGCAAAACGGACACTGCCTAATGTTAGCAGCGTAAATAGTGCCGTACTGATTGTCCCGAAGGAAGCCATTCCCCTCTTTGATACTAGCTAGCTGACCGAAGAGATATACTGCCAGCGCGCGCGCGGGCGCTCTGATTGAAAGCGGGAGGGTATCGATGGTCGGGCAAAAGGCGTTATCGTTGAAAACGTTCGGCAAGGCCGTCTGTCTCATGATTGCCGCGCGAACGGGCGGCCGCTCTTGGGCGGGTAGCTCAGAATATTTTAGCAAGAAACTCGCAAGCTTTGATCTCAAACCGGTACGCTGTGCTAAAATCTCGCGCCGGCCCTCTGGCAGGCATTCCGGCCAGCTCTCGGGCTCGGCGTTAGCGTCAATCGCATCCATTCCCGCCAACATCACGTCAACAGCCGAGGTGTTCAGCCAATTGGCGCCCAATGCTTCAATCGGGTAGGAAAACAGCATTCTAGGCTTGGCTTTTCAGCTTTCGCAGATGATCCGCCAGAAGAGCTTTTCCGATAGACGGCCCGAGCTCCCTAAAACCATCTTCTATCTCTTCGATGTCATCCGATTTCAAGAGTTTCGCGATTTCTTTCTCGGCAATGTGCGAATTGGGAGGGCGGATATCGAAACAGCTTTCTAGAATGCGATCGAAAGTTGTTCCAAAGGTCTCAATTTTCGGGTCTTTGACATTGAACTTGCCTGATGCTTCATCTCTGGAGAAGATCATGACCTGATCTCTCGGCATGTCCGAAGGTACAAACGGCGCATGGGTCGTGAGCAGGAATTCCTGATTGCCGCGACTTCCCACCATTTTCATTAATTGTTGAACGAATTCTACGCGCCATTTCGGGTTAAAATGCGATTCAGGCTCGTCGAGCAGGAAAATCGCGTTCGTGTCAGCGATCATGGCATAGGTGCCTAGGATCAGCGCTTGCTGATGCTCACCGTCAGAGAGGGAGACATAGTCAACGGCGCCCGACTTATGTCCCTCGGGCCAGAAGCGGACTTCCTCGAAGCTGAAGACCATGTCCTCCTGTTGCGGCTCGGGCAGTCTGGAGGCAAATCGTCGTTCCTTCACGGCTTTGTCGAACCGGCGTCGTGCGGTGCGCGGGATGGCTAGATCGTTCAGTAGGGCAAGCTTGTGCAGAGACCGGTAAAGCGTGAAGGCCTCATCCCAGAAGTGGGCGAATGCCTCTCGGGTCGCGTCCGTGATCAGAAAATCGAATGTGTAAGTCTCCGTTTTCTCGTTGACGTGCCAGCAGGTTGCGGTGCGCTGGAGATGAGCGATAACGGTCTCAAGTTCGTCGGTAAGCTGGATACCCTTGCGCGCCAAGGTGCGCCTCTTGGATTTCGGGATTTTGGGAACGGCGGAATGCGCAAGGCGCACGATACATCGGCAGGAGGCAAGATCGCCCAGGCGGGCGTGTCGCAGAAGCTCCTTTCTAATGTGGGTCGAACCCAGCATGAGATTGGAGAACAGGACCTCAAGGTTGGTGCCATAGTCGATAAGCATCAACTTGTTATCCGGAATCGCCTTTGCATTTCCTTTGAGTGCTGCAGTTGCGACATCGCCAGCGTATCCGCTTCGGCTGGCGAGAAAGGGTAAGCTTAAGGTTTCATTGTCTCCAGACGTATACCCAACGATCAAAGACGGCAGAAACTGACCGAACGCTGGTTCTTTTGATCTTATGATCTGTCCGTCGGCACGGATAAGTTCAATCGGTCCCGGCTTCTTGCCCTTCAGCGCCCTAACGAGACGCACGGTCTCATGATCGTCCCCGTGAGCGGGTTTGATCATGTATTCGAGGTCAAAGAGTACCGCGTCGTTAGCGCTGCGTCGCTCCTCCGTAGGCGCGTGCTCATGCCATGCTGCCTGGAAAATTTCTGCGATCAGTTGGAGGAACTGAGATTTGCCCGATCCGTTCGGGCCAATCATACAAAGCGGCGCAAGTGGTTCGCCATCCTTACCGTCATTGCCGCGGCCAAACCAGACCTCCGTGCCGTCAAAGAGCCCGCCGCCGGTTCCCGATCGCTCTATCTTGAGCAGCCTCAGCCTCATCGCGCCACCCTCTTAAGGAGCATGCGACCTTCATCCTTGTCGAACACCTGCACCAACTCGGGAGCTTTACCGCTCAGAAGCTCAAAGAGGGCATCGCGTACCGCGCCGTAGGGCAACACCACGCGTTGGACGATCGCCTCGAATGCCAGCCCCTTCTCCGGCCAATTGGCGCTGTCGGTCAAAAGTACCTGCTTTGGATCCGTTTTCACTGTCTTCGCTCTCGGGCGCTTTGGACGCACTTCCATGACGGAGATGGTACTCGTCTCTCGTATACGATCCAGCATTTTGTCTGCCGGTTCCTCGCCGACATCCTGTTCGACCAGCTGTCCTGTGAAAGCCTTGGCGAGGATGCGCTGCTCCGCTCGACCGACGAGCCACAAGGAGCGTTCCACCTCGCGAGCGAGGTGGCTGACCCTAGAGAATGCGTCCTCGATCTGTCGTACGATTTCCCGCTGCTCCTCGAGCGGGGCGAGCTTAATGTTGAAGGCCCTGATCTCAGGGAAATATATGGTCGTGTGGGTAGTTCCTCGTCCAAAATTGCGAATGTCATCACCTTCGGAAAGCAAGGCGTACATAAGGTATTTGGGATCGACGGCATCGGTGCAGGACCAGGTAGCGAAGTCTTGGCTCGTGGCCATCTCGCGGCCCATGATCGCGACATATCCGACCGACGCCGTGCGGGAAAGAATGACAGTACCCGCCGGAAGTAGTCGCGCGGAGGAATTGGATAGTCCTGTGTCGTTGATTTTCTGGATTGTGTCATCGATCGTGCTCCCATGATGCCGATTGGCGTCAGGAATGCCGATCCATGGTACATCGCCGCCCCACCATTCGGGATGGGAACGACTTGGTGTGTGCCCGGTCTCTTGGCGCGCCACTCGCAGGAGAGGAACCCAGTCCCATCCAGTAGGGAGGACCGTGCCGGGATTATTGATCGAGATACCACCTCTGCCTTCGATGATTTCATTCGTCGCATGGCGCCCGCCACGCGTCTGCTCGGGCTCGTCAATTCTCGCGAGAAGTTGCTCCACGGGCTCGAGCACTTGCTGCTTGCGAAACCCTGCCGTAAGTTCGCCCCGGAAGGCAGACCGCAGGAGGTTGAGCTTGTAATACTCGACCAACGGTGAAATCTTTTGCAGTTCGCTGCGCGAGAGGTCAACGCGCGAGCTCAGTTCATCGAGCCGCGCCACAATCCGGCGTTGCTCGGACACTGGCGGGATGGCGGCCGAATAGCCTTCGATATGGTGCTTTGAAAGTCCCGGGATGTCGCCGTGGGCGTTCTCGATGATCTCTTCTGCACGGTAGGCGATCGTCCTTAGAATGAATTGAAAGTCTAGTTCAGCGCTGGGTTGATAGGCATAGATATCTCGCCCGATCGCGGCGGGAATGCCCGGGAAGGTTTTGCCCACGCCGGCGCCCTTAACCGTGATAAAGATGCAGCCTTCGGGAACCACCCGCTTGGGGTCGGTCGTCCATTTCGGCTTGTGGAACGCGCTACCATCCCACTGCTCAGGTCCGGTTACATAGCTGGTTCCCCGCCCCTCCTGGTTGACGGTGTCAGCGCTCGGTGACTGTCCTGTATGCAAAACGCCGATGTCGCCTAGCCTCGCTCGAGCCCATCCGGCTGGAAGCTCATTCATGGCGCCAGTGTTCCCGCCTCAACGTGCCCCCCGGCAAAGAAATTCTGGCTATCACCATCCCGCGCCGAACAGCTGCACGTGCAAAACGCTGGGAACTTGGTTCATTGGACATCGCTCGGGAAGGCATGCTCATGAAGCGTGCTTAGGCTGAAGGTCTTCTGCTTCAACTTCCGAGCTCAGGGCATCGATCTCGCCCAGCGCTGAACGCAAGTGGCCGATTATTGCGATAAGGATTTCATTGGGATCCTGCATCTCGTCGTCTTGATCACTGCTCTCGTCACGGAGCCATAGCCAGTTGAGATTATCACCGCGCTCTGCAATGGCGTCCCGCGAAAGCCTGCGCCATCTGCCACTCTCGCCTTGTTCCCGGCGCTGTGTGGCACCTCCAGTATCAGCGCCGTACAGGTGCTCGAATTCTTCAAAATGGGAGTCGGTCAGCGCATTTGTTTTGCCAAATGCCGGCATGTTGGTGCGCAGGTCGTAGAACCAGACGCCGTCCGTCGCGACCCCGGCCTGCTTGCGGAAAAAGAGCACGTTGGTCTTGACCCCCGCTCCAGGAAAGATGCCCTTGGGAAGCCGGAGGATCGTGTGCAAGCTACACCTAGCCATCAGGTCCTGGCGTACGGACCTGCCGGCCCCATCTTCGAACAACACATTGTCGGGAAGCACGACCGCAGCCCGACCGCCATCGTTGAGGGTCAGATAGATATGCTGAAGAAATGCCAGCTGCTTGTTCGTATTGCGGTAGGGGAAATCCGCTCGTAGTGCCCGCCGGCTTCCTGCCTTGCTCCCAAACGGCGGGTTCGCCAGCACTAGGCTTGCTGCGCCCAGCTCGCGACCGTCTTCAGTCAACGCGTCTCCGTGTATAATTTCAGCATCCAGACCGTTCAGGAACGTGTTCATCAAACATATTCTGCGGGTATTTTTTTCAATCTCGACCCCCTGATATTTCGGGGGATTTTCCCGATAGGATTGTTCCGAACAATTTGAGCGAATGAAGCGGTCTGCGGAGATCAAAAACCCGCCGCTCCCGACAGCTGGATCTTGGATCCGGTCACCTAAACCAGGCTTCGATACCCTGATCATAGAATTTACGAGCGCGCGCGGAGTAAAATACTGCCCCGCGCCAGATCGAACATCCTGAGAGCTTTTCTCGATTAGCCCTTCGTATATCTCACCAAATCGGTCACCGCTAACGTCATGCCAAGCGATTTTCGCGATCCCGTCAATAACGGCGTGGAGATTTTCCGAATGAGAGAAAACAGTAGTTGGAAAGGCGTAAATTGACCGGATGACCTCACTCTCAGCGCTAGCGCCAAGATGGGTCAACATTTCTTGATAGAAACCTAGAAGTCCCTCCTTTGGATGATTGACAAGGTCTTGCCAACGATAATTTATAGGAAGAAGTTTCTCAATCTCATTTTCTTCTGCAATCTTAAGGAAGAGGAGGTAGGTTAGTTCAGATACATATTGATGATAGCTAATTCCATCTCCACGAAGGATATGGCACAGAGCCCAAATCTTTTGGACGACGTTTTCGTTCTTCATTCTAACTGCAATCGCTCAAACTCGAAATAGGTCGCATCGCCGCTGTCCTGCTGGCACACGCCAGTGATCCTATCGCGGATAAGTCAAACTGGAAACGAGAGAATACGTATTTTCGCGCGAGATTTCTGATCTGGGCAGGGCGCGGCAATGCGCCACGCACTATCGTTCTTCGAGACGATTTTAACCGCACAGAGTGGCCGTTCGCATTGAGTTGGACTGCCCCTCAACAAACGGCCGGTTTCGAGGCCGAGGCCTTGGGCACAGGGGGATTGATCCTTGCTGAGCTCCAGATCACTGCGGCACACGACGATGGGGGCGCGCCTGACATCGAGCCGCGCCCGCAGCCATCCGCTCACGTCACAACAAAAACGTCTGTCTCTCCCTCAGGTCGCCGTGATCGCGCCAATACCCTCCTCGATCCCCCGCTTGCTCACCGATATCCCATGCCCCGCCGCGCCTTCGAGCATCGATCGCAACAACCCGCCTGGCCTACTAGATCTGCATCCTTCTCTGCCAAAGCGGCCAGAGTGCCCGCTTCTAGGCTCAGGGTTATCCGGTCATTCTCCGGCACCAGCTGGCAGCGGATCAGGTCTTCCAGCGCGCCGACGTCGCGCCCGTTCCCGCCGTTCCCGACCTTGCCCTACGCCCCAAGCGCCCCAGCCGCCTGCGCCCGCAGATACGCCAGCGCTGCCACCGCCAGATCCCCCACCGCCAGCCCCCGGAAAACAAACGCCGTGGTCTCGCCCGGCCCCTCCCGGCCCGCAAAATCACCGCAGACCAAACCCGTCAGGTCGCCGGCGACCAGGCCGGGGTCGATCATGGGCTTGGCCATATTTCTCTCCTGCTCCAGGTCGTCGACGATGATGCGGTCGAAACGGGGCATCGTTTCGGGCAGCCAGGGCAGGGCCTGGTCGGTCATCACGGTGAAGCTTCCCGGCTTCAGCCAGTTCGCATCGAGGAATGGCGCGGGCCTGGGCACCAGGGTCACCGTCGTCACCACCATGTCGGCGCCTTCGACCGCTTCCCTTGCCGTGTCGCATGGGATTGCTTGCAGCCCTCGCGAGCGTGCCATCTGGCACAGCGCGTCGCGATTGGCCGTGCCGCGGCCGTAGGCGCGGATTTCGCGCAAGGGGAAGAGGTCGGCGAAGGCTTCGAGGTGGCCGCGCGCCTGCACGCCGCAGCCGATGAAGGCCAGGGATGACGCATCGCTGCTCGCCATGCGCCTGGCGGCGACGGCGCTCAAGGCGGCCGTGCGTTTCTCCGTCACCCAATTGCCGTCGACCAGGGCAAGCGGCAGGCCCGTTTCGGCGTCGAGCAGCGTGATCAGCGAATTCAGCCTGGGCAGTCCGCGCCCGGCGTTGCGCGGATTGACGACCAGCGATTTCGTGGCCAGCACGGGCGGCGTGGAGGCAACGCCGAGCGTCGCCATGATGTAGCGGTCGTCGCCCGGCAGCACCACCGCTTTCGGGGCGCACCAGACCTCGCCGCGCCGCTGGCCGACGATCTGGCGTTCGATCTCGTCGACCATGTCGACTGTCGAGATCGACAGGCGGTCGAGCAGCGCGGATGACAGATAGGACAAGGTTTCGGCGGCCATGGATTTCATCCTGTCATTCCCCATGGGTTATCAAACCCGCGAGAGGGCCAAACGGCCTTCTCATCGCGGCGCCCCTCACGCCCCCAGCGTCGGCTCCGTATTCACCTCCAGCGCCTCTTCCGCCTCATGCTCCTCGCCAAGCACCTCCCCATGCACTTCCAACGGCCGGCCGATCCAGATCGGGTCGACCAGGTGGTCGCGCTTGGGGTTGGTGGTGTTGGGGTGGATGAGGATGCTCAAGCCCCGGTGGTTCAGCATCAGCCAGGGCACCAGCGTGGCGAAAATTTCTGTGGCGAAGGAGACCTGGTACATGGCCTGCCCGTGCGGGCCGACTGGTCCGTCGTGCCAGTTGCCGAGGCGCACGCGGAAACGTTCGGCGATGCGCTGGCGCAGCCATTCGGCATGCTGCCGCTCGGCCTGCCCGGCATAGTAGATATGGGCGTGGTAGCTGGCGATCTCGGCGAGCGGTCTGGGTTGCCCGGCCGGCGTTGAACTGGCTTCGCTCATCTCGGTTCTTCCCCTGGTGACGCGTCTGGCGAAACTCTAGCCGAAGGACCGGCGCCTTGTCTGTAGCCGGTGCGGCCTGCGCCGAGATCGGCGACAAATGGCTGTGGGCACCGCGCAATGGTCGGCTATTCGATCGAATTTCTTTGCAACCCGTTAATGCGGCCATGCGTCAATAAGCGTCCGCTAATTATCGGTTCGGGATACGCAATGACCAAGAATCTCGGCAATGGACGCTATGTCCCGCCCAAGGACACGAGCGTCTCCTTCTTCGGCAAGGTCGCGCCGACGCTGTTTCCGCTCGTCGCGGCGGCGCTGGGCTATATGATCGGGCGGCAGTTCTTCGGGCTGTAGCACCGCAGGGCATCAGGCGCCGGTCTCGGCCTCCTCGGCGCCGGCCTCCGTTCGCCTGACGCGGTCGCTGGCCAGAAGCACGACCGGGCAGGCGACGGCCGCCAGCACCGCGGTCGCCGTGTCGCCGAAGAACAGCTCGTCGCCTGGCCGCTGGGTGACGCCCATCACCACCATGGCGGCGCCCTTGGTCACCTCCCTGGCGATCGCCCTGTCTGGCGTGGCGCGCGTCCTGATCGCGGTCTCGACGGCGACGCCATAGCGGTCGGCGAGATCGGCGACATCCTTGAGCACGGCCTCCTCGCGGCGGTGCGAAACCGTGCTTGGCCGGCTGCCCTTGCGGGCCTGCGAGACATAGAGGGCTTTCACGCGAGCCCGGTGCGGCCGCGCCAAGGCGAGCGCGAAATCGGCCGCGCGCCGCGCCACCTCGGTGCCATTGACGGGAACCAGGATGGTCGCGCCGGCGCGCAGCAACGGCATCTTGCCGCTGGATTTGGCGCCATTCAGCACCAGGCAGAGCGGGCCGTCGAAACCGCTGGTGATATCCTTCAGCGTACCGCTGAAGGTGCCTTTGTCGGTCATCGCGTTGTCCAGCCCGACCAGCAGCAGGCCGTAGCCCTTGCGGGCTTCGGCGGCGATCGTTTCGGTGGTGGCTTCAAGCTCGGTGCGGGCTGTCAGGTGGACCTTGTCGACCGGCGTATCTTCGGCCTTGCGGACGGCCCTGGCGCTTCTGGCGGCCCCCTTCTTGACCTGCCGCGAAGCCTGCTCGGGACCTTTGTCGCGGACAGGGCCGGGCAGTTCCCCGCCCTCGAGGTGGAGCAGCGTGGTCGGCATGCCGCTGCCGCCGCCGACGAGACCGGCGAGATAGGCGGTGAACTTGCCGACCGGGCTGTCGTCGACGAGCAGCAGCAACCGCTCCAGCTTGGAGACGAAGCCGCGCTCGTCCAGCAGTTCGCGGTCGACGCGCTGCTTTTCCGCATTGCCGACCGGCAGCCGGCCGAGCGCCCAGCGCAGCATTGGCGGCATGGCCAGCGTGGTGATGACGGCCATGGTGACGATCATCGTGAACAGATTGTGGGACAGGATGTTCATCGACAGGCCGATCGAGGCGACGATGACCTCGGTCGAGCCGCGCGCGTTCATGGCGCTGCCGACGGCGGTGGCCTCCTTCAGCGACATGCCGGACAGCCGGCCGCCGAGGAAGGCGCCCGAGAATTTGCCGATGCTGGCGATCAGCACCAGCGCCAGCGTCAGCAGCGCCAGCGTGGGGTCGGCAAGCACGGTGAGGTCGGCGGACAGGCCGGCCATGCCGAAGAACACCGGCATGAACAGCGCCGTGATGACGCCGCGCAACTGGCCCTCTATGTGGTCGGACAGGATCGGCGATTCCCCGACCAGTATGCCGGCGACGAAGGCGCCGAGCACGGTGTGCACGCCGATCAGATTGGTGATCAGCGCCATCACCCCCATGATGATGAGGATGACCGATATGACGGCGTATTCGCTGCGGAAGCTGTCGTTGCTCCAGCGGATCAGCGTGAACACCAGGCGGCGGCCGATGGTGAAGGAGAACAGCATGAACAGCGCCACTTCGGCGACCGTCAGCACCAATGGCAGCACCTGCAGGCTGCCATTGGTGGCGATGCCGAAGGTGACGGCGATGACCAGCCAGCCGATCGTGTCCTCGATGATGGCGGAGGAAACGATGATCTGGCCGAGATTGCGGCGCATGAAGTTCATCTCGCGCACCACCATGGCGACGATCTTGACCGAGGAGATCGACAGCGCGGTGCCGAGGAACAGTCCGGCGACGATGCGCTCGGTCGGCTCGGGCAGAAGGGAATCCGGCAGCACCTGCGCCAGCGCGAAGCCGCAGGCAAAGGGCAGGACGACGCCGGTGATCGAGATCGAGAAGCAGGCGGCACCCACCCGCCGCACGAGGCGCAAATCCGTCTCCATGCCGGTCAGCAGCAAGAGGAGCAGAATGCCGAGCTGCGAGACGGCATCGATCATGCTTTTCTGCGCGGGATCGGTGGAAAAGATCAGATGCTGGGCGTCGGGCCAGAGCCAGCCGAACAGCGACGGCCCGAGCAGGATGCCGCCGATCAGCTGGCCCATGATCGCCGGCTGGCGATAGCGCTGGAAGATCTCGCCGAGGCCGCGCCCGACCAGAAGCAGGAGGACGATCTCGGCAACGAACAGCCCTTCGGCCGAGCCGCCCATGCCAGAGGCGTGACCGGCCGGCTGCGCGGCCAGCGCATCGCTTGCCGCCGACGCCAGGACGAGAATTGCCAGCGAAAAGGCGACCGCAGCGCCGTGCGACCTCGTTGCCGTTAGGTGGATCATGGGTCCCTTCAAGACGCCGCCGCGGACTGACCATCACAACGCGCGGCCGAGGTTTGCGTTGCAGCCATCCGTCGCGAGACATCGAACTCAGATATCTCGTTCAGATATCGGGCTCAGACGTGGACGTCGCCGAAGGAAAGTTCGCCGTCGTCGCCCGGCGTCAGGAAGGCGGCCGCCAGCAGGCCGGCATAGAGGAGGGCAATCGCGGCGACGATGGCCACGCCCGGAATGGGACCGAGCGCCGCGGCACCTACGGCCTCGCGCAATGTGCCGACAAAGCCGACCGGCGCGGCCTGATCGATCAGGCTCGGTGTCGACAGTTTGAGGATCCAGGCGAGCAGCAGGATCAGCATCATGTGCAGGTAGTTGCGGCGCAAACGGCGCGCCAGCGCCACGCGCTGCGAAACCAGGAACTTCGGCGTCCGCAGGCTCTCGCCAACGACCAGCAGCCAGTCGGAGGCGAAGTCGGGCTGCGGCGAGAAGATCTGCGCGAAATAATGGCGCTCGAATTGGCGCACGCGGGCGCGGTAGACATCGAAGAAGCGGTAGCGGCGCGCCTCAATCCACAGCAACAGCAGCACCAGCAGCATGGCGAACAGCAGCACGCCGTGATGGGCGCTGGCCGTCGACAGCGACACCGACAGCATCGCCGCGACAACGGTGATCGCCCAATTGCTGGTGCGGTCGAGGCGGTCGCGCCAGCCGGCCATGCGGGCGATCTCGGCGCGATGGAAATGGGACATCACGGTGACCAGCTCGCCTGACGAAAGCGGCCTGCCGACCGGCGTTGCCGGCGCATCGTTCATGGCTTCCTCCCAACCCGATGAAACGTTCCGGGAGCGATCTCGTTCCATGACGACCGCCGTGTCGTGACGCGGGCGACCAGCCGGCCGGTGTCGTGAGTTAGAGATTGGGTCTGGCGAAGATGTCTATCCAAATGCGGCGTGGAGCTTTGATTTTTAGTCCCGCTCCATTTCGAACAATGGCGCCGATCACATTGCATTACCAGGTCTTGACCCCGCCGCAACGAAGCCCAGATCGACCATGCCGGCTCAGACGGGGCCGTTCCGGAACGCGTGTCGGCGCTTCGTGTCGGCGCGTCGGGTGACCGTTCGGACCCGGGCATCATGTGCCGGAGGCGATGACGTCTCGCGAGACGCGCGACCGGCCGCGACCGGCAAGGGCGGTCCCAAAGGTGGAGCGGATCGGACCAAAGCAGAGCGAAAACAGCGAGCGCAAACGGGGTCGGCAGCGATGCCTGCGTCAGACGGCGCATTGTCCCCGGAGCATGGCAGCCAGGGTATGCAAGCGTGCCAGAAACAGGATCAAGAAAAGGAGAAAATGCAATGACCATTCGTGATCTCATGCCATGGAGCCGCGACACCAGCCAATCCGCGACCCGCTTTCGCGAAGGCGACCCGGACCCGTTCATGGGTCTGCATCGCGAAATGAGCCGCCTAGTCGACGACATGTTCCGGGGCTTCGATTCGCGGCTTCCTTCCATGGGCAGGTTCTCTTTGGCCGGCACCGGTTGGCCCAGCGTGGAAATCTCCGAAACGGACAAGGAGCTCCGCGTGACCGCCGAGATACCTGGCATGGAGGAGAAGGACGTCGAAGTGCTGCTCGATGACGGCGTCCTGACGTTGCGCGGCGAAAAACACGCCGAAACCGAGGACAAGGAGCGTCAGTTCTCCGAGCGGTTCTATGGCCGCTTCGAACGTCGTATCCCGATCGGCTTCGAAGTCGCGGAGGACAAGATCGCCGCCGATTTCCGCAACGGCGTACTGTCCGTGAGCTTGCCGAAATCCGAGAAGGCGCAGAACAAGGCAAAGCGCATCCCCATCGGCGGCAAGGGCACCAAGCACTAGAACAGAGCTGCCGGGCGCGGGCCGCGCACGCCTCTGAATCAAATGGATAGAGCATGATGTCGTCCGAAAACCGCTTCACACTTTTTCGGCATCATGCTCTAGCCGGCGGATTTGGCGCCGGTCGCAAGGAGGCCTCTTGAGAATCTCGCAGCCTTCGGCAAGATGGCGGCAAGGCTGGGAGCGCAAGGATGAGCAAGGCCATTTCCGCCGCACCGCCGCGCAAAACGCCGATGGCGCTGACCGAGGCGCTGGTGGCGCGCACCTCGCGCGCGGTCGAGGATGCCGGGCCGACGCCGGGCATGGTCTATATGACCGACCAGGACTATGCGCGTTTTCGTGACGAGATCATGGCCTCGGCACCGGTTGGGCCGCTGAAACTGTTCGCCTATGGCTCGCTGCTGTGGAAACCGGCGGGGGAGGTGCGGGGTGGCGAGCATGCGGTGGCGCGAGGCTGGCACCGGTCGTTCTGCTTCACGGTGCAGCGCTTTCGCGGCACGCTCGATCAGCCAGGCCTGATGATGGCGCTCGACCGCGGCGGCCAGTGCCAGGGCATGGTGTTCGAGATCGCCGAACCTGTTGCCGCCAATCTGGAGGCGCTGCTGCGCCGCGAAATGACCATCCTGCCCGCCGTCAACGTGCCGCGCTGGCTGCGGGTCAGCACCGAAGGCGGGCCGTGCCTGGCGCTGGGTTTCGTGGTCGATTCCGCCAATCCGCGCTATGCCGGCAAGCTCGACAAGCAGGCGGTCGCGGCGACGTTGGCCAGAGCCGTCGGCCATTGGGGCTCGGGCGCTGAGTATCTGTTCGAGACGATCCGCCATCTCGACGCCTGCGGTATCCGCGACCGCAATCTGTGGCAATTGCAGGAACTGGTGGCGCAGGAAATTGGCCGCACCCACGTCCGCTGAAAAACCGGAGCCGGCGCCGCGCGAATGCGTCTGCGTGAACAGGAAATAGCTGACGACCGCCGAAGGGCGGGGGGCGGGGTATCGACGGTCGCCTGAGCGGAAGAGGCCATGGATTGAGCAAACTACGTTGCGGCAGGCCCTTACCTATAATACCTGATTTGGCCAAGATGAACAGCCTGTTCGTCCGGTTGGACGAAGCCGCTGTCAACGGGTGAAGGCGATCGCGTCCAGCGCCGAAGGAACTATGTTGGCTTTGCCGTCCATCTCACCGATATTCCTGTCGCTCCAATCTTCCACTTGACGAACATATATCCCTGCGGTTATACGTCAACCAATAGCCAATGGGTTATCGATTTCGGATGCCAGACGCTCATGACATGCTCTTCAGGACGCTCGCCGACCCGACCAGGCGGGCGATCTTCGAACGGCTGTGCCGCCAGGGAGAGCAGACGGTCGGGGCACTGACGAGCCAGTCCGGCGTCTCGCAGCCGGCGGTGTCGAAGCATCTCGGCTTGCTGAAGCAGGCCGGGCTGGTGCGCGACCGGCATGAAGGTCGCCAGACGCATTACAGCGCGCAGCTTGCCGCGCTGGCGCCGCTGATGGACTGGACGCGTGAGATGGCGGGGTTCTGGGAAAGCCGGTTCGACGACCTCGAGGATTTGCTCAAAAGGATGGACCAGTGAACGATAGTGCCCAGGAGACCCGCACTGTCGTCGTCGAGCGGGAAGTCTCCCATCCACCTGAAAAACTCTGGCGCGCGCTGACGCAACCGCATCTGATCGAGGAGTGGCTGATGAAGAATGATTTCAATCCGGTCGTCGGCCATCGCTTCAACCTCCGCGGCGACTGGGGCGGCGTGCTGGATTGCGAGGTGCTTGCCGTCGAGCCGCACAAGACGCTGTCCTACAGCTGGAACCTCGCGCACCAGGATCCGGCTTTCGATCTCAGGAGCGTGGTGACTTTCACGCTCACCCCAACGTCGACGGGAACCCATCTGCGCATGGAGCAGGCCGGTTTCCGGCCCGACCAGAGACGGGCCTATGGCGGCGCCAAGGTGGGGTGGCCGCAATTCCTGGAGAAGCTGGAAGAGCTTCTGGCGCGGACCGACTGAGGTCTCCGGCCAGGCCGAATGCCACACAGCGGTAGTAAAGGGCGGTCCTCCGCCAGCAAAACCTATGGAGAAAAAGCGATGAAACTCAAACTGACCAGCATCTATGTCGACGATCAGGAAAAGGCGCTCGCCTTCTATACCG
This sequence comes from Mesorhizobium sp. B2-1-8, assembly GCF_006442545.2. Taxonomy (NCBI): domain Bacteria; kingdom Pseudomonadati; phylum Pseudomonadota; class Alphaproteobacteria; order Hyphomicrobiales; family Phyllobacteriaceae; genus Mesorhizobium; species Mesorhizobium sp. B2-1-8. Next base: position 2,677,425 of record NZ_CP083952.1, read on the forward strand.
ATGTGCTCGGCCTCACCAAAAAGGCCGATTTCAGCAACGGTCCGTTCCGCTGGCTGACGGTCGTCTCGGCCGAAGAGCCCGACGGGACCGAATTGCAGCTGGCGCTGAATGACAATCCGGCGGCCAAGGCCTACCAGCAGGCGATCTTCAAGCAGGGACAGCCGGCGCTGATGCTCTTCACCGACGACATCAAGGGCGATCACGAGCGCATCAAGGCGAATGGAGGTGCCTTCGCCATGGCGCCGACCGCGGTGACCGGCTCGACCATCGCGCAGGTGAATGATGGCTGCGGCAATCTCGTCCAGATCACAGAGCTGGCGCGCTGGTAGGGCGCCGGGTTTCAACGCATAGTGCAAAGGAGGCAGAATTGGACTGGAGCAAATGGATACGGCAGGCGCATCGCTGGCTGTCGATTATTTTCACGATCACCGTCGCCGCGAACTTCGCCACCATGGCGTTCGGGCAGCCGCCCGCCTGGCTGGTCTATTCGCCGCTCCTGCCGCTGTTCCTTTTGCTGTTCAGCGGCCTCTATATGTTCGTGCTGCCCTATGTTTCCAGGGGACGCAGCGTGCAGCGGGCCAACGGATAGGAAGGGAGGGTATGGCCAAGACCGAGCGGAAATCGAGCAAGCCCGCCAAGGCTGAGCCGAAGCTGCTTTCCGGCGGCAATCCGCAGATCGCCAAGGGCTATGGCGATGCACCGGTGCAGGCCTATATCGCGGCCATGCCGGGCTGGAAGCGCGAGGTCGGCCAACGCCTCGACGCGCTCATCGAGCGCGCCGTGCCCGGTGTCCACAAGGCGGTCAAATGGAACTCGCCCTTCTACGGCGTCGAAAGCGAGGGCTGGTTCCTCAACATCCATTGCTTCACCAAGTACATCAAGGTCGCTTTCTTCCGCGGCCAGTCGCTGGACCCGGTGCCTCCGGTCGCGTCCAAGAGCAAGGATATGCGCTATTTCCACATTCACGAGGACGATGCCTTCGATGAGGCGCAGTTCAGCGCCTGGGTGAAGCAGGCCAGCCAATTGCCTGGCGAGCGTATGTGAGTGCGCTATTTCTAGGGTTCGAAGGAGAAACGGTATGACGACCACGGAAACGCAGGACAGCAAATCTCCCTCCGAGCTGATCGACGGCAGGATCAGGGAATTGGGCGACTGGCGCGGCGAGATGTTGGGCCGGCTGCGCGCGCTGATCCATCAAGCCGATCCCGATGTGGTCGAGACGTGGAAATGGCGCGGCGTGCCGGTGTGGGAGGACGCCGGCATGATCTGCACCGGCGAGACCTACAAGGCCGTCGTCAAGCTGACCTTCGCCAAGGGGGCCGCGCTGCCCGATCCGGCAAGGCTGTTCAACTCCAGCCTCGAAGGCAACACGCGCCGCGCTATCGATTTCCAGAAAGGCGAAGAAGTCAATGAGGAAGCCTTCAAGGCGCTGGTACACGCCGCCGTGGCGCTGAACAAGTCGAAGGCGCGAAGGTAACCGCGTCAACAGTCGCCGTCGGCGCTGCCCCTCACTGTCCTGCCGGACATCTCTCCCCGTAAACGGGGCGAGAGAGGCTGGCTGCAACGCCGGCGCCTTTCTGCAACGCTGACGATTGTCGAAAGCAGTCGCGAAAGCGTTCCTCGCCCCGTTTACGGGGAGAGGATGCCGGCAGGCAGGTGAGGGGCAGCGCCGACGATGGAAATTGCAATCATTTCGTCGCGGCAAGAGGCCAGGCGCGTTTACGATCTGGGAAGCTTGATGGTGCTAGACATCGCCGGATGATGGCTGGCCAGCCGGGCCGGCCCGGTCTGGATTCGCCGCCATGAAAAGCCCGATGCGCATGCCGTGGGTGGATACGGCCAAAGGCCTCTCCATCATCCTCGTGGTCATGATGTACTCAGCCTACAACACCGGCGAGTACACGGGCGGCGTCGGCTTCCTCCACTACGTCATCGGCTTCGCGACGCCGTTTCGGATGCCCGAATTCTTCCTGATCTCGGGGCTTTTCCTGTCGCAGGTGATCGACCGGCCGTGGCGGCGCTATATCGACCGGCGCGTCGTCCATTATCTCTATTTCTACGTGCTGTGGGCGATCATCTCGATCGGGCTGAAGATCGGCATTTTCAGCCGGGATCCCGCCGGCATGCTGCACGACCTGGCAATGGCCGTCGTCCAGCCCTATGGCGTGTTGTGGTTCATCTACATGCTGGCGGTGTTCGGCCTTGCCGCGAAACTGCTGCGGCAGTTCGCCGTCCCTGCCTGGATCGTCATCCCGATCGCCGCCTGCCTGCAGATGTGGGCGCCCCATCCGGACAGCTATGCGGTCGAACAATTCGCGGCCTATTTCGTCTTTTTCTACGTCGGCTTCGTGATGGCGCCGCTGGTGTTCCGGCTCGTCGAATGGACGCAAGCCCGCCCGGCGCTGGCCGTTGCCGGGCTGCTGCTGTGGGCTGTTGTCAACGGCCTGCTGGTCTATTCGCCGGGTTATGCCATGCAGCCCGTCGGCATGCGGATGGGCTTGGCGGCATGGCCGCCGCTGCATCTGGTGCTGGCCGTCGCTGGAGCGGTGGCGCTTTGCGTGCTTGGCGGCTTCCTGTCGAAATTTCCCGCCATGGAATGGCTGCGCTGGCTCGGCGAACACTCACTGGTCGTCTATGTCGCCTTCACCATCCCGATGTCGCTGTTTCGCGGCGCGGCGCTGGCCAGCGGCCTGTTGACCGACACGGGCATGCTCAGCCTGGCAGTGCTGTTGGTCTCGATCATAAGCCCCGTCGTGCTCTACTTCATCGTCCAGCGCATTGGTTTCGGCATGTTCCTATTCGAACGGCCAGCCTGGGCGCATGTCGACAGGAGCGCCGCGCAAGCGGCGCCGAAAACGCCGCTGCCCGCGGCGGCTACCCAGTCAAGCCGGACATAACAGGGCCGCGAGAGGTTTGCGGGCCCCGCAACCAACCTCATCCATCCCGCAGCCAGACCAGCATCTCGCCGGGCTCGCGGTTATCCCAGGCGAAATAGGGGATGGCCGTCAGGCGCGTCTCGACCTTGGCCGGCGGTTCGGAACGATAGAGCCCGTCTTGCCAGCCGTCGCCGGCGTCGGCTTGTGCGACAGTTGAAAGCGTCACCACACCGCCGAGCAGGTCCGGTTCGTCATGGGCCTCTATGCCGGCCGTGCGCGGCAGGGTCAGGCGATGCAGGCTGGCGTCATTGTCTGATGCCTCGACGCAGTAGATCAGCGGCCCGCGCGACAGTGCGACGCGGCCGACATCCTGCCGGACCTCGGGATTGGCGTAGAGCCGCTCGATCGGCATTTCGAGATCGAGCCGGATACGATCGCCCTTTGTCCAGTTGCGCCGGATCGCGGCATATCCGTCGCTGGTGACTTCCTCGAGGTCGACCGTCTCGCCATTGACGGCGAGGCCGGCCTTGGAGCTCCAACCCGGCACCCGCAAATGCAGCGTGAACTCCACCGGCGATTGCGGCTCGACCGCGATCTCGACGGCACCATCCCAGGGATAGCGGCTCGCCTGCGTCAGCGTTACCGGCGTGCCCGACATGTCGAAGCGGGCGGTGGAGTCGCCATAGAGATGGACCGCAAGTGCATCGTCCGCCAGGCTGTAGAAATAGCTGCCGATCGAGGCCACCATGCGCCCGACATTGGGCGGGCAGCAAGGGCAGCGGTGCCATTTCCACCTGTTATGCTTGCCCCGGCTTTCCAGCGGGTTCTCGTAGAAGAACAGCGAGCCGTCGAGCGACAGGCCCGAGATCGAACCATTGTAGAGTGCGCGCTCCATCATGTCGGCGTAGCGGGCGTTGGGGCCCATGCCGAGCATGCGGCTCGCCCAGAACACCAGCCCGACCGACGCACAGGTCTCGGCGTAGGCGGTCTCGTTGGGCAGGTCGTAGTCGCTGGTGAAACCCTCATTGTGCGCCGACGGCCCGAGCCCGCCGGTGATGTAGAGGTTCTTGGTGGTGAGGTCGTCCCATAGCCGGTCGAGCGCTACCCGCAGCGTGTCGTCGCCATATTCGGTGGCGATGTCGGCCATGCCCGAATAGAGATACATGGCCCGCACCGCATGGCCGACGACCTTGTCCTGCTCGCGCACCTGGATGTGCGACTGGCTGTATTCGTAGGTCTTGAAATGATAGGCCTTCGGGTCGGCGCCGCGGGCGCGCGCCTCCTCGTCGAAATAATGCGGCTGCTGGCCGCGCTGGTCGATGAAGTATTTGGCCAGCTCCATGTACTTTTGTTCGCCGGTTACCCGCGCCAGCTTGACCAGCGCCAGCTCGATCTCCTCATGGCCGCAATAGCCCTTCTTCTTGCCGGGCTCGGGGCCCAGTACCGAGGCGATGTGGTCGGCGTAGCGGCACATGATGTCGAGCAGCTTGCGCTTGCCGGTCGCCTGGTAGTAGGCGACCGCGCCTTCGATCAGGTGGCCGGCGCAGTAGAGCTCGTGGCAATCGCGCAGATTGGTCCAGCGCTTGCCGGGCTGGATGCGTTGGTACCAGCTGGAGAGATAGCCGTCGTCCTGCTGCAGCCTGCCGTACATGTCGATGACGGCGTCGATCTTTTTCTCCAGTTCAGGGTTCTTGCGCCGGTAGAGCGAATAGGCCGCGGTCTCGATAGTCTTGCCGAGATCGGAATCCCAGAACATCTGCGTGGTCACGGTCGAACCGGTGAAGCCGGGGGAGGCGGCCTCGTCGGGCGAAGGCGAATGGAACGGAATGACGATGCCGGGCGAGGGGCGGTCGGGATCGATCTGCTCCAGCATGCGCGCCTCCACGCAGCGGTCGTAAAGGATGTCGGCGGTGCGCGTCGCCACCGCCTCGGCGCGGTCGCCCCAGAAGCCGTGCACGTCGACCTGCGGCACCGGCAGCGGGCGGAAGGCGAGCTTCGGCTTACCCGTTCTAGCCGTTTTTGCGGTTTGCGATCCGGTCATGAACTCACTCCATTCGATCTGCTATTTGACGGCCCCGGCCATCAGGCCGCGGATGTAGAAGCGCTGCAAAGCGAGGAACAGGATCAGGCACGGCACCATCATCACGGTGACGCCCGCCTGCACGGCGCCCCAGTCGATGGCGCCGAAGCGGCCCGACTGAAGCGCTGTCATCATCACCGGCAGCGTGAATTTGGATTGGTCGGTCATCAGCACCAGGGCCGCGAGGAATTCGTTCCAGGCGCCGAGGAAGGCAAACAGCGCAATGGTGACGACACCCGGCCAGACCAGCGGCAGCATGACCTTAATGAGCATGGTGGCGTTGCCGGCGCCGTCCATGCGCGCGGCCTCCTCGATCTCGCGCGGCACCGCGTCGAAGGCGTTGCGCATCATGAAGATCGAGAACGGCAGCTGCAGCGTCACGTAGACGCCGACCAGGCCGGTCAGCGTGTTGTGCAGGCCAAGCTTGGTCAGCACCAGGAAGATCGGCGTCAGGATCGACTGGAACGGGATCATGATCGTCGACAGGATGAGGACGAAGAACAGATCCTTCAGGGGAAACCGGAACCGCGAAAAACCGTAGCCGGCGAGCACGCTGACGATGACCGACAATATTACGGTCATCACCGAGACGTAGATGCTGTTCTGGGTCGAGACCCACAGCCCGTCGCCGAAGCTGTTCAACGTGGCGTAGTTTTCGAGCGAGAATCCCGTCGTCGGCCAGGGCGGCAGCGGTGGCAGGCGGGCCTCCTGCGCCGGCTTGAAGGCCGACAGCACCGTCCACACGATCGGCGCCACGAACAGCACCGAGGCAATGATGCCGGTGGAATGCCTGGCCAAGCGAGCCGCGAGCTTGCCTGTGTCTGACATCGCCTGCGCCATCAGTCGAGCCCCTCTGGCTTGCGCAGCAGCCAGAGCTGGACGAGGCTGAGCGTCACCAGGATCACCAGCAGCACCATCGAGAGTGCGGCGCCGTAACCGAGCTTGAACGACACGAAGGACTGGTTGAAGATCCAGTACACCGCCGTCAGCGTTTGGTTGCGCGGGCCGCCGCGCAGGATGATGTAGAACTGGTCGAAGGCCAGGATCGAACCGGCCACCGACAGGATCAGCGCCAGCGCCAGTGTGCGGCGCATCAGCGGCAGGGTGATTGCCCTGAACCGGGCGAACGGCCCGGCGCCGTCGATGACGGCGGCCTCCTGCAGGTCCTGCGGGATCGATTGCAGGCCGGTCATCAGGATGATCATGGTGAAGCCGGCGACCTTCCACACCACCATGGCGATGATCGACCAGAAGGCCGGCTGGAAGGTGGCGAGCAGGTTGAATTTCTTGTCGATCAGGCCGAGGTCGTAGGCGGCCGGGCTGAACAGGCCGGAATCGACGTTGAGCAGCCACGACCAAAGCAGGCTCGCCGAGGCAAAGCCGACCACCGCCGGCATGAAGAACATTGTGCGGTAGAGATTGGTGAACGGGCGCGGCCGCTCGATGAAGATCGCCAGCGGAAAGGCGACGGCGAAGATCGCGATGGTGACGACCACCGTGTAGTAGCCGGTGAATCTCAGCGCGTTCCAGAATCTGGTGTCGCGCAGGATCGCCCAGTAATTGCCGAGGCCGATGAAGGAGTGCTCGCCCATCAGCGGCCAGTTGTGCAGCGACATCCACGCCGTCATGCCGAGCGGAATGACGAAGAACACCATCACCAGCGCCACCGCCGGCGCGACATAGAGCAGGCCGATCCATTGCCGGCGCCCGGCACCGACGAGTTTGCGAGCGCGAGGCGGGGCGGTGGTTGCGGTGATGGTGGTCATGGTTGAGCGCTCGATGCTGTTAGGGCATCGGCCAAGTACCCCCTCACCCGGATTGCCAACCGAATTGCGAAGGGCAATTCGGGGCAATCCGACCTCTCCCCGAGGGGAGAGGAGGGCGCCGGCACGGGCGCCAGCCGCTTCTCCCCAGCGGGGAGAAGGTGGCCGCGTAGCGGCCGGATGAGAGGGTCTTGTCTCAACGCGATAGCCCTGTCGTTAGCGATGCAAATTCCCGGCCGCCCGCCCAGGGAGACAGGCGGGCGGCCGGACAGGCGCGCGCTACTTCTGCGGCGCCTGGTCGATGATCGACTGCATGGTTTCCTGTGCATTGGCGATCGCGCCGTCGACGTCGTCGCCGAAGAAGACCTCGTTGATCATCTGCGTCCACGGGCCATTGGCGGAGTTGATCAGGTCGTTGAACACCACGGAATAGGGCGTCTTGCCCTTGGCCATGGCTTCGGCGGCGATCTGGTAGCGCGGGTCGAGATCTTTGAGCGCTTCCTTGGCGATGTCGCCGCGCACCGGCAGGCTGCCGTATTTGGCGAGGATGGTCTGGCCTTCGAGCGAATAGGCGAAGTCCAGGAACTCCTTCACCACGGCCAGCTTCTTGGTGCCTTTGGTGACGACGAAATTGTCGCCGCCGGCAAAGGACGACCAGTTGCCATCCTTGCCCGGCAGGAAGGTGACGCCGTAGTCGACATTGGGATACTGCGTGTTGAGCGCGCCGATAGCGAAGGCGCCGGACGGCGAGATGCCGATATTGCCGGCGGCGAAGGCGGCAAAGAAATTGGCGCCGGTGTCGGTCTGGGCTCCCGCCGGCACCAGATCCTTCTTGACCATGGAGCGGTAGAGATCGATGGCGCCGCGCAGCTGCGGGCTGTCCAGCGTCGCCTTCGAGCCGTCCTCCGACAGGATGTCGCCGCCCGAGGCCCAGATCAGCGGCGTGAAGGTGAAGATGTTGCAGCCGCCGCAATTGCCGGAGAAATAAAAGCCCTTGATGTTGCCGCCAAGCGCGTTGACCTTCTCGGCGTCGGCTTCGATCTCGGCCCAGTTGGTGGGACCTTTCTCGGGGTCGAGGCCGGCCTGCTTGAACAGCTTCTTGTTCCAGATCAGCACCGAGGCGTCGGCCGAGAAGGGCAGGCCGTAAATATGGTCCTTGTAGGTGCCGGTCTTCACATGCGCCGGAGACAGGCTGGCGAAATAGGGCAGGGATTTCGCCCAGTCGGTGATGTCCTCCAGCTGGCCGGCGGCGGCGAAGGAGGGCGTGTAGATCAGGTCGAGCGACAACGCGTCGGGCGCCGTGCCGCCGGCGGCGGCCGCACCATATTTCGGGATGATCTCGGCATTGGGGATGATGTCGAGCTTGACCTGGTCCTTGTTCGCCTTGTTGAAGGCGTCGACGATCTTCGGCATGAAGTTCGAGCCGTCGGCACGTACCCAGATGTTGGCGGTCTCGGCGGCGGCAAATTGCAGGCCGCAGCCCAGAGCGGCAGCCGTCAGGGCCAGTTTGGCAATCAAAGTCCTCATGTTCTCCTCCTCCACATTGGCCGCGATGCGCGGCTTGCCGCCAATCGCGGCGTTTCGTTCTTCAGCCGTCTTTCTCAGCCATTTGACAGGCGGCCGCAGGACTGCCGCACCACCAGCCGGCACGGCAGTTTTCGAATGCCCGGCGTGGCGGGCTTGCCGCCAACCTGGGAAAGCAGGGTCAGCCCGGCCTCGCGTCCAAGCGCTGCCAGGTTCATGTCGATGGAGGTCAGCGGCGGGCGGGTCGCCTCGGCCACGATCTCCCAATTGTCGAAGCCGATGACGCCGACATCATTGGGCACGCCGAGGCCTCGTTCGCGCAGAGCATCGATGACGCCGCGCGCGATCTGATCGTTGCCGCAGAAGACAGCGTCCGGTTTTTCGCCGTTGGTGTCGAACAGTTTTGCCACGGCCTCATGTCCCCAGGCTTCCGACCAGGCGCCGAGCAGCGGCTCGATGGCAGGCAGGCCGTTTTCGGTCAGCGCGGCGCGATAGGCCTGCGCCCGTTCGTGCACCACGGCAAAGCTCGCCGGGCCGGTGACATGGGCGATGCGCTTGCGGCCGAGCCGGCAGAAATGCTCGATCGCCAGCCGCGCGCCACCGGCATCGTCGGAAACGAAGGCGACGGCGTCGGGATCGGGCTGGGTGAAGGCATAGATCACCGGGACATGCAGATTGGACAGGTCGACCGGCAAATGGCGGTCGATGCGCTTGCCGGTGGCGATGATGCCGTCGACGCGCTTGTCGAGCATGGCCTCGACATGAAGCTGGCCGAGGCGCGGATCCTCCTCGACATTGCACAGGAACACCGAGACGCCGGCATCGACCAGCGCGTCAGATATGCCCGACATCAGCGGCAGCGAGAAACGGCCATAGGTATCGTTGGTGAGCAGGCCGACGGTGAAGGAGCGCCGCCTCAGCAGGCTCTGCGCCAGGCTGTTGGGACGAAACCCCAGGCTGCGCGCCGTGTCGCGGATGCGCTCGCGGGTCTCGGCGGTCATCCGCCCCTGGTCGTTGAGCGCCTTCGAGGCGGTGGCGACGCTGACGCCGGCCCGGGCGGCCACGTCACGCAAGGTGACGGGCTTGGGAAAGACCGGAACTGGCTGATCGTCCGATGCCATCGCGGCGAGAATCCTTAGTTGGGAAAAGGTTTTCCCTTACCGGTCGGAATAAAGCCCGGCCAACGGCCGAGCTTGATCGGGAACATCTGGAAAAACCTTTTCTCAAATCAAGGCTAGGCCAGATTGGGTGTGGGTTCAAGGGGAAAAGTGTTGGATAAGCTCCTCCATTCCACCACGCCATTCCGAGCGGTGGCGCTGCCCCTCTCCCTGCCGGGCACTTCTCCCCGTACGGTGACGGGGAGAAGGGGCGGCCGCGACCTCGGCGCCCTCTTTTGCAACGTTGGCGATTGGCGAAGCCATCAATAAGCGCCCCTCTCCCCGTCCCTATACGGGGAGAGGATGCCGGCAGGCAGATGAGGGGCGGCGCCGACTTCGACAATCGATTCCATCAAAACCAGGCCTGCCGTCAGCGAAGTTTTAAGGGCTGTTGCGCCATGGTGGTCGCCCGCCAGGAGGTCCTCCATGCCCGATACATCCTGCATTCCGAAAGACCCGGCCTCGCTACCCGGCAAGCGGATGGGGCAAGGCAGCGCCGACGAACGGCGCCACGATGCCGCGACCATCGCCAGGCTCGAGGCGGAACTTGCCGCGCAGGCGGCGCTGATCGCCAGTCAGGATGTTTCGCTTGCCCACAGCCGCAAGATCTTCGACCGGGCGTCGGCCGCGGCGCGCATCGGCGTGTGGGAATGCAGCCTGCCCGACGAGCGACTTACCTGGACCGATGTGGTCTACGACCTGTTCGACTTGCCGCGCGGCTCGGTGCTCGACCGCGGCGAGATCATCAAGTGCTATCCGGCTGAATCGCGCAAGGCACTGGATAGTCTGCGCGGCCGTGCCATCGCCGAGCGCAGCGGCTTCACCCTCGATGCCGAGATCACGACCGTGGCCGGCCATTGGCGCTGGATCCGCATCACCGCCACCGTCGAGTGCGAGGCTGATGTGCCCGTGCGCATCTTCGGCATGAAGCAGGACATCTCCGAGGAAAAAATCCTTTCGGACCGGATGCGCTATCTGGCCGAATTCGACGCCATGACCGGGCTTGCCAACCGCGCTCGCTTCCAGGCGCGGCTCGGGCATGCGGAGGAGGGCCGACCCGTCGGCGCGCTCCTTTTGATCGACCTCGACGGCTTCAAGGCCGTCAACGACACCTTCGGCCATGTCGTCGGCGACGAGTGCCTGAAGGCGGCGGCAGAACGCCTTGCCGGCGGTTGCGGCGAGGCGGAGCTGGTGGCGCGCGTCGGCGGCGACGAGTTCGCGGTGCTGCTTGGGCCGCATCTCGATCGAGCCGCCGTCTCAGGCATGGCGCGCCACCTCATCGAGGCGATGGCCAAGCCGCTTCCCGTCCGTGGCCAGTCGCTCAGATTGGGCGCCTCGGTCGGCATTGCCTTCGCCGAGGCCGGTCAGCCCTGCGACCTGTTCATGCAGGCCGACACCGCGCTCTATGCCGCCAAGGCCGCAGGCCGCAACACGTTCCGCATCTTCAAGGCCGAGGGGCAAGTGAAAGGGCGCAGCGCCGCGGCATGAGGGCTGAACGCTCTTTGCCCGCGCGAGCGAAACCGCCGCACCTTCCTGGAATTTCTAGGCCTTCTTTACCGCCCGTTTCTTCTTCGGTGTCGGGTTCTGGGCTTCCGCCATGCGGTCGGCTTCTTCCTTGGCCAGCCGCAGCTCTCTCAGCCGTTTCGTCTTGATCTCCCTGGCCCGCGCCTCGGACATGTATTCAGCGGTTGCCTTGTTGTGCTCGGCCGTCTTCTTCTGCTTGTCGACAAAGCGGGCTTGGGCTTTTTCCATCAGAGTGTGATTGCCATCGGCCATCGAACAAATCTCCTTCATGCTGAAATCGTGAAAACGAACTTGTCAGATAAATAGGGGCTCGGCAGGAAAAATTCAATCTTTCGAATTATTTGGGCCCTTGCCGGCGTGGAGAAACCGAGCGCTGAAATAATACTTCTAATATTTAATTCGTCTCACGATAAATTTTGGCACTCCTATCTATCGAGTGCCAAACCGCCTATAGGAGAGGGCGCGGTCGCCTATGCCGGCCCCAGAAAGAAGTTCTCATGAAGTTCCGTCCACTCCACGACCGCGTCGTCATCCGGCGCGCCGAAGGCGATACTAAATCCAAGGGCGGCATTATCATTCCCGACAATGCCAAGGAAAAGCCGCAGGAAGGCGAAGTCATTGCCGTCGGTCCGGGGGCACGCGACGAAAAGGGCGCGCTCGTTCCGCTCGACGTCAAGGCCGGCGACTTGGTTCTGTTCGGCAAATGGTCGGGGACGGAGGTCAGGATCGACGGCGAAGACCTGCTGATCATGAAGGAAGCCGACATTATGGGCGTCATCGAAAGGGCTGTCGAAGCCAAGAAGGCCGCCTGACTGGAGCGCCGCGCGTTCGGCGCGGCGACTGGCCCCCTCAAACTCGAACGGAAAAAATCATGTCTGCCAAGGAAATCAAATTCTCCACCGATGCGCGTGACCGCATGCTCTGCGGCGTCGAAATCCTCACCAATGCGGTGAAGGTGACTCTGGGTCCCAAGGGTCGCAACGTCATCATCGACAAGGCTTATGGCGCCCCACGCGTCACCAAGGACGGCGTCGCCGTTGCCAAGGAAATCGAGCTTGCGGACAAGTTCGAGAACATGGGCGCGCAGATGGTGCGCGAAGTGGCCTCGAAGACCAATGACCTCGCTGGTGACGGCACCACGACAGCCACGGTGCTGGCCGCTTCGATCCTGCGCGAAGGCGCCAAGCTGGTCGCCGCCGGCATGAACCCGATGGATTTGAAACGCGGCATCGACCAGGCCGTCGCCGCCGTCGTCGGGGAAATCAAGGCGAAGGCCAAGAAGGTCAAGTCGTCGGCCGAGATCGCGCAGGTCGGCACCATTGCCGCCAATGGCGACGCCAGCGTCGGCGAAATGATCGCCAAGGCGATGAACAAGGTCGGCAATGACGGCGTCATCACCGTCGAGGAAGCCAAGACCGCCGACACCGAACTCGACGTCGTCGAAGGCATGCAGTTCGACCGCGGCTATCTCAGCCCCTACTTCGTCACCAATGCCGACAAGATGCGCGCTGAACTCGAGGACCCCTATATCCTCATCCACGAGAAAAAACTCGGCAATCTGCAGGCGATGCTGCCCATCCTCGAAGCGGTGGTGCAGGGCGGCAGGCCGCTGCTGATCATTGCCGAGGACGTCGAAGGCGAGGCCCTCGCTACCCTGGTCGTGAACAAGCTGCGCGGCGGCCTCAGGGTCGCGGCCGTCAAGGCACCGGGCTTCGGCGACCGTCGCAAGGCGATGCTGGAAGACATCGCGGTGCTCACATCGGGCCAGATGATTTCCGAGGATCTCGGCATCAAGCTTGAAAACGTCACCATCGAGATGCTCGGCCGCGCCAAGCGCGTGCTGATCGACAAGGATACCACCACGATCATCGACGGCGCGGGCACCAAGGCGACCATCCAGGCGCGCGTCGCCCAGATCAAGGGCCAGATCGAGGAGACGACCTCGGACTACGACAAGGAAAAGCTCCAGGAGCGGCTGGCAAAGCTGTCAGGCGGCGTTGCCGTCATCCGCGTCGGCGGCGCCACCGAGTCGGAAGTGAAGGAAAAGAAGGACCGCATCGACGACGCGCTGAACGCCACGCGTGCGGCGGTCGAGGAAGGCATCGTGCCAGGCGGCGGCGTCGCCCTGCTTCGTGCCCGGTCGGCGCTATCAGGCCTGAACGGCGCCAATGCCGATGTCACCGCCGGCATTTCCATCGTGCTTCGCGCGCTTGAGGCGCCGATCCGCCAGATCGCCGAGAATTCCGGCGTCGAGGGCTCGATCGTCGTCGGCAAGCTCGCCGACAGCAAGGACCACAATCAGGGCTTCGACGCCCAGAACGAGGTCTATGTCGACATGATCAAGGCTGGGATCGTCGACCCGGCGAAGGTGGTGCGCACGGCATTGCAGGACGCCGGCTCGATCGCGGCCTTGCTGATCACCGCCGAAGCGATGATCACCGACATCCCGCCGAAGGATGCGGCACCGGCGGGTGGTGGTGGTGGCATGGGCGGCTACTAAGGATTCAGTCGACCTGCGGGGGTGGCTTCATCGAAGCCGCTTTCCAGGCCTGCCTCAATCCGGCGGCGCCGGCTGCTCACTGAAGCTCGATATTGCCGCCGGGGGATTTTCTCCCGGCGCGCAGGCCTCTAGCCCAGGAGATCGATCCATGATCGTGGTCGCGCAGAAGCCAGAGACGGTCGTCACGACCGAGACGACCAAGGAAAGCCGCTTCGACCGCATCCGCAGGATTGCCGCCGACAAGCATAAGAAGTCCGATTCAGATGCGGCAACGCCACAAAAGGGCGAACCCAAGCGCCCGATGTAAGGCCGCGCCGCTACTGGCCGTTCAACCTCAGACCACATCGCGCGTCAACGGCGCGAGCTCGATGCGGTTGGCCGAGCGTGGTCCAGCCAGACAATCCTGTCGGCAGCGTCGGAGTGTCCGGTATTGTCATTATATTAGCTTGAGAGCATATTTGTCCGGCAGCGAGCCCTTGGCCGCCGACGCGTCCCGGGGGCGCCTGCGATTGTTCCGAAAAATAAATCACTCCGTGCCGCTCGAATTATGGAGCAGCACGAGACAATGACATTTGGAGGAAATACCCATGAAAGTGATTATCTTGGCAAACTATGCGCCTCATGCCGCCAAAGGATTGATGCAGGGCTCGGACAGGCAGGCTGCGGTCAAGGCGCTTTTTGAAAGCGTTGGCGGCAAGGTGAGCAGCGTGATGTTCACGCGCGGCATCTATGACGTCGTTGTCAATGGCGAGGTGCCGGACCAGTCAGCGGGGATTGGCATGTCCCTTGCCGTGCGAGCGAGCGGCTCGCTGACCGAGATGGTTGTACTGGAAGAACTCGATATGAAGGCAGTGCTCGCGGCCGCCAAAAAGGCTGCGGGCGCGTACAAACCCGCCGGCTGACGAACTTGCCTTCTTGATCAAGGCAGCACGGTTCGATGGACGTGCCGTGCTGCCGAGTGTCCGACTAGGCATCTTCTTCCGACTTTCGCGGCGACTGGAATTCAAGCTAGTATCGTCGGGTGGTCGTTTGGTGCAGGGAGCTTGCGGAAACGGAACCGCGATTCTCAGTTCGGAGACAAGTCATGTTTGCCGCCAAGGCCATCGATACCTCGGACAAGGTCGCATTCTATCGCGACCTCGCCGCGCAACTGAAGGCATTGCTGGAGGGCGAGGGCGATTCCATCGCCAATGCCGCCAACACCTCGGCACTGATCTTCCAGATGGTGCCCGACCTCAACTGGGCTGGCTTCTACTTCCTGGCATCGGACGAGGAACTGGTGCTCGGACCCTTCCAAGGCAAGCCGGCCTGCGTGCGCATCGCTGTCGGCAACGGCGTGTGCGGAACGGCGGTCGAGCTCGGCACCTCGATGCTGATCAAGGACGTGCATGATTTCCCCGGCCACATCGCCTGCGACGCCGCCTCGCGCTCCGAGCTAGTGGTGCTGCTGGAAGACGAGGAGGGCGTCTTCGGCGTGCTCGACCTCGACAGTCCGACGCCCGGCCGTTTCGACAGTGCCGACCAGGCCGGCATCGAGGCGCTGGCGGCGATCTATGTCGCGGCGAGTTCGTTTGTGGATTGATTAGCCTGAGACCTTCACCAGCATCAGGCTGAAGCAGCCGATGAACAGGAAGGCGCAGAAGGCGAGCGCCAGCGGGCGCAGGCCGCGCGAGCGCAGCTGCGAGATGTCGGCCTGAAGGCCCATGGCGGCCAGTCCCATGGTGAGCATGATGGTGGTGGCGATCGCCATTGCCTGCTTCACCTCAGCCGGCATCGCGACCAGGCTGTTCAGCGCCACGACGGCGACGAAAGCGGCGACGAACCATGGCATGGGCGGGCGTGCCGCCGACTGGTCGCTGCTCCCGCGGCGCGCCGCCAGGCCGAGCGCGATGACCATCGGCGCCAGCATGGCGACGCGGGTCAGCTTGGCCACCGTGGCGATCTCGCCGGACTGGGTGCCGTTCTGGAAACCGGCGCCGATGACCTGCGCCACCTCATGGATCGAAGCGCCCGCCCACAGGCCGAACGCATGCTGGTCGAGGCCGAGCATCGGCGCCAGCAGCGGAAAGCCGAGCATGGCGACGGTGCCGAACAAAGTAATCGAGGCGACGGCGTAGGTGACGTCCTCGTCGCGCGCATCGGTGACGATGTTGGTGGCCACGATCGCCGAGGCGCCGCAGATCGAGGTGCCGGCGGCGATCAGCCGCGCCAGCTTGGCGTCGACGCCGATCAGCCGGCCGAGCGTGATGGTGAGGAGGAAGGTGGCGCCAAGGGTCAGCGCCACGATGCCGACGCCGCTAGCGCCGATGGAGACGACCTGGCTAAGCGTCAGCTGGAAACCGAGCAGCACGATGGCGAAGCGCAAAAGGCGCTTTTGCGAGAAGGCGATGCCGGCCTTGGCGTGCGCCGGCGTGCCGAGCACGTTGGAATAGATCATGCCGGCGACGACGGCCAGGATCATGGGGCTGAACAAGGCGAAGCCGGAGACATTGCGGGCGGAGAAGGCGACGGCGGTGATCATCGCCACCAGCACGATGCCGGGGATGATGCCGTTCCAAAGGGAATCGACGCGCTTGCGGCCTGCGACCAGATCGGTGGAAATCCTGCTTTTCGGAATATCGTTCGCAATGCGGGTCAGGGAAGACAATGCAATTCTCCAGGCGGGTATGCTGGGGAAATGCCATTTCACAATCGATCTTTCCAACGAATTATTCTAGTTAGAATGATCGAATTTTTCGAACGATCGCGCTCAAAAAAACGGCCTCAAGAACGCGTGCGCGCATTGCTGGTGCCTTGGCGATCATACAAGCGCACCGAACTGCGAGGACGCAAGCCGTCGGGCTACAACAATTCCTGCCACCGCCGTGCGCCATGAATAACACGCACGATCTCCGCACCGTCGTCCGTTTGGCGATAGAGGATCAAGTAGTTTCCCGCGGGGAACGTGCGCAAGCCTGCTCGCACTTCCGGCCGGGCAATGCCCATGCCCGGCATGTCGGCGATGCGTTCGCAATGGGCATGGATTTCGTCATACCAAACGCAATGCCGCCGAGGGACTGTCCTCGGCTATATAAAGCGCGATGGCTTCGATATCAGCTTCGGCCTCCGGTCTTAGGCGCAGCGTCATCGCGATGTGCGCTCGGCAATCCTCGCATCAAGCTTGCCTTTGATCCGGGCGAAGGCATCCCGTCCATCTACGGGATCGCCGCTTGCCATGCCTTCGTCCCATAGGCGGCCTAACTCGTCGATGGCTTGGTCGCGTTGCACCCGACGAAACTTCCACTCGCGCAAGGCCTCGCGCATGACTTCGCTCGCCAAAGCGTATTCGCCCGCCGCAACGACCTCGCGCATCATGGTTGCCATTTCGGGCGTGAGGGCAACGCTCACTTTCTCGACATTCGCCATCGGCGGCTACTCCTATCTGGACAAAGTAGGCAAGTTTACCACCGGCTGCAAAGAGGATAGGTGGCGCATGACATCAAAGCTGCGCCTCGATCGCCGCCTTGTCGATCACGGACCAGACGTTCCTGATCCTGTCGTTCAGAAACTCGTAGAAGACGTTCTCGCTGAAGGAGACTTTCCTGCCGTTGACGAGCAGTCCGAGGAAAGTTCCCTTGGGCGTGCAATTGAACTGGAGGCGGCTCGCTATGAACGGTGGGTCTGAGATCAACAGCTGGACATCGAAATAGAGGTCCGGGATTTCGCGAAAATCCCGTTCCAGCATGTCGCGATAGCCCGACAGTCCAACCCGGTCGCCATTATAATGCACCTCGTCATGGACGAAGCGATGCAGCCTTTGCCAATCCTGATTGTTGAGGCAGTCGATATAGCCTCGATAGAGATCGGTTTCGGTCACGGCGATGGCTCCGTTGGTAGAACGCCCGATCGGGAAGATAGAACGGCCACGGATACAATCCAGCCGCTTTACCCGCGATATCGCAAGGCATCGACCAGCGTCGGGAGGGCCGGCGTCGCTGCCGGCCCGATATCGATGCAAATCGGCTTCACAAGAAGCTGGGCTTCAGCCTGCTTTGACCATGCCTTGCCAAAGCGCTGCCGATAGTTGGCCTAACGATCGGCCTGGACCGTGCCTTGACGCATGGCAGTTGCTGCCCCAGCCTGCCGCCATGTTCGTTCTCGCGCCCGCCGACACCAAGCGACGCCGCCCCCGCACAATGCGGAAGGGCACGCTGGTTGCGCGACGAGGAAGATCGGCTTTATAGATCCGCTTCGTTTCCCCAGCCCGCCCGCGAATAACGCCGGCGGGTTTTTTCATGCCTGGAGCCTTCTGATGATTGTCAATTCTTCCATCCGGTTTCGGCCGGCCGAACCTGCTGACGCCGCAGCGATCCGCGACATAGTCCGTGCCGCCTATGCCAGATGGGTGCCGGTGATCGGCCGCGAGCCGCTGCCGATGCGCGCCGATTACGACAAGGCCATCGCCGAACACCAGATCGAGCTCGCCGTCGCGGAGGACCGCATCGTCGGCATGATCGAGACCATGCTGGAGGACGGTCACCTCTGGATCGAGAATGTCTGCGTCGCGCCGGAGGCGCACGGCAGGGGCATCGGCCGGCTGCTGCTGGAGCGTGCGGAAACCAAGGCGCGCGAGGCAGGACGCCCGGAGCTCCGCCTGTTGACCAACGGCGCCTTCGAAGCCAATGTGTCGCTCTATCGCAAGCTTGGCTATACGATCGATCGGGAGGAGCCGTTCATGAACGGAACGACGGTCTATATGAGCAAGCGGCCAGTTGGATGCCCACCAATCGGAGCGTGAGCATGGCTGCCAGGATCAAGCTTAAGCAACTCCCCGGCCTGTACGCGATTTCGCGGCTTGAAGCCGGTGACGGCATTCCTGCCTGGGCGGACGGGCCAGGCTTCGTCAGCATCACCAGAACCGACGACGAGCTCTCGATCACCTGCCTCCAGCATCGCGTGCCGGATGCCGTCAAGCACGATCGCGACTGGGTCGCCTTCAAATTGCAGGGACCCTTTGCGTTCGACGAAACCGGCATCGTGCTGTCGGTCATCAGGCCGCTGTCGGAAAACGAGCTGGGCATCTTCCTGGTATCGACCTTCGATGGCGACCACCTGCTGGTGAAAGCGTCGGATCAGGAAGCGGCGAGACGGCTGTTGGGCGAGGCGGGTCATACGCTTACCTCTGAGCAAATAGGGAGGCTGGCGTGATGCAGAAAGCCGTGCGCGGTCTCTGGGGGATTGCTCCGAAGTTGACGGAAGATCTCACTCTCGAGCAAATTGCCGCGGCGCAAACGTGCATTGAATCCCTGCTTCCCCCACTGTCTGCCGATGACGTCAGCGCCCTGATATCGTTGCTGCCTGCCGACGGCGACACAGGCTACGGGCTCAACTGGTCCATTTTACGTGCTGTCGAAACGGCTCCCGAATGGCCGCTGTGGGATATGCTTCGGGACGAAGGCAACGAGTGGGTTCGCCGCTTTCGCCAGCGGCTTGCCAATGCAGGTTTCGAGGTTCCATGCGATATCGGTTCAAAGCCGAACTGATCGCACTGCTCGCCGGCCCAACCGCGCTGGCTCAACCACTGGCGCGCTGGCTCAACCAATTCGGGGGTTGCGTTTGACAGCGCCGTTTGCGCATCGTTATTTCTTGCCCGATATGACGGCCTGACCGGCCATGCGGCACACCCCAGGAGAAACCATGTCACACAATCTGCAGTTCTATATCGACGGCGCATGGGTCGATCCTGTCGTGCCCAACACGCTCGACGTCGTCGATCCGTCGAACGAGGATGTGTTCGCGCAGATCTCACTCGGCTCCAGAGCCGATGTCGACAAGGCGGTGGCCGCCGCCAAGCGCGCCTTCGACTCATATGGCTTCACCTCGGTCGAGGAGCGCCTCGATATCCTCAACCGCGTCATCGAAGTCTACAAGAAGCGCAGCAAGGACCTGGCGCTCGCCGTGTCGCGCGAGATGGGCGCGCCGCGCCAGATGGCGCTCGACAGCCAGGTCGGCGTTGGCCTCGCACATCTGACCAAGATGGCCGAGACGCTGAAGAATTTCCAATTCCGCCACGTCAAGGGCAACCACCTCGTGGTCAAGGAACCGATCGGCGTCGTCGGCCTGATCACGCCCTGGAACTGGCCGCTGAACCAGATCACCTGCAAGGTGGGTCCGGCACTCGCCGCCGGCTGCACCATGGTGCTGAAGCCGTCCGAAATCGCTCCGCTCGACGCCATCATCTTCGCCGAGATCATCGACGAGGCCGGCGTGCCGAAGGGCGTGTTCAACCTCGTCAACGGCGACGGCCCGGGCGTCGGCCAGGCGCTGTCCAGCCACCCCGACATCGACATGATGTCGTTTACCGGTTCGACGCGGGCCGGCATATTGGTGGCCAAGGCCGCCGCCGACACGGTCAAGCGCGTGCACCAGGAGCTTGGCGGCAAATCGGCCAACATCCTGTTTCCGGATGTCGACCTCGCCACCGCCGTCAGCAAGGGCGTCGCCGGCTGCTTCAGCAATAGCGGCCAGTCCTGCAACGCGCCGACCCGCATGTTCGTGCCGCGCGACCGCCACGACGAGGCCGCCGGATATGCCAAGGTCGCGGCTGAAAAGTTCACGGTCGGCCCGGCCGACGGCGCCAACACCAAGCTTGGCCCTGTCGTCAGCCAGGTCCAGTTCGACAAGATCCAGGAGCTGATCCAGAGCGGCATCGACGAGGGTGCGACGCTGGTCGCCGGCGGCCCCGGCCGCCCGGCCGAACTCAACCGCGGCTACTATGTCAGGCCGACCGTTTTCGCCGACGTCACCCACGACATGCGCATCGCGCGCGAAGAGGTCTTTGGGCCGGTGCTGGCGATCCTGCCCTACGACACGGTCGAACAGGCGGTGGAGCAGGCCAACGACACCGTCTACGGCCTTGCCTCCTACATCCAGGCCAAGGACCTGCAGAAGGCGCGCGACGTGGCGGCGCGCATGCGCTCGGGCAATGTCTACATCAACTATCCCCAATGGGACGCCGGCCTGCCCTTCGGCGGCTACAAGCAGTCAGGCAACGGCCGGGAGTACGCCGAATACGGGCTCGAGGATTTCCTCGAGATCAAGGGCATCGCGGGGTATGAGGCGGCTGAGTAGTTCTTTGGCTGCAGCGTAGCTGGAGAGGCGCCGGCGCCGCCCCTCATCTGCCTGCCGGCATCTTCTCCCCGTATAGAGACGGGGAGAAGGACGCTTCCGCGGCGGATTTCGCCAATCGCCAACATTAGAGAAAGAGCGCCGACATTACCGCCAGCCCCTTTCTCCCCGTCACTATACGGGGAGAAATGTCCGGCAGGACAATGAGGGGCGGCGCCGACTTCGGCGTTGTAGGTCCCCACGGAGTTCGAACTGTTTCTGGAGCAGGTGCCCTGCGCTTGACTCTCAGCCTCCATCCTTGCCAATTGGCATATACATGCCATATATCTGCCATTAGCGAGGTCTAAACATGCAGCTTCAGTCCATCGTCACCACGCCAGCCACGGTTGGCAGCGCCATTTCGGATGAGGAGGCGGGTGCGCTCGCGCGGACCACGGTCAATCTATTCAAGGCGTGGAATCTGACCGACTTCGAGGCTTGCGTGCTGCTTGGCGGCATCTCGGCGCGCACCTGGGCGCGCTGGAAGGAAGGCGGCATCGGCCGGATCGACCGCGACCTGCGCACCCGCATGGCGCATCTGATGGGCATCCACAAAGGGCTGCGCTACCTCTTTACCGAACCGGCGCGCGGCTATGCGTGGATCCGCAAGCCCAATGCCACCTTCGGCGGGCAATCGGCGCTCGACCTGATGCTGCGCGGCGACATTGCCGATCTCGCGGCGATGCGCGAATGGCTCGACGCGGAGCGTGGTGCATGGTGAGTGGACTTGCGGTCCGGCGCCGCGTCCACCGGCCCCAGACCTATCGCATCATCCGCTCCATCCATCCGCCGATCGACCTCTTCGAGGACATCGCCGACCCGCGCGACTGGGATGCGCTGGCCGCCGTCGAGGAGAAGACCAACCCGCGCATCCGGCTCGAGCTCGGTGATCTCGGCAAGGTGCCGGCCGCAAGGCGGGTTTCGGGTCCCGGCGCCAGTTTCGTCATGGCGCCTTTCGTGCATTGCTCGACCTTACGACCCGGCCGCTTCTCGGATGGCAGCTACGGCATTTATTATGCCGGCGACAGCGAGGACGTGGCTCTGGCCGAAACCATCCACCATCACCAGAACTTCATGCGCGCCACCAACGAGGCGCCCGGCTGGACGGCCGATTTTCGCGTGCTGATCGGCAGCGTCGACCGCGATCTCGACGACGTCAACGCCGTGCCCGGCGTGCTCGACCCGGACGACTATACGGCGTCGCAGGCGGAAGGGCGGGCGCTGCGGGCCGCCGGCAGCGACGGGCTGGTGTGGAACAGCGTGCGCATGGCGGAAGGAGAGTGCATCGGCATCTTCTGGCCAGACGTCATCGATGTCCCGGTCCAGGGCCGCCACTACAGCTACCACTGGGACGGCGGACGCGTCGACTTCGTGCGCCAGCACGACACGGGCAAGGTGCTGGCGGTGGTGTGAATGCGGGTGGTGCGGCCACGGGTTGAATATGCCCTGGCGAATGAACACGCGAAGCAGCGCTGACCAACGGCGCCATTTTGAAGATATCGAGTTGCGGCCGCTATCGCACCACGAGCACCGGGATTTCGGTGTAGGACAGCACCTCCGCCGTCTGGCTGCCCAGAAGCAGCCTGCCCAGCCCGCGGCGGCCGTGCGAGGCCATGACGATCAGGTCGCAACCCTGCGCCCGCGACAGTTCCAAGATCGCCTCGGCGGGTCTTTTCTCCTCGACATGGATCAGTTTGGCGGATACTCCGGCGGCCTCGGCCGATGCCTTGCATTTGTCGAGCACTTCCTTGCCGTAGCGGCGCGCTTCTTCCTGGTAGGCGGCCAGTTCATCGCCAGCGGCATAGCCGGCCATGGCGCCGCCCCAGGCGAAGATCGGGAATTGTTCCGAGACGGTGATGAAGGTGACGGCGGCGCCGATGCCCTTGGCCAGCGTGAGGCCATGGGCAACGCCCTTGTCGGCCAGTTCAGAGCCGTCGGTGGCGATGAGCAGATGTTTGTACATGATGATCCGACCTGTCGTGCGAGGATTGTCCGCGGGCGGACATGTTCCGGTGATGACTATCCAACAGAGATAGTTATGCCCCCGCGCTCATTCATTGAGCCAATGCGGCGGGCATCAGGGCCAGAAATGTGGCTTGATATCCAGAGCTTGGTTTCTCGCGCGGTCAATTGTTGGCGTCGGCGCCGCCCCTCATTGCCCTGCCGGGCATTTCTCCCCGTATAGAGACGGGGAGAAAGGGCAGTTGCGACCTTGGCGCTCTTTCTGCGGCGCTGGAGATTCGCGAAATCATCGACGAATGCGTCCTTCTCCCCGTCACTATACGGGGAGAAGATGGCGGCAGCCAGATGAGGGGCGGCGCCAACCTATCGAGAAGAAGCACCGCGCAGATTTAGCCAGCCGGATTCCCCTTGGCGGAATCGTCCTCTAAGGTGCCGACAACTCCGAAAGGCACCCCATGAGCAACGCGTTTCCGCAGATTCATCTGGTCCGGCATGGCGAGACGGCATGGAGCCTTTCGGGGCAGCATACCGGGCGCACCGACATGCCGCTAACGCCGGCCGGCGAGGCGGCCGCGCGCGGCGTCGCGGATCGGCTCAAGGGCCTGTCGTTTTCGGCGGTGTGGTCGAGCCCTTCTCAGCGCGCCTACAACACCAGCGTGCTCGCCGGCTTTGGGGAGCGCAGCGTCAGGATGGACGACCTGCAGGAATGGGATTACGGCGCTTATGAAGGGCGCGCCACGAAAGAAATCCTGGCCGAGCGGCCGGGCTGGAACGTGTTTCGCGACGGCTGCCCGCAAGGCGAGACGGCGGCCGATGTCGGCGCCCGTGCCGACAGGATCATCGACCGTCTGCGCAAGGCCAATGCCGACATACTGATCTTTTCCAGCGCGCATTTCCTGCGCGTGCTCGCCGCCCGCTGGCTCGGGCTGCCGCCGGAAGGCGGCGCGCTGTTCGTGCTCGACACGGCCAGCATCAGCGTGCTCGGCTACGAGCATGGCCTCGGCGAGCCGGTCGTGCGCAAGTGGAATCTGAGGTAGGGCTGGCAGCTTAGCGCCGACATCAATCGCTTCGTCAACCACGGGCGGAGCAAGGAGCGAAGCGACGCGGCGCAGACCCGAGGATCCATGCCGCGAGCTCAAGGCGTCGCCAACGGTGCCGATCCTGCTCCGCTGCACCCCTCGATCGATGTCACGGCATGGATACCAGGGTCTCCGCGACGCCGCTTCGCGGCTGCTTCGTCCTGGCGAAAACCTACCTCTCGAACTTCCGAATCGCCTCGGCGGTGACAGGCTGGAAGAAATTCACCAGATTGCCGTCGGGGTCGCGAAACAGCAACGAGCGGTTGCCCCAGGGCATGGTGGTCGGCTGCTGCACGGTCGTGCCCTTGATGATATCCGACAGCCGGGCGAATTCGGCATCGACGTCGCCGACGCGGAATTCGAGGATGGCCGTGTGGTTGTCGGCGGGGCGGGCGATGTCGCCGCCGAACAGCATCAAGGTGCGCGTGCTGCCGATCGCCAGCGTGCAGGCCGGCGTCGCCAGTTCGGCGAAGTCTTCGGTGTACACCGTCACCGGCATGCCGGTGATCTCACCGTAGAAGCGCACGAGGCGCTGGACATCCGAGGTTATGATGCGGACAGAGACGAAATTCATCGCATTGGCTCCTTGATCTCGAAGCCGCGACCGGCTCCCGACCGATCCATAACCCAGGTCTCCTGCCAGCTTTCTGTCAGGAGGCCTGTGCGACTCTCATTCGTTCGCCGGTTTGCCAAGGATATGATTGGGGCGATAAACTGGACGGCCCATGGCCGATCTCTTGGGCGCCAATAAACAACAGCCTGGGAGGAATGTACGATGACGACGCTGTTCGTGAGACATACCGTGTCCGACTACAAGGCCTGGCGCAAAGTCTATGACGGGTTCGCCCCGGTTCAAAAGGCCAATGGCGTGAAGGCAGAGGCTGTCTATCAGGCGGCGGACAACCCCAACGACGTCACCGTAACGCATGATTTCGCCAGTGCCGCCGAAGCGCAGGCCTTCATCAAAAACCCAAAATTGAAAGAGGCGATGGCGAGCGCCGGCGTGGTAGGCGCGCCAACCATGTGGATCACCAACAAGGCCTGATCGACTGCTCTACAGCATGTCGCGGCGAATAGAATTCGCCCGACCTGCTGTAGACTTCTGATTTTATGCATGTCGTTGTCCCGGAACCGAGGACACTTCCGGGCGACATGCATTAACTCGATCTGACCGCCAGTGCCGCATGAATGGCCAGGCCGCTTTCGGTCTGGCGGGCGGGGGCGTTTTTTCAGCCCGCCAGCAATGCCAGTTCCTGCGCCGTCAAATGCCGCGCCGTGCCCTTGGCGAGGTCGCCGAGCGGCAGCCGGCCGATGGCGATGCGGATAAGGCGCTTGACCTCGATGCCATACGCGGCGAGCAGGCGGCGGATGTGGCGGTTCTTGCCTTCGTCGAGCACGATCTCCAGCCAGGCGGTGCGGCCGCCGCTGCGCAGCAGTTGGATCGAGTTTGCCGCCAGGGTCTCGCCGTCGACTGTGACGCCGGCGCGGAGCTGGTCCAGCAGCGTTTCATCCGGCACCGTGGCGACCTGCACGTGGTAGGTCTTGGGCAGATGCGAGGCCGGGTCCATCAGGCGGTTGGCGAACTGCGTGTCGTTTGTCATCAGCAGCAGGCCTTCGCTCGCCTTGTCGAGACGGCCGACCGGCGAGACGTAGGGCAAGCCGAGCCCTTCGAGACAGGCATAGACGGTATCGCGCTCGAGCGGATCGTCGCGGGTGGTGACGACCCCGCGCGGCTTGTTGAGCATGACGTAGACCTTGCGCTCGGCAACGACCGCTTCGCCATCGACGACGATGCGGTCGCGGTTCAAGTCGACGCGCAGCGAGGCATCGCGCACCACCTTGCCGCCGACGCGCACGCGGCCATCCGCGATCAGCACCTGCGCCTGCGTGCGCGAACACAGGCCGAGTTTCGACAGCGCGCGGCTCAGGCTGACGCCGGGAGGCCCGGCGCTGCGTGGCTTGCCGGGTGGCGGCCTGCCGGGCGGTGGTGGTCGTGGGGCCATGCTGCTGCCGGTGATCCGTTCCAGCCGACAGATGCCATGGGTGAGGTGGGCACCGCAAGCCGGGCAAGCCACGCGGCTGGATTGCCGGCAAGACCAAGGAACGAATCGTCGAGGACCGGGTTGAACTTTGCAAGCCATGGCTGATATTCGTGGATCGGGGTGATAGGGCGGGACAGACTACTTGGGACTTGGTGCGGGCCGAGCGGATTTCATAGAGTCAGGAATAACGCCGGTCGCGGAACTGGCGCCGGCCGACCGCGACCAGATGTTCGCCCTCTACGAGACCTACTACGAGGCTATCGATCGCGACCTTTTCGAGCGCGATCTGTCCGAGAAGGACGCCGTCGTGCTGGTCCGCCGCAGCCGGAAGATCATCGGTTTCTCGACCTATCTCGTCCGGCACCAGGCGATCGGCGCCGAGACCGTACATTACCTCTTCTCCGGGGACACCGTCCTGCATTCCTCGCTTTGGGGCAATCCCGTGCTCCTGCAAGGTTTTTTCCGCGCGGCCGGCGCTGCCAAGGCCCAGGTCGAGGGTCGGCTGTTCTGGTTCTCCATCATAGGCGGCCATAGGACATTCCGTATCCTGCCCAATTTCTTCCGCGAGTTCGTTCCAGCCGTCGATGCCCAGGATTCGAGCCAACTGCGGACAATACGTGACACGATAGCGGTTGCGCGCCATGGCCATTCTTTCGAACCCTCCACAGGGCTGATCGACTTCGGTTCGTCGCAAGGTCATTTGCGGGAAGAATGGGCGGATGTAGAGGACACAGCGATTCGAAACCGCTTCGCCGCGTTCTTTCTCAAGGCCAATCCTTTCTATTTCCGGGGCGTCGAACTCGCCTGCCTGACCGAACTCGAGATCGGCAATTTGAAGCGCTATGGCGCCACGAGCTTTGCCGAAGGGGTGCGCGATGGCCGCTGAGGCCTGGGCACGGATTGCCGGCGCGACCGCTGCCGCCGAAGCCGGTTTTCAGGCGCTGCTTGGCCAATTGGAGACGACGCAGCGCGAGCTGTTGCGGGGGCTGATCGAAGCCAATGCCGGGACGGAATTCGGCCGCGACCACGCTTTCGCCAGCGCCACATCGGCCGAAGCGTTTCGCGATCTGGTTCCAGTCGCCGATTACGAGGCGTTGCTGCCTTACATCAGGCGCACAGTCGATGGCGCTGGCAATGTGCTGACCGCCGAGCCGGTCCGGTTCCTGGAGCAGACCGGCGGCAGTTCGGGCGGCTCGAAATATATCCCCTATACGGACAGCGGCCTGCGGGCCTTCACCTCTTGCCTTTATCCCTGGCTGGCGGACCTGATCCGCCGCCGGCCGGGTGTGGCGCAAGGAAACGGCTATTTCGCGCTGAGCCCCGTGGGCCGCGGCGCGGACGAACGCGTCGGCGCCCACAGGCTCGGCAGTCCGGTGCCTTTTGCCTATTTCGGCGCCTTGCGCGACAGCCTCATCGAGCTTTCGGCCGTTCCGATGGAGCTCAGGCTGCTCGGCGATTTCGCCAGCTGGCAAAGGCAGACCTGCCTGCACCTATTGGCCGCCGATGAGCTGAGCCTGATCTGGGTCTGGAGCCCGACCTATTTGACGGAGATCCTGCGCGCCATGCAGCGCGATGCGGCGAGCCTGCTGCCGGAACTCGCGGACAGGCTTGGCGCTACGCGGCCGGCGGGCAGGGTGAGCCGCCGCATTGCCGTTCTGGAGGCAGCTCTTGGAGGATCCGGCGCGGGGCTGTCGGCGATCTGGCCTCGGCTCGACACGATCAGCTGCTGGACCGATGCCTCGAGCCGCGGCTTTGCCGCCGAATTGCAGGGGCAATTTCCCCAAACCTTCATCCAGTCGAAAGGACTGATGTCGACCGAGGCCGCCGTGTCATTTCCGTATGCCGATGGTCCCGGCTGCATCCTGGCATCGCAAAGCGGGTTCTTCGAATTTCTCGACGACAGCGGTGCCGGCCGTTTTGCCTGGCAGCTGGAGGTCGGCGGCTGCTACCGGCTGATCGTCACCACGGGCTCGGGGCTCTATCGCTACGACACGCAAGACATGGTCGAGGTTTGTGGCTTCACCGGCGATACGCCGCGCCTGCGCTTCATCGGTCGCGCCGGCATGGTGTCGGATCTCTGCGGCGAAAAACTCACGGAAGCCTTCGTCGCGCGCTGTCTTGCCGATACAGGGCTCGATCCCCGCACCTATGCGCTGCTCGTCGCGGTCGCGGCGCCGCACCCGCACTATCGGCTTTTCGTCGAAACCGGGGGAACCGCAGGGAGAATTGCGCCGCCCGGTCCAGCCGTCGAGCACGCACTGATGGCCAATCCGCAATATGAATATGCACGCCGCATCGGTCAGTTGGGCGCGTTGCGGGCGACCACCGTCGACGACCTCTATGGCAGGCTGAAGCGCCACCGCATGAAAGGCGGCGCGAGCATTGCCGGCATGAAGGCGCCAATCCTGCTCAGGCAATCGGACGACGCACTTCTGTCGGCCCTCGATGCCGGCGAAGCGGGAGTTTAGGATGACACGCTACCCCTCTGAACTGGAATCGGAATTTGCCGTGATGTCTGGCGAGGAAGGAACCGGGCTGTCCCGGTCAGGCCGTCAGGCGCAACGTCAATGCGTCCAGGCCACGGATGGAGGAATTGTTCATCCATCGCCAGGCGACAGGCTCGATGGCTTTCCAGCGGACGAGTGCGGCTTCCAGCATCGCATTGCCTTCCATCTCGGCCAGCGCCCTGCCTATGCAGACATGCGCGCCCCGGCCAAAGGCGAGGTTCTGCTTGCCGGCGCGGCGAAGGTTGAAACGGGATGCATCGGCAAACTGGGAAGGGTCGCGATTGGCGGCGCCGACCAGCAGCACCATCAGCCGGTCCTTTCCGATCTCCTGGCCGCCAACAACCACGGGCTCGAGCGGCCAGCGGCAGATCTTCTGCACCGGGCTTTCCAGCCGCAGCGTTTCGGCAACGGCGCTGGCGGCAAGCCGGCGATCGGCCCGCAGTGCCGACCATTGGTCGGGCTGGTGGGCAAGATGGAACAGCATGTTGCCGATGAGATGCACCGTGGTCTCATGGCCGGCAAAGGCCAGGAAGGCGATGTTGCGGCCGGCAGCCGTCAGCCCCAGCGCGTCGACCAGAGCCGGCATGCCCGTCAGCAACGGCGGCAGGCGCTGGGCGGCGAGCAGATGGCGCAGATGCTCGACGAAATAGCCGGACATCTCGTCGGCCGGGTTGGCGCGGCCGCCAAAGGCGTCGTCGAAGCCGGTGTCGAGCATCGTGCGGATCGAAACCGACCAGGCGCGGATCAGCGGCATGTCCTTCCCCGGCACGCCCAACAGGCGGCAGATAACACGTTCGGGGACGGCGCGCGTGAAGGCGGCGACGACATCGACGGGGCCCGACAGGCCGGCATCGCCGACGAGTTCGTCAACCGCTTGCGCGACCGCTGGGCGCAGGGCTGCCATACCCTTGCCGACAAAGGGTTGCTGCAGGGATTGGCGCAACGCGGCATGGGCCCTGCCTTCCTGGTAGATCAGCCAGTCGCGTGTCGCCGAATTCGGCCCCGCCGCCTCGCTACCCGGCGGCACGTGCGACAGGCTGCGATTGGCAAGACTGCTCGAAACGAGATCGTATCCGGTGACATAGACATCGCCCCACGGCGCCTGCCAGACGGGGGCCAGCCGCCGCATTTCATCATGGATGGCATAAGTGTCGGCGGCGGCCTCGAAGGCACCGGCTCGAATCCCTTGCCATGGATGCTCGACTGCCTCGAACGAGGAGGAGGGCCCGGTATGCATCGCTTTTCAAAAAACCCCACCTTGCCAGCCAGACCAGGCATGCGTCGAGCGCGCCGGGAAACCATTAGCCGGCCATGACCACCGATCAAGGACCGATCTACTATTTCTGCACCCGCCAACACGCTTACACGGTGGGCGTGATGCTTGGCTATTATGACCATGGACTAGGCGACCTGGTGCGGATCATTCCCTATGAGCATATGGCTAGGCTTGGGCCCGTCGCGCCCGGCACCTTCATCTTCACCGACTTCGAAAGGCTGTCCGCCGCGCGGCTGCAGGCGGCTATTTCGCTGCACAGGCGGATTGGCTCCCTCAATCCCGACCTGTTGCTGCTCAACAGTCCGGCGATCGTGCCTCGTCGCTTCGACCTGCTGAAACGGCTGAAGGCGGCCGGCCTCAACCATTTCGACGTGCATCGCCTGGAGGACCGCAAGGCAATCCATCGCTTTCCCATCTTCGTGCGCTGGGAGAGCCAGCATGAGCCGCCGTTGACCGGATTGATCGACAGTGCGGATGGCCTGGAGCGGGCCATCGCCAGTTTGCCGGCGCGTATTCGCAGCGACCCGGACCTGATGATCGTCGAATATGGCGCAGCGCCATCGGCCGACGGGCGGTTTCGCAAATATTCGGCCTACAAGGTCGGACCGACGGTCTATCCGCAGCACTGCTTCATCAATGAAAGCTGGTACATCAAGTTTCCCGGCACCCGCTTCAGCGAGGCGGACAGGGCCGAGAGCCGCGCCTATGTAGCGCAAAATCCGCATGCCGCGCAGATCGAGCGCGTCTTTGCGCTGGCCGGCATCGACTATGGCCGCATCGACTACGGCATCGTCGACGGCCAGGTCCAGACCTTCGAGATCAATAGCAACCCGACGGTCCTGGCGCGACCGCCCGGGTGGGAGGCGGGCGCCGACTACAGCCGCTACGCCCAGATGCATGCCCAGGCGTTGCGCGGTATCATGCGGCCGGCCTCCGGCCCCAACCTTCTGCTCGGCGACGGCAGCATGAGCGTCGATGCCGTTCATGCCGACGCCATGCGGACAGTGCGCTGGCGCGTCGCGGGATTTTCGCTGAGGTGGCGCCTGTCCCTGCGGGCGCTGAAGAAACGGCTGGCACGCATTTTCGGTCATGGATGAGTGTCGGCGAGCACGCGCTCGACGGGTGCGTCGAAAATCCGCCCGACAGCAAAGCTGCGGTCGGATGCGGTGGACGCGTTCATTTCGGCCTGTCCGTGCGGTACCACAGCCGCGAGGCCGTGAAGGTGAGGGCGGCTGCCGGGGAGCAAGTTCCTACCCGGCAGAGTTCTGCTGGAAACCTCAGGCCGCCTTGGCCTCGCCGCCTATCCCGTTCAGCACCTCGATCGCGTCGGCCGGTAGCGTCAGCTCGGCCGCCGCCAGATTCTCCCTGAGATGCCCGACCGACGAGGTGCCGGGGATCAGCAGGATGTTGGGGGAGCGCTGCAACAGCCAGGCGAGCGCCACCTGCATGGGGGTGGCGCCGAGCTTTTGCGCGACGTCGGCAAGCGTGCCCGACTGCAGCGGCGTGAAACCGCCGAGCGGGAAGAACGGCACATAAGCGATGCCGTCGGCGGCAAGCTCGTCGATCAGCCCGTCATCCTGGCGATGCGCGATGTTGTATTGGTTCTGCACGCAGACGATGTCGACCATGCCGCGTCCCTGTGCGATCTGTTTGCGGGTGACGTTGCTCAGGCCGATATGGCGCACCAGGCCCCGGCGCTGCAGTTCGGCGAGCGTGTCGAGCTGCGGCTCGAGCGATCCCTCGACGGGTCCGTGGATGCCATGCATGGAGCGCAGGTTCACGACCTCGAGCACGTCCAGCCCGAGATTGCGCAGATTGTCGTGCACGGCCTGCGTCAGCTCCCGCGGTGACATTGCGGGGATCCACGATGCATCCGCGCCGCGCCGGGCACTGATCTTGGTGACGACGGTGAGGTTGGCGGGGTAGGGATGCAGCGCCTCGCGGATGATCTGGTTGGTGACGTGCGGGCCGTAGAAATCCGATGTG
This sequence comes from Mesorhizobium sp. B2-1-8, assembly GCF_006442545.2. NCBI lineage: Bacteria > Pseudomonadati > Pseudomonadota > Alphaproteobacteria > Hyphomicrobiales > Phyllobacteriaceae > Mesorhizobium > Mesorhizobium sp. B2-1-8. The sequence continues at coordinate 2,708,847 of NZ_CP083952.1, forward strand.
TCGATGTGGTCGACGCCGCTGGCAACAGCCTCGCGCAGCACGGCGAGCGCGGCGTCACGGTCCTTCGGCGGGCCGAAGACGCCCGGTCCGGCCAGTTGCATGGCGCCGTAGCCGAGGCGCTTCACGGTGCGGTCGCCGAGCCTGAAGCTTCCGGCCTTGCTGATGTCTGTCATGGTCTCATCTCCGTTGGATCAGCCAGATATAGACAACGCCTGCCTGCACGATAATATGGTGCAATCGGTACGGCCTGTGCGGAAAGGCGAACAATGGCGGATCTGGGCGACCTCCAGGCATTCATGGCGGTGGCGCGCGCCGGCGGCTTCCGCGAGGCCGCCCGGGTGGGCGGCGTCAGCGCCTCCAGCCTCAGCGAGACGGTGCGGCGGCTGGAGAGCGGGCTGGGCGTGCGGCTCCTCAACCGCACCACGCGCAGCGTGGCGCCGACCGAGGCCGGTGCGCGGCTGCTCGAGCGGCTCGGCCCCGCGCTCGGCGAGGTCGAGGCGGCGCTCGACGTGGTCAACGGTTTTCGAGGCCGCCCGGCCGGCACGCTGCGGCTCAACGTGCCTGTCGTCGCTGCGAAACTGGTGCTGCCGCGCCTTTTGCCGCCCTTTCTCGCGGCCTATCCCGAAATTCGCCTGGAAGTGACCGCCGAGGACAGTTTCGTCGACATACTGGCGAGTGGCTGCGACGCCGGTATCCGCTATGACGAGCGGCTGGAGCAGGACATGATCGCCGTGCCGATCGGCCCGCGCCGGCAGCGCTTCGCCACAGCCGCCGCAACGACCTATCTCGACCGGCGCGGCCGGCCCGTCCATCCGCGCGACCTGCTCGATCATGCCTGCCTGCGCGGCCGCTTCGCCAGCGGTTTCACGCCGCCCTGGGAGTTCGAGCGCGATGGCGAGGTGGTGAGCGTCGAACCGACTGGACCGCTGCTGGTCAGCACCGGCACGGCGATGGCGCTTGCGCTCGAGGTGGCGGTCGCCGGCGGCGGCATCGTCTCGCTGTTCGAGGACTGGCTGCGCCCGTATTTCGACGACGGCCGGCTGGAGCCGGTGCTGGAGCCCTGGTGGCAGGAATTTTCAGGCCCGTTCCTCTATTATCCCGGCCGCCGCCTGACGCCGGCGCCGCTGCGGGCGTTCATTGATTTTGTCGGTGGGATGCGCTGGGGGTGATACCTGACCGATCTCGTCCCGCCGCATGTGTCGGCCTTTTCGACCCTGCCGCCGTGTTTCCCTTTTCGACCAAAGGGCAAATCCCCTGATGTAACACTTTGTTGTCATTGGAGGTCTATCGAAGAGGCGGTACGGCGAAAGCCCGATGAAGGGAAAAAGGCGCGCAATGGGTTCGCCCTGGTCCGAATTGCTGGCCAATCTCGCGGTCGTGGCGATGTTCGTTTCGGTCTGGATCCACACGCATGTGTGGCTGGATCGCTGGCCGGCCGCCGTAAAGGCAGCGACCTTCGGCGTGCTGATGGGCGCCGGCGCCATCGTCCTGATGCTCACACCCATGCAGTTGCAGCCTGGTGTTCTCGCCGATCTCAGGGCGACGATGATCGCCATTGCCGGCTTCTTCGGCGGTCCTGTCGCCGGCATCGTCGCCGGGGTCATGGCCGGCGCCTTCCGGACATTCGAGGGCGGCATCGGCACCTTCGCCGGCGCGGTGGGAATAGCGGCAGCCATGCTGGTCGGTGTTGCCGGAAACCTGGCCCTGAAGGGCCGCCACGCCACCATACTCGACATCATGATCCTTGGCGGGGCCGCGGCGGCGGCGTCACTGCTTGGCCTCAGCGTCCTGCCGCGGGATGTCCTGCGAATGGTTCTGCCTGATGTGGCGCTGCCTTCCTCCCTGCTCATCTTTGTCTCGGTGGTGCTGTCGGGGCTGACGTTCTACCAGGAGCGGCGTCGCCTCGAAGCGCTGCGGTCCCGGCGCATTTACAAGACCGTGGTGGAGACGCTGCCCGATTGCCTCAACGTCAAGGATCTCGACGGACGGTTCATCGCGGCCAACCCGGCAACGGCCGAATTGCTGCATGCGCCCGATGCCAAGGCACTGATCGGCAAGACGGACTTCGACTTCTTTCCGCATGAGACGGCCAAAGGCTTCCGCGAGGACGAGCTTGTCGTGCTTGCGTCGGGCGCCTCGGCCACCATCGAACAGCGCCTTCGCCACGAGGACGGCACCGATGGCTGGCTGGCGACCTTGAAAGCTCCGTTCCGCGACAGGACCGGGGCGGTCGTCGGCCTGATCACCCACAATCGCGACATCACCGCGCGCAAGCAACTCGAGACCGAGCTGGCGGAAAGCCGGGTCCGGCTCGGAGACGCCTTGACGCACATGGCCGACGGCCTGGTGATGTTCGACCCGGATGGCGTGCTGGTGCTGTGCAACGCACAGTATCGCGCCATGTTTCCGAAGACGGCCGAATTAAGAGTTCCGGGTGCCGACTACCGTGACATCCTGCGCGCCGCGGCGGCGCGCGGCGAGGGGACCACACCGCCGGACGCGGTCGAGGACTGGATCGCCGACATTATGGCCTCGCAGAAGCTCGTCAGCCACCGCCTGGTCCGGCTTGCCGACGGGCGCTGGCTCGATGTGCGCACCCGGCCGACCGGCGATGGCGGAAGCCTCAGCGTGTTTTCCGACATCACCGAAGCCAAGCAGATCGAGGCCGAACTGATGGCCGCCAATGAGAAGCTGAACCTCCTGGCGCACCGCGACGGCCTGACCGAACTGTTGACGCGGCGCGCCTTCGACGAAGCGCTGGCGCGCGAATTCGCCCGCGCCACCCGCAACGCGATGCCGCTCAGCCTGCTCATCATCGACGTCGACTGGTTCAAGCGGTTCAACGACCATTACGGCCATCCGGCTGGCGATGACTGCCTGCGCGTCGTCAGCCGCTGCATCGAGGCCGCAGCCCGCCGGCCGGCGGACGCCGCCGCCCGTTACGGCGGCGAGGAGTTCGGCCTCATCCTGCCCGAGACCGACGCGCGGGGGGCCTTCGTCATCGCCGAAAACCTCAGGAGCAAGGTGCGCGACCTCGCTCTTGCGCATGCCGGCAGCGAAAAAGGCATCGTCACCGTCAGCATCGGTGTCAGCACCTTCGAGGCCGACGCCGCCATGGAGATCGCCGATCTCCTGAGCCGCGCCGACGAGGCGCTCTACGGCGCCAAGGCCGCGGGGCGGGACCGGGTGCATGGCTGGCGTCCGCATCTCAGCGGCCAACGCTCGACCGGTTCGCGGCGCAAGACATGAGCGTTCCCAGGCACCGGGTTGCCAGTAGAATTTGGATCGAGGCTGAACTGGCGAGTGCCTGAACGAGGATCCGGGCGCGCACCTCTCTCAAGTGGCGTGCAAGCTTCAACCGGTGCGAACTGAATCCGTGCTGGCGTGATCGAGCTTCACAAGATGAGCCTTCGCCTCGCCGACACGTTGTTGCGCGGATCGTATCCTGTCACAAAGCGTCAGATTGATACCAACGCCACAGTGTTCGTCCAACATCGCGTTTGCACGTTCGAGGGCGAGTTCCGCTCGGTTAAGTCGCTGCCTAGCCCTGGCCAGTTCCAAGGTCAGAAGAAGTTCCATTACTGCTGTTTCCGTGGCTACGGTCCCTTCAAGTGGGAAACCGTTGCCGGTCATTTTGGTTCCGGCTGTTTGCGCGCACCTGCGTTCGCTGCCGCGCGCACCCATGATGCCCGTCAGGACGGCCTTGGATGGGCAAGGTTGGTGTCGAAAGTGCCCGGGAGGACAGGCGTGTCATTCCGGCCGGTCGAGGCTGTCGACATCGTGTCGACCGGCGGAATGATGACCATGCGCACATGCTGCTCTGGCCACAATGGCTTTCCGAAAAGAACGAACGTGCCGGCGAGAAAACAGACCAGCAAGAGGATGGCCAAGATGTTGGCTATGATCTCACCAAGCTGCATTGCCTTTCCTCCAAATCACGCACCTGCAATCGGCAACGAGCACCAGCGGACTACGTTCAACGTTTAGGACCAATGCGCCCGGCACTTCGGACTTCGGTCCGAGTTGCGGGTCGAACGATAAGGGCACAGCCTGCGCACCGGCGGCCAGCCGGTAGCGAGGGCTGCTACCAGCTTAAGGTAAAGCTGACGAGCAGGACGGCAATCAAGGCCGATAACGGGACCGCCATCAATAGCGCCGCCTCGATAAGGCGGGTTTGCTTGTCGCCGAACATCCGAATCTCCTCACATCTCGGCCCAAAACCAGGGAATTTAGGGTTCGCCCACCGCATGGAAGCGGTGAGCGAACCCTATTGGCGCAGGAAGGGACGTAGCTGCGCCAATTTGCAAAAAAATTCGCGGTTACTGTCCGGCTTTTAGCAACTACCCGCCGTGTCCTCGCAGCGAACAACGAGCGCGAAAGGCAGCCGTTCCCGGCGACGGTTCCGGCAGGACTATTGCGTTTTTATATGGGACTTAAGTCTTGGGCCGATGGGACCGAAGCCCAAGCCTGGAACATTCGATGCTACCTGGAGTTCGATCCGCAGCGCAGTGACAATGTTGTGGCTGTGCGGATTGCAGATGGAGGAATTCATGAAGAAGAATCTTGCCGCCGTAGCCGCGGTTCTGTTGCTCGCAGGTGTCGGCGCGGCCGCGGCCGAGGACGTCGTCATCCAGCCCGAGCAGGAAACGGTGATCAAGGAATATGTGAAGAAGCAGCCGCTGGCTTCGATCAAGATTCCCGGCGTGGAACTCAATGTCGGCACGGCTTTGCCCGATACTGTCGAGCTGCACGAAGTTCCCAACGTCAAGTATCGCTACACCGTCGTCGACAACCATACCGTGATCGTGGATCCAGGCACCCGCAAGATCGTCAAGATCATCCAGTAACGGCGCCTGGCCCGCCACCGGGCTGGTGGCGGGCCGGCTACGCAAGATGGATTGCCTGAGCAATCGGAATTTGCGCGGGTCGATGCCCTTTAATGCATGTCGCCCGGAAGTGTCTTCGAGCCGGCCTGTAAGGGCTGCGGTTTCGCCGATCCTGACCTCGCGATCGTCGCAGCAGAACTCCCAGATCCACCTACCGGCATTCCGCGCAGGACACCTTCCAGTGGGGAACATTGCAGCCATGGACTTTGATCCGGTGGGCGAATGCCGTACCGCTAGCGGCTTGCTATCTTGTGCCGCAGAACGAGGCGGTACTCATGCCAGATCAGCCAGATGACGATCAGGTCGAATATGGTGAGCACGATCAACCCGGCCGAGTGAGTATAGCTGAAGCGGTAGAGCTGGTAGACGATGAAGACCAGCAAGGCGACAAGCGATGCCGGATAGGCCCATAGCTTGCCCCACAACAGGCCTGCGACCAGGGCAATCTTGATCACGCCGTGACTGAGAAGGTAGAATGCGTAGAAATGCTGCGTGCCGACAGAGAAATGGCTTGCCGCGTCCATCAAATGGCCGGCGATGAAATCGTGCGGGTCGTCGACCAGCTCTTCCTGCGTGAGCCTGTTCACCAGCGACACGATCGTGCTGGTGCCGACGATGGCGAGCAGCAGGCCGCCGACGCATTCGACCAGGGCATGTGCGCCTTTTAGCAGCAGGCTGACCTCGAAAATCTGGTGGACACGCTGCTCGTTCATGCGGTCTCCTGGCGTTTGGCGTGGCGCGTCGATGACAGGGTGAGTTGATGGACGTGACGATTACACATTGGATCAATTCGGCGGCGGGAATAAGCCTGGTGCTGGATCAGATCATGATAGCCGTGACGAAATTCGGTGTTCCGCTTCTGGTGGCCTGCGTCGTGCTGCAATGGTGGAGCAGGACGGACAGGACGCATGTGGGTCATGCCGCGATCGCAGCCGGACTGTCTTCCTGATCGGACTTGGCGCCAACCAGATCATCCTGCTCTTCGTGCATCGAGTGCGTCCCTACGACGCCGGCGTGACCCACCTCATCATTCCCGCCAGCATCGACTGGTCGTTCCCTTCGGATCACGCGACAGCGGCTTTCGCCATCGTTGCCGCATTCGTCCTGCAGGCGCTTCCGAGGCGCGCGTTGGTTTTCGGAGCAATGGCGCTGCTGGTTTGCTGCTCGCGGCTGTTTGTGGGCATCCATTACGCGACGGATGTGCTTGGCGGCGCTCTGACCGGCATTGCCGCCGCCGTGCTTGTCCGCGCCATATACCGCGAAGACTCCAGGCTGGACCGGCTGGCGACAAACATCCTGTGAGGGAAATCGGCTGTGGAGCAAACTGGGCCGTGCAGGCCTTGCGTCCATGACCGATTTCGCCAGACGCCTCGCTGACGCTCAGCGATTTCGCCGAACCGTCGATCCGCCCGCATGCCAATCTTTACTGGGGGCCGACTTTGCAGATCCTGAAGGCGGTGTGCGACGGATCCAGCGTCATCGCGACAGGGCCGCCGCTTGCTCTTGGAGGCGCCGGGCCAGCGCGCGAATTCGATCGGCGACCTTGCTGTCCACCGGGTTGTAGACGGTCAGGCTCAGATCCGGCCGGCCGTCGACCGCGAAGGCCGAATATTCGAGCTCGATGTCTCCGAGTTCGGGATGCTTCAGGCGCTTTGTTCCGTCGCCATGGCTGAGCACGTCGTTTTCCCGCCATAGCGCGTCGAACTCCGGGCTGGCGCCGCAAAGCTCCTCCACCAACTGGGCGACCTCCGACACCGCGCCGGCGCGTGCCGCGTCGGCCCGGAACGCACCGACCACGAAGCGGGCGAGGTTTTCCCAATCGTGCTGCTTGGCACGGACGGTGGGGCTCAGGAACATGAAGCGCAGGATGTTGCGCTGACCGGGGGGCAGGACGCTGTAGTCGGTGAGCACGACCTGCGCGGCGCGGTTCCAGGCAACGACATCCCAGGTCGCCGTCTTGATCAGGGCCGGGCTCGCCTCGAGCGTGTCGATGAGGCGCTGCAGCCGGGGGCTGACGCCCTCGGCGCCGACGTAGCGGACCTCCGGCGGGCGCCCCAGCCCGAGCATGAAAAGATGTTCGCGCTCGGCCTCGGTCAGCAGCAGCCCCTTGGCGATCCGGTTCAGCACGTCGGCCGAAGGCGCGCCGCCGCGGCCCTGTTCCAGCCATGTGTACCAGGTCGGGCTGATGTTGGCGCGCTGGGCGACCTCTTCCCGGCGCAGCCCTGGCGTGCGCCTGCGCCCGGAGAAGCCGAACGATGCGGGGTCGAGCCGGGTGCGCCGGTCTTTCAGAAATGCCGCGAGCGAACCGGTGGAAGTGTTGGGCATCCTGTTAGCCTTCAAGCTGGTAGTCATTATACCATGATAAGATCACTACTTTAATGGAATAATAGGGCAGCGATATTACGCAGGCAACTGTGCAGGAGATTTTGCATGCATATCTTTCTTACCGGCGCCACCGGCTTCATCGGTTCGGCGATTGTCCCCGAACTCATCCAGGCCGGCCATCAGGTGGTCGGCGTCACCCGCTCCGATGCCGGCGCCGAAGCGTTGGCCGCCGCGGGCGCGGAGGTGTATCGCGGAACCCTCGAGGATCCCGAGGGGCTGCGCGACGGCGCGGCGAAGGCGGAGGCCGTGATCCACACCGCGTTCGACCATGATTTTTCGCGGTTTGCCGAGAATTGCGAAAAGGACAGGCGCGTGATCGCGGCACTCGGCCAGGCACTCGCCGGCTCCGACCGGCCGCTGGTGATCACGTCGGGCACCGGCATGGGCGCCCCCGGACATGGTGAGTTGGCGGTCGAGGACGTCTTCAATCCCAGCCATCCCAATCCCCGCGTCGCCTCGGAACTCGCCGGAAATGCCCTGCTGGAGGCGGGCATCAACGTGTCGGTGATGCGGCTGCCGCAGGTCCATGACACGGTCAAGCAGGGGCTGATCTCGCCGCTCGTCGAAATCGCGCGCCAGAAAGGCGTCTCGGCCTATGTCGGTGAAGGCCGCAATCGTTTTGCGGCGGGCCATCTCCTCGACGTGGCGCGCCTCTATCGCCTTGCCGTGGAAAAGCGGCAGCCGGGCGCACGCTATCACGCCGTCGGCGAGGAAGGCGTCGAGGTGCGCGCCATCGCCGAGGCGCTTGGCCGGGGCCTGAACCTGCCGGTGGTTTCGATCGCGCCGGAAAAGGCGGCGGAGCATTTCGGCTGGATGGCGATGTTCGCTCCCATGGACCTGCCGGCTTCCAGCGCGCTGACCCAGGCGCGGCTCGGCTGGCATCCGACCGGGCCGACGCTGATCGCCGATCTCGACGCCATGCGGTATTGAGGCGCTTAGCAACGTTCGAGGTTAGCCAAAGCCCTCTAAACTTCGTCATCCCTGGGCGCAGCAGGAGCGGCGCTCCGTCGCGGAGAGCCTGGGATCCTTCCGTGACCTGGGCCGAAGAGTGCAGCGGAGCAGAACTTTGCACTGTGGCGGTGCTCAGGAGTCCCGGCATGGATCCTCGGGTCTGCGCCGCGTCGCTACGCTCCTTGCTCCGCCCGTGCATGACGAAGCGATGGAGGCATGCAGTCCATAAACGCAAGCACGCAGCCTATTCAGGCTTTTGCACCAGGCAACCAGACGGAAAACGGTTTCCTGCTTCAGGATCATGCAGGGCTGACGGCGTAGCGCAAATGGACGAGGCCATGCGCCAGGGGTTCGCAGCTTTTGAGCGATAGCTGCACCTTGCCGGCAAGGCCGCTTTCGCCGAACTCGACAAAACCCTGGTTTGCCGCCCGCGCATCGAGCGCGGGGGTAACGAGAAGGCTGAGTTCATCGACAAGCCCTGCCGCGAAGAAGGAGCCGTTGATGCCGGCGCCGCCTTCGAGCAGCAGGCGGCGGATGCCGAGTTCGCGCCCGAGCACGTCGAGCATCGCGGCGAGATCGATGTCGGCCGTTTGCGACACGATATAGGACACGCCGTCGGCGGCGAGCTCGGCCAGATGGCTGTCGGCGACATCACGCCCGAGCAGCACCACGACATGGTCGCCGCCGATGTCGGGTTTGGCGAAGTGCAGCTTGCCGGAGGCATCGAGCGCCACGGCATAGCTGCCCGCGTCGCGCCGCGCGAAATGATGCGGCCGGTCGACCTTGCCCCCATGCGCCGGCGGGTGCGCGCCGGCTTTGCTCATCTCCGCCATGGTGACGCGGCCGACGATCCAGGCGTCGCCTTCGAGGTCGTTGTGGATCTGTTCATAGAGACCCGACCACTCGGCCCGGCTGCCATCGGGGCTGGCGGTATAGCGGCTCGGATGAAGGCTGCCGTCGAGCGAGGCAAGCATATGGCAGATGATTTGCGGCTTCATGCGATTTCTCCGGAGATGGATTCCAAAATTCAGGCCTTGTCGTGCGTGGTCCCCCCAAACCGTACCGCTTTAGGTGCCCGTACGACACGAGACGGCTGGCCAAAGGAGCAGCCAAACTCTCGCAGACCGTGAAGTAACGCCGGCTATGTCGATTGCAATGTTTGGGGCGTGACCGGGCTAGGCCGCTTCAAGCGCCATCACCTTCTCCGCCGCCTTCGCCAGAAACCCCGATCGCGTATAGCCGTGGGCTTCGGCAAAGGCATCGATCCGCTGGAGAACATCGTCCGGCAGCGTCACGTTGATACGCACCGCCTTCCTGGCCCCGGTTCTTGCCGCGACCAGGATTGCAACGCCGTCACGATTGTCGGCGTCTGTCATCACTGTCTCCAGACTGGAAGGCTCCGGAATGGCATCGCCATCCTCGACCAGCCCTTCGATATGGAGGGCAAGCGCCTCTTCAGCCATGGACCGGGCGTCATCCAGATCCTTGCCGGCGGTAATCACGCCTGGGAAATCAGGGAAAGACACGCCGAAGTCGCTGTCGGCATCCTTGTGGATAAGTCCGATATACTGCTTCATGTCCGTCACCTCAGTTTCAGTCCAGATTGCTTTTCGATGCTGCGCAAAGTGCCTATCGGAATATCGCGCTTTGGATGGGGAACGGTGACGCGCCCTGGCTTGTCGCGGTGTTTGAATTGCGCATGGCTACCCTTTCGGGCGACCTCGAACCAACCGTCAGCTTCCAACAGACGGATGATTTCAGCGCTAGTCATGTGTATTTATACACATCGAAAGGCGGCCTTTCAATAAAAATACGGAAGGAAGCCATGGCCCTCGAAGGAGCAGCATGCCCGCAATCCAAAATTCCGACAAGTCGCCGTCCGGCTCTGTTATATCGATGTTGCACAAACGGTTGACCCTGGGTTAGCATCCTCTTGTTGACGCCGATCGGAGGAATTTAGGCGGCGGTCAGCTGGAGCTGCATGCGTTCTTGGCGCAAGGAGGATGCTCCAACACTTTAACCGGCGCATGATCCTTCCTGAAACCGGTCCCGGTTTTAAGGGACGTGCGCTTCAGTGGAGGAGGAACCCATGAACAGACGTGAATTCCTGATGACGTCCGTGGCCGCGGGCGCCATGATGTTGGCCGCACGCTCGGCTTTCGCCGAGGACAAACTCACCATTCTCGGCTCGGTGCCCAGTCTCGGCTTTCCGTTCTTCGTGCACATGCTGAACGAGATCAAGGCCGAAGCGCAGGCGCAAGGCGTCAACCTGACCGAGAGCGACGGCCAGAACTCGGCCACCAAGCAGACCGCCGACATCGAGGCGGCGCTGGTGCAGAAGGTCAATGCGATCGTCATCTCGCCGCTCGACGTCAACGCGCTGGCGCCGGCCATCGAGGAAGCGGTCAAGGCCGGCGTTCCCGTGGTGACGATCGACCGCCGCGTCGACGGTGTCCAGGGCATTCTGGCCCATGTCGGCGCCGACAATGTGAAGGGCGGCGAGGCGGAAGCCCAGGCCGTGGTGGCGGCATTCCCCAATGGCGCCAAGCTGTTCCACCTGCAGGGCCAGCCGGGTGCCGGTCCCGCGATCGACCGCAACAAGGGCGTGCACAACGTGCTCGATCCGCTGAAGGACAAGTACCAGATCATCTATGAGCAGACCGCCAACTTCGCCCGCGCCGAGGCGCTGACGGTGACAGAAGCCGGCCTTGCCGCCAACGGCAAGCCGGACGCCATCATCTGCGCCAATGACGACATGGCGCTGGGCGCGCTCGAGGCGTGCGCCGCGCGCAACTTCAGCGACGTCAAGATCTACGGCTTCGATGCGCTGCCGGAAGCGCTGGTCGCCGTGCGCGACGGCAAGCTCGCCGGCACGGTCGAACAGTTCCCCGGCAAGCAGTCGCGCACCGCCGTGCAGATCGCGGTCGCCTACGCCAAGAACAAGACCGAGCCGAAGGAGAAGCTGGTGCTGCTGACGCCCATCGTCATCGGCAAGGACAATCTCGACAAGGCCGAGAGGCTGAACGAGACGAAGTAGAGGCAGTCAGCCTGCGATTGACAAGCCGGCGGGACAGCGCCCCCCTCTGTCCTGCCGGACATCTCCCCCTCGAGGGGGGAGATCGGATGTCTCTTCTGCCTTCGCCAATCTCCAGCATTGCAGGAAAGGGCGCTGGCGTTCAGTCTGCCAATCTCCCCCCTTGAGGGGGAGATGTCCGGCAGGACAGAGGGGGGCGCTCAGGCGCAACTTGACTCATGCAGGGATGGCAACAAGGAGAAGTCTTTGCCTTTAGCTGAAGCCGCATCCCCCATCCTGCTTGCCGTCGAGGGCGTCACCAAGCATTTCGCCGGTGTCACCGCGCTGAGCGATGTCTCGCTCGACGTCCGGCCCGGCGAAATCCTCGGCCTGCTTGGCGAAAACGGCGCCGGCAAATCGACGCTTCTGAAAATCCTGTCCGGCGTCATGCCGCCTTCCGGCGGCCGTATCACCTTCGATGGCGCCGAATACCAGCCGGCGAGCCCGCAGGACGCCAAGCGGCACGGTATCGTCACCATCTACCAGGAGCTCAGCCTGATCCCGACGTTGACGGTGGCGGAGAACATTTTCATCGGCCGTGCGCCGACCGGACCGCTCGGGCTGGTGAGTTGGCGCAAGATGGAACAGGATTCCCGCGCCATCATTGCCCGCGTCGGTCTCTCCATCGACCCGATGACGCCGGTATCGGCACTGTCGGTGGCCGAGCAGCAGCTGGTCGAGATCGCCCGTGCGCTGTCGTTGAAAAGCCGGCTGATCATCATGGACGAGCCGACCTCGGCACTGACCGAGACCGAGGTGCAGCGGCTGCTGTCGATCATGGACCGGCTGCGCAAGGACCATGTCGCGATCATGTTCGTCACCCACCGGCTGGAGGAGGCATCCGCCATCTGCGACCGCATGACGGTGCTGCGCGACGGCAGGCTGGCGGGGCATCTCGACCGTCAGGGCGGACCGATCAAGCTGCCCGCCATCATCGAAAAGATGGTCGGGCGCGCCGCCTCCGAACTTTACGCACGGCCCGCTCAACGCGCGGTGGCCGGCGATGTCGTGCTTTCCGTGCGCGGCTTGCGCACCGTGCGCGACCCCGAGGCGCCGCATGCCATCGTGCTGGACGGTGTCGACATAGATCTCAAGGCCGGCGAGATCCTCGGCGTCGCCGGGCTTGTCGGCTCGGGCCGCACGGAACTGGCGCGTGCCATTTTCGGCGCCGACCGCATCGCGGCGGGAACGATCACGCTTGATGGCAAACCAATAGCGCCTGTTTCGCCGGCCGACGCCATCGCGCTCGGCATCGGCCTGGTGCCGGAGGACCGCAAGCACCAGGCGATTTTTGCCGCGCTCGGTATCCTGCCGAATTTCTCCGTCGCCTCGCTCGGGCGCTTCAGCAACGGCTTCGGTTTCATGGCCGAGCGGCGCGAGCGCGACGCGCTGTCGGGGTTCAGGAAGATGCTGTCGATCCGCATGGCGTCGGCCGAACAGGCGATCGAGGGCCTGTCGGGCGGCAACCAGCAGAAGGTGATCCTGGCGCGCTGGCTGGCGCGCGACCCGAAAGTGCTGATCGTCGACGAGCCGACCCGCGGCGTCGATGTCGGCGCCAAGGCGGAAGTGCACCAGATCCTGGTGCAACTGGCGGCGCGCGGCATCGCGGTGATGATGATTTCGTCCGAGCTGCCCGAGGTGCTGGCGGTGTCGGACCGCATCGTCACCATGCGCAAGGGGCGCATCACCGGGCAGATGCCGGGCGTCGAGGCAAACGAGGAAAAGCTGATGGAATTGATGGCGCTCGACAGGCAGGATACGCCGGGACAGGACGCGCCGGGACAGGACGCGGAGGGGCAGGCACGATGAGCATCGCCGAGGAACAGAACCAGCGCGGCGGCGTGACGATCGCGCGGCTTTTGATGAGCTTCGGGCCGCTGCTGTTCCTGGCGGCGCTGGTCGTCGTCTTCACCGTGCTGAAGCCGAGCTTCATCGACCCGATCAACCTGTTCAACATCACGCGCCAGATCTCGATCACCGGGCTGATCGCGCTCGGCATGACCTTCGTCATCCTCACCGCCGGCATCGACCTGTCGGTCGGCTCGCTGCTCGCCTTCTGCGGCATGGTGGCGGCCGTTGTCGCCAAGGGCGGCACCGCCAATACGCTCTCGCTGTCGACCTCAGGCACGCAGGGTTTTGGCTGGTTCGCCGCGCTGCTGGCCGCCGTCGTGGTCGGTGCGCTCGCCGGCGGCGTGCAGGGGTTCGCCATCACAAGGCTGAAAGTGCCGCCCTTCGTCGTCACGCTGGGCGGGCTGACGGTATTCCGCGGGCTGACGCTGACCATCTCCAATGGCGGGCCGATCTCGGGCTTCGACGCCTCGATGCGCTGGTTCGGCACCGGGCTGATCGGCCCGGTGCCGGTGCCGGCGCTGATCTTCGCCATCGCCGCCATCCTGTGCCACATCGTGCTGCGCTACACCCGCTACGGCCGCGCCGTCTACGCCGTCGGCGGCAATGCGGAGGCCGCGCGGCTATCGGGCCTGCGCGTCGACCGTATCCTGGTCTCCGTCTATGTCATCGTCGGCTTCTTCGCCGGGCTTGCCGCCTTCGTGCTGTCGGCGCGGCTGAATTCCTCCGAAGCGGTCGCCGGCATCGGCTATGAACTGACGGTGATCTCGGCCGTCGTCATCGGCGGCACCTCGCTGTTCGGCGGCATAGGCTCGGTCGGCGGCACGGTGGTGGGCGCGGCCCTGATCGGCGTGCTGCAGAACGGGCTGCAGTTCAACAACGTCTCGTCCTACACACAAAGCATCGTCATCGGGCTGATACTGATCCTGGCGGTGGCGTTCGACCGCTGGCTGAAATCACGGGTGAGGCGGTGAGGGGGTGGTTTTTCCTTCTCCCTTGTGGGAGAAGGGAAAACCGGCTGCCGCGTTGCTTGCAAAAGTCCTCGCCTGAAACCCGCAAATGGCGCTATCGAGCCTCAAGCCGCTTGCCTTGCCCAGAGATCATGGCCGTAGCGGCGGAAAAAACGGGCCAGGAGAAGCTGCTGCCTTGCCCTGGCGAGATCGGGCAAGCGCCGTTCCTGGCGCCAGCGCGGCATGTTGCGCCAGCCGGCGATGAAGCGGATGGCATCCTCGACGGCTTCGTGCGCCGACAGCGCCGGGCCGATCGCGGCCAGGAACAGAAGCTCCGACGGCTTCAATTCGTCGATGACGGCCTTGCGCCTGAAATGATCCAGGCGGGCTTGCTCGATGCCGTTGCGGCGGATCGCCTCGAAGGCTTCGAGCAAAGTGGGACTGTCGCCGGTGTAACCGCAGGCGCGGGCGAAATCGGCGGCATCCATTCTTGCTCCCGGATCTGGCGCGTGCAAGCCAGCGCCGACTCATATTTGCAAGTCATATATAAGCATAACTCAAACTGATGTAAAAGAGAGACTTTTGGAGGAGTCTGGAAAACTGCGACTCGACTCCTGCTTCAAAACACGGGAAGATACGAACAAATCAGGAACAAACGGACGGAGGAACGATGGCGTTGCCGGGCAGGGAAGCAGTGATCGCGCAGGTCGCATCGCTGTCGGTCGAGTGCGCCGATTGCGGCCGCAACAGGTGGTGGCGGCCCGATCAGTTGAAGCGCTTCGGGGTGAGCGGGAACACGCCGCTGGCCGCGCTGTCGGGTCGCATCGTCTGCTCGGCCTGCCGTGCCGAAGGGCTGCCGGGCAGCGCGGTCTCGATCCAGGCCGCGTTCATCGACGAGCGCCAGCGCGTGCGCTCGGAAGCGCGGATGCTGAGCGACCGCGAAGTGCCGCTGGAAGGATCGAGGCGGGCTTGAGAGGTCTGGTTCTTCCTTCTCCCCTTGTGGGGGTGGATCGGCGCGTTCGGTTGAGGGAGACGTCGGCGTTCTCTGGAGCGCCCTCATCCGATCTCGCTTCGCGAGGCCACCGCCCTGGGCGAGTCACGGGCCTCGCCCGCCCTTCGGAACCCGCAAGGGGAGAAGGAAAGGGCGCCCTAATATCCCAGCAGTTCCTTCAGCGGGATGACGCGCCAGACCTGCTTGATGGCGTAGCGGTTGAAGGTCAGCGTCTTGGGCGGATTGTACTGCTCGACCACCAACTCGCCCGCGGTGCGCCGGACCAGCTTCTTGATGAAGGCCTTGCCGTTCTTCTCGTTCTCTTCCGGAAAGGTCTCGATCACCACGTGGTCGCCCGGCACAGCGTCGCGGCCGCCACAATAGATCATGTCGCCGGGTTCATACCGCGGCACCATGGAATCCGAGAGCACATGCAGCGCGAACACTTTCGGCAGGTTGCGGACGCCCGGCGGACGCTGCACGTACCCTGCCGGCTCGCCGTTGAAGGTGAAGTCGCCGTCGTCACCGCCGACGGCGGCGCCGAGCACCGGAATATCCATCGCGCCGGCCGGCAGCGGGCCGGCATCGGTGACGATCTCGGCGTCCGCCACCGGGCCGGCATCGTCGAGGAAGACGACCTCGCCCTTGCCGAGCGCCACGGGGTCGACGCGCAGGAAGGCAGCGGTCTTCAACAGGTTCTCGGTCTTGGGCAGGTTGCGCCCGGTTTCCCAGTTGCCGACGGCCGCGACGTCGGTGTCGTTGTGCTCGGCGATGTGGCGCATGACCAGGCCGCGCTGCTTGCGGGCCTGGCGGATCGCGGCCCCGACCCTGATCGACAGTTGCGTTTTCACCATGGCCTCATGTGACCAACAAGTCCTGCTTTCGTCCATGAAAGAATGACTTGCATAAGTTTTTGAGTTATGCTTATATCGCTTCATGCAAAAGCTCAATCCCCTCAGAGTCAACAGCGCCTCCAGCCCGGCCTTGCCGGGCTGCCCTTTCCCTTCCGCCCCGGCCGCCTCCTCCCCGGCCGGGGCGAAGCGCGAAGCCGATTGCCTTGGTGCATCGGCCTCGCGTCCGGCCCGCCCGTCACCGGCGGCCGGAACGGCCGGAGCCGCCGCTCCCCGCGGCTCCGGCCCCCCATTCGATCCGGCCGCGGGTTGTTCCCTGATCCGCACGCAGGACGGCACCGTCATTCTGTATGAGCCGACGACGGGCAGGGCGGTTTCCGCACCTGACAGGGATAGGGCGTTGGCGCGGCTTGCGCGCCTTGCCCAGTCGGCCGACCGGCGGGGCTGAAAGCAACCCTTCCACAGGCAACCCAGCGGCCGACAGGCCGGACCAGGCCCCGGCAGCCCATGGCGGCTGCGGGCAAACCCCGACGCTTGCCTGATGGCGCCGTGCGCGGCGGCCGCTGGCCGCGCAATGGAGACGGACATGGCAAGCTACAGCGACAGCGAATTGCAGGCGATCGGCGCCTGGCTGCGGGAGGGGCTTTCGGCATCGGGGATCGCGGCGGCGTTCAGCGCGCAGCGCGGCGCGCGCGTATCGCGCAACGCCATTATCGGCATCGTCCACCGCAACGCCATGCTGGGCGCGATCGGCTTTGCCAATGGCAAGGGCCGGCCGGCGGCCCGCACGGCGATGGCCAAGGCAGCGAGCCGCGCCGCCAAGGTGGAAGCCAGCCGTTCCGGCGCCAGCCTGCAGCCGGCGGTCAAATCGGCCACACGGCCGAAGCGGGCTCCTTCGCCCGTCCGGCCACGGCTTTTCCAGCGCGAGGCGGGCGTGCTGATCGCCGATGGGCAAACCTACCGTATCGAGGTACCTGCGCCGCCACGTGGTCCCATCGGCCGGCAGCCGCATGGCGTGGCCATGCGCTTCATCGACTGCTTGTTCAATCGCTGCCGAGCTCCGCTCGACCTGAGAGTGGAGGAAGAGCCTCAAAATGGTGCGCCCGGCGGGCGGCCGGGCCAGGACATGCTGTGCTGCGGCATGCGCACCAAGGCGATGTAAAGCTACTGCACCTATCATCAGGCGCGTTTCCAGCGCCGTGTTTGCGAGGCCGGGTAAGTCCCTTCTCCCCGTTCAACGGGGAGAAGGTGCCGGCAGGCGGATGAGGGGCGGCGCCGACATAACGGAATTTGGAACTCGGGCAGACGTCAACCTATGGAAACGCTGGCACTGCCCTCATTGCCCTGCCGGACATTTCTCCCCGTGTAATGACGGGGGGAAAAAACCGGCACCGACGCTTTCGCCAATCTCGGTCGATGTGGAAAATATTGGGAGAATTGCTTGAACAGCACTCGCGCCGCACCGCTATTTCGGCATCTGGCGGCCCTGTTTGGGCAGACGGCTCTGCACCGTCCGTCGCTCCAGCATCGTCGCCGGGCCGCCGCCGGCAACCAGGATGCCGGCAACGCGGGCAAAGCCGGTGAATACTTTTATCGCATCGGCTTGCGAAATCTGCGCCGCGATGGCGGCGCTGCAGGCGTTGAGCGCACTACGATAGACGTGGCCCCGTCGCTCGATCGGCCAGCGCTGCAGGAAATCGGCGGCGTCGCTGACATTCTCGATCTCCTCGACATGTCCGTCCAGGGACACTTTGAGCGGCACTCCGGTTTTCATCGTACCCATGGCATTCACCTTCGGCCCAGGCGCGGCATTCAAGCCGACGCTCATAAACGCACAAGGCCGGCAAGCGGTTGCATCGCCGCCGTTTCAGGGGCTCGCCGCCGCGTCGAGCCACTCATGCGCGCGGCTTCTTGGCTTGGCTACCAATATGCCCTGTTGCCTGGCCGCCTCGCGAAAGGCCTCGAAGGCGGGGCGGGGGCAGCAGGTGCCCTCGACCGCTAGCCGGATGAGCCGTGCTGCTTCGAGATAGGCCGGCGCGGTCTTGTCGGGCCATTGGTAACGAAGCGCCGTCGCCGCATCGGCCACCGAGCCGACCAGCATGGTCTTGTTGTCGCAGAAACGCAGGGTCACCGGCATGAAAGCCGTCATGGGCAAACCTCCCCTAGCCATGGACGCGTCATAACGTCCGGACCGGCGGCTGGTTCCATTAGCGCGGCGTGGAGCGCGGCATGAGCGAACGGCCTTTCATGCAGCTCTACGTCTCCGATTTCGTCGGCGACACGCTGCAGCTCTCGACCGAACAAATCGGCGCCTACATGCTGCTTCTGATGGCAATGTGGAATGCCGGCGGCAGCCTGCCCGACGACGACGCCAGGCTGGCGCGCGTGGCGCGCCTGCCGTTGAAACGATGGCGGGCGATCAGCGCCGAGCTGTTGGCCTTCTTCGAGCGCGAGGACGGGGAGATCGGCCACAAGAGGCTGACGAAGGAGTTGCACAAGGCGCGGCTCAAGAGCGAGGCGAGGGCGGCCGCCGGCGCGCGCGGCGGGGCCGCCACCGCCTTGAAAGCAAAGGCGCATGTCCAGGCAAATGCCGATGTTTTGATGCGGCATTCTCCAGATTCCAGAAATCAGATGGAAGAAGCTTCCGCTTTTTCAGCGCGCGGGGCGCGCGAAAGACCGGGGATTTCGATTCGGGGCCGTGAGGCGGCTTCGGGATCGCACGGCCTGGGTCGGCCCAAGAAACCGCCGGGCTGGATCAGGCCGAAAACCCACGGCGACGCCGCCAACGCCATCATCGAGGAGATCCGCGGATATGACCACGGCCGAACTGCAGCAGGCGACGAAGGCGCTGGCGGCAATGTTCTCCTGCTTCCCGCAATCCGCACTGACTGATGTCGAGATGCAGCTGCGCGGCTATCTCGGCGCCATCAGAGATGCCGAATTGGCCGACCTGCAGGCCGCCATCCAGCGCTTCGTGCGCGGCGAGGTGAGGAGCGGCAACGCGCAGTTCTGCCCTTCGAGCGCGCAGCTCTGCATCGAAGTGCGCGAGCGGCGGGTGATGCGGGAGCTGCTGGCGCGGCGCGGCGCCGGCTTGGGTTCCTCACCCCCGCAAAGCGGCGGAGAGGAACCCGGGTTCAGCAAGGCCATCACTCGAACACCCAACCAAGAGGAGCCACCCCATGCCCAAGGAAACCAAAGCCGCCAGGCCGCAGGCGCCGAAACTGCCGAAGGGCGAGGCCGAGCAGGTGCGCATCCGCCGCGAGGTCGGCCATGATTTCGCGCTGAGGGACGATGCCTTCGGCCGCAAGCGGCTGACATCGGGCACGGCGGAGGCGCGGCGCGTCTACGAGGTGTCGAATGACGGCCACACTTCCACCGGCGGCATCGTGCGGGTGCGCAATGTCGATCCGCTCCTGGGCATCACCTCGCTGTCACGCCAGCAGCGCGAGGCCGGCCTGCGCTACCGCGAGCATTTTCAGTGCAGCCAGCGAGCCGATATCAAGCCGATGCGCTGGACGGAACGCGTCGACGGCGGCCGCATCGGCGGCGGCATCGCCGACAGCGTGCTCAACGCCGGCCGCGCGCATGCCGCCGCGACACGGGCGCTCGGGCATTGGGACGTGACGGCAATCGTGCAGAAGGTCGTGTGCCTGGAACAGCCGGTGAAGACCGTGGCCGAGCAGGATGGCGAAGGACGCGACGTGGTGACGAAGCTGCTGAAGGTGGGGCTCGACCTGCTGGCCGTCCACTATGGGATGATGATGGGGCGCTGAGGCGCGGCTGTTTGTTAGGCCCTTCTACCCCTTTGAAACCGCGATTACTTCAGCCTGGGGGTAATCACGTTTCTCTTTGTAGAGGATGATGTAACCGGGCAGGGCAGTCGCCTGCCATCCTTGAGGTAAGGGATCCACGATATGACGGATTGCTGACCTTGGAGTTAGAGGGCCGCTCAATGCCGCCAGCTTGGTTGCATCGAAATCCGAGTCCATCTTCTGGAAACGGAACGTGTACGGCAAGGCCTCTTTGAGCCGAGCGAGGGCGCTTGACGCGGTCTCGCCATGGTCGATGGCGAACGCCATTTGCCGGTCAATGTCGATCGGGAACTTGGCGTCATAGTTCTTGGGTTTGACCTTAGTGGTGTCGCGCTGCCTACCTGGATCGTTGGAGCCGAATCCGCTTCCGTTCCAATCTATGGCCTTTACGCCGCCATAGTGGCGTATGAGATTCGCCTCCAGATCCATGGCTGTGAACACGAAAATGCGCACGGCCCTGAAGCTGACGCGCGCTGGATCCAGGCCCACGCGGTGCACGATCTTGCGGGCATGGCGCGACAGGCGCTTCTGGAGTCCGGCCTCGGCGTCAGTCTTGCCTACATATACGAGTTGGCCATCAAGCAGGAGTTGATAGACGCCCTGTTCTTCGGGGACCGCCTGCAAACTCGCGCTGTTGAGCGGAGCAGCATCAAGCCTGTCGAGCACCTCGATAAGTCGTGCCAACAGTGCGCCTGGGAGGTCGAATTCGAATTCGACATAACCCTTCATTTCAAGAAATCCGACCCACCGAAGTCGAGATGGCGTTTCACGCTGCGCGCGATGATGGTCGCCAGTTCTACCGGGACAGCATTGCCGAGCTGGCGCATCGTTTCGGACCATGCGCCGTGGAAACGGAAATTGTCCGGGAATGTCTGCAAGCGAGCGCTTTCGCGCACGGTGAAGTAGCGCACGCTACCATCTGGCCGCAGCAGCATGTTCTCGCCACCCGGAACGCCGTGGACACCTGCTTTCAACGTCTTGGCCGGTTCGTCAAGTGGGCTTCCGGTATGCCCGGGGTAGGATCGCGCCCCAGGTTGGAACCGGTGGTTGCTATGGTTCGCGGCCTTTCGCAACTCATGCTCGGGATCGGGCAAATCACCAATCGCGTCTCGCGTTGTCCGCCATGGTGCGGTTTTTGGTTTGACGTCGAGTCGTGCCGCGCGCTCGGAATGCCTATCCCCAACCTTGCGATCAGCATTGCGGACTTTGTGTCGATCCCAGTAATCCCCGTTTTCCTGATCCCACAGCAAGGCCTCGAGAGAGTGTGTTTCCAATGGAAAAGCCCATTTGATGTCGAGGT
The DNA here is from genome assembly GCF_006442545.2 of Mesorhizobium sp. B2-1-8. NCBI lineage: Bacteria > Pseudomonadati > Pseudomonadota > Alphaproteobacteria > Hyphomicrobiales > Phyllobacteriaceae > Mesorhizobium > Mesorhizobium sp. B2-1-8. The sequence goes on from NZ_CP083952.1 coordinate 2,729,894, forward strand.
CGGCTCGGAAGCCCACGAAAATCACGCGCTCCCGACGCTGCGGGATACCGTAATTCGCCGCGTTCAACGAACGTGGAACGACCCGATATTCAAGGCCTCTTGGTCCGCGACGGCCGGTATGATGCTTTTCAAGCCGACGCAGATGGCTTTCCCAACCCTCGTCGGATTCGGCGACTAGCTCCGGGTATGTCATCTGCAGCACGATATGCGAAAAATACGTCGCGAAGGTTTCGCGGGTCAGCCCTTTCACATTCTCGAAGATGAAGGCACGTGGCTTGGTTTCCCGAACCGCCCGGACTGCTTCCGGCCACATATCACGCGAATCCAGATGGGCGCGATGCTTGCCACCCAGCGAGAATGGTTGGCAGGGCGGGCCGCCTGTCACCAGATCGATCTTGCCCTCGTGCGCCCGAAAATCCACGCCGCGGACATCGCCCTCGATGGGCTCCGGCCAATCACCGACCAGGCCGAGGCCATCGGCCCGGTTTTCGCGAATGGTGTCGCAGCACCACCGGTCCCACTCGATTACGGCTTCCGGCGTGAATCCGGCACGGCTCACACCCATGCCAAGCCCGCCAGCGCCCGCGAACAGCTCGATCGATTTCATGCTATTCCCCCACGAATTGGCGCAGCTTGTTCTCTAATTGTTCACTCTGCCGCAATTCGCATTCCCAGACAACCAGTACCTTCCAGCCGAGCCGCTTCAATGCATCCTGTTTGAGCGCGTCGCGCTCCGCGTTCGCCGACAATTTAGGTCCCCAGAAGTCCAACCGGGACTTTGGAAGGCGAGCGAGCCTGCACGCCGGATCGTCGTGACGATGCCAAAAGCATCCATGAATGAAAATCGCTTTTTTTCGTTTTCCAAAAACAATGTCCGGTTTTCCGGGTAGGTCGCCACAATGGAGCCGGTAACGGTAGCCCATGCGGTGAAGGAGCCGCCGAACGACCATTTCTGGCTTCGTATCCCTGCCATGGATACGCGCCATTCGTTTGCTTCGTTCGATAGTCGAGAGGGTGTCCACTTTTCATCGTCTCATGATTCGGGAAGATGGTGTTGCGTTTTGCCGCGAATGTGAAGGGCCACACGCGCAAGCATTGCTGGAGGAAGCCGTCTCGCTCGATGCTCGAAACATGGCTAAGTTCCACTCCGTGTAGTGCCGGGGGGGGAATCGTGAAAGCCATCTTCGATTTGAAGTCGGGGTCTCGTTATAAGGACGGCCAAGGCCACTATCACTTTCCGGCTCGCTATCTGGAAGTGGCTCGAAATTCGGTTGGCGATTGGGTGCTCTACCGTGAGCCACGACGCAATAATGGTAGCCAAGCGTATATTGCCGTCGCTCGGGTGGCCGATATTGAGCCGGATCTGGAACTGGCCGGCCACTACTATGCCAATGTGACGGACTATCTTGATTTTCCGGCACCTGTGCCCTTCAAAAACGATGGCCGCTACGCCGAGACAGCGCTACGCGATATCGGTGACCCGCGCCGCGTCGGTCGAGAGATACAGGGCAGATCGATACGGTTAATCCCGCAGGAGGATTTCGACGAGATCGTTCTGGCTGGTTTGCGCGAACCACTTGACCCCGCAAATGCCAGAAGACTTAGCCCCGATATGCTTCCGCTCGACGTTCCATGGTCGATGCAACCTGGTCTCGATGGACAGTCCGGTTTTGCCGAGACAGTCGATCGTCGGGTCGAGCAGATTTTGCTAAACCGCAAAGTCCGTGATGCAACTTTCCGGCTGGAGGTCTGTCGCGCCTATGAGGATACCTGCGCTGTCACCGGCTTGCGCATCATCAATGGTGGTGGTCGATCTGAAGTTCAGGCCGCTCATATCAAGCCGGTAGCGGCTGATGGTCCCGATGTTGTGCGCAATGGCATCGCACTATCTGCCACGGTGCACTGGTTGTTCGACCGACACCTGATTTCGATAGGCGAGAACCATCGGCTGCTGGTCGCTCACAATCGGGTCCCCAGTGAATTGAGAAATCTCTTTCGCCCTGAATCCCAGGGTTTGCACTGGCCCAAGGATTCGCGATTGATGCCACATCCGGCGTTCTTGGCTCATCACCGAGAGCGGTTCGCGGGCGTGCACTGATCTTGAGGCACGCTTTTATCCGTTGGTTAGCAAGCCACCGGCCGACGGTATGCCGGCCGGATAAATCCCAAGGTCAATAACCGCAGACACGCACTCTCTCGACGACACGGTGGTGATGACGCCAGTGCCTCACCACCTCGATACGGCAACGATGGCTGTGCATGCCGAAATAGCGCGGCCGATAGCCGTTGTCATACATGCGGTAGTGGTGACGGCCATAATAGGGGCCATAGTCGGAATAGGCGCCGTAATAGTCGCGATTTCTGGGAACGTAGTAATCGCCATCATAGCCATTCCCGATGCCAAGCGTGATACTGGCGGCATTTGCGGGAGCGATCAACACCGCTGAAATCATTGCGATGACTGATGCAAGCAAGAGCTTTTTCATGACAACCTCCTCTTCAAGGTGTGTCTAATAAACGCTGCGGTAGCGACCCTGTTCCCATAAATCGGTGGATCGATGGCTGGAACCGCGCGCCGTGACGGCAAAAGCGGGCCGCTGCGATGGTGCGGTGCGTGGCCATACGTGTCAGCATGGTGACGCGAACTTTGAACCTCGGCCGCCGCCATCCATTCCCCTGTATGCAACCAGCAAGGGAGATTGGATCATGCATATCATTCTTGGCGGCACCGGGCATGTCGGCTCGGCCGCTGCGGCAGCGCTGCTGCGGCAAGGCGAGCCGGTCACGGTCGTGACGCGCGATAAGGCAAAGGCGTCGCCTCTGGCCGCGCAAGGTGCCGAGGTGGCGGTGGCGGACGTGCTCGATGTCGAGGCGCTGCGTGGCGTGTTCAGGCGCGGCACACGGGCGTTCCTGCTCAATCCGCCGGCCGATCCTTCGACCGACACGGATGCCCAGGAGCGCAGGACGGTGGAGGCGATCATTGCCGCGCTTGACGGCTCGGGGCTGGAGAAGGTGGTCGCCGAATCGACCTATGGCGCGCAGGCCGGCGAGCGTACCGGCGACCTCACCGTCCTGCATGGGCTGGAAGAGAAGCTGCATCGCCAGCCCATTGCCGCCAGCATCATTCGCGCGGCCTATTACATGAGCAATTGGGATGCCTCGCTGGAGACCGCCAGGCGTGATGGCGTGGTCAACACGCTTTTGCCGGCGGATTTCGAACTGCCCATGGTGGCGCCACGCGACCTCGGCGAAGCGGCGGCGCGCTTGCTGATGGAGCCGGCGGACAAGAACGACCTGCATCATGTCGAAGGGCCGTCGCGTTACACCGCCAGGGACGTTGCCGCCGCCTTCGGCGAGGCGCTCGGCAAGGAGGTCAGCGTGGTCTCGGCACCCCGCGAACATTGGGTGGAGACGTTCGAGGACATGGGTTTTTCGCCGGAAGCCGCGCAATCCTATGCGCGCATGACGGAGGCGACGGTCGATAGCACCTATGATCCGCCGACCAGGCCGGAGCGCGGGAAGGTGACGCTGGAGCGGTATGTGGCCGATCTTGCCAGAGCTGGGTGAGCGGGGTGGCGTTTCTTCCTTCTCCCACAAAGGGAGAATGAAGGTCCAACTCTTTCTAAAACAACGCCTTTTCCAGCGGTCCCTCCAGCGTCTCGGCAAACCCCGTCGCCAGATGATGCCGGTCGCGGAAGGCGAGTTTGCCGCCGATGAAGACATGGCATTCGGTCGAGCCGCAGAAGCGGTCGGTGAGGTCGACATAGCGCGTGTCGGGCACGCTTTTCACCACCGCGCGTTCGGCGGCGGCGGCGCCGTCATTGGCGGCCTGCGCCCTCGGCGTGTCGCACAGCGACGGCGCCTCGCGCCACCACAGCGCGCGGGCAACGCAGGCGTCCGCGAAGCTGTCGCCGATCGGCGTGTCGCGGATGACGGCGGTTTCGACGCCGGCCTTGCTGAAGGCCTGCAAGGTGGAGCGCAGGCCGGCCTGCCAGCGCGCGGTCTCGGCCTTGCGACTGGCGGCGGACATGTCGCGCGTCAGATTGCCGATCGAGAATTCCGAGATCACCACCATGCGCGGCTTGCGGCGAATGATGTCTGAAATCGCCTGTTCGCGCCAGGCGTCGCATTCGGTGTAGTCGCGCTTGAGCACGGCGTTGAAGGTCGACAGCCGCGAGGCGCGGCATGAGGATTTGAGGTAGGTGACCACTTTGGTGTCGTTGCGTTTTGCCGCTTCGACCAGCGGCGTCGACCAATGGTCGGCATGCGAATCGCCGAACAGCACGATGGTGTGGGCGGCGTCGGCCGGTCCGAAGGTGCAAGGTTTCGGTTTCACCGTGTGGAAGTCGAGCAGGCAGTTCTTGTCGACGGCGCGTGCGATGGAAGGCTGTTCGGCGGCCTCTTCGATGCCGCGCTGGGTAGGGTCGATGTTGCGCGTGGCCAGATGCGCGTTGGCGTAGGCCGCCGCCACGCCGGCGGCGGTCAGCACAAGGGCCGGGGCAAGGGCTAGTCCGGGAAACAGCCTAAGCGGTTTTGCGCCCGGGCCGGCGTTGAAGGCGCGCGCGACCGCCGCCGGCCAGTCGCCGCGCCGCGCCGGGTTCTCGATCAGCCGGTAGGTCGCCGCCGACAAGGCAAGCGCCAGTACGGCGCAGCCGATGCGCTGCGCGACGCCGAGGTCCGGCTCCAGCATCCCGGCATAGACGATGATGGGCCAGTGCCAGAGATAGAGCGAATAGGAGAGCGTGCCGACCCACTGCAAGGGCGCCAGCGAGAGCATGGCGGCGGGCGCCAAGGCCTGCCAACGGGTGCCGGCCGGTGCGTCGCCCTGCCTGCCGGCGCCGCTCAAGAGCACCAGCACGGTGCCGGCAACGGGCAGTAGCGCGTACCAGCCGGGGAAAGGCAGGTCTTCGCTCAAGGCGAGATAGGCGAGGGCGATCAGCGCCAGGCCCAGCCATCCCTGTGCCGCCCGCAGCCAGGACTGATGCCGCCACAAGGCTGGCGCTGCGAACGTCGCCAGGCCGCCGGCGGCGAACTCCCAGGCGCGCAGCGGCGAGAAGTAGAAGGCCCAGGCCGGCGAGAGGCTGGTGAGCCAGAGGCAGGCGGCGAAGGAAGCGAGGCCGACGATCCCGATCACGGCCACCGTCATGCGCCGGCCCGGATATAGCCAGGCGGCGAAGACAAGCAGTGCCGGCCAGACGAGATAGAATTGCTCCTCCACCGACAGCGACCAGAAGTGGATGAAGGGATTGCTCGAGGCATCGGCGGCGAAATAGTCGAACGACCAGCGCAGCAGCCACAGATTGATGGTGTAGGCTGCTGCATACATGGCGCCGCGCGAATAGAGCGCCTGCTCCTGCGGCGCCAGGATAAGGGTGCCGGCGGCGAGCGTGGCCAGGATGACGAAGATGGCGGCCGGCAGCAGGCGCCGGGCGCGCCTGGCATAGAAGCGCCAGAGGTCGAGCCGGCCGGTCTCGGTGATCTCCCGCATCAGATGCGTCGTGATCAGCCAGCCGGAGATGACGAAGAAGATGTCGACGCCGGCAAAGCCGCCGGGCAGCGCGATGAGGCCAAAATGGTAGGCGACGACGCCGCCGACCGCCAGCGCGCGCAAGCCCTGTATATCAGGCCGAAACGATGCCGCCACGAGGCCTCCTTGGTGCAAGCCCAGCCCCCAAGATCCAGCCCTTGCCAATCTCGGCCGAACAGGCCGCTATCGCAATGCAATAAATCTTTCGCAGTGCAACATGGCCGGAACAAGGAAGCTGGGTGCAACCGCTTCATGGAAGCGCGGCAACTGTGCCGATCGATGGAACTCGCGGCATCACGCCAAACGCCTGGAGTGGGGAACCGGATCGCAATGCTCGCCCTTCGGGCGATATCGACGACCTCCGGAGGGCGAGAGACCGGCGAATATGACCGAAGGCGCAGGCTTGCGGCCGTTTGGACAACTTCGCGATTTGCGGATGGTTCCGGAGGCTCGACACGGCGGCCCCGGCGCTGCAAAAAAACGCCCCGCCAGCGAGGCATTGATTGGAGGGTCTTGTCATCGCCCGGGAGGCGATCACGCAGCTCGCGGAGAGTTTCAGTGTTCGATATCCGTTTCTACAGCCATGGTCGCGCCGGCCTCGGACGGCTGCCGCCCGGCGGCCTTGGACGCTCCGGGCTAACAGCTTTGCCGTCCGATCCTCTACGACGCCTCGTCGCCCCTGCGTGGCTGCGCCAGCGACCGGGCCGCATCCGCTCCGGCCGCCAGGATGCGATCCGATAGGTCAGCGCCCTCCACCGCGCGGGCCAGCTGAAGCGTGCCGATGAGCGTGGCGAAGATGCCGAATGCTACGGCTTCCGGATCGCTGGTATGCGGCGGAAGAGCGGCTGACACCTGCCGCACCAAAGTCATCAAGCGTTCGGTGTAGAGTTGCCGCGTTTCGGGCTGCTCCCTCGCGATTTCCGGCAACAGGGCGGCGGAAGCGCAGCCCGTGCCCGGACTATCGCGGTGCTGCGTCGACAGATAGGCGTCTATGGCCGCTGCCAGGCCGCCGGAGGCCAGCGCCTGCGCGATCTGGCCTGACTGACCCTCCAGCGCCGCCGCCACGCATTCCTGGACAAGTACCGCCTTGGAGGGAAAATGCGGATAGAAGGCGCCGTTGGTCAGCCCGGCGTCGCTCATGATGCTTGCCAGTCCCGAGGCGGCAATGCCGTCGCCGCGGAACCGTTGTGTGGCGACCTCCATGATCCGGCTGCGCGATGCGTCCTTCCGGCCCTTCTCGTATCGCATAATTTTTCCTTTCTGCTCGCTATTGTATTATGAGCATAATATGATATTACGAGTATAATCCAATCAATCGAAGAAGGCTAGCCCTGGTGGCTTTGGAGCGTCAAATGAAAGCACATTCTGGAAAGACCGCGATCGTAACCGGAGCTTCTTCCGGCATTGGTCGCGCAAGCGCCGAGGCCTTGGCGCGGGCGGGGTTCACCGTCTTCGGGACAAGCCGCCGGGCGACAGGCAATGGCCCAGCAAATGTGTCCATGCTGGCGTGCGACGTGACTGACGGGGACTCGGTCAACGCCCTCGTTTCGAACGTGCTCGCGCAGACCGGTCGGATCGACCTGCTGGTCAACAATGCCGGTATCGGCCTGTTGGGAGGCGCCGAAGAGTCCTCCATCGCACAGGTGCAGTCCCTGTTCGACGTCAATCTGTTCGGCGTCATCCGCATGACCAATGCGGTGTTGCCGTCGATGCGGCGGCGTGGCCAAGGGCGCGTCGTCAACATCGGCTCGATTCTGGGATTGGTACCCGCGCCATACTCAGCTCACTACTCGGCGGTGAAGCACGCGCTCGAAGGCTATTCGGAATCGCTCGATCACGAGGTCCGTGCCTTCAATATTCGCGTCTCGGTCATCGAGCCGGCATTCGTGCGTACCGTCTTCGACCAGAACGGAATCGAGCCGGATTCCCTGTTGAAAGAATACGATCAGGCGCGAACCGGGTTCAAGGCGCTGCTTGCCGATGTGATGCCCAAAGCCGATCGGCCAGAAATAGTGGCGGATGCGGTGGTCGAGGCGGCGACCGATGCCAGTCCGCGGCGGCGCTATACCGTCGGCAAGGCAGCGCGCCAAGTCAGCCTGCTGCGCCGCTTCGCCCCTGCCGGGATGTTCGACAAGACCTTGCGCAAGCAGTTCCGTTTGCCGGTCTGAATGCCAACAAGGCGAAGGATTTCACGCGCATGCGACACGCAACCACGACAAACCTGGTCAAGCCGGCCTGTTTCGTGCCGGACATCGAGAAAGATTTCAGAAAGCGAATATGATGAAAGCCTTCGTCGTCGACAAATATCAGAAAAAAGGCGCGCTGCGGCTTGCCGACATGCCGCAGCCGGAGCTGGGAGACAATGATGTCCTGGTAGAAATCCACGCCGCCGGCGTGAACCTTCTGGATTCCAAAGTCCGGGACGGAGAGTTCAAACCCCTGCTGCCCTATCGGCCACCCTTCATCCTGGGCCACGACGTGGCCGGCATCGTCGTACGGGCCGGATCGAAGGTCCGCAAGTTCAAAGCCGGCGACGAAGTCTATGCGCGGCCGCGCGATGGCCGGATCGGGACTTTCGCCGAACTCATCGCCATGGATGAGGCCGACGTGGCCCCGAAGCCAAAAAATCTCAGCATGGAGGAGGCCGCTTCCATTCCGTTGGTCGGCCTGACCGCTTGGCAGGTGCTGGTCGAAAGGGCAGGGCTGAGGAAAGGCCAGAAGGTCTTCATCCAGGCCGGCTCCGGCGGGGTGGGCACGTTTGCCATCCAACTGGCGAAGCATCTCGGCGCGACGGTTGCGACAACGGCGAGCGCGGCGAGTACGGATTTGATGAAAAGTCTCGGCGCCGATGTCGTCGTCGACTATCGCAAGGACGATTTCGAGAAGGTCCTGCAGGGCTACGATGTCGTCGTGAACAGCCAGGATGCCAAGACGCTCGAAAAATCGCTGCGCGTGCTGAAGCGGGGCGGGAAGCTGATATCCATTTCCGGTCCGCCGGATCCCGAGTTCGCCAGGAAGCAAGGCCTGAACATCGTGCTGAAGCTGGTGCTGCGGCTGCTTAGTCTCGGCATACGCCGCAGGGCCAAACGCGCCGGTGTGGACTATTCCTTCCTGTTCATGTGGGCGCAGGGCGACCAGCTGAGCCGGATCACGTCGCTCATCGAAACCGGCGTCATACGTCCCGTCATGGACCGGACTTTTCCGTTCGAACAGACCAACGAGGCCTTGGCCTATGTCGAAACGGGACGTGCCAAGGGCAAGGTGGTCGTGAAGGTCAGATAAGACAGTCGGGAGCCGCAGGCCCAATTTTGCGGCGATGCCCGGTTCTCCGGCCGGCGCTAGCCCGCCGGCCCTGTCTCGACCTCCTGGAGATAAAAAACCTTGCTCGGCTGCAGGTGGTCGACGCAGAGTTGCGCCAGCACCCAGTTGTCGCTGCGTTTCAGCGCCTCGATCATCATCAAGTGGTGCTGGCGCGAGATGTCGAGCTTGTCCCGGTCGGCCAGCGAATTGGCCCGTACCGGCAGGCTGAGGCGCATATAGTGCTCGATCGAGGATACCAGATAGGCATTGCCGCAGGCCGAGAACATGGTGAGGTGGAAACGGTCATTGGCCTCGTGGATGCCTCTGAGATAGCCGGCGTCGACATGGCCGCTGTAGACGTGGTGGATCGCGGTCAATTCGGCGATCAGCGCGTCGCTCGCCGGCAAGCGGATCATCAGCGCGGCCTGGCGCTGCAGCATCTCGCGCACCTCGTAGATCTGGCGCACTTCCTCGGGCGCGAGCCGGCGCACCATGGCGCCCTTGTTGCGCTCGCGCGTGGCGACGCCGAGCCTTTCCAATTGGTACAAGGCCTGGCGAATGGTGTGGCGCGAGACCGGGAAGCGGGCCAGAAGCACGTCCTCGACCAGGCGCGTGCCGGGCGCCAGCCGGCCGAAGATGATGTCTTCCTCCAGCGCGTGGACGATATCGGCTTCCTTGCCGCCATAGTCGACCGTGTTGAGCATCGCGACCCTCTCGTTGGCCAAATCATCATTGGCCCCCACCACTCTAGCCTTCGCGCGCGAAGCTGGCCACAAGCTGGTCGAGGCGCGGGTCGTCGAGGCTGACGACGCCGGACATCGGCATCGCCTGCCGCAGCTGATCCCGCCGACTTCCTGGCGCATGAGGACCGGCAGGCAAACCGGCCCGCTCCGGTCAGGACGCTGCCAATATCGCTGCTTGCGGGCCGACATGGAAAGGCCCGCCACCGACGCGACTCGTGACGGGCCTTCTGGAGTACGCCGGGCTTCCCACCGCCCGGCCATTTGCAAAACCTGCCGGCGGCGCGATCGTTCCTATCCCCGTATAAAAATCATAGAACCGACGGGGCAGACCGCCGTCACGGACGACAGCTTGTCGCGCTTCACCAGAGGCGGCTTCTGATAGGTTTTTTCATGTGAATTCCCCGATACGCCGGAGAAAGCGCCCGCACCGGGGCTTTTCAAGCTTTGGCCAAGGTAAGCGTCTCGGCATGGGCCGGGCCTAGTTCCTGTCCGACGGCTTCGAGCGCATCCTCGAGACCGTCTCGCGCTCGGCGCGTTTGGAGCGCATCGGCGGCAGGCCGCGATCGATCAGGTCCATGTCTTCCAACACCATGTCGCCCATGCGCTTGAAGGCGATGTCGAGGGCGCCGGCGCGATGGGCGGAGCGCAGGAAGCCGGGCAGTGCGCGCACGGGATGGTCGCCCGCCAGCGGCTCTTCGGGGAAGACGTCGCTGGCGGCAAGGATATGGCCGCTCTTCACCGCCGCCATCAAGGCGGGGAAATCCACCACGCCGGCACGGCTGAGCAGGATGAAGGCAGCGCCCTTGCGCATCCTGGCGAAAGCATCGGCGCCCAGAAACCCCTGGTTCTCGGAGGTCACCGAGGCGACGACGAAAACGAAGTCGCTTTGCGACAGCACCGCGTCCAGCGAGGCCGGCTCGACGCCATTTTCCCTCAGGATCGACGGCGGCAGCCAGGGGTCGAACACCTTCGTGCGGGTGCGGAAGCCCGACAGCAGGCGGTTGAGCGCGCGGCCGAGGTCGCCGAAGCCGATGATGCCGACATCGGCGCCCGAAAGCAGCCGCGCGGTCCGGTTGCCGTCGCCGCCCCACAGCTCCTCCCCTTGGCGGAAAGCGAGGTCGGCATCGACGATGCCGCGGGCAAGGTTGAGCGCCATGGCCAGGCCGAGCTCGGCCACCGGCTCGGCGAAGACCAGGCCCGTGGTGACGACATGGATGCCGCGCGAAAACAGCGTTTCGTAGGGCATGTTGTCGAGGAGATTGCTCTCGACGTTGAAGACGCAGCGCAGCGCCTTCATCGCTTCAAGCGTCTCGCGCGAGATCGGCGGCTGGCCGACGATGTAGCGGGCCTCGGCCAGCACCCCGGCCGGCAGTCGCGCCACGCCGTCCGGCGTCGTCTCGACGATGCGGTAATGCGCCCTGAGCCGCGCCAGCTGCGGCGGCGTGAAGATCAGCTCGAGCGTGCGCGGCTCGGGCGCGCTGATGACCAGCGGCAAGGCGGTGTCTGACATGGCAAGGTCCTCCCGAAGCGGCGTGTGGCGCTTTCTCGGTCCGAAATCTATCCCGGACTGGCGGATTTAAAAGCATGGTAGACTGATTTACCCGGCGCAGGAGCGTTTCGCTCGAAATCAAGATGGCCGTCCTGGCACGATTGACATTCGCTGCGAAGCCGGTCTTCTCTGCGGTATCCAAAAGGGGGAATAGCTGATGAAGAAGTACGAGAAGCCGACCTGGCAGAAGCGCGAACGGCTTTCGGCCGTCACTGCTCAAACTGTATCTTCTACGCTGACCTGAACGGGTTGGCGAATTCGCTCGCCGAACAAAGGATCGATCGCGCCTTTTGCTTTTGCGGAAAGAGCAAATCGTCACCTCCGCCGCTTTGGCGGTGGGGGCTTCTGTTGCTCGCCGCTCGGCTCGGCGGACAGACGCTGCTTGCGAAGGCGGGCGGTCTTTGCGTCGCGGGCCTGACGTTCGGCGTCGAGGATGATCCGCGACTCGCGATCCGCTCTCTCAAGCTTCTGCTTGTCGACCAATCGGGTCACTTCGTTCTCCGGCGGCATGTCACATTCCATAAAACCAACCGTGTGCGGCAAGGTTCCGCCGGATGCCGACTACGAGCGATCGCGTCAGGATTTTGCCTGGCCTGATCGTTCGTGGCGATGACTGGCCTGCCAACTGATGAGTTGGCGCTCGGCCTCGGATATGGTCACGCTCATCAAGCCATCAAATTCGGCCATGGCGTCCATATGCCCATGATCGATTATGGATTTGCGAAGAGTGCGCATCGCCAGAATGGCATCCTGCAACGCGCGGTCGATATTCTTGACCATGACAGGATCTCCTGCGGGCATAACCTGTCGGCGCACCGCTTGTTCCGACTGAACGGCACTGGATCCGCTTTTTTTCAGCGCTATCTCATTATCTTGGTGAAGGCCGCAGGGTTGGAGAGGGGAAGCGGTGCTACCCTTACGGCAGCACCGGCAAGTTCCTTCGATGACGATGAAGGTGGGAGGCTGCTCAGGCCACGCCCGGCTCCCGCCGCAATCCCAAATGGGCTACCTTGCGTCCGATGATCATCAGCTGGCGTGCCGTGTTGTTACGCAGGCGCCGCGCGCGCCATTCCAGTCCGGTCTCGGTGGTGATCTGCCTGGCATAGACGCTCACGCGCATGCCGGCCTCATCGGAAGCGACCTTGACCGGATCGTCGTAAAAAGTCCCGATCTTGTCAGACGCCATGCCTGGTGTTTCCAGCCAGCGTGGAATGTGGACGGAATGGAGCTGATCGACGTCGATCATGACCCGCCCTATGCCGACCCCCGGCGTCGGGCATGTCGTACAGAACGCGTCGCCAATGAAGACGACCCCGTCGCGGCGATGGCCCTGCGTCGTGGTCAGATTGATCTGCCGGACCTCGACGGGACTCGCGACGGCGAAGTTGCCGCACTGCGCCGATATTTCGGGCATCAGCTCGCAAAGCATCTTTTGCGGATCGGCCCGGAAATCCCTCGTCCATTGGTCGGCGACGGTATGATAGACGAACATGTTGGCCCGCATCTTGTCGCCGAGGGGAAAAACGGTGATGTAGGCGACGCGATCCGAAGGCCGCTTGCCGTAGCAGGTGACGGCCCGAAAGCCGCAGTCGCGCTGGGAGATGGCGAGGTCGAAGCCCATCGACAGCGAATGGGCTTTCGATTGCTCGACGCGCTCGACGCCGATGGCGCGGCGCACCGCTTCGCTGTGACCGGTGGCCACCACCAGGAGGCGTGCATCGATGATCCTGCCGTCGGTGAGCACAAGGCGCTGCCAGTCCGGTCCGGTCGAGATCTCGGCGACCTTGCCGACCGTAAGCGGCACTTGCGGTGGAAGGGCGTCACGAAGCCCGTTGATCAGCGCGCCATAGGAAAATGCATACTCCGGCCTGCGCTCACGCGCGAACAGCTGGCCGAGGCGGAAGACATGGATATCGTCGAACGGGGTGACGAGACGCATGATCGTTTCGTCGAGGCCGAGCTTCTTGAATAGCCGTATCTGATCGGTACCGATCTTCTCGGCCCGGAACTCGTCGTGATGAACCCGGTGCGGATCGATCAGCGCCACCTTGCGGCCGGCTTTTCCCAAAGCGGTTGCCAGCGTGGTGCCGGCCATTCCGGCGCCAACGATCGCCACATCGACCTCGGCCGGGACAGCCTCGATGGTGTTCATCTCGCTGCCCTTCATGCTAGTCATCGTCCTTCTCCACAAGCTGTGGCGGAAAATATCTTCCAGACGTAATCAACCTCAAGCAACCAGCGCGGGTGGCTGCTAGCAACAAACGTTTAGGTTAACTACGCCTCTTCTGCTTCCAGCGCGGCGCGATCGCCGAGCCATCGATGAATTCCAGGCCGCCCGCCTCGTTGAGCGTGTGCAGCTTACGCCCACTCCATAGCGCCCCGGGGGTTAAGATCGTCTCGACACGCTGGTCCATGCCGTTCAAATCAAGGTGAGTTACGCGTGCGATGCCAAGCGCGCCGCCGTAGCTCCTGCGGCAGTCCTGCACCGGGCGCAGCAATTGGCCATCACGTTCCACCATGCGGCCGGCCGGTCGCGCCGAGGCGATGTCGATCAGCACCGGATTTTTGGGATGCGGTGTCCACGGGCCGCGAAAGTTCGGCGCCGACCACAGATGCAGCGCGTCGGAGAAGGCGCCGCCGCCATCCCGGGCGATGCCTTCACTGTCCCGGACGGTGGCGAACATCCACCATGAGCCGCCATGCTCGACCAAGGTGGCGTCGCTGGCGACGATATCGGACAGCAGCGTCGCTTCCTTGACCCATCCGCCGGGGAAGGCGGTGGCGCGGTAGAGATCCACGGTGCGGTTGGCGCAGCTCTCCGGCACCATCCAGACCTCGCCGTCACGCTCGAAGACGAAGGGGTAGGAAAGATGGTAGGGCAGGTCGAGCACAGGCTCCGGGCGGCCGATCGGCCCCGACGGGCCGAACGGCACGGCGGAGATGACGGCTCTGCCGAGACGGTGGATATAGTCCTCGACGAACAGGGTTACCTGTCCCCGGTAAAGGATCGGGAACGGGTCGGCGTAGAAGCGGCTGCCATCATCGGGCAGCTCTTGCCAGCCCGATTCCGGATGCGCGCGCAGGTCGAACAGATCCCGCCCTCCCGTCTCGCGCCAGCCGACCTTCCAGTGCGGGGCGTTGTAGCAGAGATGATAGATCTTCTGGACGATGCGCCGCGCCAGCGCCTTGCCTGCCTTTACGCCGAGCTTGCCGGCCGAGGGCAGCGACGGCGCGGCCCTGCCGTCCGCCGGCTCGGGCAGGACGGGCAGGGCGCCGCGTGCAGCGCCCGTCACCGCCGCCAGGATCAGGCTTGCCGTGCGCGCCAGCATATCCTGGAACGATGCGAGCGCGATGCCGCCATATTCGGTTCCGAGCCGTGCTTCGGCGACCACGGCGCCGTTCTCCTCGATGCGGGCCAGCGGGGTCCGGCCATCGAGGATCGACGCCAAAAGGGCCGCTTCGCCGCCGGCGCCGTCATAGGTCACACGCCAGACGCGCGTTCCTTCCAGTTGCACGTCGCCGCGGAGGTCGAGCACGAGGTCGGGCGAGGCGGGAGGCTGCGTGCGCCAGGCTGCCAGCGCCGACAGCGGCAGGCGCTTGGCCAGCCCGTCCGCGGGCAAGCCATGGATGACCGTTTCAAGCTGGAACAGCGCAGCGACGCTGCCTGGAATGCTGCTCCCGCCTGGGCGTGCGTCGACGCAAACCTCGACATCCGTGAGCGCGGCCAGGCGCTGCAACAGCAGCAGGTGAAAAGCACGGAGGCAGTCGCTGTCCAGGCGCAGGCTCACCTGCATGTCGCACCCCTAGAATTCTGATGTTCGGTAACTGGCCGGTGTTCGATTTTTGGGCACGAGAGGTGGGCGACGGTTGGATTGGAGACCGATGTTTGCTCCATTTCCATTCGTTTCCCGCTCGCTTGCGCCCTGTCAACACGACCCGTGCCTCTGCTACGCAAACTCCGTGCCAAAAATCAGAAGAGCTCCCAACATAATTAACAGTGTTTTAACAGTTGGAGTAATAGCTAGGCTGAAGCCGCAATTTAATCTTTTGGGGCATATGGAGTGTTGTCGGAGCGACCTTTGCAATCATCCCTGCTCTCGTTGCCGCAACAACACGCTCCGGAGGTGATGCAATATGCGCCGGAGCCGCCACCGGCCGCGTCCTATCCATCCTCGACCGTCGAACTGGGTGACCTGAAGCGCATATTGGTGCGCCGCCGTTTCCTGATCCTCGCCACAGCCGCGCTGCTGACCCTTGGAGCGCTGCTCTATGGATTGTTCACGCCGGCGCTCTACAGCTCGGTGGCGGAGATCATCGTCGATCCGCAGGACTTGCAGGTGGTCACCAACGATGTCAATCCGAGCCGCGTTCCGCCCGATGGCGGCATCACCATGGTGGAAAGCCAGGTCGCCGTCGTCCAGTCGAGCAGCGTGTTGCTCAGGGCTATCGCGGCGACCGACCTGACCAAGGATCCGGAATTCAACGGACAGGGCGGGTTGTTGAGCCATTTGCTCGGCGGCGTGCTGGGCTCGGGTTCGGCCGAAACCGACAGGACGGGCAAGACGCTCGATGCGCTGCGCCGGCGGTTGGCGGTCAAGCGGGCCGACAAGGTGCTGGTCCTCGACGTGATCGTCACCGCCAAGAGCGCCGACAAGGCGGCGAAGCTCGCCAATGCCATCGCGCAGGCCTACCTGACGGACCAGGCCGCCGCGCGCGCCAAGATGGCCACGGACGCTTCCGACTCCATCACCGCGCGGCTGGACGAGCAGCGCAAGCGCGTCCAGCAGGCCGAGAATGCGGTCGAGGCCTACAAGTCCGCCCACAACATGGTGATGGCCGCGGGCAATCTGGTCAGCGACCAGGAACTGACCGAGATCAACACGCAGCTCGCGGCCGCGCAGAGCCGCACGGTCGCGCTGAAGGCGCAGGTCGACCAGTTGCGCCGGCCCGGCGGCGCGCCGGACGCGACCTCGGAAGCGATGCGCTCGGCGGTGATTTCGAGCCTGCGGGCGCAGGAGGCGACGCTGGTCGACCAGGTCTCCCAGCTCGGCACGGAACTCGGGCCGCGCCATCCCTCGATGATGGCGGCCCAGCAGCAATTGCGCGACACGCGCGCGCTCATCGCGCGCGAACTCGGCCGCATCGGCGCCGCCGCCGAAACCGACTACGAACGGGCGCTGGCCAACCAGCAGGCGCTGGAGGCCAAGGTCGCGGGCTTGAAGAGCAAGTCGCTCGACACCGACCAGGCCTCGGTCAAGCTGCGCGAACTGCAGCGCGATCTCGAGGCGTTGCGCTCCGTCTACGCCACCTATCTGCAGCGGGCGCAGGAAACGCGCGAGCAGGTGAATGTCGACAGCACCAATGCGCGCATCATCTCCAACGCCATGCCGGCGCTGAAGAAGAGCTGGCCGCCGCTCGGGCTGCTCGTGTTCGGCGCGTTTTTCGGCGGGCTGGGGCTGGGCACCGGCCTGGCGCTGATCACGGAATATTCATCGCCGACGGTGCTTTCCAGCGCGCAGATGCAATCGGCCATCGATGCGCCGGTTGTGGGCGTGCTGCCGGCAAAATCGGCGCGCCGCCGCTGGTGGCCTTTCGGCAGCGCCGCCACGCCGGCCGGACAGAAGATGGACGCCGTCGCCGGACTGGCGCTGAGACGCCTGTTCTCCTCCAGCCAGCGTCCGCCGAACTGGCCGCTGGTGCCGTCCATCCTGGTGACGTCGGCGCCAGAGGACGCCGCGCAACGGGGCCGGGTGGCGCGCCTGCTGGCCAACGCGGCGGCTGCCAGGGGCAGCCGTGTCCTGTTCATCGACACCAATGCCGGCAAGGGCCAGAAGGAACCGCAGCCGGGCCTGCTCGACGTGCTGCGCGGCGAATATGCCTTCGAGGCGCTGAGCCAGCATGCGCCCGGCAGCAACGTCGCGGTTCTGGGCAAGGGGCGGCCAAAGGCTGCCTTCTCCGAGGCGCAGGGCGTCTATTTCACGCAGCATATGCTGGCCCAGGCGAGCCGCAATTTCGAACTCGTCGTCGTCGACGGCGGTGCTCTGGCCGACAATCTCAACGCCTCGCCGCTGGTCGCCATGGTCGACGAGATCGTGCTCGTCGCCACGCTCAACGCGACGCCGATGCGCGACGTCGCGGCGGCCTCGCAGGCCATTTCCGTCATGGGGCGGCTGCCGACCGCCGCCCTGCTGGTCGACGAGGCGGCCTGACATGGTTGCCATCCGGCCCGCCACTCCGGCGGCCGGCTGGGCCGGCCAGGGTCAAGCCGTGGCCGCGCCTCGCGGCGGCAATTCCCTCGATTGGGTGACCGGCTACGGCCTGGTCGCCGCGGTGGCGCTGCTGTTCGGCATTTCGGGCGGCATGCTGTGGCTGGTGGGCTACAATTACGACGGCCTGATCGGCAATCCAGCCACCAAGATCCATCCCTCCACCTATCTGCTCGTGCTGATGTTTGCCTGGCGCGCCTGCACGTTCGGCAACCCGGTCGGCTACACGCTGGCCATCGCCGACAGGCGGCCGGCCAGCGCGCTGATGGCCGTGATGTCGGTCATGCTCCTGGTCGTCGTTATCGTCAGGCAGCGTCCCGGCATGGCCGGCATGATCGACACCTTCGTGGCGCCGGCGCTGCTGGCGATGATGCTGGCCGAGGCCGACGAAAAGACATTCGCCCGCATGCAGACCGTCGTTCACACGGTCATGACCGTGAACGGACTGCTCGCACTGTTCGAGTTCGCCACCAAGACGCTGATCTTTCCCTATCGGCTCGACGGCGTGGTGTTCATGAACGACCTGCGCTCGACTGCCCTCCAGGGCCATCCGCTGTCCAATGCCACGATCACCTCGATCTACGTACTGGCGCTGCTTTCTGGCTCGCGGTCGCTGTCCATGCCGCTGCGGCTCGGGCTGATCGGCCTGCAATGCGCGGCGCTGGTCGCCTTTGGCGGGCGCTCGGCGATGGTGACGACGATCGTGCTCGGCGGTTGCTACCTGCTCCTCCAAGGCCTGCGCACCTTGCGCGCGGGGCGTGTCAACCTGCTTGGCGCCGCACTTGGCCTCATCCTTGCCGCGCTGGTGCCGGTCGTTATCGTGCTCGCCGCTTCCTATGGCTTTTTCGACGCGCTGCTCGAGCGCTTCGTCTCGGACTCCGGCAGCGCCAATGCCCGCGTCGAGATGTTCGACCTGTTCAAACATTTCGAACTGCGCGACCTGATCATCGGCCCAGATATCGATCTCATTGAAAGCCTGCGCCGCATCAACGGCCTCGAACAGGGGATCGAGAATCCGATCATCCGTCTGGTCCTCTATCAGGGCGCCTTCTTCACCCTGTTGTTGTTTTTCAGCTTCGTGCTGTTCATGCACGAAGTGGCGCGCCGCTGCCATCCTGGCATCTGGCTGCCGATGCTGGGCTGGCTGATCCTGCTCAACACCTCCGAAAGCCTGGCGTCCAAGACAACGCTGATGACCAAGTTCGTGGTGATCGCGCTGGCGCTCTACAGGCCGGTGAAAGTGGGGTTGCGGCGGCCGGCGCAAGCGCGGCGCGCGTAGCGCTTTCTCTACTCCGGCATCCTCAACCCAAGCGCCTCGACCATCGCCGGGTCCAGCGCCCGCGTCTTGTCGTCCATCATGCCCATGCCGTCGAAGAGGTCCCAGAAGGCCCAGGGGAAGCCTGATGCCTCGGCGCTCTGCCTGACATCGGAAATGTAGCGGGCGCGGTCGGGGTTGGGGGCGGCGACATAGCGGGCGTCGGTGCGCAGCGCGCCGAATTCGCCCATGATGACGCGCTGCGGCGCGATGCCGTGGCTGTCGGCCCAGTCGCGCGCCTGGCCGATATATTTGTCGACGAACCAGCGGTCGGGCCTGGCGTCGAAATAGACCTTCAGCACGCGTTCGGTTTCCTCGTAGGCGGCCTGCTTGTCCGCTTCGGAGGTTTCGGTGTCCTGAGCCATGCGCGCCCTGACCGAGGCCAGCGTCTGTTCCAGCGAACCGGTGGAGGCCGGCCATGGCACGTTGTTGAGCGCGCGGTAGACCGGTTCACGCATCCAGGGCGCGCCCTGATGGCTGAACAGATAGGGCTCGTAGAAATGGAAGGTGAACAGGATCGGCTCGAAGGCCGCCAGCGGCTCCGGGTCGAGCGCGGCGAGCCCGCTCACCATCGAGCCGCAGCCGCCGGTGACGACAAGCGGCAAGGCCCGGGATGATGCCCTGGCCGCCGTCAAAAGGGCCGTCTGGACGTTCGACCAGACGTTGGAGGAGCAGGATTGCGGCGGTTCGTTGACCGGTTCCAGCGCCACCATGCCCTGTGCGAACCGCTGCAGCCGGCCGGCAAGCGTGCCGACCAGCGCACGATAGGCTTCGAATTCCGGCGCGGCGGTGCTGGAGACCATGCGGTCTGGATTCCAGTAGTGGGTTGCGCCGTTGGCCTGCACGTTGACGATGATGCCGAGATCCGCATCGATGACGGCCGCCACGGCATCGTCCAGCATCGTCAGCAATTTTGCGTGCGTGGCGGCGTCGGCGGCCAGGAACGGGCCGGGATCGACCGGCAGGCGGATGAAATCGAGCCCGGTCTGGCGCAGCCGGCGAAGGTCGCCCGGTGTCGGCACCGGCCGCTGCGACTGGAAGGGCGGCCAGGCATAGTCGGTGCGCGGTGCGGGAAACTCACGCGTCAGCGCGAACCAGGGCCAGGCGTTGACGCCGCGGCGAAAGCGCCATTCGCCGGTGGCGGCGAGCGCGGGCGGTGCGGCGGAAAGGGCGGCGGTGGCGGGCACCAGCGCCGTCGACAGCGCGGTCCTCAGCAGCCGCCGTCGCGACCAGCCCGTCATACGGCGCCGGGAGAGGGGCGGTCGACCGGTACGGGGCCGGCGGCGCCCACGCCCAGAAGCCGGTAGGCTTCGGTTTCATAGGCAAGCAGGACATCGTCCCAGCGGAAGACTTCATTGGCGCGGGCCCTGGCGGCCTCGCCGCAGGTCTTGACCAGGGTGTCATCCTCCAGCGCCTGTTGCATGCGTTCGGCGCAGTTACGCGCGTCGGTGAAATAGATGGCGGCCGCACCCGCGGTCCATCTGTTATAGGGGTTGTCGTGGGCGATCACCATGTTGCCGGCGGCCAGCGCCTCGACCAGCGACGGGTTGGTGCCGCCGACGGTGTGGCCATGCAGATAGGCGCGCGCGTGAAAACGCAGCGCCTTCACCGCCGCCTGGTCGTAAATGGCGCCGGCCAGCACGACCGAGGCGTTGGCCGCGTTGCGGACGGCGACATGATAGGGAATTTCAGGGGAAAGCGTGCCCAGCACCACCAGCTTCATGTCGCGCTTCTGGCTGCAGAAGGCCTCGACGATGGGCAGGATGTTATTGTCGGGCTCGATGCGCGCGATCGAAATCAGGTATTTGCCGGGCTCGAGGCCGAGCGCGCGCACCGGCGCCTCCGGTGCCGATGTCACCGGGTCGGCCCCATAGGTGATGGTGGCGATTGCGTTGCGCGGCCGGCGCGTCGCCAGGTGATCGGCGATGACGGGATGGTCGGCGACCAGACGGTGCGAGGCCCAGGCGCCGATCCATTCGTTGAGCCAGAACCATGTGCGCGCAGCCACGCCCCATTTGGGCCGGCGCCACTCGATGCCGTCCATGTTGGTGATGATCCTGCGCCGCATCAGCCTCAGCCAGGTCAGGAAGACCGCGCCATTATAGCCGAGCACCAGGCAGACGCCGGGCCGGCGGGCGGCGTCGAGCACGCATTGCCAGTCGAATTCCAGCGTTGCGCGCGGGCCTTTCGAGGCGACCTGGACATGGATGAGCTCGATGCCTTTCCAGATGTCGACGCGCACCCTCTGGTCGACCCGGTCGACCTCTTCCTGGCAGTAGACGCCGACCTTCCAGCCGCGCCCGACAAGAAACAGCGCCAGCTTCTCGGCGAAGGTCTCAAAGCCGCCATGGGCGGCGGGAATGCCGCGCGTCCCGAGGATCAGGATGGTGGGCGCTTCCGGTTTCATGGCTGCTGGCGCTTTCAAATCCGCTCGATTCCGCAATGCGCGGGCCGTCCCGTCTGGAAACCACAGCCCAGCGATATCCATGCCAGGCTCAGTTCCGCCCATCATCGCACCGGGGTGTAAAATATTTCTTCCAACGGCCGGAGTTGTTTCACTATCGGTCAACTATCCCGGCGTATGTGTATCGAAACAAGGCAATGCCGCAAGCTGGCGACCAGCAGACGGTCAGATCAGGGCCGGCATGATCCTTGCTCGTGGACTTCTGTGCGCCACACCGGCGGAGGACGTGCAGCATTGGTATGGTGATCGAGGTTCCACATCCGCTCGCCACCATGCTGGCAACAAGTGAAGTCCAAAGGGGTATTGGGCTTGAAGTCTCCAGTCGCCTGATCCGTCAGGTGGCGGAATCGTCACCACCCTGACAGAAAGATGCATGTGAATATGCGGATTGCCTGCATCCATCAGGGCTATGAACTCTATGGTTCCGACCGCAGCTTCGCGGAGAGCGTGGCCGCGCTGCGCGCCGCGTTTCCGTCAGCCGACATCGAAGTGGTCCTGCCGCGCGGCGGACCGATCACACAGATCCTCGAACCGCATGCGACCCGGATCGTCTTCGAGCCGCTGTGGGTGCTGAGGCGCCAGGCCATCGCGCGCCTTGCCACCATCGAGATGGTGCGGCTGCCGGTCGCGGTGCTGAGGGCCTGGCGGCGGCTCAGGGATTGCGATCTCACCTATGTCAACACCTCGATCGTGGCCGACTACGCGCTGGCCGCGCGCCTTCTGCCGCAGAAGGCCGTGCTGCACATCCACGAAATTCCCGAAGGCGCCATGCGCAGGATCCTCGTCGGCCTGATGCACTGGAGCCATGCCGATCTCATCTTCAACTCGCGCGCCACCCGCGCCGCGTTTGGCGACCCCGGATCCGCGCGGTCCTATGTGGTCTATAATGGCGTTGCCGGCCCGATCGCCGCCGAACCGATGACTTATGACGGCAAGCGCCCGCTCAAGGTGCTGCTGCTTGGCCGCATCAACAGGATCAAGGGCCAGGAAGTGCTTCTGGAGGCGATCGCTTCGCTGCCGGCGGAACTCAAGTCGAGGATCGAGGTGCGGCTGGTCGGCGGCGCCTTCGAAAGCGTCGAACGCGAGCACGCGCTCGCCGAACTGGTCGAGACCATGGGGCTCACCGGACGTGTCAGCGTGCTGCCCTTCATCCCCGACCCGTCCGAGCATTATCGCTGGGCCGATATCGTCACCGTACCGTCGCGGCGTCCGGAATCGCTCGGCCGTGTCGCCATCGAGGCGATGGCCTATGGCCGGCCGCCGCTGGTGTCGGCGATCGGCGGGCTGGTCGAAGTGGTCGCCGACGGCGAAACGGGTTGGCATGTTCCGCCCGGCGATGCCGCCGCGCTCGCCGGCAAACTCGAGGAAATCATCCTGCATCCCCAGGCCTGGCGCTCCTTTGTCGCCGCCGGACGCGCGCGCTACGAGGCGGTCTTCAGCGAGCCGGTCGCGGCGGCGGCGATCGCGGCAATAGCCGCGGACAAGCTGAAGGCAATCATCGCCAAGCCGGGCCGGACGGCAACCGCCCGCCAGGCGGAGACACGGCCGTGAAACTCCCTGGCCATCTGGTGCGCCGCCTCATGCTGATGATCGGCGGCGAGGCGATGCAGAGCGGCTTCCACTTTGCCCTCAACATCGCGCTGCTGCACATGCTGTCGGCGCAAGGCTACGGCCTCTTCGCCATCGGCATGGTAATGGGCGGTGTCGGCCTGTCCTATATCAGGTCGCTCACCGCCGTTCCCGCCTCGATATGGATGGGCAAGAGCACCAACAGCGCCGGCGTCGACGCCTATGACGTGGCCTTCGGGACGGCGGCGCTGGTCGTTGCATTGCTGATGGCCGTCGGCACGGCGATCGTGATGCATCTCTTGGGCGATCCCAGCGGAATTGCCGCCGGCTGCTTCGTCGGCGCATGGTCGCTGCGCAGCCACATGCGCACGGCCTTCTTCGCGCGCCGCCAACAAGTGATCGTCTCCATCAGCGATGCCGCCTTCACGATCGCCGGCATCGTCATGGCCGGCCTGGCGATCTGGCTGGCCAGGGATGCGCTGCAGTCCGTGTTCTCCGCACTCGCGGCGGCCAATCTGTTTGGCATATTCGTCCTGGTCCGGCTGGCTCGCCGCACGATGCGCATCAGCTTCCGCATGCCGACGCGGCGGCGCTACGCAAAGCTCTGGTCCCAGCTCTGCTGGTCGGCATTCAGCGCCACCACAACCAACATCCAGGGCCAATGCCTGGCGCTGCTGGTCGCGGGCATTGCCGGGCCGGCCGCCTATGCGCCGCTGGCGGCGGTGCTCGTGCTGTTCGCGCCGCTGCGCATCATCAGCCTCGCCTTCGTGAACATGACGCAACCGGAACTGGCCAAGCTGATGCGCAACAACGAAACGCGCCGTGTCTGGGCGCAGGCGAAGCTGTGGGCTGTCGTCATGGGGCTCGGCGCGGTGGCCTATGGATGCGCCATCATGTTTGTCCTGCCCATGATAAAATCCCAGGCTCTCCAGGATGCGTCGGTGGGGTTCATCGGGCTTTTCGTGACCGCGAATTTCGTCCCGATCATGCTCTATATCATGCCCCGCATCGTGCTCGAGATAATGGGCGACTTCCGCATCGTCGCCTTCATTACCCTCGGCGGCGCCATCGTCGGGCTGGCGTCGATCGCGATCCTGCTGTCGATCGCCTCCCCCCCGTGGGCGCTGCTGGGTTCGGCGGTCTCCGAGATATTCGTGCTCGTGGCATCATGGTATTTCATGCATCACCGCATGTGGAACATCGAACACCCGGATCAGCAGCACGACAGCCGGCTGGGCTCCTGGCGGCGGGCGGTTTCGTTCGCCGCGGCAAGACGATAGGAGAGGGATGTGTCAGGCCAGGCAGTTCAAATCACCGCGATGACCGACTTGCCCGGCGGGCAGGTCCCGCATCCCGCCGCCATCGCGGCGAACGACGCCTATACGGCGAAACTGCACACCAGCCTGGAGGCGGTCAGGCCGCTCTGGCTGCGCCTCCAGGCGGAGGGCGTGTGCACCGGTCACCAGAATTTCGCCTGGGCGGAAGGGATCGTCGGGCGGCTGCTGCCGGAAAGCGCGGAACTCCTCATCGTGGAGGTGGCCGACGCCGCGACCGGCGAACCCAGAATGCTGGTGCCGCTGATGCGGCGCAGGGCCTTCCACCATTGGGTGGTCGAATGGTTGAGTTGTGGCGTCTGCGACTATGCGGCGCCGCTGCTGGCCGATGCCAGCCCGTGGTCACGCCAATCCGCGCAGGCTGCGTGGACGGCGGTGCGCTCGGCGCTGCCGCCGTCGGACCGCGTCCACATCGTGGGAATTCCGCGACAGATCCACGGCGTGGCCAATCCGCTGGCCTTGCTCCCGGCGACACGCGATTCCATCCAGACCGCGTTCGGCCTCGCCATCGACGGCGACCCGGAAACAGTCCTCAAGCGTCTTTGCAGGCCGTCCTTCGTCAAGGAGTTCGGCAAGGACTGGCGTCGCCTCGAACGGCTTGGCGGTGTGGAGCTGGTCGAAGCCGCCGCGCCGTCCGAGGTTGAGCGTATCTTCGGCGAACTGGTGCGAATGCGGCTCGACCGCTTTCGCGAGCTTGGCCGCTTCGACCTGCTGACGCAGGAGAAGATCGTGGATTTCTACCGGAACGCGGCTGTTCAGGGCCTGTTGGACGGTTCGGTGCGGCTTTTCGGGCTGCTCGTCGGCGAGGCCCTGATCGCGGTTCAATATCTGCTGGTTCATCAAGGGACTGTTCATGCTCTCCTGATAGCGATGGACCAGGGCGTCGTGCCCAATGTGTCACCCGGGCTTGCAATCATGGGCAGGTTGATCGGCTGGGCGCGCGAACAGGGTTTTGGGTATTTCGACCTGTCGGTCGGCAACCAGAGCTACAAGGAACATATGGGCGCCAAGGGTTCGGTATTGGTCGAACTCTGTCATGGGTTCACGATGCGGGGCAGTGTGGCCAATGCCGTCATCGAGTTCCGCAGGCGGGCCGAGGCTTTCGTGCGATCCAACCCAAGGCTGCTCAAAGCGGTCCAGGGAACGATGCGGGGTTTGCGGCGCTTGCGTGGATGACGCCGAGGCGGGCCAGAACGAATGGGAGAAGCATGTGGCAAGCCAGGCAGTGCAGTTGGTCGCGGCGGCGGATGCGCCGACTCAATCAAGTTCCCCGATCAGATCCGGCATTGTCGCCACCGCGCGCTATACCGCGCGGCTGCACACCAGCTTCGACACCGTAAGGCAGCTCTGGCTGCGCCTTGAGGAGACCGGCCTGTGCACCGGCCACCAGGGCCTTGCCTGGGTGGAAGGGATTGCCAGGCGGCTGATGCCCAAAAGCGCCGATCTGCTCGTCGTCGAAGTCAGCGACGCCGCCACGGGTGCGCCTGTCATGCTGCTGCCGCTGATGCGGCGCCGGGCGCTCGGCCACTATGTGATCGAATGGCTGAGCTGCGGCGTGTGCGATTATTCGGCGCCGCTGCTGGCCGATGCCAGGCCTTGGACCCGGCAGAGCGCGGACGCCGCCTGGGCGGCGGTCCGCTCCGCGCTGCCGCCGGCCGACCGCATCCATATTGCGGGGATTCCGCAGGAAATCCACGGCGTGACCAATCCGCTGGCGCTGCTTTCGACGGCGCGCGACTCCATCCAGATCGCCTCGGGCCTTGTCATGGATGGCGAGCCGGAGACGCTGATCAAACGTATCTGCAAATCGTCCTTCACCAAGAATTTCAACAGGCACTGCCGCCGCTTCGAACAGCTCGGCGGCCTCGCACTGGTCGAAGCCGAGACGCCCGATATGATCGAGGAGCAGTTCGGCACGCTGCTGGACCTCAGGCTCAACCGTTTTCGCGAACTCGGGCGCTTCGACCTCCTGACGCAGGCGCCGATCGTCGAGTTCTACCGCGACGCCGCCCTGCAAGGGCTGTCCGACGGCTCCGTGCGGCTGTTCGGGCTGCGCGTCGGTCAAGCCTATCTCGCTGTCATGTATGTGCTGGTCATGAAGGGCACCTTGCACGCCCTGTTGCTCGGGATCGACCAGGATGCAGTGGCCAACGTCGCGCCGGGCCTGACGATGATCGGCAAGCTGATGCTGTGGGGACGGGCGCAAGGGCTCGGCTATTTCGATCTCTCAGTCGGGGGACAGGGATACAAACAGCATATCGGCGCCTCGAACTCGGTGCTGGCCGAATTGTGCGAGGCGATGACGCTGAAGGGCAGGGCCTCGACCGCCTATATCAGGCTGCGCTGCAAAACCGAGCTGTTCGTGCGCTCCAAGCCGCGGCTCTACAAGGCCGTGCAGGGCGTGATGCGCCGTTTGCGGCGGTTGAAGAACTGAAGCGGCGCGACCGCGAAATTGACACTTGCGCCGCTCTCCGCCATCCTTGCGGCCAGTCGCCGGGCCGCCAAGAGCGGCCGAGTTCCGTGTCGGGCGACCGAGGGCGAAGCGCATGTCCACTGCCGTGAACAGCCAGAACTCCAAGCGCGCAGCGGTGCGCAAAGCGCTCGACCGCCACAAAGTCTACATCACCGCGCAGCGTTTCTCCGGCGGCACCTACAGCGCGCGCGTGCTGGTCGACGGCGAAGCCTACTGGGTCGACGAATTCCGCTTGAGCCAGTTGCAGCAGGGGCTGTCGCCGGCCGAGCTGGAGCTGATACCGGCGATTGACGATTGAGACCACGTGAAAAATCGCGAGTGGTGCCAACGTAGCGCCCTACGGCGCCCCCCTCTGTCCTGCCGGACATCTCCCCCTCTAGTGGGGAGATTGGCCGTCACGACGGGCTTCGCCAATTTCCGAACTGGCAAGGGACGAGCCGGCGGCGAAACCGCCGATCTCCCCCCTAGAGGGGGAGATGTCCGGCAGGACAGAGGGGGGCGCGAAGGAACGAGGCGGTTGTTGATTTCCGCCAGGCTCGGCTTTTGACATGCCGCCCGCCAAACTCCAGACCTATCGCGCCAAGCGCGAATTCTCGAAGACGCCGGAGCCGGCTGGCGGGTCGATGGCCGGAGGCGGCAACCGCTTCGTCATTCACAAGCATCACGCCACCGCCGACCACTACGATCTGCGCCTGCAGGTTGGCGATGTCTTGAAAAGCTGGGCGGTGCCGCGCGGACCTTCGCTCAATCCCGCCGACAAAAGGCTGGCGGTGGAGACCGAGGACCATCCGCTCGAATATATCGATTTCGAGGGCGTCATCCCCGAAGGCGAATATGGCGGCGGGCCAATGATCGTGTGGGACACCGGCACCTGGGCGCCGATGGACGATATCGACAAAAGCCTGCGCACCGGCGCCTTCAAGTTCCGGCTGGCCGGCGAAAAGCTGAATGGCGGCTGGATGTTGACCCGGCTGAAGCCCAAGCCCGGCGAGGACGAGAACAAGAAGAACTGGCTGCTGTTCAAGGAGCGCGACCTCGCCGCCGATACGGCGTTGAACATCCTCGAAGCACGACCGGAAAGCGTGAAATCCGGCCTGCGCATCGAGGAGCTGCTGGCGCCGCCCAAACCGGCCGCGAAGTCCGCGCCAAAGCCTGGGTCGCTGAAGCCGGGCGAGCTGCCCGGCGCGGCCAAGGCGCCAGCGCTGAGCCGTGTCGAGCCGCAACTGGCAACCCAGGTGCCGAAGCCGCCGGGGGGCGAAAGCCTTGCCGAGAATACGAACGAGCTCTGGCTGCATGAGATCAAATTCGACGGCTACCGCACCATGGCGCATATCTCCAACGGGGAGGTGCGGCTGATCACGCGTGGCGGCATCGACTGGACGAAGCGCTACGGCGACCTGGCCAGCGCGTTCGCCAAGCTGCCGTGCCGCGAGGCGATCATCGACGGCGAGATCGTCGTGCTCGACACCAAGGGCATTTCCCGTTTTGCGCTGCTGCAGGACGCGCTGGCGGTGGGCGCCGGCAGCAAGCTGCATTTCTATGCCTTCGATCTCCTGCATCTCGACGGCTGGGACCTGATGAAGGTGCCGCTCATCCGGCGCAAGGCGCTGCTGGCCGAACTGCTTGGCGGGCTTGGCGCCAACTCCGCCATCCAGTTCTCCGACCATGTCGAGGGTTCGGGGCAGGGGCTTTACGACAAGGTGACGGAACTCGGCCTGGAGGGCGTGGTCTCCAAGCGCGCCACCGCGATCTATCAGAGCGGCCGCACCAAGAGCTGGACCAAGACCAAGGCGCTCGAAAAGGACGATTTCGTCATCGCCGGCTACACCACTTCGGCCGCGGCCGAGGGGTTGGCCGCGCTCGGCATGGCCGAATGGGTGGACGGCGAACTGCACTATCGCGGCAAGGTCGGCACCGGCTTCGATGCCGGGACCGCGGCCGACCTGCTGGCGCGGCTGGAGCCGCTCACGTCAGGCGCGACGCCGCCGGAAGGCGTGTCGCGCGAAATCATGCGCGAGATGCACTGGGTCAAGCCGCTGTTTTCGGCGCGCATCCATTTCGCCAACCGAACCGCGGACAATGCACTGCGCCACGGCGTGTTTCGGGGTCTGCGTGACGTCGGCCTGTCGACGCCGGTTTCGGCAAAACGCAAGCGGCTGATCGCCGAAGCCGACCTTGCCACGATCTGGGTGACAAACCCGACGCGGCGGCTGTTCGGCAAGACCGGGCCGACCAAGCTCGACATCGCCGTCTATTACGCGCTGGTCGGCGACTTCATGCTGCCGCACATCCTTGGCCGCCCGGTGTCGCTGGTGCGCTGCCCGACCGGCCTGCCCAAGGACTGCTTCTTCCAGCGCCATGCCTTCACCGGCATGCCGCCTTCCGTGGTGACGTTCCAGGCGACCAACTCCGAGGGCGAGACCAAGTCCTATCTCTCGGTCGAGGGCGCGAAAGGCTATCTGGCGCTGGCGCAGTTCGGCGTCGTCGAATTCCACACCTGGGGCACGCATCGCACGAGCCTCGACAAGCCCGACCAGATCGTCTTCGACCTCGACCCGGGCGAGGGGATTTCGTGGCGCGAGGTGGTGGAGGCCGCCGTCCACATCAAGGGCGAGTTGGAGGGGCTCGGGCTGGTGCCGTTCGCAAAAACCTCCGGCGGCAGCGGCATCCACATCACCGTTCCGGTGACGGGCAAGCAGAACTGGAAGAAGCTGCACCAGGCGACCAGCACCATGTCAACGCATCTGGCGGCCACCGCGCCCGACACCTTCACCACCACCATGGGCAAGGAAAACCGCAAGCGGCGCATCTTCATCGACTATCACCGCAACGCGCGCGGCCACACCTCCGCCGCCCCCTATTCGCTGCGCGCCCGCACCAATCTGCCGGCCTCGACACCGGTGAGCTGGAGCGATCTGGAGGCGATCGATGCACCGCAGGATTTGAATTATGCATCGCTGCCGGGGCTTTTGGAGACGTCCGGCGATCCGTGGGCTGACATCGACGAGTTCGCGCGGGATTTGCCGACCTCTCCTTCGTCATCATAGGGTCTTCGCCGCTTCGCTTCGCTCCTTGCTTCGCCCTACGATGACGAAGCCATGGCCGCCCAGGCTAACGGCCAGCGCCACACCGACTCCATCGACGCTTCCGACAATTTGAATTATTCTCCGCCCGTGCCCCGAAAACCGGCGGGAAGATTTCGTCAGGGATTTGCCGGTATTGTGCGGGGTCGGTGTAGGATTTGCGCAGCCTTGTTCGTCCTTCGGACGAAGCGCTGCGAATTAACTGTCAGCGCATGGCCGCGTAGGAGTTCATCATGGCGCCCAGGGCAAGTTGGAAAGGTTACCTCAAGCTTAGTCTGGTCAGCTGTCCGGTGCGGCTATACCCCGCCACCAGCGCCAGCGAACGCATCTCGTTCAACCAGCTGCACAAGAAGACCCACAACCGCATCAACATGAAGCCGGTCGACCCTGAACTGGGGCTCGTCGAACGCGCGGACCTGGTCAAGGGCTACGAGTACGAGGACAAGCAGTATATCATCATCGATGATGCCGACCTCGACGCGGTGCGTATCGAATCCAACCACACGATGAACATCGAGGCCTTCGTCGACGAGGACGAGGTCGACGTCATCTACCAGGACGCGCCCTATTACATGGCGCCGGACGGGGCGATGGCGGAGGAAACCTTCGCGGTGCTTCGCGAGGCCATGCGCAAGTCCGGCAAGCTCGCCATCGCCCGGCTGGTGCTGTCCAGCCGCGAGCGCGTGGTGACGATCGGCGCGCGCGAGAACGGCATGTTCGTGTGTACGTTGAGAAATCCGAACGAAGTGCGCGGCACGGCTGAATATTTCGGAAACATTCCGGCCGGCAAGCCTGACCCGGAAATGCTGCAGCTAGCCGAAGCGCTGATCAAGCAGAAGGAAACCACCTTCGATCCGAAGAATTACGAGGACCGCTACGAGATCGCGCTGATGTCGATGATCCGCGAGAAGCTGAAGGGCCACAAGCCGATCATCGCGGCGGCGCCGGAGCGCGGCAATGTCATCAACCTGATGGACGCGCTGAAGGCCAGCCTGTCGCAGTCGAAGCCGCCGGCCAAGTCGAAGAGCAAGGCCGACGAGGTCGCCAAGCCCGCCGCCAAGAAGGCGGCAGCGGGCGGTGCGCCTGAAAATCCGCTCAAGGCCAACCTGCTCAAGGCGGTCGGCAAGAGCAAGAAATGACGGCACCGGCCGTTCCGGGTTCCGTCTTTGGTACGATCGGCGCGCTGGCAGCGTTTCCGCTCAGGCTCGCCGCGCGCGAGGTGGAGCGTCAGCACGGCCAACTCAGGCGCGGCGTCACCAGGCGTACCACGCATGTCGTGTTCGGACGGACGCTGCTGGCCAAGGCTGGGCTGGCCAAGGCTGGGCTGGCCAAGACTGGGCTGACCAAGGCGGGCGACGGCGAGATCGAACGCCGTCTCGGCGCCGAGCGCGCGGCCGGGCGTATTGTTTTGAGCGAGAGCGGTTTCCTGCGGCTACTCGGTCTGATGAAGGCGCCCGAGGCGTCTTCGCTGTCGCGCCAATCGCTGATCGACCAGTCCAGGCTGTCCGGCCCCGATCTCGACCTGTTGTCGCTCTTCGATGCGTTCGAGCATGACGCGGAGCCCTATTCCTTCCGCGACCTGATCCTGGCGCGCAAATATGCCGGGTTGATCGCCGGCGGCGCCACATGGGGCGCGATCGCGCGCTCTGTCCATCGCTCCGGCCCCGTCGCTTCGCTCACCGCCAAGTCGCTCAATGTCGGCTCGCAGCATGGCCGGCCCGACGCGATCTACCTCGAAGGCGGCCAGAGCGAACTCGACGGGCAGTTGCTGTTCGATCTGGGCGCAGCGGCACAAGGCGACGATACGCTGGAAGACTTTTTCGCCGAGGCGGAAGCCGCCGAGGAGGGTGGCGATCATGACGGTGCCGCCGCACTCTACCAGCGCTGCCTCGCCATCGATCCCACCGACGCCATCGCCGCCTTCAACCGCGCCAACTGTTTGCGCGGGTCCGGGCGCGTGGCTGAAGCCGCGCACGATTATGCCCGGGCGATCAAACTCGACCCGGCCTTCGTCGAAGCCTGGTTCAACCTCGCCGGGCTGATGAGCGAACAAGGTCGCGACGCCTCGGCGCGACGGCATTTGCAGAAGGCGATCGGGCTCGACAAAACTTACGCCGATCCTGTCTTCAACCTGGCGCGGCTTGAATTCGATGCCGGCAATTTGCTCGAAGCGCGGCGGCTGTGGGTGCGGTATCTGGAGCTCGACGCGGTGTCGGAATGGGCTGGGGTGGCGGCCAGGGGCGTCCAGTTCGTGGATATGCAATTGGCGAAGTCGGCGGGGTGAGGGTTGGTCATGCCCGTGCTTGAACGCCCCCCTCTGGCCTGCCGGCCATCTCCCCCTCAAGGGGGGAGATCGGCTGTCGCGGGCGCTTTCGCCAATCATCAGCCGTGGAGAATTGGCGCAACGATCAAGCGGCCAATCTCCCCCCTAGAGGGGGAGATGCCCGGCAGGGCAGAGGGGGGCGCGAAGGAACTCGGCTTCCGTAAGATGGGCTTTCCATGACCACCTTCCTCTTCGATGGCCACGACACCGCTCCCGCCACCATCCTGCTTGCGCATGGCGCGGGTGCCTCCATGGACTCCCCCTCGATGACCGCCGCCGCCAAGGCGCTCGCCGCCGTCGGGTTCCAGGTCGCGCGCTTCGAGTTCCATTACATGGCGGCGCGCCGCTACGGCCAGCGCAAGCCGCCGCCGCGCGCTGAGACGGTGAACCCGGAATACATCAAGGCGATCGCCGACCTCAGGGCGAAGGGTGTGACGGGCAAGCTCATCATCGGCGGCAAGTCGATGGGCGGGCGCGTCGCCTCGATGGTCGCCGACGAGATGTTTTCCAAGGGCGAGATATCGGGACTGGTCTGCCTCGGTTATCCCTTCCATCCGCCCGGCAAACCCGAGCAATTGCGGACAAAACATCTCGCCGGGCTGAAGACGCCGACGCTGATTTTTCAAGGCACGCGCGACGAGTTCGGCACGAAGGACGAGGTCGCGACCTACGGTCTTTCCGATGCGATCGAAGTGATCTGGCTCGAGGACGGCGACCATGATCTCAAGCCGCGCAAGAGCATTTCGGGTTTCTCGACCGCGGATCATCTGACGACGCTGGCGGAGACGGTGAAGGCGTGGGCGGGCAGGATCGCCCCCTGATCCCCGATGAAGATCGCCTCCTTCAACATCAACAACATCAACAGCCGGCTGGACAACCTGCTGGCATGGCTCGCCACCGCAAGACCCGATGTCGT
The DNA here is from genome assembly GCF_006442545.2 of Mesorhizobium sp. B2-1-8. NCBI lineage: Bacteria > Pseudomonadati > Pseudomonadota > Alphaproteobacteria > Hyphomicrobiales > Phyllobacteriaceae > Mesorhizobium > Mesorhizobium sp. B2-1-8. Next base: position 2,762,756 of record NZ_CP083952.1, read on the forward strand.
GTGCCTGCAGGAATTGAAGGCGCGCGACACGCAGTTTCCGCGCACCGCGCTTGCCGACGCCGGCTATGGCGCGGTGTGGAAGGGCGAGCCGACCTGGAATGGCGTCGCCATACTCGCGCGCGGTGCCGAACCGGTGCTGACCCGCGATGCCTTGCCCGGCGACGATGCCGACCGGCAGAGCCGCTACGTCGAGGCGGCGGTGGACGGCATCATCATCGCCTGCCTCTATGCGCCCAACGGCAATCCGCAACCGGGGCCGAAATTTACCTACAAGCTCGCCTGGCACGCGCGACTGGAGGCGCATGCCGAACAACTGCTCGACACTGGCCTGCCTGTCGTGCTGGCCGGCGACTACAACATCGTGCCCGAGCCGCGCGACATCTATGCCACACGCTCCTATGACGACAACGCGCTGGTGCAGCCGGAAAGCCGCGCCGCCTTCGCCTCGCTGCTCGAACAAGGCTGGACCGATGCGTTGCGCAAGAAATATCCGAAGGAGACGCTCTACACCTTCTGGGATTACCGCCGGAACCGCTGGCCGCGCGACGCCGGCCTGCGGCTCGATCACATCCTGCTGTCGAAGACGCTCGTACGCCGGTTGAACGGGGCGGGCATAGACCGCGACGTGCGCGGGCAGGACGGCGCCAGCGACCATGCGCCGGTGTGGGTGGAATTGGGGTGAGCAGAAACTTTAAGCTTTAAGAGGCTAGGAATCGCGAATAGCAACGGCAACAATCATATACGATGGCGAAATCCGACTTGTGGCATCATTTCAAGATGCGAGTGTTGATCGCGCTGCCATCGGCGAGCCAGGCTCTTCGGCCAGACTGCCCATCTCTCCCTAGCCCAGCGGATACCGCGCCCGCATCCTTGTCGTCACTCCTGACGGCCGCACGCGACCCTTTCCGCAAGTCATCTCTGGCGCTAAGCTCGCAGCCCAGCGGGCTGGCAGCAAAGCCGTAGTACCCAGGCGCTTGCCATGGTCGACGCAGGCGGGGGGCGCATTGTTGGGGTGTGCTCGGCGCCCGCGCCAACCAGGGCGGCTCGTACCGCCGCGACAACACCATCGCACATTGGATGACGGCCGAAACTTCCGCGAAAGCGGAATAGGCAGGGGCTGCAAGGCCCGGCATCCTAGCGGGGTATGGTCGGCCAACCATGAGGCGGGCGGGCACGACGCGTTGCCGTCTGCTCCGAGAGGCCGTGCGTCCGCGGATCGAACCATCCGGTTTTCCTTATAGGACCAAGGTCTTGTATGGTGTGCGCAAAGGTCCGAGAGGGCCTGTTCGGTTCCGGCAATGTCCATTGGACGTTCCGCTATTTCATCCAATCGAGATATAATTAAGCGGCCTCACCACCATGTGAGAAGGGGAAGTCTGGTCGGACGGCCATGGACTGGTGACCCGTCCGGCAGTACCCCGGTCAATTCCTGGGGTCAGCCCTGGCATAAATCAAGTCGCATGGTCGCGCGCTGTCACTTTGGCAGCGGGGCCGAAGCGCCAGCCGTCCGGCCTTGTTCTGGTTGATCGGTTACAGCATGTCGCGGCGAATAGGATTCGCCTGACCTGCTGTAAGCTTCTGATTTTATGCATGTCGTTATCCCGGAACCGAGGACACTTCCGGGCGACATGCATTAGAAAATAATTGTGCGGCAGCCGGCGCTGCTATCATTATCCACATCGAAGAACGACGTCGCCATCCTGGCCGCACACCGGCAGGATAACAGGCTTGGGAGGGGGCACGATGGCGGACCGGGTCTTGTTTGGCGGCAAGGTCGCAGAAATCTCAATATCGGTTCATGGTGACGCCAGGGGGGTCCTGACGCTCGTTCAGTTCGGCAGATTCGGCTTTCAACCGCGGAGGGCGTTTGTGGTCACCGCACCGCACGGGACGACAAGGGGAGGACATGGTCATCGTACGGGGCGACAGCTGTTCATGCATGTCTCCGGAGAGATATACATTGCGCTTCGGTATCGGGAGGAGGTCGAGCAGATCGTTCTGGATTCAACAAACAAGGCCGTGCTCATCGAAGCGCCGGTCTGGTCGAGCCAGACGTATCACGGCGACAATCCGACCATGATCGTTTTCAGCGATACGGAGTATGACCCGAAGGGCTATTTGTTGGATGTGGAGTCGGGCCAATGACCACGGAAGTGTGTCTCCGAGACAATTGGCAGCCATGACTGAAGGCCGGCAGGTGCTTTGCGCAGAGGCCGCCGTGCGGCGGTGCGCTGCGGTTTGTTGCCCATGAAGCTCACTCGCGGCAGAGTGGCGATCCTTGGCGCCGGGATCATGGGCGCCAGCCTTGCCATCATGATGGCAAGACTGGGTTGCGCGGTTACGCTCTTCGACAAGGAGGACGAGCCGCTCAGCTGCGCCAGCCGTTGGAACGAGGGGAAGATCCACTTGGGCTACCTGTATGGTGCCGACCCCTCGATGCGCACGGCAAGGCATGTCATTCCGGGCGGGCTGCGTTTCGGCAAGCTCATCTCGCAATTGCTCGACGAAGATCTTCGGCCACACACGACCTCGGCTGACGATGTCTACCTTGTCCATCGCCGTTCGGTAGTCGATGCGCAGACGCTGTCTGGCACATTTCGTAAAGTGGATGCGCTGCTGCGTGAGCATCCGGACGCATCGCAATATCTGGTCGACGTGTCAAAAGCTGGTTCCGTGCGTCTTTCGCGAGCCGAGCTTGCCGCAATGACAGATAGTGACGACATCGTCGCCGGGTTCCGGGTGCCTGAGCGATCGGTCGATACTCAGTGGATCGCCGATCGGATGGTCGAGGTGGTGAGGAGCGAACCGAACATTTCGCTGCGAATGAGGTCGAAAATCCTCTCGGCGACGCCGACAGATGGAATCGAAGGGCAATGGCGGGTTGCGGCTGAGACCGGGAGGGAGACATTCGACGTCGTCGTCAACTGCCTTTGGGAAGGCCGGCTTGCAATCGATCGGCTTGCGGGTATCGAACCAAGCCCCGGCTGGTCTCACCGATATCGCCTTAGCCTGTTCGGCTGCACCGGCCAGCCGGTCGATGTTGTATCATCGGTGATTGCGCTCGGTCCTTTTGGCGACATCAAGAATTATGACGGGCGTCGTTTCTATATCTCATGGTACCCAACTGGCTTGGTTGCGCAAAGCGGCGCATTGACGTTAGCACAACCCGACGAAATCGCCGTGAATCGGAGACAGTTCTTCGTCGATGAGGTTCGCACGGAGATCACCAGGTTGATCCCGGACGCCTCTCGCCTCTTCGAATCGGCACAGACAATCGACATCCGGGGCGGGTTCGTCTTTGCACAGGGGCAAGGCTCTCTCAGCGACCTCGGCGCCACGATTCACCGCCGTGATCTGTTTGGCACTGCCCGGCGCGGCAATTATCTGTCCGTCGACACGGGAAAATATTCGACTGCTCCCTGGCTTGCTGACATGCTGGCAAAGCAACTTTACGGCGTTGGCTGAATGCATGACACACACACCCAGCCCGGCTGGCACCCACGGGTTACGGCTTTGGTGCCGTGCCATAATGCGGCCGCGTTCATTTCCCGCACGCTTGACAGTCTCGCCTCCCAGACATGGCCGAACCTGGAGATATTGATCGGCGAGGACCGCTCGACCGATGCCACGCCGCAGATCGTCGCTAAATTCGCCGCAGGGCACCGCAATGTGCGTGTCCTCAACCGGCAACACAATCTCGGGTGGCTAAGGAACACCAACGACCTCATGGCCAGTGCAGAAGGCGAGTTGATGTTCTTTGCCTTCCATGATGACGTTGTCGATCCAACGTATGTGGAAACGCTTGTGCGAGCGTTGCAGGACAATCCCTCGGCGGTGCTGGCCTATAGCGACGTGGAAGTGATCGAGGTCAACGGCGACAGCGCGACCAGCACCTTCGACCGGTTGTCGGGACTTCATAGTAGCCTGTCGCGGGGCCTCGTTATGGCGCAACAGCCGCATGGCTGGTGGGTTCCCAATCGCGGGCTGTTCAGGGCATGGGCATTCCATCGCAGCGGCGGGATAAAGCCCAATAGCCAAGGCGAATACTGCGCCGACTGGACTTGGCTTCTGCATCTGTCATTACTCGGCGCCTTTGTGCGTGTGCCGCAGGTGCTATGTCACAAGTATTATCGCCCGGGGAGCATCAGCAAGGCTTGGACCCACCACCGAAGCCAGCGAAGAGCCCTCAGGGCCGCGGGGCTCAGGGAAATCTGGCACAGCAGCCTTCCCTGGGCGCAGCGTGCGATCCTTCTGACCGCCATGATGACGAGGCCATGGCGATTGAGAAAGCGTCGCAGATGACCATTGACCCACCATCTCAATTTTTGCGACTAGTCTAGCCCAGCCACCACCACAATGCCGCGATCACCGCCGCGATGGCGGCCACCGTCAGCCCCAGCATGATGTAGGAACCCTTGATGATGTCGCGGATGATCTTCTTGATCGTTTCGCGGTCGTTCAGGTTGGGGAAGGGCTCGTTCGGCTGCGCCACGTCGAGAAAATGACAGAGCGGACCCCAGCCTTCACTGACCTTGTAGACCAGCAGCTTTTCCGGCGGTACGGCGGCCTTCACTTCGTCGACATAGCTGACGTAGCGGGCCACCGCCTTGTCGCGGTCGCCCATGACGCCGGCCAGTGTGCGGCCCCAGATGAGCTTGCGCGACATGTCGCCGAACTTCCGGCCGAACGGGGTGAGCCATTCCAGGATCTTGAACTGCCACAGATTCTCGGTGAAGTAGATCGTATCGATGGTGCTTTCATACCACGCTTCGGCGCCGCGCGGGTGCAGCGTCAGCAGCACCTTGGCGTCGGGATAGGCGGCCATCAATTCCTTCCAGACGCAGCAGCCTGGATTGTCGACGGTGGCCGTATAGTTGGCGAACACGCGGTTCCAGTCGTGCTGGGTGCCTGGCGAGCTGTTGGCCACCTTGCGCCAGAAATCGAGATGGCCCTTATTGGCCTTGTTTATGATCACTTCCTGCATGTGGTAGCAGGGCAGGCCGAGCTTGTTCAGCGCGGCAAAGGTCGACCATGTGCCGGTGCGGCCGAAACCAGCTCCGATAAGCTTGAGCGTCATTCCCCGATCCCCCCGGTCTTCTTCTTTTCCCGATTACCGCGGTCAGTGAGCACCAAACTGCTCCTGCCAAGGCCGCCGCGCAACGAATTTCTACGTGGATGTCGAGCGGGAGATCGAGTACTTGCGTAGTTGCTAAAATAATGAAAGCCTGTGTGCAGGTGTGGAGATTTGGAGGGAGTCGCCGGGACAGGAACGGTTTCGGCGATCTTGAAGGCTGATGTATTTTGGGCCATTTCTCGTCGGGATGTCAGCGACCACGATCCTTATCGCGGTCTGGGCCTATATGGCCACCGGTTCGTTCTGGGAGGCGCTTGCCTGGACAGTGGTGACGTTGGTTGTCTTGCAGGTCGGCTACTTCGTGCTCGTCCTGGGGCTGATCTACAGGCGTGAACAAGACGCCGCCGCAAGCGAGGATTCGGTCAACACCTTGCCGCCGCTGCGTAGGGATCGCGTCCGGCTTTGAACTCGGCTGGGATGGCGAACCTCGCGGGTCCGCCATCCCTTGCCTAAAGACGTCAGGCGTGGCCGGCCAGCGCGTTCAGCTTGGCGCAGAATTCGGCATGCGGCTTGCTCATCGCGGCGTCCTGGCATTCCTTCATCATCGCGGTCTGGTTCTTCTTCGACATTTTCGCCCAGACCTTCTTCATGGCAGCGTCCGACTTCATGGTCTTCATGGTCTTGTCGGTGAAGAAGGGTGCCATCATCTTCGGCTCGTCGAGAATGCCAGCAAGTGCCGAGCCGGCAATCACGGTGGCAGCCAACACTCCCAGGCAGACAGTTTTGATATTCATGGATCCATCCTCCCCTGTTCCGGCCGCCGGTTTGGCGACAGCTCGTGTTTAATACCATCAGCCCATGGTCATTTAGAGACTACTTATATTATTGAACGGTCACGTTTTGGTGAGGCGATGCGCTGAAAGCCGCTTGGACCGGTTGGCTACCAGCCTATCCATTCGTGAGCGCCCCAGGCAAGGCCGACAAGCGGCGCCATGAACGCGAAAATGACAAACACCAGCGTAAAGGGGTGCTTGGTCACGGGAGGGCGGGGAGCCATGGCGCGATATCCGTGCTGAAAATTTCGTCAGGAAAAATACAGGACACCAACGCCATGAAGTCGACATCGTTGCATCCGGTGCAGCCACGCTACGCGCCCCGCTGGAACCGGATGCCGACGCCGGGCGTTTTCCTGATGTGACCGGTGAGGCGCCACCTCCACCGGTCTTTGGTGGCTCGCTCTGCTCCCGGCAGGGCGAGCCTTTTTTGGACGCTCGGCAGGTCTTCGGAACGACACCCGGCTGCACACGTTAGTTATCGGCAAGACGGTGTGCGAACCGAACCATCCACGGAAGACGTCTTCGGTCGCCTTTTCAAGGCATGACGTTTTTGCTTCTGTCAATAACATGTAGAAATTTCTGGCGCACGCAAAGCATATCTTTGCTGACATCCTCACGCTCGGCGCTAAAAGAATGTGGCATATTGTTGGTTATTTGCCATATTTATTTCAAGAAAAGGGATGGAACCTCCGGGTTACGGACGAGTTTACCTCCAGGGCGGGACTGGAATCGCCAACCATGGAGATTGTCATGAAACGTTATCTTACGAGTGCCGCAGCTGCCATCGTCCTGCTGGGCGGTGCCGGCGTGGCCCTGGCGGACAGCACCGTCGTTGTGCAGCCAGAGCAGGAAACGGTCGTTCGCGAATACATCAAGAGAGAGCCGCTGGCGTCGGTGAACCTGCTCGGCGTCGAACTCAAGCTCGGCTCGCCGGTACCGGACAAGGTCGAACTGCGCGAAGTTCCCAACGTCAGGTACCGCGTGGCAGTGATCAATGACGAGACCGTGCTGGTCGACCCCGATACCCGTCAGGTCGTCGAGGTGCTGCACTGATCCGTCTCACGCATCAAGCAAAAAGCCCGTCACCGATTTTAACACTGGTGACGGGCTTTTTGTTTTGACGCCGGCCTTCGACAGCTGTCCCGAATCTACTCGGCGGCCAGCTTGTCCTGTGTCTTCGTGTCGAAATCGCTGGCATCATGGCGTTCGTGCAGCTGCATGGCCGGTTCGCCGAAGGCGCGGTTGACCATGCGGCCACGCCTCACCGCGGGTCGTTTGTCGATCGCCTTCGCCCAGCGCTGCACGTTCTTATACTCGTGCACCGAAAGGAAGGTGGCGGAATCGTTATACTGCCTGCCGAGCGCCAGCCCGCCGTACCAGGGCCAGACCGCCATGTCGGCGATCGAATAGCCGGTGCCGCCAAGATATTCCACCTCGGCCAGACGGCGGTCGAGCACGTCGAGCTGACGCTTAACCTCCATCGAGAAGCGGTCGATGGCATATTCGAACTTTGCCGGCGCATAGGCGTAGAAATGGCCGAAGCCGCCGCCCAGATAGGGGGCCGAGCCCATCTGCCAGAACAACCAGGACAGGACTTCGGCACGGGCCGGCTGTTCGGCCGGCAGGAATTCGCCAAATTTTTCGGCGAGATAGACCAGGATCGAGCCGGATTCGAAAATGCGCACCGGGGTCTTGCCGCTGCGATCCATCAGCGCGGGGATCTTGGAATTCGGGTTGATGTCGACGAAGCCGCTGCCGAACTGGTCGCCATCGTTGATGCGGATCAGCCATGCGTCGTATTCGGCGCCCTCGTGGCCAAGTGCCAGGAGCTCTTCCAGCATCACCGTCACCTTGACGCCGTTTGGCGTCGCCAGCGAATAAAGCTGCAGCGGGTGCTTGCCGACCGGCAGTTCCTTGTCATGCGTCGGTCCGGCGATCGGCCGGTTGATACTGGCAAAGGCGCCACCATTGCCCTTGCTCCAGGTCCATACTTTCGGCGGGGTGTATTCGGTCATGTCGGCTCTCGTATCGTGGGAGGATGGGCAGGTTACCCATAGCTAGGGCTGCGGACAGGGAAGTTCAACTTGTGTTGAACTATTGTCAATGCGGGGCGCGACGCATCGCCCTGCCAGGCGTTCGCCCTATGGCCACCGCTTCTCACCCCTTGCAGCATCTCCCCCGTGGCATACCTATAGAAGAAGCCGCCAGGCATTCGCATCGCAGGACAAAATCATGACCATCAATCCCAATCCGCGCTCCGTGGTTGCCGTGCGGGCGACCGTTCCGGAGGACGCGTTTACCGCCGGCGCGCTGGGTACACTCCGGGAAGGCAGCGGCGTCGTCATCCGCGATGACGGGCTGGTGCTGACCATCGGTTATCTCATCACCGAGGCGGAGGAGGTTTGGCTGACCTCGCATGACGGGCGCGTCATCCCGGCGCACGCGCTGGCCTACGACCAGGAATCGGGCTTCGGCCTCGTTCAGGCGCTGGCGCCGACCGGTCTGCCGGCAGTCGCGCTGGGCGATGCCGGCAAGGCCAGGATCGGCGACTCGGTGGTGCTTGCCGACGGCATCGGCCGGGCGGTCGAGGCCAAGATCGTCACCAAGCAGGAATTCGCCGGCTATTGGGAGTATCTGCTCGACGAGGCGATCTTCATCGCGCCGGCGCATCCGTCCTGGGGCGGCGCGCCGTTGTTCAACGCCGAGGGGGCGCTGCTCGGCATCGGTTCGCTGCGCCTGCAGATGAGCCGCGCCGGCGAGGTTGCCGATATCAACATGGTGGTGCCGATCGACCTGTTGCCGCCGATCCTCGACGATCTGCTCACGCGTGGCCACGTGGCCAAGCCGCCGCGCCCGTGGCTCGGCGCGCTCTCGGCCGAAAGCGACGGTAAGGTGGTGGTGATGAGTGTGACCGAGGGCGGCCCGGCGGCCAAGGCCGGCCTTCGCGAAGGCGACGTCATTTCGGAGGTCCGCGACGGTACGGTCGATGGGCTCGCCGATTTCTATCGCAAGCTTTGGGAAAGCGGTTCGGCCGGTGCCGAGATCCCGATGCGGGTGGTGCGTGACGGCCGCGAGACCTGGCTGCGCGTCAAGTCCGCCGATCGCGGTAGTTTTTTGAAGAAGCCGCAGCTGCAGTAGCGGCGTTGCATCGATAATGCATCCCAGACTGCTCAAGACCTTTCTTGCCGTGGCGCGCAGCCGCAACATCACGCGCGCCGCCGAGACGGTTCATCTCGCTCAGTCGAGCGTCAGCGACCAGATCCAGTCGCTGGAGGCCGAGTTGGGTGCTGTCTTGTTCGCGCGCTCGAAGGCGGGGCTGGAATTGACGCCGGCCGGTCTGGCGCTGAAGCCCGTCGCGGAAGAATTGCTGCGGCTCGACGGCGAGGCGCGTGCCGCCGTTCAGGCTGCGTCCGGGCAGACCAGCGGCGCGTTGACCATCGGTGCGCTGGAGACGATTGCTTCGGCCCGGCTGGCGCCCTGGCTGCCGGGGTTCCAGGCCAGTCATCCTGACATTGCGGTGCGGATGAAGGTGACCGACAGCGGCACGCTGCTGCGCCAGCTGGAGGACGGCGACATCGATGTCGCCTTCTGCTTCGATCGCCGCGATGCCTCGAAGGGCGGTGCCGATCAACGCTTCGCCAGGCACACGATAGCGGCCGAACCGCTGGTGCTGGTCGCAGCGCCGGGGCAGAACCTGGTTCCGTGCGACCTTGCCGCCCTTGCCGCAAAACGTTTCGTGGCGACGGAGCCTGGATGCATCTACCGGCACATGTTCGATACCGCCTTCGCCGAGGCGGGCATCGGTGCCTCGGAACTTGCCGCCGAAGTCGGCAGCATCGGCGCCATTGCCCGGCTGGTGGCGGCCGGCGTGGGGCTGGGCCTCGTTCCACGTCTGGCTGTCAGCGACGCGCTCGAGCGTGGTGAACTGATCGAACTGCCGTGGCCTGGCCGAGCCCAAGCGGCGCCGCTGACGATGATCTGGCGGCGCCGGCGCGTCCAGCCGCCGGCGCTCCGGCACCTGCTTGCCGCCGCGCGCGACACACTGGCGCCGGCAAGCTCCGGTGCCGGCTCAGGACCTGAATCGGCGAACCGCTCCAACCCCTTGTTTGCAAACAATTCCGGGAAAGCCGTCGTCAGCTAGACCAAGCGATGCCCGCCCTCGACATGCAGCGTCGTGCCGGTCGTAAAACCATTGCCCATGAGGAAGAAAATGGCGTCGGCGATGTCCTCGGGCTGGCCGATCCTGCCGACCGGCAGCCGCTCGGCCATCGCCGCAAGCGTCTCTGCCTTCCTGTCGCCGGCCACCTGCGCCCAAATCCCGGTATCGACCCAGCCGGGCGAGACGGCGTTGACGCGGACCGGTGCGAGTTCTATCGCCAACGCCCGCACCAGCCCTTCGAGCGCGGCATTGACGGCGGCGACGACCGAGCCGCGCGCGGCCGGGCGATAGGCGGCGATGCCGGAAACGAAGGTTATCGAGCCGGTCACGGCCAGCCCTGGCGCGCCGTGCTTGGCGAGCAGCAACGGGCCGAAGAGCTTGCTGTCGACCACGCGTCGCGCCGCCTCGAGATCGAGCTCCGGCAACAGCCGGTAGGCGCCTTCGATATCGGCGGCGGTGCTGACGATATGGTCGAGACCGCCGATCCCGGCGAACAACGCCGCAACCTGGTCTTCCCGCGTGATGTCGACAATGGCTGTTTCGAGGGCGGCGGGATTGCCCAGCGCCTCGCGTGCCTGCCGCAGCCTGTCCTCGCCGCGCCCGGCGATGACGACTTTGGCCCCGGCTTCGAGGCAGCGCCTTGCAAGCGCGAGACCCATGCCGGAGCCGCCGCCGACGATCAGGATTTTCGGGTTCGAAAGGTGCATTTCGCTCTGCCTTTGTTGGAGGGACAAGGGCAGGGATTGGCAGCTCGATGCGGAAAGCGGAAACGGAAGAAACCGATGGTGTCATCGGAGATGCCGATGGTGCCGGCGGCATATGAGCGCCATCTCAGCGCACCAGCGGGCTGTCCCAGACGACGAACAGCAGTGCTTTCAGTTGGGCAAAGCGCTCCGGTCCGAGTTCGGTGCGCCACTCCTCTTCGATGTCACGCAATATGTCGACCATTTTCCAGAAAGCGGCGTGGCCGCGCTCGGTGGACCGCACCACGCGCGCGCTGCCTTCGCCGTCGGAGCGAAGGAGATAGCCATAGCTTTCCAGACTGCTGAGCAACTGGTTGATCGCCTGCTTGCTCATGCCGGCACGCTCGGCGATCGTGCCGGGCCGCGCGCCATTCGGGCCGGGAAACTGCAGCACCGCCATGTGCGGCAGGCGCAATTCGTCGAAACCGGCGGCGTTGAGCTCCTTGATCAGCCGGCGCTGGATTGCCTGGGCAGGCACGCGCAGCAAGGCGCCAATCAACAGGTCCTCGGTCTTGGTCTGCAGTACTTCGGTGGAGGTGGCCATTGACGATCCGGTAAATTGAGTTTACTGATTGCTAGTAAATGTAATTTACCGGAGGAGTTTGCGCAATGTCATCCATGAATCTTCAGGTCAATCCAGCCGAAGAGACCATCGGCGACAAGATGCTATCGATTCGCTTCCTGGTGACGGGCGACAGTTCGAACGGCAGCATCGCCGCCTTCGAGTTAAAAGTGGCTGGCGGATCGCGGCTGCTGGCGCCGGCGCACAGCCACGATCATTATGAAGAGACGATCTACGGCGTTGACGGGGTGCTGACCTGGACCGTCGACGGCAAGGCGATCGATGTCGGGCCGGGAGAGGCGCTATGCATTCCACGCGGCGCCGTCCACCGGTTCGACAACAAGGGTGCCGACGACGCAACGGTACTGTGTATCGTGACACCGGCGGCGATCGGCCCAGACTATTTTCGCGAGATTTTCGCAATGTTCCATGCCGCCGCCGGTGGCCCGCCGGACAAGGCCAGCATGATGGAGATCATGCGCCGCCACGGCCTGACGCCGGCGGCACCGACACCGGCGTAGAGCGCGAGCTCAGCTCCTGGGGCTGCGGCGGCTCTATTCCCGCTCCGCACTCGCGAACACCACCAGATTGCCATCGGGATCGCGCATCCGCATGATCCAGAAATTGTCGGCTTTCTCGATCGGGCCGGGTTCGAGGCCTGCATCCACCGGTCTCTGCCGCTCCGGCGCCAGCGGCAGGACGCCGAGCGTCAGCGTCGAGGTGCCGGCTTTTTCCTTGTCCTCGAAGAGCTGCACCTCGGCGCTTTCCGTGAACTGCCATCCGGCAAGGCCGGGCATCGGCCGGCGCAACGGCGGCTTGCCGAAGAGCTTTTCGTACCAGACGATGCTGGGCTCGAGGTCGGAGCAGCTGACATGGGCAAAAACCGTCTGCACGGCCATCGCGATCCTCCATGGCGATTGCACTCCTGCCGGAACGCGGCGATGGATGGTGCGTTCCGTGCCTGGCGCAGCGTGCCCCTTACTGCTGACGAAAATTGGTAGTGAACCATGCCATGATGCCGGGAATCGCACGATGCCGGAGGCAAGATGACAGCAACGCTAGCGACAACGACACTGATTGGGCAAGCGCACTGATGGCGCCGGTCAAGGTCGATCCCGACAAGGTGCGGGAATTTCCCGACGCGGCGAGCTTTTACGCCTGGCTCAGCGAACACCACGCCACGGAAACCGAAGTGTGGATCAAGGTGCACAAGGTGGGGTCGGGACTGAAGTCGATCACGCCGAAGGAAGCCATCGATGTCGTGCTGTGCTTCGGCTGGATCGATGCCGTGCGGAAGGGGCTGGACGAGAACAGTTTCCTGCAGCGCTACACGCCGCGCGGCAAAAACAGCATCTGGAGCAAGATCAACGTCGACAATGTCGCGCGCCTCGTCGAGGAGGGCCGCATGACCGAGCATGGGTTGAGAGAGGTCGAGGCAGCCAAGGCAGACGGGCGCTGGGCGCGCGCCTATGGCAGTGGCAAGGAGATGAAAATCCCCGATGATTTGCAAAAGGCGATCGATGCCGAGCCGGCGGCCAAGGCGATGCTGGAAAAGCTCAGCGCACAGAACCGCTTCTCGCTCGCCTTCCGGACCCACAACATGAAGACCGAGGCCGGCCGCAAGAAGAAGATCGAAACCTTCGTGGCAATGCTGAAGCGTGGCGAGACGATCTATCCACAGGGAAAGAAGTAAGGTTGCTCAGGCGCCCGAATGCGGGTCGATGGCGTAGGGATGGACGGGGTAGCCGGGTCCGACGGCATCGCGCACGCGGTCGGTCCATGCGGCGAACGCCGGATAGTCCGCGAGAGAAAAGCCGCAATCCCTGGCAAGATGGCTGTAAGCGTAGACGGCGATGTCGGCGATGGTGAAGTCGTTGCCGGCCAGAAACGGCGCCTCGCCAAGGCTTCGGTTCAGGGCGGCGAGCGTGCGGGCTCCGGCCTCGCGCTTGCCGGCCACCATGGCCTGGTTGCGCTTGAGCCGTCCGGTCAAGGTCCAGAAGCGCAGCGAGCCGATGACGGGCTCGACATTGTATTGTTCGAAGAACAGCCACTGCATGACCTTGGCACGCCGATAGCGGTCTGACGGCAGGAAGGGTGTGCCCTCGGCAAGATAGGCGAGGATTGCATTGGATTCGGCGATGGCGCTGCCATCCTCGAGTTGAAGGACCGGAACCGCGCCTGCCGGATTGAGTGCGAGGAAGGCGTCGGTATGGCTCTCGCCCTCGAAAATCGAGACGGGGTGGCTGTCATAGGGAATTTTGAGCATGCCGAGCAGGACCCGGACCTTCCAGCCGTTCTGCGACGGCAGATAATCGTGAAGCGTGAGCATGACCGGTCCTCTTGATGGGTGAACATCGCATGGCGCGACGCCTGCCGACACCCGATTCCTGCGCAACGAATTCATGCAGTCGGTCGCACGATGGCTGCGATCGTGCTTACGCCGACAACTGACACGGCGGGACCGAGCGCAATAGCCAGACCTTTTGGGCTGCCGTCACTGGTCGAGGTCGACCGGTGTCACGCCGAGGAGCTTCAGGGCGTTGGCGTAGGTCCGGATGCCTTGCGCTTGCTTGCGCTCCGCACAGAACCGGTTCGCCTTGTCCTGCAGCGCCGTTGCCTCTGCGATCTGGCTCGCACTGGCACCCGGTCTGGCCTTGGTCCGGATAGCGCCGTCGAGTTGAAGACCGAGCCGGCTGCAATATTCGCTGCGAGTGACAGCCGCCTCCGCGCCCGGCTGTGCGACCGGGAGCATGGCAAGCGAAATGCCAATCACGGCGCCCATCCATCCCCGTTGCATTGCAGGCGATATCCCTTGGCGTTGTCCGGCGGCCGCTGTCCGGCCGCCACGGGATCGTTATCGCAGACGATCTTTTCGCCAGTTTTTCCCGGATGTTGAATCTTGTTTCTGGAGTGTGTCTGGAGGCTGGGTTCACACTTCGTCGGCGTCGAACAGCAGCATCGTCAGATCGTCGTCGCCCGGGGCCAATATCCGCCGGTCGGCGGCACAGGCAACGCCGATTTCGCTGGCGAATGCGGCGCGGATGTCATCGAGGCTGTCGAAATACAATGTCCCGACCAGATACGGCATCTCGCCCGCCGAGAGCTTGATCATGGGCCGCCTGCTGACATCGTAGCGCCGCAGGCCGGGGAGCTTCTTGGCGAGCGGTATATGAACGTCGAAATAGTGCCGGTCGAACGCGGCCGGATCGGCCGGGGTTTTGTAAATCACAAGCATCTTGGCCATTGCCGTGGTCCTGTCCTGTTGTTGTCGATGGTCGGGCCGTGCGGGCCGCCAACCCGAAGTCGTTCGACATTGGCGGATTTCGACCGCCGGTCGATTTTTATGTGCGCGGGCAGGGGAGAGCGGCTATGCAGACAGCCGATTTCCCCCGCTGAGGAGATCGGCGCCTCGCGCCCCGTCAGGCATCTGCGGCGCTTCTGCCTCTTCCCCCGACATCGTCATTCGCGTAAGTGCGCGGGCAAATCCCAATTCCGCATCGATACCCCTTGGAATTCCCATGATCAGACTTGAAAACATCGGCAAGCAGAACGGCCGTCAGCTTGTCTTCATCGAGGCGTCGGCCTCGCTGCAGAAGGGCGAGAAGATTGGCCTCGTCGGACCGAACGGCGCCGGCAAGACGACTTTGTTTCGTATGATCACGGGCCAGGAACAGCCGGACGAGGGCCAGGTGCAGGTCGATCGCGGCGTCACCATCGGCTATTTCAGTCAGGATGTCGGCGATATGGCGGGCCACAGCGCGGTGGCCGAGGTGATGAACGGCGCCGGGCCGGTGAGCGACGTGGCGGCCGAGATGGCCGAACTCGAGGCTGCCATGGCCGATCCAGACCAGGCCGACCGGATGGACGAGATCATCGAACAATATGGCGAGGCGCAGCACCGCTTCGAGGAACTCGACGGCTATGCGCTGGACGGACGTGCGCGCGAAGTGCTGGACGGTCTCGGCTTCAGCCAGGAGATGATGGACGGCGATGTCGGCAAGCTGTCGGGCGGCTGGAAGATGCGCGTGGCGCTGGCCCGCATCCTGCTGATGCGGCCCGATGTCATGCTGCTCGACGAACCGTCGAACCATCTCGACCTGGAAAGCCTGATCTGGCTCGAGCAGTTCTTGAAGGGCTATGACGGCGCGCTGTTGATGACCTCGCACGACCGCGAGTTCATGAACCGCATCGTCAACAAGATCGTCGAGATCGATGCGGGATCGCTCACCGCCTATTCCGGCAACTATGAATTCTATCAGCAGCAGCGGGCGATCGCCGACAAGCAGCAACAGGCGCAGTTCGAGCGCCAGCAGGCGATGCTGGCCAAGGAGATCGCCTTCATCGAGCGCTTCAAGGCGCGCGCCTCGCATGCAGCCCAGGTGCAGAGCCGGGTGAAGAAGCTCGACAAGATCGACCGTGTCGAGCCGCCAAAGCGCCGCCAGGTGGTGAATTTCGAGTTCCAGCCGGCACCGCGCTGCGGCGAGGACGTCGTGACCTTGAAGAACGTGCACAAGGCCTATGGCAGCCGCACCATTTATGGAGGGCTCGACTTCCAGGTCCGCCGCCGCGAGCGCTGGTGCATCATGGGCGTCAACGGCGCGGGTAAGTCGACGCTCCTGAAGCTGGTGGCCGGCGCCTCCGATCCCGACACCGGCACGGTGGCGCGGGGACCGAGCGTGAAAATGGGCTATTTCGCCCAGCACGCCATGGAGTTGCTCGAAGGCGAGCGCACCGTGTTCCAGACGCTGGAGGACAATTTCCCGCAGGCCGGCCAGGCGCCGCTTCGGGCGCTCGCCGGCTGCTTCGGCTTTTCCGGTGACGAGATCGAGAAGAAATGCCGGGTGCTGTCGGGCGGCGAGAAGGCGCGGCTGGTGATGGCGCTGATGCTGTTCGACCCGCCCAACCTTCTGGTGCTGGACGAGCCGACCAACCACCTCGACATCACCACCAAGCAGATGCTGATCGAGGCGCTGTCGCAATATGAAGGCACGATGCTGTTCGTCTCGCACGACCGGCACTTTTTGGCCGCGCTGTCGAACCGCGTGCTCGAATTGACGCCCGAAGGCATCCACACCTATGGCGGCGGCTACACCGAATATGTCGAGCGCACGGGACAGGAAGCGCCGGGCTTGCGGAGCTAATTCGAGTTTTCATTGGATGCGCGAAGCGCGTCGCGTGATCATGGCGACGCGCTTCTGGAAATGATGGCCTACCTCAGCGAGATGCTCATGCCGCTGAGATCGGCGTTGACCTGCAGGCCCACCTGTCTGCCCGTGAGTTCGAGCTGGGCGCCCCTGTCGTTGGTCATCACGATCACCTGGGCGCCTCTGCCGAGCGCGCCGCCGCCGCCGGCCGCGCCATATACGCCAGTCACGTCCCGAGCGCGCTTGATGTGGCGCACGGTGCCCTGGAAATAGGTCTTGGAGACGCCGAAGGCGAGGCCGCCCGAGACGCCGCCGATCGAGATCGGATATCTGCGGCCATGAAAGGTCAGCGTGCCCTCGCCACCGGAACCGCCGACAAAGAAAGCCGCCTTGTAGACGGAGAAGCGGATCTTACCGCTGTCGGCATGCGCGGCGCTGGCAAGGCTGACGCCCGCTGTGGCGATCACGGCTACGGCGATTGAACGAAATCCGGACGAAATAGTCATGATGGAGCTCCTGAAGGTGGCCGTCGGCAAGAATGTCAGCGTGGCATCAAAGTTACAACTGAACAGTCTTGCCCATCATTGGTTCCAAGCGGCGGTCTGAATCTGGCGGCGGCGCTCTCGCCGGAACACCCGGTTCAGCCTTAGTAGGCGCTGTTTACGGCCTGCACTGAATCGCGCAGCGCCTTGACGTCCCCAGCGGAGACTGGCTCGGCTTGATTTCCCCAGGCATTTCGGATGTAAGTCGCCACTGCGGCGACCTGATCGTCCGAGAGTTTCCACCCGAACGACGGCATCGACAGCGCGTTCGGAATTGCCGGACCGGACGCGGGATGGCCGCCGTTCAGGATGAGCCGCACGACCGAAAGCGGCTGGCGGGACTGTACGGCAGCGCTGCCTTTCAGCGAGGGGAACATGTTCTTTACGCCGTCACCTCCGAGTTGGTGGCAAGCTGAGCATTGGTCGCCATAGATGCTCTTTCCCGCGCTCATCGCAGTCCCTTGGGCAGCGGACGGCTCCTCGGCGGGGGCAGCCGGCAGCGACTTGAGGTAGATCGCAATCGCCTTCAGATCCGCATCGCTCATTTTGGAGGTGGAATCTTTCACGACCTCAGCCATCGGGCCGTATGCGGTGGTGCGGTTGTTATGGCCGGCCTTCAGGAAGGCGACAATATCCTGATCGCTCCAAGTTCCGAGGCCGGTGCGCTTGTCGCCGGTCAGGTTCGGCGCGAACCAGTTCTGTATCTCGGATCCTTGGTAGCGTTGCGAGGTCTTGTCGGCGCCGAAGACGTCCTTCGGCGTGTGACATGCGCCGCAATGGCCAAGGCCTTCGACCAGATAGGCGCCACGGTTCCAGTCGGCCGACTGGTTCTTGTCAGGCTTGAATTCGCCTGGAGTGAAGAACAAGCGGTTCCATCCTGCCATTGCGATGCGGTGGTTCAACGGCCAGGTGAATTCATTGGGACGCTGCGCCGAGCGCACCGGCTCCAGCGTGCGCAGATAGGCGCGAATGTCATCGACGTCTCCGCGCGTCGCCTTGGTGAACCACGGGTAGGGGAAAGCCGGGTAGAGCCGCCTGCCGTCGGAGGCAACTCCTTCATGCATGGCGCGGTAGAACTGCTCTTCGTTCCAGGCGCCGATGCCGGTCTCCGCGTCGGGGGTTATGTTGGCCGAGTAGATCGTGCCGAAAGGCGTTCCGATCGGCCTGTTGCCGGCGAAGGGTTGGCCGTCGGGCGCCGTGTGGCAGGCCACGCAATCGCCTGCGGCGACGAGCTCGCGGCCGCGCTCCTGTCTGGAGAAATCGCCGATCTGGCCATGCGCGAGCGGACCGAACACCAGCATGCCCGCGCCGATCAGAGCGCCGCTGGCGGCAAGGGTGAGGAGGGCGCGCTGCCTCATGACTGGACCAATGGGCCGGGATGCTTGAGATATTGGTCGCGGATTGCCGTTGCCGCCCATAGGGCAAGCGCGCTCACCGTGCCGGTCGGATTATAGCCGCTGTTATGAGGGAAGGCGCTGGCGCCGACGACGAAGAGGTTCGGCACGTCCCAGTGCTGGAGATAGCGGTTGACCACGCTTTCCCGCCGGTTGACGCCCATGATCGCCCCGCCCGTATTATGCGTGGACTGATAAGGCGCGATGTCGTAGTGCGGACCGCGTGGCGATTTCTTGATTTCGCGCGGTTTCATAGCGTTTGCGATGTCCACCATCTTGCCCATGGCGAAATCCTGCAGCTTCAACTCGTTCTGCTTGAAATCGTAGGTCATGCGCATCAGCGGGCGCCCGTAGACGTCGCGATAGGTCGGGTCGAGGTCGAGATAGTTGGCCTTGTTGGGCATTACCGACCCCATCAGGGACAGCGACATAGAGGTCAGGTAGTTCTTCACGAACGCCTGCTTCCATTTGGCCCCCCATTTCGGCGTGCCTTCCGGCAGCAGCTCCGTCTCGATCGGCCTGCCGGTGGTCATATAGCCGCCAATGTAGCCGCCGTGGATGAAGCCGAGGCCGGCATGGTCGAAATTGTCGCCGTTCCAGTCGTCGACGATCATGCCCAGAGCGCCGGCGCCGACGAAGGGATTGAGGAGCTTGTCGTCGAAGAAAACGTCGACGGAAGGGGTGAGCTGGTAGCAGTAGTTCTTGCCAAGCGTTCCTTGCCCGGTCGCCGGATCGTATCTGGTGCCGATGCCCGAGGCCATCAAAAGGTGCACGTTGTGCAGGATGTAGGCGCAGACGATGACGAGCTCGGCCGGCTGCTCGAATTCGTTGCCATGGGCGTCGACATAGGTCACGCCAGTGGCATGCGCGCCGGAACCATCGAGGTTGATCCGCGTCACCTCGCACTCTGTCCGCAGGGTGAAGTTCTTCCTCTGCATGAGCACCGGCAGGATGGTCGTCTGGGCGCTCGCCTTGGAATAGTTCCCGCAGCCGAATTTCTCGCAGAAGCCGCAATAGGTGCAGGGCGCCATGCTGACGCCCAGCGGATTCGTATAGGCTTGTGACATGTTGCCCGAAGGGCATGGAAACGGGTGCAGTTTCAACGATGCGGCCGCTTCGCCGAACAACATGGGGCCATAAGTCTGCTTCATCGGGGGTGTCGGGTAAGGCTTGGAGCGCGGGCCTTCGAAAGGGTTGCCTCCGGCCTGTTTCTGCCCCTTCAGATTGCCGGTCTGGCCCGAGATGCCGCACAGCTCTTCCCAACGCGTGTAGTGAGGCTCCAGTTCGTCATAGGTGACGCCCCAGTCCTGAAGCGTCATATCCGGAGGGATCATCGCCTCCCCGTAACGAGCGGCAGTCTGGCGGCGGATTTCGAAATCGTAAGGCAGGAAACGGAACGCCTGGCCGTTCCAGTGCAGGATCGAGCCACCGACGCCGGTACCCGGCAGGAACGAACCGAGGCGTCGCATCGGCAAGGCCGTCTGGTCGGGCGTGTTGCGGAAGGTGAGTGTCTCCTGCGCGGTCTGCTCGAACAGGTGTCCATGGTAACGATAGCGCAATTCATCCTGGATGAAGGACGGCGCGAAATCGGTACTGGTCTCGCGCCAGCTGCCGCGCTCGATCGCCAGCACGTCGTGGCCGGCGGCGGTAAGCTCCTGCGCCATGATCGCCCCGGTCCAGCCGAACCCGACCAGCAGCACGTCGACGCCGGGAAGCCTTTGCGCCATGCCTGTTATCCCGCGCCGTTCCACGCCGGCCTGCCGCGAATGCCGACCGGCGGCTGGTCATAGCGTTCACCGTGCCGATCAACCCAATCCAGGTAGTTGTAGCGCGCGCCCGGGAAGCCCAGCATCTTCCAGCCAGCCATGTCCTTGTTGCCGCCATAGATCGGGTCCGAAAACATCCCTTCCTTGGTGTTTTGCCAAAGCATCTGGAAGAAGGTCTTGGCGTCTGCCCCGCCGAGATCGACCTTGCCACCCTCGAGGTCCGAAAGCATCGCATCTTGCGCTTCAACCGGGAGGTCCGCGAACAGCTTGCCCCCCTGCGCCGACATCGTATGTTCGTCGATCGCCTTGATAGCCGCGCGATAGAGATCGGCGGGCGTCATTCGCGACTGAAAGCCCTGCGTTTTCTCGCCCTTTGCCCACGGGCCCTGCATGTACCAATTGCCCGCGCGGCCATACGCGCCGGCAAGCTGATGGTCTATGAAAAGTGCCACCCCGCACGCCTTGGCGCCGGGACCGAGGTCGTCCTCAGGGATCAGTCTTTCAGTCGCCGACTGCACGAACGCGGCCTCGGCGGGCGTGAAGAAGGCAAACCCAGGGTTTTCGAGCGGCACGGGCGCATCGGCCTGATGCGGCAGCCAGGGGTCGTCGACGCCGCCTTTGATTTCCCGTGCAGCGGCCGTATTCGCGCCGAGCGTCACCGATGCCGCCGCCGAGGCTCCAACTGTCAGGATCTGGCGGCGACTGAAAGTGTTCGCGGGCATGGGAAGCGTCCATCGGATATGACGCTCCAACCTTCGAAATGATGGATTGTTCCCTGGCAGGGCCAATTTACCTTGCCGAACGAATTGAGCGGCGAGGAAACGGCGTTCTGAGAAAACCTTCGCCCGTTCTCTCTCAGCCGGCGGCGGGAAGACCGCAACGAAACGAGCCGGCTCTCTGGTCGCGGCGGTCTCGTTGTGGGATGGAGGCGCCCGTGTACTTTCTACGGTGGTTGGCAAGGGGTTTGGGATGAGAATTGTGACGGGGCTTGCATTGTCGGCATTGGCCGCGACGATGGCTGGATGCGCGACGTCTCCGGTCGACTATGGAGCCTCGCTTTCGCAGCAGGACCAGAAATGGGCGACGCCGCAATGCCAGCAAGCCCGGGCGAGGGCTTCGGACTACGCGGTCCGCGAAAAACAGCACCCGGGTTGGGAATTCGTCGCACTTGGCCCCTACGGGTTGGGGATCATAGCGGCCACCAAGGAGCACGAGCAGAAGCAACGAAAGCTGCTCGCCCGCAACGTGCACCTGCAATGTTCGAGCCTTCCCCTGCCGAAGGAGTTACAGGGCGATTTGAGCCCCGCCGGCCCAGACAAGGCGAAATATCCATAACCTGAAAACCGCCACGGATTTGCTTCTAGCGTAGCAATCCTTCTGCCTCGAACGTGTCCCAACCTTCGAGCTTTGGCGCATCATCCTTTCCGGAATTTCTGGTACGGCGAGCGTTGCCGGTGCGCTTGCCTGCTCGCGTCAGTGCGGCCTTGCCGGCCCCGCGCCGTCTGTTTTCGGACGCTTCCAGCGCATCCTCCTCCCGCCAGGCGGTCGCCAGGTCGCGATCGAGAACGTCCTCGATGTGGCGTGGATCGAAGACATGGAAGGTCACGGCCTTGGATCGCCCGCGCATCTTCACGGTGCGCGTGCCGATGCTTTTCAGGCGACCATCCCTGAGCCATTTGTGTCGTTCGCGCGACGAGATGGCGAGAATGTCCTCCGCCTCTCGCGGAAGCACGGGCAGTGCCTCGATTCCCTCCAGCGTCCTGGAGATGGTTGCCGAGGCGGCCTCAAACGCATCCGCGTCGGTCTGCGCCGTGCGCAAGACAATGCGGCCCGTCTCGGCCTTGGCAAATTTCCGCACCGTCCACGGCAGCTTGGCTCGAACTTCGCGTTCGATCCCCTTCAGGCGCAAGGAAGACCCAAGTGTCGCCGCTGGCGACAGCGGCCATTCGGCAACCATTGACGCGGTGCCCGTGCCTTGCTCGGCCGCGCGATTGGGGGCGGTGGCAATTTTCGCCGCGATGCCGCTCAGGATCTTCCGAAAGGAGCCGCGCTTCTTGTGTGCAGGGCTCATGTCTCTTTTTGCGCTCATTAGGTGCCTGCCGTGGAACGATCGTTCGCACGACAGACAACCGAAATCAGGATCAACAGTTCCCCAGGCATGCGCAGGCGGGGGTAGTGCATCAGTTTGAAATCTGCAAACTTAGCCCGCGCTTTATGAGAGATGGCACGCGGGTTCAACCAAGCCAATGATGTGCCATCCAGGCGAGATATAAGCCGGCTATGACCGCATGGATCAGACCGAATGAGCTTTTGGTGACGGGGTCGTGGTACGCTACGCGTCGCGGCCGATAGAATAGCAATTGTCGTTGCGAAACGATTAACATTCGCTCCATCTCGCGGTCCGCTTCCCGTCTCGCCAGTTTCGTATCCAGGAGCTCCTGAGCGTAGAGCTGTCTCGTATGCTCCAAAGCCGAAAGTGAGTTGTCATCAAGCCACCCTTTGAATTTTCCAGGTCTGATGAGGACTTTGGCGTGGGTAAATTCGCGCCGGCGGAGCCTCTCCGTCTTGGCAGCTTCGAAAGCCGCATGCCACTCTTCCCAAGTCGCCGGCATATCATCGGCTCCGGAAAGCTGGCGGATATGAGGATAATCCTTGGCAGTGTAAGCTGGGATAGCCCTGACTTTGCTGGCCATTGCAGTCTCCCCTTGTCCCAAGAAGAGGATGCGACATCGTAGGCTTTGGTGTCCAGATGGCGCTACCCAGCCTTAGCGAGTCCGGTGCCGCTTTTGGCAAACACATCGTCCGCTGTTCCAGGATAATGTGCTGGCTGAATAAGCTTGAGACAAGGCGGTTCCGGACAACAATGGCCAGGCGGTTTGCGTTTCTCCTCGTTCGCGACTTCACCCTGTCGCCGCTGTCGCTGTTCATCGACACGCTGCGGCTGGCGGGCGATGAGGGTGATCGCAGCCGCAGGATAGAGTTCGACTGGCAGATCGTCGGCGAACGCGGCCTGCCGATCCGGGCAAGTTGCGGCGTCGAATTGCTGCCGACCGGGGGCATCGGCAATCCCGAGGATTTCGACAATGTCGTCGTGGTCGGCGGCCTGCTCGACACCAACCGCAGCCTGAGTTCCGAAAAGGAGGCCTTCCTGTTGCGGGCAGCTGGGAAGGGGGTGCCGCTGACGGCGCTCTGCACGGGAAGCTTCGTGCTGGCGCGCTACGGCCTGCTCGACGGCTACAGCGCCGCCGTCAGCTGGTTCCACATCAAGGACTTCCGCAGCCGGTTCCCGGAGGTCAACGCTCACGCCGACAGCCTGTTTTCCGTCGACCGGGGCCGCTCGACATGCGCGGGCGGCACGGGTGCCGCCGACCTCGCGGGCCATTTCGTGTCCCAGTTCATCGGCCAGAAGGCGGCGGAAAAGGCCGCCAAGATCCTGGTGCTCGACCGCATCAGAAGCAGCAGGGACGTGCAGCCCGTTGGCGACCTGTTTCCGGAGGCGTCGAGCCGGGCGGTGAAGCGCGCTTTGCTGTTGATGGAGAGCAACCTCCAGGAGACACTGCCGGTCGCCGAGATCGCGAGCCGCCTGAACTGCTCGCGGCGCCAGCTCGAACGGCTCTTCGGGCTGGAACTCGGCATCGGCCCGATGGCGGCGTATCTCGCGTTACGAGTGCATCATGCGAAGTCGCTGCTCGAAGGCAGCGACCTGCAGATCGGCGAAATCGCCTACCGCTGCGGCTTTACCAATGCCGGTCATTTCAGCCGCGTGTTCCGCCAGCAGATCGGCATCACGCCGACCCATCTCAGGCATCCAAACCGCATGCCAGGCGATGCGGCGATACAATGAAGTTCGCGACGTGAGTGCGGCGCCTATGAAATCCGCTGCCCGCCCTCGTCGAGCAGAACGCAGCCCTCGGCATCGAATCCGAGGTCGGCCGTTTCGCCTTCGCGAAGGACGCGGCCGGTGATCGGCGCGTTGGCGCGGAGGTTGGTCTTGCCGCCGATGTCGATCTCGTAGATTGCGCTGCCGCCCAGATACGAGGCCGAGACGACGCGGCCAGTGAGCCGGTTGGCGCTCGCTCCGGCACCGACCGAAAATTTCTGCGGCCGCACCACGACAGTGACCTTGCTGCCGTCGCCGAGCGGCCTTGGACAGGTCACGTTGATCGTCTGACCGGTGCCAAGCACCACCGCTGCCGTCCCTTGGCCGGACCTGCTCACGGTCCCGGCAAGCATGTTGGCCTTGCCAAGGAAGTCGGCGACGAAGGCCGTGGCCGGCGTCTCATAGACCTCCTCCGGAGTACCGATCTGCTCCACGGCGCCCGCGTTCATCACCACGATGCGATCCGACATGGCGAGCGCTTCTTCCTGGTCGTGCGTGACGAAGATGGCGGTGATGCCGGTTTCCTTCTGGATCTTCTTGATCTCGACGCGCATCTCCTCGCGCATGTTGGCGTCCAGCGCCGATAGCGGTTCGTCCAGCAGCAGCACCTGCGGCTCGAAGACGATGGCGCGGGCAAGCGCGATGCGCTGCTGCTGCCCGCCCGACAGTTGCGACGGCAGCTTCTTCTCGCTGCCCGGCAGCCGCACCATTTCGAGCGCCTTGCCGACCTTGCGCGCGATCTCGGGCTTCGGCACGTTGCGGTACTTCAGGCCGAAGGCGACGTTGTCGAACACGTTCTTGTGCGGGAACAGCGCGTAGCTCTGAAAGACCAGCCCGATGTTGCGCTTGTAGATCGGGACGTCGTCGACACGCCGCCCGTCGATCATGATCTGGCCGCCCGAAATATCGACCAGGCCGGCGATGGAGCGCAGGATCGTGGTCTTGCCGCAGCCCGAGGGCCCGAGCAGGGTGACGAAGCTGCCCTTGCGGATCGAGAGCGAGAAATCGCGCACCGCGACGAACTTGCCATAGGCGATGTCGATGTCGCGGAACTCGACCGCCGGGCTGTTTGCCTCGGCGGCCGCGCTCGCGCCGGCTACCCCGGCCAGGACAGGCCGGGGATGGAGTGTCGTGCCTTGGCTTTCAGGCACCTTTGGAGATCCTGTTCCACTGCTTGGTCCAGGCGTCCTCGTTGGTCGCCCAGTAGGTCGGATCGGCGAAGGTCAGCGACTTCATGGTGCCGGTCTTGTCGAATGCCGGCAGCTTCTCGATCTTCTCGGTCAGCTTGACCTTGTTCGGGTCGAGCGACGGGGGATAGCTCTGGCCCTCGGCCACCGCGATCGAGGTCGCCGGGTCGAGCATGAAGTTGATCAGCTCTTCGCACTCGGCCATGGGCGAGCCCTTCAGGATCAGCATATCCTCCATCCAGGCATAGGAGCCGGCCGGATCGAGATAGCCGATCGGATGGCCCTGGTCCTGCAGCGCGGCGACGCGGCCCGACCACGCGTCGGTCACCACGATCTCGCCCTTGGAAAGCAGGTCCATCAGTTCCGCGCCGGAGCTCCAGAACTTCTTGGCGAGGTCGCGCGTCTCGCGCACCTTGGCCCAGATGGCGTCCATGTCCTTGAGGTTGTTGGGGTCCTGCCCGGTGGCGAGCGCCGCGTACCAGACGCGCGTCGTCATGTCGGAATAGCCGCCAACCTTGCCGGCATATTTCTTGTCGAGCAGGAGCCCGGCGCCCTTTTCCTTGGCTTCCTCCGGCGAGATCACCTTGGTGTTGTAGG
This sequence comes from Mesorhizobium sp. B2-1-8, assembly GCF_006442545.2. NCBI lineage: Bacteria > Pseudomonadati > Pseudomonadota > Alphaproteobacteria > Hyphomicrobiales > Phyllobacteriaceae > Mesorhizobium > Mesorhizobium sp. B2-1-8. The sequence continues at coordinate 2,788,640 of NZ_CP083952.1, forward strand.
CGATGCCCGTCGTTCCGTAGTCGTAGGGCACGGCCGAAAGCTTTGGCGTCAGCTTGCGGAACGGCTCGATCATCGGCTGCAGCACATTGGCCATATTGGGAATGTTGGCCTCGTTGATCTCCGAGGTCAGGCCGCCATTCACATATTTGATGTAGTAGTTGACGCCGGAAGAATGGATGACCTGGTAGTCGCCGGGCTTGGCGGTCTTGATCTTGGTGATGATCTCGTCCTCGTCGCCGAACGTGCCCTGGACCACCTTGATCTTGGTCTTGGCCGTGTAGGGCTGGAAGGCGAACTTGTCGATCGCGTCCTGCACCGTGCCGCCCCAGCCGTCGAAGCGAACCTCCTGGACCGCGGCGAGCGCCCGGCCCATCCACGGCATGGAAAGGCCCGCCGATGCCGCCGCGGCGGCGGTCAGCGTCAGGAAAGTGCGGCGGCTCAGGTCGCCATTGGCGTATCGATCGTGCAGCCGTTCCAGCCGGTTCGTGGTGGTGATTTTCATTGTGTTTCCTCCTTTGGTTCGCCACGTCTTCTCAGTTTTGTCAGGCTTTGCAGGATCAGGCCGCCGATCAGCGGGATGCCGACGGTCACCAGGATCATCACGGTGCCGAGCGCGTTGATTTCCGGGCTGATCGAGATCTTGAGCATCGAAAGGATCTGGGTGGGCATGGTCTCGACGCCGGCCGGCCGCCAGAACAGGCTGGCCGAGGTGTTGTCGAAGGAGATGGTGAAGGCGAGCAGGGCGCCGCCCACCACTGCCGGGATGAGCAGCGGCAGCGTGATCTCGCGGAAGGACGAGAAGCGCGAGGCGCCAAGCGACAGTGCCGCCTCCTCATAGACGCGCCGGATGCCGATCATGCGCGCCTGGGCGATCAGCACGACATAGGGCACGGCAAGCAGGATATGGCCGAGCACCAGCAGCAGCATCGTCCTCGGCTGGTCGACGGCCTTGATCAGCACCAGCAGGCCGACGCCGAGGATGGTTTCGGGCACCAGCGCCGGCAGGATCACCAGAGTGCTCAGCGCCTGCTTGCCGCGAAAATCGAAGCGGACCAAGGCAAATGCCGTGGTGACGCCGATGGCGGTAGTGACGATCGCCGTGACCAATGCGATCCACAAGGATGTGCGGAAGGCGGCCAGCACCGCCTCGTTGGCCATCAGCTTGCCGTACCATTGCAGGCTGAAGCCGGTCATCGGGAAGCCGCCGAACATCGAGGCGTTGAACGACAGGATGACCGTCGCCACGATCGGCGCGAACATGAAGATGTAGACGCAGACCGTGACGAAGCCGGTCAGCCGCCAGGCCCATCTGCCTTCCTGCTTGCGCCGCGTTCCTCTCATCCTCCAAGCCCCGTCATCCGCCCAGCCCCTTGACGATCTGAGACATGCCCATGTAGCGCGTGTAGACGGCGGCGAAGAAGCCGAGCACGACGAACAGCACGATCGAAAGCGTGGCGCCCATCGGCCAGTTCAGCTCACCCATGATGGTGTCGTAGATCAGGTTGCCGAACAGCGCGTCGCGGCCCGAACCGAGGAGCTGCGGCGTCACATAGCTGCCGGCTGCCAGCACGAAGCAGAGCAGCAGGCCCGCCGCCAGGCCGGGCAGCGACAGGGGCAGCGTGACCTCGCGGAACGCCTGCGCGCTCGTGCAGCCCATTGAGCGAGCCGCCGAAATCAACGTGCGATCAATGCTTTCCAGGCTGACATAGACGTTGAGGATCATGTAGGGCAGCAGGAAGTGCAGCATGCCCAGGATGACCGCGCCTTCATTGTAGAGCATCTGCAAGGGCTCATGGATGATGCCCATTTTGAGCAGCGCGACGTTGATGACGCCCTGTTCGCCCAGGATGTTGATCCAGGAAAAGGTGCGGATGGTGAAGCTGATCCAGAACGGCACGATCAGCAAAAGCAGCAGCAGCCATTTGTGCTTGAAGGTCGTGGCCCAGATGAAATAGGCGGGAAAATAGCCGAGCACTCCGCACAGCAGCGCCGTCATGGCCCCGACCCTCAGCGTCTTCAGGAGGAAGCCGTGATAATAGCTGTCGGTGAGGAATTCGTGCCAGTTCGCCGTCGTCAGCGCGCTCGTTTCCACGCCGGCGGTGACGAAGGTGAAGAAGGTGTAGGCGCCCATCACGGCGATCGGCAGCACCAGGAAGAAGATCAGCAGCAGGAGCACCGGCGCGACGAGCATCCAGGCCAGCCGTGGATCATACAATGTCCATCGTCGTTTCATAAGCACCCGGACGTCCGCGCCTTCTTTGAAGCGCTGTTTTGTTCCCGAGGCCAAGATTGGGTGATTGCAGGCGCGATGTCTACACCAGGCGATTGAGCCAGTAGACTTCAGCGCGCCGCTGGCTGCGAGAGACGTCGAATTCTTGAAGGCGGCGTTCGCTGCGCAGCGCCGCCTTGCGACCGATCGACAAACCTGTCGAGGAGGGCTGGCCGGCGCTCCTCAGCCCTTCGAGATACCCCGCGCGATCAGCCGGGCAAGGCGCTCGGAAAACGCCCTGGCATCCGCGGGCTTGTCGCCGTCGAGCACGCGCGCCTCGTCGTAGAGAAGGTGGGCGGCGTCGTCCCTGAAGGCCTTCTCGTCTTCGCCGAGGCCGGCGAGCGCCAGAATGCGCTCGTGGCGGGGGTTGATTTCGAGGATCGGTTTGGCCGTCTTGTCGAGGCGGCCGGCGGCGTTGAGCAGCCGCTCGAACTGGCGGTCGGGACCGTGCTCTGGCGCTACCAGGCAGACCGCGCTTTCGGTCAGGCGGTCGGAAGGCTTCACATCCGACACGGCGTCGCCAAGCGCCGCTTTGACGAAGGCCAGGAAGCCATCGACTTCGGGCGTCGCCGCCGCGTCCGGCTTCTTGGCATCATCGAGCAAGGGAATCTCGGAGAGTTCGGCCACCCCTTGCGTAACCGACTTGAACGGCTTGCCGTCGAATTCCGGCGCCATCGACGTCCAGAAACTGTCGACGGGGTCGGTGAGCAGCAGCACTTCTATGCCGCGTGCCCGAAAACCTTCGAGCTGCGGCGAGGCTTCGAGCCGCGCGCGGTCGTCGCCGGCCATGAAGAAGATCGCCGTCTGGCCTTCCTTCATCGCCGAGACATAGTCGGCAAGGCCGCGCCAATTTTCGCCCGAGGCGGTCGAACGGAAGCGGGCAAGCTTCAGCAACTGCTCGCGGCGTTCATGATCCTCGTAGAGCCCTTCCTTGAGGACGACGCCGAAATTTTCCCAGATTTTGGCATAGGTCTCGGCTTCGTTCTCCGCGAGCTTTGAGAGATCGCCGAGCACGCGGTTGGTCAGGCCCTTGCGGATCGCGGCCAGCAGCGGGCTTTCCTGGATCATCTCGCGCGAGACGTTGAGCGGCAGGTCGGCGGAATCGACCAGCCCGCGCATGAAGCGCAGGTAACGCGGCAACAGATCGGCATCGTCGGTGATGAAGACGCGGCGCACATAGAGCTTGATGCGGCCCTTGCGGTCCTGGTCGAAGAGATCGAAGGGACGCGAGCTTGGCACGAAGGCGAGCACGCTGTATTCCTGCCGGCCCTCGGCGCGGAAATGGATCGTGGCGGCCGGCTCGTCATACTGGCCGGCGACACTGCGGTAGAAATCCGTGTATTCCTCGGGCTTGATCTCGCTCTTCGGCCTGATCCAAAGGGCTGTGCCGTCGGCAATGTCGCGCGCTTCGGCGCCGGGCTTCTCGATGAGCGTGATCGGCACCGGCACATGGCCCGACTGCGACTTGGCCAGTTGCTCGAGCCGGTAGGATCCGGTGTAGGACACGGCGTCGTCCATGAGATGCAGCACGACGCGGGTGCCGCGTTTGGGTGCGGCTTCGAGCGGGGCGGGCGCGATCTCGTAGGAACCCTTGCCATCCGACGACCAGCGCCAGGCTTCGTCGCTTCCCGCCAGGCGGCTGATGACGTCGACGCGGGTTGCCACCATGAAGGCGGAGTAGAAGCCGACGCCGAACTGGCCGATGAGCTGCGTGTCTTCGGTGCCGGAACCGACGCGCTCGATGAAGGCGCGCGTGCCCGAGCGCGCGATCGTGCCCAGGGCCTCCGTCATGTCGTCGCGGCTCATGCCGATGCCGTTGTCCTCGACGGTGATCAGCTTGCTGTCGGGATCGGCCGATATCGAGATTCGCGGCTTGGGATCGTCGACCAGCAACTCCGGACGACTGACTGCCTCGAAGCGCAGCTTCTCGCAGGCGTCGGCGGCGTTGGAGATCAATTCGCGCAGGAAGACGTCCTTATCGGAATAGACCGAGTGCACCATCATATGCAGCAGCCGCGAAACATCCGCCTCGAATGCCTTGGTTTCCGTCGCTTTTGTGTCTGTCGTCATTGCCGAGTTTCCCACGCTGTTCATCCGCCCGTCGCGCCATGGCGCGTCCGGGACTTCCTTTCAACCATTTTCAACCGTGCTGGCAACGGCGTTCAGCAAGGCCAGCGCGCCGACAATATCGTAATGGGGTGCGGGGGTGACAAGGGGGGCAAGAATCGGCGTCGGCGCCGAAGTTTCCAATCTCCCCACTTGTGGGGGAGATGGCCGGCAGGCCAGAGGGGGGCGCTGTCCCGCCGACATCTCAGCCGACCCCGTGCTGCTCCCAGTTTTTTGGTAAGCCGAGATCCTTCGCGCCCCCCTCTGCCCTGCCGGGCATCTCCCCCACGAGGGGGGAGATTGGCAGCTTCCGCGCCCCTACTTACCGGCCATATGATCCGCCAGCGTCTGCGCCTGGGCGAGCAGCGCGGGGAAGACGGGGTTGTCGGGCAGGTTCTTGCCCATGCAGGCGCGGAAGTCGCTGTCGCCTTTTGCCCAGGCGGCGTCGGCGGCATCGGATGTATTTTCGTCGCTGTCGCCGGTGGTTTGCTTGATCAGTTTCTGGGCGGCGGCATCGGCGGCGGTCCAGACCGCGTCGCAGGCCGCGATTTTCGGGACGGTCGCGGGCGCCTCGGCGATCATGACGCTGTTGCCCTTGACGACCGTGACGACGACCTCCTGGTCGTAGTTCGGCCCGACATCCTGTGCCCAGCCGCCGAGGCGGGCGATCGCCATGTCGGCGCCGTCAGGCTTCTTCACGGTGAAGTCGAGCGTGCCGGTGAACGCGGCATCGCTGCCGATGGCCTGGGTGTAGAAGGCATCGAGTTTCAGCGCCGCGTCGAAGTCGGTGGGCAGTTTGAGATCGGCGTCCGTCTCGGCGGCGCGTGACTGCAGCCAGCGCTCGACCAGCCCGCGCGTCGATACCACGATGCTGGGGCCGTCCTCGGTGCCGTGGCGAAGTCCGTCTAGCATGCCGAAGCCGACATCGGAGGAACTGAGGCTTTCGATGTTGATCGTGCCGGCCGCCGGAAAACCCTGGACCGTGAAAGGCCCGAGAAGCGCGGAAAGGCGCTGTTCGAGATCGGCGCGGGCCTTCTCATTGGCCGCATCGAGCGTTTCGACAGGGGCATTCGCGCTTTCCATCGCGGCGATGGCCGATATCGCATTGTCGCGGGCGGCGATGTAGTCGTCCTCCGGCGAAGTGGCATAGGCCGCACCGCTCGCCAGCGCGAACACCAAAGTCCAGACCAGACGCATCGTGGAACCTCCGTTTTTACAAGCTCTTCGCGTGGCTTGGTGGCGATTGTGCGGCGGTGAGGTCTGGCGCGGCGTGGCAGATATCGGGGCACCAGGATAGCCTTCGCACGGCCGGAGGCGTCCTATGGCGAAGGACGATGAAACCTTCCGATTTCCACGCCGTTATGGCCCTCGTGACAGACATCAAACCCAAACCGAAGCCGGCCGGCGGCGCCAAGCCAAACGGTGCCAGGAAGCCCCGCCGGGAGAAGGCACCCGATGTCGAGGTCGCATCCGAGGTCGTGGGCGAGGCTCCGCCGCCGCCAGCGGCGGTGGAACCCGATCCGCAACTGACCCCTGAACAGGCCGAGCAGGCGCGCAAGAAATACCTGCTGAAGCGTTTCTGGATCAGCGCGCGCGGCTATTGGAGCCGGCGCGGCGACAAGCTCGCCTGGCCGTGCACGATCGGGCTCCTGATCCTGATCTGCGTCAATGTCGGTTTCCAATACGGCATCAATGTCTGGAACCGCGCGATCTTCGACGCCATCGAACAGCGCAATGCGCCGACCGTCTATTTCCTGAGCGCCGTGTTCGTGCCGCTGGTGCTTGGAAGCGTCAGCCTCGTCGTCGCGCAGGTCTATCTGCGCATGACCATCCAGCGTCGCTGGCGCTCCTGGCTCACCACATCGGTCATCGGCCGCTGGCTCACGAACGGCCGCTACTACCAGCTCAATCTCGTCCGCGGCGATCACCAGAACCCGGAGGCCCGCATATCCGAGGATCTGCGGATCGCCACCGAATCGCCCGTCGATTTCGTCTCCGGCGTCATCAACGCCTTCCTGGCGGCCTCGACCTTCATCGTCGTGCTGTGGACGATAGGCGGCGCGCTGACGCTGCCGATCGGCGGATCGAATATCGCCATTCCAGGCTTCCTCGTCATCACCGCGGTCATCTATGCCGCCATCACTTCCACCTCGATGGTGATTATCGGCCGGCATTTCGTCGAACTCTCCGAGCAAAAGAATCAGGCGGAAGCGGAGTTTCGCTACACGCTGACGCGCGTGCGCGAAAACGGCGAGAGCATCGCCTTGCTCGGCGGCGAGGCGGAGGAGCGCAGCGGCATCGACCGGACCTTCGCCGGCGTGCTGAAGCGGTGGGCGATGCTTGCTGGCCAGCACATGCGCACGGCGCTGGTCTCCCAGGGGTCGAGCCTGTTCGCGCCGGTGGTGCCGGTGCTTTTGTGCGCGCCTAAATTCCTCGACGGCTCGATGTCGCTTGGGCAGGTCATGCAGGCGGCATCCGCCTTTGCCATCGTGCAGAGCGCGTTCGGATGGCTGGTCGACAACTACCCGCGCCTCGCCGACTGGAACGCCTCGGCACGGCGCATCGCCTCGCTGATGATGTCGCTCGACGGGCTCGAGCGCGCGGAAGAAAGCGATGCGCTCGGACGCATCAGTCGCGGCGAGACCAAGGACGATACGATGCTCAGCCTGAACAATCTCTCCGTGTCGCTCGATGACGGCACCGCCGTGGTCAAGGAGACCGAGGTGGTGGTCCAACCGGGCGAGCGGCTGCTGGTGGCCGGCGAATCCGGTACGGGCAAGAGCACGCTGGTGCGGGCGATAGCGGGGCTGTGGCCGTGGGGTGGCGGCAGCGTCGATTTCCACCCCGGCAAGCGCTTGTTCATGCTGCCGCAGCGTCCCTACATTCCCTCGGGCACGCTGCGTCGGGCGGCCGCCTATCCAGGTGCTGCCGACGACTGGACGGTTCCACAGATCAGGGCCGCCCTCGACAAGGTGGGGCTCGGTTATCTCGGCGACCGGATCGACGAAGAGGCGCCATGGGACCAGACCCTGTCGGGCGGCGAGAAGCAGCGGCTGGCCTTCGCGCGGCTCCTCCTGCACGCGCCCGACATCGTCGTGCTGGATGAGGCAACGGCGGCGCTCGACGAGAAGAGCCAGGACAGGATGATGGAGACCATCATCCAAGAACTGCCCAATGTGACCATCTTGAGCGTGGCGCACCGGGCCGAACTGGAGGCGTTCCACAGCCGCAAGATCACGCTCGAGCGGCGCAAGGGCGGCGCCAAGCTCGTCAGCGATATCGATCTTGTCCCGCGCAGGCGCAGGGGCTTGCTCGGCCGCGCCTTGTGGGGTTCCGGCGCGCCGGCCGAAAGGCCGCATGAGCACGCCGGCATCGCCCGTAAAAAGACTTGATGCCGTCAGGCGAGTTGGGCTTCCGCTGGGATGGCCGGCGGCTCTTCCGTCAGGCGCGCAATTCCTCCCTATGTGCCTTCGCGAGGTCGGCCATGCTGTCGAAGCGGAAGTCCACCTTCGGCATGTCGCCGGGATGCATCGTGGCGCCAAAACCCTGATCGGCGTGCCGGCGGTGGATCCAGCATGATGTGAGGCCCAGCCGGTTGGCGACGGTGTGATCGTGGAACAGGCTCTCGGCCGTGTGAAGGACTTGCTTGTCGCCAATCCCGAGCGTCGCCAGCTTTTCGAGCATATAGTCGAAGTTCCGGGGCGACGGCTTGTAGGAGCCGATGTCCTCCGCCGTGTAGATCGCATCGAAATCGACGCCGAGTTTCCTGTTGCTGAAGGAGAAGCTCGTATTGTCGACGTTGGAGAGGATGACCAGCCTGTAGTGCTGCTTGAGGTATTGCAGGGCTGCGGGGGTGTCGGCAAAGGCCGGCCAGTCCTTCACGCTTTGGCCATAGGCGATGCATTCCTCCGGCGTGGCCGCGACGCCCCATTCCTCGGCGAGCCGCTTGTAGACGACGGCCAGAAGGTCGCAGTAGCGTTTTTGGGGCGTCCAGTTCTGCTGGCTGGATTCATGCCTTGCATGCGCCTGCAGGATGTCGTCGCGGCTCAGGCCGCGGCCAACTCGCGCGGTCAGCGGCTTCAGGGCGTCGATCATGCCGGATTCCCAATCTATGAGGGTGCCGTAGCAGTCGAAGGTGAGGGCCTTGAAATCAGTCAGCTTCATGGGGTTCACTCCCTTGGGTTGGATGGTTGGTTTGGTGCGGGATCACGATCAATCGGCCGGTTGCCCGGCGGGCTGCCCGACCGGGCTCGGACCTGCCTTCGATGCGGTGCCGCGCGACGACGTCAGCCAGACGCCGAACAGCGTCACCGCAAGGCCGAGGACCATCGCCGATGAAAGCGGCTCGCCGAACAGCAGCCAGGCCCAGAGCATCGTCACCGGCGGGCTGAGATAGATCACGCTGCTGACCTGCGCGGCGCTATGGAGGCGCAGGCTCACATAATAGACGCCGTAGCAGAAGAAGGTCGAAAACAGCACCAGCCACGCGATGCCGCACTCGAACCGGCCATCGAGGGGCGGCATCAGCCCGCCATTCCAGCCGGCGCAGGCGGCAAAAAGTATCGCCGCCGTCAGGCATTGGATGCAAAGGCTCTGGTGGATGGGCATGTCGATTGTCGCCATCCGCTTCTGCAGCACGGTCGCCAGGGCGAAGACCATCATGGAGGCGATGGTCACAATATATGCCCAGGCCGGCGCCGTTCCGAGGCTGAGGCTGTTCAGCGAGACTATCAGCACACCGAGCACACCGAGCGCCGTTCCGGTCCATTGCCTCGATGTCAGGCGGTGACCCAGAACGGGCTGCGAAAGTGCCGCGATGGCGAGGGGGACGAGGTCCGAGATCAGCGCGACGAGGCCGGTCGGCACGCGCTGGCCGATGGCGAGCGCGAAGCCGCCGAGATAGAGGAACATCATCGCCACGCCAAACGCCATCTGCTGTATCAAGGCACGTGCGCCGATGCGCGGCCCGACCATGAGCGCGAAGGGCAGAAGGACCAGTCCCGACATCAGGGTCCGCCAGAACAGGACCAGCATCACATTGGCGCTCTCGCTGGCGTAGCGGATACCGACGAAGCCGGAACTCCAACTGACGACAAGCGCGGCCGCCATGAGCGGCCAGAGCAGGGGCTGATGTTTCGGGAGCGTCATGCGGTCTCTTCGTCGAAGCGGGTGCCGGGGCGGATTTATGGCGGCACGCACGCGTTTGCACATGACAAATTTCGATGCATCCATGAAATTGCCACGAAATCTGGCATAGTCATTTGCTCGAAAACCGGTTCCGCGCCAGGACCTGGAGCGCCGCTTTCGTTTCAAACGAGGATTGTCATGGCTGGAGTGATGAGCCGCCGCCTGGATGTCGATGCCTTGCGGGCGATGGTGGCGATCGAGAAACATGGCGGGGTCACCCGTGCGGCCGAGGTGCTGGGCCTGTCGCAGTCGGCCGTCAGCCACAAGATCAGGCGGCTGGAAGCGAGCCTCGACTGCGAAATCCTCAGCCGCAAGGCCAATGCGCCGATGTTCACCAGTTCAGGGCAGGATCTGCTGGGCTATGCCAGGCGCATCCTGGGCATCCATGACGAGGCGATCCTGAGCCTGTCGAAAAGCACGCTGCAAGGCAAGATCGCGTTGGGGATGACCGAGGATACGACCTGCACGGATCTTTCGCGCATCCTTGGCCGGTTTCGCCGGCTCTACCCAGAGGTGAGCGTGCGCACGCAAGTGCGCATGAGCCTTGCCTTGCAGAGGCTGCTGGGCGAGGGGGCGCTCGACGCGGCCATCATCCAGGTGTTCCAGCACGAGGTCCGGCCCACCGACATCCTGCTCTTCCGCGAGAGCCTGCATTGGGTGAAGTCGCCCGAACTGACCTTGGTGAAAGGCGACCCGGTGCCGTTCCTGTCCTTCGACGACAACTGCTTCTATCGCCGCTGGGGGCTAGATCTCGGCCAGGACGAGGGAACGGTGTTCGAGATCGTGTTCGAATGTTCGAGTGCCGCTGGCATCATCGCCGGCGTGACCTCCGGGCTCGGCGTCGCGCTGCTCAGCCAGCGGCATCTGCAGCCCGGCATGGAGATAGTCGACAAGCAGTTCCCCAAGCCCCCGGACCTCGCCTACGTCATCCGCCGCGCCCGCAACGCCCGCAACCCCGCGCTGGACACGCTGGTGAGGGAGATAGAGGCCGAGGTGCGGCGCTACGGGACGCTGCAGATCGCGGTGTGAGGGGGAGGGGCTGCCGCTGGACATACTGTGAACGCTGGCTTAGGCCGCTCTGACGGGCAACGAAGTCTCGTTCTTTTCGTTCTTACGGCGACCAATGCCGGGCGTCTGCTTCGCGCCCCAATCTAGGATTCAATTTCGCCGTCGCCCGAAAGCGGACATTTCTGGCGCGACAGCACCGGAGATCGTGATCGCGCCAGGAGCCGATATGCCGGCAGCGACGGCGCACCCGCCAGCCGCCGACTTGGTAAAGGGCCGGTACCGCCGCGAGAATATTGCGCCACTTATGGGTCCAGGATCAGTGGAGCCTACGCCGAAGCGCCTCCTTGACGGATCTCTTCCAACCTTCGCAGGTGTGGCTTGGTAAAGCGACGGCGGTAGTAGACACTTGCCAGCAGGGAGGACCAATATTTCCTTCTCAATCCGATGAGGCCAAGGATAATCTTCCGGGCACGGACGGATTTTGTAGCCGCCGTCGCCGCAGGAACATTCGATCCCGACATGATTCTATAGGAATTGAAAACCTCCGCAAAAGGGACGCGCTTGTAGCGCCAGGGCTTAGCCGATCCAGCATAGTGGATCACCTTGGGAAGCCGCCGTTCGCTCTGGACGTACCGCTCTGAAAAGAAGTTCCATTCCCTGGCCAGGTAATGAACTCGCCCGCGCGACACCGAATTTAAGACCGTCTGGTCCAGGTACCGCGAGCTTACGGTTTCCTTGGCTTTTGCAAAGATCCTATCCGCAATGCCTTCCCTGCGCCATGCGTCGAGGTTGATAGCCAAAACGCCCGAGTTGATGTATTCGTCCCGAACCAATCCTACGTCATCAAGCTCTTCCTGCTCCACGAAACCGTCGACCACGCCGGCGACCAAATTGTCGCCCAAGTCCACCGACCAGAGGTCGCGGAGATCTGACACCACGAGCGTATCCGCATCCAGGTAGATGGCCTTGTCGCAGTCGGGCAAGATCTCGGGAATGAGAAGCCGGGCATATGCAGCAGCCGTCAGTTTTCCTCTCGTGGGCAGATTAGAAATCCGGTCGCAGTCTGCTTGGACCAGCTCACAATCAATTCCATTTCTTTCACAAAAGCGACGAAATTCTGCTGCGCTGGCGAGCCCTATCCCTGCATCGATGACGAAGAATTTCGCCGTACGATTATGCAGCCAAGCTGAATAGACGAGTACAAAAAGCCCGGGAACAAAATTATCGTCGCTTGCAGTAACGATTATCATAACGGTGCCCCTTCCAGAATGCGGCCAGCTAGACCCATCTGCAGTGGATAGATCGCCGCAGTACTCACGGCCAAAGGCACCGCGTCGGCAACTTTTCCCCTCACGTGGTTCATCATCGAGCTTATTTCTGCAAACACACGATCCGGTTTGATGTCGAATTTGCAGCGGACCCCGATCGGGCATCTGCGAACTTGATCCAAACCGCATCCACGGCATTCGATCGAGCTCATAAGCATGCTAACCAGCGGGCCTTGGAACCCCCAAATTTCCGGCAGATGTGATGCGGTGAAAATGCCTACAGTTGGGCGGCCAAGTTGAGCGGCGACGTGCCCTGTGCCCGAGTTGTTCGAAACAACCAACGATGCCGACTTTATGAGTTGATTGAACTCTAGCTCCGGGAGGTCGACGGCAGTGCTAACCAAGGCGGCCCCAAGATCATTGGCGATTTTCACGACGTTCTCGAGCGCTGCCTGACTTTCGCTCCGGCCGATGACGACTACTTCGCTACGCTCAGCGAGCGCAGCCACGAGTTGCCCAAAATACTCAATGGGCCAATCCCGCAGGTTGGAGTTCGAGAAGGGAGCCACTACAACAGGGGCTCCTTTTGTCGCCGCATTCTGGTGATTGTGCGCATCGTTCTCGTTGTCGAAATAGGCGGCGGCCTTTGCCACCAGAAAGGAAAGTATTTCTGTTACATGCTGAAGGCGCACTTGATTGCGATCAGTGAACCAATCAAAGAACCTCCGAGGTATTCTGTCAGCAATTCCTATCCTCTGGGCGAGCTTGTAGAAGAGGTTTCTGCGTAACTTCAAATTGAATGGCGCGATCGCAATGTCGATGCCATCCACGCGGTATTGGTCCACGATCGCCGCCCGATGTCTTGCCGGAACTGCGAGCAAGACTGGCCTTGTTTCATCAGGAACCCGCATATCTATGGCGAGGTCAAATTCGCCAAGCAGCAAAGGTTTGATGCTGGCAGCTTCCTCACGCCCTTTGTCGACCGACGGATTGCGAGAGAAGAAATCGAAAGCAATGTAGTCGTCGGCGAGGCGGAACTCCTTCGCGGTCTCGATATTCCAGCTTCCGACGACAAGCGTGATGTGGGCGTGAGAAAACCGCCGGCGCAATTCTTTCAATGGGCCCATCGCCATCCAGAAGTCGCCTACATGATCTAGCTTGAGAGCAAGGATCCTCAGTTGTCGGGAGTTTGAGTGTTTTTCCGCTTCCCAACTTCGGTATGTGACCTGACCATCGCTGCGTTTAGTAAAGTACCCCATGGTGTATTACGCCCCATCTGTTCCTGGAAGGGATGGGCAGCGAAGTCGATGGCACTGGCAACCGGCTGGCGCCACCGTACGAATATCGGCCAATACATGATTCCACCCCCGAGCCTATGTGGCGACGTTAGGAGGTCACGTCTCGATCCAAGCCGCGGACTGATCTTGGGCCAGGGTGCTGCTCAACTTAGGCGCAGCGTTGCGGTCAGCTGGACATCGGCCTTCGAAATAGTGGAGTTTGCATCACATTTGACGAAGCGGCCGCATAATGGGGCTGAGTTCCTGCGGACGTCACGACTATCCGACGACCGATGGTTGGGCGCCGCCCTATTCCATCTACGGGCGAACAGGCGCACTCGAACCGCTCTATGTCGAGCGTGCCAAAAGGCCGATTTGGCAATCTTCCCTCGCGGGCCATCGCTTTTCGACGAAGGTCGGTTCACCACCCTCAGGGCCGTTTACGGCCATCTAGTTTTGGCCTGTTGGCGGATTGGCCCCGATCGGGCCAGATACTCGAAGAACTGCCGATCTGCTCGCGGTCCGACTCAAAGCATCACATGACTTCGCCAAGGGTCTGCACTTCGGGCGCAACGGACTCCAATCCGCGCGCCAGCCCTTCACCCCTTCCTCTTCTCCACCTCGGCCTTGCGCAGCAGAAACCGCTGGATCTTGCCGCTCGGTGTCTTCGGCAGCTCCGTCACGAAGTCGATCTCGCGCGGATAGGCGTGGGCTGAGAGGCGTTTTTTGACATGTTGCGCCAGTTCCTCGGCGAGCTCCGGGCTGCCTTGGTAGGCGGGGGCCAAGATGACGAAGGCCTTGACGATCTCGGTGCGCTGCGGGTCAGGTACGCCGACCACCGCCGCCTCGGTGACCGCAGGGTGTTCGATCAGCGCGCTTTCGACGTCGAAGGGGCCGATGCGGTAACCGGATGAGGTGATGACGTCGTCGGCGCGGCCGATGAAGGAGACCGAGCCGTCGGGCTCGTATTCCACCGTGTCGCCGGTGCGGTAGTAGCCGCCCGATATGGCCGGCGTCTCGGCCCGGTGGTAGCCGGCGAACCAGCGCAGCGGCGAATTGGCGATGTCGACGGCGAGGATACCGGGCTGGTTGGGGCCGAGCTCGTTGCCAGCCTCGTCCAGCACCACCATGCGGTAGCCCGGCATGGCAAAGCCGGCGGAGCCCGCGCGCACGGGATGCGCGAGGCCATGGTGGTTGTTGACCATCATGCCGTTCTCGGTCTGGCCGTAGTGGTCATGGATGGGGGCGGCGAGATGGGCGTCGAACCAGCGGATCACTTCCGGGTTGAGCGGCTCGCCGGCGCTGCTCACCACGCGCAGCCGGCCTTTTACACGCGCGGCGGCATCGGGACCTTCGGCGAGCAGCAGGCGGAAGGCTGTGGGCGAGCCGGCTAGGCTGGTGACGCCGAGCCGCTCGATGACGTCATAGGTGCTCCTGGCGGTGAAGGCGCCCTCGTTGAAGGTGGTGGCGATACCGAGCAGCAGGGGCCCCGTGATGGCGTAATAGAGGCCGTAGGCCCAGCCCGGATCGGCGATGTTCCAGAAGACGTCGTCGGCGCGCAGGCCGATCGCGTCGCGCATATAGGTGCCGAAGGCCATGAGCGCGCTGAGCGGCACCGGCACGCCCTTGGGCAGGCCGGTGGTGCCCGAGGTCGACATCATCATGAACAGGTCTTCGCCCTTGCGCATCACCGGATCGCAGTCGGGGGAGGCGGCGGCAAGGGCGGCGCGGAAATCGATGTCGCCCGGGGGCAGGGCCTCGCCCGCACCGAGGATGGTGGCGATTCGCGGAGGGTTTTCGACCTCGTCGAGCTTGCCGCGATTGGCGGGATTGGTCACCACCAGCTTAGCCGCGCTGTAGCCGAGGCGATGCTCGATGGCCTTCGGGCCGAAGGCGGTGAACAGCGGCTGGTAGACGGCGCCGATGCGCCAGGCGCCGAGGATCAGCGCCACCAGTTCGGGAATGCGCGGCAGCATGCCGGACACGACATCGCCGGGACCGACGCCCAGCCCCTTCAGCAGATTGCCGACACGGCCGGACATGTCGTCCAGATCCTCGAAGCTGAATTCGCTGAGTTCGCCGCCGGCCGAGATGGCGCGCAGCGCCAGGCGGTTCGCGCCGGTGTGCCGGCCGCAGCATTCGACATAGGCGTTGATGCCGGTCGCAGGGTCGCCCTGCAGTCTGGAAACCTCATCCTCGATACGAAAGCCCGCAATGGCATCGTCATAGCGCGGCAGGCTGGTCTGTGTCGTTGTCATGAAAACCCTCCCTGGCGCTGCGCCATCTGCCCATGGCGCGCTGTCGCGGCGACAATGGCATCAGATGGCGCCGATGGGCAACGATCGATGCCCATCCCCTGTCTCTTTGTCGGGAGCGCCGGGCAGGAAGCGCGGGGGCTGAGGGCAGGAACGGCTGCTTGCCGCCTGGGCAGCCTTGTAGCAGCGGATCTCTCGTCCCTTACTTCTTCAGCGGAACGCTGAGCAGGGCGAGCGACATCCCTGCCAACAGGTCGTATGCCCTGCGCATCTCGGCAGTTCCTTCATCCGTTGTCGTCACGCCGCCCGGACCGGGATTTGACGACGGCGGCGCGACGGTCGTCATCACGCCGATGCTTTTCGTGACTTCGATATAGCAGAATCCGTGCGAGACCCGATCCCCGATGTGCTGCACGCAACCGAATTCGACCAGCCGTTTTTCTCCGTTGGTCGTGAACGTTACCTGTGACCTCCTGTCGAGGTAATTGGCACCGCCTTCCTCGCTCGCCTTCTTGTCGGCCATCGCCTCCATCTGGGCGAATACGTCCGATCCATCGACATGGTAGAGATCGACGACATCCGCCTCCGGGCTGGCCGGATCGGCCACCGTCGTCGTGCACCTGATCTTGCTGTCGCCCGCCAGGCGGCCGCAGCTGAAAGTGCCCTGGAAGCTGAAACGATCGCTCGTCTGGCGGTTGATGTTGCCGACGCCTTCCGAAAGGGCCCCGTTCAAGGCCTCTTCGTTCACGCCGAAGGCCTCGAGCGGGGAGGTCGGTATATTCTGCGATGTCGATGCCTGCGCGACCTCGGCGCGCGGCGCCGCGGTCTTTGTGTGCCAGTCCGATGTATCGATATTGCGATTTCCCTCCAAAATGGCCGCCACGAGTGCGCCGCCGCCGCCGAACTTGGCCGTCAGCTGGTCGAGGGTTTTCTCGTCGGGCTCGCCGGTGACCGGCAGCCCCGCCTGGGTTTGAAACGACCTCAGCGCGCTCCGTGTGTCCGATCCCGCATTGGCGTCGATCCCGCCTTTATAGTAGCCCAGCTTGAGCAGCAGGACCTGCGCGTAGAGCGTGCGGTCGAACAGCGCATTGTCCTCCTGGCTGATGGATTGATTGCGCTCGGAGAAGGTGGTTTGCGTGTGACACAAGCCTTTCACCGTGGTCATGCACACCAGCCCGGCCTCAATGCGCGCGTTGACCTCGTTGGAGGTCTCACAGGCCATGCCATAGCCGCCATTGTCGCCGGTGGCGATCGCCCCCCATCCGCCCTGGCATTCCAGGGCCAGCTGGCAATTGACGCCGCCGGCGTCCTTGCACTGCCCAAGCGCGCATTTGCGCGCGGCTTCCTTGCTTGTGTAGCCGGAGCACCAACCATAGGACTCATCGTCGCCGAAGAAGATCGCGCCGGCTGCCCGAGTGCTGGTGGGCTCCAACAGGCCAAGCAGAAGACAGCCAAGCATGAGGGTAACGCGCTTCATCGCAGCCTCCGATTTCCGTTTCCGAGCATTCTCGGCAGGGCGTGACGGCGACGGCTGCGTTCCGCGATGCCGCAGCCAAACGGGAAATGCCATTCAAGCGTCCGGAGCATCGAGCTGCTCATGGCGACCAGGCCTGACCAAGTCCGCCTTTCGCGGCCAGGTCTTAGGGGCAAGGCGTGTTTGCCTTGCCGGGCATCATCTCACGGCGGCCGGCTCACGTCCCCCTTCATAGTGATGAGGACAGCTGCATTTGCAGTGCCTCGATGTCGGGTCCGGCGGCGGCCATGCCGAAAATGTCGGACGAACCAGGCGGGAGGCGCGGGAGAGGTCGCGCCACCTGTCTCACTTCGTATGCGCTCAGGTGCTCTCAAGCGGCCTTGCGCATACCCGCCGGAGTCAACGGCTTGAGCTCAGGGGGCGCTCCTGGGCATGCCCGCCCAGTCGGTCGCGATCTCGGCGAACAGCCAGTCGCGGAACGCCCTGACCTTTTTCTGGCGCAGCGCGCCTTCGGGATAGACGACGTAGTAGCTGGCGGCTGATTTCAACGCGAGGTCGAAGGGCCGGACCAGCCGGCCTGCCGCGAGGTCGGCCGAGACCAGCGCGCTGCGGCCGAGCAGCACGCCTTCGCCGTGTACGGCGGCCTCGACGGCGAAGGTGGCGGAATCGAAGCGCACGCCGCGTTTGGGGTCGATGCCTTCGACGCCGGCCTGTTCAAGCCATGTCGCCCAGTCGATGCGAAAGGCATCGTGGATCAGCTTGTGATGCCTCAAATCCTCGGGTAGGCGCAACGGATGCTCGCCTTGCAGGAGCTCCGGGCTGCAGACAGGGAAGACCTCCTCGTCGGCGAGGAATTCCGCCGTCACTCCGCTATAGCCGCCGCGCCCGTAGCGGATGGATATGTCGATGCCGTCGCTGACGAAATCGGCCAGAACGCCCGAGGTCGCCAGCCGCACGTCGATGTCGGGATTGGCGCGATGAAAGCGATGCAGCCTCGGCACCAGCCAGCGGCCGGCGAAGCCGTCCGACGTGCTGACGTTGAGGATGCGCGTCGAGCGGTCGGGCGTTGCGGCGATGGTGGCGGCGGCGATCTGGTCGAGCGCCTTGCCGACCTCCGCCGCATAGGCCGCGCCGACAGCGGTGAGGCGCACGGAGCGTGTGCCGCGATCGAAGAGCTGGATGCCCAGCCTGTCCTCGATGTTGCGGATGGCCCGGCTGACGGCGCCATGGGTGACGTTGAGTTCCTCCGCGGCCTTGGAGAAACTCAGATGCCTGGCCGCCGCGTCGAAGGCGGGCAAAGCGGTGAGGGGCGGCAATCTGCGCGGCATGGGTTCGATCTGTGAGCGTTGCTCACAAATCCTGCACAAAGAGTCGTTTGTCGTCCAGTCCATAACGGCCCAATATTCAGGCGTACCAAGCATCCATACCGGGCTTTCGGTTCATCGATGCGCTGAATTGACCAGACAAGTGTGAGCAATCGTCATGCTCGCCCCGCTCGGGCGACATCGGCAGGCTTGCGCCCAGTGAGACACAGGAGACGGATTATGAGCTTGACCCTTCGACCCATCGGCGCCGCGATGAGCGGCCTTGCCCTGCGAAGCGCGGCAGCGTTCGAGCGCCGCCGCACGCTGCGCCAGATATCCCGGCTTTCCGATCGCCGTTTGCATGACATCGGCCTCGAACGCGACTGGGACGGCTCCATTCTTGCTAAAGGAATTCTGGGCAACGGGAGGACGATATGACCAGCACATTGATCATCGGCGCGACCGGGCTTCTCGGCAGCGAGATGGCGAAGGCCAGCGCCCGCAATGGCGACAGCCTGCACGTCCTCGTCCGGCCGGCCACATCAGTCAATGAAGCGCGGATGCGCCCTCTGATGGAATTGGGCGCCACGGTGCATGTCGGCGATCTCGACGATTATGACAGCCTCGTTCGCGCCGTCGGCAACGTCGATCGCGTCATCAGCTCGGTGCATGTCGGGTCGGCCAACGAGATGACGCTGGTGCGCGTCGTCAGGGATGCCGGCGTCTCCCGCTATGTGCCGTCGGCCGGCTTTGGCCTCGACTTTGCCGCCGCCGCACCCGGGTCGATCGAACCGCTCGACATCAAGCGGGCCGTCTTCGACGCGGTTCGGGAGGCCGACCTGCCTTATACGGTGATCTACACCAACGGCTTCTTCTCGACCTGGGTGGCGACACTGGGTGACCTGACGCGCTTCGGCTCGTCGCCGCTGCCGCCGGACGAGGTGACGCTCTATGGCGACGGCAACGTGCCGGCGACGTTTGTCAGCGAGAAGGATATCGCGGCGGTCACCTTGCGCGCGCTGGAGGATCCCAACGCTGTTCGCAGCGAGATACGGATCGCGCAAAACAAGATCACGCAGAGCGCGATGATCGAGCTGTGGCGGCAAGTGAGCGGCCGCTCGCCGCGCGTCAAGCAGATGAGCGCCGAGGAACTGGAGGCGCTGATTGCGGCGGTCCCCGGCCTTGGGTTGCTGCGGGCATTCTGGACCCGTGGCGAGACCGCGCTCGAGACCGCCACGCCGGAAGTCGGGACGCTTTATCCGGAGCTGAGGTTTGAAAGCATTGAGAGCGCTTTTGTGGCGATGGCGGGCGCGGGTGGGCGGAGGTTGTGATTAGGGTTCTTGGCAGAGGTTGGCACTCTACGATGCCGCCCTCTGTCCTGCCGGACATCTCCCCCTCAAGTGAGGAGATTGGCAGCTCGGGCGCCGGCGTTCCCCTTGTAACCTTGAAGATTGTCGAAGGCCGTCGCAACATCCGATCTCCCCCTTGAGGGGGAGATGTCCGGCAAGACAGAGGGGGGCGCCATAGGGCGCGGCGGATGTCGTTGGCCTCCTGTGATGGTTGACCCGACAGCCCATCCGGCCGATAGGTCCGGGCGAACAGCCCGAGACCTGCCAATGCCAAACCTCAAAGATGCAACCCGCGCCGCCGACACCGCCTGGCAGGACGATGTCCGCGCAGGCGTGCGCCATGTGCGCGACCTCGCCTCCTTGCCGCTCTCGCCGGCCGAGCGCGAAGCCGCTGAAGCCGCCGCCACGCTGCACAAGGTGCGCGCACCAAAAAGCTATCTCGACCTGATCGACTGGAACGATCCGGCCGATCCGATCCGGGCGCAGGTGATCCCGTCGCCTGGGGAACTGGAGGAGGCGGAGGGCGAGCTTGGCGACCCGATCGCCGACCATGAATTCAGCCCGGTGCCGCGTCTGACGCATCGCCATGCCGATAGGGTGCTTCTGTTCCCGACCTATCAATGCGCGGTCTATTGCCGGTTCTGCTTCCGCAAGGAATCGCTGACCTCGATCGGCAGGGGCTATACGCGCGAGGCGCTGGAGCCGGCGCTGGCCTATATCGCGGATCATCCCGAAATCCGCGAAGTGATCCTGACCGGCGGCGATCCGCTGTCGCTGCCCGACGCAGCGCTCGCCGAAATCCGCGCCCGCATCGAGACTATCCCCCATGTGCGGCTCTTGCGCATCCACACGCGGGTGCCGGTGGCGCTGCCGTCGCGCATCACGCAAGGGCTGGTCGCGGCGCTACAGGGCCGGCTGATGGTGACGGTGGTCACCCACTTCAACCACGCGCGCGAGATCACCGATGCCACCGAAGCAGCTTGCCGCGCCTTGCGGCAGGCGGGCTTCGTGCTGCTCAACCAGAGCGTTCTCTTGAAGGGCGTCAACGACAGTGTCGAGGTGCTGGAAGAACTGTGCCGCGAGCTGATGTACCGGCTGGGGATAAAACCCTACTATCTGCACCATGGCGATCTGGCGCGTGGCATGGCGTACCGGCGCACCACGATCGCGCAGGGCCAGGCGCTGGCCGAAGCGCTGCGCGCACGGCTGTCCGGCATCTGCAATCCGGTCTATGTGCTGGACCTGCCGGATGGGGGAGGCAAGGTGCCACTCGGACCTTGCCATGTCGAGCAACAGGACGGGCAGAGCTGGCGGATACGCGGTCTGGACGGGCAGGTGAGGAGCTATCGCGAAGTGGTTGGCGAATAGGCGTTATTCCCCCACAAACCCCAGCACGACCACGCGGGGGACGATACAGTATGCGAGGCTGACCTTGCGGCCGGTGCTCGTCGTCGCGTGGCCAGTCTCGAGATCCACGGCGATATCCTCATAGCCCAGCACCTCGCGATCCAGCGGATAGGCAGCCTTGTAAACCGCTTCCTTGGCGGCAAAGAGGATGCGGCCGGCGAGATGCCGGTCGGCGGCACCCATGCGGTCGGCGGGAATGGCTACGAGGGAGAAAATGTCATCGGGCAGGGGCAGCGCTGGCTCGACATCGATGCCCAGCGAGCCGATGCCGGCAACATTCGCGACCGCCGCCACGGCCATGTCGTCGTCATGCGCGAGCGAGCCCGTCATCCCCTCGGGCCAGGCCGGTGCACCGGACGGCGTGCGCAAGAGGGCGAAACCGTCGAAACCGGCATTCGCGAGCAGCCGGTGCGCGATCCAGCGCGCCGCGCCACTGGCCCGCCGCATGGCCGCCTGGCGGGCGGGGATGGAACTTGCCTCCGCCGGCAACAGATGGGCCTCGTCACCTTCGCGGATCATCCGGCAACCGGTGCGGACCCCGGCCGGGGCCATGGCCGCCATGGCGCGCGCCAGGGCGATTTCCTCGGACGGATCGGCTGATGGCGTCATCGGTCGCCGGCTGGGAGGAGGAGATCGGCGATCATTTCGCCGTCCTCGTCGAGCCCCTCTTCGACGAAACCGGCGCTGCGATAGAGCCGCCGCGCCGCCTCGTTCTCCGGTTCGTAACAGATCGACACGTGCCTGATATGGCCGAGCCCGCGGATTTCCTCCAGCACCGCCCGCAGCGCGGCCTTGCCATAGCCTCGGCCCTGCCAGGCACGGTCGATCATGAAGCGGTAGATGCGCGCCTCGTCGTGGTCCCGTGGCACCTCGTACATCAGGAATCCGACAGGCTGGTCCCCGACTATGACGGCGCGTGGCCGCGCGTCCCGATCGGATCTGGCTTCGCGCAGGGAGTCCGCATTGCTGGCGACGAAGTCCATCTGCTCCGGCGCCAGCTGCAGGGCCGTGACCAAGGCGCGATTGGCCTTGGTCACGGGGGCGATATGGATGCCCACGGTGCTTCCGGATCGCTGTGCCACGTGGCCTCCGATGATATCGGGCTCAAGCGTCAGGACGACGCCCTGGAGCAGTCTTCCATGATCGGCTCGACGAACCGATGCAGCTTGGCCGGGTTGCCGCGCCAGATGGAGTTGGGCTCGAGTTCCTCGCCCTTCATCACGAAGGAATCGGCATCGACCATCGATCCCTTGCCCATCACCACGCCGTAATGGACAAAGGCGGACGGCCCCAGCGTGCAGCCATCGCCGATGCGGATGAAATCGGACTTGAACGCGCCTTCCTCCAGCGAGTGGGCCTGGATGACGCAGCCTTCGTTGAGCGTGGCGTCGTCGCCGATCACCACCAGCGAACGCTCGGTCAGGTTGGCGCCGCCGTCATACACACGCTTGCCCACCTTGACACCCAGCATGCGCAGGATCATCGGCCGGAACGGCGTGCCGGCGAACAGGCGCACGATGGGCGAATCTGCGAGCTTCCAGTGGCGCTCATGGCGCCAGAAGGTGACGTCGTAGATGGTCGTTATCTGCGGCTTTAGCTTGCGGAAACCGAGGCTTGCCCGCTCGACGAAGATGTAGAACGGAATGGTGATCGCCGAGGTCAAAAGCACCGCCGCGAAGAGGGCGATTTCCGCCCATTCTGTATAATAGTTCAGCGCCCGGTCCCAGATCGCCAGCGTGGCGAACAGCATGATCCATTGCGTCGCCAAGAACAGGAGGATCGTTACCAGATTGTGACGGTTCTTGAGCGGGATACGCTGGCGCCGGTCTTCCTCGTCGATGCCGGCGATGAGTTCCTTGTCGCGGTTCACCATGCGCGGGATTTCAAAGGGGGGCGAGCCCAGAAGGCCAACATTCTCGCGCAATGGCCCGTCGATCGGGACCATCACCTTGGTGCCGAGCAGAACGTTGTCGCCCGTGCGTCCATCCGGCGGATAGTAGATGTTGTTGCCGAGATAGTTGCGCTCGCCGATCCGCGTCGGCTCGAGCCGGAACGCGGAAGCGGACTTGTGCATGTTGATCATGAAAAGCCCGTCCGACACCATGGTCTGGGTGCCGATCTCGCACAGCAGCGGGTTTTCGTGCTGCTGGTTGGAGCCGAAATTGGAGCCGGTCTGCACCACCTTGTTGAGGTTCCAGCCGATGGCGCTCATGTAATGGACGATGGCCGAGCTGTCGCCGAACAGCAGCCCGAGCACGCGGGAGTTGCTCGAGAACTCGGCAACCGTCTGCAGCCAGTAGCGGAAGCCGTAAAGCGTGTAGGTGCGGCCGGGTTTCAGGATCAGGCTGAACAGGCGCGGTACCACCGTGGCGGCGAAAAAGGCCACGGCGATGTAGCCGAAAAGCGTGACCGTGGTGCCGATCGCCACGATGCCGATCGTCTCCTGATAGTCGTCGCCGACATTCTCCCAATAGCTGTGGAACAAAAGCGGCAGCGGGGTGACGATCGCAAACAGCCCTATCAGTTGCACGGCCTCGTAGAGGAAGCGCCGGATGCGGGGAGGGTTGACGTTGCGCACCTTGCAATAGTCCGCCGTGGTCGGCACCGCCGGCGATCCATGCCAGTGTTCGCCGTCGGGGATGCTTTGCCCGCGCTGCAGCGAGGAGGAATGGCCGAGTTGGCCGCCGTCGCCGATCGCGGTGTCGATGTCGAGCGTGCAGCCGACGCCGACGAATGCGTCGCGGCCGATGGTCAGCGGCCCGGTGTGGATATAGCCGGCCTGGGCGCGGTAGCCAAGGATCAGCGATTCCTTGCGCAGGATCGTTCGGTCGCCGATCGAAATCAGGTCCGTGCACACGGGCACTGCGCGGGATTCGATTACGACGTTCTTCCCGATCCTGGTTCCAAGGAGCTGCAGGTACAGGCTGTAGAGCGGGCTTCCGCGGAACAGGACGACGGGTGCGGAGCGGATCAGGGTCTTGACGACCCAGAAGCGATAGTAGCGCAGGCCCCAGATCGGGAAGGCTTCCGCCTTCCAGCGGCCG
This sequence comes from Mesorhizobium sp. B2-1-8, assembly GCF_006442545.2. NCBI lineage: Bacteria > Pseudomonadati > Pseudomonadota > Alphaproteobacteria > Hyphomicrobiales > Phyllobacteriaceae > Mesorhizobium > Mesorhizobium sp. B2-1-8. The sequence goes on from NZ_CP083952.1 coordinate 2,812,588, forward strand.
ACCAGCACCCATTTGGCGAGAACGGCAAAGCCCGACATGCCGAAGAACACACCGGCGGAGAGCACCACGCACCTGACATAAAGCTGAAGCGGATCGTCGAGCGTGTCATAGACCCAGTTGAGGCCGCCGTTGATCGCCCACAGCGCCACGTAGCTGTAAAGCGCGTAAAACAGCAACTGCGCCGCGCCGCAGGTCCAGTAGACGAGGTTGGACGCCTGGCGGGTGAGAACGGGCTCGTTGGTGGCCGTCATCATCTCTTCCGCCACGCTCAGGTGCTTGGCCAGGCGCGCCACGGTCGGATAGAGATAGATGTCGCGCATGGACGTCGTCGCCCATTCCTTGCGGGTGCGGACGCGGGCGCAGAAATGCGCCATGAGCAGCGAGTTGGCGCCGAGATCGTCGAAGAAATTGTCCTCGACCGACACCTCGTCGAACTTCAGCACGGCGCATAGCGCGTCGGCCAGGAAACGCTCATCGTCATTGCCGGGCGACACCATGGCGCGGTCGGCCGACAGCCTGACGCTGGTCGGTTTGGGCAGCTGGCGAAGGTCGACCTTGTTGGAGACCGTCATCGGGATCGCCGGCAGTTCCTCCAGGTAGGAGGGCACCATGTAATCCGGCAGCCGTCGCTTCATCGTCTGGGCAATGTCGGCGCGCGAGAGCGCAGGCTGGCCGGCCTTGGGCGCATAATAGGCAACGAGCTCGACGCGGCCGGGCTCGATCTCCCAGGTGGTGACGGCGGCCTGCGCGATCTCGGGCTGGTCCAGCAGCACGGCCTCGATCTCGCCGAGTTCAATGCGATAGCCGCGGATCTTCACCTGGGTGTCGATGCGCCCCGCATACTCGATCTCGCCGGCGTCGTTGATCCGGCCAAGGTCGCCGGTGCGGTAGATGCGGTTGGACGGATTGTTCGGCAGGCCGAGGAAATCGGCGATGAACTTCTGTTCGGTCAGGTCCGGCCGGTCGAGATAGCCGACCGCCAGCCCGATGCCGGCAATGCCGATCTCGCCCAGTTCACCAGGTTCGGCAAGCTGCGGCAGCGAAGGGTCGAGAATGACGATCGAATAGGTGGGCAGCGGCGCGCCGATCGTCACCGGCCGGTCCGGCGTCAGCGCTCCCATGGTTGCGGTGACGGTCGCCTCGGTCGGGCCATAGGTGTTGAGGATCCGCCGGCCCGGCTTCGACCAGCGCACGACCAGATTGTGGGGGCAGGCCTCGCCGCCCACCAGCAGTGTGCGCAGGCTTGATACCTCCGATGTCATGGACGACAGAAGCGTCGGGCTGCAGGCCATGCAGGTGATGTCGTGATGGCGCAGGAAATCGGCGAGCTCTTCGCCCACCAGAGGCATCTGGCCGGGTGCCGGCACGACGGTCGCGCCGGCGACGAACGGCACCCAGATCTCCTCGGAGGAAAAGTCGAAGGCAATGGTCATGCCCTGGTAGACGCGGTCGCCCGGCTTGTAGCCGTAGGATGCGGCGGCGACGCGGATGAAGTTGACGAAGCTCTGGTGACGGATGGCCACGCCCTTGGGCCTGCCGGTGGTGCCCGACGTATAGAGGATATAGCAGATGTCTTCGATTGCGGCCGGCGCCTTGTGCGGCTTCAGCGGCGCGTCGGACTGGGCTGAGATCTCGGCGGCGGCACTGTCGATCAACAGATGCGGAACCGGCAACTGGCCGGCACGCGATGCGTAGGTGGCAATGGTGACGATCAGGCTGACGCCGGCGTCTTCGACGATGAGCGCCATGCGCTCTTCAGGAAAGGCTGTGGCCAGCGGCACGAAGGCGGCGCCCGCCTTCGCCACGGCGAGCAGGGCCACATAGGTTTCCGCGGACCGGTCGAGGATGAGCCCGACCCGGTGACCCGGCCGCACGCCACGCTTGACCAGCAGGCGGGCGAACTGGTTGGCGCGCTTGTCCAGCTCCTGATACGTCCAGGTGCGGCCTTCGGAAATCACCGCCGGCAGCGTGGCGAATGTTTCGGCGAGTTGCTCGAAGACCTTGTCGAGCCGCTCATCCGGCTGACCTGCCCGGGCAAAGTCGGCACCCACCAGGATCTGGCTGCGCGCTACCGAGGCAAGTTCCGCAAGTGCATCGGCGCTGTCGGGTCTGGTCTCGGGCTCTCCGCCCGATCTTGCCGCTTCCCTGTCCAGTTCGGCGATATCGATACCGTGGTCCATTTCCAAACTTTCTCGTCCTGGCGAAGCCGTCACGGGCACATCTCGATCATGCCGCCGCTCGAGCAGGCATTATCGGCTGTACCGGCGCTGCAATTTGATCGTGGTTGATGGAGGTGGAATGACCGAAGCGTCCAAAACGGAAGATTCCGGAATCCCGACCGGAGATCGCTGATCGCCGGATCCTCTTTGGCCGGGCGGTTATCACGGAATCGGCCGTCCTGTCTTCACATATTCGGCAGCATGAGCGCGGGGCATCGCCTGGAGGCTGCCGGCGGCGGGCGACATGCAAGGCAGGGGCCCCATCCGTCCGTTCGAACCTCGTAGCATCGCCCGTGCCCAACCCCGTGCGCTTGTGTCCGTGCGCCCTGTGCGGCGGCCAGATTTCCGGCCGTTGAGGGATGCTTATGCCATCCGATCTTTTCGCCAGTTTTTCTGAACTGTTGAAACTTGTTTCTGGATTGTGTCTGGGCGCGCTTCCGCATGGCCGCCGCCGCCGGTTTCTGCCCTTCCCGAAAAAATCCCGCCCCGCTCGGGAATAAAGCGCGGCCCCTGCGGGTCTTCTCTGCAAGCGGGCAATCTTGCGGTCCGCGACCCCTGGAAAACGAAACAAGGATTTACCGAAATGACCAAGCTCGCTCTCAGCGTGGCTGCGATGTTGCTCGCCTCGAGTTTCGCCTTTGCCGGTAGCGACCATTTTGGCACGAGCGCCGCCGACCAGACGCTCACCACCGTCGACAACACCTACACCGCCTCGACCGCCAAGCCGGAGATTGTCCGCCACGGCATGCGGGCGACGATGAAATCTGATGCGGATGAACCAGGCCAGGGCATCTGGGGCAACTGAGTTCAGGGGTTCGGACCATCCTCCAGGTCCTGACCCCGTCCGCAATCAGGACGGAGGGCCATGTGGCGTGGCTCCTCCGTCACCTGCACCGCCACCGCCACCGAAACCCACAGGAGAATACGCCATGTTCAGCATGTCACGACGCACAGTGCTTCAATCCGCCGCCGCCGCTGCCGCCTTCGGCCTTGCCGGCAAGCTCGAATTCACCCGGCCCGCCTTCGCGCAGATGCCGGTGGAACCCACAGTCGGCTTCTACAAGTACTCGGTCGGCGGCATCGAGGTGACCGCTATCTATGACGGCATCTGGAAGAAGCCGCACGACCCGGCCTTCATCAAGGATGTTTCGGTCGACGACACCAAGGCGGCACTCGCCAAGGCCGGGCTGACCACCGACTTCATGCCCATTCCGCTCACCGTCGCCGTGCTCAAGATGGGCGGCAGGCTGATCATGATGGATGCGGGTTCCGGCGTCGGCCAATGGCAGGCCAACGCCACACATCTGCCGGCCAACATGGCCGCCGCCGGCATCGACTACAAGGCGATCGACACCATCATGATCTCGCATTTCCACCCCGACCATGTCTGGGGCCTGATGGAGAAGGGCACCAACACGCCAGTGTTCCCCAATGCCGAGCTGATCGTCAACGCCACCGAATATACCTGGTGGACCGATCCCAGCCGCCTGGCCAAGCTGCCCGAGGGGCGCAAGCCGGCGGGCAAGCGCATCGCCGAAAACTTCCCGAAATGGAAGAACTGGAGGCTGGTCGAGGATGGCGCCGAGGTCGTGCCCGGCATTCAGATCATCGCCGCACCCGGCCACACGCCGGGTCATTCCGTCTATCTCGCCAACTCCGGCAAGGAGCAACTGATGATCTCGGCCGACACCATGTATGTGCCGGCGCTTCTGGCGCCGCACCCGGAATGGCAGGGCGCTTACGACCAGGACGGGCCGACGGCGATCGCCACGCGCCACAAGCTCATCGACCGGGTGATCGCGGACAACATCCGCATTTCCGGCTCGCACTTCCCGTTCCCGGGCACCGGCGTTTTCGTCAAGGACGGCAATGCCTACGGCTTCACTCCGGTGCAGATCTGAGCACGAGCTCCCAACCAAAGCGAGAAAGACAATGAAACAATCCTACCTGGGCAAGCACGCCCTGTTCGGCCTGCTCGGCGCCATTGCCGTGTTGACCGTCGTTCCCGTCGCCACGATCATGCCGGCCTTTGCGGTGGACGACATCGAGGGCGCCGACGCGCCCGACCTCACCGCCGTCAAGGCCAAGCTCGACGCCAAGGACTATAAGGGCGCGCTGGCGGACCTGCGGGACCTCGCGCAGGACAACCAGCAGGCCGATGTCTACAATCTGCTCGGCTTCACGCTGCGCAAGACCGGCGACACCGCCACCGCGCTGACCTACTACAACAAGGCGCTGGAGCTGAAGCCCGACCACAAGGCCGCCCGTGAGTATCTGGGCGAGCTCTATGTCGAGACCGGCGACATGGCCAAGGCCAATGAGCAGCTGGCCTCGCTGCAGAAACTGTGTCCCGCCGGCTGCGAGGAGCTTTCCGACCTGCAAAAGGCCATCGACACCAAGGTGACGAAGTAGGGCGGCGGCGCAAGTTCCCCCTCACCCGGATTGCCAACCGAATTGCAAAGAGCAATTCGGGGCAATCCGACCTCTCCCCGAGGGGAGAGGAGGGCGCTGGCGCCGGCATCTGCCTCTTCTCCCCGGCGGGGAGAAGGTGGCCGCGAAGCGGCCGGATGAGGGGGCCTTGGCGTGAACCTCAACGCGAAATGAACCAAAGTTCGGGCGCTCGTGGCTGGCGCCCATTGCCGGAGCCGGCGCCTCTCCCTCGAGCCGGCTCCGGCCCTTTCAAGCATCACATTCGGCAAGCGCCATCCCCGCGCGTGCCCGCATGGTGTAGAAATATCGGAGCCCGACCATGACCCTGAACGAACGCGCCGCGAAGCTGCACACCCTCGCCACCAAACTCTATGTCAGGGATGTGACCCTGCTTGTCGGGCGCATGCTTATGTCCTTCATCTTCCTGCATGAGGGCGTCACGCTGGCCACGCATTTCGAGGGCGCCGCCAAGGCCATGGCAGCCCTTGGCGTCGGCCTGCCGCTGTTCATCGCCACCATCGCGCTGCAACTGGGGGCAGGGCTCTCGGTGGCAACGGGCCTGCTGACGCGGCCGGGCGCAGTCGGGCTCGGCCTGTTCTGCCTGGCCACGGCCATGCTGTTCCACACCAACTTCGCCAGCCAGAACGAACTGCTGCATTTCGAGAAGGATCTGGCCATATCAGGCGGCATGTTCGTGCTGGCCGTTGCCGGCGCGGGCAGGTTCTCGCTGGACTGGTTGTTGGCCGGCTATTTGCAGCAGCGGCGGCGCGACAAGGAAATGGTGGCGGCGCTGCTGGCGGTGGAGAACCAATTTTCCCTGGAGGTGAGGTTGCCGACTTGAGCGGAGCTGAGCCCGCGCCGCCCACGCACGCTTGCGCGCGCTGTGCTGGAACCAGCCTTGATGCTCCGCATTCTATAAGCAGGGACTGAAGGAGCGTGACGTGAAAGCGATTTTGGCACTGGTCGGCGGCTTCGTCTTGACGCTTGCGGTCTTCGGCAGCGGGCTGGGCTTTGCCGCCTGGCTGCTTGCCGCCAAGCCGGCGCATGAGGCAAGGCCGACCGTCAGCGTGGCGGAACTGTGGACCAGGAACGCGCGGCCGGTGAACAAGGCGGCGCAAAATCTCCAGCGCTTGCCGGCCGACCAGCCCGCGCCGCCTGATATCGCGGCCAAGGAGCCGGCACCCGACCCGGCCGCGACCGGCTCGACCGCGCCCGCAGCGGCCGAACTGCCGGCGTCGCATCTCCAGTGGTGCGCCAGCCACTACCGCTCCTACCATCCCGACGACAACAGCTACATGTCCTATAGCGGGCGGCTGCGCCCCTGCGTCTCGCCCTATCTCGACGCCGGCGCCGACCGGGGCGCTTCGGCCGAAGTCAGCTATGCCGAGACGGGCGACGCCGCTTCCACGACGGCGCTTTCCGCCGACCATGTCGATTCCTGCTTCAGCCGCTACCGCTCCTACCGGCCCGAGGACAACAGCTACCAGCCCTATTCCGGCGGACCCAGGCGCCAGTGCGAGTAGCCGCCAGGTGCGGGCGGGCAGGCTGAAGGTCGGCGCCTTGTGATGCCCGGCGATCACGCAGATTTTTTGGATCGTTCGGATCGGCGCGGCGTTCATGCCTCACATGAGTGGAGGAACGATATGAGCGACGACCGCGACGACAAGATCAGGAACCGCGCCTACGAGATCTGGCAACGCGAAGGCGGCGCGCATGGCGACCATGACCGGCACTGGCGCCAGGCCGAGATGGAGATCGACCGGGAGGCCGCCCTGCCGCTCACGGCCGGCGACGCGCTGCCGCAGACCGGCGAGATCGCCAGCACCGACGTTCTGACGGTGGAGGAACTGGCCGTCCGCACGGGCATATCGGGCGACGAGGCGCAGGAGCTGCTCGACCGCCTGGGCAACGACCGCGCCGCGATCGAGCAGGCCGCGCGCAGCCTCAAGGCGAAGAAGCGCAGCTAGGCCACGCAATTTCCAAGGGAAAACCGTTTCAGGCTTTTCCTGGAATTGCCCTGATCAGCGCACGAAAACGCGGCGCCACCGGTACCCGGCGCCGGTGGGCTTGGTGCGGTCTGACCGGCGTAACCCCAAAGGCATCGGCGACATGAAATCGGTCGGAACCCTTGGCCGCCTCGGAGGTTCACCCTGTCCAAACCCGAGAGGAGATGCACTGATGGACCACGCAAATCACGTAAGGCTCCGCCCCGCCGAACTGACACCGGACACGCTTGAAGGCGCGTCCATCTACGGCCCCCACGACGAGAAGATCGGCTCTGTCGACCATATGCATGGCAGCGGCCTGGTTGTCATCGATGTCGGTGGCTTCCTCGGCATCGGCGCCAAACCGGTCGCCGTCGCCGCCAACGAACTCGATTTCATGCGCGACGAGGACGGCGACGTCCACGCCGTGACCAACTGGACCAAGGACCAGCTGAAAGCCATGCCCGAACACCGCGACTGACAAAAAGAAGGGCTCGGCGACGGCCGGGCCCTTCGTCTTTTCCAAGGGAGAGACCGATGATCAGGAAGCTGAAAGACGGAAAATACCGGCTTTATTCAAGGAAGAAGGACGAGAAGACGGGGAAGCGAAGGAATTTGGGGACGTTCGATACGCGGGAAGCGGCGGAGAAGCATGAAAGGGAGGTGCAGTATTTTAAGCGGGGGTGAGGGGGTGGCTTACTATCAAAATGAGAGACAGGCCGGGCATTACCAGTTCAATCCGCTAAACCCTACACAGACTTTTTTACCGCAAAGACTCGACGTTTGCATGTCATAGCTACATGCTTCTAGTCTTGGTGCGAGGATTCGAGCTGAATCCTAAATGGGATGGGTGGCTAAATTGGGGGGTGGGCTGGATTCTCGCGGCAAAGTCAGACCGACTAGGTATGATCGGCGCCGGACATACAAAGACTTGCGGAACATAAAGAGTGCTGCGACGCGCAACATTATCAGGGGCGTACTCGCGAAGGACGATGCGAAAATTATATCGTCAACTGGCATAAACCTTATACGAAAGAACGCGCATGTTGGTGACTTGGCGCTGGCAGCAAGGATGCTGCTTGGGCGTGAAGGCGCGTTTCCGTTTCCTAACACCGGCGGGACTTATCGGAATCTGCTGAAGACGCATCAACTCAATCCAATAGGCTCTGAGGAAGAGATTGCCTTTGTAGTTGGTCACCTTAATGGATGGAAAGAGAGATCCATTGGGATAATTGGTGCAATCGCAACGTTGGCCCCGTTGGCTGGAGCAGACTACGTTGATGCATTGAGCGCCCTTAGCTATTTTGCTGTGGAATGGGGCGCCTCTAATTATCTGGCGAAGAAGACCGCTTATATAATGGCTCGCGGCAGCGAAAACCGGACGGACGAGTTGACGGCTCAGTTCTCACATCTGTCCGAAATCGTAGATCAACGGAAGCACCCAGGTCCATACTTTACAGCCCTAGAGTCGATCGATATCGAATTTCCATACTTCCCAGCAATGTCCACTCGCGTTCAAGGCTATCAGAAATATGCGAAAGGAGACTTCCGGCAGCTATTACATCTAAATAACATTATTCCTTCCCCGGTTTGTATGTCCGACGTCGGCCCGTTCCTCCGAAAATCGCACGCGATGTCACTGGTCGATGAGGTAGTCGGTATCCTTCAATTGATGCACATCGGCGAGGCTTGGCCCGGAATTTCCAGCACCATAAAGCTGACAATGGACCCAGAACTGTTCGTCGCTTTTTGCGACTTTCAGAAATCGGCTTTTGACCCTTTAGCCCTTTACAATGATGTCGGGCCGGAAGACGCCGATTTCACATATTATAGGCGATCGATTGCATTTTTGGAGTTCTCCAAACCTGCACGATATCGTCATTTCGTTGATAGGGTGCTTGCGTCAAGATTGTTACCGGGGTTCTTCGATAGTGAAGACAGTCTACTAGGTTACCCTCAGCCAACTAGTAAAGATTTGAATAAGGGACTGGTAGGATTTCGGAGCCCTATGGATTATGAAAACTTTCAGAATAGCGGTATATTTATGCGTACAATATTCTTCCTGATATACATGAAGACGAGTTCGCAAGCGCATAATTTAAATAGCCATGAGCTCCGTTTCATTCTCGAACATACTCAATCCCTCGACGTTTTGTTGGCGGAGCAGGAAATAGAGCGCTTGTATGCCTTCTGCGACGAGGCTTCAAGGCCCCTCGTCACTGTCCTTGCTCTGGCGCTATATAAGTCACGCGCGGTCGATGAGGATGTGGATTTTAAATTCAGACTAAGTCTGTCTAACACCGTACTAGAAAAATTCAGCGGAAGCGTGGAGAAATTCATTGAGTGGCTTCTGGTGTCTACTCCAAATATCGCCAATTTTTTACTTGTAACTCTTGACCGCCCAACGCTTCAAAAGCTCTATTGGGTGATTAGTTCTGCCGACCAAGCTGATATCGTTAGACAGTCAATACTCCGCCTGGTTGGTAGAGCACTTGAACGTATCGACTATCTCATCGAAGCGGACGCAATCGAGGCGCAGCGTCAGGTGTCAAAACTTAGGAAGTATTTTGATGACAGTCGTATATATATTGACGGATTCGGAATGAAGAAATGGCTAATCGAGAATCCGAATGCTTATACTCAGGAGTATGCAAGAGTTATCGAGCATGAGATAAAAACAATTCAAGCCACTACAATTGTCATCGGACCGAGCGGAATACAGACTGGAACGGCTGAGATTCCTGCTAACAATGCCTTTGACTATGTTCTTATGGAAGTTGTAAAGTATGCTTTTGCGCAGTTCTGTCTAAATACGAATTTTGGAATTGAATCGTACCTTGGTCGGCGTATTAGGCATAACACACTTATGGGAACGATGCTCGGTGGTGTCGATTCCATTATTGAACGGCCGCATTTCCAAGCGTTGGCAATAGATTATGACTTTGTGGAGGCCAATGACAATTGGGTTGAGTCATATCGGTCGCTGGTTAAGCACATGCGCCTTGATTTGCTGCAATTCAAATCTCCTAATAAATCTAGAGGGATATTCTCTGCTGAGATCAAGGACGAAGACGAGATAACTCGCATAAATCTAATTCAGCTGCGGCTCTCTGCTATAGCGGGCAGAAGTTATGAAATTTTCTTGGACCTGCTTATTCGCTTTTGTTGGATTGAGATCGAGCCGCAGCTCGCGAGCGCTTCAAAGGTGATTACCGTGGATATTCTGCACCAAGCTCAGGCGAGCATGGATGAGCATCTGGGAGGGTTCACGGGAGAATTGCACCGGCAGTATCGCACCGAATTGTGGAATGCTGTCTATGAAAGGTTCACTCGTCTAGCACTACTTTGGCAGTTTAGGTTTGAGGGCGTGTGCGGGCAGCTTCTGACAGTGAGGACATCTGCGGGGTGGCGATCGCGTGAAGAGGTCGAGAATGGCTTGTCTAACAGCTGGCATGCTCGGTTGTGGCGGTGGTCCGCCGACTCTTTTTTTTTCGTCCCGCTGCTTTGAGGCGGCGGGCTTGGAGAAAGGCGTAGGCGATCATGGTCATCAAGGCATGTCGATGTAATCCAGTCCATGATCGGCCTTCGAAGTGGTCGAGGCCGAGTTCCTCCTTCAATTGCTGATGTGCCTGCTCACAAACCCACCTGGCCTTGATCGTGGCGGCGAGCATCTTGAGGCTCGCATCGGCCGGTAGGTTCGACACATAGTATTTTTGCTCGCCAGTCGACCGGCGTTCGCCGACGAGCCAGACCTCGTCGCCTGGCATGCATTGCACGCGATTGTCGAGCATCCGGTGCTTATGACCATCCGCAACGCGGACACGGCGAGCCGCAAAGAGGCATGTCAGCCGACCTTTAGTGCCGCGCCGCCAGCTTATCTTGTGCCATCTCTCACCAGACAGCATCACCTCGGCAGAGACCGGCGGCTGGTCTGGGACATGATATTGGCGGCGCCTGCCGGTGGTCGCGACCGGGAAGATCAGATCAACATCGGCCGGATAGACGTTTTGGCGTCGCGATAGTCCTACAGCCCACAGCAGACCGCGCTCACTTAAAGCCTGACGAAAAGAGCTGCTCGACCCGTAACCCGCGTCGGCAAGCACGCAGCCGAAACGCACGCCGGAGGCGATGATACGATCGATCTCTTCGATGGCGATCTCCGGCTTTGTCAGAGCGACCTGTCGATCCTTCGGGACGCGCGCCCGCATCATCCGCTCGGGATCATTCGTCCAGGTGTCGGGCAGGAAGAGCCGAAGGCCCACCATCACCGGCACTTCGCGCGAGGCCAGGGTCACCGACACCAGTGACTGGCAATTGGACGTCTTGCCAAGCGACGAAGCGTATTGAGGCGCGACACCAACCGAATGTTGTCCCTTCTTCGGTAACGCTGTGTCGTCGATGACGAGAAAACCCGCCTCATCGCCGACCAGGCGATCTGCCTCCTTCAGCAGGGCGGCCTCGAGCGGGGCGCTGTCCCAAACCCCTGCCGCGACGAAATGATGAAGCTGATCGTAGCCGACCTCGCCAGTGCGCGCGGCCATCGGTTGTACGCTCTTACGGTCGCCCGGCCCGATCAGACCAGCAATGTACAGCGGACACATCCGGCGCCGAGCTGGATGCGAAAGACCTGCCAAAAACGGTTGAAGCCAGTGCTCGAGATCGGCTTGCCAGTCCACATCCATTGATCGGCCCTCCACAAGCCGACCTCCCATGAATCACGCAAACTCTCTCTTGGGAATTCCAAAAACGCGCCGCCGCTAAAAATCTGCCAAAGTAGTGCTAGGCAGTTGGTTCCGACAACCCGAGAGCGGATTCGTAAGCGCTTCCACACGGCAACTCGGCGATCTCATCGTAATGGAGGTGACTAACCACGCTTTGCTCCCGGAGTCCGCCCTCACTTGGCAAGGTGACAGTGTCGATTTAGTCCTTGACGGTCTGTCCGTCCATAGAATGTACGATTGCCTTTCAGTGCTGGTTCGCAATGCTCTCGACTATCGAGAAGCGGACACCGCCATCTCGATAGTGGTCGAAAGCGTAATTCCGGAGCAGGGGAGTATCGGTCGCCTATCAGTTAGAGTGATCTCTAAGTTGCCCGCCGAAGGTCGAATGAGGCACATCCAAAGATTAGAGAGTTGTTTCTCTGCCACGGACTTGGATACGTCAATGGCGAGGGAAGGTTATTCAGGGATCAAGAAGCTACGCTTCATCACAGGGAGTAGTGAGGGACGCTCAACGACGGCTTTGAATCTAAATGCAGATGACTGTGAGATATCGTTTGTTCTTACGGTCGAGCTTGCAATAACGGAGACCGCTCGTGAAGGTGCTATTGGTTGAGGACGAAGAACACAAGACGGCTGACTTGACAGAGAGACTTCTCGCGGCCGGCGTGGCTGAGGGAAATCTTGAGATCGCTCAGGGTGTTAAAGAGGCTGTCCTGAAAGTTGGCGCAACGGATTTCGGCCTTATTGTCCTCGATATGGCTCTGCCAACCTTTTCCAAGGATCAGGCCAAGGGAGGTGAGGGGGGGGTTAATCAGGCCGTAGGCGGCATGGAGGTTCTGCGGGCTCTCAAAGCATGCAGCCGAAATACAAGGATTATTGTTGTAACGCAGTACCCAGATGTCATCATAAGTGGGGATCGTATAAAGCTGAATAATATTCCACGGCTAATTTCGCAGAAATATGGCCAGACGGTTGTTGGAGCGATACTTTACTCGTATAAGAGTCCCGATTGGGAGGCGGCATTCGACTCAGTGATGGAGAGAATTAAATGAGGATCGTCGTGTTTGAAGACATGGACGACAAATTCGAGGCTATCCGTGCTGAGTTATCGAAGAAGGGTGTCAAGGATGCTGCGATACATAGGGTCAAGACAGTCGCTCAATTTGCGTCTATAGGTGGGAGCTCCCCTGATCTTTGTATTCTAGATATTAGGATGCCAGGTGTAGAGGGTGGAGAGTCGAGGAGTTCTGGCCGTGAAATTCTCAAGATGCTGGACTATTCCGGCCACATCCGCGTCCCAGTACTAGCTATAACGGCATTCCCCGAAGAAGCTGACAATTGCCGCGATGATTTTGCGGCGCGTGGATGTATCATTTATGATTTTGATAGACAGGAAATGTGGTCGCAGGCCTTAGATATTTTTCTGGCCCAGGCTCGTGACCGCGGCCGATATGATTTTATTATATTTACAGCATTGGAGAAGGAAAGAAGGGGGTTTCTCAGCGACGGGCGTGTAAAGATTGAAAGCCTGACACGGTACGGGATTGACCTTTGGGATTTTGAACTGGATGGCAGGTCAGGGACGATCGTTCTTATGCCCAGGATGGGGCTCGTAGTTGCAGCGACGTTGGTTTCGCGTGTTCTGGACCAGTATGCCCCACGTGTCGTCGCAATGTCTGGCATTTGTGCCGGGAATGGCGATCATTCAAAGCTCGGGCAGCTTTTGGTCGCCGACATGTGCTGGGAGTATCAATCTGGCAAGTGGTTAGACGACCTGTTCGAAGCTGAACCCTACCAAGCCAACATTACCCCTGCTACTAAGCTGGCGATCAGTAAGATCATGGAAGACCCGCTTCTTCTGACGCATCTTGAAGCAGAATATACGGGTAAATTCAGACCCGCTGAACGCTCCTCCCCCAAGATCGCACCATTCGCCACGGGCTCTGCTGTCATAGCCAGCGAGAAGCGATTGGGGTCGATACGGCTGCAGCACAGAAAGTTCGCTGGATTGGACATGGAGATATTCGGTTTTTATGTAGCTTCGGAATTGTCAGGTCACCAACTGCAAACGTTCGCTGCAAAAGTTGTCGTCGATGACGCGACTAACACCAAAGGTGACAGCCTGCATGAGTATGGTTCTTTTGTGTCAGCGAAGTTCGTATTGGATATGGTCTCGAACCTCCTCAGGTGAAGCGTTGCGCTAAGGCGATTGGCTGGCTATTTTTAATCAGCTATTTCTGGAATGTTCCTCGCGAGGCGACTGGGGGAAAAACTGTTCGCTCCAGCATTCGCTTCAAGCCGCGCCACCTGAGCCACCCGTTAACCATTCGTTAACCATTAACCCCCTAGCGTTTACCTCTCAGTAAGGATTCGCTGGCCGTGACCTTTGCCGCCCCCGTCGAAACAAAATCCATTCGTTTTCGCGCCCGTTCGTTCGTGGCCTTCACGCTGACGCCGGAGGCGCCGATTGCGGCTTGGCTGGAGGGGCTGGATCACTGGATCGGCAATTCGCCGGGGTATTTTGCCGGGCGGCCGGTAGTGCTCGATTTGAATGTGCTGAAGCCTGAGGTCGCCGATATCGCGCTGCTGGTCGCTTCGCTCGGTGCGCGTGGCATCCGGGTCTATGCGATCGAGCTCGAAGGGGCTTCGCTGGGGCTTGACCTGCCGCCGCTGTTGACCGGCGCCAAGGAGGCGACTTCGGACGGCCTGCTTTCCGGGCGCAAGGGCAAGGCGGAGGCGGCTGATGAAGCCGGCAAGCTGGAGACGGTGTTTTCGGAGCGCGGCAAGGATGCCGGCAAGCCCGCAGAGGGCAAGCCGGTCGAGATCAAGGCCGAGGCCGGCAAGGGCAAGGCTGCCAAGGCTGCTGAAGCCGGCGCGGTGGATGCTGTCCAGGCCGGCACACTGATGGTCAAGTCGCCGATCCGCTCGGGCCAGTCGATCTTCCATCCGCATGGCGATGTCATCGTGCTGGGCTCGGTCGCGTCGGGCTCGGAGATCATCGCGGCGGGCTCGATCCATGTCTATGGCACGCTGCGCGGCCGCGCCATCGCCGGTTCGCAGGGCAACAGGTCGGCGCGCATCTTCTGCCGCAAGAACGAGGCGGAACTGATTTCGGTCGATGGCTGGTACACGACGGCCGAAGAGATGGAAGGCGTCTCGCGCGGCAAGGCGGTGCAGGCCTTCCTCGAAGGCGACATGCTCGCCGTCGTGCCGCTGAACTAGGGCGGCGCGATGCTGACGCCCGGTTTCACGGTTCCGGCCCGGACAAGCGCCGAGGCGCCGCGCGCAAGCCTCGGACCGGTTTGGGATGGCATGATGGCAGGCTCTGACAACAACCGTGCGGCGCACGGCAACGACAACAGGCAACGGAGGCTTTTTCCATGGGCAAGGTAGTGGTCGTCACATCGGGCAAGGGGGGCGTCGGCAAGACCACCTCGACGGCCGCGCTTGGGGCCGCGGTCGCCAAGACCGGCAAGAAGGTGGCGCTGGTCGATTTCGACGTCGGCCTGCGCAATCTCGACCTGATCATGGGCGCCGAGCGGCGCGTGGTCTTCGACCTCGTCAACGTCATCCAGGGTCAAGCCAAGCTGTCGCAGGCGCTGATCCGCGACAAGCGCGTCGACACGCTGTTCCTGCTGCCGGCCTCGCAGACGCGCGACAAGGATGCGCTGACCGAGAACGGCGTCGGCGAAGTGATCGACAAGCTGCGCTCGGTGTTCGACTATGTCTTCTGCGACAGCCCGGCCGGCATCGAGCGCGGCGCGCAGCTCGCCATGCGCTTCGCCGACGAGGCGGTCATCGTCACCAATCCGGAAGTGTCGTCGGTGCGCGATTCCGACCGCATCATCGGCCTGCTCGACGCCCGCACCATGCGCGCCGAACAGGGCGAGCAGATCGCCAAGCACGTGCTGGTCACCCGCTATGACGCGGCGCGCGCCGCGCGCGGCGAAATGCTCTCGATCGACGACGTGCTGGAAATCCTGTCGGTGCCGCTGCTCGGCATCATCCCGGAAAGCCAGGATGTGCTGCGCGCCTCCAATCTCGGTTCGCCGGTGACGCTGTCGGAGCCGCTCAACAACGCCGCCAAGGCCTATCTCGAAGCGGCAAGGCGGCTGGAAGGCGAAGATCTGCCGGTGGTGGTGCCCTTCGAACGCAAGGGCTTTCTCGACCGTCTGCTCGGAAGGAGGGCCGCATGAGCATCCTCGACCTCTTCAAGCGGCGCACCAGCGCGCCGGTGGCGCGCGAGCGGCTGCAGGTGCTGCTCGCCTATGAGCGCCGCAGCCGTGGCCAGCCCGATCTCGTCTCCATCCTGCGCGAGGAGATCATGGCTGTGATCGCCAAGCATGTGCAGATCGATCAGGACTACCTTCAGGTCTCGATGGATCGCGGCGAGACCATGTCGACGCTGGAAATCGACATCCAGATCCCCAACAAGAGCGCCGTGCCGCTGGCCATGGCGGGATAAAACGCCGCGCTGTTTCCTCGCCCCTCTGCAGAGGGGGGCGAGGAACGCGATTTGCCGGTCCGGCACCGCAGGTATTCGTCCAGATCAGTTCAGCGAAAATCTCGACCTGAAACCCGCGGCGCTGTTGCTATTGGGATAGTCCTGATCCGGTATCGCAACGCCGAGATGGGTGCACAGCGGTTCCCAGCCATCGCCAAGAGCGTGGACCAGCAGCCGATCCGGTGGCACCCCGGCGTACACCGCTCGGACATTGGCCTCATAGCAGGCAATGGCATGCGCTCGATCGCCAGGCCGGCCGCCGAACACCTGCCTGGCGATCAGGGCAATGCCCAGCGATTCCCGGTCCACGCTTTGCTCAAGTCCCGCCGCGATCGTCTTTTCAAAACTCTCCCACCAGCTTTCGGCCGAGCGGTAGGTCAGGATCACCCTGGCATCCGGATAGAACTCGATCAGTTCGCGCCAGTAATACGCCGAGGGCCAGTCCAGACAGGAGACATAGCCCGAGAGCAGCTGGTTCCAGTCCGGCGCGGCACCTTGCGCCAGCGCACGCCACATCCGTTTCTGCTCCTCGTTGCCGATCACTTCATGCATGTGATGACAGGGGCCGAAGCCGAGAATGGCCAGCGCCTCGCGCATCGAATCCGTGCCCGTCCGGCCGAAGCCGGTTCCGATCACCTTGATCTACATCTCCACGCCCTCCCGTTCGACCTGCAGGCCGTTTGCCGGCTGCATATCAGGCTGCACACGACGTTCACACCGTCGCGAACGCCGGCTGCTCGCGGCATCCAAATCGCCAATGTTGCAAATTTACATTTCCCACCGGGGCCTTCCCTTGCGGAATAAGCGGATGTAAGGATACATATTAGCAGTTTATTAAATATCTGGGTTTGGTTGCGTAAGAGGGAGTTCCGTATGAACTTCAAGAGCCTGATCAAGCGTGCTGAAGACGTAGACAACGCACTCCAGGAGTTACAGGACGATCTGGCCGACGCCCTGGATGCCAGCCTCGATAGCGAATTCGAGGACCCGCCAAAGGGCGACGATGTCCCGGATCCCGCGTCAGGCGCCGACGCCTCGCCAGTCCAAGCCGATGCGCCACAAGCGGATGCCGCGGACGCTCCCGATGCGGCGGGCAATGCCGAGACCGCCGAAACCGCGCCACGACTGACGCCTCATGCCCAGACCCGGCTGGCGGCACTGAATGCCTTCGAAGGGATGTTCCACGACGCCAGGGATTATCTGGACGAGATCAACGGCAAACTGTCGGAGATCTCGACCTCGCACCATCTGACGCGGGAATTCCTCAACATCCTCCACACCGACATTCTTCGCGCCAATGAGCTGGAGCTCGCGAATGCCGGCCTGATCGCGGAGCAGAGAACGCTGTCGGAAAAGCTGCACGACACGGCGGCAAAGCTGCGCGAGCGTGACGGCGCGTGCGAATTGCTGCAGCAGCGCGAGACGACCCTGGTCCAGGACCGGGAGACGCTTCGCGCAACGCTCGCAGCGGTAAGGCTCGAACTCGCGGAGATGGCCAATGCCAACGCCAAACGCGACGCGGAGTTCGGCGACATCGCCAACCGGCTGACGGCCAGGACGGTCGAGGCCAACAGGCGCCTGCGCGAGAGCAAGATGCTGCGGGAGAAACATGTCAGCCTGTCGGCCGAGCTCGACAAGGTGCTGAAGCGGGAGACCCAGACGCGCCACAGGCTGGACGAGCTTTCGGCAATCCACGCCAGCGAAGCAGCGCGGCTTGCCGAACTGATGGCGGCGCTCGGGAAGAGCGAGAAAGAGGAGATCCGGCTGCAGAAGGCGCTCGAGGCCACGCAGGCGAAGCTGGCGGAAAAGACCGAGTCGGCCAGCATGATGGAAGGCGACTGGGAAGCCGAACGGGCTCGCGGCCAGACGGAAATGCGCGGATTGCGTTCCGAGATACAGGACCTGGAATCGCGGCTGGAGCGGGCCTCGAACGAGAACAGCGCGGCCGCCGCCGAGATCGCCAGGCTCAAGACCGAGTTGGACGACGCAGTGGCCGAAAAGAAGATCGCCGATGAAAGATTGTCGGCGCTCACGGACGAGAACGAAACCGACAAGATGAGCCTTTCCAAAGCGAACGCCAATCTTTCGCAGATTGCGCTGCAACAGGCATCGGAGGACATACAGCGGGATGTCCAGCGGCAGGAATGCGAGGACCTGCGGGCCGAAATCGCGTCGCTCAACGCCCGGATCAAGGAATTGCTGCCCTACGAGCGGCTCCACAAAGCCACCAACGGCAGATCGCGCGAGGGCGAGGTGGTCGAGATCGCCGCCGTGGTGGCCGAGAAGGCCCGTGCGACGGGCAGGCGGACCATGCGCAGAAATCTGCGCGCCACGTCGTAGCTCGCTCCGCTAGCGAGGGTCGCGGGCCCCATTGCCTGGCAGTGTCCCAGCGTTGGGTTGCCCTTGACGACGCGGACGGCCGCTGCCCTCGCGCAATCACACAGCCGCGAACACCACGGTCTGCGCCAGTCCGCCGCCCTGGCGGTTCTCCAGCGTCACGGTGCCGCCGTAGCGTTCGATGATTTCCTTGGCGATGGCGAGGCCGAGGCCGGCGCCGGGAATGGATTGCTGGCGGCCGGGGTCGACGCGGAAGAAGGGCTCGAAGGCCTTGTTGATGAGGTCGGGCGGAATGCCAGGGCCGACATCCGAAATCGAGAGCACGGCGCGCCTGCCGGCGAGGTCGAGCGCGATCGTGCAGGCCTTGCCGTGGGTGGCGGCGTTGACGATCAGGTTGCGCAGCGCGCGGCGCAGGCCGAGCGCGCCGGCGCGCACCGAAACCTTGTCGAGATGCCCGATCGAGACGGAATGGCCGAGCGTGGCCATCTCGGCTGATATGTCGCGCACCATCTTCTCCAGGTCCAGCGGCTCGACGGCATCCTGGTTGACCTCCTCGCGCACCAGGCGGATGGCGCTGTCGGCGATGCGGTCAAGCTCGTCGAGGTCGTGCAGCCACTTGTCGCGCTCCTCGTCGAGGAATTCGGCGCGCAGCCGCATGCGCGTCATCGGCGTGCGCAGGTCATGGCCGGCGGCGGCCACCAGCCGCATGCGGCTCTCCATGGCGGTTTTCAGCCTGGACGAAAGCTGGTTCAGCGCATGCGCCGTCGCCTTGACCTCGGCCGATCCCACCTCCGGCACCGGCGCCAGCACGCCGTCCGAGCCGATCTTGGAGACGGTGGCCTCCAGCATTTCGAGCGGCCGGATCAGCACCGCGGTGAAATAGACCGAGACGGCGGTGGCGCCGGCCACGATCAGCGAGATCCAGCCGGCGAGCACCAGCCATTCGCGCCTGGGCGGATCGATGTGGGCAATTTCCAGGATCGCCCAACGGCTGTCGGGCAGGCGCATGGAGGCACGCTGGGCGGGTTCACCCGGTTTGTCGCTGACGACGGCCAGGACGTCGAAACCTCGCCGGCGCAGCAGATCATTGAGCATCGCCGTCTCCTGCCGGTCCACCTTGCCATCGGCCGGTCGGTCGCTGAATTGCACCCGCAGCACATCGGGTATGGGCCCCGGCAGCAGCCGCACCACGAGCTCCATCTGCTGGGCAACCCAGGGCACGACGAGTTCCGGCGGCGGCCCGCCGCCGCGCACGCTGAGCACGGCCACCGTCGCCAGGCCGACGACGCCGACGATCGAAGCAACCAGCAACAGGATGAGGCGGCGGCGCAGCGAGTTCACGCCTGCGCCTCCACCGTCTCGACGCGCGCGGTGAGCTGGTAACCGCCATTGCGCACGGTCTTGAACAGCGGCCCGTCGCCGGTGTCGGTGAACTTGCGGCGCAGCCGGCTCATCAGCACGTCGACCGAGCGTTCGAGCGGGTCACGCTCGCGGCCTTGCGTGAGATCAAGCAGCTGGTCGCGCGACAGCAGCCGGCCGGGGCGGTCGAGGAAGACTTGCAACAGGTCGAATTCGGCGCCGGTGAGATCGACGGCCGCGCCTTGCGCATCCGTCACTTTGCGGGTGTCCGGCTCCAGCCTATAGCTGGCGAAACGGTAGGCGCGGGGCGGGGGCGCCGGCGCCGCCTCTTCCGGGGTCGAGCGCCTGAGCACGGCACGGATGCGGGCGGTCAGCTCGCGCGGGTTGAACGGCTTGCCGAGATAGTCGTCGGCGCCGAGCTCCAGCCCGATGATGCGGTCGACATCTTCCTTCAGCGCCGTCAGCAGGATCACGGGGATATGCGGCTTGCGGTCGCGCAAGGCGCGACAGATATCGAGCCCAGAACCATCCGGCAGCATGACGTCGAGCACGGTCAGGTCGAACTGGCCCGAGGCCAGCTTCTGCTCGCATTCGCGCCGGTCGGCCGCCACCGAGACGCGAAAACCCTGGCCGTCGAGATAGCGCCCGAGCAGCGTCCGGATTTCGCGGTCGTCGTCGACGACGAGGATATGGGGTTGTGACTGCATTGCCGTGCCCTTTGCTTGGCGCCGATTATAGGGAGAGCGCGCGCAAGCGGCATGGAAAATTGCAACGCAATGTTTCTGGCCGGCTCATGGAAACGTTCGGAAACAAATTGCCCTTTTGCGGAAACCTTCGGCAACACGCCGACGCGAAGCAGACAAACACGCTTCCTATCCTCCCGGCGTCCAAGGTATGGATGAAAGGAGCACCGTCATGCGAAGCAGACTTCTTGCGCTCGGCCTGTTTTCCGCCGCCGCCATTCACCCCGCGCTGGCGGCGCAACCCGATCCGGGTGCCGCACCCGGCGGGCCGCCGGTCATGGCAATGCAGGATGGCCCAGACCATGGCCCGATGCCTTGGCAGCAGGGTTTTGGCCCGCGCGGGCCGATGTCGCACGGCCCGGAAGGTTTTGGCCCCCACCGCCTGGGGCCGCCGCCGGAATTCATGCTGGCCGCCCGGCTTGCCGCGCTCGAAACCCGCGTCGGCATCCGCAGCGAACAGCTCGACGCCTGGCGCGACTACACCAGCGCGCTGCAGGCGGTGCTGTCGCCGCCGCGGCCTGATCGTGGTCCGCAGGCGAAAGGCCCCGATGCGGGTGCTGGCGGCACGCCCGATCCCTTCGCCTTCCAGGAAAGGCTGGCCGACGACGTCACGGCGCGCGCCGCCTCGGCCGCGAAGCTGAAGGACGCGATCGCCGAGCTGCGCGCCAAGCTCACGCCAGAACAGCTCGAAATCCTCGCTTCGGCGGAAGGGCCCCACGGACCACCCCCCGGTCCCTGGGGCGGCCCGCCGAATGATGCGGCCAGTCCGGCAGGCCCACCCAATGATGGCCTGATGTCGCCACCCCAGCCCGGGAACGGCTGACAATTCTGACCGGCTGCGCCGGCCGGCTCCGGTACTCAACCCGTTCCCGGGCCGGCCGGTTTCCTTCCCGGGGTGGCGAAACGCGCCATCCCAGGTTCACCCCTTGCAATAAAGGCACGACAATGTGGGAAGCCCTGATGCTGCTGCGGCTGATCGCATCGCTCGGCCATGCCGGGCGCGCCAGTCATGCGGCGCTGCCCGGGCGCGCCAGTCATGCGGCGCTGCCCGGGCGCGCCAACGACGCGGCGCTGCCCGCCGACACGCTGAAGGGCGCGATCCGGCTGCAATTCGCCGCCTGGCGCCTGTCGCTCCCGCTTGCGCACCGGCCCGACGAAAATCATGACCGCAAGATCGCGTGAGACTTGGCAAGGCGCTTGGCATGTCGGCGCTGATCGGCATAATGACGCGGGGGCATCGCAGCCAGCCACTCGATCCTCGAGTGCGCTCCACCCGCGAAGCAGGAGCGCGACATGAGCCGCTTCGAAGCACTGCTCGACACCGCCAGCGTTCGGCCTCGCCCCTCCTTGCACGATCCCATGCCCAGGCAGCCACCGCACCTCAAGCGAAAGATCATTCAGCCCATGTCTATCCAGTCCAGCCAGTCCTCCCCGCCGGTTCGCCGGCTCGCGCCCTGGACGGCGCTTGCCGCAGCCCTTCTCGTGGCGGCCTGCTCACAGGAGCAAGCCAAGGCTCCCGCGGGCATGGGCGGCGTCGGCAAGCCGGAAGTCGGCGTCGTCACGCTGCATCCGCAATCGGTGGCGATCACGGCCGAACTGCCGGGGCGCACGGCGGCGTCGTTGATCGCCGAGGTACGCCCGCAGGTCGACGGCATCATCCAGCAGCGCCTGTTCAAGGAAGGCAGCGAGGTGGCGGCGGGACAGCCGCTCTACCTCATCGATCCGGCGAGCTACAAGGCGGCCTATGACAGTGCGGTCGCGGCGCAGCAGAAGGCGGCGGCGGCGGTGCCTACCGCGCAGGCCAAGTTCGACCGTTATGCCGGCCTCTTGAAGCAGAACGTTGTTTCCAAACAGGATTATGACGATGCCGCCGCCACGCTGGCGCAGGCGCAGGCGGATGTGGCTTCCGCCAAGGCCAGCGCCGAAACCGCACGCATCAGCCTCGACCGCACCTCGATCACCGCGCCGATCGCCGGTCGCATCGACAAGTCCACGCTGACGCCGGGCGCGCTGGTCACCGCCAACCAGGAGACGGTGCTGACCACGATCCGTTCGCTCGATCCGATCAATGTCGACGTCACGCAGTCGAGCACCAATTTGCTCAATCTGCGCCAGGCGATCTCGGAAGGGCGGCTGAAGTTCAGCGGACCCAATGTCAGCGTCAAGCTGAAACTCGAGAACGGCACCGTTTACACGCAGACCGGCAAGCTGGAATTCGCCGGCGCCAATGTCGACCCGACCACCGGCACATTCGCGTTGAGAGCCGAGTTTCCCAATCCCGACCGCCTGCTTCTGCCCGGCATGTATGTGCGGGCGCTGGTCGAGGAGGGCGTCGCCCAGAACAGTTTTTTGGTGCCGCAGCGCGGCGTCACCCGCAACACGAAGGGCGAGGCGACGGCCATGGTCATCAATGCGCAGGGCAAGGTCGAGACGCGCGTGCTCGCCGTGCGCAACACCGTCGGCAACAACTGGCTGGTCGACAGCGGTGTCGGCGATGGCGACCGCGTCATCGTCGAGGGGCTGCAGCTCGTGCGCCCCGGCGGCGACGCGACGGGCGTCGAAGTGACGATCGACGAGGCGACCGGGGAGATCAAGGACCGCGGTCAGACATCGGCTTTGCCGGCCCCATCCAAGATGGCCAGCACGAGCCAGCAACCCGCCGCCTCGACCGGGAACTGAGACGATGTCAGCATTTTTCATCAACCGGCCGATCTTCGCCTGGGTGATCGCCATCGTGATCATGTTGGGCGGCCTGCTCGCGCTTACCACGCTGCCGATCTCGCAATATCCGCAGATCGCGCCGACCACGGTCAACATCAGCGCCACCTATCCCGGCGCCGACGCGCAGACGGTCGAGAATTCGGTGACCAAGATCATCGAGCAAGGCATGACCGGCATCGACAATCTCGACTACATGACGGCGACGTCGACCTCGACCGGTTCGGCCTCGATCACGCTAACCTTCACCAGTTCGGCCGATCCCGACACCGCCCAGGTGCAGACGCAGAACAAGCTGCAACTGGTGCAGTCGCAATTGCCGCAGGTGGTGCAGAGCAACGGCATCACGGTTTCAAAATCGTCGACCGGCTTCCTGATGGTCATCGGCTTCGTCTCCAGCGACGGCAAGATGAACTCGACCGATCTCGCGGACTATGTCGACGCCACGGTCAACGACACGCTGAAACGCGTCGAAGGCGTCGGCTCGACGCAGCTGTTCGGCTCGGGCTATGCCATGCGCATCTGGCTCGACCCGGACAAGCTCGCAAAATATGCCTTGATGCCGAACGACGTGGCGAGCGCCATCGAGGCGCAGAACACGCAGGTTTCGGCCGGCCAGCTCGGCGGCCTGCCGGCGCGCAAGGGCCAGCAGCTCAACGCCACGGTGACCGCCAAGAGCCGGCTGCAAACCGCCGAACAGTTCCGCAACATCATCCTGAAGAGCCAGACGGACGGTTCGCTGGTCCGCCTCAATGACGTCGCCACCGTCGAGCTCGGCGCCGAAAGCTATACGACGCAGGCCCACTACAACGGCAAGCCGGCGGCCGGCGTCGCCATCAACCTGGCGACCGGCGCCAATGCCATCAGCACCGCCGAAGCGGTGCGCTCGACGATCAACCGGCTGAGCTCGACCTTCCCGCAAGGGGTCGAGGTCGTCTACCCCTATGACACCTCGCCCTTCGTGCGGCTGTCGATCGAGGAAGTGGTCAAGACGCTGGCCGAGGCGATCGTGCTGGTGTTCCTGGTGATGTTCATCTTCCTGCAGAACCTGCGGGCGACGATCATCCCGACCATCGCGGTGCCGGTGGTGCTGCTCGGCACGTTCGGCGTGTTGTCGCTGTTCGGTTATTCCGTCAACACGCTGACCATGTTCGCCATGGTGCTGGCCATCGGCCTGCTCGTGGACGACGCCATCGTCGTGGTCGAGAATGTCGAGCGCGTCATGGCGGAGGAAGATTTGTCGCCGAAAGAGGCGACGCGAAAATCGATGAACGAGATCACCGGCGCTCTGGTCGGCATCGCCACCGTGCTGTCGGCCGTGTTCGTGCCGATGGCCTTCTTCGGCGGCTCGACCGGCATCATCTACCGGCAGTTCTCGGTGACCATCGTCTCGGCCATGGTGCTGTCCGTGCTGGTGGCGCTGGTGCTGACGCCGGCGCTGTGCGCCACGATCCTGCGGCGGCCGAAGGACCATGCGACGCAGACGGGTCCGTTCGGCTGGTTCAACCGGATGTTCGATCGCGGCACGACGGCCTATCGCGACGGCTCGCATGGCATCATCAAGCGGTCGTGGCGATTTCTTGCCATCTTCCTCGCCATCGTCATCGCCGTGGGCTGGATGTTCGCCCGGCTGCCGAGTTCGTTCCTGCCGGAAGAAGACCAGGGCATCCTGATCACCAGCGTGCAATTGCCGGTCGGCGCCACGCAGGACCGCACCGAGCGCGTTCTGAAGCAAGTCACCGACCACTATCTCAACGACGAAAAGGACGCTGTCGACGGGGTCTTCACCGCGTCGGGCTTCGGCTTCGGCGGCGCCGGGCAGAATGTCGGCATCGGCTTCGTGCGGCTGAAGGATTTCGCCCAGCGCAAGTCGCCCGCAATGGCCGCGCAGGCGATCGCTGGCCGCGCGATGGGCGCTTTCCGCAAGATCCGGGATGCGCAGGTCTTCGCGCTGGCGCCTCCCGCCATCCAGGGTTTCGGCAACACCAACGGCTTCGATTTCTACCTGCAGGACGTCAATGGCGCCGGGCATGACGCGCTGATCCAGACGCGCAACCAGCTTCTGGGTCTTGCGGCGCAGAGCAAGCTGCTCGCCAACACGCGCCCCAACGGCCAGGAGGACCAGCCGCAATTCTCGGTCGACATCGACCAGGAGAAGGCAAGCGCGCTGGGCGTCAGTCTTGCCGACATCAACAACACGCTGTCCAGCGCATGGGGCAGCGATTACGTCAACGACTTCATCGATCGCGGACGGGTGAAGCCGGTCTACATGCAGTCGGACGCGAATTTCCGCATGCAGCCGGAGGATCTCGACAAATGGCAGGTCCGCAATGCCAGCGGCGCCATGGTGCCGTTCTCGGCCTTTGCCTCCAGTCATTGGACATTCGGCTCGCCCCGGCTCGAACGCTACAATGGTTCGGCGGCGGTCGAGATCCAGGGCGCGGCGGCTGCGGGCGTGAGCTCGGGCGCGGCGATGGACGAGATCGACAAACTCGTCGCGCAGCTGCCGGCCGGCTATTCACATGAATGGACCGGGCTGTCACATCAGGAGCGGCTTTCGGGCAACCAGGCGATGTCGCTTTACGCGATCTCGGCGTTGGTCGTGTTCCTGTGCCTGGCGGCGCTCTATGAGAGCTGGTCGATCCCGTTCGCGGTCATGCTGTCGGTGCCGATCGGCATCTTCGGCGCGCTGGCGGCGGCAAGCCTGTTCGGCCAGACCAACGACGTCTATTTCAAGGTCGGTCTGCTGACCACGATCGGTCTCGCCGCCAAGAACGCCATCCTGATCGTCGAGTTCGCCATCGAGCGGCAGACGGCCGGCATGGGGCTCGTGGAGGCGACGCTCGAGGCGGCGCGACAACGATTGCGGCCTATCCTGATGACGTCGCTGGCCTTCATCCTCGGCGTCACGCCGCTCGCGATCGCCAGCGGCGCCGGCTCAGGCGCGCAGAACTCCGTCGGCATCGGCGTGATGGGCGGCATGATCGCGGCGACCGTGATCGGCGTGTTCCTGGTGCCGCTGCTGTTCGTCACGGTGCGGCGCATCTTCAAAGGCAGGGTGGCCAAACCAGATCCCGGGCAGGATACGGGCGAAACGCCGGTGACGGCCAACCAGCAATAAGGGTTCTTCACATGACAGGTTTTGAACGTGGCCCGCTGGCCGCGGGGCGGCTCCTTGCGCCTGTTCTCGGCGCGGCCTTGCTCGCGGGATGCGTCGTCGGGCCGGACTACCGGACAGCCATCCTGCCGATGCCGGCAAACTGGAGCGGCCAGAAGCCGACGAAGTCCGTCCAGCCGGCGCAGCTTTCGCAATGGTGGCAGCGCCTGCGCGACCCGCAGCTCGACACGCTTGTCGAGGAAGCGGTCGCCGGCAATCTCGATGTCGCCACGACGAAGGCCAAGATCCGCGAGGCGCGCGCCAGCTATCGCCAGTCCGCCGGCGCATTGGCGCCGTCGGTGGATGGATCCGGCTCGGTCACGCGCAACAAGTCAGCCGAGACGACATCTGGCACCAATTCCGTCTACGCGGAATACCAGGCCGGCTTCGACGCCAGCTGGGAACTCGACCTGTTCGGCGCCAACCGCAGAGGTGTCGAGGCGGCACGCTATGGGGTGGACGCGTCCGAGCAGGAATTGCGCTCGACCCTTTTGACCCTGGTCGGCGATGTCGCGTCCGACTACACCCAGGCACGCGGCTATCAGGCGCGCATCGCGCT
The DNA here is from genome assembly GCF_006442545.2 of Mesorhizobium sp. B2-1-8. Classification (NCBI taxonomy): domain Bacteria; kingdom Pseudomonadati; phylum Pseudomonadota; class Alphaproteobacteria; order Hyphomicrobiales; family Phyllobacteriaceae; genus Mesorhizobium; species Mesorhizobium sp. B2-1-8. Next base: position 2,839,320 of record NZ_CP083952.1, read on the forward strand.
CGCCCGGCGTTCGGCCGCGTCGCAGCGGCAGACCGCCGAACTCACCCGCACCATGGCGCAGGCGGGCACTGCGACCGCCGCCGATGTTGCCAAGGCGATGGGCCAAGCGGCCAGCACCGAGGCCGCGGTGCCGACGCTGGAGGCAAGCTATGCCGAAGCGCTGCATCGCTTGTCGGTGCTCACCGGCCGGCCGCCGGCGGCACTCAACGAGCGCCTGAAGCGCAGCAAGCCGATCCCGGCGCCACGCCTGCCGATGCCGACCGGGATTCCCGCCGATATCCTGCTGTCGCGTCCCGACGTGCGCATGGCCGAGCGGCAATACGCGCAATACAACGCCAAGGTCGGCCAGGCGGAGGCCGCGCGCTATCCCACGGTCAGCCTGACGGGAAACATCAGTACGGCGGCCCTCAATCTCGGCGACCTCGGCAAGAATTCGTCCATCGGCTGGTCCTTCGGGCCGACGCTCAGCGCGCCGCTGTTCAATGCCGGGCAGCTGAAAGCGGCCGTCGAGGTCGCCCAGGCACAGCGCGACCAGTATTTCATCGCCTACCGGTCTTCGGTGCTGACCGCGCTCGAGGATGTCGAGAACGCACTCGTTGCGCTGGCGCAGGAGCGTATCCGCTTCGGCAAGCTTGCCGCGTCGGCGAAATCCTATGGCGATGCGGCACGTCTCGAAGGCACGCTCTACAAGGCCGGCGAGACCAGTCTTCTCGACGTGCTCGACGCCCAGCGCTCGCTCTACTCGGCCGAGGATTCATTGTTGCAGAGCCGCGTCTTGCTGGCGACCAACTATATCGCCCTCAACAAGGCGCTCGGCGGCGGCTGGAACGGCGCGGTCGATAGCACCAGGCCTGAGATCGTCGATGTCGGGACCGGGCCACGGATAGTATCGACGCTCACGACGCAATGAACAAAATGTGCAACCCGAACCATCGGCGGCCCGTTTATGGTGTCCTCGAGGCAATGAGATGTCGCGCATCTACGATCTTGCATCCAATGGGGTCCGGCGTGTCTATGAAAAGCGCATAGACGCGCCGGCTATCCTCGATGCCGCCAGCGATTTTCCGAAGGCGGCGAAATTCACCGCCGCCTGGCGCGGCATACGCGACGAAGCGCTTGCCGTGCGGCTGGGCGGGGCGCCGCGCTTCCACGACATCATGCCGGAACAGGCCGACATCTCGGCCAATGACGGTCTCGACTGGCGCATGTTCGTGCTCAAGGCCTACGACATCGGCATACCCGAAAACCTGGCGCGGATGCCGGTTCTGAGCCAGTTGCTGGCCGAGTGCCCCGAAGTCAAATCGGCGGCCATCTCGTTCCTGGCGCCGCGCAAGCACATTCCCAGCCATCGCGGACCGTTTCGCGCCATCATGCGCTTTCACCTCGGCCTGGTCATTCCGCGGCAGGCCGATGGCCGCCCGGCGACCATCATGATGATCAATCATCAGGAGAAGCGGATCACGGATGGCGAAGGCCTGCTCTGGGACGACACTTTCCCGCACGAGGTGATGAACAACGCCGACGAGCCCCGCATTGCGCTGCTGCTCGACGTCTGGCGTCCAGGAATGCCGCTGGACATGGAAGTCCTGTCCCGGTTGATCGTGCGCGGCGTGCAGGTGGGAATGCGCCACAGGGGCGTGTCCTTCTCCGGCTGAACCTGGGAGCGCGAGCACCCTATCTCTGAGTGAGGCGAGGGCCTTTCCTGCTTTGCGGCGACCGACTTATCCGCAGCAAGGTTGCGAGCCGGCGGAAGGCTCGCAACAGGCCTTGGCTTTCCGCTCTTCCTCCAGCCAACGGTCGCGCGGCTTGCAGCTTGCAGGCCGGGGCGAAAGCTCGACATGTACCGCGCCGTCGGCCAGCCGGGGAAGGGCGGCCCGATAAAGCGCGATCGGGCGTACACCGTCGCTGACCTCGAAAGTGAGCCGGGCGGACGGATCGAGGTCGACATGCTCCGTCACCTTGCGGATGATCGCGGAGAATTTCCCGGCCGGCATATGCGTGCGGTCGCCCTCGTCGACGTCCCAGAGCTGGATGAAGATCTCGGCCCAGGCTTCCGGATTGGCGCCGCAATCCAGCGCGGCGAACGTGCCCGCCTTCACCTCGGTGACGTGGTAGCCGGGCTTTACCGGCCGGCCATCGTAGAAAAACACCAACGGCCTGTCCTTGTGACCGGCCAGAAAGCCCAGGAGGCCAGCGATGGCGATGTCCTCGGGATCACTGACGATGGTGGGTTCAAATTCCCGATTGTCAGAGACGAGCATGTGCGGTAATCCTTGTTTCAACATTTCTAGGATTGTTGAAATATGAATGAACGTCAAGCCCTGTCCGCTTTCGCGGCGCTTTCGCAGGAGACGCGTCTGCGCATCCTGCGGCATCTGGTGATTGCGGGTCCGGATGGTGTTGCCGCAGGCGCTATCGCAGAGAAAGTCGAGGTCTCGGCGTCCAATGTGAGCTTCCACCTGAAGGAGCTCGAATGGGCAGGACTGGTGAGCGTGCGGCGTGATTCCCGGTCCATGGTCTACAGCGCCGAGTATGATGCGCTGAGCGGGCTGATCCGCTTCCTGATGGAGGATTGCTGCTACGGAAGGCCCGAAATCTGCGCTCCGGCGCTGGCGCCGAGCTGCTGCGCGGCCGATGCGCAGGAGACGGTTCGATGACAGTCGAGCGTCAATTCGACCTGCCGCGACGCCTGGTCGCCGAAGGCCTCGGCACGGCGCTGCTGGTGGCTACGGTCGTCGGTTCAGGCATTATGGCGCAGTCGCTGACGAGCGACGGCGCGCTGGCACTTCTCTGCAACACGCTGCCAACCGGTGCGAGCCTGGTCGTGCTGATCTCAATCCTCGGCCCGATATCTGGTGCCCATTTCAATCCGGCAGTGTCGCTCGCCCTAACACTTTCGCGCCGCCTGCCGGCCAGCGATTGCGCCTTGTACATGCTGGCCCAACTTGCCGGGGGCATTGCCGGAACGATGATCGCTCATCTGATGTTCGGCCTGGCGCCGCTGGTGCTGTCGACGCATGGCCGCACCGGCGCCGCGCAATGGCTTTCGGAGGGCGTTGCCACCTTCGGCCTGCTCGCCGTCATCCTCGCCGGCCTGCGCTTCGAACGTGCCTCCGTGCCCTGGCTGGTCGGCCTCTATATCACCGCTGCCTACTGGTTCACCGCCTCGACGTCCTTCGCCAATCCCGCGGTCGCGGTGGCAAGGGCGTTCACCGACACGTATTCCGGAATCAGCTGGGCAAGCCTTCCCGGCTTCATCGCCGCCGAGTTCGCGGGCGCCGGCCTCGCCTTGGCGCTGATGACATGGCTGCTGCAGCCGCAAGCCGAAATCCAACCTCTTGCCGTCGAGACCAGGCCATGACCGTAACGATCTACCACAATCCCGACTGCGGCACCTCGCGCAACACGCTTGCCATGATCAGGGCGAGCGGCGAGGAGCCGGTGGTCATCGAATATCTGAAATACCCACCCAGCCGGGACCGCCTGCGCCAGCTTATTGCCGCCATGGGAATTCCGGTGCGCGCCTTGCTGCGCGAAAAGGGCACGCCCTATGCCGAGCTTGGCCTGGCTGATGCCAAATGGAACGATGAGGAACTGCTCGATGCCATGCTGGAGCATCCGATCCTGATCAACCGGCCGATCGTCGAAACAGCCAAGGGGACGCGGCTGTGCCGGCCATCCGAGCTTGTGCTCGACCTGCTTGACCATCCGGCGATCCATTTCACCAAGGAAGACGGCGAGGTGGTCACCGGTGACCGTGGCACGATACCAGACTGACTGTAGAGGGGTCCGTCGAATGCGATCAAGCCATCACATTCCAGCCATGGCTTCGGCTGCCGGAAAAGTCGGCAGCAACCGTGGAAGGACCAGCACCGCCGCGCCGTAGAGCAGCAAGGCGGCGCCCGCCAGCCTTGCTAGCCTCTCTCCCATCGGGAAGGTCTTTTCCGCAAAGACCAGCAGCGTGACCACGGCCATGACCGCGATGTTCATGATCCCGAGCGGGAAGAGAGTGAGAAACAGGAGCCAGCAGCAGCCCAGGCAAAGGAGCCCATGCTCCAAGCCCATGCGCACCGCGCCCCAGTGCCCGTCGCGCCATGAGGTCAGGATGAAGCTCATTGGAGTACGGCATTTGGCCAGGCACAAATCCTTCAGCGGCGAGAGCTGGTAGGCACCCGCAACCATCAGCAGCGCGCCGCCGATGCGAGCGGCCGTCGCCGTGGACATTCCCTCTCGCCCGGCAATATTCTCCGCGCCCGCCGCGCCGGCAAAGGCGAGTACGCCCGACGGGCCCCAGACCAGCATATACCCGCCCACGAATACCCAGGTCGAGACAAAGGTTGCGCCGGGCCCCCGCCGCCCGGCCTGGACCTGGTGAAACGTCAGGATCATGGGGGCGGCCGTCGGGAACATCATGGCGACCATCATGATGATCCAGACGACGAGGAACAGTAGCGCATTCATGCCCATCGTGGGCGTGTTCATGGCCATCGGCATGTCCATGCCGATCTGCAGCCGGATGAGCATGGCCCAGGCCGCGGCGGCAACGGCGATCAGCAGCGCAGCGATGATGTTTCGCTGCAGCGCCAGTGACGGGGTCCCAGCATCGAGCATGGCCCAAGTCCGTTCCGATCGAGCATTTCGCAGCCGAACTCAGTCCGCCGGCATTGCAGAAACACCCCTGAAACAAAGAGACGGAGCCGGACCCATTGACCGAATGGAGCGTCCCGCTCTGGCGGCCGGACCTATTGTTGGCCCGACCAGTTGATCGAAGCGTAGTGCCCGTTGCGGCGGGAATTGTCCCAGCGCATGCCGTGGTCGCTGAACGTGCTGTCTTGCACGCCCATCGCCATGAACAGCTTGTCGGGGTTGATGGGATGGCCGGTGGCCGCCCACATCTCTCCGTCCTCGCGCATCGTCGGCAGCGGTTCGACCGCAACATGCATGACCCCCGGGATCTCCACCGACCGCTTCTTGCCATCGATCTGGTACCTGATCGGCGCCTTCTTGGCTCCCAGGTTCGTGCCGATCATCGGCGCGAGCATAGCCATCGGGCCGCCTGCGGCGCCGGTGAAGATCGCGCCCAGCGCCTCCATTTGCGTGTCATCGGCCCGTTCGTCGATATAGGCAGCGGCCGTCCAGTTGCCCTCCGCCATCGGACCGGGCGTGCGCGCGACCATCGCGACGTTGAGGCCGTCCAACCGCGCATCACCGAAATTGCCGGTGTCGATGTGAAAGGCCAGGGCAACGTCGCAGACGCCCTGCGTCGGCTTTGACGTCAGTTGCGCTTTGGGTGACATCAGGCAGGGACAGACGACGTCGCAGTTACAATTTTCGAAATAATTTCCGGACAACTGCCAACTGGTTGCCATTGGCTCCTCCCGAGTGCGAGGCGGGCCGGAATATCGCCGCTTTCTTGGCCAGGTGGCGCCGCTTTTCCTTGCATTTTCGAGCGGCAGACAGTCCAACCCCGCGAACGATCGGCGCGCCAGACCAGTAGGCATACGCTACGCCGTTGCCCGGCACTGTCAATCACCAGCGGAGAAGGTGCCGCGCTTCGAATTTCTCACGATTGTCGGCAACGACAACCCTGGGATTTGCGCCCCGGGGCAAAACCTCGGCTGCAATCCCTGCACTGGGAATGCCGCGCACTGATCCCGTTCGGGAGCGAGGCGACCGCAAAGGGTGCAGGGAACCCTAGCTACGCCCGGCCGAGCCTGCCGCCGAGCAGGTCTTGAAGGCCACGTGAAGCATAATTACATCAATGGGTAAGCGTGCGTCGCACGCGAATTGCTTTGGTCAAGCTTCATCTATGGAGGTTGTCATGGCTAATATGCTCATGGAAGGAAAGAAGGGCCAGGACTGGCTCAATCTGGTCCTTGCCATCTGCCTGTTCATCTCACCTTGGGTAATCGGCTTCGCTGCTGAGACCGCACCTGCATGGAACGCCTGGGTTGTTGGCGTCGTGCTGGGTGTCATGGCTCTGGCAGCGCTTACCGCATTCGCCGAGTGGGAAGAATGGGTGAGTGTCGTTCTCGGGCTCTGGCTGATCGTTTCGCCCTGGCTACTCGGTTTCATGGCGAACACACATGCGATGGCCACCGACGTCGTTCTCGGCGTGCTGGTGGTTGCCGTATCCGGCTGGGCCGTCTGGGACTTCCGTCACCCGCACGCGCACGCGTGATCTGGGACGGACCAAGGGTGGGGGCTCGGCGCGCGAGTGACGGGCTCCTCCCGCAGATCTGGAATGCGCGCCCAAGGTACGCGAAATTTGGGCTGGCGCTCCGGTGCCGGCATCCTTTTGCCGGTCCGCCCGTGCCGATCTGGCCACCCGCTTGCGAACGGGAGGCCTGCTCATGGATTTCGATGAGATCGAACCCATATCTTGGGTAGGAGTTTGAGCGTGACCTTCGCGCGGGTGGCCCTTTTCGCCGCGGCCTTCGTCGCCGCGGCTGTCGTTTCTCTCTTCCCTTCGGCCGGGAGCGAGAAGGTTGCGCTGAGCGTGGCGATCGATGGCGCCATCGGGCCGGCAAGCGCAAGGCAGCTCGAGGAAGCGCTCGGCGTCGCCGCCAAACGGGACGCCGCGGTCCTCATCCTTAAACTCGACACGCCCGGCGGGCTGGTCACCTCGATGCGCCAGATGATCTCCGATATCCTGGCTTCGCCGGTGCCCGTCATCGGCTATGTCGCGCCTGCCGGTGGCCATGCGGCGAGTGCCGGCACCTACATCCTCTATGCCACCCATGTCGCGGCCATGGCGCCCGGCACCAATCTGGGTGCCGCGACACCGGTGGAGATGGGCGGGCTGCCGGCGCTTCCGGGCGACCAGAAGGACAACCAGAAGGATGCCACCGGACGGCCGGCGGGCGACGCGATGATGACCAAGGTGACCAATGACGCGGTCGCCCTGATCCGCTCGCTCGCCGAACTGCGCAATCGCAATGGCGACTGGGGCGAGAAGGCCGTGCGCGAAGCGGCGAGCCTGTCGGCCAATGCGGCATTGCAGGAACATGTGATCGATTTCGTCGCTCGCGACACCACCGAGCTCCTGCAACTGGCCGATGGGCGGACCGTCGATGTGGCCGGCAAGAAAGTGGTGCTGGCGACGAAGGGGCTGCCGGTCGAGACGCTGGAGCCGGGCTGGTTCATCCAGCTGCTTTCCGTCATCACCGATCCGAACACCGCCGTCATCCTGATGCTGGTCGGCGTCTATGGCATCGTCTTCGAGTTCACCAGCCCGGGCGCGGTCGCGCCCGGCGTCATCGGCACCACCTGTCTCGTGCTCGGCCTTTATGCGCTCGATCTCCTGCCGATCAACTATACCGGCCTTGCCCTGATGCTGCTCGGCATCGTTTTCCTCATCATCGAGGCCTTCAATCCCACCGTCGTGCTCGGGCTCGGCGGCGTGGCCGCCTTTCTGTTCGGTGCCGCCATGCTGCTGCGGATCGAGGGGCCGGGCTTTGCCATGTCATGGGCCGTCATCGGTCCGGCCGCCGCGCTGACGCTTGGATTGGCGCTGCTGAGCGGTACCTATCTCTGGGCGGCGCGCCGGAACCCGCCGCGCGTCGGCGGCGAAGCGATGCGCGGCCAGCCGGCCGAGATCCTCGACTGGCAGGGCGGCGAGGGCCATGTGCTGGCCCTGGGCGAGCGCTGGCGAGCGAAGGCCGATGAACCCGTCGCGGCCGGCGACAGCGTCGAGGTGACGGACATCAGCGACCTCGTGCTGACCGTGCGGCGGCGCGACGCGGGAAGGAATGGAGCAAGGCAATGAACATCGGCTATGTGGCCTATCTGGTACTAGCGCTAATTGTGGTCATATTCCTGTCCGCGGCCATCCGCATCCTCCGGGAATATCAGCGCGGCGTGGTCTTCACGCTCGGCCGCTTCACCGGGGTCAAGGGGCCCGGGCTCATCATCCTCGTTCCCTTCGTCCAGCAGATGGTGAAGGTCGACCTGCGCGTGGTGGTGCAGGACGTGCCGCCGCAGGACGTGATTTCGCGCGACAACGTCTCGGTGAAGGTCAATGCCGTGCTCTATTTCCGCATCGTCGACGCCGAACGGGCGGTCATCCAGGTCGAGGACTACATGGCCGCCACCAACCAGCTGGCGCAGACCACGCTGCGATCGGTGCTCGGCAAGCACGAACTCGACGAGATGCTGGCCGAGCGCGACAGGCTCAACAGCGACATCCAGGAAATCCTTGACCAGCGCACCGATGCGTGGGGCATCAAGGTGTCCAATGTCGAGATCAAGCATGTCGACCTCAACGAGAACATGGTCCGCGCCATCGCCAAGCAGGCCGAGGCCGAGCGGCTGCGGCGCGCCAAGGTGATCAATGCCGAAGGCGAGCAGCAGGCGGCTGCGAAACTGGTCGAGGCGGGCCGCATGCTGGCGGCCGAGCCGCAGGCCATGCAGCTGCGCTATTTCGAGGCCTTGCATGACATCGCCGGCGAGCGCTCCTCCACCGTGGTGTTCCCGTTGCCGGTGGACCTGCTCGGTCAATTCCTGAAAGGGCAGGGGAAGTAAGCAACCCCTTTCCGCCTCCCAACTGGGTGAGTTCAGCCAGCCTGCAGGTTCCTGCGCTTCCGGTCCCACGGACGTCAAATACGCTCGCTTCCGGGCTCTCGATATCGTCCACCCTCGGCTCGGCCTGGTCTGGCTCAACGCTACAACAACAAGTCCAGGAAAAATGTGGAACAGTTTCCGTCAAGAAGGCGTGCTTACGCACTGCAAGGCACACTCAAAATAAGTGAGAAATAAACCATAAGTCTTTGTCCTAGATCAAAGTCGAGAGTGGTTTCTTCGGGTAACAGGGCGTCCGCTGCGATATTTTGGAGAGGATGGCGGATGTCCACCCTTCATTTGAGTTCAGAATACCGGAATAAACAGGATAGCCTGTCCGAGCAGTCAAAATCGGTACATCATGGGGCAATGGAGCTTCAGACAGCCATTCTCCTTACATTGCGGGGCTATCGTCGCCGCTCAGTAATTTCCACCAATTATGTGATGAAAAGGGTGCGACAGCTGTGTCCTGATTGCGTGCTCGCCGACCATGCATTGGCCGGATTGATCCAGGAAGCCGCGGTGTTGTTGGCATTGATCCCGGTGTTCGATCCGTGCCTTGGCAAGGATAGATAGGTTAGAGCGGCTACAAAGCCTTTTAGCATCGCTGAACCTCGCGGTCCGCAGGGCCGCGAGGTCTTTTTTGTCCATTTCTGCGCGGTCGCCCGGCAGGAACGGCGCTGTCCCGCCAGATATTGCGTCCTTGCTGGGTCCGCCTGATCTTTTCTCACTGTCAGAACCTGACGCTGAGATCTGCCTTGGCCCCGTTGTCGGTGTTGTGGCCGCCGAACTGGCCGACATAGGACAGGCCAAGTGTCGCATTGGCCGACATCGGCAGGTCGAAGCCGGTCTCGATCACCGCGCTGTTTCACCCTGAGGTTGACATGTCATTGGAGCCCGGCCTTGTCTTGGGCAGGCCGGCACTGGAATTGGACTGGAGCGAAAAGCAGCGTCTTTTGCGCGCACTGTGGCAGTTCGGCGTCATCGGTCTCGGCCTCGCACGGGCTGGTATCGGACCGAGAGCTGCAAAACTTATCTGGCGCTTGTCGGCGTATAGCCGAAGCGGCGACGAAAGCAGCGGTTGAAGTACGATACGTCGCTGAATCCGCTTGTCAGGGCGATGTCGCTGACCCGCATGTCGCTGTGTTTGTGCGAGAGCATCCTGTGGGCGCTCTGCAAACGCAGTTCGAGAACGCGTTCAGAGAAGCTCATTCCCGTCTCTTGAAGGAGGTCGTGGACATAGCGCGCCGACAGGCCGAGTTGTTGCGCGACACTTTGGGCGGAAATGCCGGGATCGATAATTGCTCTCGCCGCATCTGCGCCGTGCTTCGCTGATCGGCGATCTGCTCGACCAGGGCCGCGTCATCACCCATCTTTATCGCCAGGCGCTCGATCATCTGGCTGTGCCTGTCGTGCTTACCCACGCCAACGGAGCAATCCTCCATGCGAATGCGGCCGCCGAACAGATGTTTTCGGCGCAGGGTCCCATTCTCTCCAGGAACGGCCTGCTCCAGGCACAGAATCCGGTGGCGGCCCGCGCCCTTCTGGACGCGATCGCCAGTGCGGCGGGCGCGGATGCTTCGCTTGGCGCGCGCGGCATAGGGCTGCCGGTTTCGGCCCAGGGCCAGCCGCCCGCCGTTGCCTATGTGTTGCCGCTGACTGAAGGAACGGCGCGCGCGGTTTTCCGGCCGGCATGCGCGGCTGTGTTCATATCGACGACGACATCGGCTTCTCCCCTCCCGGAAGCCGTTCTGATCACGCTGTTCGACCTTACACCCGCGGAGGCCCGGGTGCTGCTGCGGATCGGCGGCGGATTGTCAGCCTCCAAGAGCGCGTCGTCGCTCGGCATTGGTGAAAACACCTTGAAGACCCACCTCAATCGGATTTTCGCCAGAACCGGCACGAGACGCCAAGCCGACCTCGTCAAACTCGTGTCGGACATCGGCACGCCGCTGGCGGCTCATGGACCCTGAGGGCGGAGCGCGTGGTCTCTACCGCCAGCGGGTCAGAGGCTTTACCGCCGCCAGGGCGGCTCCGGCGCGAAGCGCTTGCCGATCCAGTCGGCGAAGGCGCGGGTCTTGGCGGCCTTTCCCTTGGCCGAGGGCGTGACGACATAGACCGCGCCTTCGTCCGCCAGCGTCCACTCCTCCAGCACGGGCACCAGCCGTCCATCGGCAAGCTCGCGGCCGACCAGCCAGTCGGTGCTCATCATCAGGCCGACGCCTTGCACGGCGGCGTCGACCAGCACCTCGGCGTCGTCGCTGACCAATGGCCCGGAAACCTCAACGCGCGCGCGCCGGCCCTCGCGGTCGGTCATCTCCCAGGCCGGAAAGGTCTGGAAGCCCGAGAAGCCCAGGCAGGAATGGTCGAGCAGTGCCTGCGGTGTCTCCGGCCTGCCCCTGCGGGCAAGATAGGAGGGGGCGGCGCAGAGCAGCCGGCGTCGCGTCGCCACCTTGCGTGCCACCAGGCGCGAATCCTCCAGGCTGCCCAGCCGCACGGCGACATCGAAATTCTCGGCGACCAGATCGGTGAAGCGGTTGGAGAATTCGGCCTCGATGCGCACATCGGGAAATTCGGCAAGGAATTGAGGCAGCAGCGGCCCGATCCACATGCGCCCGAACGTGCCGGGCAGGGCCAGCCTGAGCACGCCGCGCGGGCCGCCCCCGGCATGCGCGGACGCGACGGCCTCGGCCTCGTCGACGGCAGCGAGGATGGCGCGCACACGCACCAGGAATTCGGCGCCTGCTTCGGTCAGCGACACGCTGCGCGTCGTGCGCGAGAGCAATCTCACCCCCAGCCGCGTCTCAAGCGATTGCAGGCGCCGCGACAGGATGGTCGCGTCGCGTCCGACACGCGCCGCCGCGCGGGTGAAGGAGCGCGCCTCGGCGATGGCCGCGAAGGCGGCCATCTCGGCAAGGGCCGCGGGTTCGTGAGATTGCTGCATCATTCACAGTTCTCAATTGCAGAAAACAAGGATTATCCAGAGATAGCGCAGCAAATAGGTTCACTCAATCCATCAATCGTCCCACCGGAGTGAAACCATGAAAGCCATCGAACTCAGCCAGCCCAGGCTGGACGCCTTCCGCGCCGTCACCGTTGCAACCCCCGAACCGCAGCGTGGGGAGGTGCTGATCCGTCAGCGCGCGGCGAGCCTCAATTTCGTCGATGTCGCGGTGGCGAGCGGCAATTATCCCGGACCGAGCTTTCCGCTCATCCCCGTCGCCGACGCCGCCGGCGAGATCGTAGCGCTGGGCGAGGGCGTTGCCAGATTCGCCATCGGCGACCGCGTCGTCGCGCATGCCAAGCCGCGCTGGATCGGTGGGCCGCCGCGGCCTTACGAGACGACGCAGATGCGCGGCATCTCGCTGCCGGGATCGCTGGCCGAATATGTGGCGCTGCCGGCCAATTCGCTGGTGCCGGTCCCGGCGCATCTCTCCTTCGAGGCGGCCTCGACGCTGCCGATCGCCGGCACCACGGCCTGGAACGCCATCAGCGCCGCCAATGTCGGGCCGGGCTCGGTCGTCGTGCTGCTTGGCACGGGCGGCGTCTCGATCTTCACCCTGCAACTCGCGAAGGCCGCCGGCGCCACGGTCATCATCACCTCGTCGTCGGACGAGAAGCTGGAGCGGGCGAAGGCACTCGGCGCCGATCATCTCATCAACTACCGCGCGACGCCCGACTGGGACGGCAAGGTGCTGGAGCTGACCGGCGGTCTCGGCGCCGACCTCATCGTCGAGACCGGCGGAACCGCAACCTTCGCCCGCGCCGTCAACGCCACCGCGCCCGGCGGCACGCTGTTCACCATCGGCTTCGTCACCGGCGCCGAGGCCACGGTCAATCTGCTGCCGATCATCATCAAGGCGCTGAAGGTGGTCGGCAACAACACCGGATCCGTGTCCGATCTCTTCGACGCCGCCCATGCCATCGGCGCGGCCCGGATCGAGCCGGTGGTCGACAAGATGTTTTCACCCGATCAAGCGACCGAAGCCTACACCCACATGGCCGCCGGCGGCCTGCATTTCGGCAAGCTGGTGTTCGGGCTGGAGTGGTGAAGTAGCCGATCTCCCCCTCGTGGGGAGATGCCCGGCAGGGCAGAGGGGGCGCGAAGGATCGCGGCCTTTCGGTCAATCTGAGAGCGCTGAGGAGCTGCATAAACTTGCGATCGCAAACTGCTGACATGCCGGCGGGACAGCGCCCCCCTCTGGCCTGCCGGCCATCTCCCCCACTTGGGGGCAGATTACTCGCTTCACTGTTAAATCAGCTTCTCCAAGGTAATCGGCAGATCCCTAATCCGCTTGCCCGTCGCGTGGAACACAGCATTCGCAATGGCCGGCGCCATGCCGACGATCGCCAGTTCACCGACGCCCTTGCCGCCAAGCACCGAGGAGTGCAGGTCGGGGATGCCGACCGAGATCACCTCGATGTCGGGGATGTCGGCATTGGTGGGGACGAGATAGTCGGCGAGGTTGTTGTTGACGATGCGGCCGTGGCGGCGGTCGACGATGCCTTCCTCGAGCAGCGCCTGGCCGATACCCATGATGATGCCGCCCTTCCATTGGCTTTCGGCCAGCTTCGGATTGTAGAGCCGGCCCGAATCCAGCGCCGACACCACGCGCGACACGCGCACCGTGCCGAAATCCTCGTCGACACGCACCTCGACGAAATGCGCGCACCAGGAATGGCGGGAATAGTCGCCCTCGGTGTGCGGCAGCGCCATGGCGATGGTGGTGTAGTTCTTGTAGCGATCCTCGGCGCTCGAATTGGCCGGCATAGTGTCGCCGGTCGCCTCGATGCGGTCGCGGCCGATGCTTTTGAGCAATTCGGCGACCGAGACATCAGGACCGTCGCCGCGTGGCGCGGTGATGCGGCCATTGGCGACGACCAAAGTGTTGGCCTGCAGCGCGTGGAAGGGCGAGCGCGGATCGCTGATCGCCAGACCGATCAGCTGGTCGAGCGCCGACGTCGCCGCCTTGTGGACGGCGCCTGTCATCACGCCGGCCAGCCGTGAGCCGCCGGCGACGCCGGCACGGGGAAAGCGGGAGTCGCCGAGCTTCACCACGACGTTGTCGGCGGGCACGCCGACCGTCTCGGCGGCGGTCTGCGCCAGGATGGTGTAGGTGCCCTGGCCCATGTCGATCGAGGAGCTTTCGACCTCGACCGAACCATCGGCCAGGATGCGGACGATCGCCTCGCCATAGGCGCGCCGCACCGGATAGGTGCCGGCGGCCACGCCCCAGCCGATCAACTGGTTCCCGTCGCGCATCGAGCGTGGCTCGGGCGTGCGCCTAGTCCAGCCGAAGCGGTCGGCGCCTGCTGTAAAAGCCTCGCGCAACTGCCTGGTCGACCAGGCTTTTTTCGCATGCGGGTCCTGCTCGGCGTAGTTGCGCAGCCGGATTTCCAGCGGATCGATGCCGACCTCGTAGGCGAGTTCGTCAATGGCGCTTTCGATGCCGAAGGCCGACGGGTTTTCGCCCGGCGCACGCATGGCGCCTGGTACCACCGAGTTCACCCGCACGACATTCTGTTTCGAGGAGAAATTCGGCGTCGCGTACATGATCGAGGTGACCGAGCCCAGCGGCTCGACCCACATGCCATCGATCGAGGTTTCGTTGACGCCGCGATGCACGATCGACTGGATCATGCCGTCATGGTCGGCGCCGATCGTCACCGTCTGGCGGGTCGCGGCGCGGCCGCCGTAACCGGTGAAGGTCTGCGGCCGCGTCATCACCAGCCGCACCGGCCGGCCGAGCATTTTCGCGGCACTCGCGGCAATCGCGCCATGGCTGAGCGCCAGCGCCTTGGAACCGAAGCCGCCGCCGATATAGGGCGACACCAGCCGCACATTCTCGAACGGCACGCCGAACCATTCTGCATAGGTGCGCGCCATGCCGTCCAGCCACTGGCTCGGCTCCCACACGGTCAGGTGGTCGCCTTCCCAGCGGGCGATAAGGCCATGCGGTTCCATCGGCGCCTGGTATTCGCGCGGCGTGTTGTAGGCGGCGCAGATGCGCACCGGGGCCGCGGCGAAGGCGGCGGACGCGTCGCCCCATTCCTTGGTCATGGCGTCGACCGGAATGCCGTCACCAGCCTTGCCATCGCTGAGGTCGACGATTGCCGGCGTCTCGTCATAGCTGACCTTGACCATCGCTGCGGCGGCCACGGCCTGCTCGAAGGTCTCGGCGACGACGGCGGCGACATGCTGGCCCGAGAAGGTGACGTCGCGCGCCAGCGGGCAGTAGGGCTTGTCGGGCGGCGGGGTGCCGAACCAGTCCGAGGCGGTTTTCAGGCTGATGGTCGTGTCCGGTGTCAGCACCTTGAGTACGCCCGGTGCTGCCTCGGCCGCCTCGCTGTCGATGGCGCGCACCTTGCCGGATGCAATCGTGCTTTCGACCAGCACGGCGTAGGCGAGGCCTTCGAGCTGCTGCTCGACGGCGTATTTGGCCGCACCCGTGATCTTGGCTGGGCCGTCGACGCGCGACAGCCGGCCGCCGACGGCTTCGGCGCCGCCGTCGGAGGCGTCGCCCCGTTTCGGTTCACCAACTCTGATGCTGTGAACGGTCATGCCGTTTCTCCCATCTTGAGAATAGCCCGTGCGACGACGCGCGGCGCGAGCTCGATCTTGTAGTGGTTGGCGCCATGGTCGACGGCGCCTTCGACGGCGAGCAGGCTTGCGGCGCGAACAGCTTCCGGCTCCAGCGCCTTGCCTTTCAGCGCGTCTTCGACGGCGCGCGCCCGCCACGGTTTGGTGGCGACGCCACCGAGCGCCACGCGCAGGTCGCGGATGGTGCGTCCGTCGGATTCCAGTTCGAGCCCGACGGCGGCGCTGGCCGCGGCGAACTCGTAGGATTGCCGGTCGCGGATCTTGAGGTAGGTCGAACGCCGCGCGGCCGCGGAGGATGGGATTTCGATGGCGGTGATCATCTCGCCGGGCTCGATCGCGTGTTCCTTGTCCGGCGTCGTGCAGGGCGACAGGAAAAAGTCATCGACGAGGATGCGCCGATCGCCGAGATATACCGTCGCGTCGAAGGCGACGAGCGCTGTGGCGAGGTCGCCGGGATACATGGCGATACAGGCTTCGCTGGTGCCAAGCACGGCATGGCCCCTGGTGACGCCGCCGATCGCCGAACAGCCGCTGCCGGGTTCACGCTTGTTGCAGGCGGCAAAATTCGAGGGATCGCGGAAATAGGGGCAACGCGTGCGCTGCATCAGATTGCCGCCAATGGTTGCCATGTTGCGGATCTGCGCCGAGGCCGCTTGCCAAAGCGCCTCCGAGATGGCGGGAAAGCGGTTCTTGATGTCCGCGTGGTCGGCGACATGGCCCATCCTGGCAAGCGCACCGATGATGGCGCCACGCTCGTTGATCTCGATCCGGTCCAGCCCCTCGAGATGGGTGATGTCGACCAGCGTGTCGGGCTCGGCGACGCCGCATTTGGCGAGGTCGATCAACGTGGTGCCGCCGGCAAGCAGCATGGCGCCGGGGAGAGCGGCCGCCTGGCGGGCGGCGTCGGCCGAGGTGGCGCGAAGATAGGAAAAGTCCCTCATGACGCGGCCTCCAGCGCTGCCTGGCGCACGGCGGCGACAATGTGCGGGTAGGCGCCGCAGCGGCAGAGATTGCCGGCCATGTATTCGCGGATCTCTTCGTCCGATCCGGCATGGCCCTCGCGGATGCAGGCGACCGCCGACATGATCTGGCCTGGCGTGCAATAGCCGCACTGGAAGGCGTCCTGTTCGAGGAAGGCAGCCTGCACGGGATGCAGTTCGCCCTCCCGTGCAAGCCCCTCTATGGTGGTGATGGTGCGGCCCTCGGCTTGCGCGGCCAGTGTCAGGCAGGCCAGCACGCGCTCGCCGTCGACATGGACGGTGCAGGCACCGCATTGGCCATGGTCGCAGCCCTTCTTGGTGCCGGTCAGGCCGAGCCGGTCACGCAGGGCGTCGAGCAGCGTGACACGCGGTTCGAGTTCCAGCGTGTGATGCTGGCCGTTGATATCGAGATGGACGGGAATTGTGGTCTTGCTGGTCATGGGCGTCTGGCTCCAGTTGCTTGACGCTTGGGGGATGAATTGGAGTTAGGGGGTAGGGAGGGTCCAACCGTTCCTTCGGGCGGACCGCTCCTCACCCCAGCAGGTCCTCGATCCGGATCGGAAAGCGCCGCGGGCGCACGCCGGTCGCATGCCAGACTGCATTGGCGACGGCGCCGGCCGTGCCGGTGATGCCGATTTCACCGACGCCCTTGATGCCGAGTGCGTTCACGTGAGGATCGTCCTCATGAACCAGCAGCGCTTCGACCGACGGCACGTCGGCATTCACCGGGACATGGTATTCGGCGAGGTTGGCATTTTGGATCCGGCCGGAGCGCCGGTCGGTGACGGCTTCCTCATGCAGCGCAAAGGAAACGCCCCAGATCATCCCGCCATAATACTGGCTGCGCACCAGCCGCGGATTGATGACCTGTCCGGCAGCGAATGCGCCGACCAGCCGGGTGACGCGGATCTGGCCTAAATCCGGGTCGACCTTGACCTCGGCAAAGACGGCACCATGCGCGTGCTTGGCGTAGGCCTCCTGCGACGCCGGATCCGGTGCACCCTTGCCATGGCCTTCGATCTCGGCAAGGCCCGCGCGGGCAAGGATCTCGCTATAGCTTTCGCTGCGGCTTTCGTCGTCGCGCCGGTAGAGGCGTCCGCCGCGCGCCAGGACACCTTCATTACCGGCGCCGAACAGCGGCGAGGCTTCGTTACCGGTGGCAAGATCGGCAAGCCTGGCGATGACCGCCGCACCCGCATTGTGAATGGCCATGCCGGCCGTTGCCGTGTGACCCGAACCGCCGGCGATGCCCGCATTGGGCAGGTCGGAATTGCCGGCCCTGAAATCGACCTGGTCGATGTCGAGCCCGAGCCCGTCGGCTGCGATCTGGGCAAAGGCGGTCCAGGCGCCTTGGCCCATGTCCTGAGCGCCGGTCTCCATCAAGCCGCTGCCGTCGGCCCTCAGCACGGCTCGGGCCTCGGCCTGGAACATGAGGGCCGGGAACGTCGCCGTGCCCATGCCCCAGCCGGTGAGGAAACCATCCGCGTCGCGCATCCGCCGCGGCTGCAGCGGGCGGCTCGCCCAGCCAAACGCCTCGGCCGCCTGTTCGTAACATTCGCGCAGCGCCTTGGAGGAGAATGGCTTGCCGGTCATCGGCTCGACTTCGGCGTAATTCCTGAGCCGGAAGTCCAGCGGGTCCATACCGCAGGCATAGGCCGCCTCGTCGATGGCGCTTTCGAGCGCGATCGATCCGGTGGCCTCGCCGGGCGCCCGCATGAACAGCGGCGTGCCGGTGTCCAGCCGCACGGCATCGTGCGAGGTGGCGATGGCCGGACTGGCATAGAGCGTGTGCGAGGCGTCGGCCGCCGGTTCGAAGAAATCGTCGAATGTGCTCGATGTGGTCCTGGCGTGATGGGAGATCGCGGTCAGCCGCCCTTCGCCATCCATACCCATGCGCAATGTCTGGCGCGTCGGGGCGCGATGACCGACCGGTCCATACATTTGCTCGCGTCGCAGCACCAGCTTGACCGGGCGGCCGACGAGCTTCGCCGCCAGTATGCCCAGCACTTGCGGCCCGGAAATCATGCCCTTGGAGCCGAAACCGCCACCCAGGAAAGGGCTGCGGATGTGGACGTTCTGCGGTGCGATGCCGAACAGGCCGGCGATGCGGCCCTGCGCCATGGCAAGGCCCTGGCTCGGCATGTCGATCGACAGCCGGTCGCCATCCCAGGCGGCGACGATTGCGTGGGGCTCCATGGCGTTGTGGTATTGGGCCGGCGTCTCGTAAGTCGCCTCGATCCGCGTCCTTGCCGATTCGAGGCCGGCTTCGACATCGCCCTTCCGCTGCACCGCCGGGTTGCCGACGCCGACGCCGCGGGGCACGAAGCTTTTGGCGCCGTCGAGACCGACGCGCGCCGGCAGCGCTTCATAGCGCGGCGACAGCAGCGCCGTGCCTTCGGTCGCCGCTTCCAGCGTCTCCGCGATCACCACGGCAATGCTCTGGTTGGCGTAGCGAACCGCATCGTTCTGCAGCAGGTCGAGCCGGAACATGAAGGGATGGTCCTTGGCATCCGGATCGGTGGCGAGCGCCGGCCGGTTCAGTGGCGTCATCACCTCGACCACGCCCGGATGCGCCTTGGCCGCCTCGATATCCAGCGACACGACCCGGCCGCGCGCGATGCTTGAGACGGCGAGCACCGCATAGAGCATGCCGGGCGGGTGGTTGTCGGAGGCGTAGCGCGCCGTGCCGGTGACTTTCAAGAATCCGTCGCGGCGGGTCAGCGGCTGGCCGATGCTGGAGCCCTGCCGCGTATGGGCGGGTTGCTGGTTGAGGCTGAGTTCAAGCGTCATGGCGCACTCCGGGAATGGAGGAAAAGGGTGAGGCAGGAAGGGCCGGGATCCGCTCGGGCGTTCCGGCCTTTGCTGATATCAGCGCCCTGACGACAATGCGGCGGGCAAGCTCGATCTTGAAGGCATTGTCGCCGGAGGGGCTGGCGTCTGCCAACGCGACGTCCGCGGCGCGAACGAAGCTCGCCTCGTCGGCATCGGCGCCGAGCAGAGCGGCTTCCGCCGAACGCGCGCGCCATGGCTTGGCCGCGACACCGCCCAGCGCCAGCCTTGCGCCGCGGATCTTGCCGCCATCGACGACAAGTGCCACGGCCGCCGAAACGACGGCGAAGGCATAGGAGGTGCGTTCGCGCACTTTCAGATACCGGGCGTGAGCGGCGAAGGAGGCTGCTTCCGCCGGCAGGCGCACTGCAACGATCAACTCGCCCGGCTCCAGCACAGTCTCGCGCTGCGGGGTGTCGCCAGGAAGCCGGTGGAATTCCTCCAGTGTCACATGGCGCCGGCCTTGCTTGCCCTCGATCTCGACCACGGCATCCAGCGCCACCAGCGGCACGCAGAAATCGGAGGGATGGGTGGCGATGCAGGCATCGCTCCAACCCAGGATGGCGTGCAGGCGGTTCTCGCCGCCCAGTGCCGAGCAGCCGGAACCGGGTTCGCGCCTGTTGCAGGCGCTGGCGGTGTCGTAGAAGTAACTGCACCGCGTGCGCTGCAGCAGATTGCCGCCGACGGTGGCGGCATTGCGAAGCTGCGCCGAGGCGCCCGAAAGCAGCGCTTCGGCCACCGCCGGATAGGCCTTGGCGAAAGCCGGATCGTGTGCGAGATCGGCATTGCGGACCAGCGCGCCGATGCGCAAGCCGCCATCATCGAGCGTTTCGATGCGATTGAGTTCCGGCAGGCGGGTAATGTCGACGATCCGTTCGGGGGCGGTAATGCCACCCTTCATCAGATCGAGCAGATTGGTGCCGCCGGCGAGATAGGCCGAGCCCGGTCCGGCCGCCGCCGCTATGGCTTCGGAGATGGTGGCCGGCCTGACGAAATCGAAGTCTCTCATGCCGCGGTCCTCCGGTCGGTTCTGGCAAGTTGTTGCTGGGCCTCCAGAACGGCCTCCACGATGCCGCCATAGGCGGCGCAGCGGCATATGTTGCCGCTCAGCCCCTCGCGGATGCGCTCGGGATCGGCGCCAGCCTGTCCTTCGGCGATCAGACCGAGCGTGCTCATGATCTGGCCGGGCGTGCAGAAGCCGCACTGGAAGCCGTCATGGGCGATGAAGGCGGCCTGCACCGGATGCAGTTCTTCACCGTGCGCGACACCTTCGATGGTCAGCACCTCGGCGCCGTCATGGCTGACCGCCAGCGCCAGGCAGGAGTTTATGCGTTTGCCGTCGACCAGGACCGTGCAGGCGCCGCACTGGCCGCGGTCGCAGCCCTTCTTGGTGCCGGTGAGCTCAAGCCGCTCGCGCAGCAGGTCGAGCAAGGTGACGCGGGTGTCGACCTCGAGTTCATGGTGGTGTCCGTTGACGGTAAGCGAGAGGGGAAGGGTGGTCATGGGCGTCTGGCTCCAGTTGCTTGACGCTGAGGGGGATGATCTGGCGCTTTGGCAGGGAAGGACAAGGTCAGGCGACAGCCAATCCGCCGCAGGCGGGGAAGGTGACAGCTTGCGGCTTCGAAAGACGTGACATACCGGGCTCCCTGATTATATGATAAAGGTTCTCCACTAAAAGCGGAGGTGCCTCCGTTTATTTACGTGGGGGCTGGCCACGCATGGTTCAAGCCCCCATATCCCTGGTGGAGAAAAAAATTGGCTTTTGAGCCTGTCACGACTGTCGAACAAAACCCCGCCGCCGCAGACAAGCCGTTGCGCGCCGACGCGCGGCGCAACCGCGACAAGCTGGTCGAGGTGGCGGCCATCATGTTTGCCGAACGCGGCATCGACGCCTCGCTGGAGGAGATCGCGCGGCGCGCCGGGGTCGGCATCGGCACGCTCTACCGGCATTTCCCGACGCGCGAGCATCTGGTCGAGGTGGTCTACCGCCGCGAGGCGGAGGCGCTGTGCGCTGCCGCCGGCGAGCTTGCGGCAAAACATCCCTCCGATGTCGCTCTGGAAGAGTGGATGCACCGCTTCGTCGACTACATCGCCACCAAGCGCGGCCTGGCGACCAGCCTGCGCATCCTGTTCACCACCAATTCGACGCTGTTTTCCGACACGTCGGGACGCGTGTCGCAGGCCTTGCGGCAACTGGTCGAGGCGGCGGTGGCCGACGGCACGATCCGCGGCGACGTCGATGCCTCCGACGTGCTGCATGCGCTCGGTGGCATCTACTCGGCGCCCGACACGCCGGAATGGCGCGACCGCTCGCGCCGGCTGGTGAAGCTGTTGATGGACGGGTTGCGGTTTGGGGCCGGGAAGCGGCCGGAATGAGAACAGTTCGGACGCCGGATTCGTTCTAATCATGGGCTGGCCGCAAGCAGCGGCATCCAGCATCTGAGTTCCGGCCCGGCATAATTCGACCGCGCTTCCTGGCGAGGAGTCCGACGCGCCGGCCTTCCCCGCCGAACTTTCCGACCCCTCAGCGCATCCTGTCCATTTGTGATATGATCGCGGCAGGGAATGCAGACATGGGGCAGCCCAATTTTCACCGTGAGGGTAGCAAGCCCGACGCGGAGCTGGTGATGGCGGCACGCGGTGGCGAGGCGCCCAGTCTCGGCCTGCTGTTCGAACGCTACCGGCCGCAGCTCTATGCCATCGCCTTGTCGATGCTAGGCTACACCAGCGATGCCGAGGACGCGGTCCACGAAACTTTCGTCACCGCGCTCACACGGCTGGATGGCCTACGCGATCCCGCCGCGGTCGGCGGCTGGCTGCATTCCATCCTCAGGAACCACTGCCTGATGGCGCTGCGCCGGCGCCGGCCCTGCGCCAAGCCGGCCGAAACCGACCGTGTTTTCCGCGAGCTCGCGGACGAGGAGCGCATCGAAAGCCGGATCGAAAGCCGCGACCTGCGGGACTGGGTGTGGGCAGCGCTTGGCCGGCTGCCGGAGATGCAACGCGCCACCGTCATGTTGCGCTATTTCGGCAGCTCGCCGAGCTATGAGGAGATTGCAGCCATCCTGGGCGTGCCGGTCGGCACGGTGCGCAGCCGGCTGTCCGACGCCAAAGTCAGGCTTTCGGAGCTCTTGCTGGCATCGGCCGGCCTGTCCGACAGGGATCACCAGAAGCTGGTGGCGGAGCGTCTTGCTTTCTATGTCGCGGAATTCCGCTCGCTCTATGGCGGTGGCAGGGACCGCTTCCTGGCCCACTACGCCGACGACCTCGAAATCGGCTTGGCGGGGGGACCGCGGCGCCTCGGGCGTCATCTGTTTGCCGAGATCGTCGACGGGGACACCGGCGATGGCGTCCGCGCCGAGCCGGTGCGGGCGCTGGCCAGCGGCAATGTCACCGTGCTCGAAGGCAATTTCCTCAATCCGCCGGAAGATCCGTTCCACTGCCCGCCGGGCTTTGCCTTCGTCCTGTTCCATGGCGAGCACCAAGTGCGCGGTATGCGCATCTACAATTCCGCACGGCCGGCCCGCTCGGAGGAATAACGTCTTCGTGAAAATCCGGCGGCGGCGAACTTTCCGGTTGGCCGCTTCATCCTTTCTGGGTCACGCGGCCGGCTTCCGGCGCGCCAACCCACAGCAAAGGAGAATATCATGTCTGCCGTCAGCCGCATTCGCAATAATCTCGCCCGCGCCATGGTTCTCGGCTCGGTCCTCGCCATTCCGGCCCTGGCTCCCGCCCATGCTGACGATTACGACGCCACCCTCAAGGACATCCAGTCGACCATGGGCGGCGTGCCGAGCTTCGTGAAGCAGTTCCCGAAGGCCGGCCTGCCCGGCGCCTGGGCCGAGGTCAAGGCCATTGAGCTCAGCGATAACACAGCGCTGTCGCCGAAGGTGAAGTCGCTGATCTCACTGGCGGTCGCCGCGCAGATTCCGTGCAGCTACTGCATCTGGTCGGACACGCAGGCCGCCAGGAAGGCCGGCGCCACCGACCAGGAGATCCAGGAGGCGGTCGCCATGTCGGCGTTGACGCGCCACTGGAGCACCATCTTCAACGGCATGCAGGTCGATTTCGACACGTTCAAGAAGGAGATGGCCGGGGAGTAGGGGAATAGGGGAATGTGGTCGATCCGCGCTCCCTACTCCCCGGTTGCCTCCTCAGGGAGGATAAGGACATGAACGACGCCCTCGCCAACGACTCCACCTTCATGACCGCCACCCGTCTGGCGGCGGCGATCCGCGAACGGCGGATCAGCGCCGGCGAGGCCATGGAGGCGCAGCTAGCCCGTATCGCCCTGGTCAATCCGCTCATCAACGCCATCGTCACTCTCGACGAGGCGGCGGCCCGCGCCGGGGCGAAGGCCGCCGATACGGCGATCGCGCGCGGCGATGCCGTCGGCCCGCTGCATGGCGTGCCGATTACCCTCAAGGACGGCCACGCCACCGCGGGCATGCGCACCACGGTCGGCCTGACGGCCTGGGCCGATCACATCCCGACAACGGACAGCACCATTGCCGCCAGGTTGCGCAAGGCCGGCGCCATCATCATCGGCAAGACCAATGTTCCGCCCAGGCTCCGCGACCTGCAGACCTGGAACCCGATCTTCGGCCGCACACTCAATCCCTGGGATGTCGCACGCACGCCGGGCGGCTCCAGCGGCGGCGCCGCGGCCGCGGTCGCGGCCGGGCTGGTGCCGCTGGAGATCGGCAGCGACGCCGGCGGTTCGATCCGGATACCGGCTCATTTCTGCGGCATCTATGGCTTCAGGCCGACGGAGGCGACGGTGCCGATCACCGGCAGCTATGGCGATCCGCCCGACATGCCGCGCAGCTTCCGCCTGCTGTTAGGCATCGGGCCGATGGCCCGCGATGTCGACGATCTCATCCTCGCTCACCGCATCATCGCCGGCGCCGACGGCCTCGATACGGAGGTTCCGCCGGTCGCGCTGGAAGAAGCGCCGGAGCCGCCGCTGGACCGGCTGAGGGTCGCCTGGGCGCCGACTTTTCCCCGGGTGCCGGTCGCGCTCGACATCGCCGATGCGATCGCCGGCTTCGCCGCCGTCATCGAGGCCGGCGGCGCGCGCGTGGGGCAGGCCTTGCCGTCGCATGATTTCGCTGCCGAGCGGGCGCTGTTCTCGGACCTGATCACCTGGTACTCGCAGGTCTTCCAGCTGCCGCGCGACGCTTCGCCGTCGCTGGCGGCCTATATCGAGGCGCTCAACCAGCGCGATGAATTCATCTTCGCCTGGGAGCGCTTCTTCGACGACTGGGACGTGCTCGTCTGCCCGGTGACGATGTGCACGGCCTTCCTCCACCAAGAGACGGGCGTGCCGATCCCGGTCGACGGCGTCGAAACGCCGTACTGGGCCGCGCTGAGCCACGCTTGCCGCTTCAACCTGACCGGGCATCCGGTCGCAGTCATCCCGATCGGCCTCGACCGTGAGGGCCTGCCGATCGGCGTCCAGCTCGTCGGCCGCCGCCACGCGGACCTGAGACTGCTTGCCATTGCTCGGGCACTGGCCAGGCTCACCGACGGCTTTGTCAGGCCGCCTGGACTGTGAACGGTCGCGGCGTGCGGCGGTCCGCGCCGCCGCGGTCACGGTGTCGTGTCCGCGTGCTTGAAGGTCAAGCCGAACCGCAACGACGCCAAGACTTCCCCTCGACGCCGTTGCGAAGCGATTATTTCCTCGCTTCGACCAGGACCACGAGGGATTCCGGCACCACGCCGTCATGGGCCATCGCATCGGCGGCAGCCTTGCTCTGCATCATTCCCGCCAACTTAGCCATATCGGGAACGTCCATCATCACCGCCACCCGGGTCGGGTTCTGGGGATCGATGAATGTGCGGATGTTGGTTACCCCGAGCGCACCGAAAAGCTCCGCCCGCTTGGGTGAATTGAGCCAGTGCTTGGCATCTTTGGTGATGTTGTGGTGGGCAATGACTGTCGGCATGGCATCCTCCCGAGGTGACGCCGACGGTCGAGATCCCGCCTTTCGCAGCGATCCACCTTCGCGAGCGAGTGAGCGCCGTTTCCTTCGACCTGTCAATTAGCAATTGCTGGGGCCAGTGAGCGGCGAGGCGCCCTCGCGAATGCCGGCTGGAAGGGCTGTCGTCGATCGCCGCGGTCGATCCCGGCCCGCAGTCGGCGATCGAGATCGCCAAGGACGGTCCGCTCAAGGCCACCGGGCCGGAGCCCGAGGACCCGGACGGCGCGCGACCACATGCGCCGGCCTTGTGCGGCTCTCTACCAAGAACGGCCATTCATCCCGGACATGCGGCATGCTAGAGCGGCGGAGCGTTTCCTGGAATTGCGCCAGGCGTCACGGCAGGATAGCTCGATTTGTCCGCTATCCACGTTTTCGAGGGCATTCAATGTATGTAGGCCGTTCCTACAAGGTGGTCGATTTCGCGCTCTGGTCGCGGCGCAGCGTCCTCTACATGGTGGTGGTGAGCGGGCTGGCCGTGGCGGCTTACCTCCTGCCAGGCATTGCCGGGTTCTCCGTGCCATGGTCGGTGGTGCTGGTGCTCGGCACCACGGTGTCGCTGGTCGCAGGCTTCAAGAATTCGCAGGTGTTCACCCGCAGCGGTGAGGCGCTGCAGGCTTTCACGCAGATCACGGCCAGCAGCCGGATGTGGTCCAATTTCTGCCGGGACTTCCTCGATGCGCCGACGGCTCGGCAGCTCGTCTACCGCCACATCGCCTGGATGACGGCGCTGCGATACGCGCTGCGGCGGCCGATGCCGTGGGAATCGATGGGGAAGGCCGCCAACATCGAATACCGGCGGCGTTACCACATCCAGGAGGACAAGGGCTCGATCGCCGACGACTTGCGCCCGCTGCTGGGCGACCAGACCGCGGCTGTCCTGAAATCGCCTCGTCCGGCGATAGCCTTGCTCGAATTGCAGTCGGTCCAGGTCAACGGGCTGCTCAAGGACGCCAAGGTCCCGTCGCAGGTCTATGTCGAACTGACGAAGCTGATCCGCGACTTCCACGACCAGCAGGCGCGCTGCGACCGCATCAAGAACAATCCCTATCCCCGGCAATACGCCATCGTCAGTTCCATGTTCGTGATGATCTTCTGCACGCTGCTGCCGTTCGGCGTGGTTCCGGTGTTCGCCGACATGGGCAAACTGGACGGCATGCTCGGCTCGATCGCCATCTGGCTGACGATCCCGTTCAGCACGTTGCTGGGCTGGGCCTACATGTCCCTCGACCAGGTCGGCGAGAGCAGCGCCAACCCCTTCGAGGGCAACGCCAACGATGTGCCGATCTCGCAGATCTGCCGCGACATCGAGATCGAGATGCGCGCCGGGCTCGGCGAGAGCGACCTTCCCAAGCCCTTGCTGCCGGTCAACGACATCGCCATGTGAGGTGGGCAGGCGCCTACCGGCGGGAGATCACCCGCAGCCAGGGCGCCAGATGGAAAGCGCTCATCAGCACATACATGGCAGGCATTCCGGTCAGGATCGGGCCGGCCAGCGGCGAGGGATTAGCGTCCATGCATAGCATGGCGGCATCGCCACCCTGAAGACAGGAGACCAGCGCCATCACCGCGAAGGTGGGCGCCGCGGCGAGACACAGCCAGTCGGCGATGCCACGAGGGGCGGCATTTTCGGCGCTGCCGATGCCGGAATGGATATCGCTCATGGTCTTATTCCCTTGCTGGTTGCGACCCGTCGGGACCTGGGTTCCTCGGCCCTGCCGGAGGGGGGAGGGGAACCCAGGCTGGACAGTCTTGCGCCGGCTACTGGTTGGCCTTGTCGCGGAAGGCGGCCTCGCCGGCGGCGGACACTTCGGCCCATTTCTTGTCGGCTCCGGCTTCGTAATTATCGTGCCAGTTCCACCAGCTGTAGAGCGGGGTCTGCGGGTAGCCTTCGGGCGAGTCCTCCCAGGTCTCCTGGCGGCCGAGCGGCGTGACGTCGAGATAGCTCCAGACAGTACCCAACGCCTCGTCGCCGCGGTTGTTGATGAAATAGGTGCGGAAGATGCGGTCGCCATCATGGATGAACACGTTGTGGCCGTGCCATTCGTCGACGCCGAAATCCTTGTCGAAGCTGTCGGTGATCGTGTACCAGGGCATGTCCCAGCCCATCCGTTGCTTCAGCCGCGCAATGTCGGCCTGCGGGGCGCGCGAGGCATAGGCAAGCGTGGTGTTGCGGGCGTTGAGATGGGCGAGGTGGCCGACCTGGTCGGCGCCGAGCGAGCAGCCGCGGCAGGCGTGCTCCGGCCAGCCATAGACGCCGGGCTCGAAGAAGGCGCGGTAGACGATCAGCTGGCGGCGGCCTTCGAACAGGTCGAGCAGGCTCACCTTGCCATCGGGGCCTTCAAAGACATAAGCCTTGTCCACTTCCGTCCATGGCATGCGCCGGCGTTCGGCCGACAGCGCGTCCCTGGCCCGCATCGTCGCCTTTTCCTTCACCAGCATCTTTTGGTGCGCGGCTTCCCAATCCTGCCGTGAAACGATCGGCGGGGTCTTCATCGTCATGGTCATTGGTCTTCTCCTTGGCCAGTCGTGGCGTCGTTGCGGTGTGGTGTTGCCTGGGTATGCCGGGGTGCCGCAGGCGCGGCGGGATCCGAGAGATCCGGTCCGGCGCAGCAGGGGTGGCGTGCGGCGTGCTTGGTCGTATCATTGGCTGTGTCGAGGTCGGTGGAGGCAGGCATTTTCTGGTTCTCCCTTGCATGCCGTCATTGCCGGCTTGCTGGTTGACGGTACTGACTTAAGTTAGGGCGGCTCGGTGCCGAGGTGGGAGTTACAAGTGTGACGGGATTTGAATGGACTCGCTGATCACCTCGGCGGCGCTGGCGCTGGCGGCCGGCGATCCGCTCGGCGCGCTCGACCGCGTCGCCCTGCGCGAGGACGCGCCGGCCCTGGCGCTGCGCGGCATCGCGATGGCGCAGCTCGGCGACTTCGATCGCGCCAAGCTCTTGTTGCGGCGGGCCGTGCGCGCCTTCTCCCCGAAAGAGGCCGTCGCGCGGGCCAGATGCGTCGTCGCCGAGGCCGAGATCGCGCTGGTCTCGCGTGATCTCGGTTGGCCGGCCAAGGCGCTCGACGCGGCCCGCACGACGCTGGAAAAGCATGGCGACCGGTTGAACGCGGCGCATGCCGGCCATCTCAAGGTGCGGCGGTTGCTGCTGATCGGCCGCCTCGACGAGGCCGAACATGTGCTGGCCGGGCTCGACCCCGCGCCGCTTCCGCCAGCAGCCAGAGCCGCGC